>NZ_VOBJ01000001.1:0-1234877 GCF_008369335.1 Planococcus sp. ANT_H30 | reverse complement strand
CCCGCGAAAGATTCTCGGCTACCGGACACCGGAAGCGTGCTTCTTAGAAGAGCTCGCCCACATCGCCTGAACCACACACGGTTTAATGGGTTTTCATGTTTTGTTGCATTTAATATTGCAATCTAGGTTTGTCTTATTTTAAAGTATAAGTTTAATAACCAAGATTTAAAAGGAAGTATTTTTTGTATACAATTAAAAAATAAATGTATACAAAAATATAAATTGTGTGTACAATTCAGTTTATGTAAGAGTGAAAGCGCTATCTAACCGATTGTAGTTCGAAATTGAAGGGAGATATTTAAATGACAAAGACTATAGGAGTTATTGGTTTAGGAATTATGGGGAAGCCGATGTCACTCAATTTACTTAAAGCTGGATACGAGGTAACCGTAAACGATCTCAATACACAAAGCGTAGAAGCGTTAGTAGAGGCGGGAGCAACATCAAGCACGCCTGCTGAAATGGGGCTTACTTGTGACGTGATTATCACAATGTTGCCAGCTTCACAACATGTGAAACAAGTTGTAACCGGAGGAAATGGAATTTTAAAAACGGCAAAAGAAGGACTTGTCATTATCGATATGAGCTCTATTTCTCCAGTGGCTTCTGTTGAAATTTCTAATGAAGCTGCAAAACAAGGAGTAGAAATGTTAGATGCTCCAGTAAGCGGTGGGGAGCCAAAAGCAATTGATGGCACGCTATCTATTATGGTAGGCGGCAAAGAAACGGTATTCGAATCCGTAAAACCTGTATTGCAGGCAGTAGGTTCAGAAATTATACTCGTTGGCAAAAGTGGAAGCGGTGTCACAGCTAAATTGGCAAACCAAATCATTGTCAACTTAAATATCGCAGCAATGTCTGAAGCACTCATTCTCGCAGCTAAAGCAGGCATAGACATTGAAAAAATGTATCAGGCGATTCGAGGTGGACTGGCTGGAAGTGCAGTTCTTGATGCAAAAGTACCTTTGATTCTAGATCGTAATTTTGTAGCAGGTGGACGGATTGATATTAATTTAAAAGACATCTCAAACGTAATGGAAACAGCGCATGATATTGGGGTGCCGCTACCGCTTACGAGTCAACTACTTGAAATTTTCCATGCCTTAAAAGTAGACGGTAAAGCGGGAGACGATCATGGCGGCATTATTCAGTATTACGAAAAATTGGCGAATGTTGAAGTGAGAAGGGGGTAACCAACTGATGACCAATTCAAAAAAACTTAATACAACCGAAACACTTAATAGTTTACCAACCGTTCCGGATGAACAAACAGTAAACACCCTACTCAATCGTGAATTAAAAAGTTTTAACAAAAAAATCATTGTGTTAGATGATGATCCGACAGGCGTTCAAACAGTACATGGGATTTCTGTTTATACAGACTGGACTTTTGAAAGTATAGAAGCTGGTTTTGCTGAAGAAAGTAAAATGTTTTTCATCTTAACCAACTCAAGAGGATTTACAGCTGATGAGACTAAACGCGCACATGAGGAAATAGCAACGGCGATTCGTCAAACAGCAGAAAACCTACAAAAAGACTTTATAATCATTAGCCGAGGAGACTCAACACTACGTGGTCATTATCCTCTTGAGACAGAAGTATTAAAAAATACAGTAGAAGCGCAATCTGATCGTGTATTTGATGGAGAAGTGATTATGCCATTTTTCAAAGAAGGTGGGCGCTTCACAATCCAAAATGTTCATTACGTGCAGGACGAGGATCAATTAATTCCAGCCGGTGAAACTGAATTTGCGAAAGATCGTACATTTGGTTATACATCTTCACATCTCGGTGAATGGGTAGAAGAAAAGTCAGCGGGTGCGTTTAAGTCAACCGATGCGGTCTATCTTTCTTTGGAGGACATTCGGGGTCTTAAAATCGATCGTCTAGTGAATCAGCTAATGGCATTAAAAGACTTTAACAAAGTCGTTGTTAATGCCACTGAATATCTTGATGTGAAAGTTGTCGCAATCGCTCTTATCCGGGCGATGAAAGAAGGGAAAAATTTTATGTTCCGAAGTGCTGCAGCTTTAACTAAAATCATTGGCGGTATTGAAGACAGAACGCTTTTGACCAGAGAAGAGTTGATAAAGGATCATTCTGGAAATGGCGGACTCATCATGATTGGATCTCACGTGAAAAAAACAACGGAACAGTTTGAAGTGCTTCAGACATGTGATTTTATAGAATTTATTGAGTTCGACGTTCATTTGGTATTGCATCCAGAGAAATTTGAAGAAGAAATCCAACGAGTTATTCAAACGAGCGAACAACTTATCCGAAAAGGAAAGACGGTTGCCGTCTATACGAAGCGGGAGCGGCTTGATCTGGGAGAGAACCAAAAAGAAGGAGAGCTTAAGCTATCAATAAAAATTTCTGATGCTGTAACAAGTATTGTCAAAAAAATTAAAGTAAGACCAAGCTTTATCATTGCCAAAGGTGGTATTACTTCTAGTGACATAGGGACAAACGGACTCAGTGTGAAGCGAGCAACAGTGGCGGGACAAATCAAGCCGGGTATTCCAGTTTGGTTGACAGGTAGTGAAAGTAAATTTCCAGGACTAGCCTATGTTATTTTTCCAGGGAACGTAGGGTCAAAAACAACCTTGAAAGAAGTAGCAGAGCTATTGCACCAGTAGGTTGATGGATTTTTGTTCTCTAGATGTATTATAAGCAAATACAATGAAAAGGCGGTTTTTGAATGTTAATAAATACGAAAGACATTCTTTTAGCAGCACAAAAAGAAAAGTATGCCGTAGCTGCTTTTAATGTCTATAGTCTCGAAACTCTGCAGGCAGTAATTCGCGTGGCAGAAGCAGAAAATCAGCCAGTGATTATCGCGCTAGGAGAACGCTATTTTAATATGGTAGATGTAGAAGGCTTTGCTGCTTTAACTAAAGCATTGGCAGAAAAATCGACAATTCCGATTGCGCTCCACTTAGATCATGCCTATCAAAAAGAATCGATTATTCGGGCGATTGACTGCGGGTTTACTTCTGTCATGTTCGACGGCTCAAAACATGATCTTGCACAAAATATCCGCTACACAAAAGAAATTGTGGAAATTGCCCATATGGCAGGGGTGAGTGTGGAAGCAGAAATTGGCTCAGTTGCTCGAGGTGCTTTTTCAGATGAAGAAGATGGCGATGGGACATTAACAGATCCAAAGTCCGCTAAAACATTTGTGGAGGAAACGGGCGTTGATTTTTTGGCAGCCGCCATTGGCACTGTACACGGCATGTATACAGGAAAACCAAACATCAACTTAGAACTATTAGAAGAAATTCAACAGGCTGTTAGCATTCCGTTAGTTTTACACGGTGGCTCGGGTACGCCAGAAGACATTATGAAACGAGCAGTAGCAAAAGGGATTTGTAAGGTAAATGTAAATACAGAAGTATCACTGGCTGCTACTATTTACCTCAAGCAGGCTTTAGAAGAGCAAGAAAAAATGCATCTTTCAGATGTAATGGCTGGTTTGCAACAAGCCATAGAACCGGTAATAGCGAAGTTTATTCGTGTGCTGAAAAAGTAGTATGCGAATACAAAGCAATCATTTTTGCTCGTCACAAGCCATAAAGCTAGTTTCGTGCATAAATCATGCTTTGAAAGATACGGAATAGGTTTTGTGAAACCGCTATCATTTCTAAATAGATTCTTACTAGGTATGCCCAATAAAAACTTAATTGATAAGGGAGATGTTCTCATGATTACTGGTAATTTGTTGATTTTGATTTTTGTTCTGTCACTTGCTGTCTTATTTTTTGCTATTCTTAAGCTGAAAATCGAACCATTTCTTGCATTAATTACGATTGCTGTTTTAACAGCACTATCTATCGGTATGCCGCTAAACGAAGTAGCTTCGACTGTAACCGCAGGATTCGGAAATACGCTTGCAGGCGTTGGTATTTTAATTGGTCTTGGGGTCATCTTTGGTCAGTTTTTGGGTGCGTCAGGTGCGGTTGAAAAAATTGCACAAACTGTCTTAAACATATTTGGGATTAAACGATCTCCAGCAGGTCTCGCATTGACAGGTACAGCCGTTTCGATTCCCGTATTTTTTGATGCAGCATTTGTTATTTTAAGTGGTTTGATTCGCTCTCTTGCTACCAAAACAGGAATTTCAGTCGTTAGCTTTGTAACGGCACTTGGTGTCGGGTTAATCGTGTCACATAACATGATTGCACCAACACCCGGACCACTTGTGGTCGCAGAAAATATGGGGGCAGAGCTTGGTCTCTTTATCATCTACGGCATTATTGTCGCTATCCCAGCTACCTTAGTTGGTGGTTATTTGTATGGAATGTTTATCGGAAAGCGCATTAAGCATTCGGGTGAGGTCGAAGAAATCGCCATTGATAAAGCAGACTTACCGAAAAAAGAAATTAGCACAGGCCTAAGTTTCTCTATGCTAGCATTGCCGATTATCCTAATTTTGACGAATACGGTTTCTCAGCTATTAATGCCTGGTACAGCAGCAGCTAGTTTCTTCGGCTTTGTTGGAGAAAAAAACGTGGCACTGTTAATCAGTGTGTTCGCAGCAATCATCTTTTTACGTCCGTATATTGCCATTCCAAACAATCGTTTGTATTCTGAAGCGATCAACTCGGCAGGAATGATCATCTTGATTACAGGTGCGGGTGGTGCGTTTGGTGCTGTTATTAACAGCAGTGGAATTGGTGATCACTTGATTGCAACCATGCAAAGTTGGAGCATTCCAGTTCTCTTGTTAGCCTTTATCTTTTCTCAGATTTTACGTGCTTCACTTGGTTCCGCAACAGTGGCACTTGTTACGACATCTAGTATTCTTGGACCAATGGTTGGTGAACTTGGCGTTTCGCCAATTTTACTCGGTCTTGCAATTTGTGCGGGAGGGATTGGGCTGTCACTGCCAAACGATTCCGGCTTTTGGGTTGTTAATCGCTTTGGCAAACTGACAATTCCGCAAACGCTTCTCGCTTGGACAGGTGGAGGATTTGTCGCAGGTTTAACTGCTTTAATTACGGTCTTTATTTTAAACTTGTTTGCAGGAATATTGCCCGGGTTATAAGTGGTAACTGGAGTAACAAAAAACAAGATTTCTTATCAAAGTCCAACTAAATCGAACTTCTTGCAACATGAGCAATCTGACTGAGAACATCTAGTAAGAAGGAGATAAAGAGTTAGGGAATAACTATTGTTTCAACTAAAAACACACCATTTCTAAGCTGCAACAAGCTTTGAGATAGGTGTGTTTTTGTGGGTATGTTGATGCTTTTGTTAGTTATGTCCCGCGCTAAATAAAAAATCGTGAAGGATCAAGTCCCCTCTCTACCAATAGAGCATCTAGTTCAAAAACAGCTCTTTTCAATCCGTATGTTCAGTTTCTCTAAAGCCCAAAAATAGAACGCTAAAATAAGTAAGTATAGCCGTTAGCAAACCTACAGCAAATAGAATACCACCCAAAACAACGAAGACAGTGGTATACGCTTCCATCACCATCACAAACTGGCTAGTATCAGCAATACCATCTTGTTGACTCCTAAGCCAAGAGCTTCCTAACGAAATTCCGAACGAAGCACTCACAAATAGTAGGACCAAGCCTACAATTGCTAATAAGGTCGAAACGATTACCAATCCACTAATATGGTTTTTGAATATCTTCTCTACTCCCCCATAATCTTTCTTTAAAGCTTACTAACACCTCTCCGAACACTTTAAAGTTATTCTTGAATTTCAAGCTCGAAATACTTTCCGACTTCAGAAGAGCAACCGCTCAAACGGTAGATTCTACCTGTTTCGCTCGTTTCACTTTCTAGATGTTCGCAAGTTCCACTTTCTACTCCCGTATTTGAATCACCAAATTTATCCCGAGAGTTGTCATACGTATATGTAATAGTTTGACCATTATATTCTAGTGTATTAAAAATTGGATCGCCTTCTGTAGTTCTTTGGACAATGCGTATTTTATCTTCTTGTCCATTTTCAAGATTTCTGATAAACGTTTCAAACTTCTCCGAATTAGTTGTTATTTCCTTTTGCTCGAGCACGATATCGCTATCCTTAACGGGGTTACATGCACTTAAGAAAATGGTCAGTAAAATTAAAAGGAACCCTTTTTTCAATACCTTAACCTCCTGAAACAAGGGACAATTTTCACCTGAGCTAGAAAATCACTCACCTACCATCCCGTCGTTATCGTTATCACGCATATGTGGGTACAACCAATGATCGCTCATAATTGGCATACTAAATCCGGCTGCTTCGGCTTCTTTGATCGTCACTTGTCCGTTGCCATTGGTATCCACGTTAGAAACATCCTCAATTGTAGTAGCGCTGCTTGCACTAGCTGAATCTGTCGGCTCGCTATCTGTTAACCCGAGTGATGCGTTTACTTCGTCAGGGTTCACATTATCAAACGTATCAACAATTTCGTTGCCCATTAATGTGTAGGTGTATTGATAACTCGATGGGATCTGAGTTTCTGTATCTGTATAGGTAATAATGGCTTCAAAATCTGTAGCACCACCGGCATCGCGGATAGCATCTTCCATATACGCTTGATCCCCATGGCGGTTGAGCGTACTTTCTTGCGGCGTAATATTATAAGCATTCGAAACCCCGCCAAGTGAATCGGCAAGGACATGCCCTTCATCTAATAGATCACTTTCCACACCCGGCACCTTTGCCTCGTCCGAATAGTACCTGCCAGTCGATAAGACAGGTTCGGTATCGTCATCCTGCAAAACGATTTCGTCCGCAACAACCCGTTCCAATTGTCCGTATTCGTTTGTAAATGCCCAATAGTCACGATCGCCAAAGCCAATGTTCACGGCGACATTAGGTTCACGAGAGCCCGACAAATCCCCGCCATCGACTTCGATTAGGTCGTATCCTGCTAAAAGGTCATCACTTGTTTTTGTTGGTGTTTTTTCAACAGCTTGCTCTTCAACAGCTGGTGTGACAGGTTCTTCTTTTTCACGATTATCATTTGCTTCATCTGCAGGTACTTCCTGTGCCTCTGTGTTTGTAATGGCTGTTTCTTCTACATCGGTACAGCCGACTAGAAAGACAGATAGCAAAAGGATCATTAAGTGGTTCCATTTCATTTTAAAAACTCCTCTAATTGTTTCATGCTAATCAAAAATCTCATGATTTAACAGTGATTAATATTTTTTCCTAATATTAGTATATTATAAAAGCAACTTTATTACAGGAATACTTTCGGAAAGAGCAACTTGAATCGAATTGTATAATAACAAAAATACACTGGATTTAGAGTTATAGTAAATTGGAAACAAGGGGTTGCGTGGTATGTTTTTCTTTGGAGGTTCAGTAGCAAGACTTCGATGGGAAACTTAAATAACAAGTACAAGTACTGTGATTTTTAGAGCAGAGAAACACGAAGTATATGTTAAAATAATGTAAATAAATACTATTGAAAAGGAGACCATCCATGCCAATTTACAACAAACTAGTACGCGACGGGATACCCGAAGTGATCACTAAAACAGGTAAACAATTTTCAACACGTATTTTACTGAAAGAAGAGTACGAAGTAGAAGTAAAAAAGAAACTCAGCGAAGAACTTGATGAATATAATGAAGCGAATACGAACGAAGAAGCTATTGAAGAGCTGGCTGACATCCTCGAACTACTCCACGCAGCAATAAAGGTTCAAGGTTCTTCTTTTGACGAATTAGAAAAAGTGCGCAAGGCGAAAGCTGAGAAACGTGGCGGTTTTGAAAAGCGGATCTTTTTAATCGAGGTAGAAGATGACTAAGCTGGAACTGGTTACTTCTCAGCTTGTTTCACATTTAGAGAGATTATCAAATGAAGCAGTTGAAATTCAGTGGATTACAGCTTTCGCTATGAAGTCAGGCGTGAAAAAAATCATTCCTTTCTTGCAGCAAGCTGCAAAAAGAGGCGTACCGATTAAACTACTGGTAGGCGATTATTTATTTGTCACACAGCCAGATGCACTGCAATTACTGCTTGAAGAGTTGTCTTCTGCTGAAATTCGAATTTGGAAGAGTGGTGGAACTTCTTTTCATCCCAAATCTTATTTGTTTCGAGGAACAGAAACGTCCCATTTAGTAATAGGATCTTCTAATTTATCAGCTACTGCTTTAACCAATGGAGTTGAATGGAATTTAATTGCGCCAACGTCTGTTGATGCAGAAGTTTTTGAGGAAGCGACAACTCAATTTTTGAAATATTTTTATGCCGAGCAAACGGTGTCTTTAAACAAAGAGACGCTGGCAGAGTATCGGTTCTTACATACAGCAGCAAATACAAAACGACCCATCAGTCCGGTGTGGTCAGAAGCAGAAGAAGTTGAAATGACAGTCGGTCCGATTCTCCCACAACAACCCGAAGTGGCGGAAACTCAAGAAGCTTACGGTGCATCCGTTTCTCCAAGACCTGCACAACAAGAAGCGCTCGACGCTTTGGATAATGTGCTAGCCGAAGATTACAACCGGGCAATGGTCGTATTAGCAACCGGATTAGGTAAAACGTATTTGGCCGCTTTTTTTGCGGATCAATTTAAACGGGTGTTGTTTGTTGCTCACCGAGAAGAAATTCTGATGCAAGCCCAGCAATCCTTCAAGCATGTTCATCCCGATAGGACGAACGCGTTTTATAATGCTTTAGAGAAAAAAACGGACGCAGATTTTATTTTTGCTTCTATTTATACATTAGGAAGTCAGTATCATTTAGATCGGTTTGAAAAGGATACGTTTGATTTAGTTGTCATCGATGAATTTCATCATGCAGCGGCACCAACTTACGAACGATTACTAAATCACTTCGAACCTAAATTCTTGCTAGGCATTACCGCAACACCTGATCGTATGGACAATAAAGATGTCTATGCCTTATGCGATGGAAACGTCGCGATATCGATTCATTTTTTAGATGCTATTGAGCGCAATTGGCTTTCTCCGTTCCGCTATTATGGAGTGTATGATGCTAGCGATTACTCAGCTATTCCATGGAGAGGAACGCGCTACGATGAACAGGAATTGCTTCAGTTACAGTTACGTGATAGTTTTGCGCAAAAGATCTACGAAAAATGGAATCGTCACAAACAGACGAGAACCATTGTCTTTTGCTCTTCTGTTAAACAAGCTGTCTATATGAATGACTTCTTCCAACGAAAAAGTGTGCGTTCTATCGCACTTCACGGAGAGTCTCATCCAAAAGAGCGAAAAACAGCCCGTTCCAAATTAGAAACGGGAGAACTTGAAGTTGTTTTCACGGTAGACCTATTTAATGAAGGAGTCGATATTCCAAAAGTAGATACACTGTTGTTTATTCGACCGACAGAATCACTAGCTGTTTATACGCAGCAAATTGGGCGAGGTCTGCGAATTGCAGAAGGAAAGTCACATTGTGTCATTATTGATTTTATCGGCAATTATCGGAATGCGGATTTGAAATTGGCTATTTTTGATCCAAAAGACAATATGACAAAAAATAACCCTATTGCGCCACTTGTACCTACTTTGTGTGAGTTCAACTTGGACTTGCAAGTAATCAACTTGCTTGAAGAAATGCGCAGAAAAAGAGCGCCTCGTAAAGACTTGTTAGTTACGGCTTACCATGAGTTGAAAAAAGAAGCAGGAAGACGTCCCACTTATCTTGAATTTCATCTTCATGCAAACACGGACTCCAAAATAGTCAAGCAAGAGTTTGGTAGTTATTTCGGAATGCTTGCTTATGCCAATGAATTAACGACTGAAGAACAACAAGTATGGCTGGCATACAAGAGTTGGTTTTTAGAAGTTGAACAAACAGCAATGACCAAAAGCTATAAGCTGGTCGTTTTAAGTTATATGCTGTCAAAAGGCACAGAAAGCTGGCTAGACTCAACAACTCCAAAAGAAGTAGCACCTTTTTTTCACAGCTATTTAACGGAAAGGGACTACCGTATGAATATCGACTGGAGCGGTGCACAAGGAAAAAGATTACGTATATATGACGAGAAGAAAACGGCTGATTTGATTTCGCAGATGCCAATGACGAAATGGAGCGAAAGTGATAAAAATGACGTGGTTTCTTTTGAAAATGGTGTTTTTAAATTCAAGTTGCATCCATCTAATGCCGAAAGAGAGCCTTTGTACAACTGGACTCAAGAAATAACGGCGTACAGACTGCATGCTTATTTTGAACGAAAATCAATACTTTCAGCAAAAAACTAATTCCATCTATTTGAGGATTGGCACTACTTAGATGGAATGATCGGTCAGGTTGCAGTGAATGTGTGAATAAGTTTCTGAAAGTCTCATTTCACCTCATCAACTGCTCGACTCCTGCAGAAAGTAAGTGCTGGAACGAAAAGCAATTAAGAACGCAGCTCTCTCTCTATATTCGTTCCCAGAAAAAACAAAGTAAAAAATACTTGATTAAAAATAAGAAAGCGTTCGCCTGATGCGATTTCTCCACATTTTATCTATGGCTATTACCCTACGAACAGGTTATTATAAAACCAACTGCTGCAAGTCAAATGCCAGTAGATTGACCTGCATAAGAGCTAGTCATCCATCAAATTTATAAAAAAATTACTAAGGGGGCTATCAAGTGGCTTATCAACTAGGAACAAACTTTAAGCTGTTTACATTGAATTCGAATCCAGAATTGACCCAAGAAATTGCGGATTTACTTGGCTGTGAGATGGGTAAAAGCGCGATTACCCATTTTAGCGATGGGGAAGTTCAAATTCATATTCAAGAAAGCGTCCGAGGTGCAGATGTTTACGTCGTACAGTCGACATCTCAACCGGGTAGCGAACACGTTATGGAACTGTTGATCATGATTGATGCCTTAAAACGAGCATCTGTAAAAACCATTAATGTGGTCATTCCGTATTACGGCTATGCCCGTCAAGACCGTAAAGCCAGTTCGCGTGAGCCGATTACGGCGAAACTTGTTGCGAATATGCTGGAAAAAGCAGGCGCAACGCACGTCATCACTATGGATTTGCATGCGCCTCAAATTCAAGGATTTTTCAACATCCCAGTAGATCAATTGTTAGGTGGCAAAATCTTAGAAAAGCATTTTTTGGACAAAGGATTAACAGATGCCATAGTCGTCGCTCCCGACAACGGAGGACTTGGACGTGCGCGTAAATTGGCAAGTCATTTAGACGTGCCAATCGGCTTTATCGACAAACGTCGGATGCACCCAGATGAGCCCGAAACGGTGAACATTGTCGGAGACATTAAAGGCAAAAACGTCATCATCATTGTCGACATTATCGATACGGCTACGACGATTTCCTTAGCTGCTAATGTGCTTGTGGAAAACGGGGCAAAAGCGATTTATGCTTGCTGTACGCACGCTGTGTTATCTGGCCAAGCCGTTCAACGAATCCAGGACTCAGCGATTACAGAGCTTGTCGTGACGAATACGATTTACTTGCCTGAAGAAAAACGTACTTCGAAGATCAACATTCTGTCAGTCGCTCCTTTATTAGCAGAAGCGATTGAGCACGTTCACAACGAAAAACCCGTAACGCCTTTGTTTGAATAAAGACAAGAAAAGGCTCCAGTAAAACACCGCAGAATTAATTTTCTGCGGTGTTTTTGTTAGAGAAACTGAATTTTGCCTAATTTGACGCAATTCTCCTGATACGTTATCTTTAAAAATGCGTAAACAATAAAACGAAAAGGAGAACGATATGAAAAAAGTCACAAAAGTATTTTACATTACCATCTCACTTGTCGTGATTGCTGTGCTGATTGCTGCATTAATGCCAGTTGCGTATGAACAAGCGACAAACTCGATTACTTCCGTACTGAGTACTGTATTCGGCTGGTATTATATGCTGATCATGACCGTCATCTTATTTGTTGTTGGATTCCTCATTATTAGCCCCTACGGCAATATCCGCTTAGGTAAACCTAATGACCGTCCTGAATTCGCTCGAGCCACTTGGGTAGCGATGCTTTTTTCGGCAGGATTAGGAATTGGCCTCGTCTTTTACGGCTCTTATGAACCGCTGTCTCATTACGCCATTCAACCCGCAACGGCAGATCCTGAAACAGAAGCTGCTTTTAAAGAATCCATGCAACGAACTTTTTTCCATTACGGCTTTAATGCCTGGGCTATGTATGGAATCGTCGCGTTGGCCCTTGCTTTTTTCCAATTCCGCAAAGGTGAACGGGGCTTGATTTCGAGCACCTTGAAACCACTATTCGGTAAGAAAATGGAAGGTGGTTGGGGAACGCTCATTGACGTGATTGCGATTTTCGCAACCGTGTTTGGCGTAGCCAGCTCACTTGGGTTTGGTGCCGTCCAGATTAACGGGGGACTCACGTATTTGTTCGGTCTTCCCAATAACAACTGGAGTCAACTGATTATTATTGCGATTATTACCGTGTTGTTTATTATTTCGGCATGGTCTGGACTCTCAAAAGGGATTAAGTACTTGTCCAATATCAATATGGTGTTAGCACTCGTCTTGCTTTTACTCGTCGTCGTTTTGGGACCGACCTTACTCATTTTTAATGTCTTTACGCAATCCTTTGGTGCCTATATCCAAAATCTAATTCCACTCAGCACCAATACAGAAGCCTTTAATAGCGGCAATCGAGAATGGCTAGACGCTTGGTCGATCTTTTACTGGGCATGGTGGATTTCTTGGTCACCATTCGTAAGTATGTTTATCGCCCGTGTTTCTAGAGGCAGAACAATCCGCGAATTTTTAATCTTTGTGGTACTTCTGCCGACGGTATTGTGTGCGATTTGGTTTTCTACGTTTGGTGCAACAGCAATCGACATCCAGCAAAAAGGCGTTGTTGATTTGACGACCAGCGCTGTAGAAACAACGTTATTCACGATGTTCAATGAAATGCCATTTGGTTTTGGTTTGTCCATCATCGCCATTATGTTGCTGTTGACGTTCTTTATCTCGTCTGCTGACTCTGCGACATTCGTTCTTGGCATGCAGTCGACAGGTGGCTCGTTGACGCCTGACAATAGCGTTAAAATTGTATGGGGCGTTCTGCAATCAGCTATCGCGGCAATTCTTTTGTCGGCTGGTGGACTAGCAGCCATTCAAAATACAATTATCATTGCCGCTCTGCCATTTTCTCTGGTCATGGTGCTTATGGTATTCGCACTGTTAAAAGCATTAAAAGCAGAGTTAAAGGTAATCGAAAGCAAAAAGAAAACAGTTTAATCGGGAGTAGAAATAATCACACAAAAAGCCTCCAAGTATTCCTTTAGTGGAATGCTTGGAGGCTTTTTGTGTGATTTTGTATTCATTGCTTTAAAACAGCGTTAAAAATTTCTCCGCCGTCATCAATATCGGTGAGGATGAGTCGATCTGTATTTTTGATGAAGATCGATTTGTATTGTTCGACACCTTCTTTGTCACTAAGGAGCAGAATTCGTTTTTCTTGATTGTCCGAAACCGTCTCGAATTTATAGTCCCCGTCTTCGATTTCTTCTATGATTGTCGGATATTCAGGCAATGAAGCCCATTCTTCGTGACCGGCGATTACCGTTTCGTTTGGAGGTGCGGTGTCACTACAAGCGGCGAGGAATAAAGCAACAATGAACACCATGATCATTTTCTTGGTCATCTTAGTTTCAGTCTCCTTTGAAAAATCAGTTAGGATTCTTGTTTGTTAAGGCTAAGGCGATTCGGTCTATTCCGTCAGCTAAGGTTGCACGAGGACAAGCTGCGTTTAATCGTAAATACCCCAGTCCAGCAGATCCGTACTTGCTTCCAGGTTCTAGTGCAACTTTTCCAGTAAACAATAGTTTTTTCATGACTTCGTCTTCTGTTAAGTCGAGTCTACTGTAATCGAGCCACAACAAATAAGTCGATTGTGGCTTCATAACGCGCAGTCCAGGAACTTTTTTCTGCAATTCACTGCTGGCGAAATCGATATTGTCAGAAATCGTCGTCAGCATGTCCTCAAGCCAAGACTCGCTTTCATTATATGCTGAAGTCAAAGCTGCAGGTGCAAACGCGTTGAGCATGCCAGAACCATGAGCCAGTGCATGTTTTTCAAGCTTGTCGCGTTTTCCTTTGTCTGTGGCAACAATCATGGCCACTTGAATGCCAGCCAAATTAAATGTTTTCGTAGGAGCCATGCAGGTAAAGACTCTATCGCTTTCAGCGCCAGCAATTTTTGCGAGCGGCGTGTGCCGATGAGGTTTAATCATTAAATCGCCATGAATTTCATCTGAAATAATAAGAACGTCGTGTTTGCTACACAATCGGACGATTTCAGTTAACTCTTCAGGTGTCCATACGCGGCCGCCGGGGTTGTGCGGGTTACAAAAAATGAAAAGAGACGCATCTCGCAGTTTTTCTTCAAAATCGTTAAAATCTATGACGTATTGGCCATCTTGAACAACTAGTGGTGAATAGATTACTTCTCGATCTTGATGTTCAGCCAACTCGAAAAAGGGAGGATAGACCGGTGTAGTGACGACTATTTTATCGTGTTTTTCTGTGAAAGTCTCAATGATTGAAGCGATGGCTGGAATAATCCCTTGATGGAAAAGCAGCCAATCTGATTCGATTTTCCAATCGTTTCGTTTTTTCTGCCAATCAATCACAGCTGTTCGGCATTCTTCACACATAAACGAATAGCCAAAGATCGAATGTTCTACTCGGTCGTGTAAGGCTTTTAAGACAGCAGGTGGTGCAGGAAAATCCATATCGGCAATCCACATAGGCAAAATGTCTGAGCTGTCTTCTATACCGTATCTTGTTTCCATTGTGTCCCATTTAACGGAACGGGTATTTTTTCGGTCGTGTATATGTTGGAAAAAAGTCATTTTCGTATCTCCCTTATCAAATAATTTTAGAAATTCATTCGCTTTAATCGTAAAGCAATAAACAAAATTGTCATAGTAGATAATGAGAGCATAGCCCGTTCAAGCCAATCTTTCAAGGTCCTTTTGTGCGAATATAGCTTTGAGATGCGCATTTAGAGTCTTCGTCGACAAGGAAAGACCAAAATGCGAAACTATGACATAATCAAATTATTAGAAAACTTGGGAGGGGAAATCCATATGGCGAAAAAAAAGACACCTCAGCAAATGAGAGAAAGTTTAAAGCGAGACGAATTGAAAAACAATCCGGGTGGAACTTTGCGAGATGGCTTCGACAACGGAGCAGGCGCAGCGGGTGATATGGGTTGGAAAGGAATGGCTTTGTTAATCTTAGTATTAGTAATAGGCTACATCATTTATCAATTGTTTTTTTAGTTGAAAGGGGAATTCAGATGGATGTGCTAGCGCTCGGTTTGTTTTTGGCAGTTTTGTTCGGCGTAATTTGGTTGGTGAAATGGATGTTGAGAAAAGTATTTGCTATTAAGAAAGAAAAAGTTGATTGGCTTTCTTATAATCATATAAACAAGCTACATAAAAAAATAGACTGGGGAATCCGAATCGCAACGATGGTTGGGATGATCTTCACGATCTATTTCGTGTTGTATAAACAATACCCAATCGCTCTTTACCTTGTTGTTTGGGGTGCATTCACCATTATTGATTACTCTGTCAGGGCTTTTTTTGAATGGAAATACACCGATAATCCAAAACAATGGATATTGACCATGAGTGAAATCGTCATTTTGGTTATTGCGGCAATTGTTGCGACGATTCAATTCGATTTGCTTACGATTGGTTGATCCATAACCATAAAAACACACCAAGCTTTCAACGGCTTGGTGTGTTTTTTTGTTAATTTACAGCTTTGTTGTTGCGGATAAACAGAGAACCGATTAATCCAACAATGGCAGCTATCAATACCGCATAAAACGCGAAATTTGTCCCAAACGCTAAAAATTCTGCAGGATTGAGCGCACCAAACTCTGCAATGTAATTTTTTTGGCCGGCTGTAAACAAGGTAATAGCAATCGCTGTCCCAGCAGCACCTGCAACTTGAGTCAATGTATTCATAGCGGCTGAGCCATCTGCATACAAATTTGGTGGCAACTGATTCATCGCATGGGTTTGTGCGGGCATGATGGCCATGGAAATCCCTAAGTACAGGACACAAAGCGCTGCGATGATTTGCCATACCGGCGTCGTAGCTGACAGAATGACAATAAACGCAATGGCCGCTACTGTCATAAAGGCAAACCCAACACGTGTGTAGAGGCGTGCACCCACACGGTCAAAGCTAGAGCCGACGATAGGCGCCATGAGGATGTTTAATAGGTTAGCAGGTAACATCAACAGACCAGCAGCAATCGATGAGTAAGCGAGTACACTCTTCAAATAGATCGGAATTAAAATCGATACCGAGAGAATAACAAAAAGAGTAGCAACCATAAGCAAGGTTCCTAATGAGAACATCGAGTAGTTAAAGACACGCAAATCGATCATTGGCTGCGACATCTTCAGCTGGCGAAGGATAAACAGCAACAAGGCAATAAATCCTGCAGTTAATGGGCCAAAGACGAGCGGCGCGGTAAGAGACGTTTCTGCTAATGCCGCCAGTGAATAAATAATTCCTCCAAACGCGATGGTGGATAATACCAACGAAGCCACATCAATTTTAGGTTTGGAAATCGTTGAAACATTTTCAATCGTTAATGCACCCAGTAGTAAAAACCCGTTTAACGCGATCATTACCCAGAAAATATAATGCCAGCTGCTGACCTGGATGATTAATCCGCTTAGTGTAGGTCCAAGAGCCGGACCACTCGTTAGCACTAGCCCGACAATGCCCATTACCGATCCTCGTTTTTGAATTGGAAAGATCATTAACACCACACTGAACATCAACGGTAAAAAAATTCCGGTTCCGATGGCTTGGATCAACCGACCAGCTAACAGGATTGAAAAACTCGGTGCCACAGCAGCGAGCGTCGCACCGAGTGAAGAAATAACCAGTGCTGAAACGATCAACTGGCGTGTAGTAAACCAACGAACCAAATACGCAGACAACGGCACTAAGACGGCTAATACCAACAAATAACCGGTCGTCAACCACTGTGCGGTACTCGCGCTAATCGAAAAATCCTCCATAATATTAGTCAACGCCATATTCAATGCAGTTTCGCCGAATAACCCGATAAAGGATCCGAGCATTAAAATAGCGGCAATCAATTTCGGTCTTTTTACGTGTACATGAGATTCCATAACGCAACTTCTCTCTATCTGTAATTTTGACTTGTCAATTTTCTTGACGTTCCGAGCTTTTCAATAAAATCAATAAGTCCATTTGCAACTATAGCAAAAAATCTTAAGAAAACTCAATACAATTTGATTGGATAAAAGGTAGTTCAGCCATACTTTTGTCATATTCTCTGGAAAGAAAAATTTGTGATACGAATATAAAAGAATATCTTCACCAATGATTAAAATGATAGCGCTACCTTTTTACATGTATAGAAATCCTACTGTCTGAGAAGTTTTGGAATAGCCAGTCGTAGCAAGGGAACAAGCTGTTTTTAAAGGTGTGCTACCACTTTCCTAAAAATCTCAATAGTTTTAGCGCCAACAATAAAAAAAATGAAAGTAATTATTCACCGGTGCTATTAATTTTTAGAACGGGCGCATAAAAGCATCATCGATTTGCAAGCTGTTGGTTGCATATCCAAAAAATTAATCATAGATGACTAACAACAGAAAGGATTGAAGTAACATAGACAACGGGTGAATATAGGACCTTTCGTAGTAGAATCTCTATGTATTTTCTAACGGAGCAGCGATCCAGGAACAATAGACGACTATAAGCTTATTTAAAATCCGTTGACAAAATAATATTTATCGTTAAAATATATTTTAACGATAAATATTATTTGTGGAGGTGATGAGTTGTTAAAAGATAAAAATATCCGAAATCTTTTTTGGGGAAGGCTGGTTTCTACATCCGGTGACAGTCTATATGAAATTGCCGTAATTTGGTACGTGTTTGAACTGAGTCAAAATGCTTTTTATACAGGTTTGGCAGTAGCTATTGTCATGATCCCCAACTGCTTTAATTTTCTCTTAGGCCCATTGATTGAAAAAACGAACAAAGCGAAAGTATTGATTTATGCACAGTTTTTTCAATTTTTTTTAATGCTGTTGATTCCTATAGGAATCGGATACGGATACGAATCAGTTTTTCTTGTTCTCGGAATTATGTTTTGCATTTCATTTCTTGAAAATTTTCAAGGAACTGCTGAAATTTCGGTGGTACCTAGAATCGTTGTGAAAGAAGAGAGAGGAAAGTTTAACTCGTTAATTAGCAGCTCACAACAACTGGTGGATATCTCGATGAAAGCTGTTTTTGCTGGGTTTATTTTGACCATTGGTGTACAAAATATTTACTTGTTTAATGCCTTAACCTTTTTAGTAGCAGCCATATTTTTTAGTATGCTAAAGATAAAGTCGACAACAGGAGAGGCAAAACAAACAACAGGAAATTGGGAACAGTATCAATCCAGTTTGAAAACTGGATTTGCGTATTTTTTCAAATCAAAAATTGTCTTTATTTGCTTGCCGTTTTTAATCGCTAACTTTTCTTTTGGTATGGCTGAAGCTATTCTTCCAGTCTACGCCAGTGAAAGAGGTGGAGCTGAACAATACGGCATCGTCATTATCGCCATCACACTCGGCAATTTGGCAGGATCTTTACTAGTAGTGAAAGTAATGAGATATCCGTTAGGGATTTTGATGATTGTTTTGCCACTTCTGTCATTTTTATTGTGGTCTTCATCCATTTTGGTGAGTCACAACGGAATCTCCACCTTCCTTTTAGGCTTGGCTTTCCTTCCTTTTGGAATGATGAGCATTCTATTAATCACGTTTTTGCAGACATCGATTGAAGAGCATTTACTAGCAAGAGTGTCGTCGATTATCGATAGTATGTTAGTATCTGCCATGCCGCTCGGTGCCTTGCTTGGCGGAATTTTATCGCCTGTCATTGGTGTTGGGAACATGATGCTAGTGAGTTCAACAGGTTTACTGGCCATTGTTTTTTACTTTTTGTTCAATAAAAACATTCGCTCCTTGCCGAAAATTGAAGACATTCAATTACAAGAATAAAAAAGCCATTAAGCTTTTTTAGGCTTACTGGCTTTTGCGTCTGTTTCATAAGTTAGGATAGAAAACGTATAGTTTGTCTTGTCATCTGTAGAAGAGCGCTTACTGATCAATTTTTCGATTTCCTCATTGATCTTCAGCCATTCGGAATGTGTGAGAGAAACTGTCGCTTCTCGGTACATGGCACGCGTTTCACCTGTGTCTTCTAAATCAGCCTTCAGCAAATTCGCGCCTTTGTTGAAGGTTAGAAACATATGAGATAGTAGCGCCGCCGAATTTGTGCGAGCTAGTTCTCCTTCAATGCTCATAAATTCTTCGTTAGTAGCGAACAATTGACGAGAAGAGTAATATTTTTCGATTAAGTTACCAACTTGTTTTTCTTCACTCACTTGAATAAGTCCTGTATCCAAAAGCTTTTGGATCGGGTAATACAGCCTCGAAGGCTTGTCATCCAATTCACTAGCAATTTCTTTCACAGTTTTGTCTACAGCTTGAATCGAGTACAAAATCGCCTCTATTTTAGGGTCAGCAATCAATTTCATCAAATCAAAATTACTCGTCATGAGTCCACTCCTTTATCTTTCGTATAAATTAATTTTAACGGATTAATTCTTTTTAACAATGGCTGATGAAGATAAAGTGAGGCTTACGACTATTTTTATATCTACAGAGAGAAACTCGCTCTATGAAACTTACATCAATCCCAACCGTATTACCTAAAAAGGAGTGATCTTTAAGCATATGAAAATTTTCAGGCTAGCATTACTAATAATAGGAATGGCTTCAGCAATCGTCTGTATGGGAATTGGTATTTTTATATTCATTCACCCAGCTACTGAAAGAGTTCAGTTTTTAACACAACTATCCTATGTTTTAATAGTGATCACTCTCCTAAGTGGAGTAATGATTAATAAATTAAGAAGATCAAAAAGTACCCAATCATAAAGAAAGCAGCATATCTAAAATATTACTCACAGAGGCAAATCTATGGTTCGACGAAAAATCAATATGCTTAGTATGCAAAAGAGAAAGAGAAGGCGGGGAAATCGTACATATTAAAATGTGTTATCCAAAAAGAAGAAGGATGACTGAAATCAAGGTCTACTTAAAAAATGAAGCCTATTCTACGTGTGAATCTTGTTTCGGAAACCAGAAGAAATCAGTCTACAGTAGCTATCCATTATTATTTCTAAAAGCAGCAAGGGCGTTTTCCTTGCTGCTTTTTCTTACCTAAAAACTTGTGCCAGGATATGCAAGACCGATTAGTATCCTGATAACTCGAAAGTGAGTGGCAAACGAACCATTAGAATAGTTTATGTAGCTGATTCTTTAAGGTGATTTGCTGACAACTAACTATCAAATTTTAAAAAATATTGACAGAAAACTCTCATAAAAGTATACTTACAATAACTTAGTGAAGGTTCTTTGTCAAAAATAAATAAATAATGAAAGTCAGCTTTCATTATTTGTAAGCACTTTCATTAAAGAATTGAAACATTTTTAGAATTTATCGGGCTGCAAAAAATATGAATTTCGATAAGTGAGGTGAGTTGCTAAATGAAAACACAAACAAAGTTGGTCGGTCTTAAACCGACGCTATTAATGGCACAAATGAAAGCAGACTTCACAAAATCAGATATAAAAATTTACGAATACATTTTGGCGAACAAAGAGAAAGTTCTTTATCACTCTTTAACAGAAATGGCAGAAGCGTGTGTTGTGGCAGAAGCTACATTATTGCGGTTCTTTAGAAAATTAGACTACAAGGGCTTCCAAGACTTCAAGTTTATGCTTGCTCAAGAACTTTCATTAACCACAATCGATGCGGTAGAAAACACCTATGTTGATAAAGTGAAAAATAATGTGATTCAAGTAATTACAGATACTGCTGCAGTGGTAGAAGAAGATTTGCTAGACCAAGCCATCATTAAAATAGCAGCTTCTGAAGATCTTGTGATTTTTGGTATTGGTTCATCAGGAATTGCAGCACTAGACATGCAAAATAGGTTGATGCGTATCGGAAAAAATTCAAGTATCATCACCGATTCGCATTTCCAAATGATGCGGGCAGCTTCTATGACGGAAAAAACGGTCGTTATTGCGGTTAGTTTGACAGGCAGTACAAAAGACATTGTAGACGCCGTAAGTGCTTCGAAATCGAACGGAGCAACAGTTATTGCTTTGACGAGCTATACAAAATCCCCTTTAACAAAATTCGCTGATTTAGTCTTACTATCTTCTTCAAAAGAAAGCCCATTAGACAGTGGATCGCTCATTTCAAAAATATCGCAGTTATTTTTAATTGATCTTATTTGCACAGGATTAGCGTTGAAAAATGAACAAGAAGCAAAAGTAATACAACTAAAAATTTCGGAAAACACAGCAAATAAACTTTATTAAACATTAAGGAGTAGTCATTATGGATAAACAATTATTGTTAGCAAAACTAAAGGGTGGTCTAATTGTCTCTTGTCAAGCATTAGAAGACGAACCGCTACACAGCTCTTATATCATGTCTAGACTAGCAGCGGCAGCTCAAGAAGGTGGAGCAGTAGGCATTAGAGCTAATGGTTACGAAGATATCAGTGCCATTAAAAAATCAGTCAATTTGCCAGTTATCGGCATTGTTAAGCGAGATTACGATGACAGCAAAGTATTCATCACAGCAACGTTAAAAGAAGTCGAAGAAGTGGTGAAATCAGGAGCAGAAATCATTGCTCTTGATGCAACAGATCAGTTGCGGCCAAACGGACAGCGACTGGATGAATTTTATGTAGAGGTTCGTCAAATTTTTCCAGATGTTGTGTTAATGGCAGACATTTCAACGTTCGAAGAAGGTGTAAAAGCAAGTAAGCTGGGCTTTGACTTAGTGGCAACTACATTATCGGGATACACGGATTACACAAAAGACCACGTGCTACCGAATACCGACCTGATCAAATCTCTTGCTGAAGCAATAGATACACCGGTAATGGCAGAAGGAGGATACTGGAAGCCGGAAGAATTAGAAAGAGCGATGGCTTATGGAGCTCATGCGTGTATCGTAGGATCTGCTATTACGCGGCCAAGAGAAATCACCAAACGTTTTGTTGCAAGTTTGAATAAATAAAACGTAAAAGTATAGTGCGCGATTAGATGTACTATTTCTTTTAGTAGTTGTTCTTTGGTTGATGGTGTGATGGGAAAAGTTGAGGTTGTCAAAAAGAGTAGCATAGAATATTTTAGCTTCTAGCTGTTACTGAAAATGAAATCTAATTTTGGTACGCAGTATGCAGAATCGAAATTATCTAATGTAAATCATCAAGGGGGTTTGTAAGTTGAAAAATTTATTTGGAAAAGCACAGCAATTTGGAAAGTCATTTATGTTGCCCATTGCGATACTACCAGCAGCAGGATTACTGCTTGGAATTGGTGGATCTCTATCGAACCCGAATACAGTAAGTACTTACCCGTTTCTAGATATCGCATTCTTACAAGCGATATTTACAATTATGAGTAGTGCAGGAAGCATTATTTTTGCGAACTTGCCTGTTATTTTCGCAGTCGGGATTGCTATTGGTTTAGCACGTTCAGACAAAGGGACGGCCGGTCTTGCTGCACTTATCGGCTACCTCGTGATGAACGCATCAATTAATGGGATTTTAATCATCAACGATGAACTTGCTGTTGAGGCGTTATCCGGCGCTGGACAAGGGATGGCGCTTGGTATTCAAACGCTCGAGATGGGTGTGTTCGGCGGAATTATGGTTGGGATCATGACAGGGCTGTTGCATAACCGATTTAATAAAATTGAGTTGCCCCAGTACTTAGGATTCTTCGGAGGCTCTCGTTTTATTCCGATTGTGACTGCTTTTTCGGCCATTCTATTAGGAACGGCGTTGTATTTTATTTGGCCGCTATTCCAGCACTTGATTACTCAGGCAGGCGGTTTAGTTAACGCAACGGGTGTTATTGGCACTTTCATTTACGGCTTTATTCTACGAATGCTTGGTCCTTTTGGATTGCATCACATTTTTTATCTGCCCTTTTGGCAAACGGGGATTGGCGGGTCACTTGAAATTGGTGGTCAGCTCGTACAAGGAACACAGAACATTTTCTTTGCTCAGTTGAGTGATCCTTCGACTACTCACTTTTTTGAAGGAACATCACGCTTTATGTCTGGTCGCTTTATTACGATGATGTTTGGTTTGTTAGGTGCTGCATTAGCAATTTATCATACGGCAAAACCTGAAAACAAAAAAGTCGTGGGCGGGCTTATGTTATCTGCAGCATTGACTTCGTTTTTAACGGGAATTACCGAACCATTAGAATTCTCTTTCCTCTTTATCGCGCCGGTCTTGTATTTAGTTCATGCGATTTTTGATGGTCTAGCCTTCATGATGGCGGATATTTTTAATATCACAATTGGTCAAACGTTCTCAGGAGGATTTATTGACTTTATCTTATTTGGAGTGTTACAAGGTCAGGATAAAACAAACTGGATATATGTGATTCCGCTTGGGATTGTTTGGTTCTTCATGTATTATTTTGTATTCAAATTTTTGATTAAGAAATTCAATTTCAAAACGCCAGGTCGTGAAGATGAAAAAATGGACGCACCCGCAGCAAATGCGGTTTCGGTTGATCCGCAACAGAGCCGTCCACATACAATCATTGAGGCATTTGGCGGACAAGCAAATATCGTGGATCTGGATAATTGTGCAACTCGCTTAAGGGTAACGGTTAAAGATCCAGAACTTGTACAAAAAGAGGCATTTCCTGCGACGGGTAGTAAAGGAATTATTATGAACGGAACAGGTGTACAGGTTGTATACGGACCGCAAGTATCGGTTATTAAAAATGAAATTGAAGAGATACTTGAGCAATAACAGTAGAAATAATCAAACAGAGAATCCTGTCGAGTTTAACTATCGGCAGGATTCTCTGTTTTGTTGAACTGTAAAATCACAATGCATGAAAAGCGATTATTTCAAAACTAGCCAAATAGTTTTTCAACGCGTCAATGTCTTGCGCTGTACTCGCTAAAGCGACGTGACCATCCGGGCGAACAAGATACAATGCATTTTGCTGAAATCCTGCTTTTTTCATAGTAGCTTGCCACGCAAATTCATGGACCTCAAGCGACTGCATGTCAGCGAAGTCTTTTAGTTCTTGACTGGCTTTGCCATAAATATGGATTTGCCAATCAACCGATTGCAAGGCTTGAAAGTTACTGCTGTCAGCAAGTTCGATCCATGGCAAACGCATACCTCCAAAAATTTTTCCCGCTTTTCCTTTACTTAAGGCACTGTCCCGGTAATTAATGTGAATTTGAGATAACACTTTAAAGGCATTCAGTTTAGTAAGCGAAAATTTGAATAACGAAGGCACGACATACGGTACGATAAACTTACGCAATAAAGTGCCGCGAAGCTTTTGATTGATGATGGTTTGAAAGGCTTTATCAGTAGTCGCAACCAATCTCCGCGCAAAAGCAATCCGCTCCGTTTCATAAGTTTCGAGTAAGGATGAGGCAGCTTTTCCATGGAGCACTGCTGCGAGCTTCCAAGATAAATTGAAGGCATCGCCAATACCCGTATTCATGCCTTGTCCGCCTGCAGGGCTATGAAGGTGTCCTGCGTCACCTAATATAAAGCAACGTCCTTTGGAAAAATGCTCACTGACGCGGTAGTGGACGCGATAAGTAGAAAACCAGTTGACCTGTGACGTTTTTACTCCAATTTTCCTTTCGATATAATCGCTCATATGGTGGTATTCAACATCCGGAATCTCACTGAGTTCCTCAGGCACAACTCCAAGTATCCTTTTTGTGTGTGCGTTTCTTACAGACATATACAACATAAAACCGTCATCATCCATATACATATCCATTTTTTCCATTTCCACTTCTGATTTTTCGGTTTCGACATCGGCGACGAAAAATAACTGCTTATACGTACCACCGGGAAATTCAAAGTTTAGTCCTTTTCGTACCGTACTTCCCGCACCGTCGCATCCGCATAAATAAGCGAAATCAGCAGTTTCTTCAGGGGCTCCTTCTTTTTTTAAAACCGCGCGTATGCCTTCTCCGGTGTCTACAAAAGAAGACAGTTCCGTATTCCACTCCACGCTAATTCCGAGTTTTTTCAATTCATCAACAAGAATTTCTTCGTGTTCATCTTGAGGCAAGCTGAGGATTAATGGAAATGGGCTCAAGCCTTTACCAAAATCGTGAAATTTCAAATTGGCTTTGACTTCTTTCCCATCACTCAAATCGAGCGATAAAATGGGTTGCCCTTTCCTGACGATTCTATTAGATAAGCCGAGCTGTTGGTAATGCTCTAATATCCGTGCATGCACAGCGAGTGCACGAGACGCTGTACCGGTTCCGGACTTTTTTTCGATGATCCGAAAAGGAATATGAAAGCGTGCTAGGCTGTAAGCAAGATCAAGTCCTGTTGGACCTGCTCCTACGATTAATACTTGTGGTTTCACGATGAAGACCTCCTATCGAATAGAACAACTAATTGGTATGAGAATGTATTCGTTTAATTTAAGGAAGTGTCGATAAAGAATAGAGAAACGCAACTGCAATGAGTTGATCGAATTTTGTTCCAGCCTATCGAGACGTTTTCTAAAGCTGGTGAAAAAATTATCTAGTACTGCTACTATATCCTTAATCAGACGAGTTCAAGCAAATTGGGACTAAAAAATTGTAATCCTGTAGAAAGCAGCGAGCCGCAAGAGAGAATTACTTCGCTTTTTTTTTATCTAATTTCCCAATTATAGGAACTTTCCTTCTTTTGGTTCGTAAAGTAAAGGGAAGAAAATTTATGGAGGCGAGTTTATGTCAAAACCAGCAATGCAATTGGTCAACTTAAAAAAGACCATTGGGAAAAAGCCAATTATTAAAGGGCTAGATTTTGAAATTCAAGCAGGAGAAGTGTTTGGATTTTTAGGGCCAAACGGAGCGGGCAAGACGACAACCATTCGCATGATGGTCGGCTTAATCGATATTACAGAAGGTGATGTGCTGATTGAAGGAAAAAGCATTAAAACCGATTTTAAAGGAGCCATTCAACATGTTGGGGCAATTGTCGAAAATCCCGAAATGTACCCATTTTTAAGTGGTTGGAACAACTTAAAGCAATATGCACGAATGGTTAACGACGTTACGGAAGATCGCATGAAACAAGTAATTTCACTCGTTGGGTTGGAACATGCGATTCATGAAAAAGTAGGAAGGTATTCACTCGGTATGCGTCAGCGTCTAGGGATTGCACAAGCATTGCTGCACGGACCGTCGATTTTGATACTAGATGAGCCGACTAACGGTCTCGATCCTTCTGGAATTCGAGAAATTCGTAAATACATCCGCAATTTAGCTGAAAAAGAAAATGTCGCGGTCATCGTATCGAGTCATTTACTAACAGAAATTGAATTGATGTGTGACCGGATTGGTGTCATTAAAAACGGGGAATTGATTGCGATTGAAGCGGTTCGGAGCGTCCAAAACGATGAAGCGTTAAAAGAAGTATTCATTGAAGCAGAGCCACTTGAATCTGCTAAAATCTATTTGGAAACGCAGACCACAAATAAAATTGGAGTGACGGCAAAAGAGCTGTCCATATCCATTAAACACGAAGAAATTCCCGCTGTTTTAAAGAGTTTAATCGAACAAGGAATTAATATTTACGGTGTTCGTGTGTTACAAGCAACGTTAGAAGATAAATTTTTCGACTTGATTGGAGAGAATACCATTGAGTAATTTTATGAACTTAATCTGGAACGAGCAAATCAAATTATATGCCCAAAAATCGACATGGATTATGTTTATTGTTTTAGCACTTATTGTTATAGGCGGCGGACTGATAACCAAATTTATGGGTCCTGAAACTGATTTTAAAGAATACGGCGACAATTGGCAGGAAGAAGTGCAGGCGGAAAATGCACAGCTGGCGACTGAAATGGAGGAAGATGAATTTCTGCAATTTTCCAATCCGGTGATTATTGAAGAAAACAACTATTATCTAGAAAACAATATTAAACCGCAGCCTTATGACGGCTGGGAATATGTGTTAGAAAATAGTTTTCTTTCATCAGTCATTAGCTTGTTTACCATTATTGTCGCAGCAGGAATTATTTCAAATGAATTTAAATGGGGCACGATAAAGCTATTGCTTATTCGTCCGATTTCACGCACTAAGATTTTGTTTTCCAAATATGCCTCGGTGCTAATTTTCGCACTGACGTTGCTCGTTTTCCTGCTTGTCACTTCTTTAGTTGTTGGAGCCATACTATTCGGCCTTAACGGGGTGAATCCTTCTATCGTGCAGCAACAAGCGGGTGGCTTTGGCCAAAATGGCGTGTTAGGTGAAATTGTGCAAGATTACGGATTGAGTCTCATAACACTCGTTATGATGGCAACTTTCGCATTTATGATTTCTGCCATTTTTAGAAGCAGTAGCATGGCAATTGGCTTAGCGATTTTCTTAATGATGGCGGGCAATGCGATTGTTGCGTTCCTCTCACAGTACGGATGGTCTAAGTACATTTTGTTCGCCAATACGAATTTAAAGCAATATATGGACGGTGCAGAGCCACTGATTGAAGGCATGACACTAACGTTCTCGATTGTCGTTTTGTTGGTCTATTTCGCCTTGTTCATTGGTGCAGCGTGGACTGCGTTTACTAAACGGGACATTGCAGGACAATAAATCAAGTATAGGATTAACATTAGGAGGATGATGATGAAACGAACAGCAGAAATTGTATTAGCCGTTATCGGTGCCTTGGGTTACGCGTTTACCGCAGCTTTAGGTGGGTTTATGATTTGGCTTCAGAATAATAAAGGGTTAATGGAAGAGGTGTTCAATGAAACGATTGAACAAAATCCTGAACTTGGTATGAGCGATATGGAAGTTATGCTAGATGCATTAGGGACGGGCGGCTGGTTGTTCGCAATCGCTTCTGTTGTGGCCGTGATTTTAGGGATTGTTGCGATCGTTTTACTAAAAGGCAACGAAAAGCGGGTAGTGGCTGGCATCATCTTTATTGCGACCGCAGTGATCGTCGCAATTGTTACAAGTGGAGCCGGTATTTTGGCTGGACTCTTTTATCTTATTGCGGGCGTGATGGCTCTTGTTCGTAAGCCTAAGCAAGTGATTGAAGAATAAGTGTGAACTGAAAAGACAACCTGGAAGATATCAGTGTATCTTCCAGGTTGTCTTTTTTAACTTAATGAAATTGGTGAAAAGAGGGAGAAAACTATGAATCGGTTTGATATGAGTTTTAAAAATAACAGAGTACGCGTCTATTTTGCTACAATGATCCCGTTAATCATCGGAGCCATCTTATTGTATCTATTTTTACCGAATGAGCTTCAGCTGATCCCGACGTTAATGGTGATTATTGGAGTGATTACTTATTATATTTGGCTAATTCTCGATCGAAAAAAACAAAAGGGAGGTAACTAAATCAGTTAGTAAGCAAACGCGCAGCTTGGTATTAGAATCTCTTTTAAGTTTTCTGAAAAGTGTGTTAATATTAGATCATTTATAAGTATTGTTCACGTTTATTTTGAAAATTTTAGCAGTAGATGAAGCAGTAAACCGAATATGTTAGAAATCGAACGAAGAATTTTTAGGAGGGATTTAGATGAGTCGAGAATCGTGGTTACCAACGTTAAAGACGGATACACCTGAGGAAGGGTACGAATTAGCAGTGAAATTGGCACGGAAAGCTGTAGGAATGACGCAACCAGATGAAAGTATCCGTAAAAAGTTACGTCCAGTCTACGCAAGTAACGCAGATAGTTTAACTTTAGCTTCCCAAGTGGTGGCGATCAATTTTCAAACAGTAGCTGCAGCTAATAATTATTGGAAAGAGTAAGTACTAGTAAAAAATTGATTGACCGTTGATTAAAGTCTGATTTCCCAGCAATAGCCGAATACGAAATAATCGATGTGAACAGCATAACCCCCACAAAGAATTATTTTCTTTGTGGGGGTTGTACTTTTTTAGTGATCTTCACGTACTTTTTTATCACCAATCATAAACGTCAAGATGAACATCATTACGTATAGCGACAAGATAATACCGAACGTATACTGATGATTTGCGGTCACGTCGTAAACAACTGCAATCAAAAGTGGCAATAGTCCACCTATGATAAATCCACCGGTTTGCATCATGGCCGTCCAGGAACTAGCTTCTTCAGCTGTCTTTGTTTCATCCAGTGGCAACAGCAGGGCAATCGGGAACAATCCGCCAAGCGGAATACCCATAATAAAGGCACCTGTCCACATGAGTGGATGAATCCCTGTCCAAAACAAGGCGACTGCGAGCGTCCCTGCAACTAGCATAAGCAACAACCAAAACTTCCGTGCGGGAAAACGCTCCATGAGCAACGGTAGAAGGATGTTCAAAAACAGTTGAACGGTCGTCATAATGCTAAGCAACAATCCTGCCTGCAGCAAGGTCATTCCAGCCGCAACCGCAATTGGTGCGAGCCATGTAATGATCGAGAAAAACGCAGATGACTGTAACCCGAAGAATAATAAAAATAGCCAGGCCTTGCGTGTTTTCCACGGAGATCGTATTTTTTTCTGATGCTCTTTCGCGACAACGGAATCGAGTTGACGTACTTCGATAGGTCCTTTCATCGCGAAAAACCACGCAACTAAACCAAAAAGTGTCAGCACAGACCAACTACTAAGCGCCAACAAGTAGGACCCGGTTCTATCAAAAAACACAACGGTTAATCCGGCACTAGCTGCAGAACCTACTCCCATACCGAGTGAGTAAACGCCAATGACGGCTGCCGCGCGATCCGGGAAATACTGTTTAATCATCGCGGAAAGAAGGGGGCCAATTACCGCAATCGCGATACCAATAATTAATGCGGTCCCGATTAAAACGATAAAGCTGGAAACAAAACCTCGTAACGCAGTCATGAGTCCAATCAAAATGAGCATCGCATAAATCGTCCGTTTTAATCCGAATTTCCGGTTTAATACGGGAGCCATCGTGGCAAAAACACCCATACAAATAACTGGAACCGCCGTCAACAAACTAACTTGTGCATTAGACAAGGTCAGTTGCTCACGAATCGTTTCAAGCATGGGACCAATTGATGTGATGGCGGGTCTCATATTGATAGATATCGCAAAAATAGCGAAGATAATTAGAACAGACTTTTGCTTGCTTATGTTATTGAGCATATACTGGTTCCTCTATCTATCTATTTATTTGCTGTATAGCTTTTTCTAATGCGAACGTGCGTTAAAAAAACTACACTAACTCTATTCCATACTATAGTAATTCATTACCACTTTCTATAAGGTAAGAACTTTCCGTTCAATGTTAGAACGACACGATCTCCTTTTGGATCTTCTTTTTTCTGCATATCCAGTTCAAAATCAATCGCACTCATAATGCCTTCGCCAAATTTTTCTTGGATGAGTTCTTTAATGGTAGGACCGTATACCAATACCATTTCGTACAAACGATATAGACCTGGATCAGTAGGGGGCATTTGTATGGCGTCGCCTCGGAATGGGATTTGCGTCAAAGCTTGTACGACTTCTTCATCAAGATCTAATAATGTTCCCATTTTTTCAGCTTCTGGACGAGTCATTGTAGCTTGTCCTAATAAAGCAGTGACGATCCAACTTTCAGCATTTTCACTTTCCATAGCGATTTCGTTCCATGTTAATCCTTTTGCAAATTTAGCATCAAGTATTTTTTGAGTTGCTTCTTTTCTATTCATTTATAAAAACTCCCTTTTCATTTCATTTATTTTGATATAAGTGGAACGGATGCTCCTGGGCATCTCCTCTAGTGTGCACTGTATTTTACCGATTTTTAGTATAAGACACTGACAACAAAACGTCTTTCTAGAGTGATTGCTCCAATTCAACAGATCTTGCTAAATCTTTGTATCCATCAACGATGACATCTAGTTTTCCTGTCTGCGGGTCAATAACAAGACCGTGTACGGGAATATCTTTAGGAATGAGTGGATGGTTTCGAACTAATTCGGTGTTCGCAGTTATGGAGTCAACGACGTCATCAAATCCGAACAACCATTTGTGCAGGTCAACACCCGCATATTCGATAGCAGAAAGAACCATCGGAGAAGTCACACCGCGATCGACCATCTTTTGCAGTGTTCCTTGTGGATTGCTTTGGCTCATGCCGCATCCATGATGTCCAATAATGTAAATCTCTTCAGCATTCAGTTCGTATACTGAAGTAACAATACTGCGCATAATGCTGCCGAACGCATGGCTAATAGTTCCGCCTGCATTTTTAATAATCTTGGCATCCCCATTGTGTATATCTAACGCTTTTGGAAGCAACTCAATTAAACGAGCGTCCATGCATGACACGACAACCATTCGCTTTTGTGGCATTTTAGTAGTTTCATAAGGTACGTATTCTTTTTTTGCTACGAACTGGTCATTGTGCTCTAAAATTTCCTGTAGTAACATTCATATAACCTCCTTTTGGTTTATATCTTATTTCTTTAGGAATGAACTAAATGTATATGGCTAAACAATTAGTGAAACAGGATATAAACCAAGTATAGATAGTCGTAGACAAAAGAAGAATAAGTTGGCGAATCGCTTTTTGACGTTCAACTTTCATGATGAAAGGGTTGGGAATTATCATTGATCACATAGATTTTGAGATACTGGCATTATTAAAAGAAAACTCCAGAATACAGTGGAAAGAAATTGGACAAAAAGTACACATGACTGGGCAAGCTGTGGGAAATCGGATTCGAAGGTTGGAAGATATGGGGATTATTGAACAGTACACAATCGCCATAAATCGCGTAAAGCTAATACAGCCGATCACAGCATTTATCACGTTCTTCGTCGAAACGACGGATCACAAAACCTTTCATGACTTTTTTAAAGCACAAGAGGCCATCTCTGAAGCGCACCGTACGAGCGGAGATGGCTGTTATTTATTGACTGGGCATTTTGGTTCGAATGAAGAGCTGGAGATGTTCCTCGAACGTCTTTTAACATACGGAAATTATCGTATTAACTTATCAATAGGTAAAATTAAGTGACAGTTTACCTTTATATGTTCACCTGTTCATAATGTAAAGTCATATCCAAATTAAAAACACCCCGGTCTAAGCACTTTTGATAAGTGCTTAGACCGGGGTGTTTGTTTTTCTATGCTTTATTTGTACCATGTTTTTCGTTCCACAGTTTATAAGGGGCTAATCTTTCCGAATGATCAACTTGTGTCATCGGAAGGCGTCGCGCATCGGTGGATTTTGAGAACTCATCGTAAAAATTTTCTAACTCAAAATATTTTCGATCGTCACGGTAATAGGTTTTGTACTCTTCTCTAGTTGTGATGTAAGTGACTTTTTGCGGGCTGCAATAATACATCGCGCCTAAACACATTGGACACGGACTGGCCAGTATGTAAATCTCGCAATCTGTTAAATGTTCAGTTCCGAGCTTTTTACAGGCGTCTTGAATAGCAAGAGTTTCTGCATGTGCAGTGGGATCATTTGTTTGCGCAACTTGGTTTGCGCGTTCAGCGATAATTTCATCCCCACGCGTAATGATACATGAAAAAGGTCTGCCGCCTTCTGCTACATTGTTATTGGCTAATTGAATGACTCGTTCAATAATATCCAAGTTATCCATCCTCTCAAAAGCAATTTCGTTCTTTTCAATACATCAACTATTCCCACCTCTCCAGTTCGTTAAACTTTTAACAATATTAAAAGTAAAAAAATGTTTTTTTAAAATGTTAATGTCGTATACTGTAAATGCAAGATAAAAACATATACTAATGAAGGTTTAATTTTGAAAAAATTGGCTATTGACTCGACTTTATGAGTGACCATTTCATGAGTGTGAAAGTACCTGCAACAACTTAAGTGCATGTAAGCGATAATAGCTGCAAGTAAAAGCTGTTTTTCGAAACAGGAAGTCTATAGACATCAAGGAGGAAATGCATGAAGAATTCATTTGAAAAAGGGATTAGGTATAAATATTTGCGGTTAACATTTTCATCTGTCCTTGTTTGTTGCTTACTAATTATTGGGATTTACTTCTATATGAACAACCAACAACAAGAAAAACTAGACGAATTTACAGAACTCACAGAAAAACAAGAAACACTTAGAAGTCTTGTGCATTCATTAAATCAATTATTTTTCCGAACTAGAGGATTTTATGCTTTTCAAAACGAACAAGAATTGATTATGTCATATACAGAGCTAGAGGATTTAAAAAAATCAATCGTTGACATGAATGATCTATCAATTACGCGACAAGAAAAAGAGCGGCTTGTTGAGTTAAGTGATTTTGTTGGTACATTCGAAGAAGTAATCTTTCCTGCTGCAGTTGCTGCTGTTCGGAATAATGATTACGAAGAATTACGGAAGTTATCTCAAGGCGGTACGAACACTGCAGTAAATGAATTTGTAGCATTTTCTGAGGAATATCAAGCGGCTAATGAAAATACATTGAATAAATTAAACGAAGATATGCTCAAAGAAGCAGAAACTTTTTCGTTTGTCTTAATTCTTTTGTTTGTTCTTTTATTTATCGTCATTGTTTTTATTATTTTAAGAGCTTTAAACGATATTGTGAAGCCTATCGAAGGAATGCAAAAATCAATTGAAGGATTTGTGCAAGGAGAGGAAGTCGCCTACAAACCACTCGAACGCTCAGATGAACTAGGCGTTTTGTCTAAGACTTTCCATGAAATGATCAACACCATTCAAAAAAACCAAGAAGAGTTAACTTCTCAAAACCAAGTGTTGCTTTTAAACGAGACAGAATTACAAGAAAAACAAACGAAGCTCGGGGCATCTTTAAAAGAAACCGAGAAAACGAAAGAACGGTTGATTCGATTTAATGAGCTAAATCATATTTTGTCTTTTACGTTGGATAAACAGAAGTTGATCAATGCAACGCTTGAATATTTTAATGATACGTATGAAGTTGATACGGGAGTACTGTGGTTGCCTAAAACTGGTGAGTATACGTTAAAAGGATTTACAGCTATCATGTTCAAGCAATTTCAAGAAGAACGAATCAATTATTTGAAAGCTAGATTGAAAGATCGCCAATCGTTTACTGTAAAAAGAGAAGCGCAGCAAGAAAAAGGATTTACTGCTGATACTGTATATATCCATGATCTATATGCTTCAGTGAAAAACGAAGAAAATGATCATATTGCGTTAATTGGCTTATCGCGAGTAGGCAGAACTTTTTCAACTGAAGAAGAACAAGATATTAGTGGATTGTTAAACCGCATTCACTTAGCGATTGATCGCATTCAACTTTACGATGCGGCCATCCATGAGCGGACGCTAAATGAACGAATTATCAATAATATAAACGAAGGCATTCAATTTATTTCGAAAAATGGAGACATGGTGCAGCGCAACGACACCATGTGTACAATGCTAAATTGTGGCGAGGCACCACTGGATACTTCGATTACTCAAGACATATGGATTAAGGGCATGTCTGATCAGACCACTGATTCTGAATCGATGTTTACGTTTTTAACTAACTGCATTCGCGAAACAGACCGAGAAGCCAATACATTCCAGTACACTGTAAAAGAACCGTATGAGCGCGTGATCGATGTTTACAGTACACCGGTCATTGTAGAAAATGAAAAAACCGGTACTATTTTTGTCCACCGAGACATTACGCGAGAACACGAAGTGGATAAAATGAAATCTGAGCTTGTCAGTACCGTGAGCCATGAGCTTCGAACACCATTGTCCAGTGTTCTCGGATTCACCGAGTTATTGCTTAACAAGCAACTCAAGCCAGAAAAACAAGAACGCTATTTAAAAACCATTTACAAAGAAGCGAAACGTTTAACTAACCTTATCAATGACTTTTTAGACTTGCAACGAATGGAGTCTGGAGACCAAGTCTATCGCATGGACAAAATTTCACTCAATGAAATCATCATCGAAACTGCTGAGAAATTCCGTACGCAAAAAGATCATTCAATTGTCTTTGTGGACGATGCTTCTGACGTGATTGTTGAAGGAGATCAAGAGCGTATTGCCCAGGTGTTGATGAATTTAATCGGCAACGCTGTTAAGTTTTCACCACTTGGTGGTAAAGTGACCATTTCTATCAAAAACGATGCGAACAACTTGCGTGTATCGATAGAAGATGAAGGAATCGGTATTCCACCTGATGATATTCCAAAACTATTTTCTAAATTCCAGCGTATTGATAACAGCTCACGCCGAAAAATTGGTGGAACTGGTCTGGGTCTTGCAATTTGTCAGGAAATTATCCTTCAACACGACGGAAAAATTTGGATAGAATCGCAAGAAGGAATAGGATCAGTCATTCATTTTGAGTTGCCGCTTGTTTCTAAACTGCAAGGACACGCGACTCACGAAGGCGCAGAAGAAAATCCGCCAGTGATGATCGTAGAAGATGATATGAGTCTGACGCTCTTACTTTCTGAAGAACTAAAGGTCAACGGATTTAAAGTGATTTACCATACTTGTCCAAAAGCCGCCTTTGAAGAAGCAAAACGCACACCGCTAGTAGGAGCAGTTATCGATATTATGCTCGGTGAAGAAATGGATGGCTGGGACCTTGTCGACATGATGAAAGCGGATGATTTAACCAAAAACATCCCAATCGTCATTTCCTCTGCGCTAGATCCTTCTTCTGATGCCAAGAAAATCAATAAAATTAGCCATTACTTAACAAAACCATACGCGCCAATTAACTTATCAAAAGTAATGAAAAAGCTATTGGCTGGTCAAGATGAAGACGGCGTTATTTTTTACGCTAGAAAAGATTATATTGATAACGAATAGCGAGTGTGCAGGTTGTACGAAAGAAACCGATTTTTTGATACCGCTTCGCTTACGTGGATGCGCCGGCGCTAAGCAACCAGGTAGAATTTTCTATTTGGTTCGAAATTTTAAAAAGTAATTTCACAAAAAACGAACAGGTCCTCAAAGGATCTGTTCGTTTTTTCTTATGAAGCTAATATGTTCTCGACAAGTGTGAGCAGTTCCATTGGGCTAAATGGTTTGGACATAAAATAATCCGCTCCTTTTGCTATCGCATTTTCCCGGTCCGCATCTTGTGCTTTAGCCGTCAGCATCAGCACTTTGGTGGTGTTATGATCGTTTCTTACTGCTTCTAATACTTCGAGGCCTGTTAAGTAAGGCATCATATAATCAAGAACAATCAAATCGTAATCGTTGTCTCTAATTTTTTGAAGCGCTTCTTTGCCATCTTCTGCTTCTTCAATATCAAAATCGTCTTCAAGTGTATCCGTAATGAGGATGCGCAAAATGTCTTCATCATCTGCTACTAATATTTTTTTCAACTAAGCTTACCTCCTAAAATTAAGACGAAATTCCTTTGCGTTTCATATCGCCCCAATGCGCTTGTTTGCGAAAAGTGGCAAAAATGCCTTGAATTCTCCACAACACCATTAGCGGGCGGTACCAAAAAGCTTCTGTTAATGCCCAAAAATATAGGCGTACTAAATGAGACGTTTTTGGATATTTGTGGAGTGTTAATTCTTCTAATAAGACAGCTAATGCCGAAATGAGAGAGCCATATAAAACTGTCACTAAGAACAGAATGCCGGCAATTTGTGGATCGACCAAAGAAAAGAAAAGGCCACCAACAATAATGAAATAACCAAAAAATTCAAAGACTGCGCCGAGAAGTTCAACGAAAAGAAAATAAGGCATTGATACCAATCCAACTGCGCCATATTTAGGATTGAACATCATTTTTTTATGCGTCCATAAAGTTTCGAATAATCCGCGTTGCCATCGCACTCTTTGAGATCTAAGAACTTCAAGTGACTCCGGGGCTTCGGTCCAACAAACTGGATCGGGAATGTATTCAATGCGCTGTTTGGATTTTTCTTCTCGTAAAAGTCGGTGCAGCCTTACGACCAGTTCCATGTCCTCACCGACTGTGTTTTTGTTGTATCCGCCGGCTTGTATAACTAGTTCTTTGTTAAATACGCCAAAAGCGCCAGAGACGATAAGTAAAATGTTCAAATGGCTCAAAGCTAGTCTGCCGATTAAGAATGCGCGGAAGTACTCAATAATTTGCATAAGCACAACAGGATGCTTTGGAAGATCAATAATTTCTACTTTACTTCTCGAAATGGTGGAACCATTTGCAATCCGCACCGATCCGCCGGTTACAATAACTTGTCCATCCGACTCGATAATGGGTTTCATCGTTTTAAGCAGTCCATCATTTTCTAAAATGGAATCGCCGTCAATCGCACAAAAATAGGAATAAGAGGACAAGTTAATACCGGCATTTAGAGCATCTGCTTTTCCGCCATTGGCTTTCTTAATCAGGCGGATATAAGGGAATATAGAAGATTGATAGATTGAATCGATTTTTGCTGTTTGTATATGTGTACGAACAGCAAAAGGGATTTGAACCATGTTAAACTCTTGAATCATTCGTTCAGAGGTGGAATCTTTCGAACCATCGTCAATTACAATAACTTCTTTTTCGGGATATTCGAGTGCTAACAACGAACGTACTGTGCTAACGACACCTACTTCTTCATTGTAAGCGGGAACCAGTATAGAAACGGGGTACGTATACGGATTTTTTAAGATGTCTTCGGTTGACTCTCTTCGGTCTAGCTTGCTCTCTTTTTTTACTTTTCCAAATGCCAGCATGAAAAGACCTACATAACTCAAGCTCGAAAAAAGCATATAGGCAATAATTACATAGGCTAAAATTTCAAAAAACGTGTGCATTACGTTTCACTTCCTAAAAGGAATGTTTCCCACTGAGCTGCCATGTCTCGAGCAAAGCGATCGGGGTGGTTAATAGCTAAATGGGTGAGTAAAATATCCCCATCTGAAAACTGTGTCAAAGCCTCAGCTGACGAATAACGTACCCACCAAATTGAATCGCCAAGTAGTTCACCAAGTATTTCTTTAAAGCGGGATAGCTGAAGTCTTCCCGCAATTCGAGAAGCGAACATGCGCTCTTGCCAAGAGGTAGAGTGAAAAAATGGCATTAATGAGCTTGGTGTCGTTATATATTGTAAACGTAAAATTGACTTTAAAACTTGAATTCGTATTTCGCTGTCTTGACTGTTTAATTCTTTCTCAATCAGAGGGAGAAATGCTGTTAATCCAGCCATTCCGATATAAGAAATCGCAGCATATTTCAATGTTTTATTCGCATGATCAGCTTGTAGAGCAGCATGCAATGCTCTTTCTTGCGTACTCAATTCCATTCGCTTGAATACGTCAATGTACAAGCGAACAGGTGCATCGGGATATTTTGCTAACGCAGAAACAGTTTCCGACTCGTTTAACGAGGCTAAGGTTCGAATAAGTTGTTGCGTTTCTTGATCCAATCGAACCGATTTGTGAAGTTTTTCTTTAAGCAGTGGGGAGAGGGATTGCATATGAAAATCTTCGATAAAATACAATGTATTCATGCGAATAGCCCAGCTCTTACGCTCGAGTTGCTTCGTATAACGTTCGGTCAAAAAATCTTCTGAAAGTTTTGCGACAAGGGGAGATGTGCTACTGCCTTTTGTAACAGAAACATAACCGTTTAATAAGTGTTCAAGAACTACTTCCTTATAGGAACTGCTGCGTAGTTCTTGACTAAACTTTTCATCAGAAGGGTCCAGCATATAGGTACTAAATGAATCTGTTAAGGCTTCATATTGCGCTTGGATAGCTTGTTCTTTCGTCCGTAAACGTTGTTTTCGCCAAGCTAAAATGAACAGAAGAACAAGTTGGCTAAGAAACAGTGCAGCAACGACAATCCATAGATAGTATATAGTCAATTGAACATCCTCATCGTTAGGCGTTGAACACGTGCCACAATTTCCTGTGCATAAAATGGCTTAACGATATAGTCATCTGCACCACTCTTCAAAGCGAGAACGATATCCGATTCATTTGTACGTGACGTCAACATAGAAATGACAATGTTTTCGTTAGGGTACTGACTCCGCACATGATTTAATACTTCTAACCCATCCATTTTCGGCATGACGCCATCAAGTAAAATCATATAATTTTCATCCGGTGTGTACCATTCGGACTCGATAAAACTAACACCATCAGCAAATTCTTTTATATAGAGATCAAAATCATCTGGCTTCCAAGTAGAGAATTGTTTTGAAACCAGTCTACGTACGAGCGAATCGTCATCGACAATGATGATATTGAGATGACGTCTTAAATCTTCACTAGCCATTTCATAAATCATCGTCTGATTTCGGCCATTCTTTTTAGCTTGATACAAAGCTTGGTCTGCCGTACTCACTAAAGTATCTTGTTTTAGTCGGTACTGACTAATTCCAGCAGAAAACGTAACATGAAATGTTTCATGTGTGTCATTTGGAAAAGTCATATTCGCGAAGGCTATGCGAATTCGTTCTACTAAAACTTTGGCATCTAGTGCCTTTGTATCTGGAAGAATCAAAGCAAACTCTTCTCCGCCGTATCTAAAGAAATAATCTGATTGTCTTTTCATTTTTAGGAAAAGCTGACCGAATGTCCGCAAAACGTCATCGCCTACAGGATGACCGTAACTGTCATTTACTTTTTTAAAATGATCCAAATCAAATAAAACAAGAGTGAAGATGTTTTTTGTTCTTTCTGATGAATTCGTCATTTGTACCAATACATCATTAAAGTACCGTCTATTTCCGGCTCCAGTTAACTCATCAAAAAGTGTTTCTTGTAAGATCAGTTCTTGATTACGCAGCCGGTTCATCACATAAGGCACAAAAATAGCCATATTCAAAGGCTTAGGAAGAAAATCTGTTGCGCCTATTTCCATTGCTCGAACTTGGTTATCCACGTGATTGTCCTCACTGACGACGGCAATGGGAAGGGAACGGCTTTGAGCAGCGTCGTGAATTTGAGTGACCAACTTAAAGCCATCTGCGTCTGGTAAGTTTGAGTCAACTAGGATCATTTGCGGTTGAAGGGTATAAAAGAACTCCATTCCTTTTTTACCATCAAGTGCAATCACGACAGGAACTCCTTGTTCTTCCAATGATTCTTTTATGTGCGATGCAAATTCTGGATCAGAATCAATAACTAACACCAATGATTTTTTAGTAAGCGCGTGTTCTTCTAAATCTACAATTACTTCTACGTTTGGAGAAAAGTCCTCTACTACAAAAAAACTTTTTAAGGTCAACATGAATTCTTCTAATGAATCAACGGGCAGTAAACGGATGCTGTCTTCTGAAAAATGCTCGAGTTGTGTTCCACAAAAGTCAGATAGCTCCATAAGTCCAATGGTTCCTGCAGTACCTTTCATCGTATGCAAAAAACGATAAACTTCGCGCTCTTGAATTTCTTTTTGCTTAAACCATTTTGAAAAATCTTGCTCCACTCTATCAGAAAGCAAAACTTTATAATTTGTTGGTGCCATTATCATTCACCTTCTTTTGAAAAAATATCTAGATACTTCCACTATACTATATAAATTCCTTTTATGTAGTGATGTATAACTAAGATAGTTCGCGATATTTACGGATAAGAAGTATGATGCTTTCCTGGTTTAAAAGGATAGTAGCTGTGTGCTTTGTGATTGCTAGCTTACTGGAACAAGTTGTTTAGATCAGTCTATGGATAGTGTCTAGCGTCCAAATTACAAGAAGTTCCTATATGTATGGAAGTAACCAAATCATCTTTTTAAAAATAAAGTGATCTAAACAAATGCCCTTTGCGTTATGTCTGTATAACTTAAAAAAAACAAGAAAAAGGGAGCGATTTTAGTATGAAATTAAACAAATTACTGTTAGCCCTACCACTTAGCCTAGCGTTACTTGTACCAACGGCAGCACTTGCCGACAGCCACGGCGGTCATTCTGCGTCAAGCGAAACCGCAACGGAAGTAAGCACGACAACACCTGCGGCGGAACTGCGCATCGCACTGGATACGACCTTAACAGAGCACGCATTTCTAGCAGTTGAAGCGATGCGGAAAGGCGTCGACGGGGCAGAAGATTTTGACCAAGCAGCCGGGGCGTTACTGGCAAACGCTGACGACTTGTCTGCAGCTGTTGGTTCAGTTTACGGGGAAGAAGGCGCCACACAGTTTGACGAAGTATGGAAGTCGCACATCGGCTATTTCGTCGATTACGTGACAGCAACCGCTGAAGACAACCAAGAAGGCAAAGATCAAGCGTTAGCAGAACTGGAAACCTACAAAGTCGAACAATCGAAATTCTTTGATACTGCCACAGGCGGACTCTTGCCAGCAGCGGCGGTTCAAGAAGGATTGGACATGCACGTCGATCAGTTGATCATGGCGTTTGACGCGTATGTAGCCGGCGATTTTGAAAAAGCTTACTCACTTGAGCGCGAATCGATTCAACACATGAGCATGTTCGCCGAAAGCTTGTCAGTAGCGATCACGACGCAATTCCCGGACAAATTTGACAACACCAGTGCCGATACACCGGCCATTGATTTGCGTGCAACATTGAACCAAACGTTCACTGAACACGCAGGACTTGCGGTTATGGCGATGCAAGACGGCGCGGACGGTGCTGAAAGTTTTGACCAAGCAGCAGGGGCACTTCTTGCGAACGCCGATGACTTGTCAGCAGCCGTAGGATCGGTTTACGGCGACGAAGCCGGTGCACAGTTTGAAGAAACATGGAAGTCGCACATTGGTTACTTTGTGGATTACGTAACAGCAACGGGTGAAGGCAACAAAGAAGGGCAAGAACAAGCACGTGCCGAGCTTGATCAGTACATCGTAGACCAAGCAGCCTTCTTAGACGCAGCAACAGAAGGTCGCGTTCCTGCAGCAGCATTGGAAGAAGGTTTAACTGCCCATGTTGGGCAACTATTGGCAGCATTTGATTCGTATGTAGCGGGCGATTATGACGCAGCGTACAGCTCGATTCGCGAGGCGTATGCACATATGCAAATGCCAGCAGCCGGCTTGTCAGCAGCGATTGTCGATCAATTCCCAGACCAATTCGGCGCGACTGAAATGCCAGCCGAAATGCCAAAAACAGGCATGGGTGGTATGTCTGATACCGGATCATTCCCATTCATGTGGGTACTGGCCGGCTTAATGTTAGCGGCATTGACGACCGTAGTCGCAGTTCGTACACGCAAGCAATAAGCGTTAGTTTAAACGGAAAAAGCTAGCCTAACTGGCTAGCTTTTTTTTATCGCATTCGCTTAAGGAAGTTGTGTTTATTTGGAAAGCTATTACATTAAACCTTGCACTGAATACAAGAGGAGGTATTCGATTATGGAGATGGGATGTGACTTTGTTGTAGATTGCATCAATAGGTCTTTGCCGTTTGAAAGAAAGTGGGAAGAAAAGGTTGAAAAGCATCTAGAGGTTTGTCAGGAGTGTCAGGAACTTATGCAGTTCATAAGTGAACTCCCTTCCCTCATGAATGATGGCGTGTTTTCAGCCCAAATGAAAAAAAGAATTTTGACTACGGTGTTTGAGGAGAAGGTCGTATCAATTTCGGCAGAAAAACCTTTTCATGGTAAAATAGTTGGGTTGCTATTTCTTTCGGTCCCTTTTGTTACATCATTGTTTCGCAAGGTGATAAAAGAGACAAAGTAAAGTTTGAGGAAAGAAACAATAAAGAGTTGATGATTTTAAATTTTAAAAACAGGAAATGGAGCGACTAAAGATGAAAAAAATTATCCTACTACTCGTATTAACGCTCTTCTCAATGCCATTAGTTGGCCAAGCACACACAACGCTGTCTTCATCATCACCTGCAGAAGGGTCAGTGGTGGTTGAATCATTAGAAGAAGTGGTTCTGACTTTCGGAACTGTCGTTGAACAAGGAAGCACAATGACATTAGAAAGCGAAGGAACTACTTACGAGTTTGATGAAGTTTTACTGTCAGATGAAGTCATGACAGGGACGATAACAGAAGAGCTACCGAACGATACGTATACGATTAACTGGAAAATCATCGGTGTAGATGGCCATCCAATAGAAGGAATTGTGTCGTTTGAGTTGAATGTTGAGGCGGTAGTCGAAGAGCCAGTGGTAGAAGAGCCGGCAACTGAAACAGTAGAAGAACCAGCTGTAGAAAAAGAAGCATCAGTGGCAGAAGAAAAAACTGCTCAAACTGTAGACAACTCTTCAGAAGATGAAGGCAGTTCATTAGTTACCATTTTGCTAGTGTTAGCCGTTCTGGTCATTGGATTTGTTGGGTATCGACTTATGAAGAAAAAATAACATGATAGCTAAGCAAAAAAAGAGAGGAGCTTCTAATAAAGCTGCCTCTCTTTTTGTGCAATTGCCTAATGGAATGACGACCAACTACTCAACCAAACCATCTTTCATCGTAACAATATGGTCAGCATATGACAGCATGTCTTCGTCATGTGTAACTAATAGCGTAGTGATACCCAAAGTTTTGGTCAAATTTTGAATCAGCTCCATGATTTCTTTCGAGCGCTTTGAATCTAAGCTCGCCGTTGGTTCATCGGCAAACAGCATTTTAGGTTTGTGGATAATGGCACGCGCAATCGCCACACGCTGCTTTTCTCCGCCTGACATGGATGCCGGATACGCATCTTTTCTGTGACTCATCCCAATTTGTTCTAGAAGTTCGCGCACTTCTTTTTTTTGCTGCTGTTTGGTTAATTTGGATCCTGACACTTCAAGCATCAATAGCAATTGTTCTTGCGCTGTCAGAAAAGGGACCAAATGTGCGGATTGAAAGATAAAGCCAAACTCACTTGCCCGAATTTCTCGGATTTGTCCTGGATTCATCGCAGTCAAATTTTTACCGTCAAAAATAATTTGACCATCCGTCGCTGGTTGTAGTCCTGCAGCAATGGTTAGTAGCGTACTCTTGCCGGAACCAGAAGCCCCGACAAGTGCGGTAATCTCGCCTTCGTGAAGTGAAAGATCAATGCCTTTCAAGATTTCTTCCGCTATTTCGCCATTGGTAAATGTCTTTCTCACTTCTTGAGCTGTGAAAATGGTCATTTTAAACCTCTCCTTGTTGAATCGCTTGTAGCGGTTCGACTTTTTTAATTTGAATGCCTGATAACGTAGCTCCAATAAACCCGATGATTAAGAATACAATCGATAGCTGAATTGTTACGGTAGCTGTTAAGCTAAATGGCATGCCAGCCGGTGCAAATTGGTTGAAAAGTTGGCTCAGTGTAATTGAAAAGACCAACGCAATTCCTGTAATAAAGAACATTTGCATCCACATCATTTTAAACAAGGTACTGGTTTTCACGCCAATGGCTTTCAATATGCCATACAAGCCTATTTTCTGTACATTCATCATATAGAAGAAAATAGCGAACAATAAAGCGCTAATGACTACTAAAAACCAAACAATCATGTTAAGTGATAGTTGTTCGGCACTATAGCTTGGCATAGCCGAAAGAAACTCTTTGTTCGTAAAAGATTGCATGCCAGCAATGGTCGGGTACGTATCACTTTCAGGAACAAATAGCATTTGCATTTCAGTGGTGCGGTACATTTCTTTATAATTGTCCATATTAATAAAAGCAACAGGGGCATGGCTGTATTTTTGCTGATCGACGAAATCTTTTACAACAAATTCGCCGCTGAATTGGTCATTTGTTAATGTGTCGCCCACTTGTAAGCCCGCTTCTTCTAATGAGCGATCGAGTACGATTTCGCCTTTTTTCACATCTTCAAACAGTGGGGACTCTGTAGAAGTAACAAACGCAACACTGCGTTGTTTGTCTTCTTCATCATTCAAAAAGCCCATTTGAATGGATAAAGCAACGGCATCTTTGGTTTCTGTTAGCATTTCATCTTGAATCTCTACATTGATACGCGATAAATTATTGGTGCCTTCCGCATCTTCAGCCATGTAAAACTGGCCGTCTGGTAAATCTTTAATAAGCGCTGCATTATCTTGAGAAAGCCCATTTGCTAGTCCTGAAATAATAAATGTTAAAAGGCTAACGAGAAAAACAATTGAACCTAAAATTGCGAACCGTACTTTATTTTTTTTAATTTCTTTCCATGCGATATTCATCATAGCGCCTCCGTTTTCTTTAATAACTTAAGTTTAACGCTCGTAGATGAACGGAAGATGAACAGAGGGTGACAATGATAAAAAAGCCGATTTTCTCTGTAGAAGAGAAAATCGGCTTTTTAAAGTACGGGTCATTCGGACAAAGGGAGTGTTACTTGTACGGTAGTGCCTTCTCCCGGAACACTGGATAGTAGGACCGTTCCGCTATGAAGCTCTACAATTTCTTTTACAATCGCAAGCCCTAAGCCTGACCCTTTTGATGAGCGAGTCCGTGCTTGGTCTGCACGATAAAATCGGTCAAAGGCGTGTTCGACTTCATTTGGGGACATGCCGATGCCTTCGTCTTGAATGGCTAACAGGAGTTGTCCAGAGTGAATACGTAACTGGACATCGATAGAACTTCCCGGTTCACTGTATTTGATGGCATTGGTCAAAAGATTTTCCCAGACGGTTTGAAGAAGAACGGCATTTCCCTTTACAGTCCCGGTTTCTAGTTGCGCTGAAATGCCAATGTCTTTTTCTTCAAAAGCATAGCGCAGGTGCGAAAGGGTTTGCTGAAGTTGCTGGTGTACAGGCACTCTTTCAGATAGCTCTGCAGATTCTGCGTCAAAGGATGCTAGAGTCAGCAATTGCTTTGTGAGTAGAGATAAGCGTGCTGTTTCATCTTGAATAATCGCGGCGTAATGTTCTTTTTCGCTCTTTTGAAGGCCTTCTTTTTGAAGCAAGGCCAGATAACTTTGGATAGTGTGGAGCGGCGACTGAATATCGTGGGAAACGTTATGGACAAATTCTTTGCGTTTTAAGGTGGATTGTTCGATTCGCGAACGCATCGTTAAGAATTGATCAGCCAAACGACCAATTTCATCTTTGCGATGGATAGTGAGCGGCACATCAAACGTTTCCGTTCCCATTTTTTCAGTCGCTTCGGTCAATTTTGTAATCGGTTGTATTAGCAAGCGTGCAACGATCAACATGCCGATAAAACTAAGTAAAATAATGCCTACTGCCAAGCCACCAAATAGTAAGTGAAGTTCTTGAAATAGTAATTTAATGTCAGGTCGCATAAAGAGTGCATAGGGCTCACCGTCTAATTCAACTGGAACACCCACTGTGTTTTTCAATTCATTGGCAAAAAAACCAGTAACGAACGTTTCGCGAGGGAACTCACGAATCCCATTAAAGGACTCTCCAGCAAGCACTTGTTGAATATCAGCTAGATCAATTGACTCATCCCGGTAGTCGCCGCCAAAACGTTCTACGGAGTCACCGTTTGTTACATAAAGTTGATAGCCAGCATCGCCAAGCATTGTCAAAGTGGCTTGTGCTCGTTCTGTAGATTCTCCATCTAAAAAATCTGCAAAAGACAACGCAATGGCCATGTTTTTATCATTGTTTTGTTCTTTTAAATGACTGTGATAATAAGCATTCATTCCGAAAAATGCGATGCTGCTACTAACGAGCATTGTCGCGAAAGTAAACCAAATAAATTTGACATAAAGACTCATCCAACAACCTCCAGCTTATAGCCCACGCCTCTGACCGTGACAATCCGAACGTCAGGTGCAAACCGCTCTAAACGCTGACGCAGTCGTTTAATATGAACGCTAATCGTTTGTTCGTCTCCTTGAAAATCAATGCCCCAAACTGACTCAATGATATGGTCTCGGCTTACAACTTGAGGAGATTTTAGAGCGAGAAGTGCCAGTAAGTCAAATTCCTTTAACGGAATAAATAACATACCGGTAGTCGATCTGATTTCATAGCTTTTTAAATCGATAGTTAAAGAGCCTACAGTTAGTAAGTCGTTTTCAGGATGGTTGTACCGTCGCAAAATAGCTTTGACTCGGTACAAAAGCTCTTTTGCTTCAAACGGCTTGACCAAATAATCGTCAGAACCAGCTGAAAATCCGCGTTCTTTATCTTCGATATGATGTCTAGCTGTTAGTAAAATTACGGGCAACTTATAGTCTGCGCGAAGTATGCGTGTCAGCTCAAAGCCGTCGATGCCTGGCATCATTACGTCAACAACTGCTAAATCGACTGTTTCGGATTCCAAGAGTTGTAAAGCCTGCTCGCCTGAGTTTGCTTCTAGGACTTCATAGCCTGTTTGGCGAAGTTCGGTAGCAACAAAATTCAACATATGCATATCATCATCCACTGCTAATATTCGAATCATTGAAATCAGCCTCCTTGATTTGTATTATACAGTGATTTGGTGAAAGTGCGGATTTAGGAAGAGGGCGCGGTCTTTTCTGTCATCCTCAGTAAAAGATGCTCCACACAAAACAGGGATCGCCTCTGTTTTGTGTGGAGCATCTTTTTGGTAAAGCCTGCATGTTATTTGGTGCATCTACTAATGGATTAACGAAGGGATGCCTACTAGTTGCCAGACCTATTCATAAACTTGATACGCATCGCGATCGCTTTTTTTAGCTTCATACAAAGCTAAATCGGCACATTTAATCAATTGTTTTTCACTAGTAGCGTGATCGGGATATAAGGAAATTCCGATGCCTGCGCCCATCGTAATTTTATAGCCGTTAAAAAGAAATGGAGCTTCATATGACGTTAAAATTCGTTTAGCGGTATCAATCGCGGTTTTTACAGAGTCGATATCAGGCAAAATAACAGCCATCTCATCTCCACCTAAACGTGCAGCCGTATCACACGGACGAACGCAAGCTTGTAGTCGCCTAGCCATTTCTTTAATGACGGCATCTCCGGCATCGTGGCCAAATTGGTCATTAATTTGTTTAAACTTACGTCCATCAAGCATCAAAAGGGCGATTTTTTTGCTTGATGGATCAACTTGTAGAAAGGCTTTTTCCAATTTGCTATCAAAATTACGTCGATTAGGAATTCCTGATAAATGGTCATAAAAAGCCATTTTTGCAATTTCACTTTGAAGTTTTTTGCGCTCTGTAACATCTCTAGCAAGTGTAAACAATTGAATCATTTCTCCATTTGAAAAGACCGGATTAAAGGAAACTTCCATCCAAATGTAGTGACCATCCCGGTGCAAGTAACGAACGTCTAATGGGATCGGCTTTCCTCCATTAAGAAGAGCCGTAATACGATCTGATAAATGCAAGACGTCTTCTGAATGGATATTTTGAGTAAAGGAGTTCCCAATGTATACGTGTTCAGGAAATCCTAGAACTTTTTCGCTGGCAGGAGAGACGTATTCGATTTTTCCAGAAAGATCCATTAGCGTAATGATATCTAGTGTATTCTCTGTGATCAATCTGTATTTCTCTTGGCTTTTTTGAAGTTCTTTTTCAATTTTTTTAAGTTCGGATACATTGTTGTATATGATGGTTGCTCCAACGATTTCCCCCCTCTCGTTACGCACAGGTGAATAAGAAGAAATGATATTTAGTAATTTCCCTGACTTGGTTACACGGAGCGTATCATGTGATTTGACTGTATCTCCTTTTAAAATTCTTTTGAGAATATTGTGTTGATCTGACTTCATCCCTTTCGGAATAATAGTCCCTTTACCGGCTATCATTTCTTCTTCTGTAAATTCAAATGTTTCTTCAAATGCAGGGTTTGCTTTTAAGATATCTCCTTGTGCATCAATATAAAAGATGGGAACTGCGGAATTTTTCCAAAAGATTTCAAGTTCTTCTTTTGTTTTAGTTAAGCTTTGTTGAGCCTGTGTAATTTCAGTGATGTCGGTCACAACGCTATGAATTCCAACCAACTGACCATGTAAGACGAGGGGGATATTTGTTGCTTGAAGATAAATGAGCTGGCCGTTTTTATGATGGCAAGCAAATTCATAACGCTCGGACTTATTGTTAGTGATTGTCTCGTGAAAATGATAACTTATTTTTTCTAGTTCATCCGGGATAATCATGGCTATAAAGGACGTCTCGAGCAATTCTTCTACAGAATACCCAGTAATATTTTCTGTTCCAGGATTTGCGTTCTTTAAATGCCCCTTTTCGTCAAAAACAAAAATTCCGTAAGGATGGTTAGCGACTAGTGATTTATAGCGCTGCTCACTTTCTTGCAAAAGCCACTCTGTTTTTTTCTGTGTGGTAACATTCTTGGCAATCGCATAGACTCCAGTTAACGTTTCTTCAATAACTATAGGAACCGTATTCACTTGAAAAACAACTACTTCATGTGTTTTTGTATAAAGAGTCATTTCAAATTCAATAGGTATTCCTGCTAAAGCCTGTTCGAAATTCGAAAGAGTAGCTACTAATTGGTTTTCGACAGTTAAGGAGAACAAAGATTGAACGAGCAATTCTTCTTTACTAAAGCCGGTGATTTCAATAGCTTTAGCATTGACGTTGACTATTTTCTTTTGCTGGTCAAACTCGAATACAGCATGAATATTGTTTTCAAAAATAGATATTCCTTTTTGTCGTTCTGCATCCAAAGATTGAAGCGTTTCTTGCAGCATATTGTCTTTGTTCCTTTGTTCTGTAATGTCTTTTACGGTGGCTAAAATATAGTGGCAGTAGCCGTCTTCTGTCAAGATGGGATTGAGTACAACTTCTCCTAAAATTTCTCCGCTTTCGGTTTCAATATTTTCAATCATTTCGATCGATGTTTGTGAAGCATGAACTTTACGATAGTACTCAAAATGGATTTGAGCTCGCGCGGGAGATAGGACATCTTCTATGTTTTTGCCAATATCTGTTTGTTGGAGTGAGAGAATTTTGAAAGCAGCTGCATTTGCGTAAACATAACGGAATGTTTCGTAATCTTCGGCTACCAAAAAAATCGCATCTTGCATCAAGTCAAAAAGTTCAGTAGAAAGTAAAATAGGCTGTTTTGATTTGTCTAAAAAGTTTTTCAATTTTCTTGATCTCCCTTCGATACAGAAAGCCACTATTTCATTCAAAATCTATGTATTGTATTGTGAAAATGCATGCTTGGAACAGTTTTTTTGACACTTGCAACTCCAGTCAAGTCGATTGTTCCTATCATTTGATCGCTACTTAAAAGTAAGTATTTAACATCTTTCTCCAGTTTAGTGGATTAACTAACAACAAGATATAGTTTTCTGAAATATCGCTTTAAGTTATATCGTGTCATGGCAAAGAGAGGAGATTTTATTTTTCAATTTAGTGGAATGGGGATAACTGAATATAAGTTTATACATCACTAGCTATTGAAAGAGTATTCTGTCATTTGATTTGAAACGGAGAGACATTTCCCTTATGATGAAGAGACATCAAGGAGTGAAGGTTCATAGAGCTAAGACCGCATCACAATTTGAGGAGGAACTCATTCATGACAAAAATCGGGATTATTACAGGCAGTACACGACCAGGACGTAATAGCTTGCAAGTTGCTCAGTGGGTGAAAGACATTGCTGATCAGCGTGGAGACGCTGAATACGAAGTAGTGGATTTGGCAGAATTCAAGTTGCCGATGTACGCAGAGCCCATTTCAGCAGCATATAGTCAGGATTACAAAACACCTGAAGCCATTCCATGGTCGAAAAAAATTGCGGAACTCGATGGCTATGTCTTTATTTGTCCGGAATACAATCACGGTGTAACGTCTGCCTTGAAAAATGCGATCGATTATTTGTATCCGGAATGGAACAACAAAGCAGCAGGAATTGTCAGTTACGGTTCGTCAGGCGGCGTACGCGCAGCTGAAGCATTACGGGTTATTTTAGCAGAGTTACAAATCGCAACGGTTAGAACCCATCCGGCTATGTCGTTATTTACGGATTTTGTGAAAATGAGTGAGTTCAAACCGGCAGATCTTCATACGAAATCAGTGACGACCTTGCTTGATCAAGTGAATGCGTGGACCAATGCGTTTGAGCCACTTCGAAATAAAAATGAATAGTTAGTAGAGAAAAGAGCAATCCGAATTTTTGGATTGCTCGGACTGCATGAAAAGTTTAATCAACATGAAAAAATGTGATGCATGAATGGTGGCGAAACAGGAGATTTGCACATGAATTTACCTCAGGGGTTAATGACATTTAGAGCTTAAGAAAAAGATTCACGCATTCAAAATTCGCTGGAATTCGAAGAAGCGTGTAGAGGCTTAAAATACCTTGTTCGAACGTGTGTAAGCCAACTCTGCACAACAAGCTTTTTTCTTTAGTAGTGAACAGCAATGAAATCACCTGAAAATCGAGTCACCAATGATTAATACGTAATATGCAATGTACAAATCGTTTCATTAACTTTCGCTAGAAGAGCGATTCCGGTCAAAATGGCCGTGGAAGTAATGAACTTCACTTTAGAGACCCAAACATCTTCTTGCCTAAATTTTGCAAGTTATTTCTAAATATATTCCCTAAAAATTCAATAATTATGCGCAGGCAAGACTCTTGAAAGAAATCTTTTTTTAGACACATTTATTAGTTAGTCGGTAGGTCAGGAGGTGTTATACTAATCACACAACTCAATAGACTTTGACATCACGTCAAGGGGGAGTAGCTATAGGGAAACCTATTTCACAGTCGTCATTACATGGTTCGTAGCCATCGGTTGTGATAGCAAAATTTTGCTTAGCGAGACCTTTGCCTTTTATTAGGCAAGGGTCTTTTTTGTTGGCAAAAAATAAGAGGAGGATGAAAGATGGAAGCGGTTTTATTGGAGTACGTATGGGTGTTGCTGGTGTTGGTGGCGTTGGAAGGGTTGTTAGCTGCAGATAACGCAGTCGTTATGGCGGTTATGGTCAAGCATTTACCAGAAAAACAACAGAAAAAAGCGTTATTTTACGGATTAGTAGGAGCATTTGTTTTTCGCTTTGCAGCTTTGTTCATGATTACACTATTGGTAAACGTATGGCAGATTCAAGCGTTAGGTGCTGCGTATTTACTGTTTATCGCGTTTAAGCATATTTATGATCAGCGAAAAAGAAAAGAGCATAGCCTTGAACCAGAGGCGACAAAAGGTTCCGGTTTTTGGATGACTGTATTAAAAGTTGAACTAGCGGACATTGCGTTTGCGATTGACTCAATGCTAGCAGCTGTTGCATTGGCGATTACTTTGCCTCATTTGGAGTTGTTCGGTGTCAGTGAAATTGGCGGCATTAACTCGGGTCAGTTCGCAGTCATGTTGGCAGGCGGACTCGTTGGACTCGTTATAATGCGGTTTGCCGCCCACAAATTCGTCAAACTCTTAGCCGATTATCCACAGTTAGAAACAACTGCTTTCATCATTGTTGGTTGGGTAGGTGTTAAGTTGACCGTACTTACGCTAGGACATGAGAAGCTCGGGATTATCCCATATGATTTTGCTCATTCTACAGAGTGGAAACTTATTTTCTGGGGAGTGCTGCTTGGAATCGTTGCAGTAGGTGCATTAATAAGTATCAAAAAGAAAAAAGAACAGCAAGCATAAAAAGCAGTATCCAAAAGGCCGCATGTATGTTAAATCTAAGGAAAAAAGTTCATTTAAATATGTTGCTATAGTAATCACATACTTAAGGAATGAGGAAATAAGTTGAAAAAAGAAGTTGTTATTATTGGACTGGGCAGATTTGGGACAAGCATGTGCCGAGAGTTAAACCGATTAGGACATGACATACTCGCTATTGATACGGATGAAGAGAAAGTCAATGAAGTCTCGGATTGTACGACTCAAGCCGTTATAGCAAATGCCACAGATGAAAATGTATTGAAATCACTAGGAGTGCGCAATTTTGAACACGCCGTTGTAGCTATTGGAGATAATCTTCAATCTAGTGTGTTATGTACGTTAATCCTCAAGGAAATGGGGATTTCAACTATCTGGGTCAAAGCCAGAGACTTGCAACATCAAAAAATTCTTGAGAAGGTGGGGGCAGACCGAGTGATTCAACCGGAATACGAGATGGGAGTTCGTATGGCACATCACCTAAACTCTGAAAAAATCATTGATTATATTAATCTTTCAGAGGAATATAGCATCATCGAATTGGTCGCTCCCCCGTCTATTTCAGGAAAAACCTTGTTTCAGCTTGATATTCGTGCCAAATTTAATTGCACGGTACTGGCGATTAAACGTTTTGAAGATGTCAACATTGCCCCGAGTCCAGAAGATGAGATTGTCAAAGGAAATATTCTGGTCTTGATGGGCCATAAAGATGATTTAAAGCAATTTGAGGAAAAAGGACTGTCATAGCTTTCCCCTGTTTGGTTTTAGAAAGAGACGGCTAAACAAAGGTAACGAACAGTAAGCTAAAACGATTTTCTTAACGTATAGTGATGAGTTGGAATTATCGTCTTGAGTAATGGCGTATGGTTGTGTCGAAGGAAACGCTAGAGAAGTCATAGCAAAAGAGGGAGCTCAGTTCAGTCATGCTGGAGTTCCTTCTTTTTTGTGTAAATAGCTAGGTTCATAAAGTCGTAAGAATTAACGCATAATGCAAGAACCAACTTTGCTATAGTAAGGAAGAGAGGAGAGATACTATGAGAGTTCCATTTTTTGTGATTATGGTGGCTTTACTAGGGTTACTAGCAGGATGTACGGAGGAACCATCGTTAACCCAAGCTGAAGTAAAGGAGTTAGTGTCTGACTTAAGTGGGAGTGACAAAGTCAGTGCAGCTTCGATAGATGATCAAGAACTAACGGTTGAAGACGAGGGAGAAACAGTTGTCTATCCGTTAGCAGGAGAAGAGTTTTTTGTTTCAATCGCACCTTATGAGACATACACACATCCTTGTGAAATTCATAGTTTGACGGGATGCCAAGGAGAGCTAGCAGAAAAAGAAATGACGGTAAAGATTATAGATGATCAAGGAGAAGTTTATGTAGACGAAGTGATGACAACGCCGGCAAACGGGTTTATCGACCTCTGGTTGCCTCGTGACCGAACATACACAATTGAAATTGAAGCAGAAGGTAAAAAGGGAGAGATTGGCTTTTCTACATTTGCAGGCGATCCTACTTGTTTAACCGATTTACTGCTGAGCTAAGTTGAAAGTTCACTAGTATAACTTCCTTTAACATTGTGCTTGGTGTCTTGAAAAAATTGGCATGAATTACACGACCATAATGAGTTGAGAAACTTATATAACATTGTCATTAGGCTGTTTGCGCCCTGGATTTCCTGGGCGCAAGCAGCCTAATTTTTGGGGGATCGGATTTGCATTCGCGTACTTTTAAAGTCTAGCATCTCGAAGATGTTTTTTAGTTTCTCACTTAATTATGGTAAACACAATAAAGTTCTGAATTGAGGGAAGTCACTTCTAAAGTAACAACTAATCCTTCCAATAAAAAATTGCATCAATCACCAAGTATTGTCGCGTACTTCTGTAGATGATCGGGATGATCGTTGGAAAAGGCAAAGGCTGGTTCATCTTTTTTGACTCCATTAAAGTAGACATCAGCCTATTCTGTAGTAGGCAAAAAGAGCTGCACTCAAGAAGTCATTTTTCATGACCTTATGGGACAGCCTTTTTAAATTAAAGCTTTAGCATTCTGTAACCAACACGTACATGGGTCTGAATGTATTTTGGATCTGAAGGGTTTTCTTCGATTTTTTTTCGTAAAGTGGCCATAAATACACGCAAACTCGGAACGTCAGATTGAGATACATGCTTCCAAACTTCTTTTAATAGAAAGTTATGCGTCAAAACTTTTCCTACATTTTTGGAAAGTACAATCAGTAATTTATATTCAATCGGAGTCAAGTGAATTTCTTGTCCACCGATAAAAACGGTATTTGCTAAGTAATCAATACATAAGTCACCATTTTTGAACACCGGTTGTTCGTTCTCATAGTTGCGTTCGATCGTATTTCTTCTAAGAGCCACACGAATACGAGCTAAAAGTTCATCAACGCTAAACGGTTTTGTTACATAATCATCTGCGCCTGCGTCAAGCGCATTTATCTTGTCATGGTCTTCTCCTCGAGCGCTTACTATAATGATTGGTGTTTGTGACCAGCTTCGGACTTTATGAATCACATCAATTCCATCCAAGTCAGGCAGCCCAAGATCTAGAATAATAAGGTTTGGTTGAATGGAGAGCACCTTTTGCAGTGCAGACTCACCATTAGTTGCAATTTCATGTTCATATCCATTCACTGTTAATGTCATTTTAATTAAATTTGCAATTGCAACATCATCTTCTACCACAAGAATTCGTTTATTCATCGTCATTAATGTCTCCTTTTTTTAGCATAAAACTAAAAATAGTACCTGTTGGATGATTGTCCAATACCGTCAATTGACTACCGTGTACGTGTAGGATTGACTGACATAATGCTAATCCAAGTCCAAGTCCTCTACCACTGTCACTTCGATGTATTTTTCCTGTAGTAAAAGGTTCAAATAGTATGGATTTCAATGTGTCGTCAATACCTTGTCCAGTGTCACTAACAGTAATTTGAATATCATCATCAATTTCCTCAGCTTTTAAACTTATTTCAGTGCCTACAGGTGTGTACTTTAATGCATTATCAATGAGATTAATTAGTACTTGGATGAGCAGCCTAGCATCCATCATCGCGATTGCTAATGCAGGCTCGACTTGGCATGAAATACGGTGTGTGGTTTTGTTGTGAACTACATGTAAAAGAGCTTCTTGCATAATATCTTGCATAATCTCAGGCTGCATTTCAATCGCGAGTTTCCCCTCATCCAATCGAGATACAGCTAGTAAATTTTCAACTAACTGCACGAGCCATTTTGAATTGCTGTAAATATCATGATACAACTGATTTTTTTGTTCATCGGTAATTTTGTTTGAGCTAGTCAATAATATATCTGCGTTGCCTGAAATACTTGTTAAAGGTGTACGCAAATCATGTGAAATCCCACGCAATAAATTAGCCCTCATTTGCTCTAGTTCTGCTTCTCGTTTTACTTCTTCGGTCGCTTTTTGCAAATACCATTTATCTAGTGCAAACGCAAAATCATTGAGAATAGCATTCAAAATATGACGTTCAAAAGCGGGTAGTGGCACTTCAATGGGTAGTAAAATACCGAGGACGCCTTTAACACTTTCACCAGAAAAAAATGGAACATAATAAGCGCTCGCTTCAGGAAACGTATCAGTTGTCATACCTGCTTGTTGGTTATTATTTGCTACCCACGTTATTACACCACGCTCGTTGGCATTATGGAATTTGGAGAGTAGCTCCTTATTTTCCTGAGCTGTTAAGACGTCAGAAGACGAAGCTACTGAATGTGTGATGAGTTCGTTTGCAATTTCACAAAAAATAACAGGTCGTTCGATGAGTTTTACAACTTGAGACATTCCTTCTGTAATAATCTCTTCCAGCGATTTTGCATAGTTTAATTTGCGACTTGTTTCTAACAATACTTCTGTTCGATAGGACTTGCGTATCGCTTCCCTAGCCTGTTTTTTTACTTTTCGTGTCAAACTGCTTGTAATAAAACCAGATATGAACATGATGGGAAACGTCATTGCGTAATCCCGATGATATGCTTCAAACGAAAATCTGGGTTCAGTAAATAAAAAATTGAAAAGTAATACGGCAATTAGCGAACTGACTATGCTGACCATCCACCCACTTGACCACAAGGCGAGTACTAACACTCCTAAAATATAAATAGTAATAATATTCGATTCACCTACGCCAAATGTAAAGAAAAGCAAACCGATTGCTGATACCGCAATAAAAATTACTATCATCTTTAATAAGTCGTTCCAGTCAAGTGAAAACTGTGGCTTTACAGGAAGAAAACCTTTTGGTTCTTGATGTTCATCTACGACAATGAACATCGCCAAGTTAGGCGCGTACTTACTAATCTGATCAGCTATTTTAAAATTTGTAGACCACCATCGATTTTTAGTTACCGACTTCCCTATTACTAAATTTGTTACACCACTCATCCGTGCATAGTTTGCGATAGTCGCAGCGACATCATCTGCTTGCATACTGACAACGCGCCCGCCAAGCTGTTCTACTAATTTGCTATGTTCTTGAATTCGTTGTGAGTCTGAAGGATAAGACCGATCATTATCATCTTTTTGTACGTATATAGCGGTGAAGTTCCCGTGAAGGGCTTGGGCAAGTCGTGCTGCTGACCGTATCACTTTAGGATTAGTAGACGAGCTACTTATACCAACTAATATGTGTTCTTCTATATGCCCGCTGGTCCCGAATGAACCCGCTTCGTGAGCCGTTCGACGATAAACGGTATCTGCTGTACGACGAAGTGCAATTTCTCGAAGTGCAACAAGATTTTTTCTTTGAAAAAAGTGATCCATTGCGTATTTGACTTGTTCAGATTTATAAATTTTCCCCTCTATTAATCGCTGTATCAGATCATCTGGTTCAATATCGACAAGCTTAATCTGAGAGGCATTGTCAATCATAAAATCTGGAATACGCTCGCGCACATTGACTCCAGTAATCTCTTCGACCAAATCGTGAAGACTTTCAATATGTTGAATGTTAACGGTGGTATAAACATCAATGCCTTGTGCTAATAATTCGTTTACATCGCCGAAGCGCTTTAAGTGACGCATGGTTGGAACATTACTATGTGCTAACTCATCTATCACTACAATTGAAGGCTTTCTTTTAAGAATTGTATCGATATCGAGTTCTTTGAAGGTCTTTTCTTTGTAGTCGATTTTAATTGGTGGTATGGATTCAAGACCGTTGAGTAAAGCTGTGGTTTCTGGTCGGATATGTGGCTCAATATAGCCAATTATTACATCTATTCCAAGCGCTTTTGCATGATGCGCAGCATCTAGCATTGCGTAGGTCTTACCAACACCTGCCGCATACCCAAGAAATATTTTTAACTTTCCTTTTTCTAAGTCCATCTGCTGTTGTTTGATTTTTGCTAAGATTTTTTCTGGATTCGGCCGGTTGTCTTCCATCAGTCTTCACCTCTTCTTGATTATACCGCCAACTATCATTAAGACAGTATTAAGATTGGCATCTTAATACTGTCTTAATACAATTTGTCTTTCTCTAACGCTACGTTAATTTAACAAGCAGTATGATGAAAATAATTACTAAGTAGAAAGGGTGATAGATGTGATGGATGTTTATATGGTCGCTTTACTCGGCATTTGCTTTACTAGTCTCTACGGTTTTACTAATTGGTGTTATCAGAAAGAAAATAAGTAGGAGGAGATTTTATGTGGGTTGTTATCCTCATTATCGTTGGATTGTTTGTCTATTTAGGTCATGCATTACTCTACCCAGAAAAATAGTAATAAGCCAATAGGAGGTTAAGAAAATGTGGCAAATCGCTTTCGTATTACTTATCTATCTACCTATGGTCGTGTTAATAGGCCATTATTTATATCATGTAACAATGCGCGAAAAAACATGGTTAGATCCGGTTATGGATCGTATCGATGGAGTTATTTACAAAATTTCTGGTGTTAAGCAAAATGATATGACTGGTAAACAATATGTGCTGGCACTCATTCTTTCGAATGCGCTCATGGTATTTATCGGTTATATTGTACTGCGTATTCAGTCAGTCTTATTTTTAAATCCAAATGAAATTACTAATATGGAAGCAACGTTATCATTTAATACGATTATCTCCTTCATTACCAATACAAACCTACAACATTATAGCGGTGAATCAGGACTAAGTTATTTGTCTCAAATGCTTGTTATTACATTTCTGATGTTCACTTCTGCAGCAACGGGTTACGCGGCGTGCATGGCATTCTGTCGACGCTTAGTAGCAAAAAAAGATACACTCGGCAATTTTTTTGTCGATATGGTACGTGTAATCACTCGAGTGTTACTGCCGATTTCATTTATTGTTTCAATGATTTTAGTGTTCCAGGGTACACCGCAAACTTTTAAAGCAAACGAAACTGTTCAAACTATTGAAGGAAAGATGCAAGATCTTGCCCTTGGGCCTGTGGCATCTTTAGAATCTATCAAACACGTTGGTACAAACGGCGGCGGTTTTTACGGTGCCAATTCAACGACGCCATTTGAAAACCCGACTGTGTTAACAAATATTATTGAAATATTATCTATGATGATACTGCCAGGGGCGTGCGTTATTGCGTTTGGCTTAATGGTTGCAGCTCGACGTAAGAGAGCCTTAATTGGAAAGCAAGGAATGGTTATTTTTGCTGCGATGGGAATTTTATTTCTGGCTGGCTTAACTGCTTGTTATATGGCAGAGCGTGAAGGAAATCCAATCATTAGTTCACTCGGTATTACTCAGGAACTGGGTAGTATGGAGGGGAAGGAAATGCGTTTTGGTATTGCACAATCGGCTTTATTTACTACTGTAACAACGGCTTTTACAACGGGTACTGTAAATAATATGCATGATACGTTAACGCCAATTGGAGGTATGGTTGCATTATTTAATATGATGCTTAACGTTGTGTTTGGAGGTAAAGGTGTTGGGTTGATGAATATGATGATGTATGGCTTGCTGACAATTTTTATTGCTTGTCTGATGATTGGACGCACGCCGCAGTTTTTAGGTAAGAAAATTGAGGAGAAAGAAATGAAGTTAATCGCGCTGTGTATTTTAATTCATCCGGCAATTATCTTAAGTTTCTCAGCAATTGCAATTTCGACTACGGCAGGTATCGCAGGTATTACAAATCCAGGTGCACACGGGTTGTCACAAATTCTTTATGAGTACGCCTCTTCTTCAGCAAATAATGGTTCTGGCTTTGAAGGATTAGCGGATAATTCAACGTTTTGGAATGTGACAACGGGCTTAGCGATGTTTTTTGGTCGTTATCTTTCAATTATTATTCAACTGGCTATTGCTTCTATGCTTGCGACTAAGTTACTACACAGTGAAACGGCTGGAACATTAAAAACAGATAACGTAATGTTTGCATTCATGCTGATTTCAATTGTACTAATGATTGGTGCTTTGACATTTTTACCGGCTTTGGCACTCGGTCCAATTACAGAACACTTGCAAATACGTTCTTGACGAGGAGAGACAACGATGGAGACTGTATCTAAAAAAAGTTTTATCACAAGTGAAATTATGAAAAGTTCCATTACAGCAGCTTTTAAAAAGTTAAATCCCGTTTATATGGTGAAAAATCCGGTAATGTTCGTAGTCGAAATCGGTTTTATTTTTGTTCTTGTATTAACTATTTTTCCCGCTTTATTAGAGGATAGTAGCGTTCAGTATGCACGTCTTTATAACGCGCTCGTTGCGGCTATTTTGTTTATCACAATTCTCTTCGCAAATTTTGCTGAAGCAATTGCGGAAGGTCGAGGTAAGGCTCAAGTACAGACACTTAAGAAGACAAAAACAAGTACAGATGCACGTGTCGTGATGGCTGATGGTACGCATCTTATGAAACAAGCTGAAGATCTTAAAAAGGGAGATGTTGTCTTAGTAAAGACTGGTGAAATCATTCCTAACGATGGTGAGGTGGTGGATGGAATTGCCACTGTTGATGAATCTGCAATCACTGGTGAATCTGCTCCGGTAGTGAAGGAGCGTGGTGGAGACTTTTCATCAGTTACCGGTGGTACGACTATAACAAGTGACTGGTTGAAAGTTGAAATCACTTCGTTACCAGGAGAATCGTTTCTAGACAAGATGATTGCGTTAATCGAGGGAGCAAAGCGTAAAAAAACGCCAAATGAAATTGCATTAAATACATTATTAGTCAGTTTAACTATTATCTTTTTACTAGTTGTGGTCACACTTTACCCTATGACCATCTATTTAGATGTTGATATCCCCATTTCAACACTTATTGCGTTAGTCGTTTGTTTAATACCAACAACAATCGGTGGGCTATTATCGGCAATTGGAATTGCAGGTATGGATCGCGTGACGCAATTTAATGTAATTGCAATGTCAGGAAAAGCTGTGGAAGCCTGTGGAGATGTAGATACTTTGATTTTAGATAAGACGGGGACAATTACTTATGGAAATCGTCAAGCTTCAGAGTTTTTGCCAGTACAGGGTATTGATCGGAAAAAACTTCTACGTGCTGCATGGCTAAGTTCACTAAAAGATGATACACCGGAAGGTAAATCCATTTTAACTCTTGCAACTACATTAGGTATTGAAAAAAATGATGAAAAAAAACTTGTCGAAACGAGCACTCACGTAGCATTTACAGCCCAGACGCGTATAAGTGGGGTGGATTTAGAGAATGGTCAAAAAATTCGAAAAGGCGCTTACGATTCAATGAAAAAAATGAGTGATGCTGCCAATCAAGTGATACCGAAAGACTTGGAGGGCATCGTTCAACAAGTATCATCTCTTGGTGGAACCCCGTTAGTAGTTGCCATAGATGAAAAAATACTGGGCGTCATTTATTTAAAAGATGTTGTGAAATCTGGTTTAAAAGAACGCTTTGAACTACTACGCGCGATGGGTATTAAAACCATTATGTGCACCGGGGATAATCCATTGACAGCAGCCACAATTGCAAAAGAAGCAGGTGTTGATAGTTTTGTTGCAGAAAGCAAACCTGAAGACAAAATCAATTTGATTAAAGAAGAGCAAGCGCTTGGGAAGGTTGTCGCTATGACTGGTGACGGTACAAATGATGCACCTGCACTTGCGCAAGCCAATGTTGGATTAGCGATGAATTCTGGAACAAATGCGGCCAAAGAAGCGGCAAATATGGTTGATTTAGACTCGAATCCAACCAAAATTATTGAAGTTGTAGAAATCGGAAAGCAATTGCTAATGACTAGAGGTGCATTGACAACTTTTAGTATTGCCAATGACGTTGCAAAATACTTTGCAATCCTACCAGCGATGCTAATGGTAGCGATTCCAGAGATGGACGTCTTAAATATTATGCATTTAAATTCACCAACAAGTGCGATTATCTCCGCATTGTTATTTAACGCAATCATCATTCCATTGCTCATCCCTATTGCGTTAAAAGGTGTCTCTTACAAACCCATGAGTACAGAGAAATTATTAACTAGGAACTTGCTACGTTACGGTCTAGGTGGGGTTATTGCGCCTTTTGTGGGCATTAAATTGCTTGATATACTGACAAGTCCTATTTTAACTATGATGAATTTATAGGAGGTAGATGAAATGAGAGGACTTTTTGAATATACAAAACAAGCCATGTTTATAACGTGTTCGTTGTTCATCTTATGCGGGCTAGTTTATCCATTTGCAGTCACTGGTGTTGCGCAAGTGTTTTTCAAACAACAAGCAAACGGTAATTTAATCCAGGTTGACGATAAAGTAGTGGGATCTAAAAATGTGGGACAAGCGTTCACAAATCCAGCTTATTTTTCAGGTCGGATATCTGCAATTAATTACAATGTTTATACAAAAGAAGATACCTTACCGGATGTAAATGGCGACATAGCTTTTGGAGGTGTTAGCTCGGGGACATATAATTATGGACCTTCTAATCCAGAACTGGAGAAACGAATTGAAACAGACATAGTCGCATTTTTGAATGCTAATCCAGATGTAAAACGCGAGCAAATTCCAGCAGATTTGATGACTGCCTCTGGGTCGGGTCTTGATCCTCATATTAGTATTGAAGCTGCACAGATTCAAGTGAGCCGAGTAGCACAAGCAAGTGGATTATCTATAAAGGAAATAAATACGATTGTGCTGGACAATACTGAAAATAAAGTATTGGGATTATTGGGTGAAGATAAGATGAATGTTTTAGGGTCAAATATAGCTATTTTTCAAAAAATAAATGAAAAATAATCTTTTTGCTAGCAGTTCATAAAAATCAATACAAAGTATAAGTTGTTAAAGAGCATCTAATGTAACTTAAAAAGATGCTCTTTTTCTTTTATGTATAGTTTTGATTGTTCTCAACTACCAACCTAAATCAGTTTTTTATATCACAGCAGAACCAATTAAACATCAAACTAGAAAAACCAACTCAACTAGTTGACACCCCAAAAACTACATGGTATTATTATCTCGAATTAAAGATAAATTGTTTCGAGATAGTTTGTGTTGATAGAATCTTGGATTTATTAATTGTGAAATTTAATAAGCTTCCGTTGAGCCACTGAAAATTATAGGACGATTAAATTTTTTTAACTATATATCTCGAATTCGAGATATTGATTGCTTTCAAAAAGAGGAGAGAATTTGATGAACGAATTAAAAGGAATTCACCACGTAACAGCCATCACTAGCAGCGCGGAAAAAAACTATGAATTTTTTACGTATGTATTGGGCATGCGTCTTGTCAAGAAAACGGTGAACCAAGACGATATCCAAACGTATCATCTATTCTTTGCAGATGATAAAGGGTCAGCGGGAACAGATATGACGTTCTTTGACTTCCCGAACATTCAAAAAGGCGTGCACGGAACAAACGAAATTTACAAAACAGCTTTCCGCGTGCCAACGGATAGCGCACTCGATTACTGGATCAAACGTTTTGACAAATACCAAGTGGCACATAAAGGTATCGAAGAAGTATTCGGCAAAAAAACGATTTCGTTTGTTGATTTTGACGATCAGCAGTACATGCTGATTTCAGACGAAAACAATAGAGGCGTAGCGTCCGGTACACCGTGGCAAAATGGTCCTGTTCCACTGGAGTTTGCGATTACAGGACTTGGCCCCGTGCATATTCGAATCGCAGATTTTGATAGCTTGAAAAAAGTATTAGAACATGCAATGTTGATGCGCGAAATTGCAAAAGAAGATGCTTTCCATTTGTTTGAAATAGGAGAAGGTGGAAACGGAGCACAAGTAATTGTCGAGCACAACACATCGTTGCCATCTGGACGCCAAGGCTTTGGTACAGTTCACCACGCGGCTTTCCGTGTAGCAGATACTGACGTATTGCAAGAGTGGATCGACCGGATGCAAAGTCTTGGGTTCCATACATCCGGTTACGTCGATCGTTTCTTCTTCGAATCATTGTATGCACGAGTGGGACAAGGCATTTTGTTTGAATGGGCAACGGATGGACCGGGCTTCATGGGGGATGAACCTTATGAAACAGTCGGAGAAAAATTATCTTTGCCACCATTTTTAGAACCAAAACGTGAGGAAATTGAACAATTAGTTCGTCCAATCAATACGATACGCAGCACACAGACGATTGAAAAAGAGGTTTTGTAACAATGGGAAAAAGAACAAGCATAATGAGTAAATTGTTCGGAACCAAACAAGAGGAGGAAATAATAATGACAACAGTAAATATCGGCATCATCTTAGGATCAACACGCGAAGGGCGCTTAAGCCCACAAGTAGGCAACTGGGTAAAAGAATTAGCAGACAAACGCGGTGACGCGAACTATACAATTATTGATATTGCTGAATACAAATTGCCGCTTCTTGGCGAAAACGGTGGCGACGCATCCGGAGCAGCTGGCTGGTCTGAAGCGATTGCTAAACAAGACGGCTTTGTCTTTATTACACAAGAATACAACCATTCCATTACAGGGTCACTAAAAAATGCACTCGATTATTTACGCGTGGAATGGAACAATAAAGCAGCGGGTATCGTATCGTACGGATCTGTCGGCGGAGCGCGTGCTGCAGAACATTTACGGGGCATTTTGGGTGAATTATCTGTAGCGGACGTTCGCGTTCATCCAGCATTGTCATTGTTCACAGACTTTGAAAATGGCGCAGAGCTAAAAGCTGCACCGGTTCAAGCAGATTCCGTCAATCAAATGCTCGACCAAGTAATTCCGTGGTCAACAGCATTGAAAACAATCCGTTAATCTTCTCTAAACCGACAGAATGTGCGTAACTATCCGCGCATTCTGTTTTTTAGTTACAATGGGTTATAGATGACGTAAATTGAGTAAATAAGTTGAATGAAAGAAGAACTCGCTGCAAACGGACGTTTTGCAACGAAGCTAGCGCAATTTTTTCTTAGCCTGTTCAATTAACAAATCATCAGGCTATGGAGCAAACCAGCGTAGACTCCCGCGAGATAGCGAAGTGTCGAAATCCACTCAGGCGTAAAGTCCGAGTTAGTTTGGTGCAAGCTCGCAGGAAAGCGTAGTTGGTTTGTGGAATAACCATTGCAGAACATTTCTTACGGAAGCTATGGCCAAAGCGATATGTAAAAAATAGCTCATTTATATAGATCAATCTCATTAGTAAAGGAGTGGATAAGCATGATATCAATTGATCCGGAACAAAACGAGGAACGCGACAATTACAAACTATTAGTGGGCTCAATTATTCCACGACCCATCGCGTTTGTCACAACGCAATCCGCGTCAGGAGTCGTTAACGGTGCACCGTTCAGCTATTTCAATGCTGTGTCTTCCAATCCGCCGATGGTGTCACTTGCGATTCAACGACCAGCAAGTGGCATGAAAGACACTGCTCGTAATATTTATGGGAACGGTGAGTTTGTCGTGCATATTGTAGACCGTGACAATGTAACAAAAATCAACGAAACAGCCGCTTCTTTGCCTCCATCAGAAAGCGAAGTTGAAATAGTAGGGCTGACGCAAGTGCCGAGTTCAATCGTATCGGTTCCAGGCATCGTCGAGTCGAAAATTCGTATGGAATGCCGCTTAGTAGAGTCAGTTGCGTTAGGTGGAGACGGTGCAGGCAGTGATTTGTTCATTGGGGAAATTGTGCAGTTCCACATTGACGAAGCTATTTACGAAAAAGGGCGCATCGATCCGAAAGGACTAGATGCTGTAAGCCGGTTAGCAGGAACAAATTATGCAGCGATCGGCGAAATTTTTTCAATGGAACGTCCAAAATAAAGAATTTAAAAACAAGACAAGCCGCTGTCAGATAGCGGCTTGTCTTGTTTTTAGTTGATGAATTCTTAGGAACAGACTAAATCATTTTGACTGAAGGGAATCCGGTGACCATCAACTGAGTAAAACGATCAGCAGGTAGCGGTCTGCTGAAGAGGTAGCCTTGGATTTCGTCACAGCCCAATTCTTTTAGTAGCGCCAATTGCTCTTCAGTTTCCACACCCTCTGCAATTACTGACATATCGAAGCTATGAGCGATAAAAATCATCGCTTCGACGAGTGCTTTATCGTATGGATTTGTGGTCATGTCTTGGACAAAAGGTTGAGCGATTTTCAAGTTGTTGAGTGGGAAACGTTTCAAATAGTTTAGCGACGAGTAGCCAGTTCCAAAATCATCAATCGCCATCTGAATGCCCATTTTTCTCAATGCGTGCATTCGAGAAATGGCTTTTTCCGCATCATCAAGCGCCACACTTTCCGTAATTTCTAGTTCTAACAAAGCTGCTGGAAAGTGGGTAGTTGCTAATATCAGACTGATCGTCTCCATCAAATCGTCTTGCAAAAACTGAAGGGGTGATAAGTTTACAGCGAGCTTCAGGTGAGGATATCCAGAATCATGCCATTCTTTTACTTGCTTGCAAGCTGTATCAAGCACCCATTCACCAATAGGAAGAATTAAGCGAGTTTCTTCAGCCAAAGGAATAAATTCTGCGGGAGAAACGATGGTACCCTCTGCTTTTTGCCAGCGAATCAACGCTTCCATTCCGATAACATCACCACTCGAAGCACAGACTTGTGGTTGATAATGAAGAAAGAATTCCTCATTGGAAAAAGCGCGACGCAGATCATTTTCTAATACTAATTTACTGGAAGTAACGAAAGTCATATCAGTTGAGAAAAATTGATAATTATTTTTGCCTTTTGCTTTTGCACTATACATGGCACTATCCGCATGTTTTAGCAATTCGCTTGGTGTTTCTCCATCTTCTGGATACATGGCAATGCCAATACTCATCGAGATAGGCAATTCTTGCCCATTGATGTTCATAGGCTTTGCAAAATCAGACTGTAACCTACGAATGATTGGGATAACGTCTGTTTTAAGATGGATATCAGCAAGGAAAAGTGTGAATTCGTCACCGCCCTGTCGAGAAATGGTATCAATCGGACGCAAATTCGCCAATATTTTTTGCGAAAATGCTTGAAGCAATAAGTCTCCAAATTCGTGGCCGAATGTATCATTAATATTTTTGAAACGATCCAAATCTATGAATACGACAGCGAGCTTTTGACCATTTTGTTTGGCAACTGCTATGGAATTCTCCACTTTTTCAACGAATAGCCTTCTGTTTGGAAGGTTGGTTAACACGTCGTGATAAGCCATGTGCTCCATTTGTTTGACCGCTTTTTCTAGCTGTTCGTTCTTAGAAGTGACTTCTACTGTTCGTTGTTCAATTTTATGCTCAAGGATAGAGGTTAGCTGGTCATAGTTGAATAGCAGTCTCCGATTATCACGTAGCGTAAAAACTTGTCTCGTAATAATGAGAACAGCCGCCACAAAAGCACCAGCGATCAAGCCCATCATGTTTTCTTTTTGTTCAACAAGCATAATGGTGAACAGTAGAAGGAGACTCAGGTACGGTAACAGCATACGAATTGAAATTCGTTCATGTGCCCTTGTTGAAGTTGCTTGTAAACCATTTTTGGGTAAAGGATCAAGAGCATTCAAGCCAGCAAGTGCCACTAGTAACAGACTAAGAGACCATAACGGAGCATATAAAATGCCCGATCTATAAGTATCAGTAACTGTTGAATACAGATAAGCAGTATCGGCAAAAACCATGAAAATAAGACCAGTGATGATTAGAGCTAATACACGTGTCGGTAACAAATAGGAAAAGCTGATATAAAAGCTGATAGCACCAAACAGCATCAACAAATCTCCAATTGGATAACCTATGAATACCACAAGCAGCATAGGGGAAGATGCTTCCGTCAGTAAATACTGAATCAAAAAATGCCAGCTGAGAGCAGTAGAGACGGTAATAATAATCATAATATCAAACATGAATTTAATTTCATAAGAAATTTCTTTCTTTTGCTTAAACTGATAAACAACAGCAGCTAAATAGAAAAAGATTTGGAAAAAGTAAAAGACATCTGGCCATCCTGGATAACTGGGTTCTTTATGTAAAACGTTGAAGCTATAAACCGAAATGCCTTCAGCGATTGCGTAGCTGAAAGCTCCTAAAGAAAGCAGTAACCAAAACAGACGATTTTTGCCAACTAATTGACGGGAGACGATAAACAACGTGACACAAGCAACGATAGGCGCAAGCCATGAAATCAGGTTTTCGACCAATACAAAAGTACGTTCGTTGCTATCACTAAACAAAATCCAAGCGTAGTAAATAGAAATATGAAGAAAGATATAACTAGCAAATTTACTTTTAATGTTGGAACGTTCGATATGCTTCACCTCTTTTTAGAGAGCAGAATTATCTGCTAGAGTATCAAGGTCGGAAATTCACTCGTATTTTCTTAAGTATAAAGAATTTCTGAAAGAAAGGAATAGATATATCCCATAAAATAACATTTACTTAATAAATATTATTCTTTATGTAATATGATTTTAAAAGTCCAATAGCCTACCAAATTATTCATTTAACGTAATGTGTTAAAACTCACGACAAAAAGACTGACTCCCTCCTGTCGTCAGTTTTTTCGGTGTGTTCTTTTCAGTGAACTGATTAAAGGAGAGGAAATCAACAATAATCCAACTTAAAAAGACTTATTCCTACTATTGGGAATAAGTCTTTTTCATTTTAGCTAATAGTTATAGCCCAATTTAGCCGAAATACGCTGACTTGTTTCTTTCACTTGCTGTGCTAGAAACGCAAGTCGCTCGTCTGTCAAGTTATAGCTGACAACACCGATGCTAAGAGCACCTTGCACTTTTCCAAAACGATTAAGGATAGAAGCGCCAACAGAAGAAGTGCCTTCTGTTCGTTCGCTATGACTGATGGCGTAGCCTTGATCTTTGATTTGCTGCAGGAGGTCATAAAAAGCGGGTTGTTTTTCTTTGGCGATAAATGGCGTAATGGCTTTTTTTATTTCTGCATTTGGCATATGCGAAAGCATCGATTTATTGGCAGCTCCGATGTGAAGTGGAATACGGGAACCGAGTTTGTCATAGACACGGATTGCGTGATTTTCGTTGTCAATTCGCTCAGTAATCAATGCTTCACTTCCCATCGGCTGGCTTAGGTAGACGCTTTCTCCAGTTTCTGTCATTAGACGAACGAGTTCTGGCCGGATGGTACTAATATAATCCATCGTGTCGTACATATGCAGTCCGTACTCTAGCCAAATATTGCCTAAATCATAACGTTTTGTTTTATCGTCTTGCTGAATCATGCCGTGAGCTGCCATGGCTTTTAGTAAACGATGCATAGAACTCACCGGAAGGTCACATTCAGTTGAGAGTTCTGTAATGGTTAGCCCACCTTCAGTTGAACGTGAAACTAATAATTTCACGACACCCATTGCGCGATCAATTGATTGCATAATTCTTTCACCTGTCCTCTGTCTAATATAATTGTTTTAACATTTAAAATATATTGACATTATAACACGTGTATCTTATATTGTTAAAAATATCTTTTCAACTAGCGGAAATAGTTTCCACTATGCGGAAAAAAGGAGTTGAGAGTTTTGAGTGTTTCATCCATGTATCACTTTTTAGAACGAGTTATCGTCAAGCATCCGAATGATGCTTTTATCAACCAGCATCATATTAAAAACGAGTGGCAAAAGCTTAATTATTTATCAGAACCTGATTTTGAAGAAGCAACAAGTGAATACGCTGAATTTATTTCACTGTTATCGCGACATGTTCCGACAATCGATTACTTACCACCGTCAGAGCAGGTTAGTATGGATTCCATCTATGCGCACGACCCGGTCAAATTTACACCTGAAGGGGCTCTTATTCTAAAGTCTGGAAAAGCGCTTCGTCAGCCAGAAGCAGCTATTTACAGAAAATTTCTTGAAGAAAAAGAAATTCCTATTATTGGTGAATTGACCGGGCAAGCGACGTCCGACGGCGGTGACATTGTTTGGCTTGATGACCGTGTGTTAGCTGTAGGAAACGGTTACCGAACCAATGCAGAAGCTATTCGACAAATCAAAGAAATGACGGCACATCTAGTCGATGAGTTTATCGAGGTGCAGTTGCCTCATGCAGACGGGGAAGAAGAGTGCCTGCACTTAATGTCATTTATCAGCATGGTCGACAAAGATCTCGCTGTTGTCCACTCGCCCTTGATGCCCGTCGCTTTTCGAAAGCTCTTGCTGTCACGCGGTATCCAACTAATCGAAGTACCAAAAGCGGAATACGATCTTCTCGGTTGTAACGTACTGGCAGTTGCACCTCGAGTGTGCATCATGGTAGCAGGCAATCCATCAACAAAACAGCAGTTAGAAGAGGCTGGAGCTGTAGTTTACGAATACAAAGGCGAAGAAATTAGCGTTAAAGGAACTGGCGGACCGACTTGCCTAACAAGCCCGGCCGTGCGTACACCAACTTTAGTGAAAAGGGGACTAACACATGTTTAAAAATGTCATCGTCAAATCACCAGGAAAAAGCTACTTGAATGGATTAACGACATCGGATTTAGGTACACCCAACTACGAACTTTTGCTGGAACAGCATGCTGCTTATATTGAAGCTTTAAAGACGTGCGGAGTTGAAATTACACATTTGTCAGAAAGCGAAGAATATCCCGATTCAACTTTTGTCGAAGACGCAGCCGTGTTAACACCAGAATTTGCGATGATCACAAACCCTGGGGCAAAGAGCCGAAACGGCGAAAAAGAAGAAATTGAAGCCGTACTAAAAAATTTCTACACGAATTTCCATTACATTACGGCACCAGGCACATTAGACGGTGGAGATGTTTTACAAGTAGACAAACATTTCTATGTAGGGATTTCTGAACGTACAGACCGTAAAGGCGCAGAACAATTCAAAACGATCGTGGAGTCAGAAGGCTACACGGCAACAATTGTTGAACTGCAGGAATTTTTCCACTTGAAAACGGGCATCGCTTATCTTGGTAATAATACGGTGGTAGCAGCTGGAGAATTTTTGGACCATCCTGACTTTGTGGATTACGAGAAAGTAGAAATTCCCGCGACAGATGAATATTCGGCAAACTGTATCAAAGTAAACGACTATGTCATTATTCCAAAAGGCTTTGAGGAGACAAAACGCAAGTTTGCAGAACGCGGGCTCGAAACCATCGAGCTCGAAATGTCAGAGTTTCAAAAACACGATGGCGGACTTAGCTGTTTGTCATTGCGGTTTTAAAAAAGCTGACGGATGAACAATTCGACTAAGTGGCTCTCGTGTTGATATAAAGTGTCCGTGTAGAGGGACTTTATCGTTTATCAACTACAGCTAAAATATAGAAAATAACAATAGGAAAGGGGAAATTTTATGGTCAAAACACCGGAAGTGCCAGCTGCAAACCAGTTGAATCGTTCCATGAAAAGCCGCCATTTGTTCATGCTTTCACTTGGAGGCGTTATCGGAACAGGATTGTTTTTGAATGTAGGGTATACAATCAACCAGTCCGGTGCAGGAGGCGCGTTAATCGGCTACCTAATCGGCGGCTTGATCCTGTATATGGTGATGGTGTGTCTCGGAGAGCTAGCGGTTCATATGCCAGTTACCGGTTCGTTTCAAACGTATGCCTCGAAGTACATTAGTCCATCTGCAGGATTTTCACTCGGGTGGATGTATTTTGTGGGATCTGCTGCGACAGCGGGTGTTGAATTTACCGCAGCCGGCATTCTGATGAAATATTGGTTCCCAGAAACGCCGATATGGATTTGGTGTGCATTCTTTGTAGTGCTGCTATTTGCATTGAACGCGTTGACGACAAGAGGCTTTGCAGAAGCAGAGTTCTGGTTTGCTGGCATTAAAGTAGTCGCGCTTCTGTTGTTTATCGGAATTGGAGCTGCTGCGATTTTCGGTCTGATTCCACTAGCAGATCGTCCGGCGCCGTTTATGGATAACCTGGCACCTACAGGGCTGTTCCCAGCAGGTATTGCCATTATTTTTATCACGATGATGAATGTTATTTTCTCTTATCAAGGATCAGAGCTCGTTGGAATTGCAGCGGGTGAAACAGAAGATCCTGAAAAGAATATTCCGAGAGCGATACGCAATATCTTAGTCCGAATTATCGTTTTTTATATCGCGTCTATTATTATCCTATCCGCGATTTTCCCAGCGTCTGAACTCGGTCTTATGACGAGTCCGTTTGTGACATTGATGGAAATGGCAGGAATTCCATACGCGGGAAGCATCATGAATTTTGTGATTTTGACAGCGATCTTGTCTGTAGGGAACTCGTGCCTTTATGCATCGACCCGTCTTTTGTGGGCGATGGCAAATGAAGGCATGGCGCCGCGTATTTTCAGCACGCTGACAAAACGAAAAGTACCGCTTGCAGCATTAATTTTTACGATGATGTTTTCACTGCTGTCGCTTTTAACAAGTGTTATGGAAGCAGACACAGTCTTTATTTTGTTGATGTCGATTGCCGGTATTTCTGTAACGATTTCTTGGATGGGAATTGCCACTTCTCAGTTAATGTTCCGCCGTCACTACGTGAAGTCGGGTGGAGATATTGCCGATTTAAAATTTAAAGTACCTTTTTATCCGTTTGTCCCGATTTTCTGTATTGCTTTTTGTTTGCTGATTCTTGGATTTCTTGCTTTTGATCCAACGCAGCGTATCGGGTTGTTATACGGCATCGGATTTTTCGTAGCCTGTATGGTGTTCTACAAAGTGAAACTAGAAAAGAAAAAATCTGTTCTAGCTCCGGTGGAAGTAGAGACTGTCAAATAAGGAGGAATAGAGAGTGGGAAAATTGTTGTGGGGAACGCCAAAAGATCTTCGTACGCTACTATGTGAATTAGTCAGCTGGGAAAGCCGGACACTGACAGAAGGAGAAAAAGAATTTCCTTTTAAAGTGGAGAATAAGCTAAAACAACTCGATTATTTCAAGCAACATCCTGAATTTTTGGCGCTTCACGAAGCAGATCAGGGACGAAACTTGGTGATGGCTCTTTATGAGCATCCGAAAGCGTCCGATACAATTGTGCTCATCAGCCATTTTGATACGGTGCAAACCGAAGAATACGGGGATCTGGAACAACTCGCATTTCGTCCTGAAGAGCTAACGAAAAAGCTGTTTGAGCGAAAAGACGATCTTCCAGAAGAGGCGCGTGCAGATCTCGAGTCAGGCAACTACTTATTTGGCCGTGGCACGATGGATATGAAAATGGGGCTGGCTCTCCATATGGCACTCATTGAAAAAGCCAGTACGGAAAACTGGCCGCTGAACCTCGTGTTATTGACTGTGCCCGACGAAGAAGTTAACTCAATGGGCATGCGTAAAGCGGTGAGTGAGCTTGTTAACTTACGCGAAGAGCGCGGCTTGTCGTACAAGATGTTCTTTAACAGTGAGCCGGCATTTTCACAAAAACCGGGTGACGAAAAGCATTACGTCTATTCGGGGACGCTCGGAAAAATCATGCCAGCTGCACTTTTCTATGGCAAAGAAACGCATGTGGGTGAACCGTTAAAAGGCATGACAGCGAATTACATGGCTTCTTTTCTATCGCAAGCGATGGAGTGGAACGCTCTATACCGCGAAAGTGATCTTGGTGAAAGTACACCGCTACCGGTTTCGCTTCAACAAAAAGATTTGAAAATGCAGTATTCGACACAAACACCTTACCGAGCAACTGCTTTGTATAATGTTTTTCTCATGAAACGAAATGCTGCCGAAGTGATGGAACTGTTTGAACAAACGGCAATGCAAGCGGCGACTATGTGTAATACGGCATATAGCGGACTATGCAGGCGTGAAGGGATCGAAGGCATTGGGGAAGTACAGGTATTGCGCTTTGAGCAGTTACTTAAGTATGCAGAAGCGAAACGCGGTGTTCGCTTTGTTTCAAAACTAAAAGCAGAAATTTTAGCACATCCAGAATGGGACGAACGCGAGAAATCGTTGCGTATTGCTGATAAACTGATGATTCAATGTCACGAATTAGCACCAGCAATCATCTTGTTGTTTGCACCGCCTTATTATCCGGCAGTCAATTCATCGGAAGATCCATTTATCATGGAGTGCATTGCCACTGTAAAAAGAGCAGCCGCAGAAAATGGCATTGAAGTTGATCAAGTTCACTATTTTAACGGACTTTGCGATTTGAGTTATGTTAATTATAGCGACCCTGGTAACGGATGGAGCTCGTATGAACGCAACACGCCTGTATGGGGAAAAACCTATAGCATTCCGTTTGCCGACATGCTTGAGCTACAAGCGCCTGTGTTGAATGTTGGTCCGTTCGGCAAAGACGCTCATCAGTATACAGAGCGGCTTCATATGGACAGTGCTTTTGTTCATACGCCGCATATGCTGGAAAGTTTGATGAAGAGTTTGTGTAAAAAAGTACTTGAGACAGTTTAATGACAAAAACAAAAAGCACAGCCAAAACGGACCCCCGTTTGGCCGTGCTTTTTGTTCTATCTGAACTTATATGACTCCGACTTCTTCGGTTTTTATATCTGTAATAAACATATGCCCTGGCGCATGAGTAATCATGAATGGCGGTTTGACATGTGCAGCAATGGCTTGTGGCGTGACCCCGCAAGCCCAAAAAAGCGGCACTTCACCATCGTTAATCGTCACGCGGTCACCGTAGTCAGGCTGATTTATATCGTCGATACCGATACTTTCCGGATTGCCAATATGGAGCGGTGCACCGTGGACGGTTGGAAAACGACTTGTTACTTGCACAGCGCGTACCACATCTTTTTCGGCAACAGGACGCATACTGACAACAGTGGGTCCTTCGAATATTCCGGCTTTAATGGTTGGAATAGATGTTTTGTACATCGGTACATTTATTCCTTCGTCGTTGTGGCGAATCGGAATGCCATTGTTGACTAAAGCTTCTTCAAACGTAAAGCTACAACCAATGAGAAACGCGACCATGTCATTATTCCAAAGCTCCGTAATGTTTGTCAGCGTTTCCGTTAATTTCCCGTCTCGGTAAACATGATAAAGCGGAATGTCACTTCTTATATCTGCTGTAGGCGCGGATTGGACAGGTGTAAATGAACCGGCATCGGTGACGTCTATTAATGGACAAGATTTTGGGTTGCGCTGGCAAAATAGCAGGAAATCGAACGCCATGTCTTTTGGAAGAACGACAAGGTTAGCTTGCAAAAAGCCATTCGCCATCCCCGAAGTAGGACTCTTTAAATTGCCTTCTCGAATCAGCTGCCGGATTTCTTCTGGTGTGGAATTTTGTAAGTTGATCATTTGCGATCTACTCCCATCTGAAAGCGTGAGTTTTATCAATTGGTAGTCTTGTTATGTGAGGTTACTGATTAGCAATAAAAGTAACATCTGATCATTATTTTATACATCAAATAAAACAACAAAGAGCACAATCAAAACGGTACTCCGTTCTGGCTGTGCTTTTTCATAGTGGATCAAACTTGAGCTGCCCAAATTTCAATTTCAATTTTGATGTCGGGCAACCCCAGTTCTGTAATGTACCCAATCGTCATGGCTGGATAATCAGTGCCGAATAGCTGTGACCATTCAGCATATAAGAAATCCCAATCGATCTTTTCGGTAGCCCATATATTTACTTTGATGATATTCTCAGCAGTTAACTGTTCTGAATAGAGAACTTGTTTAATATTTTTAACTGTATTGGTAATTTGAGAATGGAATCCCTTAGGAAGCTTGCCGTTCGCATCTAGACCAATTTGCCCCGAAGTCACATACAGCTCTGCATTTCTGGGGATTCTCGTAATGTGTGTGTAATTGCCGACGGGTTTCGGCATACCGATGGGATTGCGTCTGGTGATTTTATCGTTTTCCACTAGGCTTCCCACCTTTCTTTGCAATTGTATTTTTAGAAAAAGAAAGGATGATCAGTTGTTCCACACCACGTTTTTTTGCGCTTTCTCATTGACACTCAACTGAAAAACATCCGGTCTAGCGTAATGTCCCGATACGTCAAAATCAAACTGACTTTCGGCGATTTGGTCTAAATCGAGTTCGGCGTAGAGAATGGTTTCTTCTCCGTACACCGGCTCGACGATCAACTCCCCTAGAGGTCCTGCTATGCAACTTCCGCCACGAGACATTTCCTCTGGCAACTCTTGAAATTCAGCCCGTGACGAAATAGCTTCTGGGTACATTGATTTTGTTGAATACTGATTGCACGACAATACGAAGCAACGCCCTTCTGCCGCTACGTGTCGAACCGTTGACGTCCACGTATCCCGTCCATCAGCAGTTGGCATAACGTAAATCTGGATGCCTTTGTCATACATTGCAGCACGTGCGAGGGGCATATAATTTTCCCAGCAAATTAACGCACCAAGTCGTCCGTAAGGCGTCTCGAAAACTGGCAATGTGCTGCCGTCGCCTTGTCCCCAAATAAGACGTTCCGACCCGGTCGGTTTTAACTTACGGTGCTTGCCGAGCAATTCGCCATCAGGTCCAAAAAATAAGACCGTGCAATACAGCGTGCCTTGGCTACCGTTCGAGTCTTTTTCGATGACACCGATTACGACGTAAGCTCCCGCTTGTCTCGCTGCTTTGCCAATCGCTTGTGTTTCAGGACCAGGTGCTGTGATGGAATGGTCCCAGTATTCACGAAAATCTTTGCGACCTTCCCAATCACGGCTGCCAACCACTGCACCAAACGACATACCACGCGGATAGGCGGGGATGAATGCTTCTGGGAAGACAATAATGTTAGCTTGCTGCCTAGCTGCTTCTTGAATCAAACGAACCGTTTTGGCTACGCCTTTTTCTTTGTCCATGATTTCAGCACCGGCTTGCACGACGGCTACTTTGAATTTCGTGATTTTTTTCATGTGATCATCCTTTCCTATCTAATAGGTGTTTTGAAAAATCTCAACTCGTTTGAAAAAATTTCGAATATACACAAAAAATATTCCATAAAATAGAAATAGTGGAAAGTTGACTTGATCCAAAGCTGCATTGTATATATCCTTGATAAGAAGACATAACTTATATCGTAACAATTAAACCGTTTTTCTAAAACTGAATTTTGCAACAGTTAAATTATATCAAATTTAAATCAATCTATTACCACTGCTTTAACTTAAATGAAAATAAAAGTAGGTGAGAAAAATGAAAATAAAAAACATACATGTCGTTGGGGCAGTTATTAAAGACGGTAACAAAATTTTGTGTGCACAACGTGGAATGGAAAAAAGTTTGCCTGGTTTATGGGAATTTCCAGGAGGCAAAATAGAAGAAACTGAAACGCCACAAGCAGCGTTGCGAAGAGAAATCCAAGAAGAAATGCATTGCCAAGTAGAAATTGGTGAACAAGTAGAACATACGGTGTATGAATACGACTTTGGTATTGTTCACTTAACTACGTTTTACTGCCAATTAGTCGAAGGAACTCCAGTATTAACAGAACATATAGCAATCGAATGGTTAGAAGCGCACGAACTCGAGCAGCTAGAATGGGCGCCAGCAGATATTCCAGCGATACAAAAACTAAAACAGTATGCTTAAGTTTAGAGATATAAAATTGGCTGAAAGAAAAGCGGGGGATAGGTATGAATTTTCTTCAGAATTTAGAAGACTCTCTATATAAAGGGTTTATCGACCAAGCAAAACCAAGTGGTGAACGTTTCAAGCCAACTTTGCTGATCAATAATACGAAAACAAATGACACTGTGTTGAATTCCATTACAGAAGAGTTAGATAGCTGTCAATCATTTCTCTTTTCTGTAGCATTCGTGACAGAAAGTGGCTTGGCGACCTTAAAAACGCATTTATCGGATCTTGACCGAAAAGGAATCAAAGGAAGAATTTTAACTTCGACTTTTTTAAATTTCAATCAGCCTAAAGTATTTAAAGAACTTATGAAAATCAATAATGTGGAAGTCCGGTTATCGAACATAAAAGGTTTTCATTCAAAAGGCTATATTTTTTCACATGAAACGCATCAGACGTTAATTGTCGGCAGTTCTAATTTAACGGCACAAGCCTTGCAAGTGAACTATGAGTGGAATGTCAAATTGAGTTCTCATGAAAACGGAGAATTGGTCCACCATTTTTATCAACAATTCGAAGAGGTTTGGGAAAGTGCACAACCACTAACAGAACAGTGGATTACAAACTACGAACAATCTTATGTACCGATTGAATACCGCAAAGAATTAAAAAATATAGCTGAATTTCCCGAAGTGTATACTGAAAATCCGTTAAAAGAAGCCATCAATATCAAGCCGAACAAAATGCAAGAAGCTGCTCTTCAACAAATACAGTCAGTACGTGAAGCTGGAAATGACAAAGGTTTGGTAATTTCGGCGACGGGGACAGGGAAAACTTATCTATCTGCTTTTGACGTCCGAAGTTTTGCTCCAAAAAGAATGCTATTTATCGTTCACAGAGAACAAATTCTTCAAAAGGCAAAGTCGGACTTTATTCGAATACTGGGCGGAGTGGAAAGTGATTTTGGAATTCTTTCAGGAAATTTAAGAGAAACGGATGCGCGTTATTTGTTTGCGACGATTCAAACCATTTCAAAAGAAGCGACGCTCAATCAACTAGATCCGCAAGCTTTTGACTATATTTTGATTGATGAAGTACATAAAGCGGGAGCTAAGTCGTATCAGAAAGTCATCGAGCATTTCCAGCCGAATTTTCTCATGGGCATGACGGCAACACCGGAACGAACCGATGATTTTAATATATATGAGCTATTCGACTATAACGTTGCGTATGAGATTCGCTTACAAGAGGCATTAGAAGAAGACATGCTTTGTCCGTTTCACTATTTTGGCGTAACCGACGTTGAGTATGAAGAAGGCGTGATTGACGAAGCGACCGTTTTTTCGAAATTGATAACAGAAGAACGAGTCGATCATCTTCTGCAAAAAATCAATTACTATGGACATTCAGGTGAAAAAGTGAGAGGGCTCATGTTCTGTAGCCGAAAAGAGGAAGCTATCAAGCTTTCAGAAGAATTGAATCGTAGAGGGTTAAAGACGGTAGCATTGACTGGCCAAAATTCGCAAGAAGAACGAATTTTACACGTTGACCGGTTAGAGAATGGCATCATTGATTATATTTTAACTGTCGATATTTTTAATGAAGGAATCGATATTCCGAGTGTCAATCAAGTGGTTATGCTAAGACAAACACAGTCTAGCATTATTTTTATCCAGCAGTTGGGCCGTGGTCTTCGCAAGCACGGATCAAAAGAATTCGTAACCATCATTGATTTCATCGGTAACTATAAAAATAACTACCTCATTCCGGTCGCGTTGTCAGGTGAGCGTTCACAAAACAAGGATAATATTCGCCGCCGAATGAAAGACACTAGCTACATCAGAGGGATTTCCACAGTGAATTTTGAAGAAATTGCGAAAAATCGTATTTTTAGTTCTATTAGTCAAAGTAAACTAGTCAATATAAAAATTTTAAGAGAGGCTTATTTTGAATTGAAAAATCGACTAGGGAAAATTCCTCGATTTGAAGACTTTATAATTCACAACTCTATTGATCCTATGATAATAGTGAAAACTCATAAAAAGAATAAAGCAAGCTACAATCTCTTTTTAAATTATTATCAGTTTTTATTAAAATTAAAAGAAACAGAACAGGTATTAAATAAATACGAAGATCAGATACTAACTATGTTATCTCAGGAAATTCTAAACGGCAAAAGGCTGCATGAGATCCTATTGCTTGAATTGTTAGTGGAAAAAGACCAAGTCACGCTGGGCACTTACGAGCAATCTGTAAAATCCCATAACTGTACGGTCAATTCGGACACTTTTGCTTCGGTAGAGCGCATCTTAGGTTTAAGCTTTTTCAACCAAGGTCCACGTAAAAAATATGGCAATAAACCACTTGTGGTCTTTGGAGAAAGCAGCATCTATTTTAATGAAGATATTCAAGAAAGCTTAAAGAAGAATACGAGCTTCCGAAAAATGTTTGTTGATCTAATAGTGAGTGCTAAAGAATTGAGCAAAAGCTACGAATGTAATCGTGCTTTAACACTTTATAAAAAATACACGCGTAAAGATGCGTGCCGTTTATTAAACTGGTCAAGCGATGAAAGCTCCACGATTTATGGCTATAAAACAAAGCACGGTTCTTGTCCGATTTTTGTTACGTATCACAAAAACGATGAAGTAGAATCGAGCGTCGCCTATACAGAAGGCTTTATCAGTCCTGAAATCTTTAAATGGTCAACAAGAAGTAATCGCACTTTAGCATCTGGAGAAGTAAAAACCATTATAGATGCTGCTGAAAATGATATTGATCTTCATTTGTTTATCAAAAAGGATGACGACGAGGGTGGCGATTTTTATTATTTGGGTCAAGCTCTTCCAGATAAAGAAAACATCGAGCAAGCGTTAATGACGGATAAAAATCTAAAAGAAATCCCGGTAGTCCATATGCATTTAGCGTTAGAGAATACTGTGGAAAGTAAGTTGTATCACTACATTACGAGTGAAGAAAATTGATTTTAACATCAGCTCTTGCAAAGGGAAGACACGTATTTAGATTCACCACTGCCGGCAATGAGTACAGTAATCGGTGACTAGATACGTGATTTGCATGACTGGAAAGCAGCGGGTAAAAAATGTGCTTACATAAAAAACTGCTGTCTCGTGAGTCTCTATAAGTACGATTAATGCTTGATTTTACTTTATTAATTTTTACTTTATCTCCATTTGAGAATAGGCTGATTGAAATGAAGGCGGCGACTCCTGCGGGAACAGCACGAGCTGGAGCCACTGGACTGAGTGGAGCGAAGGAAGCGGCAGAGGCCGTGCCCGCGGAAAGCGTCCGCCACAATGAAAATTAGCCGGTCTTATCGAGAACAATAAAAGGGCTGTCACCAAAAGTCATTTTTTATGACCTTTTGAGACAACCCTTCTTTTTTATGCTGTTTTCCCTGAAAATCCTACAACTTCACAATCGTTCTTCCTAAATGCTGGCCGTTTTTAATCGCTTCAATCGTCTGAGGCAATTCTTCAAGCGTTACTTCATCCGTTAAAGTCGTTTGGGTGATGTTCCATTCGTTGGCCATCTTCTCCCAAATAGCTCCACGCTTGTGAATCGGTACGTTCACCGAATCGATACCAAGCAAGCTTACACCTCTCAAGATAAAGGGCAAGACCGTAGTCGTGATTTGCAAGCCACCAGCGTTGCCACACATGCTCATACTGCCGTCGTAAGCAAGTTGAGGAATGAGTACAGCGGCAACATCTCCACCGACTGTATCGACCACATAATCAAAACGTGTTTTGTTTAATGGCTTTTGCAATTCACCTAAGTCATCTGCGAAAACGACGTTTGTTGCGCCAAGTGATTTTGCGACTTCAACTTGGTTGTCTTTCCGAACAAGTGCCGAAATGTTTTGGAAGCCCATTTTCGATAAAATCTGAAGTGCGATACTGCCGACTCCGCCTGTTGCACCGGTAACCAAAATTTCGGGATGGTTCGCTGCGTCCATTCCGCTCTTTTCCAACGCACCAATAGAAAGTGCTGCAGTAAATCCAGCTGTTCCGAAGACCATCGCGTCCTTTAAGCTCAAGTTACCAGGCAATGGGACAATCCAATCTGCAGGGACACGTGCGTATTCTGAGAAACCGCCTGTGTGGCTCATGCCCATGGCAAAGCCTGTAACGATGACTTCTTGCCCTTTTTTGAAACGTGAATCTGTCGACTCAAGGATTGTTCCGCTCAAATCGATTCCTGGTGTCATCGGATAATTGCGGATCACGCCGGTATTTTTTTGAACAGCTAACATATCTTTATAATTGATGGAGGAGTAGGCAACTTTGATTAAGACTTCACCTTCTGAGAGTTGGTCGATGGTGACCTCTTCTAAATCATAAGTGACTTCAGTATTTTGTTCATTAACTCGAATTGCTTTAAACGGATTCATAAATAATTGCCCCTCTCTATTTGTTGTTTCTACAGAATAGTTCTGCAACAAAACTATTTGAATACAAAACCTAACATGATAAGATGGATATTGTCAAGATGGAGGAGATCAAATGGAACTAAATGAGTGTATTAACTACTTACTGAGTATTAGCCAAAACAAGGTGTTTAAACACTTTAGTAAGCTATTAGAAGAATACGACTTAACCCCAGCTCAATATGGGGTGTTAAATTGTTTATGGAGAAAAGGCAAAATGTCTCCTAAACAAATTGGTGCCATGATGCATTTGGAAGCTTCGACGGTGTCTGGGATTTTAGATAAAATGCAAAAAGCAGGCTTTATCGAACGCTCAATCGATCCTGAAAACCGCCGAAACATTTTAGTGGCCACCACGAAAAAGTCGAAAGCGATTCAACAAGACGTAGAAGCAACGACTGAACAGCTAAATGAGTCAGTGCTGCAATTTCTCTCAGATAGCGATAAAGTGGTGCTAAAGAAATCATTAGCAAGTATCATACAAGCTGATTTTTATTAACTAAAAGAGCTACCGAATCGAGGGATTCGGTAGCTCTTTCTTATCGTAATTTTCTTTTTAAGCTAAGCTGTTTTTTCTTTTTCTTTTCTGAAATGGGCGGCTCTGGTGCTGGATTGTAAGTATCTGCATATAATCCGGTGTAGGACTTGTACCAGGTGAACAGATGACTCAAAATTACTTTAAGGACGGCGTAGGCCGGAATTCCGAGAATGACGCCGAAAATACCAAAGAGATTTCCCGCAGTCAACAAAACCGCAATGATGGTAACAGGGTGAATTTGTAAATTACTGCCAAGTATAAGCGGTTGAATAACGCGCCCTTCTAAAGTTTGTTCGATAAAAAAGACAATCAGTACTTTAACGAGCATAAACGGCGAATGGACGACAATCGCGATAATAACGATAGGAACGAAAGCGATAAAGGATCCAAGAAAAGGAATCAAGTTCAAAATGCCCGCCAGTACACCTAGGGTTAACGCGTATTTGAGTCCAATGATGCTAAAACCAATCCAGAACATCAGTCCAACAAAAAAGGCGACAATCAATTGTCCTCGGATATACTGGCTAATCTGCAAGTTCATTTCGCGCAACAACAGGTAGCTATGTTCACGCATATGCGAAGGCACGAGCTTCATAATGTGATAAGGCAGATGGTGGCCGTCTTTCAGCAAGTAAAAAAGAATAAATGGAGTCGTGATGATAGCGAGTAACGTTGTCGACAAGACGCCAAAGACACTACCGAGGCCAGTCACGGTCGTCCCCACCACATTATCTGCTTGACTAGTAATGGACGTGGATAAGTTCTCTGTTCCTCCCGTTAGCTGCGTTTGCAGTTGTGACAGCAAATTACTTTGGAAAAAGCTATCGATTTGAGAGACAAAGGTATTCAAATAGTCTTGCCAGTTTTCAAGTAAACTTATTGTCTGTTCTCGGATAATCGGAATCAATGTTGCAATGCCCCAAGCGAGCAACCCAGCAATCACTACAAAGACAATTAAAATACTAGCCGAGCGTGGGAATTTTTTCGTTTCCATCCAATTAACGAGTGGATTAAGCAAGTAATAAAAGACCCCCGCCATGATTAATGGCAGCCCCATGACATCGAAAAAAGCAGTGAATGGCCGGAATATAAAACTAACTTTTGGTAACAGTAGCAAGTTTACTAAAATCAACAAAACAATAATCAGTATAGCTACCGCTTTGTTGTTCAGCACCCATTTTGTAAACCAGGAAGCTGCATGGCTAAAAGCATTCTTGTTTTTATCTTGCTCCATCATGTCCACCTCTTTCTCATTAACTCTAGCTAGTGTCGTTTTGAAATTCCATTTCTTGTAGTAAGATTAAAATACCCGGATAGCCGATTTTTCACACTAAAAAGAATTTTTCTTTCAAATTGTTTTTAGTTATGTTGAAAGTTTGTCGTAAATTTCTAACGTATTTGTCCACATGTGGATAAGTGGCAGAGAATGACAAAATGACATAGTTATCCCCGTTTCTACGTGAAATCATCCACATATTCAAGGTTAGGTCCAATCCCTAAACAACTTCTCCTTCACTATCCACTAAATTAAAGAGCAGAAAAAACCGAAACCTCAATTCTTTTCGTTCGTAGAATAGACAAGCGGTTAGGAGGTGCGAGATATGGATACAAGTTTTTTGTTTGTTTGGCTAGTCGTTATTTTCGGCTTTCATTTTTTAAGAATATTTTTGAAAAAGCGCTTTGGGATTGATAAAGAATTACATGCGGGAGTCCCGGTTAACAAATTCGAGCGTTGGAATGGTCTGCTGACTGTAGCTGCAATCATTGCCATAGCTTTAATGTTCCAAGGTTCATTAGAAAGATTTTTCTTTTGGGTATTTTGTATTTTTTTTGTGGGGAGTGCCATGCAAATTATTTTAGAATGGAAGTATTTAAAAGGATCTCGAAAGTATCAGGCGTCACTTCTGTACTTTTCAATCGTAGCAGTGACCTTGGTCGTTTTCATGACGATGGCTTCCTTACAAGTAAGCCAGTAGATGAAAAAATTTCGGGCAAATTGATTTTTTGAGGAGGTAGAGTGAAATGGAGGCGTTAATACTAATTGGACTTGGTGCTCTTCTGCTGTTTATTGGCTTCTTGCTCCAGCGAATAGAGAAAAGCACGGAGTAGACCGAAAAGCAGCGTCCGTAAAGAAAATCGAGCGATGGGTAGGATGGATCCTTGTCACGAGCTTGATTGTACTTATACTTTTGTCGATAAACGAGGTAACGATCAATTACATAAATGTCTTATTGTTTTTTGGAATAGTAGCATTGTTCCAGGCTGTTCTTGAATGGGGTTATGTTAGAAATACGCAACGATCTGTTATTAGCTTAGTTTTAAATCTTGTTTTTGTCTTGTCGCTAGTTGGGTTGGTTGAAGTTGTGAAATGGACGCTTGCAAACTTTTAAAAGAGATCTCGCTATGACGAAAGCATAAGCATAATCAGTAGAGAATGAATATTCTTTTCTCTTGTTTATACCGGATTCTGCACTCCAGTCGGTCGCTTTCCGCGGGCTTGCCCCGAACTAACTCTGGCTAATCGCCCGAGTGGATTTCGTCGCTTCGCTATCCGGCAGGAGCACCTCTTTGTCCTTCGCCGCTTTGCCCTTCGAATCCTGGAGTGTCAGGGCTACACGTATTCAGCATCTCTAAGTAAGAAACGGATAAATAGTCTGCTCTCTTTGATTAAAGCCGCCTGCTTCTAAGCGGGCTGAGCCCACGGAAAGCGAAGTGGTCAGCTCGCTTGGAAGTATACACTACTATTCATTCTCATGTGGACTAGTTATCCAACACTACCGAACCGTCATACATTTTGCCATGAAGTTGCGCAAGTTTACCCGCCATGATTTTGGGAGAATCTTTAAAATCTTGCTGGATCCAATAAAAGAAAAAACCTAAGCTACCGTAAGTCATAAAATAATTGAGTGTGGGAATTTCTAAGTCGCTTGTTTCTTCCAATTGCAGCTCTGTAGCGGATATCTGAATGAGGGTTTCACAAAATTGATTTTGTGAACCAGGCAGTACTTCTCCTTTAATAATCAGTTGGAAGATAAATTGGTGTTGGTAAATGTGTTCGAAAATCGGCAAATGGCGCTGTATGTCGGTTGAAGAAAAGCGCTTAAGATCCTGAAAGCTCTTACGGAAATAACTCGCGAGACTCTCCAAGTGATCTGTCACGATAGCTGCGAGCAAGTCGTTCAAATCCTTATAATGTGAGTAGAACGTCACCCGGTTACAGTCTGCGCGTTTCGCGACTTCTGTAATAGTCAGTTGTTTCAGTTCTTTTTCTTTCAATAAATACAATAAGGCTGTTTTTAACTTTTTTTGTGTTCGCAGGATACGGCGGTCTTCTGTGCTGTTCACCTTATGTTCCTCCTTTTGTATCTAGAAAATGAAGCCATTTATGACTTAAGTATGACACGGAATCTTTTCATTGGACAAACTGAATATTTATCTGTTAACTTACAAGTGTAGTTTAATTATGAATCGTTTTCCAGCAAAACCACAGGAGGAATAGAAAATGGCAAGATTACAAGACAAAGTAGCAATTATTACGGGTGCGGCACAAGGTATGGGTGCATCACATGCGAAGAAATTTATCGAAGAAGGCGCAAAAGTGGTAATTACGGACTTAAACGTAGAAAAAGGCGAAGCGCTAGCGAAAGAACTTGGAGACAATGCATTATTCGTTAAGCAAAACGTCACAAACGCAGAAGACTGGGCAACAGTAGTAGCAGAAACTGAAAAAGCATTCGGTCAAGTAGACGTATTGGTTAACAACGCCGGTATTACGATGGCAAAATCAATCTTACAAACGACAGAAGAAGAATACCGTCGCATTGTAGACATTAACCAAGTATCTGTATTCCTTGGAATGAAAACAGTCATTCCAGCTATGCAAAAAGTAGGCGGCGGTTCGATCGTCAACATTTCTTCTATGAACGGGATGGTTGGTGGAGCAATCGGTTACACAGATACAAAATTCGCAGTTCGCGGCATGACAAAAGCAGCAGCACTTGAATGCGCAAACTACGGTATTCGTGTAAACTCTGTACACCCAGGCGTTATCGCAACGCCAATGGTTGTTCAAGAAGATACAAAAGCAGCTGTAGAAGCATTTTCAAAAACAATTCCAATGAAGCGCGTTGCGCAATCTGAAGAAGTTTCGAACATGGTATTATTCTTAGCTTCTGACGATGCAAGCTACTCTACTGGTTCAGAGTTTCTTGTTGATGGTGGACTAACAGCTCAGTAAAAAAAAATAAAAAGCCGGTGCGCTGCAATTTGCGTAACGGCTTTTTATTTTGTTTTTTTGTTTACAAACAATACGAGTACGGGTCCAATAATTGGAATCCAAGCGAGCGCTTTGAGTTTCGCGTGTGGGTAAAAATGATAAGTAGCATAGACGGATAAGCCCCATAGCACAAACCAGTCAACAGTCATGACAGATACCAAGCTTGATGCGAAAAAAGCTTCGCGGTAAGCAGCTAATGAAAACCCCTGCAATAATGTCAGGCCATTGATTAACCAAAACACCATAAGCACAACCAGCCAAAAGCGGGAAGCAAGAAAGCGAGCAAGCCAGTCGGGAGTCCGTAATTTTCTGTCGGTGTGTCGATTGCCAAAAGCGAAATACAGTAAGAGTGAAAAAGCACCGATACCAAAAGACAGCAGTGCAAACGGCCACGCCGGCCATTTTTGACGATCGTTTAACAATAAAATCGTTACAAACATCATTGGAAACAAACCAAGTGAATTAAAAACAGCGAGCACGAGCGGATCAATGGCACCGAGGTCGCCACTGAATATGCTCGACAAGATTGGATCTGTTTCGCCACCAGGTGCTAGAAAAACAGCATAGCCGATTAGTAGTAGCCAGACAATCAAAAAAATCACGGGTAGCACTCCTTTTTAGAGTAAAGTTATTAAGTGACTAGTTCCCTTAAAAAGCTATAGACAAACGAACGAGTGGTTTAGCTAACATGGAAAAAAACCATAAGGGCAAACAAACCGAGAATTAGTAAGCTTCTGACTTTACTAGCTTTCCATGTGACAATGCTTGAACCAATGCCACCTATAATCAGTAACACAAGGCCCATTGTTTTGATCATGGGAACAGCAAAGGTATCACTGAATTCGATAAGAAAAGCCCCTAAAGCAAAAGAGCCCATACTTACTAGGAATTTTGGCGATGTAAAATCAGACTTTACAGACTGTTGGTCAGTCGCGTTCATTTTGAAATAAGCCCATGTCATCATTGCAATGGGTACACCAAACGCAATGAGGAAAGTGACAAGTGAATCTGTATCCGTCTCCAATGCATATGCCTCCAATCACGTAGAAAAATAAGTAGCAGGTGAAATCGTCTCTTTTGTAGAATTTTAACAGGTAGAGGAGTGCTTGCATATGGAAGTTGTGATGTATATGGGGTTATTTGTTCTTGTCATTTCTTATTTTCTTTTCTCGGACGTATATTTAAAGAAAAAGCGTGGAATCAAAAGAGGTTCGAGAAGTATTTTTCACGAAGACAAAAATCGTTACGTACTGATTTTGCAAGGAGTTATTTTCATCGGTTTTATTTACGCGTGTATGTATATAATTGCAGAACTAGATTTTACAGAACTTTCTTTAGCTGTCCAGATCAGTCCTTTAGCAGGTCTCTTTGTTCTCCAAACAGTTGTTACAGGGCTTGAAGAGTGGGTGCTCCATAGAGACAAAGAGCGCTATTGGTATGATTGGACTGAAACAGTATTTGTTGGACTAATTTTTGCTTTATTACTTACAACGGGAGGGTAATGACTATGTATAGGGTAACGAAAAAGAGAGCCAAAGCGTTGTTGATCGATTCGGTGATTGCTGCGACTGTGTCATTGGGCGCAGAACTGTTATTAAAAAAGAGAATAAAAAGTCCGTTTTTTCACCAGATAGTTTCGCCTTCATTAGTTTTCTGGGGGCTTGAGTATGCGCAGCTACGAGTGAACGGGCAAACAATCGGACAGAAAACGATAGGCATTGCGTTAAAAGATGAAGCCGGTGGTGAGCTAAGCGCAGAACAAATTCTCAAACACATCGTGCACCGAGATACGATAGGTGCCTTCATGTATGTGAAAAATCGAGCACGCTACGATAGTTACAAAGGTGAAAAATACCCACATGATCTTTATGCGCACACAGTCGTTAAAGAAGTAGATTGACGGTCATCTCTCCTTATTCAAGGAGAGATTTTTTTGTTTTGAAAATGATATTGCAAGATACAAGACATAATCTACCGGCATATCCTACTCGTTTGATTTGTGAGAATATATTCTATCGATATACAATCTTGTTTTTTAGCGCTACAATATCCAAGGTGCTAGTCATTCCATCATTTTTTAACGGGTGACAAGTGCAAACGTATACGTCAAAACGATGAACTAGATGGTTCGAAAGAATATAAAAGTAAGCTGCTGGAGGATTTGTATGAAGAAACAAACAGAAATAAACAATACTGAAAAAGCTGGATGGTTATTGTTGATTGGTATTGTGTTAATTGGAGCAAATTTACGTGTGCCGATCACGTCGGTGGGTACGTTAATGTCGTTTATCCGTGAAGATCTTGCCATAAGCAATGCGGTCGCAGGATTGGTTACGACATTGCCTTTAATCGCTTTTGCTGTGCTTTCTCCCTTTGCACCGAAAATCGCAAATCGTATTGGCATGCAATGGACAATCGCCTTATCCATGGTGTTTCTAATTATCGGAATTGCCATAAGGTCTGTAACGGGAATTGGTTTTCTGTTTATCGGAACACTTCTCATCGGATTGGCGATTTCTATAGGAAATGTGTTGATCCCGGGAATTATCAAAATGAATTTTCCCTATCGAATCGGCGTCATGACGGGTATATATGCAGTCTTTATGAATATATTCGGTGCGTTAGGCTCTGGTTTAAGTGTACCGATTTCTGGTATCGGTAATATGGGGTGGCAAGGTGCGCTTGGGATTTGGGGATTACTTGCCACCATTGCCTTAATCGTGTGGCTTCCGCAATTGCGCAAACAGCAAGGAGCCGTGTCAAAAGCACCGATACAACCAAAACAAAAAACCAAGTTATGGCGATCCCCGCTTGCTTGGAGTGTCACTCTTTTTATGGGAGGACAGTCTTTAGTCTTTTATACCTTAGTCGCCTGGATGCCAGATATACTAAACACGATTGGGTACAATGCCGGTTCTGCCGGATGGATGGTCTTTCTAATGCAAGCGGCCATTATTCCGACTACGTTCGTAGTTCCCGTGATTGCTGAGAAGTTAAAAAATCAAGTCGGTCTTGCGATTGCTACAGCTTTGTTGTTTATGACCGGATTTTCGGGCTTGCTTTTTGGGAGTATGATGTTGGTGCCGTTGTGGGCCGTGTGTCTCGGAGTTGCTGGGGGAAGTGGATTTAGTCTTTCGATGATATTCTTTACACTAAGAACGAAAGATGCAAAAGAAGCAGTGGAATTGTCAGGGATGGCTCAATCATTTGGTTATATGCTGGCAGCTATTGGTCCTGTTTTTGCAGGCGTCTTGTACGATATCGGCAGCGGTTGGACATTGCCACTGTTATTCTTGATGTTGATATCTATTGTTATCTTGATTGCAGGGATCATCTCTGGTAAAGAAGGCACAATTGCAGAACGAGCTAAAATAATAGCATAAATGCACGATAAGCTTTTATTACTCGACTTTCCTATCATAAGGAAAGTCTTTTTTATGGAGAAAATCAACTAGAGTACAATCTTCTTGCCAAGTTATATAATGATAAAAAAGCGAAAGGGTGATTCGCGTGAAACTGTACAAGGACTTGGCCAACTGGTGGCAGCAATACTTTTTACTTTAAAAAGTTTTTTTCAATGACTTTGACGGACTTGTCACCAAATATGTTGGAAGTGAGTCGGGAGTTGAACCCAGATTGTCTTCATATGCAAAGCGAAATGGGGATCATCGACGCAGGGCGCGATTTTGATTTGGTATTTATTCATGACGTAATTTCTTATTTTACGGATAAAAATGATTTACTCACGGTAATGAAAAATGCTAAAAAACATTTGAACTCCGATGGCCTGCGCTATTTGGAATGGAGCTATGACTTAGACACAAAAGACCAAGTAACGGAAGTTGAATACGCTTATCTTATGTGTGGAGAAGACGACTAGATTTTCTATGAATTTGACAGCGCAAAATGCGTGTAGTTTTCTATGGGTAACTAATAGGTAACGCTGGAATTAACGCTCATTTTGAACGCGTAATCTTTTCAGAGGAACCCGGTACCTATTTTGCGATTGCTGCTACACAAATAAAACAAAAAGTATAAATATGATTCAAGGAATAGAAAGGACAGTGGATATGGAACAGTACCGCATCAATCCAGACAAAGGCATGGAATTTGGTATTTATACTTTGGGAGATCATCTGCCAGACCCGCATACTGGGCAGCGGATTTCTGCAAGAGAGCGCATTCAAGAAATCATTGGCTTGGCAGAACTAGCAGATCAAGCGGAACTCGACTTTTTCAGTGTCGGTGAAAGCCATCAAGAATATTTTGCCACTCAAGCGCATACGGTGGTACTCGCGGCGATTGCGCAAGCAACGAAAAATATCAAAATCTCTAGCTCTTCTACTATTATTAGCACGTCAGATCCGGTACGTGTGTTTGAAGATTTCGCGACCATCGATTTGATTTCAAATGGCCGCGCAGAAATTATTGCGGGGCGAGCGTCGCGTGTTGGATTATTTGACTTGCTTGGCTACGACATCCGTTATTACGAAGAATTGTATGAAGAGAAATTTGAGTTACTGCTAAAAATCAACAAAGAAGAAACGGTCGATTGGAGCGGGCAGTTTCGTGCTCCGTTACGTAGCGCACAAGTTATTCCGCGTCCGCTTACAGGTTCGCTTCCCATTTGGCGTGCGGTTGGTGGACACCCAGCAAGTGCGATTAAAGCAGGGCATGCGGGTGTGCCGATGATGCTTGCGACGCTCGGCGGTCCTGCAGAAACATTCAAACATACGATTGATGCTTACCGCGAAGCCGCGGAAGAAAGTGGCTTTAGTCCCTCTGCGTTACCTGTTGCGACTGCTGGGTTTTTCAACGTGGCCGCAACAACTCAACAAGCCATGGAAGAAGTTTATCCACATGTGGATAAAGGGATGCGAAAAACCAATGGACAAGGTTACCCACAAGCGGCATTCATGCACGGTGCACAAATGGATAGCGTCATGAACATCGGCAGTCCCCAGCAAATTATCGAAAAAATCCTTTACCAACATGAACTGTTTGGTCATCAACGCTATATCGCGCAAATGGATTTTGGTGGCGTGCCGATTGACCGCTTAAAGCGCAATATCGACTTGATTGGTACAGAAATTTTGCCAGCGATTCGGAAATATACGATGAAAAAATAAAAAGATGGTTCAGGCATTTCGCCTGAACCATCTTTTCGAATCTTACTGTTTTACTTTTACAGTCGCTACAAAGTCTAAAAGATCTTTCAACGGCATATCCGCCATCGAATCCAGGCGGTGCTCTACGTGACCAAAATTCATTGTGCTTGTGATTTTGTTCGGCACCACTACACAACTCATACCCGCGCGTTTTGCCGCTGTGGCACCATGAGCCGAGTCTTCAAAAACAAGACATGTCTCAGGAGCTAAATCCAAATGCTCGGCTGCTTGTAGATATAAAGCAGGATCGGGTTTTACTTTTTCAACATGGTCCGATGTTCGGATACACTGAAAGTAATCATACAGATCTAGGCGTTTTAAATGACCCGAAACCCAGCGATAACTAGAACTCGATGCCAAACCAATTCTCAAATCCATTTCTTTTGCTGTTTCCAAGTACTCAACGACACCATCGCGTGGTTTTTCTTTAGACAAAACAGAAAGAAATCTTTCTTTATATTGTTTGTTTAGTAACTCATGTTCTACGGGCTTACCAATTTGCTGCTCCATATAATGGAACGGTGAAAACGAACCATCTGTACCTACTTCATTTTGCCACATACCTAGTGGCAATTCGCTATTATACTCGGCAAACATTTCTTGAAGAAGTTGATACTGATGTGTTTCTGTGTCAAAAATCAATCCGTCAAAATCAAATATAATTCCATTTATCATAAGGCACGTCCTTTGCTGTTTAATTGAATAAGCTATTCTTCAAAATTAAAGCTACTCTATTTCTTCTGCTATATGTCTAAATACAACATACTCAGAAGAAAGTGCGAAAGGCGGCGACTCCAGGGGGAACAGGACGAGCTGAAGACCCTGGACTGAGCGGAGCGAGGGAAGCGGCTGAAGCCGGCCCCCCGGAAAGCGTCCGCCTGGAGCGCTTTCTTCTTTGCTCTCTACGCCAACAACTTCGTCACTTCACGAGAAATAGCATGTGTGTTGATCGTTGATTCTAACTGCTCGTTTTTCACACAGCTGATAAACTCTGCCAACTCATAATACATCGAGTCAAAATTATGCGCTACAGACAAGTCTTCAGTCTGACCGTCTCTATACTTAATAAGGATATTTTTCGGATCACTGATGCGGTCGATTTCAATCGTTCCATTCTCGCCTTGAATTTCACTTGGCAGAAAAGAATCCGAAATCTTCGAATACATAATAACCGCTTCCATATCCGCATAGTTCCAAATCATGCTGCCTTGCCCATCGGCACCTGTCGATAATAGTAATTGATTTTTCATTGCTGAATCAGGGACACCAACCAAATGAATAATCGGCGCGATGCAATAAACGCCTAAATCCATTTTAGAACCATTGCCAAGTTCAGGCTTAAAGGCATTTTCAATAATGCCCTCTTTGTATTTATCGTAACGTGAAGAATATTGGTTATAATGAAACACAAAGCGACGAATTGGTCCGATTTTATCGATATTTTTCTTCAAGTTCAAAAAAGAAGGAACCAATGTTGATTTCATCGCTTCCATATAAGTGGTTTTGTATGTTCTTGAAGCTTCAATAATTTGATCCATTTCTTCAATTGATGTAACAGCCGGTTTTTCACAAAGAACATGAATGCCGTGCTTCATCGCCAATATGCTTTGCTCGGCATGCATAGCATTAGGTGACGCGACATAAACCGCTTCAATCTGTCCGCTGCTGAACATAGCCGCCATATCGGTATAGACGTTTTCAATCGTGTATTTTTCTGCAAATGCGGTGCCAGTTTCTAACTTTCTGGAATATACAGCTCCAAGTGTAAACTCAGGATGCTCTTTAGCCGCTTTAATAAATCGGTCGGTAATCCAATTTGTGCCGATAATGCCAAACTTCATTGTAACTCCTCCAATATAAATATAGATACGATTCTCATTCTCTATTCTAACCTAAATATCTCCCAAAAGAGCGGGAGGGATCAGACTGTAGAAAAAGTCTCATTAAAGTGAATAGCGGTGTATAACTTCCAAGCGGGCTAACCACTTCGCTTTCCGTGGGCTCAGCGCTTCGTCCGCGGAAAGCGTCCGTTTGATGCGGAGGATCCCACATAAATACGAGACAATGAATTACTATTCTTTTGTCTACAAGCTGGGAGGGATGTTCTTTCTAAAGTTTGTTCGGAAAATGATTCAGCTTCTCTGCTACGGAAGTTATACTGTAAGTACAGAAGCTTCACTGGAATAGCTGAGCTCTACTTTAATGCATGAGGAGTCCTTAAAATGAAAAAAACGATGGGTCTTATAAGCTTGGCTTTGTTGATGAGTGGTTGTAGCAATACTTCGGCAAATGACGAAAAATTGTTAGTTTCAGCAGCCTCTAGTCTGACAGATGTACTGAAAGAAATGGAACTGCAATTTCATGAAATCGAACCGAATATTGAGCTGACCTTCAATTATGGCTCATCTAGTAAGTTGAGAAGCCAAATTGAACAAGGCGCACCGGCCGACTTGTTTTTGTCAGCTAGTGAAACAGATATGGAATTACTGGAATCCCAACAGCTAATAGATGAAGATAGCATCAAGCCGTTTGCTGAAAATCAGCTCGTTTTAGCGTCATTAGAAGAATTTCCGGAAACAACTGATTTTCAAGAACTCGTCTTGAATACAGAAGAAAAGATTGCGATTGGAGAACCTGACAGTGTTCCCCTTGGCGCCTATTCAAAAAAAGCATTAGAAAACGAAAACTTGTGGAACTCCCTTAGTGCTCGTCTAATTTATGCAAAAGATGCTCGTCAAGTCGTTACTTATGTGGAAAGCGGAAATGCAGAACTCGGAATTATTTACTCATCAGATGCGGTTATTTCCCGGGAAATAAGTGGGACACTTGAAGTGCCAGGGCAGACAGACCCTATTATCTACCCAGGAGCAGTCGTTGCAGATTCCGCAAATCAGCCTGCAGCAACTGCTTTTTTAGAGTTTGTCACCAGTTCAAAAGGGCAAGCCATTCTTAAAGAATATGGATTTATGCCCCCAGCTGGAGAAACGCCATGATGGCTTATGATTTGTCTCCACTTTGGTTATCGCTCAGAGTCGCAGTGATTTCAACGTTATTTGTGTTTGTCGTGAGTCTTGCGCTGGCTCGCTTTATGACGAGACGTGATTTTTTCGGCAAAAGTTTTCTTGAAGCGTTGATCCTATTGCCTTTAGTATTGCCACCGACAGTAATTGGCTTTGGGTTAATTGTGTTATTTGGCGTAAATGGGCCACTAGGTATGTTACTTGAACAGTGGTTCGGCTTTCGCGTAGTGTTTACATGGATTGGTGCAGCAATTGCTTCGTTTGTTGTGTCGTTGCCGCTTATGTATCAAAGTGTTTTGGCTGCTTTCGAAAAAGTAGATCCGCGCTGGGAAAACGTAGCGCGAACTATGGGCGTTTCTGAATGGCGAATTTTTCGGACCATTACGTTTCCGCTTGCTTGGTCGGGTATTTTGGCCGGATTAATCTTGGCTTTTGCACGTGGCATCGGTGAATTTGGTGCGACGCTAATGATTGCCGGCTATATTCCAGGGGTAACAGAGACTATACCACTGGCTATTTATTTTGCTTATGAAGCAGGCGATATGGAAAAAGCTTTGTTTTGGGTATTGATTGTGTCGTCACTCGGAGTAGCTGCAATTACGTGGGTGAACTATTGGCGTAAAAAAACCGCTGTACGAATTGGAAGGGAATGAGCAAATGCTGCAAGTGGATTTCAAAAAGCAATTAGAGCATTTTAGTTTAACGATGCAATTTAGATTGGATAAGGAAATTTTAGCATTGGTTGGCTCTTCTGGTTCGGGTAAGACGACGCTATTAAACTGCATCGCAGGTATTGTCCATCCGGATGTTGGTGAAATTTCATTGAATGAACGAAAATTTTATAGCGATGATCAAAAGCCACTAAAAATACAAAAGCGCAAAGTTGGTTATTTATTTCAAGACTATGCACTATTTCCGCACTTGACCGTAGAACAAAACATTCTTTACGCAGTGCCAAGAGAAAGCGCTATTGCACATATTACGGAATTAACGAAAATTCTTGGCATTACAGGTTTGTTAGGAAAATACCCACACCAAATTTCAGGTGGCGAAAAACAGCGTGTCGCATTGACGCGTTCGTTAGCCGCACAACCAGATATTTTATTGTTGGATGAACCTTTTTCAGCATTGGACGATGCCAATCGTGACCGCTGTCAAAATGAACTGTTGCGAATTCACGAAAAGTGGCAGATTCCCATTATTTTCGTAACACACCGAATTGCGGATGCTGAAAAATTAGCCGACCGTATTATGAGAATTGAAAAAGGACAGATGACTGAAGAAACGGTACGCTTAGAATTATAAGATAGATAAGATCGTTTGAGAGATCAAGCGGCTAGAAAGTGGGAATCACAGTGGATGAACGTTATTCAAGACAAGTCTTATTCAAACCGCTTGGTGAGTCGGGGCAGCAACACTTATCACTTGCGACCGTTACCATTGTTGGTTGCGGAGCTTTAGGTTCAGCGATTGCAGAAACCTTGACACGAGCTGGTATTGGAACGATTCATTTGGTCGATCGTGATTACGTTGAAGTATCCAATTTGCAGCGCCAGCAATTATTTACGGAAGAAGATGCGCGGCAAATGATGCCAAAAGTGGCAGCGGCTGAGCAAAGACTAAAAGCCATTCGCAGCGATTTGCAGTTAATCACCTATTTAGAACATCTCGATGCAGCAGGTATGGAAAAGTTGGCAGCAGTCAGTGATTTGATCTTGGATGCGACGGATAATTTTGAAACACGTTTGTTGATCAACGATGCTTCTGTGAAATTTGGCGTGCCTTGGATATACGGTGCTTGTGTTGGCAGTTCAGGAGTCGTATTTCCATTTGTGCCGGGAGAAAGCTCATGCTTTCGTTGCTTAATACCCATTCTTCCAGCCATTAATGAAACATGTGATACAGTCGGTATTATCTCTCCAGCTGTTCAAGTGACAGCAGCGCTTCAATGTACAGAAGCTTTAAAGTGGTTGAGTGGCAACCGTGGTGCAATGCGTAAAAAAATTCATCATTTCAACTTATGGGACAATAGTCAAATGGATATTGGCGTATCGCGCATTAAAGATCCTAACTGCAAAACGTGCGGAGAAGATGCGGTATTCCCGTCACTTAATGAAACAGTCTCAAGTTCTTATGCCGTTTTATGCGGACGCGATGCTGTTCAAATTTTACCTGATGCGAACCGTCCGATTACGTTAGACGACGCCGAAAAGGTCGGCAACCGATTAGCAGCTGGTGTAAAAAGAACGCCTTATTTTGTTGAACTGAAAGTATTCAATCATCGCATGGTCTTGTTCGGTAATGGCCGCTTGCTAATTCACGGCGTTCACAATATAGCAGAAGGTCGGAAATTATATCACCAAGTATTTGGCTAATCAGAAAGGGGAGATTGGATGTCGGAAACGTTTCACACAGACCATCAAGTGCGCATTGCAGTATTAACTGTTAGTGACACCCGGACAGAAGAAACGGATACTGGGGGTCAGCTCGTACAGAAAATGGCTAAAGATAATGCGCTAGAAGTTAGGGATTATGCGATCGTTCAGGATGATATTGCAAGCATTCGATTAAGGATTTCTGACTGGTTGGAGCAAGATGATATAGATGCGATTATTACAACTGGTGGAACGGGAATAGCGAAACGCGATGTCACTTTAGAAGCTGTTCAGTCGCTGTTTGAAAAAGAAATATCCGGATTTGGAGAACTCTTTCGTTACGTAAGCTTCACTGAAGATGTCGGCACTAAAGCACTTCTTAGCCGAGCGGCAGCAGGAGTAGCCAATGACAAAGCCATTTTTGTATTGCCAGGATCTCGCGGCGCTGTAAAGCTGGCGATGGAGCGATTGATTTTACCGGAGATTAAGCATATTTACTCGGAATTGACGAAACATTAATCACGTTCATAATCACTGATTGAAAAACCCTGTGGCATTGTCAGTTGAATGACATTACCACAGGGTTTTTAAATTCATAAAGTAACAATTTAATCACGCGCATAATCAGATTTCCCGCCAGTTTTCTCAAGCAACATCGTCGGTCCAATGACCATTTCTTTGCCAGAAGCTTTGCACATATCATAAATCGTCAGTGCTGCGGCAGAAGCGGCGGTAAGGGCTTCCATTTCAACCCCTGTAGGTCCTTTTGTTTTTACGGCAACGGTCAACAACACTTCGAAATGGTTTTTTTCTTCATCAACATTCCATTCAAATTCAATATCGACTCCACTAAGTGCTAATGGATGACACATCGGAATGATTTGTGAAGTGTTTTTAGCTGCCATAATGCCAGCTACTTGAGCAACTGCAAAAACATCGCCTTTTTTATTGGTACCCTCTTTAATTTGTTGATAAATTGCTTTGTTTAACAAGACAGAAGTAGTCGCACGCGCTGTGCGGACACTGTCTTTCTTGTCGGAGACGTCGACCATCTTGGCACGTCCTTGGGCATTAAAATGTGTGAGTTTTGACAATGAAATCATCCTTTCGCGAGTGAATAATGTCAGTATAGCATGGCGGATATCGACTGCTTTAACTATTCAATCCGGTTACACCGATGTTTGCGAGAAGAATGCTTAACACCGCGTAGGTTGAATAAACTCTTATGATGGCTGTATTTTCTAATATTTACATTATTATTCCAATATGTTTGAATAGAGAGAGTATAAAAAAAGGTGGAGATCAATTGAAAACGACAGAGTACCAAGATAATTTGAATCCGTTTACGGCTATTTGGACACGTCCGCGCGAGACCGTTCGATATGTGATTGAAGAAAAAGAGTCTAATTTTAGTTTTTTATTAATCGTGTTGTCAGGCTTTGTGGGAGGTCTTCTCAGTAGCCTGGATTCAGAGCTATTTCTTCCTGTATGGGGAATTCTTTTGCTAGCGTTACTAGGTGGACCGATTGGGGCTGTAGTAAGTACCGCGATTGGAGCTGGTATTTATTTGTTAGTAGGTCGGTTATTTAAAGGCGAAGCTACATATACTGAAATGTTTCGTGCAATTTTAACAGGACAAATTCCACAAATCTGGCTTTTTCCACTTCTGTTATTTTGGATGCTCGTATTTCCGGAAACTTATTTTGTAGAGTCTGACCAACTGCCATTTGAAGACACGAATCTACTGTCAATGATTTTTTTCCTTGTTTTAGGGGTAGTGTCTATTTGGACGTTTGTTGTTCAGTGTAAAGCTGTAGGAGAAGCACATAGACTTTCTGCTTGGAAAGGGTTTTTCATCATTGTTCTTCCTGGGATCGTGTTTATTGGAGTCATTGTGGCCATTATTGCCGCGGTTCTAACGACAATTATGTAAGTTATCAAAAACAAGGCAGCCAATAAGGCTGCCTTGTTTTTATGGTTTTTCTACCTTATGAACAACTCCAGTTTCTTCAACATCGGCTACTTCTCGACGGACCGTCTCTTTGACAACCTCTACGTCTTGAACAGTACGTTTGCCAATGACAATTTCTTCTCGAATGACTTTCTTTTTGCCAATATCTAAACGTTCTTCGGACAGCGGAATGTAAATGGCATCGCCTTTTTCATACGCTTGCTGCGGTGTTAATGTATGTTCACTTTTTTCATTAGCTGTTTCTTCAGTAATGGGACGTCGGTTAATGACGATTTCCTCGCGCTCTACAGGTACTTGAATTTCTCTGTCTTCTTCGACCATTTTTTTATGAACTTGGACTTCCCCTGTCTGAACTTTTTCTTTATCAATGCTTAGCCGTTCTTCGTGTAAGGCAAGGCGTTGTTCTTCAGTAGCAATAGCTTTATTTGTTTGTTCAGCTGGCGAAGAGGGTTCGGATTGAAGTGCAGACAAGGGTTCGCTGCTTGTGTAAAGGAGGAGTCTACCATTCTCAACCTGCTGGAAATAATAATCTGTTTCTTCCGCGCTCAATCCCATCCGGTTAAAGGCATCTTTTGTGATGTCATCGCCGGCTAAAAAAGCAATGACTTTGCCTTTGAAATTGTCCCGGTCTTGTGTATCCACATGGACAGCTGTGTGCGTGATTAGCAACTCTATTTGTTCGTCATGTTTTGATACTAAATACAGTTCCTCTTCTTCGTATCCTACTGCTTTGAGTTCACCGACTGTAATCAGCACTTGTGCTTGCGCATCAAATAATCCAATGCGTTTGTTTTCTTTTTTATCCATGCCCAATTCCTCCCCTGTCAATTGTACCGAATTGCTTTGTTAAGGCTCATTTACCCGTAGTCACGTTCTAGATAAACCTCAACATCAAAAAGCGTATCCGAACAAAATCGTCCGGATACGCTTTTTTACCCATTAAAATAAATCGCGCTCATCTTTTTTCGGTTTTACTAGTTCATCAATATCCGCTTCTTCGTGTCGGACAGTTTCGCTCACCAGTTCAGAGTCTTGAACTGTGCGTTTACCGACAATAATTTCTTCACTAACGACGTCTTTCTTACGGACGTTGACACGCTCTTCTGAAACAGGAATATGAATCGTTTCTTCATCATCGTAAAGGTTTATATTTGCTGAATTAGTTGTATTAGAGTGGACTTCTTCGTTTACCGGACGACGTTCTACATAAACTTCTTCACGTTCCACTGGAATTTCGAGAGTTTGTTGTTCTTCGACAACGTGCTTTCCGACAGTTACTTCACCTGTCTGAACCCGTTTTTTGTCAACGCTTAGTCGTTCCTCGTGAAGACGTAGATGTTCTTCTTCAGCAGTAGTTGCTCGCGCCTCTGTTTGAGTATAAGTGTGTGGCTTGTACGATGCGCCGTAATCGCTATTCACGTAAAGCACTAACTTGCCGTTTTCGACTTGTCTGTAATATTCGTCTGCTTCGCCGCTTCCTAACCCCATTTGTGTAAATGCATCATGCGTCGAATCTCCACCAGAAATGAATGACTTGAATTTGTCCATCATATCTTCATCATCCTGGACATTTAAATGAACATCTGTCTGGCCTTGAACCATAGATAGCTGATCGTTACGCTTAGCGATCACATACATATCTTCTTCTTTATAGCCTTGTGCTTTTAGTTCGCTAATTTTGTGTAAAACTTCTGCTTGTACATCATATGATTGAATCATTACTGTTTCTTTGTTTGTCATTTCTAATTCCTCCTAATAGTGATAGATCACCTATAGAGCAAGGTAGTGATAATGTACCCTGTTGTTTTTCAGAACAAACCCATTGGTTTTGAATAAGTAAAAATGCTATAGCTTGAAAATAAACGCTTGCTTTCCTGTTAACTTTTTAATACACTATAAAACGTAATGATTACTATTTGTGAGAATGGACGACAATGTACAAAAGGAGGGGAAAAGATGAGAGTCAATATCACGTTAGCGTGTACAGAAACAGGCGACAGAAATTACAGTACGACGAAAAATAAGCGGACAAACCCCGAGCGCATTGAGTTAAAAAAATACAGCCCACGTCTTAATAAAGTTACTATTCACCGGGAAACAAAATAATTTTTTGTGTAGTATAAAACGTAGCAATTACTTTTGGAGGTAATTTCATGGCTAAAAAATCAAAAATAGCACGTCATAATAAGCAACTGCAGCTAGTCGCGCAGTTTGCTGAGCAGCGACAAAGCTTTAAAGAACAAGGGAACATTCACGCATTAACCAATTTACCGAAAGATTCTTCTCCCACTCGTCTAGCTAATCGATGCTTGGTGACAGGAAGACCACGTGGATATATGCGGAAATTTGGGATGTCGCGTATTACCTTCCGGGAATTGGCGCATAGAGGTCAAATTCCTGGCGTTAAAAAAGCAAGTTGGTAAAACAAACCCAATCAAAAACAGCAGATAAAAATCTGCTGTTTTTTTAATTTATATAGAACTATCACAAAAAAAGTGTTTTAACTAATAAAATTTTTCTACCGGGCTCTTTTAAATATAACTTTTGATGCTATGATTAGGATATATTTAACTTATATATAAGAAAAAATTTGCAATAAGAAATGCACAAAGGGTGATAATTAGAATGACAGTTCAAACAGCAAATGATATTTTAAAACGCAATAACGTTCAGGTTATTGGTCAAGGTGAAAAAACCTTAGTATTTGGTCATGGTTTTGGCTGCGATCAGCAAGTCTGGGACAATACCATTGTAGAATTTTCAGCAGATTATCGAATTGTCACTTTTGACTATGTCGGTGCAGGGAAAAGTGATAAGGCCGCTTATTCGACCGAACGCTATAGCACGTTAGACGGTTACAAACAGGATCTTCTAGAAGTTTGCGCTGCGTTAGCACTTGAGGAAATCTTATTTATTGGTCACTCTGTCAGCGCTATGATTGGGATGCTTGCTTCAATCGAACGTCCAGAGTTGATGGAGAAAATGATTATGATTGGACCATCTCCCTATTATCTGAACGAACCTGGCTACAATGGTGGATTTGAACAATCTGATATCGATGAATTATTGGATATGATGGAAATAAACTATAAAGAATGGGCGAAGTATTTGGCGCCTGTCGTCATGCAAAACGAGGAACGTCCTGAACTGGCTGCGGATTTTGAGCAATTATTGTGTTCAAATGACCCGATGATTGCTCGTCAATTCGCTGAAGTAACATTCACTTCAGATCTTCGTGACCAATTAGATAAAGTTACAGTACCTACGTTGATTCTTCAACCAAAATTTGATGCCATTGTACCATTAGAAATTGGTCAATATCTCCGCGATCATATCTCAGGTAGTCAATTGGTTGTAATGGAAGCAATGGGACACAATCCACATTTGAGTGATTCAGAGGAAACGGTAAAACGCATTAAGGCGTATTTAGCAGAATAGAGGAGTGAAAATCGTGGAACAGCAACTCGATAGAGCCCCTTGTGGTTATTTGGTTCTGGACCAGGAATTGCGTGTCGTTGAAATGAATAGCACGTTGCGGAATTTGACAAGCGTAGAAAATCCGCAGCATATCCATGATTTACTAACTATCGCTTCCCGGATGTATTTCCAAACGTACTTTACTCCTTCTATTAAAATGCATGGCACCGTAAATGAAATGTTTTTGACCTTGAAAAGTGCGGCAGGACATATGCCAGTCTTGATGAATGCAGTAGAGCAAAATGGTTTGTACGAATGTGCATTGATGCAGATGAGTGTTCGTGGTGAATATGAAAAAGAACTCCTATTAGCCAAACGTAATGCAGAAAAGATCAACCGTGAAACAGTAGAAGCCTATGAGAAACTACAACACTTAATGAGCGAAGTAGAAAGTAAACAGCAACAACTGATTGATCTCAACTCGACACTTCAACAATTGTCCATTACGGATTCGCTAACGGGTTTGAAAAATCGTCGCTATTTGGAAGAACGACTTCATGACTTTTTACTGCAGGCGCAAAATGGTCGAAAAGTGGCTCTTTTGATTTTGGATATTGATTATTTTAAGCAAGTTAACGATACATATGGTCACCAAATAGGTGATGCAGTATTGCAGGAATTAGCGTGGCATCTAGAAACGAAAGTTGGAGCGGCTGGCATTGTAGCACGTCTCGGAGGAGAAGAGTTCGTCGTCGTGATGCCAGACTCAGGAATTGAAGAAGGCTTAGCTATGGCTGACTCTTTGTGTAAGCACATAGAAGCTGCTGACTGGATGCATGTACCCATCACGGTAAGTATCGGTGTCGCCGTTTATGCGCTTGGAGACGAAGTAGGAAGCTTGCTATCCAGAGCTGACAGTTTTCTGTACAAAGCAAAAGCTAATGGAAGAAATTGTGTCTTTGGCAATGAATAAAGAACTACCTTTAACATCCGTCTTTAAAAAACGGATGTTTATTTATTGGGAGAAATAGGGAACTGGACTCATTGCAACCATTCATTTAACAGCTATAATTAGCGTACAAAATATCTTTGCCTCTGGAGGACTTATGGAAAAAGAGAATCGGTTATTGGGGGAACGCGTGTCGGCAGATAGAGAATTGATCGCACAATTGATCCATGAAGAAGTCAGCGCGAATCTTCAGGCTGAGCAGTTGCAAATGACGAAAGCCTTCATTGAAGTTGTAAATAACATTCGAACTGATTTTGTGGATTTGATCGGACAATCCATTAGCAATAGTTACAATATTCAAGAGGTCTATGCGAAGATTCAACGATGGGGAGAAAAAACAGGTGATTTTTTTCTTGAAAACAATCGATCGCTAGAAGACGCACTTGCCGAAGTTTCTTTATTTCGAAAACACATCGGAACAGTCATCAAAACAGAAGCCCTTCACAAGAAGATTAACATTCAAATTCTTTTTGATAGTATGGAGACCTTTCATTCGTTACTGGATTATGCAGCTGTTTCCTATACAGAAGCCTACACAGTTTCATATCGACGAAAATTGAACTGCGCAAGAAAAGAATTTCTTGAACTTTCCTCACCCGTTGTCCCGGTCAGTGATCAGATTGCCGTTTTACCACTAGTGGGTAGCATTGAAATGGACCGAGCTCGCTATATACTGGAGAAAACCTTACTAGCAGCAAATCAACTAAAAATTACGGTATTGATTGTAGATTTGTCAGGTGTCGTGAGAGTCGACTCAATCGTTGCAGAACAAATTATTAAAATCATCCAGTCGCTAAAGCTCGTAGGTATACGCTCGGTTCTCACGGGAATCCGTCCAGAAATTGCAGCGATGCTTATTGGTATTGGAGTTGATTTAAAAGACATTGAAATTGGTGGCAGCCTGAAACGTGTCTTACATCAGATGAATGTCACTTAACTAAAAAAACGCTGAAGTTCCTAGACTTCAGCGTTTTTTTTTAGTTAGTCAATTTGTTACTGCTTCTGAATGCAGACTGGGTAAAGACTTGTGTAACGTCAGGGTTTCTTCGTCAGTCAGTGCAATCATTGGTAACCGAACGCCCCCAGTCGAAACACCTGTCATGTGCAGTGCTGCTTTGATTGGAGATGGATTTGGCGCAGCGAACAATGCTTTCATTGTTGGCAATAACCGTCTATGAATAGCTGCTGCTGTTTTCACATCACCTGTTTTAAAACTCGTAATCATGTCTTGCATATCGTTGCCGATAATATGTGCAGCAACCGAAACGATGCCCGCACCACCGATAGACAGCATCGGTAAAGTCAGACTGTCATCGCCGCTATAGACAGTAAAAGATTCAGCTGTGTGTTCAATAATTTCTGAAGCAGCATCCAAATCACCGCTCGCTTCTTTAATAGAAACGATATTGTTAATTTGAGACAAGCGGATGACGGTTTCTGGAAGCAAGTTAACGACGCTACGTCCTGGAATGTTATAGAGCATGACAGGTAGATGAGTCGACTCCGCAATGGCTTGGAAATGTTGGAACATGCCTTCTTGTGAAGGTTTATTGTAATAAGGCGTAACTAGCATAATGCCATCTACGCCGACTTTCTCTGCTTGTTGAGTCAAAGAAATCGATGCCCGCGTATTGTTCGAGCCGGTTCCTGCGATGACCGGAATCCGTCCGGCAACAGTGTTGACGGTAAACTCGAACAATTCTACTTTTTCCTCTATCGATAAAGTTGGCGATTCGCCTGTGGTTCCTGCGACGACAAGACCGTCAGATCCATTAGCAATCAAGTGCTCGATTAAGTTTTGCGTTGCCGGAAAATCAATTTCCTCGTATTGGTCGAATGGTGTTACCATTGCTGTAATTACTTGGCCGAAATTCATACAGAACACACCCTTTTCTAATTTTTTTCGAAGCTTAGAGGTGAGAGGCCAGTCAGGAACAAACAAAAAAGCAGCAACAGGAGGTCCTGTTGCTGCAGTAGAAACAATGTTTACCATTTGCTCCTGTGCATCAGATAGCCCTCCATATAGTTTCCTATATGACAGTCCTGCATTTATTAAATGCAGACCCAGCGCACGGAAATGTGAGATCTCCGCCACTTCGGCAAATCCCCCTTTCGGCAAACGTCAACGGATCTCATCATCCTCGTTTTGCGTACTAATGGTTTTTGCGCCTCTATCCTACTCTTGTAAAAACAAGAGCAAGAAATATTGAATTAGCTGTACTATAACAAATGTTTCTATTAATTGCAAGATGAAGAACGTAAAAAATTATAGCCGAGGAGAGATAGAATGAGTGAGCAAGCCTATGACCAACTGCTAGTGATTGCAACAACAGGAAACCAGCAAGGATTTAACGCCTCTTTGCATCATAATCGTTATGAGCCTACACCTTACGATTTACTCGACAAATTGTTTGAGCATTATAGCCTGTCTCCTGAAGATTGTATCGTTGATGTTGGTTGTGGAAAAGGGCGCTTGAATTTTTATGTGCATCATTTTTTTGGTGTAAAAAGTGTAGGCATCGAAATGAATCCGACATTTTACACAGAAGCCCTCGAAAATAAAAAACAGTACGCGAAAAAGCACAAAGGTGCAGAGTTTCACATTAACTTTTGTAATTGCTTAGCTCAGAAATACCCAGTTACAGCAGACGATACCGTATTCTATTTCTTTAACCCTTTTTCAGTGGCGATATTCATCGCATTTGTGAATAAAATTTTAGCTTCAGTCGAAAAATCTCCACGGACGGTAGACGTGATTTTGTTTTTTGCCTCTCAAGATTACAGTGATTATCTGGAAACTAACGGAGTTTTTCAGCTAATAGAAGAAATTCAATTGTCGGATTTCCATAAAGATCCGCGCGAACGATTTTTAATTTATCGATTGTCTAAAATGGATTAGAACTAGTGCTCTAAAGGGTATGTTTACAGTAAAACAATTGTGAAACGAGGGACCCCTATGGAATGGAAAGGTAGAAAAGCCAGTAGAAACGTTGAAGATAGGCGAGGGAAAGGTGGAGCGCTAGTAGCAGGAGGCGGCATCGGCGGTATTTTAATTGTGTTATTAGTGGCTTTTTTAGGAGGCGACCCAGGTGTCATTCTTGATCAATTGGGTGGATCCTCAGGAACGACTTCAAACCAGTCTTACGAATCAACTCCACAAGAAGAAGAATTGGCTGAATTTGTGTCAGTCGTTCTAGCGGATACGGAACAAGTTTGGACAGAAGTTTTTAAAGAAGAAGGCATGGAATATGTTGAGCCGACACTCGTTTTGTATAGTGGCAGCGTCGAGTCTGCCTGTGGAACAGCAGGCGCAGCCGTCGGACCCTTTTATTGTCCAGGCGATTACAAACTTTATATTGATTTGAGTTTTTACAATGACCTACAAACCCAATTTCAAGCACCCGGTGATTTTGCCATGGCGTATGTCGTGGCACACGAAGTTGGACACCACGTTCAAAATCTTCTTGGTGTTATGGAAGACGTGCAGCCACTTCGCAGCCAGCTTAGTGAAGAAGAATACAATAAAGTGCAAGTACGCTTGGAGTTGCAAGCGGATTATTTGTCAGGCGTCTGGGCCCACCATGCGCAAGGTATGGGCTATTTAGAAGAAGGTGACCTAGAAGAAGCATTGACAGCGGCAAGTGCGGTAGGGGATGACACCATTCAACAGCGGTCCCGTGGTTACGTTGTACCTGAGAGTTTTACACACGGTAGTTCCGAACAGCGCCAGCGATGGTTTAAAAAAGGCTTTCAAGCCGGTAATTTAAAAGAAGGCGACACGTTTAATGCAACTGATTTGTGATGGCACCTAAAGTGAAAATCACTTTTAGCATGCAAATAAAAGGGTGCAGCATTGATATTTTTGCTGATGTGATTCATTATATAAAATAGACAGTCTTTTCATTTCGTATGGAAAGAAATATAGCTCTGCGAAGGAAGTACAGCATGTTGGATGACAATATCACACGCCTAGAATACAACGGCAAAGAATTAATCCTAATCGGTACGGCACACGTTTCTAAAGCTAGTGCAGAGCAGGTGAAAGCCGTCATTGAAACCGAGCGACCGGATTCGGTATGCATCGAATTAGATGCGCAGCGCTATGAATCGGTAACTCAAGACAGCAAATGGAAAGAAACCGACATTTTCAAAGTGATCAAAGACAAAAAAGCAAGTTTGTTACTCATGAATTTGGCTATTTCCTCTTTTCAGAACCGTCTTGCAGATCAGTTTGGCATCAAACCTGGACAAGAAATGATTCAAGGGATTGCTTCTGCTAAAGAAACTGGCGCAGAATTGGTACTCGCTGACCGCAATATTCAAGTAACGTTTTCGCGCATTTGGGGCAATATCGGTTTTATGGGGAAAGCGCAATTGCTGACTTCCGTATTCTTTAGTATTTTCAGCAAAGAGACGATCTCAGAAGAAGATTTGGAAAAGATGAAGTCACAGGATACCCTCAACGCGGTAATGAATGATTTTACTCAATCTTTCCCTAAACTGAAAGAGCCGCTCATTGACGAACGAGACCAATATTTGGCGCAAAAAATTAAAGAAGCTCCTGGTCAAAAAATTGTCGCGGTTCTTGGTGCAGCGCATGTTCCAGGAATCATTAAAGAAGTCCACAACGAACACGATTTGGAAGAACTGTCAAAAGTTCCGGCCAAATCAAAGTGGCCGAAAGTTATCGGTTGGGCGATTCCCTTAGCATTGGTCGCTATGATTGCCATCACGTTTATGAATAACCCTGCGGCTGGTCTCGACCAAACGATTAGCTGGATCCTTTGGACCGCATGTCTTGGGGCAATAGGCGCTGCTGTAGCTTTCGGTCATCCATTAGCAATTCTCACTGCTTTTGTCGGGGGTCCGATCGGTGCACTACATCCATTGTTAGCGGCAGGCTGGTTTTCAGGACTTGCACAAGCCTATGTTCGTCGCCCGAACGTTGGGGATTTCCAAACCTTATCGAAGGACGTGTTTACGCTTAAAGGCTTTTGGGACAATAAAGTTACGCGTGTTCTACTAGTTGTGGTGTTAACAAATTTGGGTACGGCAGCAGGCAATGTAATTGGTGGATTAGACGTTATTCGTTTGTTTTTCCAAAACCTATAAGTAGATTTCCTACCGGACGGCGAAACTTTGCTGTCCGTTTTTTTGTTTTTCTATTGTTGCTGATAGTTTAAGAACGGGTATATATAACAAAAGACCATTAGAAATAAGGAGGCGCATGGAGATGAGCTTTTTTCTAGTAGGCATTTTACTGTGGTCGTTGGTCATTTTGTCCGTCGTGTTGGCAATAATTGGTTTCTGGAGGGGTTCATGGCAAGCGTTAGCCTGGAGCGGAATTGCTTTGCTTCCACCGATGCTACTTATTTATATGGGGGGAGATGGCGTTTGGTTCCAGTTTGGTATCTTGTTGCCGATCCTTTTGTTGGTTGCTGCTTTTTTGATGAAACAGCAAAAGACACCCAATTCGTAATCGGCTGGTAATTTCAGCCGATTTTTCTAAGCATGCCACTGGTAATTCCAAAGCCATAGTTATACAATTGTTATACAAAAATGCAGAGGAGACAGGCCAATGAAATATCTATTAGATCGAAGCAAGTTATTCATATTTTTAATTTTAATCTTATCGATCGTTGGGGCATATGTCTTTATCACATTACCGCAACGTGAGATTCCGGAAACCCCATCAAGCCTTGTTTTAATTTCAACAATTTTGCCAGGTGCAGGGCCTGAGGAAGTGGAAACGTCCATCACCAATCTGCTCGAGCGTGAAATCCAACAAGTAGATGGCATTGCATCGCTGCAATCCGTGTCTGCCAATTCTGCTTCCATCATTACATTGGAAATAGAAGATGGTGAGAATCCGGATGAGTTAATCAACAGCATCCAGCAACAAGTAGGAAATGCGACATCAGGATTTCCTGATAACGCATCAGAAACAACGGTGGAAAAACTAGATTTAACTTTCCCCTTAGTGTCGTACATGTTCTATGGGGATAAAGAAGAACTGAAAAGTATGGAAGATGCGTTAGCCACGCTTTCTGAAGAAGTAGAAGCCGTTTCAGGAGTTGCTGGAACAACGGTTATAGGATTAAACTCACAGCAAGTTCTAATTGAACTCAATAGTGAAGAACTAGCCGCTAATGGGCTTCAGCCATTTGAAGTACTTCAATCGCTTCAACAAGCAAATCAGCCATTGTCACTTGGTACACATGATAATGGCAACGAGCAAGTGAGCCTAACTGTGCAACAAGGTCAAGGCATCGACAAACTAAAAGAACTACAAGTAGGTGCAGTAGCAGTACCACTTGAAGATGTTGCAACGATCGAGACGATAGATCAAGAAACAGAAGACATTGTAACGTTTGAAGGCGAAGACGCCATTTCGTATACGGTCTTTTTGCAAACGGCACAAGACGTTCCTTCTGTAGATGATAAGGTCTCTAAAGTTATTGAAGAATTTGCAGCTGATCTTCCAGCTGGCGTTCAAGCCGAAAAATATGAATCTCAAGCTGATAATGTGAATGAAATCTTCGACAGCCTATATGTTTCATTGGCCATCGCTGTCTTAGCTGTTTTGATCGTCACAACAGCTGGATTAACGTTGTATGGATCTTTTGCAGTCGCGTTAACTGTCTTAGCTTCCGTACTCATCGGGATGATCCCAATTCCGTGGTTAGGCGTTGACTTGAACCAAATCTCAGTGATTGGTCTCATTATTGCCATCGGTATTTTAGTCGATGACAGTATTGTTGTTAACGATAATATTCAGCGGCGTTATAAGCTAGGGGATTCCGCTCGCGATGGAGCGATTACCGGCGTCCGTGAAGTATACCCGTCGATTATTTCTTCTAGTTTGGCAATTGTCGTGACATTCTCTCCATTGTTATTGCTATCAGGCGGTAATGGTGCGTTTATCAAGGCCTTGCCAAGTATTTTAATTACGACAATATTAGCTTCAACGGTGCTGTCGATTACACTTGTACCCATGATGCAATATTTGAAAACGAAACGAAGAGCAAAGAAAATTTCAGATACCCCTGGATTCTTAGGGAAACCACTCGAGAAAATTGCGTTGTTTTATTCGAATAAAGTATTGCGTGGCGTATTAAAACGCCCTCTACTTGTTGGCGTCGGAGGCTTGTTAGTCGCGACAGGATTATTATCTCTTGCGCTCTTTACGCCTTTTGAATTTTTCCCAGCAGCTGACCGTGAAGAAGTAACGATGAACGTCCGCCTTGCAGAAGGCACAACGATTGAAAATACGGATGAATTTCTTGCTAACTTAACGGAAGAAGTCAAATCTGAAGATGATAACATTGCTGAAATTTCAATCTTTTCAGGTGAAGGATTACCAAACTTGTTTGCCTCTTCAATGAACAACACAGGAGGCAACACCGGTCAAGTGGTATTCCGTATTGATCGTGAGCAAACAACCGCTTCGGACTTTATCGATAAATGGCAGCCCGAGTTGCGTGAACGTTTCCCAGAAGCCGAAATTTTCTTGGATACGATTGTACAAGGGCCACCTGCAGGAGCTCCAGTTACAGTGGATATTACAGGTGAAGATATTGAAGAATTGGCGTCTATACGCGATGGATTAAAAGCGCAATTGTTGGCAGAAGGCGCTACGATTGTTACCGATAATTTAGGAGCTGCGGTTCCAGCGATTGAGTATGTACCAGATCAACAGGCGCTACAAGAAAACAAAATCGCGCTTAGTTCAGTGACCAATCAACTCCAGCTGTTGACACAAGGTGTGCCTCTTTACACCATTTATGAAGGTCAAATGCCATACCAAGTGTTCTTGAAGCAATCAGGCATTGACGATGGTCAACCAATTGACTTGTCTCAGTTTGAAGTTCCGGCGCTTAGTGAACAAGGACCACCGACATTGGTGCCGATGAATGAGTTGCTAACACCAGAAGACACAACGAAATTGTCACAGGTACCGCATAAAGAAGGAGACCGTTCGATTACACTTCGTGCATTTGGTGACATTGATGACTTTGAAAATGAAATGTTGGCTGTCATTGACAAAGAGCGTGAGTCATTGACAGATGGCTACGAATTATCGACAGGTGGAGAAAACTCTGATCAAGAAGCTTTCTTTGCTGAAATTGGTCTATTGTTCTTAGTTGTCATTTTGTTAGTGTACTTAGTTATTGCTTTCCAGTTTAAATCGTTTAGCTTACCATTCCTTGTGTTGATCGCTGTTTACTTAGGTATTTCTGGTGCAATTCTTGGATTGTTCTTAACACAAACACCGCTAAGCTTCCTTGGCGTTATGGGAATTGTTTCCCTGACAGGGATTGTTGTGCGAAACGCAGTTGTGTTGATTGACTTTGTAGAAACACGTCGTCTATCAGGAGACTTTGATATTAAGGAAGCCATTGTCGAATCAGGCTATGCCCGTATCAAACCAATCCTTTTGACAACTATCACGTCAATCATCGCACTCGTGCCAGTCGCCTTATCAGGAGATCCATTATTTGAACCATTAGCCATTACAATCATTGCAGGACTTGCATTCTCAAGCTTGTTCACACTGGTGATGATTCCATCACTTTACTTGGTATTTTACCGTGTGAACCGTCGCAGAAATCAAGTGACAGAATAACAATAGACTGCGCAGCCTTTGGGTTGTGCAGTTTTTATTTGAATGATGAGTATTTGGAAAGTGAGCAGATCAGTAATGAAGTAACGTTGATCGAAAGAGTGAGTTATAAAGGGGGTTCAACAGAACAAGCAGGTGACATGGCGAAAGCTTCGTTTTTGCTAGTGCGTAGGGCTGAGTCTTTCCGGCAATGCTCAATCCGATTCTGCGCGCTACAGTTTCACCTCGTAACATGAATAACTTAAGCCATACTGTGAATACGACAGACAAAGAATCAGATTTCAGGTGCTGGAGTGAACATACGAAGTATTATCGGAGTAGTTTCAGCTTTTTTTCTAAGAAAATGACTTACTTTAATGAAAGAAGAGACTGAAAAAATGAAACAAAGCGTGTCACAGCGGGATAGGTGGACAATGTATGCGTTATCATTTTGTCGCACGATAGTCATTTACTTCTTTCACTAGATTTGGTAAGATGTCTGACGACAGTAGAGTTAAACAATGTATTTGCTTAATTTTCTGATAAAAATATATATAGATGAGGTGAAGTTGTGAATTTATTGTGGGGCATCTTTGGCGTATTCGTTGTTCTTGGAATCGCCTTCTTATTATCAAGCGGCAAGAAGTCTATCAAGCCACGGACAATTCTCGGCGGATTAGCCATCCAGATTACATTTGCATTTATGGTACTAGAATGGGAATTTGGAAGAAAAATGTTGTTAGGTCTTTCGAATAAAGTCCAAAATGTAATTGACTATGCAGGTGAAGGAATTGCTTTCTTATTTGGTCCAGCGGCTGACATTGGTGGATTTGGATTTGTTTTTGCCTTCCAAGTTTTGACAATCATCATCTTCTTTTCTTCTTTAATTTCAGTACTATATTACTTAGGTGTTATGCAAATTGTCATCAAAATTCTAGGAGGCGCATTATCGAAGCTTCTTGGAACGAGTAAAGCAGAGTCAATTTCAGCAGCAGCGAATATTTTCGTTGGCCAAACAGAAGCACCGCTAGTCATTCGCCCCTTTATCGCGGGGATGACCAAGTCCGAATTATTTGCAGTTATGACAGGGGGACTGGCTTCTGTAGCAGGTTCTACTCTGGCGGGTTACGCACTTCTTGGTGTACCGCTTGAATATTTGTTAGCTGCCAGTTTCATGGCTGCTCCAGCCGGGTTGATCATGGCTAAAATCATGATGCCGGAAACAGAAGAAGTCGAAGAAAAAGAGTTTGTTATGGAAAAAGACGAAGCTTCAGTTAACGTCGTAGATGCAGCAGCACGTGGTGCGTCTGACGGTCTTCAATTGGCGTTAAATGTGGGCGCGATGTTACTTGCATTTATCGCATTAATTGCTTTACTAAATGGTGTACTTGGCGGCATCGGTGGATGGTTCGGTTTTGGTGGTTTGACTATCCAAAGTATTTTAGGCGTCATTTTTGCACCGCTTGCATGGGCAATTGGTGTACCTTGGGCTGAAGCAGTCCAAGCGGGTAGCTTTATCGGACAGAAGCTAGTACTTAACGAATTTGTTGCGTATTCAGCTTTTGCTCCTGAAATTGCCAACTTGTCACCTAAAACGGTCATCGTTGTCAGCTTTGCTCTTTGCGGATTCGCAAACTTAAGCTCATTGGCAATCTTACTTGGCGGACTTGGTGCGATCGCACCAAGTCGTCGTTCAGATATTGCTCGTCTTGGCATGCGCGCCGTTGCGGCGGGTGTACTCGCTTCATTATTGAGTGCAGCAATTGCCGGAATGTTCGTGTAAAAAATAAACTAATGAGGGCCTGCAGCTATTGCAGGTCCTTTTTAGGTTTTGAGGCGAATAGCTGCGGCATATGCACGCTCGGGGAGAAATACGCACGTTCGGGATGCAGATATGCACGTTCGTGGAGAAATACGCACGTTCGGGATGCAGATATGCACGCTCGGGGAGAAATACGCACGTTCGGGATGCAGATATGCACGTTCGTGGAGAAATACGCACGTTCAGCGAAGGCTTACGCACGTTCGTAGAAAAATACGCACGTTCAGTGAAAAAATTAGATTTTAGTGCTTTTCGCCAGCGAAAAGCGAGGCATCTGGATTTTGGTTTGTGTGTGTGAGGCGAATGAAGGGTGAGCGGCGAATAGCTGCGGCATACGCACGCTCGGGGAGAAATACGCACGTTCAGTGCAAAAATTAGATTTTAGTGCTTTTCGCCAGCGAAAAGCGAGGCATCTGGATTTTGGTTTGTGTGCGTGAGGCGAATGAAGGATGAGTGACGAATAGCTGCGGCATACGCACGCTCGTGGAGAAATACGCACGTTCGGGATGCAGATATGCACGTTCGTGGAGAAATACGCACGTTCAGCGAAGACTTACGCACGTTCGTAGAAAAATACGCACGTTCAAAAAACTCAGCAAAAAAGCTTCCCACTCTAACGGGAAGCTTTTGCATTATTCTCGTATGCAATACGAGGAGGCTTTTGATTCTCCGGTTTTCTCTAAATCCAATTGACCAAGCAACCTGGTGGCAACCGCACGTGATGCGAATCCGCAGAAATTACGAAGCTTTTGATTTGTTATGGTCGGCCCTACAAACGTGAAATATTCTTGAAGAGCCAAAAGGTGCGCAGATGCGTCTCGTACTCCGCAATAATCGCAAACCCAGCTACGCTTGTTCCGTTGCATCGTAAAAGCTTTGCAAGTTTGACAATAGACGCCAGGTTGTAAATCTATTGGATCAATAAAATAGTAAGCGCACAAAGGGAGTTTTTTATAAGGGGTTTGATTGGTCAAAATCAATTTCTTGAGTTTGGTCAGTTTTATCATTTCGGCTTCGAGGGGGAAAGCCTGTAGAATTTTCAAAAGGTATTCGATCATTTGGTAAGTCTTACAACTAGCAACACCGCGTGGTTTGGAAATAAATTCACTGTCTTTAGCGGTGAAAACAACCAAGCCAGATACGGGTAAATTAATTTTATGCAGTTTAAAATATTGTGTCAGAAAACGAATATGCTTATTCAGCTGGATTTTCGGATTTTCCATAACCGTTTTTTCTCCTGCGGAATTAATACGGAAAAATTCATCCGTCTGTTCATCAAAATGGAGTTGGCCACTAATGTTTTTAGACTCAATGATGATTACGCAACGCTTAGTCAGCAATAGACCATCCATTTGGACAGACCAGTTGTCGATTTTCAAGTTTACATCCCATAAGATATGAAACTCTCCTTCAAAATGGAATTCATTGAATTTCTTCTGCATCCGATTTTCTCCACGCTTTCCCGCCGTAATCCAGTAGAGCTCCCTTTCAAGAAATTGCCGTTGTGGATGGTGACAGCTAAGCCTTGCTAGAAGTAACGTTAAAGCATCTGCTTGTGTTAATAAACTAATTTTTTTCGTTATGTCGTTCCCTCCTTTGTGTGAATTACTTGAATTATAGCACTCGCAGCTTTCTTGCAAAAGCTTATTTTTAAAACCCTAATTACCGGCTTTTCGCGAGCGAAAAGCGATAAAACCAACTAGTTTTTCGGGGATACGCAAGGTCGTGGAGAAATACGCACGTTCAGCGAGGGCATCCGCACGGTCGTGGAAAAATACGCACGTTCAGCGAGGGCATCCGCACGGTCGTGGAGAAATACGCACGTTCAGCGAGGGCATCCGCACGGTCGTGGAAAAATACGCACGTTCAGCGAGGGCATCCGCACGGTCGTGGAGAAATACGCACGTTCAGCGAAGGCATCCGCACGGTCGTGGAGAAATACGCACGTTCAGCGAAGGCATCCGCACGGTCGTGGAGAAATACGCACACTCACATCCCAAATACCCACCCGCCAAGCGAAACACCTTGACAGTGCCTTCTTTTTAGATTACACTCCTACCTTGGCTTACCTATTTCGATAGGCAGAGCGGGTAGGGAGAGGGCTAATTTAATAGAAGGTTATGACGATGTTTAATTGGATGGATCGGTTTTTCGGTCTTCAGGAAAATGACACGACAGTTAAGCGTGAAATGACAGCGGGCTTAATCGGCTTTTTTACGGTGGTCTACATTATTGCCGTCAATGCGCTGATTTTGTCGGAAGCCGGCATGCCGCTTGAAGCAGCAATTGTTGCGACGATTGTGGCGTCGGTCTTTGGCTGTTTGCTCATGGGCTTTTGGGGCAATGCACCGATTTTGTTAGTGCCAGGTATGGGCATTAATGCGCTATTTTCGTACACGATGGTTCAGTCTATGGGCTTGTCTTGGCAGGAAGCGCTAGCGGTAGTGTTTGTTTCCGGTGTGATTTTTGTGGCGGTGGCTTTTACGCGTTTTGCGAAAATGCTGAGTGCCGCCGTGCCGCATTCGCTGAAAGAAGCCATTACTGTCGGGCTCGGCTTATTTCTTATGCTGATTGGTCTAGAAAAAGGCGGCATTGTTGAGCGTGGCACGAGTTCGATTTTGGCACTTGGTTCACTTGCGGATGCGCATGTATTGGCCACTGTTTTGACGGTTATTATTGCGGTAGTGTTGTTTATTCGCAATGTGCCAGGGAATTTCCTGATTACCATTGTTGTGGGAACAGTCATCGCGGCGTTTTTCGGCCTTATCGACTTTGGCAGCATGAACGAGTCGTCGATCAACGCGACAGAAGCTTTTGCAGTATTTGGGGCTTTGTCTTTTGGCAATATCCTGTCCACCACGTTTTGGGTTGCGGTATTTTCTCTGACCATGGTGCTAGTGTTTGAAAACATTGGGCTGGTTCATGGGCAAGTGGCGTTTATTGAGCGCCCTGAGAAATTCAGTCGTGCTTTTCAGGCAACGTCTGTGTCTGCGATGACGTCGGGAATTTTTGGTACGAGTCCAACTGTAGCGACAGTTGAAAGTGCTGCGGGCATGACAGCTGGCGGCCGGACGGGATTAACGTCGATTACGGCGGGATTGTTGTTTTTGGTCGCTTCGTTTTTCATTCCGGTCATCAAGCTGATACCAGATAGTGCAATTGCGCCAATCTTAATCATCATTGGTTTTTTGATGCTGCAAAACATTAAAAGCCTTGATATGACCGATATGACGGAAAGCTTTCCAGCGCTTTTAATTGTGGCGTTGATTCCGTTTACGTACAGCATTGCCGATGGAATCGCGATCGGCTTTATTATGTACCCGATTTTAAAAATCGCTGTCGGTAGAGGACGCGAAGTATCTCCAACGCTCTACGTCATCGCTAGTTTATTCCTGGCGAATTTTGTTTTTCATTATTTAGGATAAACAATAGATGGTCACGCACTTGCTGAGCAAGTGCGTTTTTTTCTGCAGCAGTGTACAATAAAGACAAGAAGATCTAAAAGGAGCGGATACAGATGAAATACAACAAATCCAAAATGGAGCAATTGGTCAGTGATCATCCGGAATTGAAAAAACGGTTGAAAGTGCTGAAGGATGAGATGGAGCTTGAAAAAGGCTTTGCGTTAAAAGCGCTTTATCACTCAGAAGTCACAGACAACGGACCATACCAAAAAGACTACCAAGATCTTGATTGGCAATAAAACACAAAAAAACTCCCTCAATTTCATTATTGAGGGAGTTTTTGGATAGGTGTCAAAATTTTTGGTCATCTAACCACTGCTGCCAAACTTTTACATCGCTACCTAAATACCAGCGATTTTCTTTAGTTTGTTCGCAGTCCACACCTTGCCCACCAAGAACAAAATGCATTTCTGGATTTGCCTTGGCTAAAGCGTCGATATAGTCATTGGCCAGTGGCAACATCTTAGGAGAAGCGATGGACATACAGAGTAGTTTGAAATTTTGTTTAGCGACCATTTCCTCTAAGCCTTCAAGAGGCGTATCCGGTCCAATGTAAACTACGGAAAAACCGTTCTCGCGTAAGAACAAAGTAAACAGCAGTAAGCCAAGCTGGTGCTGTTCACCGCTTGGGCTAAGTGCCATGACTTTTGGCAAGTTTGGGGAAATTGGGAAAATGCGGAAAAACTGATTAAAGCGTTGTTGAACGATATGGGTAATCATGTGTTCGTGAGCAACACTAATGATGCCGTTCTCCCAAGCCTCTCCAATTCGCACCATCAGTGGCGCAATAATATAAAAAAAGACTGTTTGATGATGAAATAAAGAAAAATGCAAATCCAACAAATAGTTAAAGCGTTCCGTATCCATTTCGGCAGCGGCCTGAAAAAGTTGATCAATTTGTTCGCCGTATTCCAATGTCTCTCTGTTAGGAAGTTCGTTATTCGGAACAATAAACTTCTTGCGTGAAGCATGTAGTTTTTTTACAGCTTCACTTATCTTCATGCCGTTGCCTTGTACTTGTATTTTTAGCCATTTCAAATCTTCCAGATTTTGATCCGAATACAAGCGATGTCCAGATTCTGTTCGGGCAGGAGTAATCGCACTATAACGCGTTTCCCAAGAACGAATTGTCACTTTCGGCATATCTAAAATTTTGGCAGCTGCTTTAATGTTATACATAGCATTACCTTCATTCTATCTATAGATTTATCGTGCATGTTGTACAAATATTATACAACGTATCGTTAGAGCCGTAAAGCAGGACACCGTAAGTGATAAAAACAACAAAAACGAACTCTCTGGTGAGAATCCGTTTCAGATAACTGCCGAATTTTTTGCGGCACGTGAGCGTTGCCAAGCTGTAGTAATCAACAATGTGATCAGTAACATAATCAGTCCTAAAATGAATGGATAGACAATATTAATATCGTAAAGAACGCCTGCTAGTAAAGGACCAATTACGTTTCCGATACTCATATAGGCATTGTTCATGCCCATCGCAAAGCCAACTTCACCATCAGCCATTTTGGAAATCAGTGTATTTAAGACAGGTCGTAAAATAGAAGTAGCAAGGAAAATGATTAGCGAAACAGCAAAGAACATAGCATAGCTTCCAGCAAAAAGAGACAGCAAAAAGCCAAATGCAGCGACGCCAAGAAATGCAACCAAAATGGACACTTCACCATAACGGCGAACAATCCGATCTACAACAAATAATTGCACAATTACACTGACGACGCCCGTTGCAGTAATCATAACAGCGATATCTTTCGCCGTGGAATTGAACTGATTGTCTAAATACAAACCAACTACTGATTCGTAGGCTAGCAAACCAAAGCTCATAACGAGAGTAATGATTAACGGAATAAAATACGGCATCTTGGTGGAGCGGCCAATTTTAGTGAACATAGATTCTTCATCGGTTAACTTTGCAGCCAGTGAAGGATTGGCATCTGTAGCGTCGTGTTCTTTCAACCAAATGACAGAAAAAATAGCAGCTCCTAGTGATACGAGTGCTGAGACGAGAAAAGGTAATTTTAAGGTGTAATCGGCTAAAAATCCACCAATTCCAGGTCCAACCACAATGCCGAGCGACATCGCTGCAGAAACCATGCTCGTTCCTTTTGCGCGCTGGTCGAAAGTGGTAATGTCTGCGATATAGGCAAAAATCGCTGGAATCAGCATCGCTGCCCCAACGCCACCGATGACACGAGAAAAATACAAAATCCAAATAGAATCAGAAGCATAAAAAACAAACATGGAGATGGTTAATCCAAATAAACCGTAAATAATCATTTTTCGGCGACCGTATTGATCGGCCCATTTACCAGCAACTGGGGAAAAGATAAATTGGGAAGCGGCAAAAATAGCAATCATCAGGCCTGCTGCCATGCCGCCTTGGTCGATTGAGACCAAGTACGAAGGCAGAATCGGAATAACAATTCCAAAACTTGCAACCGCGATAAACATATTAATCATTAAGATGAAAATCTTCTTTTTTTGGTCTGCAGACATGTTGCGCACCCTCTTTTCTTCTATATGTTCGTACAAATTTGTTTTCTATAACTTTTCTATGTTATTTCAGTAGAAACTTGTTGTCAATGGAACAGTCTTGCTATATTTTCCATCTGTTAAATCCATAGAAAAGAGTAGTGAAATCGAAATTTACGTTAACTAAGAAAAGACTCCACGTGTTAACAAGACAAGAATTTCGAGTACCCACAAAAATTCATAAGCTTGAAAAAATTACATTTTTTGATTGCAAGAATAAAGAATTAATTTAATGAAATGTTCTTGTGTTTTGTTGCAGGACTGTGAAGAATAGCAGGAAAACTCTGTATTTGGAAGCTTAGTATAGAGTCGATGAACCAATGAATAAGATATAATTAATGTATAGGCTAACAAAAACTAAAGCCTCCGAAAGGTGATAAGGATGGACAATAAACTTCATCGTATCAAAGCTATCGAATTACAGGACCGAGTGGTATCTGCGGATGAGGCGGCGTCTTGGATCAAAGACGGAATGACGCTCGGATTAAGTGGATTTACACGTGCGGGAGATGCTAAAGCAATTCCTTATGCATTGGTTCGCCGCGCTGAAACAGAGCAGTTTAAAGTAAATGTTTTTACTGGGGCTTCTTTAGGTTCAGATGTCGATAAATTAATGGCAGAAGCAGGAATTGTGCACAAACGGTTGCCGTTTCAAGCAGATCCGGCTATGCGCAGAAAGATAAATAATGGGGATATGCTGTTTGTTGATCACCATTTATCACAAACGGCTGAATGGATCCGGGCTGGAGTCATCGAATCAATCGACTACGCGGTTATTGAAGCATTGGAGATTACAGAAGACGGCATGATTATTCCAACGACGTCGGTTGGCAACTCTTCGGTTTTCGTCAAGCACGCCAAAAACGTTATTATAGAAATCAACCTTTCGCAGCCTCAACTGTTTAAAGGCGTACACGATATTTATGAACCTGAAAAACAAGGTCAGCGTTCGCCGATTCCTTTGGCACATGTTAGTGATCGAATCGGAACAATCGGGATACCCGTGGATCTTGAAAAAGTCCGAGCGATCGTCTTTACTGATCAGCCGGATTCTCCTTCAACTATTCTGCAACCGGATGACGACACCGAAGTGATGGCTCAACATCTCCTGAATTTCCTGCGCTCGGAAGTCGCATCGGGACGCTTGACTAATCAGCTTGCTCCTTTGCAGTCGGGAATTGGTTCGGTCGCAAATGCTGTTTTGCACGGTTTAATTGATTCGGAGTTTGAAGACATGGAAGTCTATTCAGAAGTTCTTCAAGATGCTGTTTTTGACTTGATTGATGCTGGGAAAGTGAAATTTGCTTCCGCTTCGTCGATTACATTGTCTAAAGAAAAAATGGATCAGGTGTTTGGAAACTTTGAAGAGTATCGTGATAAAATCCTCTTGCGGCCACAAGAAATTACGAATCATCCCGGATTGATTCGCCGACTTGGGTTAATTTCCATTAATACAGCATTGGAATTTGATATTTATGGCAATGTCAATTCAACGCATGTCTCAGGCAGTAAAATGATGAATGGCATTGGGGGTTCTGGTGATTTTGCCCGCAATGCACGTCTCTCGATATTTGTTACGAAATCGATTGCCAAAGGCGGCATCATCTCGAGTATTGTGCCATTCGCCACGCACGTTGACCATACTGAGCACGATGTCGACATCGTTGTGACTGAACAAGGGTATGCAGATTTACGTGGGCTCGCTCCGCGTGAGCGGGTTCCTCTAATTATTGAGAACTGCATGCACCCAATGTACCGCGATCAAATGCGCGCTTACTATGAGGAAGCACTATTACGTGGTGGACAAACGCCTCATGTACTGGAAAAAGCATTTTCATGGCATGCAAATTTAACAACTAACGGTACGATGCTTCTACCGGAGTAGCCGTATAGACCAGTCCCTTTAAAGGGCTGGTTTTTCTATTTATAGAAGAAAGCTAGTTCATGTATAATTAGAAGGATGAGTTTAAACAGGAGGATTCGAATGGAAAGTTTTACGCTAGGTTCTCTATTGGATGTCATGGGAGAATTATTCTCTGACGAAATTTCAATAGCCGTTACAAATACAAAAGAATATATTTACTATCGTCCAAGTAAGCGAGTAGATTTAAAAATCAAACCAGGCGATTTGGTTAAGTCTGGAACGATTGCACACAAAGCATTGCTGGCAAATCAGAAAACGTCTGAATTCATTAATCGTGAAATTTTTGGTGTTCCATATCACGGCATGGCTGTACCTTTTGAACATGAAGGTAAATTGCAAGGATGTGTCATGGCCATTTATCCGGCATTTACTGAAGGGAAGTCAGTGGTTACTGTGAAAAGTCCAGATGGCTGGAAGCCGATTCCTTTTACAGAAGTGAAGTATTTGGAAGTCAAAGATCGCAAAACCCATGTTCATGCAGAAGGCTATTCGGGCACCAATAAAAACTCTCTTCAGGAATTTGAATTTATACTGCCACGTGAATCATTTATCCGCTGCCATCGTTCATTTATTGTTAATGTGCATCATATAGAAGAAATTTACCCAGATACACATTCCACATTTGTTTTGGCAATGAATAACGGAGCACGAATCCCCGTCAGTCAGTCTTATTCTAGCTATTTCCGAAAACTTTTAGGGTTTTAAGAAAAGCGCATGTCCGCGAAAAGCGATCATGCGCTTTTTTTTTGGCTTAAAAAAATGCTGTTTGAGACAGCTGTTTCTCTGCTTTGAGACAGTTAACGCTTGTCCATGCTGTAAAACTCAGTTTTTTAACAGGATAAGTTAAAATTATCTAATAATTAAAAGATAGTCGATAATGACATGCTCTACCCTTTTTTACGTGAAATCCGATTTTAAACTGAGCGTACGCTCATGAAAACGCTTTATTTTAAAAAAGTCATTAAAATTAATAGTGAAAGAGAGTGATCTACAATGGAACAGAAAGTTAATCGAATCAAAGCCAAACAGTTGCAGGAGCGAGTAGTGACACCTGAAGAGGCGGCTTCATGGATACAAGACGGCATGACACTTGGACTTAGCGGGTTTACGCGTGCTGGAGATGTGAAAGCGGTTCCTTTCGCTTTGGTGAAACGTGCAGAAAATGAAAGCTTTAAAGTGAATGTTTTCACAGGCGCTTCGTTAGGCTCAGATATCGATCGATTGTTTGCAGAAGCGGGGATTGTCAACAAACGTTTGCCATTCCAAGCAGAACCGGCAATGCGCAAAAAAATTAATGACGGCGAAATGCTGTTTGTCGATCATCATTTGTCACACACGGCAGAATGGGTTCGTACAGGCGTTACAGAACCGATTGATTTTGCTATTGTAGAAGCGTTATCTATTACAGCAGACGGCATGATCATTCCGACAACTTCTGTTGGAAATTCGGCAGTGTTTGCGAAACATGCTAAAAACATCATCGTTGAAATTAATATGGCACAGCCCCAATTATTTGAAGGCTTGCACGACATCTACGATACAGGCAAACAAGGTGAGCGCTTGCCAATTCCAGTAACCGCTGTTGATCAGCGCATTGGCACAGTTGGTATCCCGATCGATATGGAAAAAGTGAGAGGCATTGTTTTTACTGAACAATTGGACTCTCCTTCAACTATCGTGCCACCTGACGAAGATACAGAAATTATGGCTGGCCATTTGCTTGAATTTTTACGTGCTGAAATTCGTGCAGGTCGCTTAACAGAAAGCTTGGCTCCTTTGCAATCAGGTATTGGATCTGTAGCGAATGCCGTTTTACACGGAATGGTTGATTCGGAATTTAAAGATTTACAAGTATATTCGGAAGTCTTACAGGATGCTGTTTTTGATTTGATGGATGCGGGTAAAGTAAATTTCGCATCTTGTTGCTCAATTACATTGTCCGAACCGAAAATGAAACAAGTTTTTGGGGAATTTGAAAACTACCGCAACAAAATTATTATGCGTCCACAGGAAATTTCCAATCATCCGGAAATTATCCGCCGTCTCGGACTCATTTCGATTAATACCGCATTAGAGTTTGATATGTATGGAAATGTTAACTCGACGCATGTTTCAGGCACTAACATGATGAACGGCATCGGCGGATCAGGTGATTTTGCGCGCAATGCTCGTTTGGCGATTTTTGTAACAAAATCAATTGCCAAAGGTGGAAATATTTCAAGCGTCGTTCCATTTGTCTCGCATGTTGACCACACAGAACACGATGTGGATGTCGTTGTCACGGAACAAGGCTATGCAGATCTTCGTGGCTTAGCACCGCGCGAACGCGTGGAAGTTATCTTGAAAAACTGTGTACACCCATCGTATCGTGCACAACTTCGCGCGTATTACGACGAAGCGCTAACACGCGGTGGGCAAACTCCACATGTCTTAGAAAAAGCGTTCTCTTGGCACACGGACTTAGCAAAAAACGGTACCATGCTACAGAAAAAACAGCAGGCAGCCGTATCTGTGTAAAATAGTTTGGAAATAAAACGCTTCTATAAAAATCAATGAAACCAGGTCTGCTTAACAGCGCCTGGTTTTATTGTTTCCAATAAGCTTCAATTAAATAGGCAATTCCGTATAGGAAAGATCCTTCTTTTTACCTTTTTTTATTTTTGAAATAGGCGGTATAAAAGCATTTATTAATCAGATTTTTCTGTCTAAACAAAAATAGTTGTTGTCAAGCGTTATTTTTAGTATTATAATAAGCAATTGTGAAATTTGAAATGAGGGTTCTTTAAATGAAAAATTCCATCTATGGATTAACGATAGACCAGTTAAAAGACTGGTTTTTAGAAAATGGTCAGAAAAAATACCGTGCGGAACAAGTATGGGATTGGTTGTATATAAAACGCGTCACTGAATTCGCAGAAATGAACAATCTGTCGAAAGACTGTGTTCAGTTGCTAGAAGACAACTTTGCGATTCGCACGTTGAAAGAAACAGTGAAGCAAGAATCTGCAGACGGCACGATTAAGTTTCTTTTCCAAATGCAAGACGGTAACTTGATCGAAACGGTATTAATGCGTTTTAAATACGGAAATTCTGTTTGTGTAACCACACAAGTGGGTTGTAACATTGGCTGCAGTTTCTGTGCCAGCGGACTATTGAAAAAGAGCCGCGATTTAAACGCGGGCGAAATCGTTGAGCAAATTATGCAAGTGCAAGCGCATTTTGACACACAGCAAAAAGAAGAACGTGTGAGTCACATCGTCGTAATGGGTATCGGCGAACCATTTGATAACTATACGAATTTGATGGGCTTCCTAAACATCGTTAATTCTCAAAAAGGTTTGGCTATCGGAGCTCGACACATCACCGTTTCAACAAGCGGTATCGTGCCAAAAATTTACGATTATGCAGATGAAGGCTTACAAGTAAACCTGGCAATTTCAATTCATGCACCGACTAATGAGTTGCGTACGCGTATTATGAAAATCAATAAAGCATATCCAATCGAGAAATTGATGGCTGCGATCGATTATTACCTAGAGAAATCCAACCGTCGCATCACGTTTGAGTATATTTTATTGCGTGACGTCAATGACCATGTAGAAGAAGCGCATCAATTAGCGAAATTGCTAGAAGATAAGCGTCACTTGTCATACGTGAACTTGATCCCGTACAATTCAGTTGATGAGCACGATCAATATCAACAAAGTACACCAGAAGCCATTAGTGCTTTCTACGATGCATTGAAGAAAAAAGGCATCAACTGTGGCGTACGTCACGAGCAAGGCGCCGATATCGATGCTGCTTGTGGACAGTTACGAAGCAAGCAAATCAAAAAAGAGAAAAAAGAAGTAACCGTTTAATAAGCAAAAACGTTCCTGATTTTCAGGAACGTTTTTTTATGCTGAAAACAAACTATTTTAAACAATGGTCTTTCAAAAAATACTTTTTTAGTAAATGAAACTTTCTGAACATTAAGAACGTATGAATCTTAGTAGCACGAGTAATTTATCTAATCGATTATTTTTGGTCAAAAGTTTATAAATAATGGGTTAAGAAAGGAAGTGGGGGATTGAAGAAAGTTCTGTGTACAGTAATTTTGCTTGGAGCAGTCACCTTAGCTAGTTGTAGCGGCCTTTCAACACACGAAGATGATGAAGTAGCCGCTATTGTAAATAATCATGAAATTACAATAGGGGATTTACGATTTTTATATCCTGACGATAGCGCATTAGATTACTTGGATTCAGCAATAGCTGTAGAGTTGATCAAACAAGAGGTACAGGAAATGAACCTTGATATTTCTCCACATCTTACAGGAGAAACAACCTCGGAAGAATTTGAAAAACTTCCTCCAGCGAATACAAAAGATGAAGGTGGAAAGCAAGTGCGTGCGTATGCTATCGCTCAAGCTGAAAAACTAGATATGTCACCCGAAGAATTCCAAAAGCAATACGGTAAAAAAATTAATGAACAAAATGCTTATATCAATACGTATCTTGAGGAGAAACTAGGGGGAGGAAACGTTAATGATCTAACATGGATGGATGACTTTGGGGAAGACTATAATAGGTTAGTAGAAAAATTAGTCGAGAAAAATAAAAATGACATTGACGTGTTTATTAATTAATGTTTTTGGAGAACACCATTTAGAAGTACACGTAGTTCTATACCAAACCAGCAAAAAGAATTGTATAAAGACTATAGAATTAGTAGAATCTATGATATAGTGATGTCGAAAACATAATTAAAAACACCACTAGGGGAGCCGGATATCGGCTGAGATGAGCATAAGCTCGGACCCTTTGAACCTGATCTGGATCATACCAGCGGAGGGAAGTGGCGGAACGTCTGCTATTTTCTTATCGACTGCATACGCCGCTTCCCTTTATTGGGGAGCGGCGTTTTTATTTTGTGCAAGAAAATTGACCGTGCCTGTCAGAGCAAGGCACGGAAACTAGATACAGAAAAGGAGATAGGAAAATGACATTTTGTACAGAAGTGAGAAAAGAATGTAACAGTTTATGGCAAGCAAGTTTTGATCATCCGTTTGTAAAGGGAATTGAAGATGGGACATTACCAGTCGAGATATTCCGTTTTTATGTCATGCAAGACGCTTATTACTTATCCCATTTTGCTAAAATTCAGGCACTCGGTGCGTCTAAAGCAAAGGATATGGAAACGACGCAACGCTTTGCAATTCATGCGACACATACCAGTACAGCCGAGCTATCGTTACATGAATCATTTATGAAAATGTTAAGTGTTACGGAAAAAGACTGGTCCCAATTCGAACCTTCACCTACAGCGTATGCGTACGTCTCTCATATGTACCGCGCATCTGCAGGGGAATTGGCAGATGTATTAGCAGCCATATTGCCTTGTTACTGGTTGTATTACGAAATCGGTGAGCGATTGAAACATGCAAAACCGGATCATCCGATTTATGACCGGTGGATTGAGACTTACGGGTCCGAAGAATTTGGTGAACTGGTCAACGAACAAATTGAACGGATGAATCAGTTGTCAGAAGACTTGCCAGAAGCACGCCGTAAAGAATTAAAAGACCATTTCCGCAAAAGCAGTTATTATGAATTGAACTTTTGGGATCAAGCCTGGAGACAAGAATCCTGGTCTATAGAGCCAACTAAAAAAGTAGGTGTTTAACATGTTTCAACAAATAAAACAAAAAAACCCGTTGGTTCATTGCATCACAAACCATGTAGTTTCGAATTTTCAAGCGAATGGTCTATTGGCAATAGGCGCTTCTCCAATCATGGGAGAAGCGCCTGAAGAAGTAGAGGAACTCGCTGGATTAGCACAGGCAGTGTCATTAAACATTGGAACTTTACACGCGGAGTCGCTGAAAAGTATGCTGATCGCTGGAAAAAAGGCAAACCAATTGGGCATCCCGGTTGTTTTAGATCCTGTTGGAGCAGGAGCAAGTAACTTCCGACTCCATGCTGTTCGAGAAATTTTAGAGACAGTTGACGTCAGCGTTCTTCGCTGCAATGCAGGAGAGCTCGCAGCTGTAGCGGGTAAAGAGTGGCAGTCTAAAGGTGTTGATGCCGGAGAGGGGCTTCTAGACGTTAAAGAGCTTGCTATGTCTACTGCGAAACAGTTGGGCTTGATTGTAGCGGTCACGGGCAAAATAGATTGTGTGACAGACGGAGACTGTGTTAATGAAATTCCTTTTGGAAGTCCGATTATGGCTTCGATTACAGGAACAGGCTGCTTACTGAGTAGCGTTGTCGCTGCAGGTCTTGCTGTTGATTCTGAAAATCCGTTAGAAACAGTGAGCGCTATTTTGCGATATTTTGCGATTGCTGGTGAACTAGCTAGTCAAAGCGTGAGTCTCCCTGGAGATTTTCAACTTGCTTTCATGAATAGACTAGCCAGTTTAACGGACGGCGAAGTCGCCGAACAAATTTATTTACAGGAGAGAGTGCTATGACAAAAACACCGCAAACTTTAACGATTGCTGGATCCGATTCTGGAGGAGGGGCAGGCATTCAAGCAGACTTGAAAACGTTTCAAGAGCTGGATGTCTATGGCACCTCTGTTATTACGGCCGTAACCGCTCAAAATACGATGGGTGTTTCCGCTATCTACCCAATGTCGGCACAAGCCGTACACATGCAATTAGAAGCGGTAGCTAGCGATTTTGAACTAACGGCTTTAAAAACAGGTATGTTATTCAATTCTGAAATTATTAAAGAAGTGGCAACCGCAATTCACAAGTTCGACTGGAAAAATGTCGTTGTGGATCCCGTCATGATTGCTAAAGGGGGCGCGGATTTATTGCAGCAAGAAGCAGTAGATGCAGTGAAAACGCATTTATTGCCACTGGCATTACTCGTTACCCCAAACATTCCAGAAGCAGAAGCTTTGACGGGCATCCCCATTACAAATGTTAGTAGTCGTCAACATGCAGCTGAAAAACTTTTGTCACTAGGTGCGAAATCCGTCGTTATTAAAGGTGGCCATGCAATGGATAGAGACTATGCAGAAGACTATTTTTTGCAGGCAAATGGGGAATCGTTCGTGTACCGAGCAGCTCGGATTTCAACAAGACAAACGCATGGTACTGGCTGTACGTTTGCAGCGGCTGTGACAGCAGAGCTAGCAAAAGGTCAGCAACTAAAAGACGCTATTTTTACGGCCAAACAATTTATTCAAGCGGCTCTTAGTGAACCACTGAATATTGGACAAGGTCATGGACCCACAAACCATGCGGCATATAAAGCTAGGATAGTAGATAAGAGGGAGGCACATAAAATTGAAGTTTTCTACTAAATCATCCATCTATTTTATTATGGGTTCAAAAAACTCAGGAGTTCGAGACCCTTTGCAAGTAGTCGAGGCAGCATTAAGAGGCGGCATCAACCATTTCCAATTGCGAGAAAAAGGTGATGGTGCATTGACGGGTTCAGCACTACTTGAATTTGCGTTACATTGCCAGCGATTATGTCGTGAGTACAGCGTGCCGTTTATTATCAATGATCAAGTCGAGCTGGCATGTAGTATTGGAGCAGATGGTGTTCATATCGGTCAAGATGATGCAGCGACGCAAAAAGTTCGTCAACTGATCGGAGCCGACAAAATTTTAGGCGTTTCTGTTCATTCTGTAGAAGAAGCTAAAATTGCTAGTAGAGAGGGAGCAGATTACGTTGGAATGGGTCCGATTTTTGGAACAGTTTCAAAAGCAGATGCCAAAAAACCGGCTGGCGTCAAAGAAATTTTAGCAGTTAAAAATGAATTGCCTAACTTACCGATTGTCGGCATCGGCGGCATTACTGCTGAAAATGCCCATCAAGTTTGGCAAGCAGGCGTTTCAGGAATTGCCGTTATAACCGCAATCACAGAAGCAGCGGATATTGCAGAGCGCATTCAACTGTTACAAGCGCCCTGCAAAGAAGAGCATAGAACATGACAACGAAAAAAATGGTCGTTATGGCGATGTTTGTGGCGATTGGAGTGGCAGGTTCTGCTTTTGTTTATTTTCCAGCAGGAATTGCTCGAGCCTATCCAATTCAGCACGCGGTCAATGTGATTGCAGCAGTTCTCCTGGGGCCAGGTCCGGCTGTATTGATTGCCTTTATGACCGGGGTCATTCGAATACTAACGGGAACCGGCTCGTTATTGGCTTTTCCTGGTGGAATGATTGGAGCTTGCCTAGCCGGCATTATGTATGCCAAGTTCGGTAAGATTTGGCTAGCTGCTCTAGGAGAAGTAGTAGGCACTGGACTCATTGCTTCACTAGTAGCGGTTCCTTATGCACAGCTTTTCCTTGGTACTGAATTTGGCGCTTTATTTTTTGTGCCACCTTTTTTTATTTCCAGTTTGTCTGGTGCCGTGTTAGGTGTTGTGTTGGCAACGCGTCTCATGAAGGCTCAGACTCCAAAAGCCTGGCAGTAAATCATTGAGCTTTCTAAATGTGTTTATAACTTCGTAAATAAGGGAAAATGAAAGATATAGACATTTAGAAAAAGGGAGTGGACAGAATATGGTGAAAATTGCAGTCGAGCATCCATTTACATCGGTACGTGAAGCGTTAGAGAAAAAGGGGTATCAGGCAGACATGCTTGAAGACAAAGTAGATTCTACTGATTACGACGTTATTGTTGTGAGAGACCAAGCAGATTTAGCTGACTATCACATGAGCGTGTCACTTGTCGAAGCTAAAGGCCGTACATTATATGAAATCGTGGAAGAAGTAGAAGAACGTCTTGTGCGCGGTGGGAAAATTCAAGAGCCGCAACCAACTGAAGCTGAACGAAAAGAAAGCGGTGGCGGCGGCGGCGGCTTCTTAGCTGGCGCAGCAACTGGTGTAGTTATTGGAGCCGCAGCTGGATTGTTATTCGCACCAAAGAGCGGCAAAGAACTTCAAGAAATCGTTAAAGAAAAAGCAACGGCTTTAAAAGAAGACAACGCTGAAGGTTCAGGCGGCGCAGTAGATCAAGTGAAGGACAAAGTAAACCAACTAAAAGAAAAAGCAAGTGATTATACAGAAACTGCTAAAGATAAAGCAAGCGATTATACCGAAAAAGCGAAAGACAAAGCTGACGAACTCAAGGCAAAACGTGTAGAAAAACAAGAAGAAAAAGAAGTTGAAAAACAAGAAAAAGCTATTGAAAAAGAAGTGAAAGAGCAAGAAAAAGCAATGAAAAAAGAAGAAAAAGAGCAAGAGAAAGCTGAAAAAGAACACGAGAAAGCTGAAAAAGCAGTAGAAAAAGAAATCGAAAAAGCTAATAAAGAAGCCGACAAAGAAACAGGCGGCACTGAAGTGGTCGATTTAAAAGATGCAACGATCAAAAAAGACAATGCTGGCAACGTAACAGTTAAAGCAGACAACCCTAACAAAAAATAATGATAAAAAGGTGCCCCCCGACTTAGTTGGAAGGCACCTTTTTTGATTTCAATTTGTGGTCGTTTAGTCACTTTAGACCTCGGATACTTCGTCTACAGAGTCATGCGATGTTGGTTCAGGTACACGAGACAATACGATCAGTCCGATGACGAATAAGATAACCAGACTGAACACACCCATATTGGATTTGCCTGTCACTTGAGAAGTGATAGCTACAAGCAAAGGACCAAGGATTGCGGCAAACTTCCCAAAGATATTGTAAAAACCAAAAAACTCATTGGAATTTTCTTTAGGGACGAGTTTCCCGAAATAAGAACGACTCAATGCTTGAATGCCCCCTTGGCTTGTTGCTACCAGCATAGCCAAAATCCAAAAATCCGTAATGGTTTCCAGAAAATAAGCATAGATACAAATAACGATATAAACACAAATTCCTACGTAAAGCATTTTTTTTCCGGTAAATCGATTAGCCAAACGACCGTAGAGAATGGCGAATGGCGCAGCGACTATTTGTGTAACCAGTAAGACAATCAATAAGCTCGATGAATTTAATCCCAAATCAGTGCCGTATGCAGTCGACAACGCAATAATGGTTCCAACACCATCAATATAAAAGAAATAAGCGATTAAAAACAAGACCAATGCTCGGTATTGCCGAATTTCCCGGAGCGTTTTTCCTAACCGTTTAAAACTTTGGCGAACTAGACGCGGTTCTCGTTTAATATAATGCAGTTGCTTAACATGGCGAAACATGGGGATTGAAAAAGCAATCCACCAAATGGCGGTGATCATAAAAGCGATACGGCTAGCGATGGTTACAGAAATGGGTAACAGACCATTTTGAGCGAGTATAATAATAGCAATCGATAATATAAATGGAATGGTCGAGCCGATATATCCGAGTCCGTATCCAAATGCGGAGACGCTGTTCATTCGTTTTTCTGTCGTAATGTCTACAATAAATGCATCGTAAAACAAATTAGCACCTGTCGCACCAAGAGCGGCGAAGACATAGCAAATCAACATGAGTAACCAATTTTCACTGGGTACGAAAGCCAGCAATGCAGTTGACGCAGTTCCTAATATGAAAAAGCCGACGAAAAATCGTTTTTTCAATCCTTCATAATCCGCAATAGTACCCAATATGGGACCAATCATCGCTAAAATAAAGGTGAAAATAGCAATGGTATAACCTAAATAAGCAGTTGAATTGGCTAAGCTAATACCGGCTTCAGTGGCAGAGGCTTTATAGTAAATAGGGAATACAGCTGTCGTGATAATTAGGGTATAAGCAGAACTTCCCCAATCATATAGGGCCCAGCTTTTCTCCTCTTTCGAAAATTTTTTCATGTTCTTTCCTCCTTTGTCTTTGAGATGCGGAATCGAAATTTTTATATTCAAGAGACTGCATTTCGAGCACGTAGCATGTTACTTTACAAGATAACTTTATTGTACAAGAAGTTCCTTCTGAATAATGCAGAATGTTTTAAAAAATACAGAAATTTTACATAAATGAAGTGTTATAAGGGATGGGTTGAGTCTAATCTATGCTTCCTTTAAACTAAGGGAGGGTTAAGAAAGAAGGGGCATCATTGAAATTAATTTCGTGGAATGTTAACGGCCTTCGCGCTGTTATGAAAAAAGGCTTTATGGATTTTTTTACTCAAGTGGATGCAGATGTATTTTGCCTACAAGAAATCAAATTGCAGGAAGGGCAAATAGAAATGGACCTTCCCGGCTATTATACATATTGGAATTATGCTCATAAGAAAGGCTATTCAGGTACCGCTATTTTTACGAAGCAAAAGCCGTTATCGATTCAATATGGTTTAGGTGTAGAAGAACACGACACGGAAGGACGAATGATTACATTAGAGTTTGATAGCCATTATGTTATGACGGTATATACCCCAAATTCGCAGCACGGATTGCTTCGCTTAGCTTATCGGTTGTTGTGGGAAGAGGCTATTTTATCATTTGTAAAAGCGTTGGATAACCAAAAACCGGTTATTTTATGTGGAGATTTAAATGTGGCACACGAAGAAATTGATTTAAAAAATCCGAAAGCGAATAAGAAAAATTCAGGGTTTACCCCTGAAGAACGTGGCAAAATGACGCAGTTTTTATCAAGTGGATTTGTGGATACATTCCGCCATTTTCATCCGGAAGAAACTGACTTTTACTCGTGGTGGTCGTACCGCTCTAATTGTCGTGAAAAGAACGTTGGCTGGAGAATTGATTACTTTCTCGCCTCTCAAAAGCTCGTACCTCAACTTACAAGCGCAAAAATACATGCAGACATATGGGGATCAGATCATTGTCCGGTAGAATTGCAGATAAAACTATAAAAAGCGTTAATCGAAAATGGCTTTCTACAAAGTTTGTGCAACGATACCGGAATGTTCTTTCGCACTTTCTCGACTTGATCGGTATGTTGAAACTGCATAAAAAGAAAAAATGGCAGAGAAAATGATAATTTTTCTCTGCCATTTTAATTTTAAGAAATGTATAGGATATCTATAAGTTTCACGTGGAACTATTAAAGCTTCATAACACGCTTTGTCAGACGCTTGCAATTATCTTGGTCGAAATAATCAATATAATCTGTAGCTTTTGGGTACCACTCGTTCCAAGTAATTTTTTCTTCGATGATTTTTTTCAAGTATTCATAAACATGATCGATTGAATTTGCTTTATATCCACTAAGATCTGTATCCATATTTAAATAAGATCCTCTTTTATCTAAATATTCTTCTTGATCAAACATGAAGAATATAATAGGTTTATTTAAATACAGGAAGTCCCATGACACGCTGGTGATATCAGTCAATAACATGTCATTATGATCAATCGAATAAGCGATTGTTTCTCGACTAGAGTCGATAAATGTAATGCCGTTTTCAGCATTTGTTAAGTTGGTAAAGTAACTTTCAAATTTTTTCATGAAAGGATGCAACGCAATATTTAAATGAAGATGGTGATCGGCGAGAAGCTTTTGAATACCTTTGTGCTCCAATAAGCCAGTTGTGTTTTTAAAATAAGCGCTGTCAATAAATTGTTCTTTAGTCAAATCAAAAAGCCATTCACGCCAAGTCATCATCATTAAAATGTTTTTGACTTCTTTAGGTGGCTGATTTGGGGGATACCGATCAAAGCGAGGAAAGCCAGTTATAATTAGTTTCTGTTCAGGCATTTCCCATTCATTTAGCTTCAAGTTGTATTCATATTGGGAAGCGCAATTGAAATAATCTGTTCTTTTTAATAAAGGAATATCTTCTTTTTGAATCAAAATCTTCTTGAATCCTTCTATGCCATGGCTAATATGAGTGATGATCGTTTTCCGGTTGAAAAAAAGAAATTTATCAGCTGCTGGAACAATATCGTAAAGAAGAGAATGTCCATGGAATGTATAATCAGCTTGAAAAAACAGCAAATAGTTTTTGAAACTACCAAGCGGAACAGCGTTTTCAATATTCTCGTTTTTAGCATAGGTAGTTTTTGGATCGTACATCCAATAAGCCGTTACTTGTTCTTTATGGTTACTCAATAAATAGTTATGATAAATTGCGGCATTGTCTTCGTATTTTTCTCCAAGATTTCCACCGACTAAAGCAATTTTCTTTCCATCTTTGTTCTTTACAAAAAAGGAAAGAGTATAGGCAATTGAAACTTTAAAAAATACCTTTAAAGGATCCCATCTCCTTTTTTCTTTTAATTCTATACTCATCTAAAAGCCCTGCTTTCTACTAGTTGTCATTGCTTTAGTTTTCCACATATCACAGTCTTTGTCTATTGCCAGTTAGCAAAAAAATGGATTTAAAAGGGGGAACTGCCGAGAACGATAGCCAAAGACAGCGATTCAAGAAGAAGATGTCGATTGTAGATGTGCAATTCCATATTGACGAAATAACGTTACTAAGCGCTTTAGGAGTAAAAAAGTGGGATAGCAGAAGACGCCACACCACTTTTTTTACTTCTTAAATAATTCTTCTAATGCATCTTCAGTAGAGGAGTCAGCCAATTTAACATTTGATCGGTATGCAGCTCGTGTAATCAGATGTCCCGAAACCGGCGCCGTTAAAAAAACAAAGGTTATACCTAATAGGAGCCTGACGCTGATAAAGTTTTCAGATGCCCAGAAATAGATAAAGGTTCCAGATAACGATAACAAAACAGCGAGTGTAGAGCTTTTCGTAGCAGCATGTGAACGCGTGTAGACATCGGGCAACCGAAGAATTCCAATGGCGCTGATTACAGCCATGATACTACCGATTAGAATTAGAACAACTCCGAAATATTCAGCGATTGTGTTTATGCTCAACAATATCGCCCCTTTCAACAAAACGTGCCAAGGCAAGAGTGCTGATGAATGCTAAAATTCCAACAATCAAGATAACTTCTAGAAAAGCATGCGTGTGAAGAACCACAGAAAAAACAGCCACTCCCGAAATCAAATTGACACCGATCATATCTAGTGCGACAACACGATCAGGCATGGAAGGTCCACGGATGATTCGGTAAAGTGCCAGAATGATCGCTAGGATGAAAAGGGAAAGAGCAATGGTTAATAATGTGTCTATCAATTTCTTGTCACCTCCATAATTGCTTTTTCAAAAGCCTTGATGGACTTTAGTACGGCCTCACGTGAACTTTCTACATCCATCGCATGAATATAAAAAATTTTACCATTTGGCGAGACTTCCATAACGACAGAACCAGGAGTCAAGGTTAGCAGAAGGGCCAGTGTGGTCAATTCGTAATCGCCTTCCATACTATGTTCATAAGTGAAGATGCCAGGTTTTATATTCAGCTTTGGACTTAAAATTTGTTTCATAATCAGTAGGCTCGATTGGAAAAGTTCCGAAACAAAAATCAGCAGCAATTTGATGGTAGAGTAAACGCGCAGCAAGTAAAACTTAGTTCCAAAAAAACGGTGCATCAGAAAAAGAATGCCGATGCCAATCAAATAACCGCTAAGAAAAGTTGTGATATAAAAAGCATCTTCATCCATTAATAATGTCCACAGCAAGGCAATGGTGATATTTAATAGAAACTGAGCTGGCACTTGGATTCACTCCTTTCAATCGAGAATGGATTTACTGATGGATGCCTAATACTGCATTGATATAAATACCGGGATCCAGTAATGTTTCAGCAGCTTCTGTGACATAAACTGACAGACCTTCAGTGCCTAAGCCAATGCCGATAGTTAGGAATACAAGCACCAGACAAGGCAACAAGACACCTCTACGCAGTGGCAGCTGTTCTTCTTTACTGACGATTGTCTCCCCCCAAAAACAGTTTTTAAAAATGCGAAGCAATGAGTAAAGAACAAAAATACTCGATAACAGTGCCAGGGTTAACAGTACATAGGAACCGCTATCGATTGCTGCACTCGAAATCAGAACTTTGCCGATAAAACCGCTGAAGGGAGGAATTCCGGCAAGCGATAGCATTGTAATAAAGAAAGACCAACCAAGTAGCGGATAGTTCTTCATGAGTCCACTCATTCCTGCCATTTTCGAGGTGCCGCTCAGCGTAATCATCGTACCAACAAGTAGAAACAACAATGCTTTGGCAACCATATCATGAATTATATAGTAGATAGCTCCTTCAATTGCTTCGGGTGTGGCGATTGCCAAACCGACAAGCATGAACCCTACGGCAATGACAACGTTATAAGCTGCAATGCTGCGGATATCGTTAAAGGCGATTGCACCTAAGCTACCGCCGATTAAAGTCAACGCAGCCATAATGCCGATGATAGTATGTGTGATTTCTGGCTGATGGTAAAAAATCAATGAAAAGATACGGAACAGGGCATAAATACCAACCTTCGTTAGCAGTGCCCCGAAAAGGGCGGAAGTAACAACAGGTGGTGAACTGTAAGACCCTGGAAGCCAGAAGTACAGAAGTAAACCAGCCTTTAAACTGAAAACAATTAGAAAGACGATGCTGATGGTTGTCAGAAGCGGTGTTTGACCAACTTCTGCAACTCGTTCAGCTATATGTGCCATATTCAACGTGCCGAGCGTTCCATAGAGAAAAGCTAAGGCGACAAGGAAAAACCAGGAAGAGACGATATTAATAGAGACATATTTTACAGCTTCTCGTAATTGACGTTTGGAATTCCCTAAAGTCAGTAGTACATAAGAAGACAATAGCATTACTTCAAAACAGACAAACAAATTAAATAAATCACCAGTCAAGAATGAGCCATTGACCCCTGCTATCAGAAATAGCACGGTCGGATAAAAATACATGGTCTGTAATTCTTTGCTAGTGGAGATTAATGCATAGCTTAAGCAGATAGCTGTCACAATGCTAGAAGTCAGCACCAGCAGAATAGAAAAGGAGTCCGCAACGAATAAAATGCCGAAGGGCGGTTCCCAGCCGCCAAAATCCAAACGGAAAATTCCATCGGTCTGTACCGTATGTAATAGATAGAAAGAAATTCCTGCAGTCATGATCATAGCTGCAATGCTGATCCAGGCCTGGATACGTCCGTAGGTCCGGAGGAAAATCAATAATACACCAACAATAATCGGGAGTAACATGGGAAGAACTAAGATGTTATTCATCATCAGAACCTCTCATTGTTCCTAAATTGTCGGTACCCAGCTCTTGATAAGCCCGGTAGGCTAGCACTAGGATAAAAGCGGTAACAGCAAAACTGATGACAATGGCTGTTAGGATTAATGCCTGAGGCAGTGCGTCCACGTAGGATTTAGCTTCTTCACCGAGCAACGGAACCGTACCCAGCTTTAAGCCGCCCATCGACAAAATCAGCAGATGAACAGCATGAGACAGAATGGCCGTTCCTAATATGACACGTACTACGTTTTTTGATAATACGAGGTAGATGGCGACCGTGGTAAGGACGCCGACCAAAATAATGATCAATGATTCCACAGGCTACTCATCCTCACTTATACTTAGAATAATATTCACGACAACGCCAATAACGGTTAATGCGATGCCAGCTTCAAATATGGTGACAGTGGCAAGCTCAGTTTTCCCAAAGATCGGTAAATCAAAGTAGCCGAAGCTTTGGCTCAGAAATGCGCCACCAAAAAACATAGGAGCTACACCGCTCATCATGGCCAACAATACACCGAGTGCAGAAAGCTTCTTAAAATCGATGGGCAATGCTTCACTGACGGTTTCCGAGTCGTAGGATAGAAACATTAAGACAAAAGCCGAAGCAATAACCAATCCACCAATAAATCCACCACCCGGCTGGTTATGTCCGGATACAAACAGATAGATGCCAAAAGTTAAAATGATTAAAACAACAGCTTTTGAGACGGTTTTTAAAATCACATCATTGATGTTCATCTTTGTCCGCCCCCTTTCCCAGCTTTAAACGGATTAATGTATAGACACCGAGTCCGGCAATAAACAAGACCAGTGATTCAAGCATCGTATCGAAAGCGCGGAAATCACCCAGAATCGCATTGACGATGTTGTCTCCTCCTGTCAGTTCATAGGAATTTTCAAAATAACCAGAAATGCTGTCAAATAAAGTGCCACTATTAACTGTTAGGCCAATCAACGTAACTGTGACACCGACTCCGATGGCAATCATCGCATTCAGAACTTTAATCCATTTTGGAGAATCTTCTTTTGTCCATTCCGGTAAAAAGTGAAAGCAGAGAAGAAATAAGGCGGTAGTTACGGTTTCAATAACCAATTGCGTCAATGCCAAATCGGGTGCTCGGAACAACACAAAGAAAATAGCGATGGAAAAGCCCAGCACACCATTTAGCAAGATGGCTGTAAGGCGAGATTTTGCAAATAGGATAGCGATGGCCGCGATGGCCATCACCACAACTAGCATGCCTTCATAAAAACTAATGGGCGAGTCCGCTGTCAGATCAATTGATAACGCACCAGTAAAAATCAAGGCCCCCCCAGAAGTTACGATGAAAAAAACAAAGATATAGGCAAAATAAGTAGGCAGATGACCTGTCATGTAACGCGTAGTCAGCCAATTGGCTACGCGTTTCAAATCCTTTAGAAAAGAATTGTACAGTACAGTAAAATTCCATCCTGCTGGCTGAAGCAGGTAAATCTTATGCCAACTGCGGAAAGTAAGGAAAAGAAAAGTGCCGACTACTATAATCCCCAGTGTCATAAACAATTCCGTATTAAAACCGTGCCATGCTGAAATTTGCGGAGCCGCTCCTGAAATTCCAGGAATAATGCCACTCATAGCAGGTTTCAGTAAATAGTCACCGAGCAGATTAGGGACGAAAAACAGACTCACAATCAATATGCAGAGAATAGCTGGAGAAATGAGCATGCCAATTGATGGCTCTATCGGCTTGCGATCCAACTTCTTTAATTGTGGTGTTCCGAAAAAAGTGCGAAACACGAAAATCATGCTATAGATAAAAGTAAAGACAGAAGCAATCCAAGCAATTACTGGAATCAGCAACCCCCATGTAGAAACACCAAAAGCGGGGAGACTGACCGCATCAACTGTCGCTGTGAAAAACATCTCTTTACTCAAAAATCCGTTAAGGAACGGCAGTCCAGCCATCGAAAAGCTACCAATAACAGCGAATGTAAACGTGATAGGCAAAAATGCCGAAAGGCCACCTAATCGCCGTATATCACGAGTTCCAACTTGGTGATCGATAATGCCGACGACCATAAAAAGCGCACCTTTAAATGTGGAATGGTTGACCATATGGAATAAGGCGGCAAAAATAGCTAAGCCGTACAAAGCACCTCGCTCACCATCACCAAAATGCAAAGCCGCTGAACCGAGGCCGAATAGACTCATGATCAAGCCGAGTTGACTGATTGTGGAATAGGCAAGCAACGCCTTCAAATCTGTTTGCCGCACAGCGCAGAAGGCTCCCCAGAACAAGGTGACAAGTCCAACGATGGTCACCGTCCAAAACCAGGCAGCAGTGCCGCCGAAAATCGGTATAAAACGAGCAACCAAATAAAGTCCGGCTTTCACCATCGTCGCTGAATGAAGATAAGCGCTGACGGGTGTTGGTGCTTCCATCGCATCGGGCAACCAAATATGAAAGGGGAACTGTGCCGATTTTGTAAATGCTCCGAGCAGCACTAGGAACATAGCTGGATAAAACAGGGCGTAATCTGTATACTGGCCGATGACAGCAATAGTTTCCCTGATGCTGAAAGTACCAGTCATCGAATGCAACAATAAAAATCCAGCAAGCATTCCGAAACCACCGAAGACGGTAATTAACAATGACTTTTGAGCACCATAACGGGAATTTTTGCGATGATACCAAAAAGCAATCAGCAAGAAAGAAGAAATACTGGTTAATTCCCAGAAGATGTACAGAACAAGAAGGTTATCAGATAGGACGACACCGAGCATAGCGCCCATAAATAGCAACAGATAAGCGTAAAAATGAGGGAACGAGTCGGATGATGATAAATAATAGATGGAGTAAAGAACGACAAGGCTTCCCATACCGGTAATCAATAAAGCCATGATCAAGCTGAGGCCATCAAGATAAGCGGTAAAGTTAATGCCTAATGAAGGAATCCAATCGACTGTCTGGATGAAAGTTTCACCATTTGCAACAGCGGGAATTTGGATGACGAACACAACAAACAAAGTGAGTGGGACGAGTAGCACGAGCCAGCCAATATGCAACGAGCCTATTCGTTTATGTATGAGTGGAATCAGAGCAGTAGCAATAAAAGGAATGAAGATAGCTAAAATCAATAGATGCACAGCAGAACCTCCTGTATTGGAATAGACGAGCAATTGTGTATGGAAAAGCCATTGAGCGGGTATATATAAAGGAAAAAAGTTTGCTTTTTTAGTAAGATGATTGAAGTACGCAACACAATCATTGTAAATTATACAGGAAGTCCACAGACTTTTCATTTGCTAGCCAATGCTGAATTGAAAAATGCTGAAAATCTATAGGGATAGAAAGTTTAAAATTGGCCATAATCTCTTGATTTTCTACAACAGAAGAAGTATAATTTCATAGTTTTGAATGTCAGGATAGGAATGATATTTTCAGGGGGGTGAACATAAATGAAAAAAATCAGAGGACGAATGGATGAAAGCATTCTGGTGTGCGTTTTTTACGGACCGAATGGAGAGCGATTAATCAATAGAGGAAATAAACTGGCTACCATGCTAGATTGTCCCTTGTATATTCTAACGGTAGATGCAGCGTCCGTTGATGAATTTGACGCTCAGAAAGCATCTTATATTGAAAGATGGAAAGAGCTTGCCGAAGAGTACGAAGCTGAAGAATTTATTGTTCGTGATAATGAAAAACGCCCCTCTGCAAAAGTGATTGCGGAAGTGGCTCATAAATTCAATATTACGCAAATTGTTATGGGGCAGACTGCTAAAAGCAGATGGGAAGAAATTACTAAAGGTTCGTTCCTTAACATGCTACTGCGCGAAATTCCGTTTGTAGATTTGCATGTCGTTTCATTGGCACGCACAGTAAAAGGTGTCGAAGGAGACGAGTTTGAAAAAGGGGTTCGCTGTTACTTGGTAAAAGACGAGAACAGCTATAAAATTAACTTTACACAATCAAAAAACTGTCAGCTTGAAGGGATTTTCTTTAAAGAAATCGGTACCGATTTTGATAACGGGGTCTTTAAGTTTATGCATGATAATAAATTGTACCAGGTAGAAGTAACAGAAGATCGGATCGATTTGCCTGAAGTTATTGATAAGTGCTTAGACAAAGAATTGGTAAGAAAATAAATCCACTAACAAAAGGCTGCTTCGCCACTGGAGCAGTCTTTTGTTTAGTTAAAAGGAGAATCAGTAAATCATGAAGAAGACTAAAAGATTAGCACCCATTCTTCCAAAGGAATTAGAAACGTGTTCTTTTGTTGAAGCTTTAGATGATCAGTACATAAGCAATTGCCGAATTTCACAGGAGACCATTGATTTTAGTACAGAAGAAGCTCTTCATATCGATCGGGTCGTTTTTGAAAACGTTCATTTTCTTGAAACGGTTTGGCCGCGTTCAGAATTTGTTGATGTTGTTTTTTTGAATTGTGATTTGTCGAATATGGATATGAGTCGTGCGGTTTTTCACCGAACTGAATTCCGTAATTCTAAATTGCTCGGCACGAATTTTGCGGAAGCCGGAATTCGTCATACTCTTTTTGATGAGTGTGTGATGAATTATGCAACTTTCGGTTTTTCTCTATGCAATACAGTGAGTTTTGTTTCTTCTTCTCTGCGTTTTGCAGACTTTTATGAGATGGAATTAAAGAGCAGTGAATTCAGTATGTGCGATATGAACGATATTAATTTTACAGAAACGAGTTTAAAGGGAATCGATCTGAGTACCAATACTTTTGAAAGCATCCAAGTATCGATTGAAAAATTGCGGGGCTGTAAAGTATCACCCGATCAAGCCATCGCCTTTGCACGACAAATGGGGTTGGTTGTCGAAAATAGGTAATCTTATAGAAGACATAAGAAAATAAGGGACTGCATTCAAAAGGTCATGAACAATGACTTTGAATGCAGCCCCTTTTGTCGGCCGGGATTCAAAAAAACAGACGGAGAAAAAGATTTTCTTTTTCTCCGTCTGTTTTATGTTAGGGGCTTATGGACAGCCTCATGTTTTTATTATAAGCCATTTCCGCTTTTCTAAGGATCTAGAAGTCACTCTGACTATCGGAGCTTCATGGCTGCTTCCGCTTTTCGAGAGATCCAGACTCCAGCAGCCAGCCCCTCGAGTCGCTTCAACCTTACCAGCAATGGCAAAGGCGCCATTACCGGTAAGGCTTCCAGCGCTTGTCGGAGCTTCATGGCTGCTTCCGCTTTTCGAGAGATTAACGAACGCCTTTCATAAATCCTTGAATGCGTGGTGCGAAGATGAACAATAGGATACTGAGGGCGATGGAAGCTCCCCCGATGATTCCAAAGTACATCATTTCATTTTCTACTGTATAGAACTTAACTAACTGCGCATTGATTGCTTGAGCGGCAGCATTTGAAAGGAACCACAGACTCATCGTTTGCGCTGAGAAAGCGGCAGGTGCTAATTTGGTTGTTGCCGATAGTCCTACTGGAGACAGGCAAAGTTCGCCAAGTACGACGATGAAATAACTTAGAACCAACCAAAGTGGGTTGACTAGTGCTGAAGCGCCACCAAAATAAGCAGGTAATAAGATTACCAAGAATGATAATCCGGCAAACAACAGGCCGAGTGAAAATTTCTGTGGAATAGATGGTTGTTTGCTTCCAAGTTTAACCCATAGCCAAGCGAAGACCGGGGCCAGCATAATGATGAATAATGGATTTAAAGACTGAAACCAGGCAGGAGAAATAGTGATTCCTGCAAATTCAAGGTCCGTACGAGTATCCGCATACGCAGCAAGAATCGTCGAACCTTGTTCTTGAATCGCCCAGAACATGACTGAGGCGATAAACAATGGAATATAAGCCAGTAGATGTGAACGTTCCACATCGGTTGTTTTTTTACTGCGGTACATAACTGTGAAATAAACGGTCGGAATCAAAATACCTAAAATACCAACAATCGCAACGAAGCTGTCAAAAGTTAGTAATCCAGTTGGAATACCGATAGCAACAACTGCTGCAATAATTAACGTAGCAATCGTGAAAATTTTAATCGTTCTCTTACGTTCCGATGGCAACAAAGGATTGGGTACAACAGTTCCTGCCAAACCAAGATTTTTCTTTTTAGTAGCTAAAAATATTACCAAACCTAAGAACATGCCGACAGCTGCAAGACTGAAACCTAGATGGAAGCTGATTCGCATGCCCACAGTACCAACGATTAGCGGGGCAAGAAACCCACCCATATTGATCCCCATATAGAAAATACTAAAGCCTGCATCGCGGCGGTCATCGTTTTCAGCGTAAATTTCACCTACAACACTGGATACGTTTGGTTTCAAAAGACCCGTACCTAGAACAATAAGCACCATAGAAACGAAGAATAAAGCAAGGTTTCCAGGGATCGCTAAAGCAATGTGTCCAAGCATGATGAGAACGCCACCATAAAATACAGCTCTCGACGTACCAAATATTCGATCGGCTAACCAGCCGCCGATAATTCCAGACATATAAACAAGTGATCCATATACAGACATGATGGATAGTGCAGTTGTTTTATCTAGACCAAGACCACCTGCGGACATTTCGTAGTACATATAAAAAACTAGAATAGCTCTCATCCCATAGTAGGAGAACCGTTCCCAGAACTCTGTGAAGAATAATGTAAATAGCCCTTTGGGATGACCAAAAAAGCCTTTTTGAGGAACACTTTCAACAATTTCTTGCCTTGAATACTTTTCAGACATCATACTAACCTCCAATTGTTTATTCTAACATAATACTTTTTTTAGTTGAAAAAATCAAAATTTATTTTTCTTTAGTATATAAAAGCTCTTTTTATTGAATGAAGTAAGAAGAAAATAAAATAAGTTTTTTTAGAATAGTTATTAAATTCAAATTTTATTTTTAAGTATTTTAAGGTAATTTGCAACTCAAAGAATTTTTTTCTTAAAAGTGTCTATTTACCTGCTATTTGAAATCCTTTTTAATATGATAAATTTAGTGGATATAAAAAACTAAGTAATTACCACAATTAGGGACTTGTAGATGGTGTTCACTAATTATTCACATTTTTTTAAAGAATTATCCAAAAAAGATTGTGAAAAAGCGCAAGGTGCAGTATATTTAAAATAGTTAGAATATTATTTAGGGAGCAGGAGTATACAATGAAACAATTAAGTAAACGAATCAAGGACTTAAGAGAAGCTAAAGGACTATCTACTGAAGAATTGGCAGAAGCAATCGGCTTTGCAAAAAGTACGGTTTGGGCTTATGAAAGTGGGAAAAAACAAGTCTCTGTAGTACATCTTGAAAGACTTGCTGATTATTTTGAGATTTCGGTCGACAGTTTGTTGGATCGCGACGAACGGACTATCAATGTTGATCTTCAAAATACTAGTTTCTTAAATGACTACAATTTAATGCTAGATGACCAGCCACTAAACCAAACTGAGATTGCTGAGGCTGCATCATTCATTCAAGTTAAACGGCGTATGGGCAGTTATGGAGCCGCGACTTCTTGATTGCTTGATGAGTTAATAAAATGTCCGCTCCTTTTAAATTGGAGTGGGCATTTTTTTGCGTGTGCCTTCCATTTCTTCTTAAGATTCTGTCACAGAAAAAGGTGCGGAAATGTGGTAAGCTAACTCATACGATACGAGTATTAGGAGTGTTCTATTTTGTTGGAAAGCGCAAAAAAATTACTGCAGTCCCATTTTGGTTATGAGTCCTTTCGAGTAGGTCAAGAGCAAGCTATTACGCAAGTATTTGAAGGACATAATTCGATTTGCGTCATGCCGACAGGCGGAGGGAAATCTATGTGCTACCAAATTCCGGCGCTTGTTATGGAAGGCACCACCATTGTCGTGTCACCATTGATTTCACTGATGAAAGACCAAGTAGATGCACTTTTGGCCGCTGGTATTCCGGCGGCTTATATAAATAGTTCTCTCGATTTTGATGAAGTGAGAGAAACGTTAATGGACGTACAGCGTGGAGCGATCAAATTACTGTATATTGCACCTGAGCGATTGGATTCAGAGATGTTCCTTAATGAATTGCAAGGCGTTCATGTGCCGTTGATTGCTGTCGATGAAGCTCATTGTATTTCACAATGGGGGCATGACTTCCGTCCGAGTTACCGGTTGATTAGCCGGATGACAGAATTGTTTCCGAACAATCCGACAGTACTGGCTCTGACTGCCACTGCAACACCTCAAGTGCGGGAAGACATTTGCCGAATTTTGAACATTGAAGAGCAGCATACAATCATGACGGGATTTGAACGACCTAATTTAACATTTTCCGTCATACGAGGGCAAGATCGTGAGCGATTCGTGAAAGAATATGTGGTAAAAAACGATAAGGAAGCCGGAATCATTTATGCGGCTACTCGTAAAACAGTAGACTCGGTATACGAAATGCTACTTAAAAAAGGCATTAAAGCGGCCAAGTATCATGCCGGTATGCCTGATCATGAAAGAAAGAGTGGTCAAGAGCGTTTTCTGAATGATGAAGTGACGGTCATGGTTGCCACCAATGCATTTGGAATGGGGATAGACAAATCCAATATTCGGTTTGTTATTCATTACCAGCTTCCGAAAAACATGGAAAGTTATTATCAGGAAGCAGGACGTGCTGGGCGAGACGGCCTGCCAAGTGAGTGTATTGTGTTATATGCTTCGCAGGACGTTCAAACGCAGCGGTTTTTAATTGATCAAGCACAAGATCCTAGCCGCATTCCAGGAGAATTAGTGAAATTACAGGCAATGGTCGATTACTGTCATACAGAAAGTTGCCTCCAACAATTTATCATTCACTATTTTGGAGATACCGCAGCAGAAACGTGTGGGCATTGTGGAAGTTGTATAGATGATCGTGAAAGCTTAGATGTTACTAAAGACGTTCAGATGGTTTTGTCATGTGTCATTCGGATGGGGCAGAAGTTCGGTAAAGTGATGACAGCTCAAGTGTTGACCGGGTCACGCAATAAAAAAGTGTTAGATTTCAAGTTCGATAAGCTGTCAACATACGGAATTTTAAAACACCAAAACTCCAAAGAAGTTTCGAATTTAATCGAATTCATGATTTCACAAGAATTATTAGCGGTCGAACAAGGCTCATTCCCAACTATCTACGTTCCAGCTGGGGGCAGAGATGTCTTGCTCGGTAAACGTCAGGTCCTTAGAAAAGGAGCAGTCGTGACAAAGCAAATCGCTGCTAACGATCCTTTATTTGAAGAATTACGTGTAGTACGGAAAAGTTTGGCTGATAAAGATGGTGTTCCACCTTTCGTTATTTTTTCTGATAAGACTTTGCAAGATATGGTAGCTAGAAGACCGCAGAATGATGCTGAATTTTTGGAAGTCAATGGAGTAGGTGCCAACAAACTTGAAAAGTATGGCGATGCCTTTTTACAAGCAATCCATTCGTTTGATGCTCCAAATAAATGAATAACCATAAACAAGGAAAACCTCAAATAATAGTGAGGTTTTTTTATTTTGAAAATAGTAAGTATGCATAAATATACATTAAATTGTTATGGAAAATAGTGTTCAATACTATGTTAAATGGAAGCGTTTTCAATTGGGTCATAGGGATTTGGCTTTATAAATTTTATTTTTTTACTCTATCGAATTGTATATATATTCAGACTTATGATATACTATCAAAATATTATGACACTTGAGTGTTATGAAGGAGGCGGTTTGATGAGCAAGAAAGAGTATCCAATCCCACAAGGACTTTATCATCCAGATCAAGAGCACGAAGCGTGCGGAATAGGAATGATCGCCAATATTAACGGGGAAAAATCGCACGCAATCGTTCAAAATGCAATCAATATATTGTGCAACCTGGAACACCGTGGTGGCCAATCTTCTGATACGAGCACGGGAGACGGAGCTGGAATTTTAACTCAGATTCCTCATCGTTTTTTCTTGAAACAATGTGAAAAAGAAGGCATCACTTTGCCTGACGAAGGCAAGTATGGCGTTGGTATGCTATTTATGCCACAAGATTACGATTTGCGAATGAAAACCAAGGAAATGATTCATCAAATTATTCAAGAAGAAGGTCAAATTTGTCTTGGATGGCGTCCAGTTCCGGTCAATGATTCGTTTGTTGGAAAAGTTGCAGCAAAAACCAAACCTGTTATTCGTCAAGTATTTGTTGGTGCTGCGCACGGATTGGAAAATCGGATAGACCTTGAGCGGAAATTATACATTATCCGTAAACGAATTGAGCAGACCATGCTTGGAAAAGAAGAGTTTAAAGATGTCTACTTTAGTAGTCTTTCAGCAGGTACGATTGTTTATAAAGGTATGCTAATCCCAGAACAACTAGACTCGTTTTATATTGACCTCAACCATCCTGAATTCAAATCAGCATTGGCTCTCGTCCACTCCCGTTTTAGTACAAATACCTTCCCAAGCTGGCAGCGTTCACACCCTAACCGCTATTCAATCCACAATGGTGAATTTAATACTTTAAGAGGAAACGTCAATTGGATGCGCGCCCGTCAAGTACTATGTGAATCTCCAGCGTTTAATGCAGAAGACCTTCAAAAAGTTTTGCCGGTTATCGATGAAACTGGCAGTGACTCCTCTATGTTCGATAATTGCTTTGAATTTTTGCATTTATCTGGCAGATCGCTCGCGCATACGGCGATGATGATGGTGCCAGAACCTTGGGTCAATGATCCAACTATTAAAAAAGAGAAAAGAGATTTTTATGAATACCACAGCACATTAATGGAACCTTGGGACGGACCAGCTGCGCTTGTTTTTACAGATGGTAAACAAATTGCGGCGTGTCTTGACCGCAACGGGTTGCGTCCTGCTCGTTATTACGTGACGAAGAGTGGCATGATTGTCATGGGTTCAGAAGTAGGGGCTTTGGATATTTTTGCGGATGACATTATTTACAAAGATCGTCTGCGTCCAGGTAAAATGCTATTAGTCGATTTAGAAGAAGGAAAGATTATTCCGGATGAAGAAATCAAACTTCAAATTGCCGGAGAACTTCCTTATAAAGATTTTATCGAAGAAAATATGTTTGATATGGATGATCTTCCAGAGCCTTTGAAACCATCCAACTTTAACGAAACAGAAGCGTTGATTAAAAGACAGCTAGCTTTCGGTTATACAATGGAAGAAGTTCAAAAAATGATCAAGCCACTAGCGACTGAAGGCAAAGATCCTGTTGGTTCAATGGGCTATGATTCGCCATTAGCTGTGTTGTCGAAAAAACCACAACTTCTTTATAATTATTTCAAGCAACTATTTGCTCAAGTAACGAATCCACCGATTGACGCGATTCGTGAACATATAATTACGGCAGCACGCACAACCATTGGTGCAGAAGCTAACTTGGTTCAGCCAACTCCTAAAAGTGCCCGCCACATCCGCTTAGAAACACCCATTTTAACTAATTTTGAGCTCGAAAAGTTACGACAGCAATCGATTGTTGATTTTAAAGCTGCTACGATTTCAATTTTATTTGCAAAAAACGGTGGAACACAGGCAATGGCACAACGATTAGATGCAGTTTTTGCAGAAGCGGATCAAGCAATTAAAAAAGGCGTAAAACTGATCATTTTATCTGATCGCGGAGTAAATGAAGAATATGCAGCGATTCCAGCACTGTTAGCGGTTTCGGGCTTGCATCACCATTTGATTCGTGAGAATACACGCATACAGATGAGTATTTTGTTGGAATCTGCAGAACCTCGTGAAGTTCATCATTTTGCTGCTCTTCTAGGTTATGGTGCGGAAGCCATTAATCCATATTTAGCTTTTGATACAATTGAAAACTTGATTGAAATTGAAGATATACACAATGTTACTTTTGAAGAAGCGCAAGCAACGTATGTGAAAGCTGTTACGGATGGAATCATCAAAGTATTGTCTAAGATGGGAATTTCGACAATTCAAAGTTATCGGGGTGCGCAGATTTTTGAAGCAGTCGGTATTCATATGGATGTAATTGATAAATACTTTACTCGGACTTCTTCTCGACTAGGTGGAATTGGTCTCGATATTATGGCAAAAGAAGTTCTCATGAGACATGCAATAGCTTATCCAGTTGCTCAAGGTGACAATCAAGCATTAGAATCCGGTGACGAATTTCAATACCGTGAAAATGGTGAAAATCATCAATACAATCCGAAAACCATTCATACATTACAACATGCATGCCGAACGAATAACTACGAAGTTTTCAAGAAATACACGAACTTACTAACAGATGAGAAAGCCAACCTTCAATCGTTGCGAGGTTTAATGTCCTTTAAAAAGCGGACGCCAGTATCAATTGAAGAAGTAGAAACGGTTGAAGAAATCTGTGCGCGTTTTAAAACAGGTGCTATGTCATATGGCTCTATTAGTAAAGAAGCGCATGAGGCTCTTGCAATTGCGATGAACCGTGTAGGCGGGAGGAGCAATTCAGGAGAAGGTGGAGAAGAGACTTCTCGCTTTATTCCTGATGAAAATGGAGATAATCGCCGAAGTTCTATCAAGCAAGTAGCTTCTGGGCGGTTCGGTGTAACGAGTCATTACTTAGTGAATGCTGATGAAATTCAAATTAAAGTAGCGCAAGGAGCGAAGCCGGGAGAAGGTGGACATTTGCCAGGTAAGAAAGTTTACCCATGGATTGCAGAAGTTCGTGGTTCAACTCCAGGTGTCGAGCTTATTTCACCACCTCCACATCACGATATTTATTCAATTGAAGATTTAGCAGAATTGATTTTCAATTTAAAAAATGCAAATCCAGATGCACGAATTAGCGTCAAGTTGGTATCGGCTGTTGGGGTTGGAACAATTGCAGCAGGTGTTGCAAAAGGTCGTGCAGATGTCGTGTTGATTAGTGGTTATGATGGTGGCACAGGAGCTGCACCAAAGACTAGTTTGAAGCATACCGGTTTGCCGTGGGAGATTGGATTAGCTGAAACGCATCAAACTCTTCTATTAAATGGCTTACGTGACCGAATTATCGTAGAAACAGACGGCAAAATGATGACAGGTCGAGATGTAGTAACAGCAGCTCTACTTGGAGCTGAAGAATTCGGGTTTTCTACTGCACCTCTTGTCGTACTGGGCTGCGTTATGATGCGAGTGTGTCATTTGGATACATGTCCAGTTGGCATTGCCACTCAAAATCCAGAACTGCGCGAGAAGTACGGTGGAGATCCGGAACATGTCGTAAACTTCATGCGTTTTATTGCGACAGAAGCCCGCGAATTAATGGCAGAACTTGGTTTTCGTACAGTCAATGAAATGATTGGTCGAACAGACGTTATTGAAGCGAATCAGGCAGTTGATCATTGGAAAGCAGGCGGCATTGATTTGAGTGCATTGTTGTACCAGCCAAATCTACCGGAAAAAGTAGGACGTTATGCAACAGTCAAACAAAATCATGAACTAGAACAAACATTAGACTATCAGGAACTGTTGCCACGTTGCAAAAAAGCCATTGAAACAGGTGAACGTGTAGAAGTGGCAACAGCTATTCGGAATATTCATAGAGCTACAGGAACAATTGTGGGCAGTGCTATTTCCAAGCGTTATGGTGCAGAAGGCTTACCTGACGACACGATTAACTTAAACTTCCAAGGATCTGCAGGACAGAGCTTCGGCGCATTTATTCCAAAAGGGATGTCGATGAATTTAATAGGAGATGCCAATGACTTTGTCGGTAAAGGCTTGTCAGGCGGTAAAATTATGGTTTATCCAGCACTGGATTCAACATTCCTACCTGAGAAAAACATTATTATTGGTAACGTGTCGTTTTATGGGGCATCTGCAGGTGAGGCTTATATTTATGGCGTCGCAGGCGAACGTTTTGCGGTCAGAAACAGTGGCGCGAAAATTGTTGTCGAAGGCGTAGGCGATCATGGTTGTGAATACATGACAGGTGGTCGAGTAGTCATTCTTGGACAAACGGGTAAAAACTTTGCGGCTGGTATGTCAGGTGGCATAGCATATGTTCTCGATGAAGAAGGGACATTCAGTGAACGCTGCAATCCAGAAATGGTTCATTTGCAGCCGCTTGCCGATCCAGCAGAAATTGAAGAGTTGCGAGAAATGATCCAAAAACATGTGCATTATACGAGCAGTACCAATGGAACACGGTTACTGGCGCATTGGGAGATTTACTCCGCAAAATTTGTGCGCGTCATTCCGAAAGCTTATCTGCAAATCAATGAACGAATCAGCAAGTTGCAAAGTAGTGGCATGGCAAGAGACGAAGCTGAAATGGCAGCGTTTGAAGAAAGCAAAATGGCTGGAGTTTAGGTGAGAACATTACAGCAGGAATCTGCAGATATAATAGAATGAATTGTGAATAGGAGGGAAACGATGGGGAAACCAACTGGATTTATGGAATATGACAGACAAACAGTCAAAGAGCGTAAAACCGGTGAGCGCACAAAGGATTGGAACGACTATACAATTCCTTTGTCAGATGAAGAAGTAGCAAAACAAGGGGCACGTTGTATGGATTGTGGAGTGCCAACTTGTCATACCGGAATGGAACTAGATAATGTAACGACCGGTTGCCCTGTAAATCACCTCATCCCAGAATGGAATGATCTTGTTTACCGCGGTCAATGGAAAGAAGCGTTACACCGTGAGCACCTGAAAAACAACTTTCCTGAATTTACAGGAGTGGCTTGTCCGGCTCCGTGTGAAGGCGCCTGTGTACTAGGCATCAATGCACCCCCTGTAGCCATTCGTACAGTCGAACGTTCCATTATCGAACGTGGATTTGCAGAAGGGTGGGTTGTGCCTGAACCACCTAAAACGCGAACCGGTAAAAAAGTAGCAGTGATTGGTTCTGGACCAGCTGGACTCGCTGCCGCTGCTCAATTGAATAAAGCAGGACATTTAGTAACGGTTTTCGAAAAAAGTGACCGTGTGGGTGGCTTGTTGACATACGGAATTCCAGAAATGAAACTGTCATATGATATGGTCACAAGACGTGTCAAGATTCTTGAGCGAGAAGGCATCACTTTTATCACAAGTGTAGAAGTTGGGAAGAATTACCCTTCTGCTAAATTGCAGAATGATTTTGATGCAGTAGTCATGTGTACCGGTTCAACCGTCCATCGGAATATTGATGTAGAAGGTCGTGCATTAGAGGGCGTCCATTTTGCCATGGACTTCCTGCACGCGAGTACAAAAAGTTTGCTGGATTCGAATTTTGATGATGGCAATTATATTTCGGCTAAAGATAAAAACGTCATTGTCATTGGAGGTGGAGATACCGGGACAGATTGTTTAGCGACGTCTGTTCGTCACGAATGCAAGAGTCTCGTTCAGTTTGATGTCTACGATAAAAAAGGCGCGATTCGTGACGAAAAAGGCAATCCGTGGCCACAATACCCGAAAATTCACCGTGTCGAATACGGCCACAAAGAAGCGGCTGCTACTTTTGGCGAAGATCCGCGAGCTTACGCGGTTATGACAAAGAAATTTGTTGGCAATAGCGAAGGGCAAGTCAAGGAAGTGCACACCGTTAATGTGAAATTGAAAATAGATGAGCAAGGCAACCGGATCCGCGAGGAAATTCCAGGCACTGAAAAAGTTTGGAAAGCGGATTTGGTCTTAATCGCTATCGGCTTTAGCGGACCTGAACAAGACCTAATTCAACAATTAGAGATCGAGACAGAGAAAAATTCCCGAGTAAAAGCGGAGTATGGAAAATACACGACTAATGTAGAAGGTGTATTTGCAGCAGGAGATGTTCGCCGTGGTCAAAGTTTAATTGTTTGGGCAATAAATGAAGGACGGGAAGCAGCGCGTGAATGTGACCGGTTCTTGATGGGTTCTACTGTGTTACCGTGATGAATAGAATTTTGGATTTTAAGCTGCAGCAGAACTTGATAACAAGTTCTGCTGCAGCTTTTTATGCGAAAATGACATCTAAGTATGAATAAAATGATAAATTATATCACAAATATAAGGTTTTTAAAATTTGGTAGTAATTTGATAATTACTTAATCCAGTTCTGTTTTACTCATTTGAAAAAATGTCTTTGTCTAAAAAATATAGTATCTGGTTGTGCTAAAAACCCAATAAGTATATACTATAGAAGGTAATAGTTGGTATTTTAAGTAAAATTAAAGCGGTATGTTATTTATTTTAGTTTGCAAGAGTTTGAGTTTTCGGTTTCTACTAATTAAATTGAACGAGGAGGAGAAATATGTTTAAAAAGAGTGTAATCGCTGTTTTATTTTCATTGATGATAGCTATGGTTTTAGGTACGAGTACATTTGCACAAACTAATATTCAAACTGTGAAATATGACTCAGAAGAAGTAACGCCAGAAATAGCTAAAGCATTAGCAGAAGTGGAAAAAACGAATGCAAAAATTTTCGTAGAAATTGAAAAGACAGTTATCAAATATGAAAAATTATACAATAGATACAATAAAGATTTGATCAAACACCAAAATTCATCAAAACAAGCCAAATTAACTGCAGACTACAAAAAACAATCTGATAAGTTAATCAGCCAATTAAAAGTGAAAACTGAGAGAATGACAATTAAAGGAATTGAAAAGGCTGAGAAAGCGGGATTAATAGTAGAGATATATTTAGAAACCGTTGAGTTTTCCGATCGCACTGAGTTAATTGACCCTATATTAGTTGTGGGCTGGTAATAATATTATCAAAAAAATAAAGTGATACAAGAGTATAGAGAGTTTTCTATACTCTTATATTTTTAATAGAGGAAGTGTATCGGTGAAAGGCTTGAACATATTAACAGACAGCTATCTTGAAAAAGTGAATAATGGTGCAACAACGCTGAGTCTGTTAGGTCGTGGAAATGGTATCGAATTAATGAAGCAAACGATATTAAAGGATAGTATATTTGTATTATTTCCTAGTCAAGATAAAGAAGCTCAAGAATTTTTTTATATATTGAGTGGCGAGATTGAGGCTAATATAAATGGTAGTATCGTACAGCTTGGGACAAATGATTTTATTTCTGCGAAAAACCTTGAGGGTACAGTACAATTCAAAACATTAGCTGACTTAACTTTTTTGTCTGTTTCTACTGTTCCAGTTTTTCATTATTTAAGTAATATAATAAGTAAGTTAAGAAGTATCGGAGAAGCAGTTGAAAAAAAAGATAGATATACTTTCAATCATAGTGCTCGTGTATCAAATTACGCTGTGAAAACAGCTTCTAAAATGAACTTAAAAAAAGAACAAATGGAAAATTTGTTATTAGCTTCTATCTTGCACGATATTGGCAAAATTAACATTCCGGAAAAAATTTTGAAAAAGCCAGGAAAGTTAACAGATGAAGAATTCGATTTGATGAAAAAACATCCAGGTGACGGCGCTAACATGATTCGAGAAACACCTTATGCAGAAATTGCAGCTATCGTTGAACAACACCACGAGCGTGTTAACGGAAAAGGCTATCCATTTGGACTAATGGCTGAAGAAATATTGTTAGAAGCTAAAATTATCGGGGTATGCGATACATTCGATGCGATGACAGAAGACAGAGCGTACCGATCTGCATTTTCTGCTGAACATGCGATGACCGAAATCAAAAATTTAATTGGGATTCAATACGATGGAGAAGTTGTTAACGCCTTCGAACAAGTGATAAAAGAAGAAGGCAAACTAATTTTATAAATGCTAAATCTAGACGCCTGAAATATTTTGAGGTGTCTTTTGTTTTGTCGAAAATGTTTAAGAGTGTCTCATTTAGTCAATACTTTATACACAATCATTTATACAATTGAGGAGGAATTCATATGGCTAGAAAATCATCAGGTGGCGTGTTCGGTAAACTTGTATTAATTGGCCTCGGTGCATTAATTGGTTCGGCAATGACTCAGCAGAAAACAGGAACAAGTGGGACCTCTCAAACGAGCAAAGCAGATATGAAAGCGAATATTAAAAAAGGGCTCGATCGTTTAAATGAGCAATCTGGTGGAATGGTAGATAAAGTGAAACCCACAGTTAACAAAGCTGTTGAAAAAGTGAAAACAGCAATTGATGCACAACAAGACATGATGAACAAGGAAAAGGATGCGTTGGATAAAGCTAACAAAACATTACAAGACGAAGTTGGAAAGAATGCTGACAAGCGTACTCATTCAACTACTGATAAAACCGATACAAGTTCTACAGAAAGTGTTTCTCCTAACACCAACAAACCAACAGGTGGGATTTATGGAGGAAGCACCAAATATACAGAGTCACTAAAAAAAGGTGTGTCGAATGACTCAGAGAAAAAGAATGATTCAACATTTGGCAAAGACAATTCTTCTTCTAACACCAAGGAAACATTTGGTGGAAGTACGGAATATACAGATTCCTTGAAAAAGAACTTATCGGAAAATTCGTCGAAAAAAGATAATTTACCTAAAGATGATTCAACATTCGGAAAATGAATTTGATATAATAAAAGAAGAAAAAGCTATGCACGTTTGCAGAAACGGCATAGTTTTTTTCTTTCTTATTTTATCGGAATATTCGAAAAACGAAAGGGGATGCTAGCTTGTTTAAAACTTATTCAACGGGCGCATTTTTTGATGAAATGTTTACGCCATATGGAAAACCAAAATCACATTACCGAAATTTCTTTGACGTCCTTCAAAGATTTTCAGAAGAAGAGCTGAGAGAAAAGCATGAAACAGCTCAATTGTCTTTTTTAAGGCAAGGAATTACATTCACTGTCTACAACAATAACGTGGGCACTGAAAGAACCATGCCTTTTGATTTTGTTCCCATTATCATTCCTTCTGAAGACTGGGAAGTGATTGAAAAAGGAATGATTCAACGAGCGGAAGCACTCAATCAATTTTTGGAAGATGTCTATCATGACAAACGGATTCTTCAAGATGGAATCGTTCCGAGAGGACTAGTCGAAGACAATCCCTATTATTACGATGAACAAATAAAGGGAATTGATATTCCGTTAAAAAATCATATTTTTTTAGCGGGCATTGATTTGATTCGTGATGAGAATGGAAAATACCATGTGCTTGAAGATAATTTACGCAATCCGTCTGGCTTGTCTTATGTCTATCAAAACCGTTATGTCATGCGTCAAGTCTACCCCGAATTTTTTGCCAGTCAGTCAGTTCACACCCTCGAGCACCAATTGTCTCATTTGCATCAAGCGATATTAGATCATGCACCAGAATCAAGAAAAGATAAGGCTTTTGCCGTTTTGTTGACACCTGGTATGTACAACTCTGCCTATTACGATCATGTCTTTTTGGCTCAACAGATGGGAATCGATTTAGTAGAAGGCAGGGACCTTATTGTTAAAAAGAATATTGTCTATATGAAATCGATGAGAGGGTTAAAGCGTGTCGATATTATTTATCGTCGAATTGATGATGATTATTTAGATCCTGAAGCATTTTTGGCTCACTCTGCTTTGGGCGTTCCTGGTTTATTGCTGGCTTATAGAAAAGGCAATGTGGCGATTTTGAACGGTATTGGCAATGGTGTGGCAGACGATAAAGCGATATACGCTTATGTTCCGGATATGATTCGCTATTATTTGAACGAAGAGCCGATCATTGACAATGTAAAAACGTATTTACTCGATAGACCTGAAGAACGGGAATGGGTTTTAGAACATCTAGACGAATTAGTAGTCAAAAATGTAGGGTCTTCAGGTGGCTACGACATGTTAGTCGGACCACATGCATCTAAAGAGCTAATCGAAGAATTCCGAGAAAAAATTATTCAATCCCCTCATCAATATATTGCTCAACCTACGATTAAACTATCTAGAGCTCCTGCATACCAAGGAGAAGAATTTTATCCATGCCATGTTGATTTGAGAGTGTTTGTGATCCGAGGGGTAGATACACAGGTTATGCCGGGCGGACTATCCCGTGTTGCTTTGAAAAAAGGATCGCTTGTCGTCAATTCTTCACAAGGCGGTGGCGGAAAAGATACATGGGTATTTAAGAAAAGAGAAGAGGAGGGGACTCCTAATGCTTAGTCGTGTAGCGAATTCGTTGTATTGGATGTCAAGAAATGTTGAACGAGCGGAAAATAATGCGCGAATTTTAGATGTTCAATTATTACGAATGATCGAAGCTTCTGACGAAGAACTAGTCGGTGGCAGTGATTGGAAACTTATTTATGAAATTTGTGCTTCAACAGAGACAATGGAACAAATCAAATCGATGCCTAGTTACCAAGAAGATCAGCTTGTTTATTATTTAGCGATGGAGAAAAGTAATTTTAATTCTGTTGCAAGCTGTGTAAAAGTTGTCCGTGAAAATGCAAGAATTAGCAGAGATCATATTCCTGATGACTACTGGGAAGCTTGGAATCGCTGTTACTTAATGTTAAAGGAAATGGATCAGCAAAGCTGTACAGTTCAAGAAATGCGTTTATTTCTTGAACAGGTCAAGTTAACGTCATTGATTACGCAAGGAATCGTTGAATCTTCGATGCCGCGTGGTGTTCCTTACCAAATTATCAAAATAGCCAAATGGTTGGAACGCGCAGAAAAAACAGCACGTATTTTAAATGTCGTTTGCGAGCGAACAAGAGAACGGTCGGTAGAAACCCAATCGGAAGATTACTATTATTGGCTAGCTGCTTTACGAATGACGAATGGGTACAATGCTTATTTAAAAATGAATCCACCGCAGATGAAGCCAAAGAGAGTGTTGGCGTTTTTGATTGCGAATACTGATTTTCCGCGTTCGATTCGTTATTGCCTTGCGCACGTTCGTCAAGCAATTGATGAATTGGAAGGTGGGAAAATTTCTCATTATTCATGGGAACTCTATGCAAAATTAGATCAGTTGCAAGAGGAATTTAAAGAAATTAGTATAGATGAGCTAAGCTCGGACGAAATTATGGATTTTCTAAACGACTTCCAAAATGGCTGTAATGAAGTGGGACACATTTTTTCGAAAACCTATTATTTAAGCGATTCTGAGATAAACTCTGTAGAGTCCAGCCAATCACAAAGCATGGGCGCGAAAGGAATAACATCTATGAAATATAAAGTTGAACATACGAATGTTTTCGAGTATGAAACTATTGTTGATCAAAGCATGAATTCAATTCGGTTAAAGCCAAGAACCGATGAATGTCAGCGACTTTTATCTTACCGTGCCGACATTACACCTGCTTCTTTGACGAAAGAACATATCGATATTTGGGGCAATCACGTGGAAACATTTTTTATTGCTGAGCACCATCAACATCTTGAAGTCAAGACAACATCAATTGTCAGCATTCAAAAAAGTCCGTTTATTCACAGAATTGATTACTCACCAGAAATGAATGCTATTTTTCATTCGCAATTATTCGGTGAGCATTATTTAGCGTTTTTGAGTAATACAGCATATACCTACTTAACCGTGGAGCAAATGAGTCAAATCGATCGTGAACTTGGAATAATGAAGAATCCAGTGCAATATGCAATTGATGTAATGGAATACATTCATCAGCATTTTACGTACGATGGCGAATCTACGACTGTCGATACGAAAGCGGAAGAATCTTTTAACCTTAGAAAAGGTGTTTGTCAGGATATTACGCACGTGATGTTAGGGATTTTGCGTTGCAAGCACATACCGGCGCGTTACGTTAGTGGCTATTTGTATGTAGGCGAAAACTCTGCACTAGTGGGTGATGCTGCGAGTCATGCATGGGTAGAGGTAATGGTGCCGGGCATCGGTTGGGTCGGTCTAGATCCTACTAATAATGTGGAAGCGTTGGAAAGCCATATTCGGGTTGGTGTTGGTCGGGATTATAACGATGTCAGCCCGGTTCAAGGGGTTTACCGTGGGGGAAGCCAATCGTTGGATGTTAAAGTCTCAGTGAGCCTTATGGATCAGTAGTAACTCTTGTGCCACACGATTTTTACTGTTATTAGTAATTGACGAAGCTGGATAAAACTTAATAATCGTTTAACTGCAGAATTTTCTAATCCGTGCGATAATAGGAGAACCTGAAATTTTTGAACGGAGATGGAGAATGATTATGAACATTAAAAAGTTTAGTGAGTACGGAGTAAGTGAACCAATTGTAAAGGCTCTTGAAGGACTGGGCTATACAGAACCGACAGAAGTCCAAAGTAAAGTGATTCCTGTAGCATTGTCAAAGACTGACCTAACGGTAAAGTCGCAAACAGGAAGCGGTAAAACAGCAGCGTTCGGAATTCCAATCTGCGAACTAGTTGACTGGGAAGAAAACAAACCGCAAGCATTAATTTTGACACCAACGCGAGAATTAGCAGATCAGGTAAAAGAAGATTTAACAAATATCGGCCGCTTTAAACGCATTAAAGCGGCGGCAGTTTATGGTAAACAGCCTTTTGCTTATCAGCAGGCTGAACTCAAGCAAAAATGTCACGTCGTCGTTGGAACACCGGGCCGTGTTTTTGATCATATTGAACGTGGAACATTGAACTTAGAGCGTATAGAGTACTTGGTTCTTGATGAAGCGGATGAGATGCTGAATATGGGCTTTGTCGAACAAGTAGAGGCTATTATCAACAAATTGCCGAAGCAGCGCACAACCATGCTGTTTTCAGCGACTTTGCCTGAAAATGTAGAAAAACTGCAGAAAAAATACATGACTGATCCCAAGCATATAGAAATTGCTGCCACTGAAAGCTTAACAGCTCAAATCGATCATTCGTTATTTGTTGTTGCTGAACAGAAGAAGTTTTCGCTGTTACGTGACGTAACAATTGTTGAAAATCCGGATAGCTGCATCATTTTCTGTCGCACAAAAGACAATGTCGATTTTGTCATGGAACAATTGGAAAAGCATTATTATACTTGTGATAAATTGCACGGTGGTATGCTTCAAGAAGATCGTACAGCAGTCATGAACGATTTTAAGCGTGGAGAATTCCGTTACTTAGTAGCGACAGATGTTGCAGCACGCGGAATTGATATTGACAGTATTACGCACGTCATTAATTATGACTTGCCAATGGAGAAAGAAAGTTATGTGCACCGTTCAGGACGTACCGGACGTGCGGGTAAAACAGGAAGAGCGATTTCGTTTGTAACACCAAACGAAGATAAATTTCTTGCGGAAATCGAAGATTATATCGGATTTGAAATTCCGCGTAGAACAGCTCCTTCAGTTAATGATGTGGATCGTGCAATGCCTGCGTTTACTGAGAAGCTTGAAAGCCGTCCAAAACTCAAAAGAAATAAAAATGAGCAAGTGAATAAAGATATTCTTAAGTTGTACTTTAATGGGGGCAAGAAAAAGAAACTTCGTGCTTTTGATTTCGTTGGAACTTTGACGAGCATTCCGGGAGTGACAGCTGAAGACATTGGAATTATTAAGATTCAAGATACAGTGACGTATATTGATATTTTGAACGGCAAAGGCCCTATGGTGCTAAAAGCGATGAAAGATAAAACCATAAAAGGAAAGACACTCAAAGTGCACAAAGCAAATAAATAAGTAGCAACCACAGGCATTTAAAAGTCTGTGGTTTTTTTATTTTCCTGGAAATAAAATTGCTGTGTAACATATGAAATAGTTAAAAAGTCTTTTTATATACCATTATTTAGGCTAAAAAATATGTCTATACAATACTTATGTCACAAAATGAATTCTTATTGTAATGGAATATGTTCTTTATTGTTACACGTCTGTAATATTGCCGTGCTATTTTGGTTGTACTTAGAAAAAGCAAAGGGGATAGCGGATTGAAAAAACTATTAATCGTATTGAGTTTTGCACTGGTTTTATTCCTAAGCACTTCGATTGTAAGTTCAGCTGCAACTAATGTTTACACAGTAAAAAGTGGGGACACATTATATAAGATTGCGAAAACACAGAAAGTATCGGTTAGTAATTTAAAGATTTGGAATGGCTTAAAATCCAATACAATCCATCCAAAACAAAAACTCAAATTGAAAAAAACAACAGCAAAGCCAGCTTCTAAAAAACAGACTCCATCACGTGCTACGAGTGGATCGGTAAAAAAAGAGTTTACAGTTAGTTCAACAGCCTATACAGCATATTGCAAAGGGTGTTCAGGAGTGACAAGAACTGGACTTAATTTAAAGAAGAATCCTGGACTAAAAGTTATCGCAGTAGATCCGAAGGTCATTCCGCTAGGGACGAAAGTTCATGTTGAAGGCTATGGCTATGCGGTTGCTGGGGACACGGGCGGCGCTATCAAAGGTAAAAAAATTGACGTTTTCATCCCAACTCAAAGCAAAGCACTTAAGTGGGGACGCAAAAATGTAAAAATAAAAATACTTAACTAAAAAAACTCCGACTCATTTTCATGAGTCGGAGTTTTTTTAGTTAAAAAGAGGTGTCACTTGATATTCAATCCGTGTTTTACAAAAATACAATTACAGGTCGTTCTCTTAAAATGGGTTTATCTACTTGAGCCGCACATTGAAAAGATCAAAAGAGGGTAAACTCAAATAAATAGTCTTTTATTAACTTACACGGTATAATATTTGTATAGTAAATGTAGAACTTTTAGGGTGATTCGAAATGGAGGGCATCTGTTATGCCGGAAAAAATGATTGTCATAGGAGCTGGACCAGGCGGTTTAGCTGCAGCTATGCTACTGGCCAGTAAAGGCTATCAAGTAGACGTCTACGAAAAACAACCATGGGTCGGAGGCAGAAATGCCGAACTGCGCCTTGGTGACTTTACCTTTGATACAGGGCCTACTTTTTTAAGTATGTTGCATTTGGTAGAAGAACTGTTTGAAGCTACTGGACGCGACTTAAAAGATTATATGGATGCAGTTGAGTTGGATCCTATGTATGAGCTGATTTTTGAAGATCAAAATTTGATCATGACACGGAATAATCAAGAGATGAAGAAACAAATAAATGAGAACTTTAAAGGTGATGGAGACGGATATGAACGTTTCATGAAAGAAACAGGGAAAAAGCTAGAAGCCTTATCGCCTATGTTGCAATCGAAGATGGACAGTTATTTTGATATGGTTCACCCGAAAGTTTTAAAAGCTCTTCCAGAACTTGAAGTAAACAAAACTTTGTACGACGTATTATCTCGCTACTTTAAAGATGAACGGATGAAAATGGCGTTTGCTTTTCAATCGAAATACTTAGGAATGTCGCCGTGGGAATGCCCTGGTGCTTTTTCAATTCTTTCCTATATGGAACATGCTTACGGCATCTACCATCCAATTGGTGGAGTCAATCAATTATCACAAGCGATGGCAAAAGTGGTAGAAGAATTAGGTGGGAAAATTCACACGAGTACGGGTGTAAAGAAATTATGGATTGAAAATCGCAAAGTTAAAGGCGTAGACCTTGAAAATGGTGAGCGTAAAATAGCGGACGAAGTAATCATTAATGGGGATTTTGCTCACGCGATGAACAATTTAGTGGAACCGGGGATTCTGAAAAAATACACACCTGAAAAATTGGCAAAGAAAAAATATTCTTGCTCAACATTTATGTTGTATTTAGGATTGGATAAAAAATACGATCTCTCTCATCACACAATTGTATTTGCAAAAGATTACAAAAGAAATGTTGAAGAGATGACGAAGTCTCGTATTCTTTCAGCAGACCCTTCGATTTATGTGCAGAACGCTAGTGTCACTGATCCGACCTTGGCACCAGAAGGGAAATCAGCGCTCTATATTTTAGCACCTGTGCCTAATAATTTTAGTGATATTGGCTGGGAAAATGAACAACATGCGTTCCGAGAATTGGTATTGGATACGATTGAAGAGAAAACGGAATTTAAAGACTTGAGAAATCATATAGAAGTTGAAAAAATGCTGACACCTATGGGTTGGCAAGAGGATTATTCAGTTTATCAAGGAGCAACATTTAACCTTGGACATCAACTAACTCAAATGATGGTATTTCGTCCTCACAATAAATTTGAAGAATTAGGGAATTGCTGGTTGGTTGGTGGGGGAACTCATCCAGGAAGTGGGTTGCCGACTATTTTGGAGTCTGCGCGCATAACAGCTAACGGCATTCTTCAGCAACACGGAAAAACAGGAATACCAATTTTACCTCTACCTAAAATGGAGGGATTTGCATGAAAATAGCTATGGTCGGTGGTGGCGTCGGTGGTCTGATGGGCGCTTTATATTTATCGAATATGGGATTTGACGTTACTATTTTGGAAAAAGAGAAGAAGCTGGGCGGTCGCTTAACTTTCGTAGAAAGAGACGGTTTCAAAGTAGATCAAGGTCCAACCATCGTCTTATTACCTGAAATGTTTCAAGAACTACTCCAACAAGCAGGGATTCAAGCAGAGGATATCGAATTGTTATTATGTGATCCACTTTATTCAATTCGTTTTCCAGATGGTACGGTGTATACCAAGTACCCAGATATTGATCGTCAGTTACAAGAAATCGAAAACGTCTTTCCAACTGAAAAAGAAGGATTTCTTCGATTTATCTCAGAAGGGCGTGAACGTTTTAAAATTGGCAAGTCCTCATTTTTAGAACATTCATTTGTAAAAAAAGCCGATTTTTGGACAGCGGGAAATATAAAAAAACTATTAAAGCTAAAACCTCACCAGTCTGTTAATAAGCTGATGTCGAATTACTTTCGGGATGAACGGTTGCAATTAGCGTATTCCTTACAATCTTTGTATATCGGTGGAGATCCCTTTCGTGCTCCAGCGATGTATGCTCTTGTTCCTTTTAGCGAACATGAACACGGAGTGTATTATTTAAAAGGTGGCTACGGTAGCTTGATTCCAGTTCTGGAAAAAGAATTACGAGCACGTAATAACGTCACGATTAAAACAGAGAGTTCAGTACAACAAATCGTCACAGAAAATCAGCAAGCAAAAGGAATTGAGACGGCAGAAGGCTTTGAAGCATTTGACGCGATTGTTTATAACGGTGATTTTCCAGGTATCGAAAAAATAGTGCCAGCGCAGAAAAAACGAAAGTACACAGCTTCTTCAGGATGTGTCTTGTTGTATTTTGGACTAAATAAGGTTTATGAAGAAGGCAATGTGCATCAATTTTTCATGGGTGATAGCTATGAAGATCATATGGATGATGTATTCGTGAAAAAGCAGAAAACGGAAAATCCGGCCATCTACACCTTCCATCCATCGAAAATAGATGATTCGTTGGCTCCAGAAGGTAAAGGTGTTCTTTATGTATTGGTTCCAGTACCTTCAGGAACAGATATCGACTGGGCAAACGATAGCGTCTGGATTGACAAAATTATTGATCGCATGGAGAAGTTAGCTTTTCCAAATTTCCGAGAAGCAGTCGAGTGGATGGAAATTCGGACGCCTAAAGAAGCAGAAGCTTTTGGTTTGTTTAAAGGAGGCAGTTTTGGAATCGGTCCGACTTTGTTCCAGTCAGGCGTTTTTCGTCCTCAAGTCAAACCATTTAAGACAGATCATTTGTATGCAGTTGGTGCCTCAGTTCATCCAGGAGGAGGAATACCGATTGTCATGCAAGGTGCAAAACTGCTAGCAGAGCAAATACAAAGCGATTTTGCAAAGGAAAGGGGCAACGCATGATGGACTTAAAAGATGCTTATACCTCCTGTGAAAAAGTTATTGCTATGCATTCGAAAAGTTTTTATAAAGCTTTTTCTTTATTGCCAAAGGAAAAGCGTAAAGCTGTCTGGGCCGTTTATACGTTTTGCCGTACAGTTGACGACATTGTCGACGAAGGACTAAATTCAAAAGAAGAGCTCGAGCAATTCAAGCACGATTTTAATGAATTCATAGAAGGCGTTTATGATTCTGAAAATCCGATGTGGGTGGCGCTTGCTCACGTATTCGAAAATTATGAAATGGATGTCGAGGCATTTTTAGGGTTGATCACGGGGCAAGAAATGGATTTGACGATCAACCGCTACCGAACGATGGAAGAACTGTTGAACTACAGTTATCACGTGGCAAGTACAGTCGGACTGATGCTGCTGCCAATTTTGGCGCCAGGTAAAACAGCCGTTCTAAAAGAAGGTGCTATTTCTCTTGGCTATGCTATGCAGATAACCAATATTCTCCGTGATATCGGAGAGGATCTAGAGATGGGTAGAATCTATTTGCCGGAAGAAATTATGCATAAATACGAACTGGACGAAGAGGAGCTGCGATCTGGAATTGTGAGTCCGCAATTTATTGCTGTTTGGGAATGCTTAGCAGACGAAGCTGAATTTCATTATAAAAAAGCGTTTGAAACAATTCAAGACTACCCATTGTCTTCAAGAGTTCCAGTCAAAGGGGCAGCACTCGTATACCGGGAAATCCTTTCGACCATCCGCTTGAAAGAATACAATGTCTTCAGCGAAAAGCATTACGTACCAGACAAATCAAAACAAGCAATCCTAGCTTGCTTGTAAAAAGAAAAGCGCAAGCACCCGTGTAGCTCTGCCGGGCATAAGACGATCTGGCGAAGCGGCGCACTTTGCCGCACAGCAGGAGTCATCGATTGAAAGAGAGCGCAAATCATGAAGACAATGACTTGCAACCAAACATGTAGTGTAGTTTCTTTTAATGAAACAGGCAGCGATGAGGCCATAGGGAAATCAGGCTCATAGTGACGCTATGAACGAACTAGATAAATTCTCTAGAAAAAAGACACGTAAACACAAGTTTTTACCTTGTGTTTACGTGTCTTTTTTTATCTTTAGGTTATGCAGGTATGTCACTTTAACGAAACCCTTTTTTTAGAAGCTGAAATGATTTTTTCGGCGACGTTCAGTCCGCTTAACACAACCATTGGCGATCCACCGCCGGGATGAGTACTTCCACCGACGAAATAGAGATTTTGAATATCACGACTAGCATTAGCGGGGCGCAAAAAGGCATCTTTTCGCTTATTGGAAGAAGGACCGTACAAAGCTCCGCGGAATGAACCGAATTTTTCACGAATAAAAGTAGGGGTGAAAATTTTTTCTTCTGCTAAATAGCTACGAATGTCGACGCCATAGCTGAACAAGAAGTCATAAATACGTTCCTTGTAAGCTTCAGGATCAATTTGAAGATGTCCTTGTTTAGTCAGTGCAGGTGCATTGACTAAGATAAACAGGTTGTCGCCATCTGGTGAAACGGAAGAATCCGTATAGGACGAGTTGCTAATATAGACAGTGGGTTCGTCGCTATATGCAGAAGCCTCAAATAAATCGCTAAACTCTTTTTGATAATTCGATGAGAAAAAAACATTGTGGTGCTTCAAAATATCGAGTCGTTTAGTTAAACCGACAGTTATAACGAATGCCGATATTGATGGTTCGAAAGCTGCCACTTTCGCATCGGATAAAGAAGGACGTTTTGCTTCTTCAACTAAAGCGGGAAACGCTGATAATAAGTCTCCATTTAAAATAACCAAATCAGCAGCAACGTGGGTACCATCTGCAAGTTCAATGCCAACTGCTTTTTTATCAGCTGTTACTATTTTTGCAACCTCTGTACCGGTATGCAATCGAGCACCTGATTTTCTAGCAACAGCAGCAAAAGCATCCGCAATTCCGGTATTTCCACCTTTTGTATAGTAGACACCTTCAACCAATTCCAAATAGGCGATCATGGAAAAAGTGGCGGGTGCCCGGTAAGGTGAAGAACCAATATATGTGGCATAGCGGTCAAATGCTTGAACTAAGTAAGGGTCGGTGAAGTAGCGCTGGAAAAAATGATGCATGGACTCTGCTGGGCGTACTTGTAAAAGCGCAAAGCCAAGAGAAGGTGATAAATAATCACGCCAGGATTGGAACGTTACCGGAAAGAAATAGCGCTTTGACAATGCATATAAGCGACTGATTTCTTTTATGAAAGCCTTGTATTTTTCAGCGGCTACAGGGTCAAAGCTTTGAAGCTGGTAAATCATTTGTTGTTGATCGTTAGTAAAGTCAAATGCACGACCATCAGGGAAATGATTGCGAGTATGAACTTCTAACGGAATGAAGTTCAGGTAATCTTGTGGACTTTCGCCAGTCTGTGAGATGACACTATTGAAGACATCTGGCATTGTGATAGTATTTGGACCAAAGTCAAAATGATAACTTCCCAGTTTAACGGGCATAAGTTTGCCACCAAGATGATTGTTTTTTTCAAAAAGTTCTACATCGAACCCTGCATGGGCAAGCGTTACTGCGGAAGAAAGTCCACCCAATCCGCCACCGACTATAACGATTTTTTTCATGAATAATGCCTTCCTTTCCACGAATAAGGCTGTTTTTTCAAGGATTTTCGCATCGATTCCACCAATACGGCAAGCATAGCTGCTGCTTGAAGGGGAATCAGGAAAGACAAGTACCAACGTTGGTTGGTGACCATGTCTACGTACCAGCGCTGAACAACTGTCAACGCGTAAGGGGCAATCCACCAGTAAGAGCCACTCAATCCGCCGTAAATAGCTAAAAATGGAGGGAGAACGTAAAATATCGAATAAAATAAGATAAGAAAGAAGGCCATTAGCGGAGAGCGACCGATTCCTGCATAGCTATTTTTAAGAAATCCTTCCCACACTTCAGCGTTCGTCTCATACATTCGACATTTTACTGACATCGTAATATTCGCTAACACCACACTAAAGCCGTGAGCTTTTACTTGACGTGCGATATGAACATCCTCGACTAGCGAATCACGAACAGCAGCATGTCCGCCAATTTTTTCGTAACTGGTTCTTTCAAACATCATCCACATGCCGTTAGCTGCTGTAGCCGCTTTGAATTTAGTGTAATTGGCCAGTGCAATCGGCAAGTGGAATAAAATTACAAAATGTAGCATCGGTACGAGAAGCTTACTTAGAAAAGGAGTGACATCAAAAGCCGGAAAGCCAGTGAGCAGTTGCGTACCTTTTCGCTGCATTAACGCCAGTGACTGCTCAATGGCTTGTGGACGAAAACGAACGTCAGCATCGACAAACAGTAAATAGTTTCCAGAAGCGGCGAGTTGCAATTGGTGACAAGCGTGCACCTTTCCAACCCAACCTACAGGCAATTCGTTGCCTTGTAAAATAGTGAAACGGTCGTCACCAGCGATTGTGCGCTCCAACTCCCTTTGCGTGCCATCCGTCGATTGATCATTTAGGACAATAAATTCCATACGGCTGTAAGAGGAATTCTTTAAGGATTTTATAAGAATTTCAACATTGCGCTCCTCGTTTCTCATGGGAACTAAAACGGATACCAAAGGCTCAGCTGAAAGTTTTGGATGTTTAGACAGAGCTGGAAGAAACAAACGATTGATAATAATCCAGGCTAGGAAAAATAAATGGATTCCGATATAGCTAGCCATCATCATTTTCTTCTTCTTCCGAGAGAATAAAATGTTTCGCTGTTTTCGCTGATTACTGTATTTCTTAAGGAATCAAGTTGTTCTGTGGAAAGTTGTTGAAGATAAAGCGTTTTTTCTTTGCGTGTCATATGTTCAAGCGTACTCGCTCGTATCGGTTGGTGCTGTTGAATCCACAGCTCGGGTTTTTGCTGATGTCCAAAAGAGTAATAGAAACTGAGTGGCACAATAGGGACTTCTGGACAATGTTCTATTAAGTAAGCGGCTCCTGCTTGAAAAGCGAGTGGCCTTGTTTCGAGATGAAATTCATCGCCTTGAGGAAAAAGAACGACGGACTTTCCTTGCTTTAGTAATGCTTCAGCGTATTGAAGCGAAGTCAAAATTTCTTTGGGCTTTTGACGATTAATAGAAAATGCTCCAAGGTAGCGAAAAAAAGAATGTTTTTTAAGCCCTTCTTCGTGCATCATCATATGAATATCGTGATGCCAGACTGTACGGTTTAAGTAGAAAAAAACAAGTCCGTCCCACCAAGAACTATGGTTAGCAATAAACAAAACGGGCTTATCCGGTATCGGCTTTACTCCTTGTCCAAGTATCCGAGAAAAGGAAAACCGGATGAGCGGCGCCAAATACATCGTGAATCCTGCCTCAAATAAAGCCGATTTCTTCGCGCTAATCATACAGGTTTCCTCTTCCAAGCAAGCAAGACAATCGCAGCAGTCAAGCAAGTGGTTAAAATAGCAGCTAAGGTTAAACCACCGATTGCGCCAAGCATGACGAACATGGCAATCATCAATACATAGAGAAGAACCATCCGTTTTTCAGCTAAGTTGCTAGTAATGATCATCTTTCGTTTTTTCATCATCAAGTCGATAATCAGATGAAGAACGAATGCTACGACAAACCAACCAAAGAAATTAGTCCAAGGAATATCATAATAGAGTCCGGTATCAGCCCAAATCCAATATTGTTTTATTTGATAGGCTACTGGATCAATAATCAAGTCAATAATTACAGCCCCAATGCCTCCAACAATGGCATACACTAAGCCACCGCTCGGAACAATCCAACGCGCTACGACATGGGTGGTTGCCATGACCATTAACCAAGCGAAACCTATGGCAATTGGAACACCGAATACATTGGGGGCAAAACGATCTGTGTAATCATAAGAACCAAATAAGAACCCACTGTCCGAACCTGCCCATTCCACAATAAATGTTGAAAAGAATACAAAGACGCCGAGCACAGAACCACCAACAACACCAAAACGTTTAAGGAAATACAAAAAGCCTAATGTACCAGCTAAAATCAAAAAGAATGCATTGGCCCATTCAAGCCAAGATGGCAAAATGTCAAAGCCGAGTAAAATGATGCCGCAAACATACCAAAAGATAAAAAGTTTAAATATCCGATTTTCCCACACGATAAACAGCCCCTCAATAAAATGACTTATACAAATATTATACAGGAGAGAAAGAGAAATACGAAAAGAACCGATGCTAGATAGAAAAGAGCAGTGGATTTTTCCTATGAATTGTCTAAAGAAGCCTAATCTTTGAAGAGGATAATTAGACATAATAGTTATTTGTCAGGGACATTGCTCTGATATAACTATTCTGTAAACGAACCTTTAAAACAATAATCTAGGCCTTTTTGGCATTAAAGCGAATGCTATTCCACTTTTTATCTTGTATCAACTGTTGTTTTCGCAAAACTGATGTAAGCAATCAAACTAAAAAAAACTAAATTTTTTGTTTTGAATGAGTGTATCTATTCCTTTGCGGGCGGCTATTTATGCATGTTTATAAATAATCTGAGAAAATAATTTCTGTAGAATTTTCTGTAAACTATTGCAGGTTTTCCTGCATGATAGTATACTTTAGAGAGTAAATGAGTGTGTTCTTCAAGTGGAGGCGTTAAATATGCAGGATTTACTGCGAAGTATTTCTAATTCTTATCCAGATTTTAGTTCAGGCCAAAAAAAGGTGGGTGATTTGTTTTTCAAAGAGCCTATTTTCTTAGCATTTTCTACTGCTCTTGAAGTCGGCAAGCGAGTCAATGTCAGTGAATCGACGGTAATTAGGTGGACGCAAAAACTTGGATACAAGGGATATGCAGAATTTCAACAAGTTGTGCAGCGGAAACTAGCTGAAGAACGTCTGGAGAAAGCGGAGCAGAATACCCCAGAACCTGTTGATGATCAGTCTTTTTTGGAGAATTTACTGGACGCAGACATTTTGAGTATCGTCAAACTGAAGAAATCGATAAATGAGGAGAAACTGCTTCAAGTTGTCGACAAAATCAGTCAAGCAGATCAGATTTATGTAACTGGCAATTTTTTTGATTATGGGATAGCCCATTGGTTCGCTAATTGGCTGAACCTGGTACTTGGTCATACGGAAACAATGTATCCTTCGACTGGAGAATACTATACGCAGCTATCGAAATTGAAAAAAGGAGATTTGGTAATTGCCTTTGTTTTTCCGCGATATACCCGAATGGTTATCGATACATTAAAAACTGCTAAAGCACAAGGAGCTGAAGTTATCATTTTGACTGATTCAAATGATTCTCCAGCGATGTCTTATGCAGACTACGCACTGACTGTATCCGTTAATTCAAATTTGAATATTGATTCGTATACTTCTGTCCATGCACTTTTAACTTCGATCATGCGGTTTGTTTACGTTAAGGAGCATGCAAAAGTGAATGGTAATTTAGCAAAAGTGGAAGCAGTCTATAAAGATCGAAATCTTTTTATTTAATCGTATTCAATTTACTGGGAATTTCCGGAACGCCTTGGCGATTTGGTCAACTATAAACGAAAAGGGGAGAGCAAAATGAAAAAGAAATTATCATTTTTAAGCGTAATTTTTTCTGCGGGAATGCTATTGGCAGCTTGTGGAGGAGACGACTCAACTAGTTCGGAAGAAGGATCAAACACAGAAGGCGGAAGCAGCGATTTGAAATTGGTTGAAGAAGGGAAATTTACTACGGCATCGAGTGGTCTTTATAAGCCATTCAACTTTACAGAAGGTGGCGACTTGACGGGATTTGATATTGATATTAGTAACGCACTTTCAGAAGAAATGGGACTAGAACCAAATCCGGTTACAACACCTTGGGAAACCATTCTTCAAGGCTTGACGACAAATCGTTTCGATGCAATTATCGGATCGATGGCGATTACAGAAGAGCGTGAAAAACAAGTTTCATTCTCTGATCCTTACTACTACTCAGGTGGTGTGATTTTCACTAGAGCAGGCAATACAGAAATTACATCTGAAGCCGATCTTGAAGGTGCGAAAATTGGCGTTGTCGGACAAAGCACCTACGACACAGCTGCACAAAAATACACAGACGATATCCAGTATTACAATAGTGATGTTGTCGCATTGCAAGATTTGGCGATTGAAGGCCGTTTAGACGCAGTTATCACTGCCGATGTAGTAGGATTTGAAGCACAAAACGCTGGACTTGAAGTCGAAATGGTAGGAGATCCATTATGGATTGAACAAGCAGCAGTTGCAATTAACAAAGAAGACGAAGAACTATTAGCTGCAGTAAACGAAGCACTAGCTGCAATCGTTGAAAATGGCACATACGAAGAGATTTCAGATAAGTGGTTTGGCCGTAACCTCCTTGATGTAGATCTTGAAGGGGTAGAAATCCTCAAGTAATCATTTGGGATAAGGAGGAGTGGTGTCTATGTTAGAGTTATTTTCAACAGTCTATGAAGTGTTCATGCGGACCTATCCAGGATTTCTGAGAGCAACCGTTGTCACGCTTCAATTGACTGCGATTGGTGTTATTCTAGGTACGGTGATTGGTTTAGTTTTTGCATTGATGAAAATTTCAGGATCGAAAATTTTACAGGGCATTGCGAATGTCTATATCACCATTATCCGAGGTACACCGTTAATCGTTCAAATTATGTTCTTGTACTTTGGTATAGTGGAAATTTATACGATGGATAATTTCTGGGCAGGTGCAATTGCTTTAGGTATTCACAACGGGGCCTATATTGCCGAAATTTTCCGCGGCGCGATTCAAGGCGTTGACCCTGGTCAGCGTGAAGCGAGTATGTCGCTCGGGATGAACCGGAAACAAACGATGCAACGGATTGTATTTCCACAGGCGTTGCGTCGCTCAATTCCGCCACTTGGCAACCAGTTTATCATCACATTAAAAGATTCATCTCTTGTTTATATTATTGGGGTATCGGAAATTTTTGCGCTCGCAAACCGTGAAGCAGCACAGTCTTTCCAACCTTTTGAATCTTTCTTAGTTGTTGCACTTTATTACTTGGTACTAGTAATGATTTTCACGTACCTATTGCGTTGGTATGAAAATAAACTCGATGTCGATAAAGCCTAAGGGGGAACACACATGATTATTGGAGAAAACATTCATAAATCTTTTGGTGACCTCGAGGTGTTAAAAGGGGTAGACCTTCACGTAAAGCCCCAAGAAGTGGTTGTCCTTGTTGGAGTCAGTGGCTCTGGTAAAAGTACACTTCTCAGATGCTTTAACTTTCTTGAGATGATTAATGATGGAAAAATTACCATTGATGGTCATATGGTAAATACGAAAAAAGACAACTTAACGAACATTCGCGCTGAAGTCGGCATGGTGTTCCAACATTTCAACTTATTTCCTCATAAGACGGTATTGGAAAATGTAATTGAAGCACCGATCACTGTTAAAAAGATGAAAAAGGAAAAAGCGAGAGCTTTAGGTATGGAATTGTTGAAAAAAGTAGGGTTGGAAGATAAAGCAAATGTCTATCCAAGCAAACTATCGGGCGGACAAAAACAGCGTGTTGCCATTGCGCGGTCACTTGCGATGGAACCAAAAGTCATGCTTTTTGACGAACCAACTTCAGCACTAGATCCAGAGTTAGTTGGAGAAGTGCTTCAAGTTATGAAACAACTAGCTGAAGAAGGAATGACGATGGTTGTTGTGACTCATGAGATGAAATTCGCTAAAGAAGTAGCGGATCGTATTATTATGATTGATAAAGGAACAATTATTGAATCGGCAGATCCCAAAAACTTCTTTGAAAATCCGCAAAACGAACGGACAAAACAATTTATTCAGCTAGTTGAATAGCAAGGCTAGCAAATAGGTTGAAAATACTATGCGAAATAAGAAGGAATCGGTTCAAATGAACCGATTCCTTCTTTGTTTTCACAATTGATGTTTGCTAGCTTCCAAAAAGGCTAAGGTATAGTAATAAAATCGTTTAAGGAGGCAGAAGGGATGAAAATCGAAGAAATCATGACGGTTGATGTCGAAACATGTAAACCTGAATCAACGCTTCAAGAAGTTGCCTCGAAGATGCGGGAAATCAATGTAGGGTCTATTCCTATTTGTGAAGAAGGCCGTCTAGTCGGCATCGTTACAGATAGGGATATTGTCATTCGAGGAATGGCTGAACAAATTCCGAATGATGCGCCCATATCGGAAATCTTATCGGCAGAAGTTATTACTGGAACGGCAAAGTTAACAATCGAAGAAGCAGCTGAGTTGATGGCCGCACATAAGATTCATCGGCTACCGATTGTTGCAGATGAACATGTAATTGGCATAGTCTCTTTATGCGACCTAGCTGCAAAAGACGTTTTAAAAACCCAGCACGCAGAAAATGCGATCGTTAACATTTCCAAAATAGACTAAAAGCTAAAAAAATCGATTCTTCATGGAGTCGATTTTTTTCTTTAAATAATAGATTAGTTGATGAAAGGCAACATTTATCAATTGTCAAACACATGTAACGAATGCTCTGTTTCTTGATTGCTTGTAAAACTAGAAAATAATTTGAAAAAAAACCGTCCGGGGAGTATAGTTATAACAAAATCTATTCTGATAGAGGAGATGCATATGGCTAGAGCAACCAGAAAAATTGAAATTCTTCATGCAGCGTCCAAAATAGTCAGTGAACGGGGCATTTTTAATTTGACGTTAGAAGCAGCGGCTATTGAAGCTGGAGTTAGTAAAGGTGGATTGCTTTATCATTTTCCCTCAAAAGAAGCTTTAGTCAAAGGAATGGTAGACCACTTAGCTGAAAATTACCGTCATAAAATTGCAACTTCAGTAGAAGAATCATCCAAAGAAAAAGGGAAATGGATTCGCGCATACGCTGATGTAACTTTTAATAATCCATACCCAAATAAAGAAATGCATGCGGGTTTATTAGCCGCTAAAGCTGTGAATTCTGATTTGTTGGATCCAATTCGTGACCTCTATAATGAATGGCAAGATGAAATTGAAGGCGATGGTATTGATCCTATTAAAGCTACTATTATTCGTTTAGCGACAGATGGAATTTGGTTGTCTGAACTTTTTGATATACATTATTTAGGTGAAGAAAAAAAGCAGGAAATTTATATGAAGTTAAAAAATTGGATAGATGAATAATAAAAATCACACCATTTAACAAAATGGTGTGATTTTTTTAAATTTTTTTAATAATGGGTTAAAGCCAAGCCGCGTCTAGGATGAAGGAGTTTTCTATAGACTAGTTAAGACGTTTACGAGGGAAATCGCCTTGAAACAATACCGTCTGGATGGTACAGTTTAAAATATAAAAAACACTTAATTGGTTATATGGAATAAAAAGTAATTTAACTTAGAGTACATACCTAAAGATCAAATAGGGAGAGATTATATGACACAAAAAGTTTTATTAACAGTAGCCGTGACGGGAGCTGGGGATACAGCAGGGAAAAATCAATATGTTCCTGTGACACCCAAAGAAATAGCAGACTCTGCAATTGAGTCTGCAAAAGCAGGCGCAACTGTTGCACATGTTCATGCACGTAATCCTAAAACAGGTGGTATTAGCCATAGTCTAGATCATTACCGAGAAATTATTGAACGTATTCGTGAATCTGAAACAGACGTAATAATCAATATTACATCTGGTGGTGGAGGAGACTTTATCCCTAATCTGTCAAACCCTTCAATGGGCGCAGAAGGTACAGATATGCAAACGCCTGAAGAACGACACGAGCCAATAGGCAGTTTGCTTCCAGAAATGTGTACGTTAGATTGTGGAAGTGTCAACTTTGGCGATATGGTTTATATGAGCCCAACTCGTTGGCTACGTGAACAGGCAAGGCTTATACAACAAAGCGGCGTGAAGCCAGAGCTTGAGTGTTTCGATACGGGACATCTTCGGTTCGCCAAGCAATTAATAGCAGAAGGTCTAGTTGATGGGGATCCGATGTTCCAATTCTGTCTGGGCATTCCGTGGGGAGCAGAAGCTGACGAAGAAACGATGTTGTACATGAAAAATCGTCTTCCAGACAATGCTCATTGGTCAGCTTTTGGTATCGGACGGATGCAAATGCCGATTTTGGAAATGGCCGCACAAAACGGTGGAAATGTTCGTGTGGGACTTGAAGATAATCTTTATTTAGGAAAGGGAATTTTTGCACGCAACGAACAACTTGTTGACCAAGCGGTAACAAAGCTGCACGCTGCACATGTAGAAGTGATGACGCCGCAAGAAGCGCGTATCCACTTCAACTTGAGAAATCCTTATAGAGGTGAGAAATAATGGGGAATAATCTGCAACAGATAAACCAAGTGGCGGTAATTGGGACAGGTGTAATCGGTAATGGTTGGATAGCTCGCTTTTTAGCTCAAGGCTATGACGTCATCGCATTTGACCCTTCTGAAGGTGCAGAGCAGCGGACCCAAAAAGCCGTAGCACAGGCATGGCCATCTTTAGAGAAGATAGGCTTAGCAGAAGGTGCGGATCGAAACCGTCTCGCATTTATGCCGACTATTGAAAAAGCCGTTTGTGATGCTGATTTAATCCAAGAAAATGTGCCAGAACGAGAAGACTTGAAAAAAGCCGTATTGGCAAGTATTGATGCACATGCTAAGAAAAGCGCTATTATTGGGTCGAGCACTTCAGGTATTATGCCGAGTGTTTTGCAGGAAGGTTTAGCACATCCTGAACGCCTGATCGTAGCACATCCTTTTAATCCAGTTTACATATTGCCTTTGGTTGAACTAGTAGCAGGTAAGAAAACGGATCAACTCGTTATGGATCGTGCTAAAAGCTTTTATGAAAGTATAGGGATGAAGCCGTTGATTATTCAAAAGGAAATCGAAGGTCATTTGGCAGATCGGTTGATGGAAGCATTGTGGCGAGAAGCATTGCATCTGGTAAATGACGGAGTTGCAACTACTGAAGAAGTAGATGCTGCTATCATTTATGGAGCAGGCTTGCGTTGGGCTCAAATGGGACCATTCTTAACATTCCATCTTGCTGGCGGCGAAAAAGGAATGCGTCACATGCTTGAACAATTTGGTCCTGCACTAAAACTACCTTGGACCAAACTAGAGGCCCCTGAACTAACGGATGAATTAAAAGAAAAAGTTATTTCAGGATGCGAAAGCCATGCAGGTGACGTAACGATTGGTGAGTTAGAAAATAAACGCAACGAATTTTTAGTTGAGCTACTAAGTTTGGTTGAATCTTATTGGCCAGAAACTACAGCAACTAAAAAACTAGTAGTTGAAAAATAGATTATTGGGAAGGGGGAAGAGGTGTGGCACGTTCGACCTTTCTATATGAAGAAAAAGTTCAAAGTGAATGGGTTGATTACAATGGTCATATGAATGATGCGGCCTATGCAAAAGTATTTAGCCAAGCAACGGATAGCTTTATCGGATTCCTGGGCTTGACTGAAAATGTTCGAACCCAACTAAATTACACGATCTTCACGCTAGAAACACATTTATGCTACTTAAAGGAAGTCCATGAACACGATAGCTTAGCAATTAGGGTGAAGCTGCTGAATTGTGATGCGAAAAGATTACATGTCTTTTTGACAATGAATAACTCAGTTGGTGACTTGGTCGCGACAAGTGAACAAATGTGGATGGGAATGGATTCTGTACTAGGAAAACCTACACCGTTTCCAGAAACGATAGCAATAGCAATAGAAGTGCTAAGAACACAACAAAAAGAACAACCGGTACCAGAACAAGCAGGCAGAAAGATTGGCTTTCGATGATCATCTGAAACAAAAAATTAAGGGGTATGTTGATGAAAAAGATAGAAGTAAATAACCTAACAAAAATTTTTGGCTCTCATCCGCAACAAGGATTGAAAAGACTTATGAACGGTGAACAAAAAGATGATATTTTAGCAGAAACTGGAATGACTGTGGGGGTTAATCAAGCTTCTTTCTCGGTAGAAGCAGGTGAGTTTTTTGTTATTATGGGATTGTCAGGAAGTGGGAAATCTACATTAATCCGTTTAGTAAACAGATTAATCGAGCCGACTTCAGGTGAAGTGCTAATTGATGGCGAAAATATTGTGGAAATGGGAAAAAACAAACTGATTGAAACGAGACGGAAAAAGCTAGGCATGGTATTTCAGCAATTCGGATTGTTTCCACATCGAACTGTTTTACAAAATGTAGCTTATGGTCTTGAAATTCAAGGAGTCAAAAAAGAAGAACGCAACAAGCGCGCTCAACAATCAATTGAAGATGTTGGTTTGCATGGGTATGAAAACAGTTACCCAAAAGAGCTGAGTGGTGGAATGCAGCAGCGCGTCGGTCTTGCGCGTGCACTCGCTAATGATTCGGATATTCTTTTAATGGATGAGGCATTCAGTGCGCTAGATCCATTAATCCGTAAAGAAATGCAGGACGAACTGTTAAATCTGCAGAACAAATTAGGGAAAACCATTTTGTTTATTACACACGATTTGGATGAAGCGTTAAAACTTGGAGACCGAATCGCTATTATGAAAAACGGTGAAATTGTTCAGGTAGGAACAGCGGATGAAATTTTAGAAAATCCTGCGAATGAATATGTGTCAAATTTCGTTAAAGATGTAGATCGCTCCAAAGTTCTTATGGCTTCTCATGTTATGAAAAAGCCAGCTGTTCACATGATGGATAAAAGCGGTGCGTTAGCTGCTGTCCGCAAAATGGAAGATGCCGGAGTTTCAAGTATTTTTGTAGTTGATAAGGAGAAAAATTTCAAAGGTTTGTTAACAATCGACAATGCCATCAATGCTTATAAAAAAGAATTGGCAATTGAAACGGTATTAATTAAAGATATTCACGAAATTTCTCCAGATACCCCTTTAAATGACCTCTTTGGTGTGGCTGTCGAAGCGAAATATCCACTGGCAGTAATAGAGAACGGAAAGTTACTTGGCATCGTATCACGTGTTTCTATTCTTTCCGGCTTAGTGTTAGGGAAAGGTGAGGTGACTAGCTCATGAATTATTTCACATTGCCTCTTGAAGAATGGACAAATCGATTTGTAGATGATTGGCTATTACCGGTCACAGGTGATTTTTTCGATAGTATTAGCAATAGCCTTCGTACTTTTGTCGATGGTGTAACGGATTTTTTGATTGCAGCTCCTCCAGAAGTGCTTGTGCTAATTCTTGTATTAATTGCTTGGAAATTCTCTGGTAAAGGACTGGCGTTGTTCGCTTTGCTTGGGAGTTTATATCTGGGATCTGTTGATTTGTGGGAAGCAGCAATGCAGACGGTATCCATCGTTATCGTTTCTACGTTGATATCCATCATTATCGGTATTCCACTTGGAATATTAGCAGCTACCAACAAAACGATGGCTAGCATTGTTCGCCCGATTTTGGATTTTATGCAGACTTTGCCAAGTTTTGTTTATTTAATACCGGCTATTCTTTTATTCGGGCTTGGAAATGTTCCGGCCGTAATTGCTACTTTCGTATTTGCTACACCACCAGCAGTACGGATGACAACGCTCGGTATTCAGCAGGTTCCTGCGGATGTTGTCGAAGCGTCAAGAGCTTTTGGTTCGACTAAATGGCAACTGCTTTATAAAGTACAGTTACCTTTAGCAATGCCTTCAATTATGGCAGGAATCAATCAGACGATGATGCTGGCCTTATCAATGGCAGTTATTGCTTCAATGATTGGAGCACCTGGACTTGGTTCAGTAGTTCTTGAAGGAATCTCTACGGTAAATGTGGGACTTGGCCTGACAGGCGGTTTAGGTATCGTTGTGTTAGCTATTGTAATGGATCGCATTACTCAAGGATTGGTTCAAAAAAATAAAAAATAAAAGGGGAAATGAATGATGAAAAAGATTTTATTTGTAACAATGATTGCATTAATGGTTGCAGTATTAGCCGCTTGTGGTTCTGATAAAGAAGAAACAGGAAAAGCAGAAGGTGCCGAACAAAAAACAATCACTTTCGGTGTAACTCCGTGGACCAGTACTGTACCACCAACAAAAATTGCTGGTTTGATCTTAAAAGATATGGGCTATGAAGTTGTTGAAACAAGTGCAGATGCAGGTAGCGTTTATACGGGCTTGTCTCGTGGAGATCTTGATGTATTTATGGATGCATGGGTACCGATCCACCAAACATATCTTGATAAATACGAAGACACCATTTCAAGTACTTCTGTAAGCTATCCGGATGGAGAAACAGGCTGGACGGTTCCTACTTACATGGAAGATATCAATACTGTTGAAGACTTAAAAGGTCGCGAAGCTGAATTTGGCAATAATTTTTATGGCATTGAAGCAGGGGCAGGAGCAACGATTGAAAGTAACGAAATTCTTGAAGCCTATGAATTTGATATGACACAAGTAAATTCTTCAGAGGGCGGTATGCTAGCTCAGGCTCAAAAAATGATGGCTGATGAAGAACCGGTTGTCTTTTATGGCTGGAGACCACATACTATGTTCAACAAATTTGACTTAAAAGTGTTGACGAATGAAAAAGGATTTTTCGAAACCTCTTCTGTTGAAGTCATCACGAACAATGAATTAAAAGGGAATGCACCAGAAGCTTATGAATTCTTAAGTAACTGGAGTATTTCAATTGATGATGTGGAAGAAATGATTGTGAAGATTGAAGAAGGTGACGATCCTGAAACAGTTGCACAAGAATGGATTGACAACAATCAGGACAAGGTAGATGAAATGTTAGGTAAGTAAATTGAAAAAGTGTATTTCCTATTGCTTAACCAATAGGAAATACACTTTTTGGTTATAACGGGTATATAGGTAGAAAAGGGAGCGAGGTGATATAAATGGAAATGATTGGAACGCCTAATCTATTAGGTGAAAAAAACAAGCATGTCCAAAAAGCCTTAAGTTTTGGCAATACTAAGGTTGTGAATATGCAATTACAAACAGGTGAAAACATTGCAGAACATGATTCAGTGGCTGATGTCATCATTATCGTACGGAGTGGTAAAGTTTCGTTTAGTGTAGAAGGTGAGACGGTAGTCGTAACACCTGAAAATATTCTGCATATGAGTCCAAAAGAAAAACACAGTTTGCTAGCTATTGAACCAAGCGATTTGTTGGTTCTGCAAATTAACCAATGAAAAAAGCTCACGCATCGTTAGCGTGAGCTTTTTACTTTTTTAGATTTAGGCTTCTTATAATTCCATTATATCTGTCGAATCTACATGGCAGCCTTTGCTTTTCTTGTTGTCTAGCTCCGGCAGCCAGATTCTCGGGTCATAAGCCACTCCGGCTGTGTGGCAAAGAACGCCACTTCGCCAGAGCGTCTTATGCCTGTCGAATCTACATGGCAGCCTTTGCTTTTCTTGTTGTCTAGCTCCGGCAGCCAGATTCTCGGGTCACAAGCCACTCCGGCTGTGTGGCAAAGAACGCCACTTCGCCAGAGCGTCTTATGCCTGTCGAATCTACACGGCAGCCTTTACTTTTCTTGTTGTCTAGCTCCGGCAGCCAGATTCTCGGGTCATAAGCCACTCCGGCTGTGTGGCAAAGAACGCCACTTCGCCAGAGCGTCTTATGCCTGTCGAATCTACACGGCAGCCTTTGCTTTTCTTGTTGTCTAGCTCCGGCAGCCAGATTCTCGGGTCATAAGCCACTCCGGCTGTGTGGCAAAGAACGCCACTTCGCCAGAGCGTCTTATGCCTGTCGAATCTACATGGCAGCCTTTGCTTTTCTTGTTGTCTAGCTCCGGCAGCCAGATTCTCGGGTCATAAGCCACTCCGGCTGTGTGGCAAAGAACGCCATTTCGCCAGAGCGTCTTATGCCTGTCGAATCTACACGGCAGCCTTTGCTTTTCTTGTTGTCTAGCTCCGGCAGCCAGATTCTCGGGTCATAAGCCACTCCGGCTGTGTGGCAAAGAACGCCACTTCGCCAGAGCGTCTTATGCCTGTCGAATCTACACGGCAGCCTTTGCTTTTCTTGTTACCACTCAAATTTTTCTGGGTACTCGGCCTTTATGTCGATTTCATGTATTGGCTTTTTGTAAGGTGTTGCGGCGGCAATGACTTGATTGCGGAAGGCCGTGTAATCTTGATCTTGTACGGCGATTTTCATTGCGATAGTGGACAGACTTTTTTCACGTTGTTCTTTCGTCATGCCAATGTATTTCAAGTTCAGTAAGTCAACATATTGAATTGCGTAATCATTTACTGAAGCAGGTTGATTAAAGGCTTTTAGGATAACGTCAAATTCTTCAGCTGGCACGTGTCCCTGGAGACAGTCGAGGACCAAGGATTGAAAGCGGAAAATGGTCGGTAAGTGAACATCCCACAGTGGAAATTTTTTATCTTCTTGATAGAAGTTGACGAAATCCTTCAAAGCGATAGCGGCGTAGATTAATTCGGGCCATAGTATTTCTGTGGAAAAATAAATATTCTTGTCGGGAGCGATCAAGCCATGCTGTTTCATCGTATGTTCATGCAGGCCGTTAAAAACAAAATCTACATTGCGATCACCTTGAGCAGCTTGGCGAATTTGATAAGCTACATTAAGGATTCGCATCCGCGATCCTTCGTAACCATAGTACTGGTCTTCCTGACCAATCATTTTGTAAATGGCCACGTTGAGTTCGTCTAAATCGAAGTAATCGCCGCTGACTTTAACGCCTGTATGGTTCGGTGTACTTTTCATATTCAGCATGTTAATAGCCTCCTCAACGTTTTGGTGTGTAACCGAGTTGATTGAATAGCTCGTTTCGTTCTGCGTCAGTCAAATCGCGCCATTCTCCAACAGGCAGATCTTCTAAAAAGATATTGATAATGCGGATTCGTTGTAAACTCCGAACCTCGTAGCCAAGCGCTATACACATGCGGCGGATTTGGCGATTTAAACCTTGACGTAAGGTTAGTTTAAAGGTGTAACTAGACAACTTTTCAGCTTTTGCTGGAAGTGTTTTTGTATCGAGAATTTCGACACCTTCTTCCATTTTTGCTAAAAAGGATTCGGTGATCGGCATATCTACTTTGACGATGTATTCTTTCTCATGTTCATTCTCAACACGTAAAATTTCGTTGACGATATCCCCGTCATTAGTCAATAGAATAAGCCCTTCTGAATCTTTATCCAAGCGTCCTATGTGAAAAATACGTTCCGGATGGTTAACGAAGTCAACAATATTTCCTTCAATATGCCGTTCTGTTGTACTGGTAATACCAACGGGCTTGTTTAATGCCAAATAGACGTATTGTTGCTTGGGCTGTTCGATGATTTTGCCATCAACTCGGACTTCGTCGTTGGATTCGACTTGGCTACCCAGTTCGGCTAATTTGCCATTAATCGTCACACGTTCTGCTTCAATGAACTTATCAGCTCCGCGTCTTGAAGTAATGCCTGTTTCGCTTAAAAACTTATTGATTCGCATAATAAATTCCTCTCAGTTCCATATTTCCTAGTCTCGCTCTTATTATACATCAACTGCGTGAGCGAATAAAAAAATTTGATGTTCCACAGTTGCAATTTTTAGATTAGTTTGACAATATAGAAGGGAAGCTGTTATTGATGCGCCTTGGGTTAGCTGAAATAATGTAAGCGCGTACATAACGGTAATACGAGTAAAGGGGAGAAATGGGAATGGTCTACGCAATGCCGAATACAGAAGGCTCAAAAGTTACATTTAAAGATAAGTATGACAACTTTATAAATGGAGAGTGGAAAGCACCTGTTAAAGGGCAATATTTTGATAATGTTTCACCGGTAACTGGTAAGAAGTTTACGGAAATTGCTCGTTCCACTGCAGAAGACGTAGAACTGGCTCTTGACGCAGCACATGCGGCAAAAGAAGCTTGGGGAAAAACTTCAGTTACTGAACGTGCCAATGCTTTGCTTAAAATTGCAGATCGTATGGAGCAAAACCTAGAAATGCTCGCTGTAGCTGAAACATGGGATAACGGCAAAGCAGTACGTGAAACTTTGAACGCCGATCTGCCACTGGCAATCGATCATTTCCGTTATTTTGCTGGAGCTATTCGGGCACAAGAAGGTTCGCTAAGCCAAATTGACAATGATACTGTAGCTTATCACTTCCACGAGCCACTTGGTGTTGTTGCTCAAATCATCCCATGGAACTTTCCGATATTAATGGCTGTTTGGAAACTAGCACCTGCTCTTGCTGCGGGTAACTGTGTCGTATTAAAACCAGCTGAACAAACGCCGGCAAGTATTCTAGTGTTAGCTGAACTGATTGGGGATATTTTGCCTCCTGGAGTCTTGAATATCGTTAACGGCTTTGGTCTTGAGACAGGTAAGCCGCTTGCTTCAAGTCCGCGTATCAGTAAAGTAGCATTTACCGGTGAAACGACTACAGGTCGTATGATCATGCAATATGCATCTCAAAACCTGATTCCAGTTACACTGGAACTGGGCGGGAAATCACCGAATATCTTTTTTAAAGACGTAATGGACAAAGACGATGCGTTTCTTGACAAAGCGATCGAAGGATTTGTCATGTTCGCATTGAATCAAGGCGAAGTGTGTACATGCCCATCTCGTGTGTTAATTCAAGAAGACATTTATGATGAGTTTATGGAACGTGCACTAAAGCGCGTAGCAGCCATCAAAACAGGAAATCCACTTGATCCAGAAACAATGATGGGAGCACAGGCTTCCACAGAACAAATGGAGAAAATCTTGTCCTACTTAGATATCGGCAAGCAAGAAGGAGCTGAAGTTCTTGCAGGAGGCGATCGCAATAAATTAGAGGGTGATTACTCTGAAGGCTTCTATATTCAACCAACAGTCTTTAAAGGCCATAACAAAATGCGTGTTTTCCAAGAAGAGATTTTTGGACCAGTTGTTTCCGTAACGACTTTTAAAACGAAAGAAGAAGCGCTTGAAATTGCCAACGACACGCTATACGGATTAGGCTCGGGAATTTGGACGCGTGATACCAACACAGCTTATCGCTTTGGCCGTGGCATTCAAGCAGGACGCGTATGGACAAACTGCTACCACCAATATCCAGCTCACGCAGCCTTCGGTGGATACAAAATGTCAGGCTTTGGCCGTGAAAACCATTTGATGATGCTCAACCACTATCAACAAACAAAAAATATGTTAGTTAGCTATAGTGAAGATAAACAAGGATTCTTTTGATTCTAGAGGAAGTCTACAAGTGTTTCAGTGAACCAAGAAAGTAGGGATAGCAATGGTCGAACGCGTTATTGCGACAGATGCTGCTATTGAATTGATTGAATTGCTGAAAGAAAAGCATGGACCGGTTATGTTCCATCAATCAGGTGGCTGCTGTGACGGCAGTTCACCGATGTGTTATCCAGAAGGTGACTTGTTTATCGGAGATCAGGATATTTTGATGGGAGTTATCGGAGACAGCAAATTCTATATGCACAAAAACCAATTTGACTATTGGAGCCATACGCAGCTAATCATTGATGTCGTTCCAGGACGCGGCGGAATGTTCTCGCTGGAAGGAGTCGAGGGTAAACGATTTTTAACGAGATCGAGAGCTTTCACTTCAGATGAAACCAAAGAATTACAGCAACAAGCTTGAGTAAAACCGGATGCAAATGCATCCGGTTTTTTACTGTTTATAAATTTTTTGATATTCGAGAAGCCGCTCCATATAAGTTGAATGAAAGAAACCGACTTTTCTACACCGCTTTGCCCAGCTTGCGCTAGGTAACCTGTTGAATAAGAAGGCATTGTCTATGTTTCCATTGTTAACTAGAAGATATGGAGAAAAGTAGTAGAGACTCCCGCGAGCCCTTGGCAACTGGCACCGCGTTGTCCTGAAGCACCAGTTGCATGACCCACATCCTGTAGGCCCGAAAGCATAGCTAGTTTGTAGAATGTCTACAAGTGGAAATCATTAGTTTAAGCCATATGGAACAAGGGGTGAAGATAGAAAGTAGGCTAGTAAAATGGTATAATTTTAGCATGAAAGGTGGTTATCCAGTTGACGAAATTAGTGAACCGAGTTTCTCGCGAACAAGCCAATCATGCGATTTCCTACGCTTCGCATTCTTTAGTTACAGAAGGATTTGAAGTAACAAGTGAGGATGAAAATTTCGTTCGGTCGGTATTGACTGGTGAACGGACGGAAGCACAATTCCATCAAGCCATCAAAAGGAAGTTTGATGTCTAACTATCAGCACACTTCCATGTATTGTTACTCTGGGACTGATGTATTGATTAATTTATTTCATGTAGAAGATGAAGAAAAACTGAAAGAATTGGAGAAAGTTTATTCGTTGCTTCGTCTTTCGGAACTTCAACTGCAGAAACCGATAAATCTTTTGGATATTAACGCATTTTTAGCCATCCACCGATATATCCTTCAGGACGTTTATCCGTTTGCTGGAGAATTGAGACAAGAAATGATTTCCAAAGGTTCTTCTTCTTTTGCTCATCCTAAACACATAGAAGCACAGTTGCTAAAAATTTTTACTGACTTAAAATCGGAAAATTATTTGAAGAAATTACCGCGAAGTCAGCTGATCTCAAGACTTGCTTATTTTCTTTCAGAATTGAATGCTTTACATCCTTTTCGTGAAGGTAATGGACGCAGTGTTCGCGAATTTGCGCGCCAGTTGGTACTCAATGCGGGTTATCGATTGGATTGGGGAAAAGTACCAGAGCCCGCTGAGATTATTAATGCTTTTGTCGATTCCTTTAATAAAGATAATAACCGTCTAGAAAGACTGTTGGACGACATCATTACGCCATGAAAAATGCCAGTTACTCAGAGAGTACTGGCATTTTCTGCATGTTACGTTATAGGATGTTCCCGAAGCCAGTCGATTCCAAATTCGACAAGGGGTTTCATATCTACAAGACGGGTTTCAGCTTGCCCGAGCAAACCTTCAGAAATATTACCTGGAAAAGCTTTTGCAATTTCTGGGAAGCGGTCTGAATCCATATCCACACAGTCGTAAGTTTGCCAAGCGCGTTTTCCATCCTTCAAAACAGCTGCGCCTTGCGGTATAGTAGGTCGGTTTTCTTGAACAAATTCAGCATAGTGAAGCGCCGTACACGAATCAAAGCCAACACCAATAAATAAGATTTTCACATCTACTTGCAACATTTTTGCGAGCGGCGATTTTTCCCCGAAAGAGTCCTCGAGGGGTTGTTCACTCATCCATTCAGCAGCTTGTTTTCCATAGGCTGCAAAGGAATGCGAAGGGTGAGGGCTACGTATAGTTGCAGGATGGCTATGGAAGCATTCTGCAATTTTCCCCATGCCGCGTAATCCGCTTAAGTGGGGATCGAAAGCAGGAAGCTGTTCGCGTATTGGCTGATGCCAATTTTCAGGGACTGGTGGCTGCATCCAGTAACTAGGGTCTGAGTTGTCCGTAGACTGCGCAGGCATGACAATTGTGCCTGCTTCTGTAATTGTTTCAAGCAACGCTTCAACGACCGCCTGAGCACCTCCAGCGATCCATCCCATGGACTTCAGTGAAGAATGAACCATTAACGCATCTCCAGCAACAATGCCTAGTTGCCGAAGTTGATGCTTTATAGTTGTTTTTGATTGGAATTCAGGGGTATTTAAAATATTCAATAACTCTGACATAAAGCATCCTCCTCATTTCAATATAGTATATAGGAAAGCCCACTGTTTTTGGGGAACTTCTGATGTTAGGGCAATAGAGAAAGGAATGATGAAAATGGAAGCAAAACCAATGAAAGAATCAAGAACAATCCAAACAAAGTTGGTCCTCCCACCCGATACCAATCATATGGACTCCATATTTGGTGGCAAAGTATTAGCTTATATCGATGAAATTGCAGGGATCACGGCAATGAAACATGCACGCCGTCAAGTAGTTGTAACTGCATCGATCGATTCTGTGGACTTTTTGTCTTCAGCACGTGTTGGAGACGTACTCGAACTCGAAGCAAATGTCACGTCAACCGGCCGAACTTCGATGGAGGTATATGTTCGAGTAAAGTCGAAAAATCTGCAAACGGGTGAAGAAAAGCTAACAACGGAATCCTTCTTGACCATGGTTGCAATGGGAGATGACGGAAAACCAACTCCTGTCCCACCCGTATTACCGGAATCTGCAGGAGAAAAACTCTTTTTTAACACAGCACCTGCAAGACGCGAACACCGAAAAATGAGAGTGAAAACACCAAGAACATAAGAAAAAGGTGCATGGATTAAACTCCATACACCTTTTTTGTTCGATTAACTTTCAGAATTTACGTTCTCTAATGCGTTGCCCGTTTCGCTACTAATAACGGATAGGCTCCCATCCGTTTCGAGAACGACTGCTTTTACTTTTTCGGTAGAGCCAAATCCTGTATTGCGGATGGCTTGTAAAATCTCCATTTCTTTGATTCGTTCTTTTTTCATCGCTTTTCTTAAAAAATTTCCATCCAGAAATAGCAAACGTGGTTCTGATTTGATGACGTTGTTCACCCATTTGGAGTGAACCGAAAAAAAAGTAAGTAAATACTGCAGGGAAATCAGTAACGCAAATGCAGTCATTCCTTCAAGTAAGCTAATGCTGCTGTCTAATAATATGGTGGCGAGTGTTGAACCTAAAGCAACAGTTACGACTAAGTCGAAGGCATTTAATTTAGTTAATGTACGTTTACCAGAGGCACGAAGTAAGATAATAAGTCCCACGTAAGCTAAAAAACCGACAGTGACAATTCGAATAAAGCTAGTGAGCGTAATTTCAAACATGTAATTCCTCCTCTTATGTGTCTTTCAATAGAACTTATCCACATGTTAATAAGTCCTATTCATATGATAAAATTAACAAAATTCAAACATCTTATCCACATAGCACACAGAAACATCCATTTTACTGTGCATAAGGCTAGGTAGTTAGAGAGTTTATGTGGAATAACGGGTTTTCAAGCGTTTTGCTATTCGACTCTATAATTCCCTTTAGGGTTATCAACAAACACAAAATAAGCAGAAAAACAGTGAGAATGATTTAAACTTCTCTTAAAGAGAAATAAAAATAAGTATCTTGATATCGGAGTAACCCATTAAATTATGTTTAGCTGATAATAAAATGATGCTAGGTGTATGCATTACTTAAAAAAACACACAAAAAAAGAGTAACCGAGGCTACTCTTTTTTTTGTAATTTTCGTTAAGAGAATATCTCACACGATAAACTTTTATTTTTTGGCTAACAATTCTTCGAAGTATGCGCTAAATTCTTTTGAACGCTTTAAAATCGTGCTAGAAGATACACCAAATTTTTCACTTAAGTCTTTTGCAGAAAGCATCGGACCTTCAATCAGTTCGTGATCCTGCAAGAATCTCCAATACCCCGCAACAAGCGCTTCGGGTTTTTGAACAGTCGGCTGTTGACTGACAAGGTAGCTGTTTAAAATGCTTGTAATGTTGTCGACAGTTTCTTTATCAAATTCTGCCTGCTCGATATGCTTATCAAGTTCAGTCATAACAGCGTCATGTTCTGGAGAAAGCTGAATGCTTTCTTCTACGCTGCCTGTTGAGTACTTAACAATTTGTTCAACAATTGGTAAATAGTTGTCGCGTAAATAGCTTTCATCTTGCGTAGCATTTTCAGCAGCTATTTGTGCTTTTAATTGTTCGAAGAATGGACTAAACTCTCCAACAACGGTTAAATAGCCATTTAGGAAAAGAACGCCTTTTTCTCCAACACGAGAGTCTGGAAGAAGGATAGCCAGTAAACCTTGTCCATTTTCCATATCAGTTGGAGGCTGGTCTGCCATTTCAAGCGTTTCACCAGTGAAGACGTCTGTAAACTGAGCTTTCTCAGTATCGCCTTTAACATATTGACCAAGGAATACTTTTACGTCTTTCCAATTTCCAAGTACTTCTTTTGTTGTTGGACGTTGAGCAAGGTCAATGTGTTTTGTTAAAAATTCTTCCCACAATTCGGGTTTTTTCATAAACAGGAAATTCTCAATAACAAATGCTTGCGCATCGTTTTCAGCCATTGATTTCATTAGATGTGGCTGCCATTCTTGTTGCAATTCACGGAACTCAGTAATATGTGTCTGGTTTGGGTTTTCCGAGAAGAACTGTTGGCGTACTTTGAATAGTTCTTCATTAATCAAATCATTGATAGACACAGTTTGCTGTTTCCCGTGACACTTTTTATATTTTTTGCCACTGCCGCATGGACATGGATCATTTCTTCCTACCATTCTAATCACCTACATTTTTTATTGAGTGTAACATAAAATTGCGATGGGCTCAAAAGTCTGACGATTCAGACGCCAGTATGGTCCTTGGAAATAGCAGATATACATGATGATTGTGCTTAGAAAAATGAGGTGGAGTCCTTTGTAAGTTGATGACCTTTTGGAACAATAGGCAGTATGACAACTACTAGAAAGTATGCACGAAGCTGAAGGCGTATTATAATACAGTGAGTAACGACAAGCAGGAGGTGACAATATGTATACAGATCCAGTAAAAGAATCGATTTCCTGGATGCGCGTCATTTTAGTAACGGTGCTTATTGTCTTGCTATCTCGGCATTTTCTGTTTGAGCCGGTAGCTGTTCATGGTGAATCGATGATGCCTACATTTGAAGAAGATGACAAAGTTGTATTAGCGAAAATATACACAATAGAAAATTTTGATATGATTGTTTTCACTGCACCAAATGGCGTCAATTTCATTAAACGTGTGATTGGTGTACCAGGAGATGTCATTTCGATGGTGGACGACCAATTGTATCTAAACGGTAAAGCTCAAGTTGAGCCCTATTTAGAAAACAACTTAAAAACTGCGAAACAGCGTGGAATGATTCGTTTAACTGAAGACTTCAAGGAATTCACTGTACCTGCGGAATCTTATTTTGTCTTAGGAGATAACCGCTTAAACAGTACGGATTCAAGGATTTTAGGATTTATTTCTGAAAAATCTATTGTCGGAGAAGTGAAAATCAGAATTGCGCCTTTTAGCCATATGGGTATCGTAGAATAAAAAACAGTCACGCTAAAACTTAAAAAGACAGCGACCCTTTAACACGGATTGCTGTCTTTTTTGAGTTTAAAATAGTGCTAGTTTATCAATACGGTCCATTGCCTCGATGATTCGGTTTTCATCAACCAATAACCCAACGCGAATAAATCCTTCTCCGCTATCACCAAAACCGCTGCCAGCTGCGACTGAAATAGCTGCCTTTTCAAGTAAAAAATCAGCAAATTCGATACTGGTGAAGCCTTCCGGCACTGGCAGCCAAGCAAAAAAAGAGCCTTGAGGTGCTTCGATATTCCAGCCAATACGCGTGCATTCCTTTACGAGCACATTACGTCGCTTTTCATACAAATCTACCAAATCGGCTACGCATTGTTGATCCGCATTCAAAGCTTCTGCAGCAGCTAATTGGACAGCAGGGAACAAACCGGCAAATAAATGATCTTGGATTAGATTTAAAGCTTCAATCATTTTCGAATGCCCCACAGCAAAGCCAATTCGCCATCCCGCCATATTATAAGTTTTCGATAACGTATACATCTCAATCCCAACTTCTTTGGCACCTTCAGATTGCAAAAAGCTTACCGGTTTTTTTCCTTCAAATCCTACGGCGCCGTATGCAAAATCGTGAACAACAGCGATGTTATGGTCTTTTGCAAAAGCGACGGTGTCATCAAAAAATTCTTTATTTGCAACGGCGCCTGTCGGGTTATTGGGGTAATTCAAATACATTAATTTTGCACGTGAACAAACAGTTTCTGACAAGTCATTAAAGTCTGGTAAATAACCATTTTCAGGGTGGAGATGCATCAATTCGTAATCAATATTCGCTAATGGAGCACCGGAAAAGTAGTCAGGATAGCCCGGGTCCGGCAGCAGCAAAAGATCTTGCGGATTAAGCAATGCCAAGGGCAATTCAACAAGTCCAATTTTGGTTCCAGCCAAAATGGCGACCTCTAAATCAGGATCAATGTCTACACCATATTCGCGTTTATAGAAATTCGCAGCAGCTTGACGTAATTCTGAAATGCCGCGGAAAGGTGAGTACTTATGTGTCTTCGGATCAGCCGCCGCCGTTTGTAATGCTTTAATAATATGATCGGGTGTTGGTTGGTCGGGATTACCTTGTCCAAGATTGATGACATCGCGTCCTTCAGCGACGGCTTTGCTCGTTTTGGCAACTAGTGAAGCAAAAAACTGAGTAGGTAAGTTTTGTAAGCGATTTGAAAAGTCCATAAAATTCTCCTCATTTTCGAAATAATTGCACATCTACTCCGAATCTTATAGAATTTAGATTAGCTTGTCTACTGGAGGAGAAAACATGAAAATTGCATGTGTTCAAATGGATATCATATTCGGAGAGCCCGAACAGAACTATCAGCAAGTCATAAATTATTTAACGGAGGCAGCCGCTAACGGAGCGGAGACAATTGTTTTCCCAGAAATGTGGAACACGGGATATGCACTGACTGAGCTTGGTACTTTAGCAGACAGCACTAACCAAACTGTAGAGCTACTGAAAAGTTTTGCGAAAGAACATGCTGTGAATATTGTCGGAGGTTCTGTTTCAACACAGAAGAATAACGGCTTTTATAATACGATGTATGTCGTTAATAAAAACGGTGAACTTGTTTCAGAATACGACAAAGCACATCGTTTTGGTTTAATGGATGAGCATATTCATCTTGAAGAAGGCGATACACTTGGGACGTTTAAACTGGACGGCACTGTTTATGGCGGAGTTATTTGCTATGACATTCGTTTTCCTGAATGGATTCGTGCACAAGCACTAAATGGAGCGAAGCTGATCTTCGTATCAGCGGAATGGCCAGAAGCGCGAATTGACCACTGGCGTATTCTTTTACAAGCTCGTGCAATTGAAAATCAGTGCTTTATCGTTGCCGTGAATCGCGTCGGCAGCGATCCGAAAAATGTATTTGGCGGCAGTACGATGGTCATAGCTCCTTGGGGAGAAGTTCGCTTGGATATGCAAAAAGACGAAGGCGTGGGGTATGTGGAAATCGATTTGGACGAAGTAGAGAAAGTCCGAAAACGGATTCCGGTCTTTGATGATCGTCGTGATCATTTGTACGAGAAATTCAGTAAGTCAATAAATGAGGTTCTTTAATATTCGCAATATGAAATACAACCAACTTTTACGAACTTAGTTTTCCAACTAGAAAGCCGCTCCAGATGAAAAATCTGAAGCGGCTTTCTTCTATATATATGGGAAGAAATAAAGAACACAAGCAAACGAAAAGTTAAATGCTCAAGAAATCTCTTTAACCATATGATGAAAAGGCTCACCAATAATAGTCCAAGGTTCGGCAATAGAATAGCCTAGACGTTTGTAAAGACGAATCGCCCCGTCTTTATCAATATCAACGTTTAACGAAAGTTTGCCTCCTCCTTGAGAAGAAACCAGCTCCTCCGCAAATTGGAAAAGTTTTGAGCCAATTCCTTGGCCTTGATAGGAAGAATCGACTGAAACAGTGTCGATATACCACTCGTCGGTATGAGCTTCTGGCTCAATTGAACGATTGTGCCCTTGTTTTTTCAGTTGATCAGCCAAGTAGCGATCTAGTGCTTCAGCTTGATTGCCGTGATAAAGCACCAAAGTGCCAGCAATATTGCCATCTACTAATGCAACGTATGTATAACGGTAGCTATGACGTGTATTTTCTCCACGAATCATATCCTCCACTTTTTCAAGTACCGCTGCTGGTTCTTTTTGTGCAGTCATGTGATTTGCGATGTCTCCAATCGCATTGATAATGAGTGGTGCGACTTTTTTTGCGTCATCGGGTTGCGCTTGTCGTATAATAATATTCATGTAGTATGCCTCCTGTTACTTGATTAAAACCTGCTTAGACTGAAATAATAGATCGTAGAAGTATAAAAGCTGAGCTATAGAGAAGTAGTTCAACATATAGTATATCAATGAAGGCGTTTATTAACACGAAGGGGGTCTACGGATGGTAAATACGAAACATGTGCTGACATACGGAGATACATTTGTGGATTATATAGCGACCAATGCCGCGAATGATACTTTCGAACGTCATCTTGGTGGAGCTACCGTGAATGTGGCTGCAGGCGTTAGCCGTTTAGGTGTGCCGTCAGGATTTATTACAATTACAGGAGACGACGAGACTTCTGCTTTTGTACGAAACGAATTACTGAAGGAGGGCGTAGATTTAACTTATGCCATCAAGGTACCCGAAAAGAGGGTGAGTGGTGTTTACATTCATTTGACGCCTGAATTTGATCGTGTGTTCTCAGCATATGTTAACAAAACTCCTGATCTTCAAGTAGCGAGCGATGAACTAAAACCAAAAGCTTTTGAAAATGCTAGTGTATTCCATTTCTGTTCAGGAACTCTTTTTCATCCTAAAGCAAGAGCCACTACTCAAAAGGCATTAAAACTAGCAAAGGAATATGATGTCCTTTGTTCATATGACGTTAATATTCGACCATTGCGCTGGGAAAGCGAAGACCTTTGCCGCAAAACCATATTGGATTTTCTTTCATCGGCAGACATTGTTAAACTAACGACAGAAGAACTTGCCTTTTTAATGGAAACGGAACGAATGGAAGATGGGATTACCCAATTATCCCATAATCATATTCCGTTGGTTTTTGTTACAGATGGTGAAAATGGCACGTATGCCGTTTGTAAAGATCAAACCTTTCACGTACCGGTTATTCCTGTGCAACCGGTAGACACAACAGGAGCGGGTGACGCCTTCATGGCTGGTATTCTCAGATACATCCATTTGTTTGGATTGCCTAAAACACATCAGGAAGTGATTCGCTGTACTGACTTTGGTAATAAAATGGGCGCACTTTGTACGACAAAAACAGGTGCGTTAACAGCAATGCCGCGTATTGAAGAGATTGAGAAAAATAAGGATTAAGAAGGAGAAACTTTATGACTTTGCATAGTTTTCATTTAAAAGCAGATTGGCCGGGTCTACGCAACGACGTAGGAGATATTGAAGTAGGCGGATTAAAAACTCAGATATCGATTCCACCGGAAATGGATGGCCCCGGAATCGGCACAAATCCTGATGAAATGTTGTTGGGTGCCGCGGCTACTTGTTACATTATTACACTTGCTGCTATGATGGAGCGCAGCAAGGTAGAAAAATCATCTTTAACGATGGAATCAGAAGGTATTGTAGAAGTCGTAAAAGGCGTAGTTACGTACAAGCGCATTATTCACAAACCACAAGTGGTTTTAAAAGCGACTGCTTCTGACAAGGATTTAGCATTAGTTCAGAAACTGGCAGAAAAAGCTGAAAGCTCTTGCATGATTACACGTGCGATTAAAGGCAATGTGGAAGTTGAATTGCAAGCGGATATAAGAAAAGAAAACTGAGATTCAGTATAGGCATGCCCCGGAAACCTTTAAAATAATAGACGAAGAAAAAGGTTTTCTTTTTCTTCGTCTATTATTTTTATGAGAAAATCCTGACAGTGCAATGTTTAGGTGGATTTATACCGGGTAGGGTACTGATAGAGCGAAAAACAAAAGGAGGAACTAACACATGTTTAATTACACAGTAGATACATTAAAAACAGTAAACGAAGCGGTTGAAGCTTTAGAGGAAAACTTAAAGGCGGAGAAATTTGGTGTTCTTTGGAATTTTGATTTAACTGCCAAACTTCAAGAAAAAGGGGAAGACTTCGATACGCCTTATAGAATTCTAGAGGTTTGTAATCCAAAAGAAGCGAATCGGGTGTTATCGGAAAACTTAATGATTGGCTATTTCTTACCGTGTAAAATCGTAGTGTATAAAGAAAGTGATGGTGTGAAAATTGGAATGCCGAAGCCTACTGCTTTGATTGGTATGGTTGAAGATCCAACCATCAAGTCGATTGCTGAGGATATTGAAGAACGTTTGATCAAGTGCATCGACCAGTCTGCATAAAAAGTCAGACGCTTTTATAAAGGTTAATCCCCGAAGTTTAACGTGATTGTTGTTGTAAGCTCATCTATTGACATCATACCCTTAGGGGTATATTATAAAGGTAAGCAAGAATCCTTTCGTTTATTAATAGGAGGCATCAATAATATGAAATACGACAAACTTGTTGAAAATCGATTGAAAAGAATAGAAGGTCAGCTTCGGGGTGTTATTAGAATGGTAGAAAACGACGGAGAGTGTAGAGATGTCGTTATGCAACTTTCAGCAGTAAGAAGTGCAGTAGACCGTGCTATCGGCGTTATTGTTAGCGATAACCTTGAAACGTGCGTACGTGAAAGCATAGAGAAGGGCGAAAGCACAGAGAATATGGTAAAAGAAGCTGTTGACTTACTAGTGAAAAGCAGATAAAAATTTTGTTTGACATTCACAGAGAGTTGCTTTAATATACCCTATAGGGTATCAAGAGAGTGCGGCGTCACTATAAAACGTTATTTTTTTTGGAGAAAAAATATACCCCTACGGGTAATTTAAAAAATGGAGGCAATACAATGGCACAAGAGCAAAAGAAAACGACGATCGTATTATTCAGCGGTGATTATGATAAGGCGATGGCAGCTTATATCATTGCTAACGGTGCTGCAGCATATGATCACGAAGTAACAATTTTTCACACATTTTGGGGATTGAATGCATTACGAAAAGAAAATCCACCAGCTTTGAAAAAAGGTCGTCTAGAAGCCATGTTCGGTAAAATGATGCCAAGAGGTGCAGATAAACTCGGTTTATCAAATATGCAGTTTGGTGGAATGGGACCTAAGATGATTAAACAAGTTATGAAAAAACACAATGCATTATCTTTACCACAACTAATTGAAATGGCAGCAGAGCAAGACGTGAAAATGATCGCCTGTACGATGACAATGGATCTTCTGGGGTTACAACAAGAAGAATTGCTCGATGGAATTGAATACGCAGGTGTTGCGGCTTATCTTGGAGATGCAGAAGACGGAAACGTTAACTTATTCATCTAATCAAATTGAATATGAGGGGAAGATGAAAAATGGAGTGGATTACATGGCTTTTAGTTGGAGCAGCTGTCCTTTGGTTAGTTTATCGATTCACAACACCTACTAAAGGAGTTCAAACGATTTCTACAGAAGAAATGAAAATGCAACTCGGCAAGAAAGATAAACAGTATATTGACGTGCGAACTCCAGGAGAATTTAAAGGGAATCATATCAAAGGCTTTAAAAACATTCCATTAAATGAGTTGCCAAAGCGCATGATTGAACTATCAAAAGAAAAAGAAGTACTGGTTATTTGCCAAAGCGGAATGCGCAGCAGCAAAGCTAGTCAATTATTGAAGAAAAATGGGTTTACTACGATAACAAATATTAGAGGCGGCATGAGCAGTTACCGCAAATAAAGGAGAAATTCACAATGAAAACAATGACAACCGAAGAAGTTCAAAAAATAGTAGAAAGTAACCAAGCGATTCACTTAATCGATGTTCGCGAAACAGACGAAGTTGCAGCAGGGAAAATTCCTGGCGCTATTCATATTCCGTTGGGGTTATTGGAATTCCGCATGAGTGAACTAGACAAATCTTCAGAATATATCATGGTTTGCCGATCTGGCGGACGTAGTGGACAAGCTACTCGTTTTCTTGAAGATCAAGGCTATAACGTTGCAAACATGGACGGCGGAATGTTGGATTGGAACGGCGAAACAAACTAATCGTCTGCTGAAGAACTGGCAGAATTTCAAGGAGGAAATTTAATGGTACAAACAGATTTAACATTAGATGCAAAAGGATTAGCATGTCCGATGCCAATCGTCAAAGCAAAAAAAACGATGAAAAATATGGATTCAGGTAAAGTACTTGAAATTCAAGCAACAGATAAAGGTTCAACGGCTGATTTTCAAGCATGGGCAAAAAGTTCTGGACATCAGTACATCGGGACTGAAATTGAAGGCGATGTGTTACATCATTTCCTCCGAAAAGATGGTGCAGGAGCTCCTGAAGAAACCATTACAATACCTGAAATTTCATTGGCAGATTTCACTCGGAAAGTTGAAAACGATGAAGCGATAACGATTTTGGATGTTCGCGAAAAAGATGAATTCGAAGAGGCTCATATTCCCGGAGCAATTCATATCGCATTAGGGGAAGTAGAAGCGCGAATGGACGAACTAACAAAAGAAGAGGCTATCTACATTATTTGCCATTCAGGTAGAAGAAGTGGTATTGCAGGAGATATGATGACTAAAAATGGTTTTAATAGCCTATATAACGTAGTACCTGGCATGAGAGACTGGACAGGGAAAACTGTATAAAAATTTTAACTAAAAATATACCCCTGGAGGTAATTTCGCATGACGGTAACAGCAATGAAAGCAAGTGAAGTAGCAAAAAAAGTAGTAAATAATCAGCCATTATTTATCTTAGATGTACGAAATGGCGATGCCTTTGCAGATTGGAAAATCGAAGGTGGCAATATCCAGTATTTGAATATCCCTTATTTTGATTTGTTGGACGGCGTCGAAGAAGTGGTTTCAGAATTGCCAATAGATAGAGATATCTTGGTAGTGTGTGCAAAAGAAGGATCTTCGGTTATGGTAGCGGAAATGCTGTCAGAAGAAGGCGTTTCTGCAGCGTATCTTGAAGGCGGTATGAAATCCTGGAGTGAACACCTGGAACCTGTAAAAGTTGGAGATTTGAGCAACGGCGAATTGTATCAATTTGTTCGTCTAGGCAAGGGATGTCTTTCTTACATGGTCATTTCTGAAGGAGAAGCCGCTGTAATTGATGCAACTCGCATGGCAACAATCTTCTTGGACTTCGCGCAAGAAAAAGGCGCAACAATCAAGCATGTTTTCGATACGCATTTGCATGCTGATCATATTTCTGGGGGCCGAGCGATTGCAGAAGCAACAGGTGCAACGTATTACTTGCCAGCAAAAGATGCAGAAGGAGTCGTGTTTGACTATGCGGCTTTAGAAAATGGTCTAGAAGTGGCAATTGGAAGCTCGCAACTCGAAATTGAAGCACTTTACTCACCAGGTCACACAATCGGCTCTACTTCGTTTATTGTAGACAAAAAATATTTGATGACTGGCGATATTTTGTTTATCGATTCAATTGGACGACCAGATCTTGCAGGTCTTGCTGAGGACTGGGTAGGGGATTTGAGAGAATCTCTTTACTCACGTTATCAGGATCTAGCAAACGAACTTATTGTTCTTCCAGCTCATTTCATGATTATTGATGAATTAAATGAAGACGGTAGTGTAGCTAAAAAACTTGGCGACTTATTTAAAGAAAACCACGGATTGAATATTTCGGACGAACAAGAATTCCGTGATATGGTTACGAAAAACTTACCGCCACAGCCGAATGCATATCAAGATATTCGCAAAACAAATATGGGTCAGATTACACCAGATGAAGAAATACAGCGTGAAATGGAAATTGGACCGAATCGCTGCGCAGTACGTTAAGTAAAAACAAAAAAATTACAAACAACCTAAAGGAGAGATACTGATGAAATCAACTAAAGTATTAGACGCGAAAGGATTAGCATGCCCAATGCCAATCGTAAAAACAAGAAAAGAAATGAAAGATATGGAAAGCGGAGAAGTTCTTGAAATTTTGGCTACTGATAAAGGTGCACAAGCAGATTTAGCTGCATGGGCAAAGTCAGGTGGACATGAATTAATGGAATCTCAAGTAGAAGGCGACGTCTTTAAATTCTGGATCAAGAAAGGCTAAGAGCTGGATCAAAGGGTATCGTTACGATACCCTTTTCCCTATTAGAAAGGTGATTTAAATGAGCATAGATTTTATCGTTGTTATATTTATCATCGGCTTTGTAGGTTCCTTTATTTCCGGAATGGTAGGAATCGGTGGCTCGATTATCAAGTATCCCATGTTACTCTATATACCAGTAATGCTAGGATATACGGCTTTTAGTGCTCACGAAGTGTCAGGGATCAGTGCCATACAGGTATTTTTTGCGACCATCGCTGGGGTATGGGCATATCGTGGTAGTGGTTATTTAAATAAAACTCTAATTGCTTATATGGGTGGTGCCATTCTCGTCGGTAGTTTTATCGGTGGCTTTGGCTCTACTCTACTATCAGAGCAAGCGATTAATATTGTCTACGCTATCCTCGCGACGATTGCTGTCGTAATGATGTTCATGCCCAAAAAAGGCGTCGATGACATTCCGCTTGATCAAGTGACATTTAACAAATGGCTAGCTGCAGGATTAGCCTTTGCTGTCGGAATTGCTGCCGGAATTGTAGGAGCAGCAGGTGCTTTTATTTTAGTGCCCATTATGTTAATTGTATTGAAAATACCAACACGGATGACCATTGCAACATCGCTTGCCATTACGTTCTTGTCGTCGATTGGTGCGACAATCGGTAAAATTGTCACAGATCAGATTTTATACGGTCCGGCGGCTGTGATGATTGTGGCAAGTATACTCGCAGCACCACTTGGAGCTAAGCTCGGTCAAAAGATGAATACGAAGTATCTCCAATGGATTTTGGCTTTACTGATTTTAGGTACAGCGATTAAAATTTGGACAGATATTCTATAATAGAAAAAGAGGATGCCTTTTCAAAAGGCATCCTCTTTTTCTATTTTTCAGTGCTTTGAGCACTTATGATTTCGATTCGATCGGATGGGTAGGTGTAGTTACCGGTACGTTCAATCTGGGCCACTTCATACATAGTGACTGCTACGTCTTTCGCTTCAACAGGTTTGTATTTTTTCATTTTGCCTTTTAGTACTTTGCTAATGACAGGGCTTAGAAGAGTAGCGGCTTTTTCACCTAAACGAAATTCTTGACGTTCTCCAAGCAACAGAGAAGGCTGGAATATATGCAAGGCAGTCAAGCCCGTTTTCTTCAAATTCAGCTGTAGCTGTCCTTTAGTGCGACTGTAGAAAACTTTTGAGTTGGAGTCGGCTCCTAATGCGGTAATAACCAAAAAGTTTTTTACTTGATGAGACTTTGCCAATTCAGCCATTTTAAGGGGATAGTCATAATCAACTTTTTTGAATGCCTCTTGTGATCCGGCTTTTTTGATTGTCGTACCGAGACAACAATAAACATCGTCGACAGTAAAATAGTCGGCATAGTCATCCAATTTGTCGAAATCGGTAATAATCTGTTCAAGTTTTTCATGTATTAGTTCGAGTGGATGGCGCACCAAAATTCTTACCTGGCTGTAGTGTGAGCTGTTTAAAAGGATATGGAGCAATTCATTGCCAACCAGTCCGCTGGCTCCTGCTAGTAAAGCAGTTTTATTGTTCATCGTAAACGACTCCTTTGTCTATGTGTTTTCGCTTAGAACCTACTATACCCCAATATATAGAGAATTGTCTTTTTGCTTTGAATCTTTGGCTAGAAGAGTACAATGAGATTAAGAATGAACGGAGAGGAAGAAGCGCATGAAACCAGTGATAGTCGCTGAAAAACCAAGTCAGGCCAAGGCCTACGCAGAAGCGTTCAAAACCACGAAACGTGACGGCTTTATTGAAATTACACCGGATGCGATTTTCCCAGAAGGTGCCTATATCACGTGGGGCATCGGACACCTCGTCGAATTAAAAGAACCAAAGGCTTATAATCCGAAATGGGGGAAATGGTCACTGGCTGCACTGCCGATTTTGCCAGACACCTACCAGTTTCAAGTAGCAAGAGGTAAGGCGCAGCAATTTGCCATTATAAAAAAATTGATTTTTCAAACCGATACGGTCATCAATGCTTGTGACGTTGACCGGGAAGGATCCAATATATTTTATAGTATCTATTACCATACGGGAGCTAAAGGTAAAAAGATTCAACGATTGTGGATTAATTCACTAGAAGCTGATGAAGTTAGAAAAGGTTTTCAAGAACTGCGCGATAATCGGCAAGATCTGTTGTTGTACCAAGAAGCGAAAGCGCGTCAAATTAGCGATTGGTTGGTCGGCATGAACGGCTCTCGTTTGTACTCCTTATTGCTTCAAGAAAAAGGCATACGCGAAGTGTTTGCGATTGGACGCGTGCAAACGCCTACTGTTTTTCTGATTTATCAGCGTGAAAAAGAAATTGAAGCATTTGTACCAGAGCCTTTTTATGAAATTGAAGGTCTATTTGATGCGGAAAAAGGACGCTATAAAGGTAAAGTGAAACTAAGAGCGAAGGAGAGAAGAGAAGCAGAAGAACTATTGGCCAAACATGCTGTTGCTGCAAAAGAAGAAGGCGTTGTCACACAAGTAAAAACTACAGAAAAACGTACGCCACCGCCCCAGTTGCACTCTTTATCAACTTTGCAAGCAGTGGCTAATCGGAAATGGAAATACAGTCCTGCTAAAGTTCTGTCTGTTATGCAGGGGCTGTACGAAAAAAAACTTGTCAGTTATCCAAGAACCGATACCCAGCACATTACACCGGGTGAATTTAGTTATTTGGCAGGCCAAGTTGAAAAATATCAGCAATTGATTGAAGCGCCATTTCCGATTGCTTCCAAAGCGCCGAAAAAGCGATTTGTAGACAGTTCCAAAGTTCAGGAGCATTATGCCATCATCCCGACAAAAACCATCCCGACTGCCCGAAAATTAGCGGGACTGGCAACAGACCAGCGTAACTTATATGAGGAAGTATTGCGGACGACGTTGGCAATGTTCCACAAAGATTATCGCTATGCCGAAACCAAGGTGACAACAGATGTTAAAGGGCTGGCGTTTTTCACCACTGGAAAAACAGAGCTTGAAAAAGGGTGGAAAGAGCTATTTCCTTCTGCCAAAGAAACGAAAGAAGAATCGTCTCTTCCTGAATTACGTGAGCAGGAGCGAGTTAAAAGTAAAGTCGATATAAAAGAAAGCATGACAACACCACCAAAGCCGTACACTGAAGGACAGCTAATCGCCATGATGAAAACGTGTGGGAAGTTTGTAGAAGATGTAGGGGATACTGAAATTTTAAAGGAAATTGAAGGACTTGGGACAGAAGCAACGAGAAGTGGCATCATTGAAACAATAAAACGGCATGAATACATCTCAGTCACCAAAAATATTGTTTCGATTACTGGAAAAGGTCGTATTCTTTGTCAATCCATTGAAGGGAATTTATTGTCGAGTCCATCAATGACCGCTAAATGGGAAACTTATCTGAAGAAAATCGGTAAAGGTGAAGGCTCAGCGGAAGTGTTCCTGGCAACCATCGGCAAGTTTATCCAAAAGCTGCTAGACGAAGTGCCGGGACAAATGTTGAAAAACGGATTGCCTGAACAGCTAGCAACACCTGATGCCAAAGATGAGATTGCTCTTTGTCCAAGATGCAAGACTGGCATGATTGTATCGCGAAGAGGTTCGTACAATTGTACCGAATACGCTACTGGTTGCAAGCAATCATTTCCCGCAACGTTCTTGAAAAAGCGGTTAACTGCTAAACAAATTGAATACTTGTGCACGAGAGGCAAGACGCCAGTTATTAAAGGGTTTGTTTCAAAAAACGGTAAGAAATTTAACGCTAAGTTGGTATTAGAAGAAGGTAAGTTGAAAATGGAGTTTTGAAAACCTGTTTCGTTAATTCAACTCGTATCGTAATCGGAAAGTTCGATTGGTTGCAATGAATTAGCGCTTTATCTAATAATGAATACTAAAGAAAAAGCCAGACATCAGCAGGAAAGGAAGTTTCATATGAAATATAATTTTGATGAAATCATTAATAGAAGAGGCACCTACTCTTTAAAGTGGGACGGAGAAGAGTTGATTAAGCAATTCGGATTAACAGAGAGATACGATGAACATACCATTCCATTGTTTACCGCCGATATGGACTTACCTGTTCCACAACCTTTAGTAGATGCTTTGCACAAAACAGTGGACCACCGAATTTATGGCTATTCTGTTTTTCCGGATGAGTATTTCGGTGCGATTCAATCGTGGTTACAAAAACGGCATGACTGGAGAGTGGAAAAAGAACACATCGTTTACAGTCCAGGAACAGTTCATGCGCTGAACATTGCGGTAAAAGCATTTACTAAACGAGAAGATGGCATCATCATTCAGCGTCCTGTTTATCCGCCGTTTACTTCTGTAATTGAAGGGAATGGCCGGAAAGTCATCAATAATGCACTACACGTAGATGAAGAAGGTTATTATTCGATTGACTTCGAGGATTTTGAAGCGAAAGCAAAGGCTGACCATACGACAATGTTCATTTTATGCAATCCGCATAATCCAACAGGTCGAGTTTTCAATAACGAAGAGTTGAATAAAATGGCAGCGATTTGTCATGACAATAATGTCTTAATCGTAGCCGATGAAATCCATGGAGATCTATTGCGTCGCGGCAATGAGTTTATTCCTATGGTGAAAGCGGCTGACCATGCTGACCACATTATTACGTGCACAGCAATTAACAAAACCTTCAATGTGGCTGGGTTGCATTGCACCAACGTCATTATCTCTGACGAAGAGCTTCGTACTCAATTCGCTACTGAAATGGGTATGCAATTGGCATCTCCCTTTGCGATTGCGGCTTTGATTGCGGTTTATAACGAAGGAGAAGACTGGTTGGATCAGCTGACTGACTATGTCGATGACACAATGACGTATGTCAAAGAGTTTTTGGCTGAGCGCATGCCAGAAGTAAAAGTAGCTATTCCTGAAGGAACCTATATTATGTGGTTAGATTTTAGTGGTTACGGCATAACAGCTGAAGAAATTCATGATCGCATATACAATAAAGCCAACGTCCTACTTGAAGATGGCAGTATGTTTGGTGAAGAAGGAGAGTTCTATCAACGGATTTGTACCCCTTCTCCGCGCCCACTGATAGAGGAAGCTTTGGAAAGAATAGCAAAAGAATTTGAAGACATTTCTGGAAAAAGATAACGAGGCAACCCCGTAGTAAATCATAAGTGGGTGCTGATTTCTTTATCTTTAACACGATATTTAGTATGATGAGGGTACTTGAGAAATAAGAGCGTGTTAATCTAAGATGTAGTTTCAACTAGCAACGGTGCTTTTTTCATGTTATCGCTATCTTTATATCTTGGTTAAATAGTTCAGACAATAGAGCTGAAGTAAAAGCCGAAAAGAATGCCTTGAAACAGAGGCAATTCTTTTCGGCTTTTCTAGTTTCTGAAAAAGAAAGGAAGTGGTCATCATTTATTACTTTGTAGATCATAAGAAAAAGAAGATTCACCAACGACAGTTTGCTGGAGATCGGTGCGATTTTGTGGAGACACCTGTAGAAAAAAGGGAATTTACTGACCAAGTCGAATATGTTCAACAGCTGAAGAATAAAGATTTATACGAAATGTGTAAATATTGCCAGCAAGCTCAAAGCATTAGTAGCTAGAAAGGCCGTATTTATGAATAAGCCAGACAAAAAACCATAGACAAGTCCATATTACCTGAGTTTGTCTATGGTTTCATAAGTTGGAAGTTGTTATTTGGCAGGTTCTAGTAATAACAAAGTATAGCCTTTATCAGTGGTGAAGTTCCAATCAAGAAACACTTCTGAAATAGGTTGCTTCAAAATGGCTTCAATCCGAGTTTGTAACAGTAAGCGCCGTTCTAAAGGACGCTTAACTAACTTCAATTCTTCAGTAAATCCTCCACGAATGAGTTCTTTTTCAATTTCGACAAAAATTCCGGTACGCTCGATCAATAATGTGCGGTTGTTGAGCCAGTACAAATCCGTTTTTTCAGGAGTTTTTTGTGCTTTTCGACTAGCTTCCTCCACTTCCTCGAGAACACTTTCCACTTGAACAGCTGAATCCCACTCAAAGTCGGCTGCTGGCGATTTATCGGTCATGACAGCAAGAATCATTCCCGTCTGATCATCTAAATTCCAATCTGCGTAGACATCTTCAATATCCAATGCACCAATTTGCCATAAATCCACTTTTATATCTACAGCCAGTTGATTCATCAAAAGATCACGTGTTTCTAATACTCTGCGATGTTCTTGTTGGTTCAGTAGAATTTTTTCAGGAGGAGATAAAAATCCACGCAGGTGGATCGTGATAAAGGGCGGCTTGACGGTTACGAATACTGAAGTAGGACCTTTTCCGAAATGATTACGCAATAAAGTGGAAATGTAGCTGCCAACTTCAGTATGAATTGTTTTTTCGGTAGGCATGACGTAGTCTCCTTTTTTAGCTGTAGCAATATAAACGACAATCTTTCTTTCATACATCTAATTAAAAGTAGATGGAAAAAGAGTAGTCTGTCTAGTGTGCTTTATTATACGGCAATTGCGTTGTCGTGTACAAAACGATTGCAGCGAATAAAAAAGAGTTACATACGCAGAAATATATAAGGTTATTAGTTTAATAGAAGATCACATTTCATATTTTCCTTTTAGTGGAACAAATAGCACGTGGTTTAAAAGCGTGCTGTGAATTTTGCCTTCAGCATCTTTTTCAATCAGTTGAAGTTCTTGGCTAGCAGAACTTCCTACTGGAATCACCATTTTCCCTCCATGATTTAGTTGTTCAAGTAGTTCTTTCGGAACTTCAGTAGCTGCAGCGGTAACCATTATCCGATCAAAGGGAGCATGCTCTTTCCAGCCCGCGCTGCCATCCCCTAAGTTAAAATGAATATTATCAAGACCTAATTGGGCTAACCGGTCTTTTGAACGATGATGCAACTCCTCAATTCTTTCGATTGTGTATACAGCTTTGGAGAAAGTAGCAAGTAGCGCGGTTTGAAAACCCGATCCAGTTCCAAGCTCCAATACTTTTTGGCTGGGTTCAAGGTCAAGTGCAAGTGTCATTTCGAGCACGAGCGATGGTTGTGAGATTGTTTGTTCAAATCCAATAGGCAAGGCATAGTCAAATGTAGCAAGGTCTTTGTTGGTATCCATGAAAAAGCTGCGATCCATTTGTCTGAAATAGGTGATGATTTCTTTTCTTCGTTCGCTCATCACGTTCACCCCCTTTCTCGTATTGTGTTTTTAGTAAACAAAGCGATAGCTGAGTCATGCATTTTCTGAACAGTCTTGTTACATTGAGTTTAATGAAAAACGAGCAAGCTGTATAGGAAGTAGACTGGAATTTATCCAGAAAAAGAGAGGGCGATTCGTATGGGTTTTCAACAAATGGTTATGAGGTCAATTGAAGAAGGTATTCATCAAAATGATCAGAGATTGGAACTTGCTACTTTTGGGATGGGCTGCTTTTGGGGACCGGAAGCACGCTTTGGTAGCATGCCAGGAGTGGTCCGAACCTGTGTGGGTTTTACTGGCGGAACAACACCAACGCCTACGTACCGGCAAATGGGCGATCACACGGAAACAGTTCATATCAGTTTTGATCCACGAGTCATCAGCTATGAAGCTATCCTTCGAGAATTCTGGCAAAATCATTACCCAAATCGCGATAATTATAAAGGGAGACAATATATTTCTTTAGTCCATTACCATACAGAGCAGCAGCGCAAAACGATTGAAAACATTCGAAAAGAAATGGAAACACAACTCCGTGAGCCAATTGAAACGGAAATTGCACCTTTTGGTGAATTTACGTTAGCTGAAGAACGCCACCAAAAATATTATTTGAAACGGTACCCAAAGGCTTTAGAGCAACTGGCAGAACTTTTTCCTGAAAAGGAATTATTAACAGACTCGACTTTTGCTGCTCGGCTAAACGGTTTTGTAAAAGGCTATGGAACAAAAGACAGTGTGCGAGAAGACATAGCGCAGTGGCGTATCGGAACCGTTGAAAAAAAATGGTTGACTGATCTTTTTTTGAAGTTGAAATGGTAGATGGGCTTTTACCTGAGATTGGATTTTGTCAGAAACTGTAGGAGATTAAAGCGCTAACCCATATAATAGAAAGAAAAGAGAAAAGTAGGAGATGCCTAGTGGATCAAACAACATTGCTGTTAGCTTTACTGCCAATTGTCGTAATTCAATTTGCACTAATGATTTTTGCTTTAATCGATTTGATAAAAAACCCCAATCCGAATGGTCCGAAATGGATGTGGGGAATCCTGATTGTGATCGTCAATATTTTAGGACCGATTCTTTACTTTGTAATCGGGAGGAGAAACTATTGAATATAGTGGAAGTGGAAAAACTAACAAAGCGTTACGGACAACAAGAGGTTGTGAAGCAACTTTCTTTTGTATTAGAAAAAGGCACTGCTACCGCTTTAATCGGTCCGAATGGAGCAGGGAAAACGACAACCTTGTCGATGTTAGCCAGTTTACTGTCTCCTTCAAATGGAACAATTACACTAGCTGAAAATTTGACCATCGGTTTCCTTCCTCAGTATCCTCAATTTTTTCCGTGGTTGACAGCGTTAGAATTTGTGGAAATGGCTGCGAAAATAAGTGGGATTGAAGCGAGAAAAGCGAAATTGCAAGCAACTCGCACCTTGGAATTTGTGGGACTTGAGACGGCAATGAATAAAAAGACAGGCGCTTTTTCAGGGGGAATGAAACAACGCCTTGGCCTTGCGCAGGCTATTGTCCATCAGCCGCAACTTCTTTTGTTGGATGAGCCGATTTCAGCTCTAGATCCGACGGGACGACGTGAAATCATGGATTTATTGAAATCACTACAGCAGGACACAACAATTCTGTACTCTACTCATATTTTAAATGATGCAGAAGAAATGACTGACCAGTTGTTGTTTATGAAAGATGGGTGTTTGATTGAGCAAGGATCTCTAAGCGAAGTCAAGAATCGGCATGCCGCCCCGCACATTCGCATACAGTTTCAAAATCAGACTCAAGCGTTAGACTTTGCTAGGAGACAGTCATGGGAATCTGAGGTGAAAGAGAGTTTTGTGTTTTTGCCTGTTCATGAAAACTATCCAAACATGCAGCAAGTTCTTCGTATTCTGGCTTCTGAACAACAGGGCATTATAGGGGTTGAATCACAAGCGGCTTCGCTAGAAGAAATCTTTTTAAAGGTGGTCGCTGCCAAATGAAGCAATTTCTTATTTTAACGCAAAAAGAGTGTTTGGAAAATATACGGAATTATAAAATTTTCTGGATACCCGCAGTTTTCATTCTTTTAGGGATTACCGAGCCTGTAGTCAATTATTTCCTTCCTCAAATCTTGGAGTCCTCCGGCGGTTTACCAGATGGCGCAGTGTTAGAATTACCAACACTTATGCCAGAACAACTATTGATAGCAGTCATGGAACAATTTCAAACGATTGGTATAGCTGTACTGATTTTAGCTTATATGGGAAGCATAGCTGGAGAACGAAAAAGCGGGACAGCCACTTTGCTGTATGTTCGACCACTTTCTTTTTCAGCTTATTTTCTAAGCAAATGGTCAGTCGCATCTGTTGTTTCCTTGGGTAGTGTCTGGCTTGGCTTTCTGGCGGGCTATTACTACACATTCCTTTTTTTTGGAGAAGTTGGATTTGGCAAGCTTGTTCAACTAATGGGAACTTATAGCATTTGGGTAGTGCTCATTCTAACGATTGTTTTAGCAGCAAGCGCCGTTTCACCAAATGGTGGAATTGCAGCGGCGGTTGCATTTGCAATATACCTGATCTTGCAATTAACGGATAGCTTATTCGGTACGACTTGGTCGATTTCACCGGTGAAAATCCCACAGTACGGAGCGGCTTGGTTAACGGGATCTTCCGATGGAGGTAGTCTCGTAGGAGCTATAGGGATAGCTATTTTATGTATTTTTCTTTTAAGCGTTTTAGGTAGTGTGGCAGCACGAAAAAATAAAGCCAAGACCAAAGTTTGAGTTGCCACTCACCAATCTACTGAGAAACTTGCACGTTTTTTAGTACAACGAGTAGCATGGATTAAAGGAGTGGGAACAAATGCTACATCATGTAGAACTCAATGTTTCAAATCTAACTGAAGCTAGGTCATTCTATAGCGAACTGCTACCACTACTGGGCTATGTATTATTTCAGGAGTGGGAACAAGGGTTCAGCTACAAATCAGGTCCTACCTATCTTGTTTTTGTTCAAACACAAGAGGAATTCTTACAAACGTCTTTTCATCGCAAAAAAACCGGATTGAATCATTTGGCGTTTCATGCAATTTCATGTGCGCAAGTAGACGAAATGACTGAAAAAATGAGACAATTGGGTGTGCGAATTTTATACGAAGACCTTCATCCCTATGCAGGTGGACCAAATTGTTATGCAGTTTTTCTAGAGGGACCTGATCGTTTGAAAATCGAAATTGTAGCACCGATTTAAGTAGATTAAAAGATGGAGCCGACTCCAATTGTTCGAATGAGAATTGAATAGAGGTTAGTTTATGAAAAAAATGATCGGACTTATGTTGTTAGTGTTACTAGTGGGGAGTGGCATTTGGGTCAGTAACAAGTGGGTGCAAACTACGGAATACACGGTAGCTTCTAAAGAGTTGCCAGTTGCTTTTGATGGAGCAACTGTTGTTCAGGTATCGGACTTGCACAATGCCACCTTCGGAAAAGATCAATCTTCACTGATTGAAAAGGTATCGGCAGCCAATCCGGACGTCATTTTTTTGACGGGCGATCTTATCGATAGTAATCGTTATGATTTGGAGGCTAGCTTGGTGTTAGTTGATGCGCTTGTGGAGATGAGTAAAGTGTATTACGTGACGGGAAACCACGAAGTGGCTTCCAATAAGATTGAGGAAATAACAGCTGCGTTGCGTAAACGGGACGTCGTGGTTTTGGAAGATGAGCAAGTTGAATGGAAAAAAGCACAATCGTCAATCCAGATTGCAGGAATTAACGATCCTTTGACAGAGCCTGAGATACACGAAGACGAAGCTACACAGGGGAGTCTTGAGCATGCGCAACTGACTGACAATTTTACCTTGTTGCTAGCACATCGTCCTGAATATTTTCCGATTTATGCAGAAGCTGGAGTAGATGTAGTGTTTTCAGGACATGCCCACGGCGGACAAATTCGAATTCCTGGCCTTGGCGGTTTAGTTGCTCCAGGACAAGGCTGGTTTCCGAAAGTAACGGAAGGGATCTTTGACAAAGATCAATCGAAAATGGTTGTTAGCCGTGGCCTTGGCAATAGTACTTTTCCCGTTCGTATTTTTAATCTGCCTGAAATTGTCGTAGTGACATTGAAGAAAGAGTAAAGCAAAAGTCGACGCAGCTTTTCTTTCTTCAATAATCATCTGACCATCTTTTTGAATCTAGAGATGCCTGATAGTCTGAGATAATGAACGCAAACAAGGAGGTCTACTTAACGTGATTAAAAAAAGAGAAGTGACATTGCACCGCTACTCCTCCAAACGATCAATCGGTTACGATTTGCCAACACATCAGCTGGAATTTACACGATTGCCTATAGAAATTATTGAAAAAGATGCCAACGATCCGTTAAAGCATTTTATTATTATTAAAGCACGCGGAGAAGATGCCGGTTTTTTCGAATTGGATGAATCGGAAGACCGTAAAAAATATTCGAACAACCCAAAAGCCTTATTGTTGAGAGGGTTTTCTGTGAATCCAAAATATCAGGGGCGAGGAATTGCGACAGGGTCTATCTATGCACTGCCAGAGTTTATGGAAATGGAGTTTCCAGATTTTGATCAAGTGGTGCTAGGCGTCAATGCGCGTAACATCCCTGCACAACGCTTGTATCAAAAAGCGGGATTCGAAGATACAGGTAGACGAATTATGCGCTCTAAAGGAGAGCAACTTGTAATGTCTTTATACACCAATAAAGCCAAGTGAGATATCGTTTCTCACTTGGCTTTATTGATTTTTTAAAAGAATCACGTTTCTAGGGCTTCCAGTTTTTTATCCGAAATAAAGATACTTATGCAAGTTGCAGCCTGGATTAAAAGGCAAAGTACAGCTAGGGCAAATAGATGCACAGGCTAAATATTCATCGATAGTAAGTTCATGCCCACAGCTCCCGCACAGCACTGCTTTTTCTTGGAACCGGTCTTTTGGCCAAACTTGGTGGTTGCCACAGCCTATAGCTTGGTGGCATTCGAAGCAGGGGAAGTATTGCTGACAGCAAAAAAACTTGATGGCAATTCGATCGATGGCTGAATGGTAATGAGCACAACGTGTTTCCGCATCTACGCTGACGCCTTTCACTGTGTGGTGATGAGACATAGTAACTCGTCCTTTCTGAAATGGCGATATGCTTTAAAATAGACAGTTGTTTGAGGGATATAGAATTCGAGTTGGCTGGAGTTCGTCGGAAATATCAGCTAAATTTATATGGTTCAGTTTCTTTCTATGCTACTATTAAAAAGACGAAACTACGAATCTAATTCTTCGGGGCAAGGTGAAATTCCTTACCGGCGGTGAGCAGGAAACTGCAAGTCCGTGACCCGGTTGGACGATGGCAAGCATAGGCCACTATGTTTTAAACGTCCAAACGGTGGAGCTGGTGAAATTCCGGCACCGACAGTTACAGTCTGGATGGGAGAAGAATTTAGAGATCGGCTTCGTTATGTGCCTCTTCTTTTCAATGTGTTGAAATTGAAAGGAGGAATTTGTATGACCAAACACCTTTATCAGGGAGTAGTCTCTGGAAATACAAGTCAACGGTCTTTAACCCTGCTCATTCTCTCAGTGGAAAACGAGCTTCTTCAAGGTACGAAAAATGGCCGTCTACTTGGCCAACTTGATAAAGAAGCAGGGCACATTGTGTTATGGATTCAAACCCTTCTGAAATATTCTTTCCTCACCACCCATACGCCCCATGGTGGAAAGCACCCGAAAACTCGTAAGACCCCAATTGAATACACTTTAGCGAACAGATTGGAGGAGTATGCCTAAATGTTTACAGGTATTGTTGAAGAACTTGGACATGTTGCCTCAGTTCGCTCTAAGCCACAAGCAATGGAGTTAACCATTTCCTGTGCGCTAATTTTAGAAGACGTTAAGCGCGGAGACAGTATTTCCATTAACGGAGTTTGTTTAACTGTATCGACCTTTACTTCTAATACTTTCACAGTTGATGTGATTCCAGAAACGGTCAAATCTTCAACGATGAAGGAATTGAAAGCAGGTTCCCGGGTAAATCTTGAACGCGCTATGCCAGCTAATGGACGTTTTGGCGGTCATTTTGTTAGTGGACATATTGATGGCGTCGGCGTTATCCGATCTGTGAAAAAAGAAGCAAATGCGATCACTAAAACAATCGAGCTTGAACCTCAGTTGTTGAAGTATATGATGCTAAAAGGATCGATCGCAGTAGATGGTACTTCTTTGACTATTTTTGCTGTTAGCCATAATACTGTGACGATTTCTCTTATTCCGACGACGCAAGAAGATTCGCTATTAGGAGAAAAAGGCATTGGTGAAAAGGTCAATATCGAATGTGATTTATTGGCAAAGTATACCGAGCGAATTCAAACAGCAGAACCGAAAATCAGCAGAAGCTGGCTAGCAGAAAACGGATTTTAAAAGGAGGCGCAACACAGATGTTTTACACGGTAGAAAAAGCCATTGAAGATTTAAAGAATGGTAAAGCCATTATTGTCATTGATGATGAAGATCGAGAAAATGAAGGCGATTTTGTTGCTTTGGCAGAATTCGCTTCACCTGAAATCGTCAATTTGATGGCGACCGAAGGAAGAGGTTTGATCTGCGTACCACTTGCCCAATCAATCGCCCAAAACTTACAAATTGGTCTAATGACGGACCATAATACAGATGAGTATGGTACTGCTTTTACAATCAGTGTGGATCATAAAGATACGACGACAGGCATTAGTGCTTTTGAACGCTCTCATACAATTACAAGCTTAGTCAAGCCAACTGCGAAAGCAACAGACTTTAAACGTCCGGGTCATGTTTTCCCGTTGATCGCAAAAGATGGCGGCGTCCTTGAACGAACAGGACATACTGAGGCAGCAGTAGATCTAGCGAAGCTTGCAGGTTCACCTCCAGCAGGAGTTATATGTGAAATTATGAATGCTGATGGAACGATGGCGCGTGTTAACGATTTGTTACAAGTGTCAGAACGTCTCGGTCTTGGTATTTTAACGATTAAAGATTTAGTAACGTACCAACAAGAACAGCAAAACATGACAACTTATTAATCTACTAGAGGAGATGGACTTAAATGACGATACATTTTGAAGGATATTTAAATGGTGAAGGTTTACGAATTGGAATTGTAGTTGGTCGTTTTAATGAATTTATTACAAGTAAATTATTAAGTGGGGCAGAAGATGCTTTAAAACGTCATGGCGTTGGAGAAGAGGATGTATCGATTGCTTGGGTACCTGGAGCTTTCGAAATTCCGCTTGTAGCGAAAAAAATGGCGATGAGTGGAAATTTTGATGCCATTGTTACGTTAGGAACAGTCATCAGAGGCGCAACTCCTCATTTTGATTATGTTTGCAGCGAAGTCGCTAAAGGTGTTTCAAGAGCGAGTGACCATGCAGATATTCCAGTCATTTTTGGTGTTTTAACAACAGATTCTATTGAACAGGCGATTGAACGCGCTGGAACAAAAGCTGGAAACAAAGGTTGGGAATCAGCAGCAGGTGCTATTGAAATGGCAAACTTGATGAAAAAATTATAATTTATGACTCCTGAGCTTTTGCTCAGGAGTTTTTTTGAGGTTAAAAGACGAGATTTGGGGAATGTGATAGGTAAAGGAAGTGTATGATGGTTATAAAGAAGCGAAACATTCTAGGTTTTGAATTCGAACCAATGAAAATCACAAGAGGATGATGAGTATGGAAAAAACAATTTACTTAATTAGACATTGCCAAGCAACCGGACAGGCACCGGACGCGGACTTGACTGCAATGGGGCAAAAGCAAGCAGAAGAATTAGCAAGATTTCTTCAACAACGACAGATTATCCATTTTGTTTCGAGTCCGTTTACACGGGCTATCCAATCGATTGAACCGGCAGCAGACCAACAAGATTTACCGATTCGAATTGATGAGCGTTTGGCTGAACGAGTGTTGAGCTCTGAAGATTTGCCAGACTGGATGAAAAAATTAGAAGAGTCTTTTAATGATGACAACGTAAAATTCACTGGAGGCGAATCAGGGAAAGAGGCAGCAGACCGTGCCATGGAAGCATTGAGTGAAATGGATGACATGACTGCAGCGGTAACTCATGGCAATTTGTTGGGCTTACTATTAAAACGAATTGACGACGATTATGGGTTTTTGGAGTGGCAAAAGCTGACTAATCCTGATATTTATAAAGTGATAATAAAAGATGGCCACCTTTTTGCACATCGCGTGTGGAAATAAGTACATAGAAAAACCGGCAGTACTTTCGCTGCCGGCTGCTTAGGTTTAAAGTGTATTGCCTTCATTCGGAATTGGATTGTTCTTAAGCATACCGGCCAAATGATAAGTATTGTAGGCAAGTCGTTGAATCGCTGCTTTAGTAAACTCATTTTCTCTGCCAGCATCCATATAAGAAGCTCCAGGACCTGCTTCACCAACCCAATAAGCATCAACGTTCGGTGGAATGACAAACCCGATATGAGAAAGGGCGTAAAGAACGGATGCAGCAGCATGCTTAGCGCCGTCTTCGTTACCCGTGATTGCAACACCGCCAACTTTATTGTAGAAAACGGATTGTCCTTTATCATTGGTGACACTGCTACTGCCATAAAGACGTTCAATGGTTTGCGTAGCCAATGAACTTTTTTCTCCGAGCCATAAGGGTGTACCGATAATGACAATGTCTGCTGCCATGACTTTTTCAAATACTTTAGGCCATTCATCGCCTTCACCCATATCTTCTTGAACACCGTAAGCAACGTCATAATCGGCCAAGCGGACAATTTCTGATTCTACTCCTAGTTGATTGTAATGAACTTGAACATCATTGATGAAACCTTCTGTGTGAGAAGGGTCCTTTGAACTTTTTAGTGAAGTATTGATGAAAAGTGCTTTTAATGTTTGCATCGTATCGCTCCCTTTAGGTAGTCAGGTTCTAAAAATGACGTTAACAATCGTTTTTCCGATAGAGTGTTAAGCAAATCAGTCCACGCTTATGTAATAAGCATCAAAATAATTTGCACGATATCTTCTTGAACAACTGTAGAAAATAAGAGCCTGCTTATCATTAAGTCTGTCTTGCCTTGCATATACATTTAACTATTCCCTTTTTAACTAACTATATGCAACATTCAACTTTAAATGATCGTCTTTAGAAATGAGGTGTTTTAAATGAAGAAAACAGCTGTCATGCCATATATACTCATTTTTTTCTTATTGTTTATTAAAATAAGTGCTTTTCGCGTGCTCATTTTTGACGCGAAATCCTTTTGGCATATTGCTTTGGTTGAATTTCCACTATGGGCTTTCTTGCTGTCAGTGGTATTACTGGTAGCTCATAAAAAACTGTGGCAAGCAGTATGGATTTTTAACTTATTGGTCTCCATCATCTTCTTCACTGTCACACTTTATCTGCGCTATTATTCTACGATTCCTTCTTACTATGATTTACAACAAGCGACTCAGTCTAGCTCTGTCAGCAATACCATTGCGATGCTATCAACTCCATGGGATTTCTTGTTTTTCCTAGATGCTGTTTTGCTCGTATTCCTTGCTCGTCGTTGGAGAAAACCGGTGAAATTGCCGGCGATAAAACATATAGCTATTAGCATGGCGGTCATATCAGCAATATCAATTGGTTACGCTATCGAGCAGCCAGTTATTGACGTTTCCTATTTCGCAAAAGAAAACGGCTTTCTCCAATCTCAAGTAGTTCAACTGTATAATCGCTCGACCGATACGGCTCATGCCTCTTCGACTAAGTTATCGGAAAAAAAACTGGAGGAACTTAAAGGCAATAAATATGTGAAAGTGAGTGAACAAGAAAGTTTTGGAAGGGCTGAAGGACGAAACTTATTCGTTATTCAAGTAGAGTCTTTACAGAATTTCGTCATTGGCAAGACGTTGAATGGCCAAGAAATTACACCAAATCTTAATAACCTGTTAAGTGAAAGTGCTTATTTTTCAAACGTTTTCCAACAAATAGGAGCTGGTACGACTTCTGACGCGGAATGGATTGTTAACACTGGTTTGTATCCGCAAGGAATGATTCCTACAGCCAATAGTCTTTCAGGAAAGGAAGCACCTTCACTTGCACGAACATTGAAAAAAGAGGGCTACGGTTCTGCTACCTATCACGCAGATGATGTGACTTTTTGGAATCGTGACGTTCTTTATCCGGTTCTTGGTTATGAAGAGGTGTTCTCGATTGATGACATCCCGAACGTTAAAAATGTCGGTTTTGGTCCTGCGGATGAAGTGCTGTTTCGTTTTGCTGCAGATGAACTTCCACGCCAGCTCAAAACCTATGAACGCATTTACGCGAATATTGTAACCGTTACGAGTCATACACCATTTGAATTGCCATCATCTATGCAGCATCTAACTTTGCCAATTGAATACGAAGGCATGTATGTTGGAAATTACCTGCAATCAATTCGTTACGCAGACGAACAGATTGGTTTTTTCATTCAGGAACTAAAAGATCGTGGAATTTATGACGAATCCCTAATTGTTATTCTAGGTGATCATTCAGGTATGCATGGTACATTAGTGACTGAAGAAGACCAGCAGTTATTGAGTGACTTTCTCGGACATGACTACTCATTAAAAGATCAATTTACTATTCCGCTTATTTTTACTGGGGGAAACTTGTTTGAAGAAAAAGAACTGACGCGTTTGGGCGGTCAGACAGACATTATGCCAACTGTGTTAGCATTACTCGGAATTGAACACAATGCCCCGGTGATGGGACACAATCTGTTTGAGTACAAAAAGAATTTACTGGGTATGCGTTATTACATGCCAGGAGGTTCTTATATTCAGTCTGAACAATTGTACAAAGCGCCTGGCGCGAAACTGCCAGGTGTACTACACGATTTGAAAACGATGGATGAACGTAGAAAAAATAGTGATGCGAAAAAACATCGTAAAGATACAGAAACTTTGATGAACTATGCAGATACTTTGCTGACAGACTATATGAAGGACTAAGTTCGCTCGTCTAAAAAAAAGATTATAATAGTCAGTAGATGAGAGACGAGGGGGGCTGTCTATGGTGAAAGAATTCGAAAAAGAAGTGATGCACGCTATGGATAAGATGTTTGAAAATGAAATGAAGAAAGTCAATGACTCACTCAGTCAAGATCTGTTAATTTCCTTGATCGGTGAAGTGAATGCAGGAAAATCTTCTACCATCAATAAGATTATTGGAGCAGAAGTTGCGAGCACCAATCCGATGCCTGGAGAAACAGTTAGCGTGGATCCCTATAACATTCACGGGTTGGAAAACATTAAATTTATGGATACTCCCGGATTGAATGATCCTAATGACGAGAATCCTAAAAAAACCTTAGAGTTTGTACAGAAATCTGATATTGTGCTGTTTTTCTTAAACGCTGCCGGAACAGTATTTTCTGAAAGCGAAAAAGAGAAGTTTAATGAAATCGAAAAACACAATAAAGACATTTTGATTGTCTTAAATAAAATTGATGCGGCGGAAAACATACCATCCATCGTTCAATTCATCCAAGGACATACAGGTCATAAATACAAAGTCATTCCAATTTCCTCGAAAACAGAAGAGAATTTGGAGACTTTAAAAAAGGAAATTCTTTTTTTGCTCGAAAAGAAGGGGAAGGATTTGCTCTTCGCTAAAAGCTTGAAAGAAAAATCCTCTGCGGCTACGCGTTGGATTATCGGTGCTGGCGTTTCAGCGGGCGTCATCGGAGCATGACCTATCCCTGGATCAGATGTAGTACCGCTAACGTCTTTACAAGTCGGGCTGATTATCAAGTTATCGAAACTTTACGACAAACCGTTAACTAAAAAAGCAGCGAAAGACATGATTGTGATTACCGCGACACAAACAATCGGTCACACGATTTACCGGCAGGCATTAAAGTTCATTCCGGGAGCAGGATCTATTATTGGGGGCACAGTTGCTTCGTCCATGACGCTAGCACTTGGCTATGGTGTGAAGTATGCTTATGAAAATAACATGGCTATTGACTACGACATGATCGGAGACTTATTCGTAAAGCTGAAAAAACGTGAGAAAAAAGCCTGATGACTAAAAATCGCCCCTCTCCTGCAGAGGGGCGATTTTCAATTTGCTTGCGTCTTTCGAATTTGTCATTTACCTTTAGAAGAAAGGTTGGCGGAGGTGCGGGATGAAGATATTGGTTGTAGAAGATAATCCAAGTGTTAGTTCGATGCTGGAGCTGTTCTTTTCGAAAGAAGGCATTCAAGGTGAATTTGCAGCTGATGGACTAGAAGGCTACCAGAAATATAAAGAGGGCACACACGATTTGTTAATCTTGGATTGGATGCTTCCAGGAATGGACGGTATCTCATTGTGTCGCAAAATCCGTGAAGAAGGAAGCGCAGTTCCGATTATTATGCTGACTGCAAAAGATAGTGAATCTGATCAAGTGATTGGTTTTGAAATGGGAGCTGATGACTATGTCACAAAACCGTTTAGTCCGTTAACGTTGATGGCGCGTATTAAAGCAGTTACTCGCAGGACTCAAAAGATGGAAGCCACTTCGGATCTCATCGAAACTCTCCATTTTACTGTGAATAAGGAAACTCGGAGTGTCTTAAAGGATGCACAAGAAGTTGATGGTTTAACGCCTAAGGAATTTGATTTGTTGGTGTTTTTCTTGCAACACCCAAAACAAGTGTTCAGTCGTGAACAGTTATTGGAACAAGTATGGGGCTACCAGTTTTACGGTGATGAACGAACAGTGGATGTTCACATTAAACGACTTCGGAAAAAGATAAATGGCGGAGACAAGCTATTCCATACCGTATGGGGAGTGGGCTATAAATTTGAAGAACACGCGAATTAAATATTTCTATCAGCTGATTGCTAGTCATATGAGTATTTTGCTGATTGCTTTTTTGATTTTGAGTGTTTTGTTCGTTCGTTATGTAGATGACTTTGCGTATAACGAAAAAGCACAGGAATTGGAGAATTATGGTGAACAAATTATTGATGAGCTCGGTCACAAGCGACCGGGCACTAACTTGCAGTCATATGTCTCAATCTTAAAAGCACAAAATATCAGTTTTATCGTTTTTGATCAGCAAAGTCGTATTTTGTATCCGGTGTCTGGCTCTTTTCCACCTGTTGAGCTGACACCAAAAGAATGGAACGTTATTGAACAAGGCGAAACTCTTATCGTTAATCGTGATGTTGAGCGGTTCGATTTTACGGTAACATTTGTAGCGATGCCTTATTTTGAAAATGACCAATTGGCTGGTGGCGTCTTGCTTGCTTCCCCTGTTAGTGGGGTAAGTGAAATGATCGCTGAGTTAAATAAAACCTTGACCACTGCTATTTTAATTGCGTTTGCGATTGCTTTGTTGTTTAGTTTATGGCTTTCTAAAATGCATGTTAGCCGAATTCAGCGAATGCAAAAAGCGACTTCTATGATTAGTGAAGGTCATTATGATGTCAATTTGCCTGAATCGAATTTTGATGAGTTCGGTGATTTAGCACATGACTTTAACAAAATGGCTGCGAAGCTCCAGCAATCGAATGAAGAAATCGATCGGCTGGAAAATCGTCGCCGTCAATTTATGGCAGATGTGTCACATGAAATGAGAACACCACTGACCACCATTGCGGGCATCATGGAAGGGCTTCGTAACAACATGATTGAAGAAAGCCAACGGGAAAAAGGCATTCGTCTAGCGAGTGAAGAAACAAAGCGCTTAATGCGTCTCGTTAATGAAAATTTGGATTACGAGAAAATTAGATCTAATCAAGTCGTGCTAACAAAAGAAGAAATTGATGCAGATGAGCTATTAGAAATTATCCAAGAACAGCTTTATCAGCAGGCAAAAGATAAAGGCAATACAATTGTCATTCACACGAATCCAGGAGATATTATCTATGGCGATATGGATCGTCTCATTCAAATCCTGATGAACATCGTCAAAAATGCGATTCAGTTTACCGAAGGAGGTACCATTTTCTTAACCACTCATTCTGAACCCGACCACATGTCGATTATTGTTGAAGATAACGGGGCGGGAATTGATGTCGAGGAAATTGATTTGATTTGGCGTCGTTTCTATAAAGCAGATTTATCGCGCGGAAGTGGCCAATTTGGATTGGGCTTATCGATTGTTAAGCAATTGGTGACGCTGCATGATGGAGAAATTGATGTGGAAAGTAAAAAAGAGCAAGGCACGAAGTTTATTATCCGCTTGCCACATAAAAAATGACTTGGGACAAACAGTCTCAAGTCATTTTTTTGAAAAAAATAGTTGATTGTTAAAACTCTAGTCATAGTTTATTCATAATTGCTTGATAAGCTAGAGATAACAACTTAGGAAAAGAGGAAATAAGTATGAAAAAACTTTTATACATTGGAATTGGCGTACTAGCGGCAAGCGCAATTTTTGTGATGGTTGCATTTTCAGGGGACGACTCAGTAGCTTCAGTAGGAGATAAAGAAATCACCAAAGAAGCCTTGTATGACAAAATGGTCGCTTCTGCTGGTGCAGCGACACTCGACGCGATGATTTCAAACGAAGTGGTCAATCAAGAAGCGGATAAAGCAGACATTAAAGTGACTCAAGAAGAGCTCGACGCAGAAATGGCAGTCTATGAAGAAAGTTATGGTGGGGCGGAAGCACTTGAACAAGCACTGGCGTCAAGCGGAATGTCGATAGCAGATCTGGAAGACGAAATGAAAATTTACTTGAAAGTTGAAAAAATCGTCGGACCAGATATTAACATAACAGATGAGCAAATCAGTACGTATTTTGAAGAAAACAAAGAGTCTTTTGAACAGCCTTCAAAAGTTGCAGCAAACCACATTTTGGTAGGCACTCAAGAAGAAGCAGACGAAGTCAAAGCGAAGCTTGATGATGGGGATGACTTTGCCGAACTAGCAGCAGCATATTCTACAGATACAAGCAATGCTGACAATGGCGGTGCACTAGGTGAATTTGGTGCAGGAGAAATGGCAGCAGAGTTTGAAGCAGCAGCATTTAGTATGAAAGTTGATGAAATCAGTGAGCCTGTAGAAACGGAATATGGCTTCCACATCATCCAAGTGACTGGAAAAACAGATGCAGCAGATGCAAATTTAGAAGACAGCAAAGAACAGATAAAAGAAACTCTATTTGATGAAGCATTAAATACAAAATATGCTGAATGGCTAGCTGAAAAAATCGAATCATACGATATCGTCAATACTTTAACAAAATAGAGGAGGAGAACACATGGGGTATTATAATTCATCTGAACCTAAAGGAAACAAAAAAGGCTATTTTGCTTCAAGCTTTACAGGGTTACTTGCAGGGGCGTTGTTAGTAGGAGTCATTTTGCCGAGTGTGACTGATGGAGAAGTGGCAGGGACTGAACCGACGTCCACCAGTCAGGCGGTCAGTGGCTTGCAAACAACATCTTCAGTTGTCACTTCAGATGTAACGAAGGTTGTTGAGAATACAACAGATGCAGTGGTCGGGGTTTCCAATTTACAAGTAGCACAACAAGATCCTTTCGCTGCACAAACTAGTGAAAAAGAGCAATCGCAAGAAGCGGGTGTCGGATCTGGCGTCATTTATAAAAAAGATGGCGACACTGCATATGTTGTGACGAATAACCATGTAGTAGAAGGCGCAGAAAAAGTGAAGGTCACGTTATCAGATGGGACAGAACTTGATGCAGAAGTACTGGGAACAGATGTCTGGACTGATTTGGCGGTGTTGAAAGTTCCAGCTGCGAGTATCAAAACGGTAGCAGAATTTGGAGATTCGTCGGTATTACAAGCAGGTGAGCCAGTTATCGCTATTGGTAATCCATTAGGCCTGCAGTTTTCAGGGTCAGTAACGACAGGTGTCATTTCAGGAACAGAGCGCTTAGTGCCAATTGATATAAACCAAGACGGCACAGAAGACTGGCAGTCAGAAGTTCTTCAGACCGATGCCGCTATTAGTCCCGGAAATAGCGGGGGCGCGTTGATTAATGCACAAGGGCAAGTAATTGGCATCAACTCCATGAAAATCGCTCAAAGTGCTGTAGAAGGAATTGGCCTGGCGATACCGATCAATACAGCCATTCCAATTATCTCAGATCTGGAAACGCAAGGAACGGTAAGCCGACCATCAATGGGAGTTGCGATTTTGGACTTAGCAGAAGTCCCTGCACAATATCGCGGCAATCAATTGAACTTGCCAGCTGAAGTTGAAGGGGGCATCGTCGTTCAATCGGTAGTTGAAGGTTCAGGAGCGTCAACAGCAGGGCTAGAAGCATATGATGTCATTGTTGAACTAGACGGAAAACCAGTGAATTCTGTATTGGAACTTCGTCAATACTTGTACAACGAAACGAAAGTCGGAGAGACGCTGAAAGTGAAAGCTTATCGAAACGGAGAGCTTCAAAATTTTGAGCTGACATTAATGGAAAATAGCTAAAACACGAAGAAAAAAGGGGAGCTCTCAAAAAGTCATGCACAATGACTTTTGAGGGCACCCCCTTTTTATTATGGATAAGTTGAATTGCCTGAAAAAAATTAGTTAGAAACGCCAAACCAATCTGTTCCAATTCCGAAGCCGATGAGGATGAGAACCAGTATAACAAAGATGATAATACCGAGTTGCAATGGCTTGTAACCGGTAACTTTCGGTTCTTGTAATCCTTGTTTATCTTCAGGTGGACGGCGTTTTGCTTCTTCTTCGGTCTCTTTCATGTATTTCTTTTTGTCGTCGTTGCTCATTTGAATGCCTCCTCGAAGGTGCTAGTAGTTTTCTTTACCCTGTTAAGAAAAAGTTCAATCCATGAACTTTTCTTCTGACTGCAACTCACGTTGAGTGAGTTTCTGAGCCAGTTCACGACCGAAAAGCTGTGAAGATTGCGGATCGCGACCTGTTAGAATTTGTTTGCTCCCCCAGACCACATAGGCGTCGTGATTGCTCTCTTCGTGGTAATTGCCAATCTTCTTTAATTCATCTTCAAGGCTAAAAGGTAATAGTTCGACAACCTCTTTTGGTTCTTTGTTATTTGGGTAGCCGGTTACTTTCAGCCCTTCTAAAAGATGGCGACCGTCCCTAGTCTTTGTATAAACCAGTGGTGCCGGTCCGTGACAAACAGCGGATACAATACCGCCCAATTCATAAACGACATTAATCACAGCGTGTAAGTCTTCGTTGTGTGCTAAGTCAAACATCGCCCCATGTCCGCCAACGATCATAATGGCGTCGTAGTCGCTAGCTTTAACATCAACTATCGGTGTCGTCTTATCTGCCATACCTGATTCGTATTGCTTTTTGTAGATACCATCTGGATCGTAATCTTTACTTATACTGATTGGATCTACAGTAGGTTTACCGCCCTCAATAGAAGCAAGTCCGACAGTATGTCCTTCTTTTTCAAGCTCTAGTGCAGGAGCAAAAAGTTCTTCTGCCCACCATCCTGTTACGTAATTATGTTCTTCGTTTATATAGCCATTTGACAGTACTGCCAATACTTTCGCCATTCTTTTTTCCTCCTGTTTGGAAAAGTCTTTGTTCTTTCATTTACCCTGTAAAGAAATCCTGAAACGTAATGGATACAGAGTGTTTGGATTTGAGTTCGGAGATATGCTAGGATTATTACATGAAACGAGAGAAGAGGTAGATCACTTGAGAGAGTTAAACCAAAAAACCCAAGTGACTTTGCTTGAAGCTATGCTCGATGGCAGCAAAGTTGGGACAATTGTGACTGATCCGTCACAGCAGGACAATCCAATCATTTATACAAATAGAACCTTTATCGAAATGACCGGATATACGCAACAAGAAGTAATTGGGGAAAACTGTCGTTTCTTGCAGGGACCTGAAACATCAAAAGAAGATACTGAAAAAATGAAAAAAGCTATCGCCAATAAAGAAAAAGTGATTGTGACTTTATTAAATTATCGCAAAGACGGTTCTCCATTCTGGAACCGGCTAGTAATTGAGCCTGTCTGGATAGACGAGAAGCTTTATTTTATCGGCACGCAAACGGACATTACGTTAGAGCGTGCTCAACAACAGGCGATTATGGCGAACGAAGACGAGATTGAAAAATTGATGCTCCCTATTTTGTCCGTACAGGAAAATGTTGCGACCGTTGCACTTGTTGGAACTATGGACATTCAGCGCTTTGAAATGTTGAAGGTGAAAATTTGCGAATATGTTCAACAGCATCGTATTGAATATGCAATTATCGACATCACCGGTCTGACTTGGAACGAAAAATCACCGCTTTATTGGTTTTCACAAATTTACGAAGCACTTCGAATTATGGGAAGTAAACTTTATGTAACAGGCATTTCTGCGGTTGCTGCTCAGCAGTTTGTCAATAATTTAGATCGTGACAGTCGCTTAGTTACATTTTCAACAATTGAAAAAGCATTGAATTTTATTGCACAAGAAGAAAGTGGAAAAAGTCGCTTGAGACAAAATAAGTAATGACGACATTTGCTAAAAACAGCCCCGGCGTATGCCGGGGCTGTTGTATTTTACGAACTAATATAATCTCCACCATTAATATGAATCGCTTGTCCTGTTACGTAGGTAGAGTCTTTAGAAGCTAGATATACGTAAGCTGGCGCCAATTCAGAAGGTTGCCCACGTCGCTCCATTAATGTGTCGTTCCCTTGGTTTTTGACTTTTTCTGCATCAAAAGTTGAGGGGATAAGAGGTGTCCAAATAGGACCAGGTGCAACTGAATTTACGCGGATGCCTTGTTCTGCAATGTTAGCAGACAACGAGCGAGTAAAGCTTGTAATTGCTCCTTTGGTTGACGAATAATCAATTAGTCCAGGAGCACCGCGGTAAGCAGTTACGGATGAAGTATTGATGATACTGTCTCCTTTTTGAAGATGTGGGAGAGCAGCTTGAGTTAAATAGAACATACTAAAAATGTTAGTAGAGAAAGTTTCCATTAATTGATCAGGGCTAATCGCTAGAAAGTCATCTTGTGGAAACTGTTTTCCAGCATTGTTCACTAACACATTCAATTGGCCGAATTCAGAAATAACGTCTACTATAAGCTGATTGCAATTTTCAACGTCACTGACATCGGTGGCAAATTTAATTGCCTTTGCTCCGTAAGACTCAATCGCTGCTATTGTTTTTTTTGCATCTTCGTGTTCGTCGAGATAGGCGATAGCGATGCTGGCACCTTCTTTAGCATAGGCCACTGCTACTGCGCGACCGATCCCACTGTCTCCGCCTGTAATAAGTGCGACTTTTCCTTCAAGTTTTCCAGAACCTCTATAGTCTTTGTCATCATAAATCGGTTCAGGGTTCATTTGCTTCTCGGACCCCGGCTGTGTAGATTGTTCTTGAGGTTCAACTTGTTCATCTATTTTTTCGAATTCATCTCTCGCCATTGTAAATCCTCCTCTAGTTTAAGTAGTACTAGTTGCATTATTCCCGTTGGTAATCCACTTAAACACTGGAGAGCAGAACTAGATTAATCAGAGTTCAAAAAAGGCAGTGCCCGTTTAGAGAGGGCACTGCCGATGTTTAAGCGATCGTTATTCTGCGGCAATGACGCCACAGGCAATGCGGTCTCCAGAGTCACCAGAAGGATCGGTTTTTTGATCATCTTCTCCTGCGTGGATAACAAGCGCAGTTCCGCCTTCTTTGAGTAGTGAATCCTCTTCGCCAATTTCAAGCGTCACATTTTCGGCAACAAATTCTTGTGAGACGTTGCCGTCTTCGCCTACTTCAAGGTTCGGCAAGTCACCGGCATGCGGACCGTCAGCGTTGTCCATACCATGCATCGTACTTTCTGGGTTAAAGTGATCACCAGCTGATTTGAAGTCAGGAACTTCACACATACCTTCTTGGTGGAAGTGAATACCATGCATGCCTTGTTCTAAATTTTCTGCTTGAAGTGCGACTGCGACACCGCTGTCTTCTTCAGTCAATTCAGCAGTGCCTATCGCATCACCGTCACTGTTCATTAATTCGACGGTTACCATCAGGATTTCGCCATCGTTATTGGTAGCTGCTCCTTCAGTTGAATCTTCACTGCTGTTGCTGTCATCGTTCGTTTCTTCTGTTGCGCCATCAGATTCCGTAGGCGGATCTTCTGTCGTGTCATTGCCACATGCTGCTAAAAGGACTAAAAAGCTTACGATTAAACCGAACAACAACCAACGCTTCATCTGAATTCCTCCTTTAAGATCGTATTACCCTTCCTTACACGTTAAAGAGAGAGAGTAAACGCAATTTTTCAAAACAACTTCTTTTGTAGGAGAAGAAATTCCAATAAAGGGAAGCTCATTTTCTATAAGAGGAATAGATGAAAAAATGCTCCACTTCTGACTAATCACGAAAGTCAGAAGTGGAGCACTTAAAGCAGTAGTGAAAGAAATCGCACTTATCGATAAAAATTTAGGTGAAATCAGTCGGTTTTCTAGTTTTTCTTTTGCGAAAAACTAGTGCAAAACCAAAAAGGGTGGATACTAAACTTACAGCTGCAGCTGACTTAAAAAAGGGCGGTCGATAAGCAAGCGAAATGTCGTTATCGCCTGCCTCTAGTGGAATTGCCATAAAGGCAAAGTCGGCTTTTGCTACCTGTACTTTTTTGCCATTTACGTGTGCTTGCCAGCCGCGTTCATACGGAATGGATAGCTTTAAGAAGTCATCGTTGTCTTTATTGGCATAATCCAAGCGAACCTGACTGCCATCAATTGATAGATTGCTAGACAAGTCTGGTTGAGCAGCTTGTTTGCGCAAGGATTCATAGGAAGCAGAATAAACTTGGATATCGGTTATGTCATAGCTTCCTTTTGGAAGACGAATTTCAATGGATTCATCAGCAGGTATGCGAATTGTTAAGTCGTCTACAAATGTTTTGTAAATAGACTGATTGGACTTTCTTGTTGTTTGGTAATCATTCACTTCAAGTAGGAAGCCTTGATCGGCTGCCTTTGTTTCTAAATGGAAAGAAACAAATAAGTCATCACCGGATAGCGGTAGGTTTTCTACGGTTAAGTTCAAGCCGCCTGTTCTCTCTACGACTGTTAGGACATCGTCATGATAAGTAGCCCCAATTGTAGCTTGGTCAAAGGCAAGGATGTTTTCATTCGACTCTGGCAAAGAATCCGTATCTTGACTGCGATCTAGTACAACCCCAGTCAGCATCGCTTGTTCACGCATTAGCGGAGATAGCTTAGCCAATTGCTGTTCTTCGTAAACTGTGGAAGTCGACCGTGCAAACGGCAAAACGTAGTCGTTTTCATAGACGATATACTTTTCGGAAGAATGGATCTCATTAAAGCCATAAGGAATATTGGTGTCTCCACGCGAGCGAATCACGTATTTGCCTTGTAGCATGCTGTACAAGTTGGCGCGGTTGCCGAGTGTGGCGTAACGACTAACACTTTCACGTCCCATATCAATTTCAAGATCATACAAATAAAAATACAATAAGTTTTTGTTTAAAATACTAGAATATGCACTTAGTCCTTGGAAGTCTTGAACGATTGGCGTGTTATTGCGGACACCTTCCATCCAATCAATTCGATAAAGTTCGTCGCTTTCTTTTGTGTGAATAAACTCAATGAGTGTATTGATTTCAGGGTCATCATAGTCGACTCCCGTTATCAATTCTTCGCTAACTTGTGAGATATCACCTTCATCCAGAATTTTTTCGGTTTGATAAAGGTTAGCAAACAGCAAAGTCCAAACTAAAACGGATGCCATTAACAGCCATTTGACTATATCTTTATTGAAATTTACGTATAGAGCTAGCAGCAACAATGTCATGATGAGCGCGCGAATCGCAAGCGTTGAGAACTCTGAGTCCATTTCAAAATACTCGTCGTTTCGAACGTAATAAACAAAACTTAAAATCGTTAGTATCGCTGGAAGTAGAAAACGCCATCGTGTAAATTTATGCAATTGATCAAATGCGACCGCAACGGCTCCGCCCATAACTAAGGATAAAAAATATTCCCAACGGTATTGCGGAGCAGAAAAGCCGTTAAAGGCACTGCCAATCATCGGACTATTGTGCATAATTATCGCGACGATTCCAAGTAGTGCAAACAACCGGAATGTTTTATGGTTATACAGAAACCAGCAAAACAATACGAGGACGAAAAATGCAGGCAAGACAATAATTGAGCTACTGAACAAAATATTATCAAGTAGTTCATTTTTCCAAAGAATTTCTTGCTTAAAATCGGGTCTATGGTTGTTTAAATAGGCATAGACAGCAGGCACAAAAGAAACTGCACTGATACCTGCACCAATCAGTCCGGCGATCAAAAAGCTCATTATACTTTTCTTTTTGGTTTGTTCATTCGTAGAGAGTGGGATAAACAGACGGAACAGAATATAAAGTGCAGTTAACAAAAAATTGATATAAGCAAAATAGAAATTGTCAATCATTGATACGGCGATAGCTACTAAAAACCAACCAGGCTTTTGTTCGCGGAAGATTTTTTCGACACCAAACAATAGCAGTGGAAGCCATAAATAGGCATCTGCGAAAAATTCCCAATACGTAGCGTGGCGAAAATACATTCCTGATAAACCATAAAGACAAGCACCTATAAAAGCAGCAGGTTTTGAAATGTTCATATACATAAATAATCGAGTAGTGATAAATAGCACAGCGGCCAGACGAATAATGCTGATGAAAACAGCGGCATTTGCCCAAAACAAGACGTCAGTTGTCTGGATAATATTCGCAAATTTTAAAAGGGCAACGATCATTATTGAAACTAGGAACACAATAGATGTAGAAAAATAATAAGACAGTTCGCTGAATGTGCCAGCTCCTAATCCAAAATCAAACGAGTAGAAAAACTCTCCCCGTGTATATTGTTCAAATAGAAGATCCTTAAAAGGGAGCATTTGAGAGAGTCCATCGTTAATACCTACCATGAAATGCCCATTTGCCCATTGGCGGAGAAAAACAGTATGACCGATTGCTGACAGCAGCAAGCTGAAAAACAATAGAACAAGAGCAGGGCGCAGTTTTTGCATAGAGTCACCGTCTTTTTTTCTTATTTTGGAGAAGGCGTATCTTTAAGAATTTTACTCGATACGACAAATGTTATTGGAACTGTAAACAATACGGCTGCAAAAGGAGCGATATTGCTATTGAGGTGAAGAAATTCTACGAAAATAAAAATTAACACAGTAGAAACCGACATGTTAACGACTTGAGTTAATGGAAAGTATAAGTATTTCTTAAGTGTAGGCTTTATGCGATACGTGACATAGCAGTTTAAGAAAAAAGAGATGTTCAAACTGATTAAGAATCCGACAAGATGTGCCAGAAGGTAAGGCAAATTGAAAACATTGTGAAGCAACAAGTAAATCGAGTAATAACTCAAGGTATTAAGGACCCCAACAAAGACGAAGCGAGTAAATTCAGTATTCAGCGCTTTAGGATTCATTGTATTCATCCGCATTGCTAATATCTACAAGAAAGTGTGGGCGTTGTTTGGTTTCATTGTAAATACGTCCAATATATTCACCGATAACTCCGAGACTGATCAGTTGAATGCCTCCTAGTAACAAGATTGCTGTAATTGTCGTAAAGTACCCGGGAGCTCCGATACCTTCTTGCATAATATTGTATAACGTAAAAAAGATATAAATGAGTGACAGAAACAAAACCAAAAAGCCTGAGTAAAAACAAACGCGTAAAGGCTTCATATTAAATGAAATGATGCCGTCGATGCCGTAATTGACGAGACTAGCAAATGACCATTTGGAGTCGCCGTCAGTGCGCAACACATTTTCGTAGTTGATGGTCTTTTTGCTGAGCCCAATCCAAGAAAACAAACCTTTGGAGAATCGATTACTTTCGCTCAACGTTAAAATGGCATTAATGGCTTTGCGACTTAGAAGCCGGAAGTCTCCTTCCCCGTCTTGCAGATCAACATCAGTAATCGAGTTGATCAGCTTATAGTAAAGTGAAGAGAATAGCGAACGAACTTTAGAATCGCCCGTGCGTGAACGTTTCGCCACAACTTGGTTAAAACCTTCCTCGTAGCCGGTAACCATTTCCCCAATCAAAGTGGGAGGGTGTTGTAAATCACTATCCATAACGATGGCGGCGTCGCCTTTAATGCGCTTCAAGCCGGCGAGCATGGCAGACTCTTTTCCGAAATTACGTGTCAATGAAATGTATTTTACATTCTCATGCACTTCGGCTAATTTTAAAATCTCTTGGAGTGTGGAATCGCTGCTGCCGTCATTGATGAACATAATCTCATAACGATATGGAAGCGCCTCAAGTTCCTGCGCCAACTTGGCATACATGGAAGCGATATTGGCTTCTTCATTAAAAGCCGGAACGACAATAGAGATAAGCTTCATTATTGGTTGCTCCTTTCAAACTGCTTTTGAAAATAATTTTTTAGCTAGTATTGGCTACCTTAATTAAGAACTATGCCTGAAAATGAAACTTCTTAGCGTTAGATACGTATTAGTATACGTCAGGTGTTTTAAGAAAGCATTTGTCTGAAAATTCAGCGTGAACTTACAACCTGTAAAACTTCAGAACGTGAAATTTGAAAAGACAATGCCTGAATTTTCGGGTTTTCTGGTAGGTTCTATTCGTTGAATTTTACATGGCGGACCAATACCATTAAAATAGAATACATACTGATGAATGGAGAGTGTTAAGAATGGCGATCAATCTCGTAAAAGGTCAAAAAATCGATTTAACAAAAGGACGTTCATCGCTTTCAAGCATAATGGTTGGATTAGGATGGGATCCTGTCGCAACTAAAAAAAGCGGAGGCTTTTTAAGCGGCCTATTAGGTGGCGGCGGTGGCGGTGCTGAAGTGGACTGTGACGCATCTGTCTTATTGCTAGACGAAAATGGCAAGCTGACAGCCAAAGAAAACTTAATTTATTTTGGTAACAAGAAAAGCAAAGATGGCAGCGTAGTTCATTCGGGCGATAACTTAACTGGAGAAGGCGAAGGCGACGATGAAGTTATCAATATCGACTTGAAACGTATTTCACCTTCTGTTCATCGCTTAGTATTTGTTGTGAATATCTATAACGCTAAACAGAAGAAACAAGATTTCGGCATGATTGAAAATGCCTTTATTCGCTTAGTCGACAATCAGTCGAAAGAAGAATTGGTTCACTACAACCTTACCGATAATTATGCAGGTAAAATGTCGTTAATTACAGGCGAACTTTACCGTCAAGGTGCAGATTGGAAGTTTTCAGCTATTGGTGAAGGCGCAATCGAACCTGATATCGGATCAATTGCAAACAAATATTCTTAAGGAGTGTTGAGAAAATGGCGATTAACTTATCAAAAGGTCAAAAAGTAGATTTAACAAAAAGCAATCCGGGCTTATCTAAAGTAATCGTAGGCTTAGGTTGGGATACAAACAAATATGATGGCGGACAAGATTTTGACTTGGATTCTTCCGTCTTCCTCTTAAACAGCGAAGGCAAAACGGCTTCAGAAGCTGATTTTATCTTCTATAATAATACAACGGGTGCTGCTGGCGCTGTAGAGCATACGGGTGACAACAAAACGGGCGAAGGCGACGGAGATGACGAGCAAGTAAACGTTAATTTGTCAGCTATTCCAGCTTCAATTGAGAAAGCAACTTTTGCCATCACGATTCACGATGCAGAATCACGCAGTCAAAACTTTGGCCAAGTGAGCAACTCATATGTACGCATCATCAATGGAGACACAAATGAAGAGTTGATCCGTTACGATTTAGGTGAAGACTTTTCAATTGAAACTGCAGTCGTTGTCGGGGAACTTTACCGTCACGGAGGCGAATGGAAATTTAACGCCATTGGCAGCGGTTATCAAGGCGGCTTAGAGTCTCTTGTGAAAGACTTTGGCTTAAACAGCTGAGTTAACGATGGAAAAGCAAGGAGACTATCTCCTTGCTTTTTGTCCATTCATATACGAAATGATAATTTGAACGGGCTGTAGCTAGCAGCATGCCGGGAGGGATCACGCATGAGACATTTTAACGGATTGACCGATTCTGATTTAAAGACTTTTTTTAAACATTCCCCGGCAGAATTTAACCGTGATACGGAACGGGAAACCTTAAGCTTGGCGTTGGGTGCAGCGCTTTATACACCGGGTTCTAGAGTAGATTTTGCTCGGAAAATTTTAACTGGTGATTATAATAACGGCGTATTTGCTGGTCTTACAACACTAATCGTCTGTTTGGAAGATGCAGTAGCTGATACGGAACTAAAACAGGCAGAAAAAAATACAGTGGGCGAGTTCAAAAAACTGGAACAAGCGAATGCAGAGCAACTCATGGCTGGACCAGCTTTGTTTTTGCGGGTTCGCACACCCGAACAATTAGACCAATTAGTAAAAAATGCAGGAACGGCATTGAGTGTATTGACAGGAATCGTTTTTCCGAAATGCTCACCTGTAACGTTGCCATCATTTTTTGAAGCGCTCGACCGTGCTAGTGAAGTGGCTGGTAGAAGGCTGTATGCATTGCCTTTGCTCGAAACGAAAGAAGTGCTGTACAGTGAATCTCGTGAACAAACTTTGTCAGAACTATACAGTATTATGCAATCACAAGCAGAGCGAATTTTGACGGTTCGCGTGGGAGCTACTGATTTTTCTAGCCTCTACGGCTTACGTCGGCCCGCGGAACGGACCATTTACGATGTTCATGTTATTCGAGACTGTTTGATGGCTATCTTGAACCGTTTTGGGCGTGCAGAAGACGGATTCACGGTTTCTGGACCTGTCTACGAACATTTTTCAAGTGGGGAGCGGCTATGGCTTTCTTCTAAACCGGAAGAAACCTTATGGGAAGAAGTTCAACTGGATATTCTAAATGGCTTTAAAGGAAAAACCTGTATTCATCCGTCGCAAATTTCAATCGTCAATACAGGTCATATCGTCACACTTGAAGCTTACGAAGACGCTAAACTAATTCTAAACGAAAGCAGCAAAAGAAATGGTGTCTTGCAAAGTCCTAAACGCAATAAAATGAACGAAGTAAAGCCGCATTTGAGTTGGGCGAAAAAAATTGCCGCTCAAGCGGAAGTCTACGGGGTGCTCAATGAAAACTATCAACCAATCGACGTCCTCAATCATATCCGGGCCAGTCAAGTATCAAATCAATACTAAATTATGGGATAACCTAAACATGAATATCTCAGTTACCTATGCTTATCAAGGTTTATCAGCGGAATCGCTGTTTTCTGTCGCTTTGCGTGTGAATAAAAATCGTCAATTTTTGTTTGTCAGTAAACTAATTGCTAAACATCTAGCTGTTCATCCTTCTTTAGCTCTTGGAACAGGCACTTTATTGGCTTCTTTGCTAATGGAAGAAGTTGGGGTTGGAGGATATCCAGAGACGCCTGCTCTTGTCAAAATGATTGAAACGGGCGTAGTAAATCGCGACATAACTCTGCAATCGCTTGAATTTAAAAAAACGATGCCCAAAAAAACAGTGTTTATTGGCATGGCAGAAACAGCAACAGGTCTTGGGCATTCGGTTTTCCAACATTTTGAGGAATCTGCTTATATTCACACAACACGTGAAGAGGTTATCGGCATTACCCCATCTTTTGTCTTTGAAGAAGAACACTCCCACGCAACGTCCCATAAAGTATATGCGCCTTCAGGTATGCTTGAACAAGCAGAGACGATCGTGTTAATCGATGACGAGATTTCTACGGGTAACACCTTGTTAAATTTTGTGTGTGCATTAGATGATCAATTTCCCGGAAAGAATTACGTGTCTTTATCCATCCTTGACTGGAGAAGTGATAGCCAAAAGGAAAAAATAGATAAAATAATGGCTGAGCGGCAGATTGATTTGAAGGTTTTATCATTAATGATGGGCCAATTTGAATTGTTGCACAGCACAGCGCCTACTGAATCAGAAATGGGTTTGTTGAGTGGTGATGGATGCAGAACTCCACATACCGAACTGGGCAGTGAAAAATTAACAATCGGCTCAAAAACGGGACAACGATATATTTCGCAAACAGGGCGTTTTGGCCTTACAAGTGAGCAACACGATGAAATAGGTAGCTGGGCAAAAACTGCGGTTGAAAAGCTTGTGAGTGTAAGCGATAAGGCATTAGTCATTGGAGTAGGAGAGAATATGTACTTACCTTTGCGTTTTGCCTTAGCACTAGAAGGAAACGCACTCGTCCAAACGACGACACGCAGTCCAATTTTTGCTTCGCCAATGGTCGATTATCCGATTAAGGAAAAAGTTAAGTTTGAGCTACCAGATGCATCCGGAGTTAGCCAATTTATCTATAATTTAAATGAATTGGAAATCGACCGAATTTACTTGATAGTTGAATCCGTCATTGCACTATCCGATTGGCAGCCGCTTCTCACATACTTGGAGAAAAAAGCGCCAGTAGAATGGATTTCTCTAACAACTACTAAAAGGAGTGAAGAAATCGAATGATAGCTACCGGTTTAGTGAAAACGAGTTATCCGAAAGAAGACATCACCTTCCTATTGAAAGATGTAAGCAACGAATTTACTGAAAGTACGTTGGAAGAGCGTGAAAAAGCGGTTCAGACCGGGGCACACTATGCAGAACGACTGCCAATGGAATATCGTCCTTCTGATGAATATACCAATCTTTATCACGAAACAGTAGGTAAGACGAAAGAGCAATTAGGCTATTTGGTTGGACTCGTAACGCGTCGTATTTTCATGAATGCGGGAACAGATGACATTGTGCTCGTATCCCTAGCACGTGCCGGCAGTCCAATCGGTATTCTGATTCGTCGATACGCCGAGCAGGTAATGAAGATGGAGTGGCCGCATTACAGTGTTTCTATTTTACGCGATAAAGGAATTGATGAGAAAGCAATCGATTCAATTCGCGCTGCACATCCGACAAGCCGTATTCAGTTTGTCGATGGCTGGACCGGCAAAGGGGCTATTCAAAAAGAGTTGACTAAAGCAGTTAACAGTCTCAATAAGGAAAAAAACATGAATTTATATGATGACATGGCAGTGCTAGCCGATCCAGGTGCATGCGCAGTATTGTTCGGTACGCGTGAAGATTTCCTTATTCCAAGTGCTTGTCTAAATGCGACCGTGTCAGGTCTGGTAAGCCGCACAATCCTTAACAAACAGTATATTGGTGAAAATGATTTCCACGGTGCCAAGTTTTACGGAGAATTGCTTGATGAAGATTTATCGAATGACTTTATTGATCAAATTACTGCCTGCTTTTTGGAAACGCAAGAACAAGTTAAACAAGAGGCTGTTTCAACTCCTGTAATAGCAGAAAGAACTTGGCAGGGCATGAAGGAAGTCGAAGCAATTGGTCAGCAGATGTATAGTGAAACCGACTTTCATTTGATTAAGCCAGGTGTTGGTGAGACAACGCGCGTACTGCTTCGCAGAAGTCCTTGGAAGATTTTGGTTAATAGTCTAGATAACCCGGATGTTCATCACATTTTGATGTTGGCGGAAGAGAAAAAGGTGCCGGTAGAAGTTGTTCCCGACTTGTTTTACCGAGCGATTGGCTTGATTCGTTCAGGTAAAGAAATATGATGGTACTGTTCGCTAGTGATTTAGATCAGACGCTAATTTATTCCCGCAATTCGATGGGGATGGAAGTAACGGAAGAAGAGTTAGTTGAAGTAGAGCGCTACGAGGGAAAACCACTGTCGTTTATGACGAAAAAAAGTCAATCAGCGCTTTGGCATATTTCTGCTTCGGCATTCTTTTTGCCCGTGACTACACGGACACAAGCTCAATACGAGCGAGTGACGGGTATTTTTAACGGACAGCAAGCACCGCGGTTTGCGATTGTATCTAATGGCGCCGTCATTTTGGAAAACGGCAAACCAATCAAAGAGTGGTCTGAAAAAATTCGCCAGCAGTGTGTCAGTCGGAAAACCATTATTTCAGAATTGCTACCGGAAATTGAACGTCATTTTTCGGAGGACTGGGTACTGAAAGTTAAAGAAGCGGAAGAGTGGTTTGTTTATCTGATTGTCGATCGTGCACGTTTTCCAATAGACAAGCTGGATTTCTACACAACCGTATTTAAAGAGCTTGGATGGGGAATGTCCCTGCAAGGTAGGAAGCTTTATTTTATGCCAGAAAGCATTACGAAAGCAGCTGCCGCGTTGTACATTAAGGAACGTATAGGTGCCAGTTACGTTCTGGCAGCTGGAGATTCGCTACTCGATCTGGATTTACTAGAAAGTGCCGATTATGGCATGGTGGCATCTCACGGCGAAGCAGTAAAAAGTAGAGTTTCAATGTCCGAACATATTCATAAGACCGATACACACGGCATTAAAGTTGGAGAGGAAATCTTGGCTCGTGTTGCTGAGATTTCATTGCAGCGTCAGTAAGCAACAAAGCAAGGAGAGATTCCGATGGTTCAATTGAATCCAATCCCCGCTAAAACCTGGGATCCAGAAAAAATCGGGGAATGGCTGAAAAAACCGATTGTGGATCACAGCGAAACGAAAATTGAAGAAGACCGCATTACGTATCCACAGCTACTCGGACAAGTTATAGGGATGACACTTGATGCCGATGACTATTTCGCGTCTATTTATGACGTCATCGAAGCATCAGATGGACGGATAATTCGACTTTCTGACCGAATGAACAAACATATTGAGCAGGATCGTCTTCGGACACTTCAAGATTTGTTCGAAATGAATAAAAAAGAAAATGGGTTGTCACCCAATCGAATGGTAGCGTTTCTTGATGGCAAAGGACTGCTACCTAGATTAAAAGACGCGGATTTGAACAGACGTCTACGACTTGTATTGATTGATATTTTGAAAGCTTTTCAAACGCAATCCGGAGGAAATACAACACATTCCTCTTTTCGTCGCGTAACGACTGACTTAGTTAAGTGGATGTTTAATCACATAGCACCAGAAATTGAAAAGCTAGAGTTGGAAAAAGGCTTGCCTGGCTTTTTATGGTATGGCAGCGTTTCAGAAAGTGAAACTTGGTTTTTGAAGCTTTCGGCAGCGTTTGGCTTCCATGTCGTTGTCTATGATCCTAAAGGAGAGCGTTGGTTTGAAAAAGCAGTTGGAGCTGAAGGGCTTCATAGCCACAGTTTTCAAGTGAACGCCGAAGCACTTCTTCCTTTTCCAGATGAAAAGCCGAAACGTGTGGGAACGGTCGCCTATCGTGCAACTCAAGAAGTAGACCGTCTTTTGCATCACGATGATTCTGGACTTTATAAACCCTTCCAATTTAAATCGTATTTGACTCGCTCGGTTCGACTTAAAACGACGATGGACGAAGCTTTCATGCTTGCTAAAGAACGTGCAATGGTGCGGCCGTCTTTTTCTGTAGCAAGTGGAAGTGTCAACATTCCTGTCGTTTTTTCTAAGCTGATGGGTATTGAAAAGGACCGCAAACGCTTTTGGGACAATGTTCATAAATTGACTGAGCGGGAAGACACAAAACTAGTTCGAAGCTTTCCTTTTGCGGAAGAACGAAAAGGCAATCAGCAATTCCATTACCGTGCTGCTCTTGGAAAAAACGGACTGTTGGATCCGGAAAAAATAAAAGCTGCGCATTGGTGGAAATACAATAAATTGCCAGATGGTGTTCAGACAGCAATTGCAGCAGCAATCGCGAGACATGCGGAAAAGCCAATTCTCGTGCCTCAACATGGCGAATCATTTGAAGAATTGCAGCTTTATGCTTTTTCGCAATCGATGTCGCTGCCAGATTCGGTAATTCAGTTGATTCAATTATTCGATTATCCGCAGTTCGTACCCACAATGCTCTTTTATAACGAAGAAAAAGACGGTGAGTTGAGCCGTGCCGACGCCAATGCGATTGCGTTGATTCATATATTTGGACTCGACGTCATTATCATCAATCCACAGGGGCATCAAGATATTGAACGCTGGATCGATTCCGAATCGTTCGATACACACTGGCTTGATGAACGGAGCTTTAACGAGCCTTACCGAGAGCCTTCTGTCGTGAAAAAAATATTAAAAAAATGGCTATAGCCAAAAAGGAGTGAAAACCGATGACCAATATGCCAGAACAAATTGAACAACAGGAATTAGTAATGAAAGATGAAAACCAATTAAAGGTTCAACTGAAAAAAGATCCCGAAGTTCTTCAGTTGGCTGCGAAAATCGATCCCAAAAACCAAATCGCTTTACTGGAATTTGGTCGTGAACCAGCGAATGAAATTTCAGCTTTTACTGGAAAAGTATTGAATTCTGTTCAAGCAAATAGCATGGAAGAGTCTAGTGAGTTACTAAAACAATTAGGTAAAATCATGGATAAATTCGATAAAAAGGATTTTGTCGAAAAGAAAGGTTTCATGAGTAAGATTTTCAATAAAGGAAATAAAGTGATTGAACAATTGTTTAACAAGTATCAGACGATGGGATCTGAAATCGATAAAGTATACGTTGAAATTACAAAGTATGAAGGCGAAATGAAAAAGTCAACGACGACTTTAGAAGAACTATACAATCAAAACTTTAATTACTTTATGGAACTGGAAAAATATATCGCAGCAGGTGACATTAAAGTGGAGGAATTGAGAGCTCAAGAGCCAGCAGTCCGTGCAAAAGCGGAATCTGGTGATCAAATGGCTTTGATGGAATTAAACTCCTTGCAAAATGCGATTGAACTTCTAGAACAGCGTGTTTACGACCTGGAAATGGCGAAACAAGTTTCTTACCAGTCGGCACCTCAGATCCGTATGCTCCAGCGTGGTAATACGAAACTAATTGGGAAAATCAACTCGGCTTTCGTGACAACCATTCCGATTTTTAAAACTGGTTTAATTAATGCGATCGCGGCTAAACGTCAAAACCTAGTTGCTGAATCGATGAGTGAATTAGATCGCCGTACGAACGAAATGCTACTCAACAACGCGAATGATATTTCACGTCAAAGTGTAGACATTGCAAGAATGTCCGGTCAACCGAGCATCAAGATTGAAACCATTGAGCAGACATGGGAGACTATTATGCAAGGGATGAATGACACGCGCGAGATTGAGCAAGAAAATCGCAAAATGCGTGAAGAAGGACGTCTCCGCATCGAAGAATTACAGAAGAAGTATGAAGATACTCAACGTAAAGCTAACTAATCGAGGAGGAAAATTACAATGTCAGCAATCAACCTTTCAAAAGGACAGAAGATCGACTTGACTAAAACAAATCCAGGACTCACAAAAGTGGTCGTTGGTTTAGGCTGGGATACGAACAAATATAGCGGCGGAGGAGACTTCGATTTAGATGCATCCATTTTCCTTGTAGGCGAAAATGGCAAATCACGTGGACCGGAAGATTTTGTTTTTTACAACAATCTTGAAGGCGGCAACGGTTCGGTTGTCCACACGGGGGATAACTTAACTGGAGAAGGCGACGGCGATGATGAGCAAGTAATCGTTGATTTGCCGAACGTTCCTGCAGACATCCATAAAGTGGTCTTTACCGTAACCATCCATGAAGCAGATAGCCGCAGCCAAAACTTTGGTCAGGTTTCCAATGCTTTTATCCGTATTATGAATGAAAGCTCGAACGAAGAATTAATCCGTTATGATCTTGGAGAAGATTTTTCGATTGAAACGGCGTTAGTGGTTGGAGAATTGTATCGCCACGGCAACGAATGGAAATTTAACGCAATTGGCAGTGGCTATCAAGGCGGCCTTGCGGCATTAGTAAATGATTTTGGGTTAAATTAATTGAAAATGGGTCTGTCCCAAAAGTCATGAAAAAATGACTTTTCGGGACAGCCCCATTTTACATTTATGAGAAAAGGCTGATGTCCATTTCGACGGACGCTTTCCGCGGGCACGGCCTCAGCCGGCTACGCCGTCTTCACCACGCGTCGCTCCGTTCCCATCAGCCATTCGAAACCTAAATCAGGATATAAAAAAACCGTTCATTTCTTTAAAGTGAAAATTTCCATACTATCGTTACAGAAAGGCCGATTTTATGTAAAATCCAAAGCAGACTTCCCCGTATGAAGGATTACTAACGGCTTTTTTTGACAGCCATGGCTAAGATTCTATCTGTCGAGTCCATTACATCAAATAAATCCTCTAAATTGAGCTTTCCACAAAACTCTTAGTGAAACATTTGTTTACCTTATAAACAGCAGGTAAGCAACTAGGTCGATTTACAATCTCCTTTTTATTCTGTACATACTTAGCGTAGCCTTTGATGTTCACTATCAATCGATTGATTGATGTGTACACGTCCATTGACGTAAAATCATCCTCTTACAGCAACTTAATTAACATTAAATTATGAATATTCGATACAAGTTTTTTTATCTATGCTATCCTCGAAAAGAAAGATATAAAACTGAGAGGGTGACAAGCGATGGCAACGATCGATCGAATCAGAGAAATCAGGCGAACTCTTCACGAAAACCCAGAGTTGGGTGGAGAAGAGTGGGCAACTTCAACACTGATACAAGAAGAGTTGCAAAAAGCCGGTATTTCATTCAAAACAGGTTTTGCAAAAACGGGTGTTTTAGGTGTAATCGAAGGTGGCAGCAAAGGTGGAACAGTCGCATTACGTGCTGATATTGATGCCCTGCCAATCTTGGAAAAGACGGCTATCGACTTTAAATCTAAAGTCGATGGCAAAATGCATGCATGTGGCCATGACGCGCACACTTCAATGTTACTCGGAACTGCCTTTAAGCTACAAGAAATGAAAGATCAATTGTCTGGTCGTGTTCTACTTATTTTTCAGCCCAATGAAGAAACATCACCAATCGGTGGAGCAAGACCAATGATGGAAGATGGATTGTTTGATGAATTTCAGCCTGATGTCATCTTTGGACAGCATGTTTGGCCTGATCTGCCAGTCGGACAGATTGGCGTGCGTGATAAGGAAATGATGGGGGCTTCTGATACCTTATCTTTCACAATAACAGGTGCCGGGGGACATGCCAGTATGCCTCATCAGGGAAAAGACGCTATTGTTATAGCAGCAGAGTTCATCTCATCGCTACAGTCGATTGTCAGCCGTAATGTAAATCCATTAGAATCTGCAGTAATTACTATTGGCACAATCAATGGCGGATATCGCTACAACGTAATAGCAGATCAAGTAGTCTTAAAAGGGACAGTTCGTACCTATAGCAAGAAAGCTAAAGAGACAGTAAAACGTCGTCTAGAAAATCTTGTGAAAGGTTTTGAAATTGCGTACGAAGTAGAAATCGATTTTGATTATGTCGATGGCTACGGAGCCACGATAAACACTCCTAAATGGGCAGAGTTAGTACGCGGAAGTGCAGCTCAACTATACGGAGATGATGCGTTGCCTGTGTTGGATCCATCTATGGCCGGAGAAGATTTCTCTCGTTTTCTAGAAAAAGTACCGGGAGCTTTTTATTGGCTTGGTTGTTCGAAGGAGGACGTGGAACAACCTAAACCTTTGCATGATCCGGAATTCTTTTTTGAGGAAGCAGCTTTAGAAATTGGAGTCGAAACGATGACGAAAGTGACAGTTAATGCACTAAATATATTGAAAAAATAATTTTTTTCGAGAGCCAATAATAAGTAGTTAGGAAAAGTTTATTACCGGAAACACTTGATTATTCGTTCGTTATTTGGCTATAATGTTCAAAATATTAAGTTTTTAGATGAAGAGGGGGCCTATTATGAAAAAACAGGTACAAAATGGAGACAAGCAAGGAATTTTCATCCGCTTTCTCAATATCATTGAAAAGTTGGGCAACAAACTACCTGATCCGTTCATGATTTTTGTGTATTTAGCAGTCGTTGTCATAATCGCATCTTTTATCTTTAGCTTATTCGATGCTTCTGTTGTCCATCCAGGAACTGGAGAAACCTTGGCTATTCAGAACTTGTTATCGGGACTAGGACTTCAATATATTGTAACTTCCATGTTGGAGAACTTTACAGGATTTGCTCCGTTGGGAACTGTATTGGCTATTATGCTTGGAATCGGCTTAGCTGAAAAAGTGGGTTTATTGGAAATCGTAATCCGTAAAACTATTTTAAAAGCACCCGCATCGCTCGTTACATATGCTATTGCATTCGTAGGAATTATGGGGAATATCGCATCTGACGCGGCTCAGATTTTAATACCGCCTCTAGCAGCAATGGTGTTTTATAAGATTGGTCGTCATCCACTTGCGGGCTTGGCCGTTGGATTTGCCAGTGCTGGAGCTGGATTTACAGCGAATTTATTGATTGTCGGAACAGATGCGTTGCTGTCGGGTATCTCGACAGAAGCAGCAGCTATTCTTAACGATCAGATTATTGTTACACCAGCGGATAATTGGTACTTCAATATTGTTTCAGTTTTTGTGCTGACGGTGGTTGCGGCTTTAGTGACAGAAAAAATCATTGAACCAAAACTTGGGGAATATGAAGGCGACAAAATAATTGATGTCAGTGCTGAAGAAAATCCGAAAGCCAATAAAGGATTGCGGAACGCGGGATTAGCTGGACTGGCTTATATTATGATGATAATCATCCTAATTGCATGGCCAGATTCAACTTTGCGTAACGAAGAAGGTGGATTGATACCATCCCCGTTCTTGACTGGAATTGTACCGTTTATACTAGGCTTATTTATTGTGCTTGGTGTTGCTTATGGGAAAACCGTTGGTGTCATTAAAAACTCTCGTGATGCAGTAAACTTTATGGGCGAATCTATTAAAGATATGTCAGGATTTATTGTACTTATATTTGCAGCTTCTCAATTTATCGCTTACTTCACATGGACAAATATTGGAACATGGATCGCGGTAAATGGTGCAGAATTATTGACTCAAATCAATTTCACTGGAATATATCTCATTATCGGATATATCCTCTTTACGTCCATGCTGAATTTCCTGATTTCTTCAGGATCTGCTAAATGGGCTCTAGAAGCACCCGTTTTTGTGCCACTGTTTATGCAATTGGGTTATCATCCGGCATTCACGCAGATGGCTTATCGGATTGGAGATTCTTCCACCAATATTGTGACTCCTCTAAATCCATATTTTATCGTCGTCTTGTCGTTTGTAAGAGAATACGATAAAAAAGCAGGAATGGGAACTTTAATTTCGTTGATGATTCCCTATACACTGTCTTTCCTTATTGTTTGGATTATCATGTTCCTAATTTTCTTCTATGCAGGATGGCAATTTGGCCCAGGAATCACACCTTATTTATAAAAAAATTTACTTTATGAGGAGGATAATAAGTGGTAGAAATAGTAATCGATGACCAGCTGCAAGAACATATGATTGAATGGAGACGTGATTTCCATAAGCATGCAGAATCTGGATTTTTAGAGATGCGCACTGCTTCTCTTGTTGCAAGGCAACTGTCCAAACTTGGGTATTCACTAAAAATAGCTGAAGAAGTGATGAAAGCTGACCAGCGAATGGGTATGCCAAGTCCCCAAAAATTGGATGAGCATTATAAATGGGCTGAACAAAATGGAGCCGATCTGGAATGGTTGCCGAACTTCAAGAATGGCATGACAGGAGTCGTCGCTGTGCTTGAAACTGGAAAACCAGGTTCGGTCATTGCTTACCGTTTTGATATGGATGCGTTGGATATTCAGGAGGAAATGGCTGAAGGTCATTTTCCATTCGATCAAGGTTTCCAATCAGTCAACGCTGATAAAATGCATGCCTGTGCACATGACGGTCATACTTCGATTGGGCTTGGCTTTGCGAAAACCTTAATGAATAATAAAGAAAAGCTGACAGGTACAATCAAATTGATTTTCCAACCAGCAGAAGAAGGGACACGTGGAGCAAAATCAATGGTAGCGGCAGGTGTCGTTGACGATGTTGATGTCTTCATCGCTATGCACCTTGGTACTGGAGTTCCAACAGGTGAATTTGTGGCAGGCAATTCGGGTTTCTTAGCAACTACAAAAATCGATGTTATTTTTAAAGGTGAAACTTCTCACGCAGGTGGTAAACCGGAAGACGGGCGCAATGCGCTAATGGCGGCCTCTTCTGCAGTTCTTGGTTTATATGGTATTCCTCGCCACTCAGCAGGGGCTTCACGAGTCAATGTCGGGGTTCTGAATGCGGGCTCTGGTCGTAATATTATTCCAGGGTCTGCTCAAATGAAAATTGAAACGAGGGGAGAAACTTCTGAAATTAATGACTATATTCGATCGCAGGCGTTTGCAGTGTTATCAGGTGCTGCGGCAATGTACGGCGTAGAAGTAGCAACAGAAGTTGTTGGGGAAGCCAAAAGTAGCATTCCGAGTAAAGAACTTGTCGACATGTTGTACGATGTTGCCCAAAGTTCACCATATTTCACTAAAACAATTGACTGGTCTACCGATTCGGCAGGTTCCGAAGATGCAACGTATTATATGGAACATGTTAAAGCAAATGGAGGGTTGGCCACATATTGTGTCGTGGGTAGTGATTTGGCAGCTGGGCATCATAATGAACGGTTTGACTTTGATGAAAAGTCGATGCTGTCAGCCGTCGACATACTATACCGTTCTGCATTGAAATTAAATAAGGTATAAAGAAAAGACGGCAGGATTTCCTAGGCCACTGAAAATTCTTCTCTCGAAACTAGGAGAGACAAAAAAAAGAAGACAGATTGGCAGATTATCCTGTCTTCTGTCTCCTTTTTTTATTTTGCGCTGAGTAACTCAAGTCTTCATTTCAATTTCACAGTAAAATTGTCATGCCGTTGAGTGTAGCTTCGGATGACGTGCGATGTCCATACCAATTCTTCAATTACAGTGTTCTTAGCTTCAGTTTTATATCGCTCTTTGGCGGTCTGCCTGAAGAATTCACTTTCTTGGAATGCAAGTTGATTTACATACTCGGTTGATTTAATGGTTATGGAATAGGTCTTACTTTTAGCTCTTTCTTTGTAACAGCCTTCTCTCAGCAGACAGCTTTTGACTGCTTGCTCTTTTTTTATTTCACAGCAGAAGGCTTGACGTCTTTAGGAATAGGACAAATATAGGGTTCTTTTTTTCGCTTTTCCGTATGTTCGGCTTTGATTGCCTGAAGATCTTCAGGGTGGGTAAATAAATGAATGGCGGTGTTTGCCATAGCTTCAGATGATAACAACATGCCATTATGTGCAAATGAACTAATGCCTTGTGTTACCATCTGCCAAGTATGAAGAGGAGTACCGATAGCTGAAGTAGCAGTCGTTAATTGAGCAGTCGGAACAACCCAACTAACATCAGATACATCAGTGGAGCCAGCCATAACTTCAGCGGAAGGAATATACTCAGAAATAATATCCGACAGGTATTTGCCCTTGAACTCGCTACTGTCTCCGCTATAGCCAAACGACTTCATACCAGCAAGGGAATTTTCTTTTTCGCCTTCAGATAAAGTCTTCCAGATGTCTTTGGCGAATTGCTGTTCTTCTTCGGTGGGCTGGATAGCTCCAGCTTCATGTAATTTTTCGTTTAGAATTAATTCCAATCTTCGATTTGGTTCGTAGTTGGAACAAGCTTTATCGAAGATGATGGTCATTTCAGTTTCCGTCATCAATGCGGCACCTTGAGCGATTTTACAGATGCGTTTATAAATATCATCAACTTGAGCGACTTTAGGCGCGCGAATTAAGTATAGTACTTCCGCTTCTGACTGAACAACGTTTGGTGAAAATCCGCCGCTATTGGTAATGGCGTAATGCATTCTTGCTTCTTGGACGACGTGTTCACGCAAGTAATTGACGCCCACATTCATCAACTCAACTGCGTCTAGGGCGCTGCGTCCTAAATGTGGAGAGTTAGCTGCATGTGAAGCTACACCTTTGAACCGGAAATAGACTTGGTAATTAGCAAGACTCGATAAACTCATGATGGAATTAGCATAAGAAGGGTGCCAGGTTAAAGCGATATCCAGATCATCAAATATTCCTTCACGTACCATAAAAGTTTTGCCGGAACCGCCTTCTTCTGCTGGACAGCCATAGAATTTCACTGTTCCGTTAGTATTATTATCGATAAGAAACGCTTTTACGGCAAATGCTGCTGCCAGAGCGCCAGTTCCAAGCAAGTTATGACCACAGCCATGGCCAATGCCGCCTAATTTTATGGGTTCTTGTTTTGTTGAGTTAGCTTTTTGGCTAAGTCCAGATAAGGCATCGAATTCACCAAGAAACCCGATGACTGGTTTACCGCTACCATAGGATGCGATAAACGCGGTTTCAATACCGCCAACGCCATATTGAACGGAAAACCCTTCTTTTTCTAGTTCATTAGCTAAAAAAGAAGCAGATTCAAATTCCAAATAGCGTGTTTCGGGATGTTCCCAAATGTATTGGCTAATTGATTCAAAATGATTTCTGTTAGTTAATAAATATTGATGAACAGAAAAATCAGTGGACATGCCGGCATCTCCTTTGGAATAAATTTATACTCAGTATAGCAAAAAGACATGTAAATCTAAAATGAAAATTGAATTGATATATTTTGTTGAATTATAAAAATATTTTCTTTTTTCTACACTTAGTGCCTTCTAGGTTTATATAGGATGGAAACGTTTCCAAAGAAAACTAATTATTTTTTATATATTGACAATGGATTTTCACCTGTATATGATGGAGTCAATTCAAATATACAGAATAACTATGTTGATGGAGATACGCTTCGTGTAGAGAAATCTTAAGAGAGCTGATGGTTGGTGAGAATCAGTGATTTCGACATTTAGCAGCACTCCTGAATAGATGGATTGAATACCCCAGTAGGTCCATCCGTTTCATGTCCGTTACGCATGTGAACCAATGAGGCTGTCTATTTTGTGACAGTGAATTAGGGTGGTACCGCGAATCAGACTCTTCGCCCCTTACATTTTTTATGTGAGGGGCGAGGAGTCTTTTTTGTCGTCTTTCTACAATTACTGGCCCAAATATTGGGTAATCGAGAGGGGAATAGAGTTTATTATGCTAACAGACCAACATATTTTGCGAATCCCAGGACCAACGCCAATTCCGCCAAGCGTGCAACGCGCTATGGCTCAACCAATGATCGGGCACCGCGGACAAAGTACATCCGAAATGATCAGCGACATCAGACCGAGATTAAAACGTGTTTTTGGAACGAAACAGGAAGTTATGATTTTAACGGGTAGCGGAACCGCGGGACTAGAAGCGGCGGTTGTTAATACAGTAGCTCCCGGCGAAGAAGTTTTAGTTCTTGTAACAGGAGCATTCGGAGAACGGTTTGCAAAAATTTGTAAAGCATATGGCATTCAAACTCATGTTTTCGAAGTGGAATGGGGCTTAGCAGTTGACCCACAAGCAGTAAAAAGCTTCTTATTGGAGCATCCTGAAATCAAAGTGATTTTCTCGACTTTCTGTGAAACATCAACGGGTGTCTTGAACCCAGTCAAGGAGTTAGCTGCTGCAGTTAAAGAAGTGTCTGACGCACTTGTTATCGTCGACGGCGTCTCTTGTGTAGCCGGTACAGAAACTGAAATGGATAAATGGGGAATCGATGTTGTGGTGACGGGTTCACAAAAAGCCTTTATGTTACCTGCAGGTCTATCGTTTATCGCAGCAAGTGATCGTGCTTGGAAGAAAATCAAAGCTAATCCGCAACCACGATTTTATCTAGATCTTCAAAAACATCGCGACAATCTATTAAAAGATACAACACCATTTACTCCAGCACTGTCGATTTTATTCGGCTTGCAGCAAGTATTAGAGTTGTTAGAAGAGGAAGGACTCGAACAAGTATATGCGAGGCACCGTCTGATGAAAAATATGACACGTGCTGCATTCAAGGCACTCGGCATACCGTTGCTGACTTCTGACAAAGATGCATCACCAACCGTCACAGCTGTAAAGCCGGATGACTTTGATGCAGAACAATTCCGCCACGTGATGAAAAAAGAATTTGCTCTTGAAATAGCAGGTGGCCAACAGCATTTAGCGAAAAAGATTTTCCGGATCGGTCACATGGGCTATTGTTCTCCGGCAGACATGTTGCAAACATTGGCTGCAATGGAAATCGGTTTAATGAAAATTGGCAAGAAAATCGAACTTGGCAAAGGAATTGCCGCTGCACAGCGAGTCTTTTTGACAGAAGGAGAGAATAACTAAATGACTTTTCACATACTAATCAGCGATCCACTTAGCGAAGAAGGCATTTATCCTTTGCGTCAGGCAAACGGCGTAAATATTGTGATCGAAACCACCTTAACGCCGGAACAACTAGAAGATCGTATTGATGGGTTTGACGCTTTGCTTGTTCGAAGCCAGACGCAAGTAACGCGTGAATTGATTGAAAAAGCGTCTAACTTGAAGATTATTGGACGTGCAGGTGTTGGCGTAGACAATATTGATTTAGAAGCTGCTACAGAACATGGGATTATCGTCGTTAATGCACCGGACGGCAATACAAACTCAGCTGCAGAGCATACGATGGCCATGATGATGTCGATGGCGCGCAAAATTCCGCAAGCCTTCCATGCCTTGCGCAACCAGCAATGGGACCGTAAATCTTACGTAGGTGTCGAGCTAAAAAATAAAACGCTTGGAGTAGTTGGATTTGGTCGAATTGGTCAGGAAGTAGCAGCACGCGCTAAAGGACAACGGATGAACATCATTGCCTATGATCCTTTTCTAACGGCTGAAAAAGCGGAAAAGCTTGGAGTGGATTTTGGATCGGTTGAGGATGTACTGAAAGTAGCGGATTTTGTTACAGTTCATACACCACTTTTGAAAGATACAAAGCACTTGATTAATAAAGAAGCATTTGAAATTATGAAAGATGGCGTCCAGATTATTAATTGTGCACGTGGTGGAATTATTGATGAAAATGCACTGTTTGATGCTGTGAAGTCTGGCAAAGTGGCTGGAGCCGCGCTTGATGTATTTGAGCAAGAGCCGATGGTTGATTTTCGTTTATTGGATTTGCCTGAAATTATTGCAACACCCCATTTGGGTGCGAGTACGTTTGAAGCGCAAGAAAGCGTAGCAGTGGATGTCAGTATGGACGTCGTCAGTTACTTTACAACAGGAACTGTCCGGAATTCAGTGAATTTGCCATCCGTACCGAAAGAAATTATGAAAAAAATTGAACCTTATTTTGATTTGTCAGAGCGATTGGGTGCTTTTTTGACGGATCTGACAGGTGCCACTGCTGAAGAAGTCACCATACGCTATGCTGGAGAATTAGCTAATATGGATGTTAGGCCGTTAACGCGTAACATGTTAAAAGGCATGTTGAAGCGTCATCTTGGTAAACAAGTTAATAATGTGAATGCCTTGTACCTTGCCAATCAAAAAGGTATTGTCGTTACTGAACAAAAGACTACAGAATCAAAAGGCTTTACGACGTTAATCACAGTAGAAGTAAAGACTGCGAATGGCGTTAGAAAAGTGGCTGGAACTTTATTAAATGGACAAGGAGCTCGCATCGTTAAAGTGGATGATTATTTAGTGGATGTCGTGCCAGAAGGTCATCTCTTGTACGTTCGCCATAATGACCGTCCAGGTGTCATTGGTCGCGTGGGTACGCTACTAGGCGTTGAGGATGTCAACATTGCTACTATGCAAGTAGGGCGTTCAATTATTGGTGGAGATGCGATTATGATGTTGTCTATTGATAAACCAGCAGACACAAGTAGTTTAGCGAAATTAGCAAAATTAGATGAAATCCAAGGCGTTACTGCTATCAACTTATAATAAATAGAAAGGGCTGTCACCATAAGTCATTTTTTATGACATTTGGTGACAGCCCTTTTGCTATTCCTGGAAAGATCGGCTAATTGCTAGTGTAACAAACGCTTTGTTATGAATAGTCACGTATTTCTCGCTTTTTGATTACAGTTGTTCTAATAACTGAAGCAATTCTTCTAAATGTTGAATTTCGTAAGTTGGAATGATTGTTTCATGGGGCGCTTTCTGCTCGCGGTTGATCCAAACAGAGCGAATCCCTGCTTTTTCAGCACCGATGATGTCCGTCATTAAGTTATCGCCAACCATCAGCACTTCTTCGGCTAGAACATTAGATTTCGATAAGGCATACTGGAAAATACTCGGATCGGGTTTGCCTTTTCCATACGCACCAGAGACAATAATGTGGTCAAAAAATGGTGCGATTTCAGGTGTGATTTCAAGTTTGAGCTGCTGTAAGCTAGGCGAGCCGTTGGTCAATAAGAGCAATTGGTAATGTTCTTTCAAGTCTGCCAATACTTTTAAGCTTTCTTCATACAGTACAGGATTTCTTTTACGTGCTTTCGGAAAAAAGTCGGCTAGTTGACTACCGATCTTAGCACAGTTTTCAATACCAATATGCTGTAAACCAAGCGTCCAAGCATCTTGGCGATAAGTTGGCACGATGGTTTTCATCTGTTGAAAATCTGTACCTTGATCGTCAAAGTTTCCCCATAGACCTTCAAAAGGATTGATGCCAATCATTTTGGTGAAAGCATATGTATCATATCCTGCGTAAAGCTCAGTTGCTACCATTCTTACCGCTGTTTCCAAACCGGAACAGTCTTGACCAGTTAGTTCTTCGGCAAAACTACACGTTTCCTGGAACGCTTTTTCAACACTTTTCTTATCCCACAACAAGGTATCGTCTAAATCGAAAAAAATCGCTTTGACCATCAGTGTAAGCTCCTCCTGACAAGTTCTTTAGTTTGTTCAAGTGTACTGGAAAAATGAACAAAAACATAGGGAGTTCAGAATTCTGTCACTGAACATTACAAAGCGTGGATGCTATTATATGTGCAGGGAGTGAAAACAATGACAATCAGCAATTTGACTATGTCTTTATGGGAAGAAGCCATTGACTATATAAGTATTTGTTTTGATGAACTGGGCAAGAGCGAACACCAAAAAGCAGATAGATTGCTTGAAGTCAAAATGGAAATCACCAATACGGGGACTTATACACACAGTTATGAAGAATTAGAACACGGTGCACGGATGGCGTGGCGTAATAACAATCGCTGTATTGGTAGGTTATTTTGGAATTCACTAACAATTTTTGATGAACGACATCAAACATCTGCAGAAGGTGTTTTCGATGCACTAATTCGCCATATTGATTTTGCAACAAACGATGGAAAGATTCGTCCAGCCATTACCATTTTTCGACCGGCCACAAAAAATGAGCAACCGATGAGGTTATGGAACCATCAGCTCGTTCGGTATGCAGGATATGAAACTGAAAACGGTATTATTGGAGATTCAAGTTCGATAGAATTCACTAAACAATGTCAAAAGCTTGGCTGGCAAGGAGAAAGAACAGCTTTTGATATTTTGCCATTAGTGATAGAAATGCCAAACCGTGAGCCTGCATTAAAAGAAATTCCACGACAATCGATTAAAGAAGTTGAAATCGATCATCCAGAAATCTTAGCATTTTCACAGCTCGGTTTGAAATGGTATGGAGTACCGCTTATTTCGGATATGTTGCTTGAAATTGGCGGCATTGAATACCAAGTAGCGCCTTTTAACGGCTGGTATATGGGAACAGAAATTGGTGCGAGAAACTTAGCGGATGAAGATCGGTATAATGCCTTGCCAGAACTAGCAAAATTGATGAACTTAAATACACAGTCAAACCGTTCTCTATGGAAAGACAAGGCTTTAGTTGAATTGAATATCGCGGTATTGGAATCATTTCATAAAGCTGGTGTGACCATTGTCGATCATCATACAGCAGCAAAGCAATTTAAAAATTTTGAGAAAAAAGAACAAGCAGAAGGACGAGATGTAACCGGCAACTGGGCTTGGCTGATTCCGCCCATGTCTCCAGCAACAACTCACATTTTTCATAAACCTTACAGAAACAACGTGGTTAAACCAAATTATTTTCATCAACAAACTCCTTATCAAATAAACTAAAGAAATTCTACAACCATACGTTAGAACGGGCAGTGATATCCTTTAAATGGATAAAAACTGCTTTTTTTAACCGCGAAATACGTTACATTTAAATGATTTGTATTATAATAGTAGTTAGTAACTATCATCTAGTGTAAGACATTATAGAGAGAAGGAAATTTAATGGGACGTAAATGGAATAATATTAAAGAAAAGAAAGCATCTAAAGATGCCAACACAAGCCGAATTTACGCGAAATTCGGACGTGAAATATATGTAGCAGCCAAACAAGGCGAACCAGATCCAGAATCAAACCAAGCCTTAAAAGTAGTGTTGGAACGAGCAAAAACGTATAGCATTCCGAGAGCAATTATCGACCGAGCAGTGGACAAAGCTAAAGGTGGATCAGAAGAAAGCTTCGACGAATTACGTTATGAAGGATTTGGACCAAACGGCTCAATGGTCATCGTAGATACTTTGACAAATAACGTTAACCGTACGGCTTCAGACGTCCGTGCAGCTTTTGGCAAAAACGGAGGCAATATGGGCGTCAGTGGTTCAGTTGCTTATATGTTCGATCACACAGCGGTATTTGGTATTGAAGGCAAAACAGCTGACGAAGTTCTTGAGTTGATGATGGAAGCGGACGTTGACGTGCGTGACATTATGGAAGAAGAAGACGGAGTTATTGTCTATGCAGAACCTGATCAATATCATTTAGTGCAAGAAGCGTTTAAAACTGCCGGCATTACAGAATTCACTGTAGCTGAATTGACAATGCTTGCTCAAAACGAATTACCCTTGACGGAAGATGCACAGGAACAATTTGAGAAAATGATTGATGCAATTGAAGACCTGGAAGATGTTCAGCAAGTTTATCACAATGTAGATTTAGATGGATAATTCTGAAAAAGTATAGTTAACGATATTTTCCGAAGCTTATCTTACGGTTCCGCGAGGCTGGAACCGAGTCTTCTTATCTTCTTTTTATAAGTAAAAGTGAGGTATTACCTTGTTTAACGATCTAAGGAAACACTTTGAGTAAAATCAAAGTGTTTCTTTTTTACGGATTATAATCTGATAATTTGGAATTTGACTTGTAATTCAAAAATAGAACGACTATACTAAAATTGAAGAAATAGTATAAATATTTCGTCTTTTTATTTAGAGATAAATGTAAGGGCTTTCAAAAAGTTTCTTAGTAAGAAATTCTGACTTTTAAAAAATTTGAAGCATAATAAAAAATTGGGGGAAACATAAATGCTGAAAGAGTTATCACCGAAGGCAGATGAGTTAAGAACAAAATTACTAAGGTTTATGGAAAATTATGTGTATCCAAACGAAGCTACAGTTGAGAAATATCGACAACAAGCAGAGGATCGCTGGACCATTGCACCGATTATTGAAGAACTGAAAGAAAAAGCAAAAGAACAAGGGTTATGGAATTTGTTTTTGGACCATCCCGAATACGGAGCTGGATTATCGAATTATGACTACGCTCATTTATCCGAGATTATGGGACGTTCGTTAATTGCACCTGAGTTGTTTAACTGTAATGCACCAGATACTGGAAACATGGAAGTGTTTGTGAAATACGGAACAGATGAGCAGAAAAAGCAGTGGCTTGAGCCTTTACTGCGCGGAGAAATTCGTTCGTGCTTCTCGATGACCGAGCCTGCTGTTGCTTCTTCTGATGCTACTAATATTCAAAGTAGCATTGCGCGCGACGGCGATGAATACGTGATTAACGCGAAAAAATGGTGGACAACTGGAGCAATGGATCCTCGTTGTAAAATTGCAATTGTTATGGGTAAAACAGATCCAAATGCAGCAAAACACCAGCAGCAATCGATGATTCTCGTGCCTTTTGATACACCTGGAGTCGAAATCATCCGACCACTGACGGTCTTTGGATACGACGACGCACCGCAAGGTCATGCTGAAGTTCACTACAACAATGTACGTGTTCCAGTATCAAATATGCTGCTAGGTGAAGGGCGCGGCTTTGAAATCGCGCAAGGGCGTTTAGGACCTGGGCGTATACATCATTGCATGCGTGCAATTGGTGCTGCGGAACGTGCACTTGAACTGTTGTGTAAACGTGCGGATAGCAGAGAGGCGTTTGGATCTACGTTAGCTGATAAAGACGTCATCCGAGAAATTATTGCTGAAAGTCGGATTGAAATTGAACAAGCGCGTCTTTTGACTTTGCATGCAGCTCACAAAATCGATGAAGGTGGGGTGAAATCGGCACGTAAAGAAATCGCTATGATCAAAATCGCGGTGCCACGCGTCTCCATTAATGTGATTGATCGTGCGATACAGGTTTTTGGCGGAGCTGGACTTACAGAAGATTTCCCGTTAGCAGCACATTACGCCAATGCTCGTGCACTGCGTTTGGTTGATGGACCGGACCAAGTGCATTTGCGGGATGTTGGTCGCCTTGAACTGCGCGAACAATTAGAAGAAATAATAAATATGAAATAAGGGAGGTGTGATAGGAGGAGAGTCGTTAACAGTCCATAAAATTCAAACCAAATAATCTCAAATTCTTCACTAGCACATTTTACAGAGTCAAAAAGTAAGAGGAGTAATTAAGTACTTTACTTTTAAGAAATTGATACTATAAAAATCAGAAACTATTATTGGAGGGGAACACATGAATATTGTTAGCATTTTAGCACAAAACGCATTGAGACATCCGGATAAACCAGCACTTGTTTTTGAAGACAGGTCGTACACGTATCATGAATTTAATAAAATGGTTAATCAGCTTGCCAACGGTTTAATTGCTTTAGGCATACAAAAAGGAGAAAAAATTGCATTGATGATGAAGAACTCGGATTACTTTGCGATTTCTTATTATGCAGTTGCTAAAGCAGGTGCCGTGGTTGTGCCCATGAACTTCAGACTAGTCGCACGAGAAGCAAATTATATTCTGGAACAATCAAATAGTGTTTTTGTTATTTGTGATCAAGAATATGAAAAAATGATTCACGATGCTAGCCGTACGATTCCTGCAGTTCGCCAAGTGATTACAGTAGAAACAGCAGAAAACAAAGGCAGTCTCTCTTTGCAAGATGTATTATCGAAAAATAGTGCTGAACCGGCTGTCGAAATCAACAACACGGATGATCTTCATATTTTATATACATCAGGAACAACAGGTAACCCAAAAGGAGCGGTTTTTGATCACCAGCGCGTTTTGAATGTAACTGTTGGGTGTATTGGATTGCTCGGTTATAACACGCGCGAAAGATTTATTCATGTAGCACCTTTATTCCATGCGGCTCAATTGGTTATTTGTATGACGAGTAGTTTTTTGTTAGGTGGATTCAATGTAATCCATAAAGAATTTAATCCAGAAGCCATGTTACGAGATATCGAAAAATATAAGATTACTAGTCTTTTTGCCATTCCAACGATGTTCAAATTCTTAATCGAATTCCCAGGTGGAGAAAAATACGATGTTTCTTCTATTCAACGGTTCCTGTATGGCGCAGCTCCGATGTCTAGAGAAATGGTCAATCAGACGATGAAATTCTTTAACTCGAACAATTTTTACAGCTTGTGTGGATTAACAGAAGGTGGACCATCAGGCATATACCTATCGCCGGAAGATCATAAAGAAAAAGTGGGTGCTTCTGGTAAAGACGGGCTATTGTTCACAGAAGCTAAGTTAGTTACGCCGGAAGGACAAGAAACAGAACCCAACGTGGTGGGAGAATTTGTTCTTAAAGGTGATACGGTGATGAAAGAATATTATAAAAAACCTCAAGAAACTGCCGCAACACTTAGAGATGGGTGGTTATACACAGGTGATTTAGGTTACCGAGATAAGGATGGCTACATCTACATTGTAGACCGCATAAAAGACATGATTATTACAGGTGGAGAGAATGTCTATTCTGTGGAAGTGGAAAACGTTTTAGGAACTCATCCGAAAATTGCAGACGTCGCAGTAATCGGATCACCTGATGAGCAGTGGGGTGAAATCGTAACAGCTGTTATTGCAAGCAAGCCAAACGAGACCATTGAACTGGATGAACTTGAAGCTTTTTGCCGACAACATTTATCGGGATATAAAATCCCGCGTAAAGTTGTCTTTGTAGAAGCGTTGCCTCGTAATACTTCTGGCAAGCTAATGAAATACAAACTAAGAGAATCGGTAAAAAAGTAATAAATGCAGAATAGCATGTATAGAAGGACAGTGAGGTCAAGCTTGAATCGAACATCTCACTGGCTTCTTCTGCATCAGAATAACTTACCTGTCATCAATACTGACGGATAAACAAGGAGGGATAAAATGAAAAAAAATGCCCGAGTACTTGGTGTAGATATGGTTAAGTTTTCGAAACCAGGAACAAATGAACCCTACGAAGTGATGGCTGCTAAAGCAGTAAAAGGTGCACTTACAGATGCAGGAATTGAATACCGAGAAGTGGAACAAGCTTTTGCTGGATATGTTTATGGAGACAGCACTTGCGGCCAACGAGCATTATATGATATTGGAATGACGGGTATCCCGATTATTAATGTGAATAACAACTGTTCATCAGGTTCTTCCGCATTGTTCATGGCTCGTCAAGCTGTTGAATCTGGTGAAGTCGAATGTGCACTGGCATTTGGTTTTGAAGAGATGAAACCAGGGGCCCTAGGAAGTGTTTGGGAAGATCGCACGCCACCACTCGGCTGGATGATAGATCATTTGGAAGAAATTGATCCGAATATCCCGAATTCTCCGGAAGCGATTAAAATGTTTGGCGCAGCTGGTAGTGCATATTTAGAAAAATATGGAGCGAACCCAAATATCTTTGCGAAAGTAGCTGTCAAAACGCGAAATCATGCTGTTTTGAATCCATATTCTCTTTTCAACAATAAACTATCGATTGAAGAAGTCATGAATGCACCACTGTTGTATCCAACATTAACTCGTCTCATGGCCTGCCCACCAACTTGTGGCGCAGCTGCTGCTATCGTATGTAGTGAAAATTTTGCGAAAAAACACGGTGTAGAGCATGCGGTTACAATCATTGGTCAAGCGATGACGACGGATACGGTCGTTACTTATGAAAATCCAATGACACTCGTGGGTGCTGAAATGACGCAGCGTGCAGCAAAGATTGTCTATGAAAAATCCGGATTTGGACCGCAAGATATTGATGTTATCGAATTACATGATTGTTTCACACCAAATGAAGTGATCACTTATGAAGGGCTTGGACTTTGTGGTGAAGGAGAGGCAGAAAAATTTATCAGTGATGGGAACAATACACACGGAGGAAAATACGTCATCAATCCATCAGGTGGATTAATGTCAAAAGGACATCCACTTGGAGCAACCGGATTGGCCCAATGTACAGAACTCGTATGGCAATTGCGTGGACAAGCAGGAAAACGTCAAGTTGAAGGAGCAAAAATTGCACTTCAACATAATTTAGGGCTTGGCGGAGCATGTGTAACGACCATGTATCAATTAGGTTAACATTTGGAATAGGAAGTAATAGGAAAAGCTCAAAAATATGAATACTATTATTTCCTTATTTTTTTATTCTATTTTTGAACGTGTATTCAAAAATAGAACGGATATTGATTTTACATTATAAGCGTATTTCTAGGGATAGTGCAGGATGGATCTATTCTATAAGAAAGAGGGATTCTCATGTCATTACATGCACAAAAAATTGCGAAGAAAAAAGAAGACATTATTAAAGCGGCGACTGCGATCGTCACAGAAAAAGGATATCTAGGAACGACCATGGAAGAAATTGCTGCTACCTTGTTAATGACAAAAGGCTCTGTTTATTATTATTTCGATAATAAACAAGACTTGTTGTATCAATGTTTCATCTTATTGCTAAACGAAAGCATTGCCAATATCGAAAAAGTAGAACAACAAAACGTGCCGTTTAAAGAAAAATTACACCAAGCGATGGTTGTGCATATCGTGTATGTATTACGCGAAAGAGGCGAATTTGAATTAGTAACTAAAAAGGAATCTTTTTTCGATGGGGAACAATTAGAGCATATTCTTGCGCTTCGAAATGATTACGAGCAACTATTTGATCGACTTATTGCTGGAGGTGTCAAACAGCGAGTTTTTCTGCCAGTAGACATAAAAATCGTTCGAAATCTTATACTTGGGGCCATGAACTGGATGATTGAATGGTATTCAGAAGATGGAGAAAAAAATCTTGATGATTTTGCCGAGACAAGCGCTAGTTATTTAATGAGACTTGTCTTACATTCTGAAATAGAAAATGGAGGAATAGAAAATGGATTTAAGTAAACTGGTAGCTGTAGTAACGGGCGGGGCATCTGGATTGGGAGCAGGAACGGTTCGGAATTTAGTTAACAGCGGTGCGAAAGTAGCTATTTTCGATTTGCAAGAAGAGTTGGGAACAGAACTTGCTGGAGAATTAGGTGAAGCAGCTATATTTTGCAAAACTGATGTGACAGATGAAGCAAGTGTAACGGCAGCGTTAGATCAAGCGGTAGAAAGGTTTGGTTACGTAAACACGTTAGTAAATTGTGCAGGTATTGGCGTTGCGGAAAAAACAATGGGGAAAAAAGGTCCACATAGTCTGAAATCATTTTCTAAGGTTTTAGAAGTGAACTTAATCGGTACGTTTAATATGATTCGCCTTACAGCTGAAAGAATGTCGAAAAACACACCAAATGAAAACGAAGAGCGAGGCGTCATCGTTAACACAGCTTCAGTAGCTGCTTATGATGGTCAAATTGGTCAAGCGGCATACAGTGCTTCAAAAGGTGGGATTGTTGGAATGACATTGCCTATTGCTCGTGATTTGTCTTCAGTAGGCGTGCGTGTTGTGACAATCGCTCCAGGCCTTTTTGATACACCCGCTTTCCAGGGGCTACCAGAAAAAGCAGTAGATGCATTAGGGAAAATGACGCCGTTCCCATCTCGTTTAGGGAAAGCTTCAGAATTTGGCTGCTTGGTTAATTCTATTATTATTAATCCCATGTTGAACGGTGAAACGATTCGATTAGACGGTGCGATTCGCATGCAACCTCGTTAAAATAGCTTTTTTTGGATGAGCTAGATTTTGTTAACTACGAAGGAGGAATAAATAACATGACGCAGTTATTATCTGTAGAAAAAAATGCTGGAATTGCAACAGTATTTATCGACAATCCACCTATGAACGTGTTGAATCAGCAGGTTATTCGCGAATTAAATAAAGTGTTTTCTGCTTTAAAAGAAGATGAAGAAGTGGTTGCGATTATTTTGACGGGACGGGGAGACAAAGCCTTTGTTGCAGGAGCAGACATTAAAGAATTTCCGGAAAGAACATCTACCAAGCCCAAGGAAGGACCTACAGTTCATGAAATTTTTAACATGATTGAAGACCTCCCAAAACCAACAATTGCTGTATTAAACGGCTATACACTTGGCGGTGGACTTGAACTCGCATTAACGTGTGACATCCGGATAGCAGAAGAACATGCTCAAATTGGTTTGCCTGAAGTGAAACTTAGCTTGCTTCCCGGTGCAGGAGGCACACAACGATTACCTCGATTGGTGGGTCCTGCTAAAGCAAAAGAACTATTATTCACGGGTGATTCGCTGTCAGCAACAGAAGCAGAGCGTTTAGGAATTGTGAATTCGGTTGTTCCACAAGGAGAAGGATTAGCAGCAGGAGCGAAACTCGCTGAAAAATTTGCAAGACAGTCTCTACAAGCTTTGTCTCGACTCAAGAGGCTTGTAAATGTGATGGATGAGCAATCATGGAGTGAAAGTTTGGCGCTAGAAGAGAAATTATTCGAAGAACTATTTGCGACAGAAGATGCCAAAGAAGGCATAACGGCATTTATTGAAAAACGCAAACCTGTATTCAAGCATCGCTAATAAAATAAGTGGAGAAGTGTGGGAGGAATTTTTATGATGAAGAGATCTTTTCTGACCGAAGACCATGAAATGTATCGGGATGCATTAAAGAAGTTTTTGCAAAAAGAAGCGGTTCCTCATTTTGATCAATGGGAAAAAGATAAAATGGTGCCACGATCTTTTTGGGAGAAGATGGGGAAACAAGGTTTTCTTTGCCCTCAAGTAGATGAAAAATATGGGGGTGCAAATGCTGACTTTGGTTATGCGACCGTGTTTATAGAGGAATTTGAAAAAGTAGGTACCGGGTTAACGGGACCTGGACTCCATAATGACATCGTTATTCCGTATATTGAATCTTATGGGTCTGAAGAGCAAAAGCAACGTTGGCTGCCGAAATCATTAACTGGAGAAATTATTTCGTGTATCGCGATGACTGAGCCAAATACAGGTTCTGATTTAGCGGCTATTAAAACAACGGCGATAAAAGATGGCGATGATTATATCATCAATGGGGAAAAGACGTTTATTACGAATGGCTATAGTGCGGATATCGCAATCGTTGTTTGCAAAACAGATCCAACTGCAGAGCCAGGCCACACAGGAATTAGTTTAATTGTGGTAGAAGCTGGTACAGCTGGATTTACAAAAGGTAAACAGCTAGAAAAAGTAGGACAACATGCAAATGATACAAGTGAGTTAATTTTTAATGACGTCCGTGTACCTAGCAGTCATCTATTAGGTGAAGAAGGAAAAGGCTTCTTGTACTTAATGCAAAAACTACAGCAAGAAAGATTGATTATTTCTATTTCGAGTATAGCGTCGATCGAAAGAATGTTAGACATTACGATGGATTACGTGAAGCAAAGAAAAGCTTTTGGAAAAAGAGTTAGTCAATTTCAAAACACGCAATTTAAGTTGGCTGAACTCAGTTCAGAGCTGCAAATTGGTCGTGCTTTCGTCGATAAATTGATTGAAAATCATATGGCTGGAACAGATATCGTGACAGAAGTATCGATGGCAAAATGGTGGACCACGGATTTAGCGCAAAAAGTTGCCATTGAATGTATGCAATTGCACAGCGGATATGGTTATACAGAAGAATACGAGATTGCAAGACGTTATCGTGATGTGGCAGTGACATCTATTTATGCCGGTACAAACGAAATCATGAAAGTAATTATTGCTAAAAACTTAGGAATAAAATAAACGTCAATTTATTAGCAAAGGAAGAGGTATATGGGACTTTTAAACAATTTAAAAATACTCGATTTTTCAACGTTATTGCCAGGTCCATTTGCGACATTGATGTTAGCAGATTTAGGCGCTGAAGTTTTGCATGTGCAACGACCGACAGAAGAAAAATTAACATCAATGGAAAACTACCTCAATCGTTCTAAAAAATCAATTGCGTTAAACTTAAAAGACGAAACTTCAATCGAAAAACTCAAAGAACTTGTAAAAGAGTACGATATTGTATTAGAACAATTTCGACCTGGTGTAATGGACAGGCTAGGTCTAGGTTATGAGCAATTAAAAAAAATAAATCCTAGAGTCATTTACTGTTCGTTAACAGGGTTTGGTCAAACAGGTCCATACCGTGATCGTCCTGGTCATGATATTAACTATGTGTCGATCGCTGGACTAGCAAGTTATTCAGGTACGGAACGGGACGGACCGGCAAATGTCGGAACGCAAATTGCAGATATTGCAGGAGGCTCTTTGCATGCGGCGATTGGTATTTTATCTGCTTTTATCTACCGCGAAAGAACCGGTGAAGGGCAATCACTGGATATTAGCATGACAGATTGTAGTATGTCATTAAACGCTATAGCGGCTGCTCCTTATTTGGTGGATGGAGAAAAACCGGCACCCGAAAAAATGCTATTAAACGGCGGTACATTTTATGGGTATTTCAAAACTAAAGACAATCGATACGTTTCAGTCGGTAGCCTAGAACTGAAATTCCGTATTCTATTATGTGAAGGGCTAGGTCGAACAGATTTAATTGAACTGTCTATGAGCCAAAAACCAAACGACATCGCTGACTTTAAACAAGCTGTAAAAGAATCATTTTTAAACAAGACATTTAAAGAGTGGAACGAGATTTTCGGTGAAATTGAAGCATGTGTAGAACCCGTACTGACATTAGAAGAAGTAATGCATCACCCGCATTCGATGGAGCGAGAGATGTTCGTAGATGTACCAGATTTACAAAACGGATTTCAAAAACAAATTGCTTGTCCAATCAAATCATCGGTTTTCACTCCAGAATATAAACATATTGGATTAAGGGCAGGCGCAAATAATCGTGAATTCTTTTGAAAGATTATTCCTCCAATCAGATCATTAGTAGGAACAAATAGGGTCTCTATTTGTTCCTACTAATGGTTTTTTTATATGTAAAGGCGTTTAAGTTCAAAGAGTTCAGGCTAGAGACCATTTTAAAGCTTTAGGGGATTGTCAAATCTTCTCCATAAGCAGAATATTTTACTTTATATACCCCTGGTGGTATATTGAGTTTATAAAATGATTGAAGGGAATTGATGATATGTTATTAAGATATTTCTACGATGATAATTTAGCGCACGCTTCATATGTAGTAGGCTGCCAGGCAACAGGAGAAGCAGTAGTAGTAGATCCAATGCGCGATATAAGTGCTTACGAAGAGCTTGCTGCAAAAGAAAACTTGAATATTGTCGGTGCTCTTGAAACACATATCCATGCGGACTTTGTTTCAGGTTCACGTGAACTTGAAAATCGTTTTGGTGCAAAATTATATCTGTCTGACGAAGGTGATGCAGATTGGAAATATCAAAATATCGATCATTTACATCACCAATTAGTAAAAGGTGGCGATCAGTTTAAAATCGGGAATTTGATTTTTGAAGTGATGCACACCCCGGGCCATACACCAGAAAGTATTTCATTTTTACTAACGGACCGCGGTGGTTCGGCAGATAAAGCAATGGGTATTTTCACTGGAGACTTTGTGTTTGTAGGAGACGTTGGTCGACCAGATTTACTTGAAAAAGCTGCAGGTGTCGAAGGAACTTCTAAAGCAGGCGCTAAAGATATGTTCGAATCACTTGAGCGCTTTAAAAAACTACCAGATTATCTTCAAGTGTGGCCAGCTCATGGTGCAGGAAGTGCATGTGGGAAAGCGCTTGGCGCCGTACCTTCTACTACTGTAGGTTATGAGAAAATGTTTAACTGGGCATTGCAATACGACGAACTTGAAGCGTTCCAAACAGAATTATTGGATGGTCAACCTGAACCACCTGCTTACTTCGCTGTGATGAAATCAGTGAATAAAACAGGTGTAGAGTTAATGAAAGATTTACCAAAACCACAAGTGATTGGGTCTGCAGATGAGTTGAAGAAACTAATTGCGGATGGACAGCAAGTTGTTGATTTACGTGCTTCTGCTCTATTCGGCAATGGCTATATTCCTGGAACGATTAACATTCCGTTCAATCAATCATTTGCCAATTGGGCTGGGTGGATCGTGGATTACAACAAGCCGCTTTACCTGCTATTAAATCCGGAGTCATTAGAACAAGTGGTTGGGGTATTGCGCTCTGTCGGTATTGACGGAGAAATTAGCTACGGAGATGTTTCGAAGCTAATTGAAGAAGCGGGAGAACTAGAATCATATAAGAGCGTGTCTCCTGAACAAGCGAAAGAAATGATCAAAGACGGCAAAGCCAATGTGCTGGATGTTCGAAATCAATCTGAGTACGATGAAGGTCATATTGAAGGAGCCAATCACATTATGATCGGTACATTAAAAAAACGATTGGATGAAGTTCCGGCAAGTAAAACCATTATTGTACAATGTCAGTCTGGAGCGCGTTCAGCGATTGCTACAAGTCTTCTTAAAGCAAATGGTTTTGATGATTTGGTTAACCTTTCAGGTGGCTATTCAAAGTGGAAAGAAGAACTATCGGTTTAGCTATGAAGTTTGAGAGAAATTAAAAATCATAAGATTAACTTGTGAAAAAGGAGCGATGAAATGATAACAAGTGCACTGCTGATTGGGTTGCCAGTTTCCATGGTAGCCTACAGTGTCTATAAAAGACACATGCCGGTCCACGGAATAAAACAAGAGCAGCTGGATCAAATTGACGCTGACTCTTGTGCTTTGTTGGATGTCCGCGCCTATAACGTATCCGATAAAGAATTGGTTTCTGGAGCCTTTAATCTTCCTATATCCTATTTCACAAGAGGTTATCGAGAAATACCGAAAAAATCTATCCATTTGATTGCAGAAAACCAACTAGAGAAAAACTTGGCGACTCGTCTGCTTCATCAAAGGGGATTCCACGTAACGAGTTATAGTTTAATAGGAAAAGACAAGATGCAAACGGCATGTTGTTAATTCGAAAACTATGTAAATGTACCTTAATTTACATAGTTTTTTTGTATTTCAAAATAATAATTTCGTTTTAAGAAACTGTATATTCGGTGAATTACTTAAAAGTTGTGCGGACTGTGTACTTTCCTATAAAATAGTTTTTACGTCTAGATATGAAAGAGGGAAATGGATGAAAAAACCTGGATTGACTGTAAAAGTGTTGACTGGACTTATCCTTGGGGCGATCGTTGGTTTGTTGATAAACCTATTCACACCGGGATCATTTGAAGCAATAAATACCTATTTATTTGTGCCACTCGGCCAAATATTTTTAAGTTTGATTAATATGCTCGTTGTACCACTTGTCTTGTTTTCTATTATACTCGGAACGGCTGGTCTTGGAGACCCTGCCAAATTAGGGCGTATTGGGATTAAAACAGTTTCTTATTTCTTGGTGACAACTACCATTGCGATTATTATAGGACTATCATTAGCGGCTGTTATTCAGCCTGGGCTTGCAGGAGACTTTGATCTGTCCTCTGCTGAGTTTGAAGTAACAAAAGCGCCTTCAGTTGGTGAGACTTTATTGGACATGATTCCGACCAATCCGATTGCGGCTTTAGGAGAAGGCAATATGCTGCAGATTATTGTTTTTGCTGTGTTTATCGGACTGGCATTGACGGCTCTTGGCGAAAAGACCAAAGGACTTGTCCATTTGTTTGAACAAGGCAACGATGTCATGATGTACTTAGTTGGCGTCGTGATGAAATTTGCTCCTTACGGTACATTTGGTTTGATCGCTACGGCGGTTGGATCTCAAGGGTTTTCAGCGATGAAAGCGATGGGATCTTATATGTTGGTGATTTTAGCTGCACTTTTCGTGCATGCAATCTTCACTTACGGAGGAACGATTAAGTTTTTAGCAAAGAAAAACCCGATTTGGTTTTTCAAAAACTTCGCCCCAGCAATGAGTGTAGGCTTTAGTACATCGAGTAGTACAGCAACTTTGCCGATTTCGATGGAAGTGGCTCAAGATAAATTAGGTGTGCCCAAGTCTGTTAGTTCGTTTGTTCAACCTCTAGGTGCTACCATCAATATGGATGGAACAGCTATAATGCAAGGGGTTGCAACAATGTTCATCGCACAAGCATACGGAGTTGAACTGTCCACGATGGATCTTGTCACGGTCGTATTAACTGCTGTGTTAGCGAGTATTGGTACGGCAGGGGTTCCAGGTGTCGGCTTGATTATGCTTGCCATGGTGTTGAGCAGTGTTGGACTTCCACCTGCTGGTATTGGTTTAGTAATCGGAATTGACCGTCTATTGGATATGACGCGTACCGCAATTAACATTTCAGGAGACGCTGCCTGTGCAGTTTATGTAGCAGAAACTGAAAAGAATAGAGAGTTACGAACAAAAAACATGAATGCTTAATATAAGAAGGACAGAGGCTGTCTCATAAACCTCTAAAATAAAACAGACAGAAAAAAGGAGTTCCTTTTTCTCTGTCTGTTTTTTGAATTTTCATGGAGAATGTAAAATAGGGGCCACTGTTACACTACTGAACTCGGTGTGCACTTTTCAAGGTTCTTAGGTGAAATATCCGGAAAGTTCGATTGTCCTTGATCGGACGGAAGACACTTTCTACGTCAATTTTGTGTCACTTATTCATCTTCAAAAATTGTGTTGGCCTTTGCTACGGAAAGCATCCGTAAATATTCTCCGATTCTGTCGCATACAAAAGAGCTAGACTCACAAGTCATTGTTCATAAGCTTTTGAGACAGCCCGTTTTTCATGAGTAGATAAAAGTATGTAGCATTCAATTGCTCTTGATTGGATAGATGGAAAATGTTCACATTGACAAGAAAATCGCTCCATTATATAGTATGTGTAACCGGTTACACATTGGTACAAGAACGGAGTCGTTTTGCATGACTACTATCAAAGACGTTGCGAAAAAAGCAGGAGTTTCAGTAGCGACAGTTTCACGGTTTTTAAACAACAGCGGTTATGTCAGTACAGAAGCTGCTCAAGCGGTAACTGTTGCAGTAGAAGAGCTGAAATACGAACTGAACCCGATTGCACGCTCATTGAACACGAAAAAATCAAATCTGATTGGTTTGATTTTGCCAGATATCACCAATCCTTTTTTTCCGGAACTTGCACGAGCAGTTGAAGACGTTGCGTTAACCTATGGCTATACAGTCGTGTTATGCAATTCAGACGAAGATCCCGAAAAAGAAAAAAACTACATTGAGACATTAAAGAAAAAATACATTGCTGGATTTATCGTAACTTCTAACCAACTAGATGCTCCGCATTATGCGAACGCCAATGTACCAATTGTGGCATTAGATCGAACAATTAATGAGAAAATACCAACGGTCTCTTCAAATAACAAAGAAGGCGCAATCATGGGAACGAATGCACTGTTAGAAAGGGGATGCAAACACATCCTATTTCTTAGAGGTCCAGAGAAGTTAAATCCGGCGAACGATCGTTATGAAGGATTTATGGAAGCCATTCAACGTTCGAATGTGCGGTATCAAGTTGTTACATGTCCTTTTCATTTTGCAGATTCACAAAAAATTGTTGAACGCATACTCCAAGAAAATCCGCTAATTGATGGAATTTTTGCCAGTAGCGACGTTTCAGCAGCTGGTGCTTTAAAAGCAGCAGGAACTGCTGGAAAGCATGTACCCGACGAATTGCAAATTGTCGGTTTTGATGGAGTTGCAATGGGAGCGATGTTATCACCAGGATTGACTACGGTCGCACAAGACGTTTATAAAATGGGTGCAGTTGCAACGCGTGTTTTGATTAAACGCATTGAAAATAAGAAGATCGAACAAAATTTTTATGAAGTTCCGGTGAAGTTAGTCATTCGAGGAACAACAAGGAGCGTGGTGGAATGATTACTGTAGTTGGCAGTATTAATATGGATTTGGTCGTTCAAACAGACCGCTTTCCAAAGCAAGGTGAAACAACTCTAGGAACTTTGTACACGACAGTACCAGGTGGCAAAGGAGCAAACCAAGCTGTAGCAGCTGCAAGGTTAGGCAATGAGGTCCAGATGATAGGCGCAGTCGGACAAGATGCATTTGGGACCGAACTAGTAGCTGGACTTGAGAGCGAAGGGATTCAGGTTGAATCAATCAAACGAATCGATGGTGCCAGTGGTATCGCCAATATTCTCCTATCCGAAGGAGACAATCGTATTATCGTTGTACCAGGGGCCAATCACAGTGTAACAGCTGAAGAGATAGTCGCTTTTACTGAACAACTAGCGGCTAGTGATTTGGTTATTATGCAATTAGAAACGCCGATTCCTGTTATTCAGCAGACATTAAAAATTTGTCATCAACATGGCGTACCGAGTATTTTAAATCCAGCTCCTGCAAGTGGATTTACAGCTGATTTCCTACCATATTGCACCTACCTAACGCCAAACGAAACAGAAGCAGAAGAAATTTTTGGTGACAATTGGGAAAAGGCGCTGGAAGAATATCCAAACCGTCTTGTCGTCACACTTGGACAAAAAGGCGCACAGTTTTATGACGGACAAAAGCATGTCCTAGTTAAAGGTTTTTCTACTAAAGCAGTTGATACCACTGGAGCGGGTGATACATTCAATGGTGCACTAGGTGCGGCATTAGTAGAAGGCCAGGGGTTTGAAGAAGCGGTCCGTTTTGCTAATGCTGCGGCATCTTTATCGGTAGAAAAATTTGGTGCACAAGGCGGTATGCCGAATCGAGCAGCTGTCGAAGCGCGGATGACAGGTGAGCGTTCATGAAAAAGCACGGCATGATCAATCGTGACATAGCGGGTGCATTGGCTCTTTTTGGGCACACTGATTTGCTGGTGATTGGTGATTGTGGTTTACCCATTCCAAAAGGAGTTTTATGCATCGATTTGTCTTATAAAGTAGGGGAACCGGCATTTTTAACGATATTGGACGCTGTTCTTGCAGACTTTGAGGCAGAAGCTGCATTTATTGCGCGGGAAATAACTAACGCTAATCCCCAAGTAGAGCAAGAAATTATGAAGAAGTTAAAAGCTGATTATATTACGCATGAAGAATTGAAAGTTCTCAGTAACCAGGCAAAATTGATTATCCGCACAGGAGAAGCGACACCGTATGCCAATATTGTCCTTCGCTCTGGCGTTATTTTTTAAAAAGGCAGGTGACTACGATGATTACTATGACGGATATCTCCAAATCGTTTAATGGCAATAAAGTATTGAAGAATGTTCATTTTTCTTTAGAAAAAGGTGAAATTCATGCGCTGATGGGCGAGAACGGCGCAGGCAAGTCAACCTTGATGAAAGTGATGTCTGGAATTTACACGCGGGATTCAGGCACGGTTGAAGTAAAAGGGCAGCAAGTCAATTTCACTTCACCAAAGCAGGCAGAGAATGCAGGCATTGCGGTAATTCATCAAGAGCTGAACATTCTGCCTCATCTGTCGATTTCAGATAATTTATTTCTTGGGCGCGAAGAAACAATCGGCCGGACAGGAATATTAAAAAACAAACAGATGGAAAAGAAGACACACCAAATCCTGCTAGACCTTGGATTGGATATTAATCCAGCTGACCCGGCAAGTACACTATCAGTTGGAAAGCAGCAAATTGTAGAAATTGCGAAAGCGTTATCGGTGGATGCAGAAGTCATTATTATGGATGAACCTACTGCAGCATTAACTGATCGTGAAATCGAGAGTTTGTTTAAGACGATTCGTGAACTTCAAAAACGTGGGGTATCTTTTATTTATATTTCTCATCGTATGGAAGAAATATTCTCACTATGTGACCGAATTACGATTTTGCGCGATGGTGAGTTTGTTGGAGAGCGGAAAATTAGTGAAACTACATTTGATGAAGTTGTCCAAATGATGGTTGGTCGCGAACTTGGAGAACGTTTTCCAGAGCGGAGATCAGAACTTGGAGAAATTAAGCTAGCTGTAAAAGGTTTGTGTCGAAAAGGATGCTTTGAAGATATTTCCTTTGAACTGCGAAAAGGTGAAGTATTATCAATTGCTGGACTTATGGGAGCAGGTCGTACAGAAGTGGCACAGGCGCTGTTCGGTTATAAGAAATTTGAGCGTGGTGACATTGAATTCGACGGCAAAAAAGTGAAGCTTGATACACCTAAAAAAGCAAAGGAAATGGGTATTGGTTATGTAACGGAAGATCGGAAATCAGAAGGACTCGTTGTCGATTTTTCTGTGGAAGAAAACGTGAGCATGACCAATTTTGGAGCCATCTCCAAAAACGGATTAATTTCCAAAGACAAAGAACGTAAACTTTATGATTCTATGGTCAAACGTCTTAGAATCCGAACCTCAGGACCTAACCAAGCCGCAAAATCGTTAAGTGGTGGAAATCAGCAAAAAGTAGTGATTGCAAAATGGCTAGGCATTGAACCGCAACTGCTGATTTTAGATGAGCCAACACGCGGCGTTGATATTGGTGCGAAAAAAGAAATCTATTCGATTATCAATGAGCTAGCTGAACGAGGTGTCGCGATTTTAATGATTTCTTCAGAGTTGCCAGAAGTCATCGGCATGGCTGATCGCGTCTTAGTCATGCATGAAGGCAAAATAACAGCGGATTTATCCAAACATGAAATGACACAAGAACGAATCATGCATTTTGCTACAGGAGGTGGAAAACTTGCAGTTGAAGACTAATCATCAATCCATAATTCAAAAGGTAGCACCATTTATTGGGTTAATTCTTATTATGGTAATTATCACGATTTTAAATCCAGACTTTTTATCTGTATCCAATTTAATGAATGTGCTCCGACAAGTATCCATTAACGCGCTGATTGCTTTCGGAATGACTTTTGTTATTTTGACAGGAGGCATCGATTTATCTGTTGGTTCGACTCTTGCATTAACGGGTGCCGTAACAGCAGGAATGATGGCCAGTGGAATCGATCCGATTTTCGCCATGTTACTCGGACTTTTGCTTGGTGCTGTTCTTGGAGCAATTAACGGAATTATTATTGCGAAAGGAAAAGTTGCACCATTTATCGCTACGTTAGCAACGATGACTATTTATCGTGGACTGACATTGGTATACACGGATGGTCGTCCAATTTCAGGCTTAGGCGATAGCTTAACTTTCCAAATGCTGGGTAAAGGATATTTCCTTGGAATTCCCATTCCAGTAGTAACCATGATTGTTAGTTTTGGGATCTTGTATTTCATCTTGAAAAAGACAACGTTTGGTCGTCGTGTTTATGCAGTAGGTGGCAACGAAGAAGCATCCATTTTATCGGGGATCAATGCAGATCGGATAAAAATTTACGTCTACTCACTGCTTGGGTTACTCGCAGCACTCGCTTCGCTCATTTTAACGTCACGGTTGAATTCGGCTCAGCCGACTGCTGGCGAGATGTTTGAACTTGATGCCATCGCAGCTGTAGTACTTGGTGGAACAAGTCTGACAGGCGGTCGTGGATGGATTGTGGGTACATTAATTGGTGCCTTGATCATTGGGGTACTGAATAATGGCTTAAATCTTATCGGGGTTACTTCCTTCTTCCAACAAGTGGTGAAGGGTGCAGTCATATTATTAGCGGTTCTTCTGGACCGTAAAAAAACAGCATAAGGGGTGTAGGAAAATGAAAAAATTGCAATTGGGGTTCATGTTAATGGTAATGATAATTTTGGCGGCTTGTTCAATGGATGCTCCGGGATCAAGTTCTGATGAGGAAAGCGATGACAGCGGCGAAGCAAACGGTGATTACACAATCGGTTTTTCTATTTCAACGTTGAACAACCCATTCTTTGTTACATTGAATGAAGGTGCAGAAGCAAAAGCGAAAGAATTAGGTGCAACATTAACTGTAGTAGATGCACAAGACAATGCTTCAAAACAAGCAAGTGACGTAGAAGATTTAATCCAGCAAGAGGTAGATTTAATCATGATCAATCCGGTTGATTCTGAAGCGGTTGCAGCTGCAGTTGAATCAGCCAATGCTGCAAACATTCCAGTCGTTACGGTTGACCGTAGTGCTGCGGGTGGAGAAGTCGTTTCTCACATTGCGTCAGATAATATTGCGGGTGGAGAAATGGCGGCAGAACATCTTATTTCAATTGTAGGCGAAGGCGCTAAAGTTGCGGAACTTGAAGGAGTTCCAGGATCTTCAGCTGCACGTGAGCGCGGAGAAGGCTTTAACAACATCGCTGCAGACAAGTTGGATATTGTGGCTAAGCAAACCGCGAACTTTAACCGTGCTGAAGGCTTATCCGTCATGGAAAATCTTCTTCAAGCAAACCCGGACATTACGGGAGTGTTTACTCATAATGATGAAATGGCCTTAGGTGCTCTTCAGGCAATAGAAGCTTCAGGAAAAGATATTGCCGTAGTTGGATTTGATGCTACAGAAGATGCTGTAAAAGCGGTGGAAGAAGGCCGTCTTGCTGGAACAGTTGCACAAAAACCTGGAATGATTGGTGAAATGGCTGTTGAAGCGGCTGTTCAATCACTTGATGGTAAAGAAGTAGAAGCATCCATTCCAGTTGAGTTGGAATTGATCAAATAACCAACCATTACTGGTTGTCACTAAGCTGTAGCTTTCTCGAATCATTTGAGAAAGCTACAGCTTTTTGTATGTAGAAATTACCGTAAAGGGTTACTGCAATATGTTTGGCGACTGACTATTCAGACTTCTGTTATACTAGTGTTAAAAGCAGTATGGGGGGTCAGTAGATGAAACATGTATGGACAGTGAAGTACAGGGAACATACAATTTGCGTCATCAATACATGGACCAATGAAAAATTGTTTGTCGATGGTGTTTTACAGGATGAGCAGGTCGGCTTGTATTTCACTTCTCGATTAGTTGGAAAAGTGAAAAATGAAGACGGTGAATACGAGGATATTAAAGTATCGCTTAGTACTAGTTTGTGTAGAGTCCAATGCCGCATGTTTGTTGGAGAGCGGCTAATTTATACAACAAAATTGCAAATGGGTGGATGACTGTGGAACAAAAAACGACTAGAAAATATGCATATAAATAGTGGGAATCTGCAAGAGTCAAAGCTCATGCAGGTTTTTTGCTGATTGTTCAAACGAATGTTGATAAACGAATTTCTAGTATTCTACAGTGAAAGTCTGTATGTTTAATCTATTCAGTTTTTTGAGGGGGTATACATAAATGAAACCAATTATTGGTCTTACCGCGTCTCTTGAACTAGGGCGGGATGAATATGGTATCGAAATTGCTGACACTGAAGCAATTTTAGCGGCGGGAGGTCTGCCATTCATGCTTTGTCACTTAACGGAAAAAGCGGACATTGACGAAATTGCTGAACATATTGATGGCTTGTTTTTGGCAGGAGGCTACGACATTGACCCAACCGTATTTGGTGAAGAGCCACATCCAAACCTAGGTGTCATCATTCCGTCTCGTGATGCATTTGAATTAGCGTTAGCCAAAAAAGTAATGGCGTTAAACAAACCCATATTAGGCGTATGTCGAGGAGCTCAAGTAATAAATATTGCTGTGGGTGGCGATATGTATCAGGACATCTCTACACAAGTAACAGCAGATTTGGTGCAACACCAGCAAAGAGCACCACGGTTTCACGGCTCTCATTTTGTTGAGGTCGGAGAAAGCACGCTTCTGCACCGATTAACAGGGATGCGGCGGTTAAAAGTGAATAGCCGCCATCATCAGGCAAATCGACTGGTACCTAAGCCTCTGATCATTAGTGGGGTGTCGATTGATGGCATTGTAGAAGCGATTGAAAGCACACAGCACCTCTTTGTTTTAGGAGTGCAATGGCATCCTGAAAATATGGCAAGAGTTGCAGACTCAGCATCGCTCGGAATTTTCAACGGATTTATCGAAGCATGCCGAGAAGAAGGAGATGAATAGATGCAAATTTTCGATACACATTGTGATGCGCTTCTAAAGCTGCAGGTAGCAAAACGAAACGCATTATTTAACGGAGAGTTGTTAGACTACCAACATTCAGATTTACTGGATACCAATTTCAACCGGCTCAAAGCGGGAGGTGTAAAAGTACAGTTTTTTGCTGTTTTTGTTCATCCAGACTTTCCATCTGATGAAAAATGGCAGCATGCACTCGAACAAATCGATCTTTTTTATAGTGAAATCCTTGAAGGAAATCCATTGATGAAGCACATCAAGAATTGGCAAGACATCGAGTGGCTAAAAGATGATGAAATTGGCGCGGTTTTGACGCTTGAGGGAGCGGATGCGTTTGGTAACGACTTGGCAAAACTTCGCCATCTTTACCGGTTAGGTGTGCTGTCAGTAGGGTTGACTTGGAACAACGCCAACCTATGTGCTGATGGAGTTGGCGATCCACGTGGTGCAGGTTTAACAGTGCTAGGAAAAGAAGTAGTTCTTCTCAATAATGAACAGCATGTTTTTACTGATGTTTCTCATTTATCCATAAATGGATTTTGGGACGTGATGGAACTAGCAAAATATCCAATTGCCAGCCACTCGAACGCCCGTGCTCTTTGCGATCATCCGCGCAATTTGAATGACGAGCAAATTCGAGCGATGTTCAAAAATAATGGAATGATCGATGTCGTGTTTTGTCCGCAGTTTATTAACAAAGACAGTGATCAAGCGACAATACCGGATTTGATTCGTCATATCGATCATCTTTGTTCGCTTGGTGGAGTTCGCCAAGTGGGCATTGGATCAGACTTTGACGGAATTTCCTCGTACATTACAGATCTTAATAATGCATCCGAATTTCCTAACCTGATTGACGCGCTACAAAAACACTATACAGCTACAGAAGTAGAAGGCTTTATGTATCGGAATTTTCTTGAACACCGTCCCGGAATTTAAATCTATAAAACGATGGTCACATAAGTAATCCCTTTCACATAAATGCGAAAGGGATTTTTTTAATATTTATTCATAGAGGATTCCGTATTTTCGATAGAAGCCTCACCTTGTGCGACGGCTTCAGGTGAAGCAGCTAGTCGACGTCTATGCAAAATTGCGTTTATTTCAGCGCCAATGACTAAAATTAGACCGGTCAAGAAGAACCACAGCATCAAGACAATGAGTCCTCCAAGGCTGCCATAAGTCGCGGAATAACTGCCGAAGTTTGACACATAGATGGAGAAGCCAAATGACACGACTTGCCATAAAACAGTTGCGATGACAGCGCCGATAATAACTTCTTTAAACGGAAAGTTTTTATCGGGAGCAAATTTGTACATGAATGCCAAAACCATACTCATGACTGCGATCGAAATGACCCAACGTAAAACTTGGAAAATGATTTCAGTTTGTTCAGGAAGATTAAAGAACGATTTAATCATATCGATAATCGTACCACCGAAGATAGGTAAAATAAGTGCAACGATGACCGCAATTAGCATGCCTAGTGTTAACACAATAGCTGTTGCTTTCAATTTGATAAACGAACGCGTTTCTTCAATGCCATAAGCTTGGTTGGTAGCATTAATAAAAGCAGACAGCGCATTCGACGCAGACCAAAGCGTACCCAGTATACCAAATGTCAACAAGCCACCTGATGGCGTAGTGACCACACTCACAATTGTATCTTGGAATGTAGAAGCCACTTCTCCTGGTAGTATGGTACCGATGAAATCTACGGCACGTTGTGGATCAATTTGCAGATAAGGCAAAATTGCCAGCAGCAAAATCAACAAAGGAACAATGGCTAGTAAATAATAATAAGCTTGTGCTGCAGCTAATGTTGTCGCGTTATCTTTTTTGAATTCATTGCCGAGCTCTTTAACAAATCCCATAGCTTTACTCATATGACGCCCTCCATTTAAAAAATTAGTTACTTTGTATATGCCCTATTAAAGAATACATTAACCCTTAAATAGTAATAAAAGAATAATTACAAAGCCACGACAAATCATTTAGTCCGAAAAAAAGGAACTGTCCCATAAGTCCCTAAAAAAAGAAGAAGAAAAAGAATTTTTTTCTTCTTCTTTTTTTAGAGTGAGTGCCCTGAAAGCAGTTGGCGGATGCCGGCTACTTTCAGGAGATTGTGGATCAATGCCACAATCCCGAAATTTCATCGAGGTCCTGGAGTAGCAATCGTCGGAATGGACATCAGCCTTTTCTCACAAATGCAAAAAAGAGCTGTCCCAAAAGTCATGAAAATGACTTTTGAGACAGCTCCTTAAAGCTTATTTCGGCAATAGATCACAGGCGACTTTTAAGATATGGTGATTCTCCATTTCAACAATAGACCATTGACAACCTTTTTTTACAAAGCGATCACCAGTCTCAGCTTCAATTAGCTGATGTTGTATCCATCCCGCAATCGTATCAATATCTTCGCTGTCTTCAAACTCAAAATCGAAACGTTCTTCCAAATCTTTTAACAGGACGCGTCCGTTTAGAAGATAGCGTGTCTCGCTTTCCTTAATAATTTCCTCATCTTCTTCTTCATCAAACTCATCTCGGATTTCTCCGACAATTTCCTCTAGTATATCTTCCATTGTAATCAAACCAGAAGTCCCACCATATTCATCGATGACAAGAGCGATATGCGTGCGATCTTTTTGCATTCTTACTAAGGCATTTTGAAGCGGTGTTGTTTCATGGAAATAAGGGAGATCGTGAATAAGTTCCAACATTTCAAAATGCCCGTTAACAGCATAATGCGTCAACACTTCTTTCGCATTGATAAATCCAATTAAATCGTCTTTGTCTCCGTCTTTTGCGATAGGATAACGTGTAAAACGATGGTCACGGATTTCAGCTAGAAGTTCCTCAGCTGATAAGTCATCTGAAAAGGCAATCATCTGAGTGCGAGGAATCATCACATCTTTTGCACTGCGTTCATCAAAAGCAAAAATATTTTGCATATAAGACAATTCAGTTTGATTGATTTCCCCACTTTGGAAGCTTTGAGCCATAATAATTTTCAACTCTTCCTCTGAATGAGCTTGATCTTCTTTGGCAGGTTCCACACCAAAAATCCGTAACAGAATACGAGCAGAGCCATTCAGAATGAAAATAAACGGATACATGATTTTACCAAACCAATAGAGAAAAGGTGATAATAATAGCGTCATGCGTTCAGCAAATTGAAGCGCTAGCGATTTTGGAGCCATTTCCCCGATGACAACGTGCAAAAATGTCACAAGCGAGAAAGCGATAAAAAATGAAATGACAGTAGAAGCGGAAGAAGGAACATCGAGCATTTCGAACAAAGGCAGCAAGAGCCGTTCAACAGTAGGTTTCCCTAACCAGCCTAATCCAAGAGCGGTAACAGTGATACCAAGCTGACAAGCTGACAAATAATAATCAAGATCACTGGTTATTTTTTTGACCAGTACGGCTTTTTTGTTTCCTTCATCAATCAATTGGTCGATGCGCGACATCCGGACTTTAACGACGGCAAATTCCGAGCCGACAAAAACAGCCGTTAACGCGATTAGTAAGACGAGTAAAGCTAGATTCAATATAAGTATGGGGTCCAATAAATTCCCTTAAATAAGGGATTCACCTCCGAAAGTAGTTGTTGAAGTTAAATTTACCATAATTTTACCGTTAAATATAGAGTAAAGCTTAATGCTCAGCAATGATCTGACGCGTGAGTTCTTTCACATCAATGGCTGTATCCTCATTAATTACATCATCTAGCATAACATTTTTAAAATAGCCAACACTCGTAGGTAGCGGCAGGCCGAGCAGTTTAGTCAAAGCAATTCGATACATAACAACAAACTCCTTGTCGGTATTCCCGCGTTTTAACTCTGCAAAAGCTTCGTAAAATTGATCGAGTTTATCTGCCATCTCCAGCAAACGTCCTTCAATCGTTGCGTCTTTTCCTTCTTTCATACGGTCGAAAAAGACATCGCGGAATTCTTCTGGAATCTCACGAAGGATAAATTTCTCCATCATGCCTTCCTCCACTTTCGCAATCATTTCTTTTAATTCGGGAGATGCGTATTTGACAGGTGTTTTAATATCACCAATAAACACCTCTGCGAAATCGTGATTGATTGTTTTCTCATACAATGATTTCCAATCAATTTCTTGACCGGAACGTTCTTCGATTGTTGCAAAAAACATAGCATACTGACTGACTTTCCAGGAATGTGCTGCAACATTATGTTCTTCAAACTTAAACATTCCAGGTGCCCGAATAATTCGTTCCAAATCATTCAATGAAGTAAAAAAACGATGAATTCCCATAAAAACGCCTCCTCTAAAAACAACTATATAGGTTGAACTAATGATTGCCACTTGTCGATATTCCGCAAACCAGCCTTCTTGCCAGAGCCATGCCCAAAGCGATGTAGAAAAGTCGCGTTCTTTCATTTAACAGGGATGAATTCCTATACATAGGTAATTTTCCTATCTTCAGCATACACGATTTTTAGTATAATAAAAATGATACTGAAAAAGCACGACAAAGGAGAAAAAAAGCATGACGGGTAAAACACATATTATCGGTGGCATAACAGCAAGTCTTGCTTTTGCACAAATTACGAACTATGAACCAGTTCTTTTAGTAGGAGCAGGTGTGCTTGGGGCAGTGATTCCAGACATTTGTCATGGCGGGAGCAAAATCGGACGAAGCCTGCCTGTTCTTTCAAAAATAATCAATGGTCTTTTTGGTCACCGTACATTTACGCATAGTTTATTGTTTCTGGCACTAATCGCATGGTTACTAAGCAAATTCATGCCGGTTGAAGCTATTTCAGCAGGATTGTTAGTAGGAATGATCAGTCATATTGTATTGGATATGGCAACGAAAAGAGGCGTTAAATTCTTTTTTCCATTCAAGTGGACGGTTCGTTTTCCAATAACCGCTACTACAGGAGGCGCTTCTGAATCTTTGGTTTTCGCTCTTCTGTCTCTTCTGACGGTGTACTTTGGATACGGTGTTCTTCTTGCGCTCTAAGTGTTTCACTTTTAGGCCTTAGGGATATAAAAGCAAAAATTGATAGCAATATAGGAGTTGAGGGAAGACGATTTTAAATCGTCTTCTCTTTTTTGGAATTTTTTAGCGGAAAATAGAGTTATCTTAGTTTTTAACCTTGTTTCTATTGATAGAAAACTATACAATTACAGGAATAAATATTCAACAAATTCTGAAAAAAATGGAGGGATTGTATGATTGCTGCAACATGGAATTGGATGTGGGAAAAGCATGATCAGGCCAAAGATACATTTCGTCTTTTTACCAACCCAGGAGCAGGTATTCCTGATGATCGTGACCGGGCAGAAGATGCCGGATCTTACGATGAACGTAAGAAAAACCGCAGCTATAATACACCTCAGTTAATTGGCTTGTTTCTCGGTCCGCTGCTATTTCTTTTAACTTTGCTTTTTTTTAATCCTGAAGGACTACCGCCTGAAGCGAGAGCGATACTGGCTAGTACTATTTGGATTGCGACTTGGTGGATTACGGAAGCTATTCCGATTCCCGCAACATCGCTTCTGCCCATTATTCTTTTTCCAATGACCAACGGGCTTGATGTAAGCGCTACAACTTCGGCATATGGCAATGATACAATTTTTCTTTTCATGGGTGGCTTTATGATTGCTTTGACAATGGAAAAATGGGATTTGCATAAGCGAATTGCCTTAACGATTATTTCAGTCATTGGTACAAACACAGAACGCATCATTCTTGGCTTTATGGTGGCTACTGGTTTCTTATCCATGTGGATTTCCAATACAGCGACGGCCATGATGATGGTACCCATCGGTTTGGCCATTATCTATCAAGTATCAGAAGCGCTGAAAGATGACGCTTCAATTGATACCTCAAAAGAAAATTTTGGTTTTGGTAAAGCACTGATGCTTGGAATTGCTTATTCTGCTTCACTTGGCGGGATTGCGACATTAATCGGAACGCCACCAAATACACTTTTAGCAGGGGCAATCAATGAAATTTACGGGATTGAGATTACTTTTGCTCAGTGGATGCTATTTGGTGTACCACTGGCGTGGATTTTTATTTTAGTTGCTTGGGTTTATCTAGTGAAAGTGGCTTATCCGCAAAAGTTGAAGCATTTACCAGGAGGAAGCGAAGTAATCCGCCAACAGAAAAAAGACTTAGGCGTAGCTTCTTATGAAGAAAAAGCAGTCTTTGTGGTTTTCGTAGCAGTAGCGCTTGCTTGGATTAGTCGTTCGTTTGTTCTCGATGCTTTTGCACCCAACCTGGAAATGACAGATGCGATGGTCGGTTTAATCGCCGCAATGATTTTGTTCATTATTCCATCCAAGAATAGAAAAGGTGATAATTTGTTAGACTGGGCGACAGCAGTCAAGTTGCCTTGGGGCATTTTGTTGTTATTTGGTGGAGGGTTAGCTATCGCTGCTGGATTTACCAATTCAGGTCTTTCTGAATGGATTGGAAACCAATTGATTGGACTGCAAGGTGTGAATGTTTTAGTCATTGTGTTGGTCGTAGCGGCTCTTGTGTTATTCCTGACTGAGATCACTTCAAACACGGCGACGGCTTCGATGATGTTCCCAATTATGGCATCACTTTCAGTAGCTCTTAGCATTCATCCGTATGCATTGATGGTCACTGCGGCCGTTGCAGCATCTTGTGCATTTATGTTGCCAGTTGCAACACCACCGAACGCAGTCGTTTTTGGCTCCGGCTATTTGAAGATTTCAGATATGGCTAAAGCTGGACTTGCGCTTAATATCTTTGGCATTTTCTTTGTTGGACTCGCCGTATTCTATTTCTTGCCGCTGGTTTGGGGCATTGACTTACTAACGATTCCAGATGAATTTCTAAAATAGCATTATTCATAGTAAAAGCAGGCTTACCTTCCGGTAGAGCCTGCTTTTTTTCTGTAAAATGCAACAGCTGCTATGTAAAGAAGTGGCAAAATGGCGGTAAAAAGAACAAGACCTGTCCAACCACCAGAGGTCCATAAAGGACTTAATAGGGAACTTCCGGCTGCGACACCCGTGTAGTAAGCTACTAAATACAAACTAGAAGCACTGCCTTTATGGTGAGTTGCTTGTTGACTTACAGAAGCAGCAGTTAAAGAGTGAGAGGTAAAAAATCCAAGGCAAGTTACGCAAAGGCCGACAACAATCATCCAAAGGTATGGACTAAGTGTCATAAAAATTCCAACTGATAAAATAAACACGCCTGCTAAACGAACATTGCGCAAGCCAAACTTTTCAGCAACTCGACCAGCTATTGGTGAACCGATAACACCAATCCCATACGCAAAAAACAAATAGGATATGGCCTGTAGCGACATTGTAAAGGGAGGCGCCTCTAAATAAAAAGGTAAGTACGTCCAAATACCCGTAAAGGAAATTTGCAAAATTGTACCAAGACCGAAGACGATGAGTAGTGCAGGATTTTTTAAGTGAAACAAGAAGCCTTCTATATCTTTTGCAAAGCTTACTTGGCTAGAGTTAAAATTTCGTGATGGCGGCAGTAAATAAAGGACAACAACGAATATGAAAAGTCCCGTCACGGCAAAAGCATAAAAGGAAATTTGCCACGAGAAATGGTCAGTTAGGAAGCCCGTTAAAAACCGTCCCAACATCCCGCCGAGCGCGTTACTAGAAATATAAAGAGCAGTGGCATAGGCAATATTTTTTCTATCGATTTCCTCGCTGATATAAGCAAGTGCTGCAGCAGGAACACCTGCCAGCGCAAAGCCTTGGATAAAACGAAGAATTAGCAGGATAGAAAATGAATCGGTCAAAGGAATGACGAAAAAAGGAATGGCTGAACCGAGTAAAGAATAAATGATATACGATTTTCTACCGTTACGATCAGAAAAAAATCCGAGAATAATGAGTCCAAGTATTAAGCCGATAATGGTTAGTGATAAAGACAAGCTAGCCGTAGAGACCGGAACTTGAAATTCTTCTACAAAAACCGGAAGCAAGGGCTGTACAGCGTACATGTTCGCAAAAATAAATAAAGAAGCAAACAGAAGACTGAGGATGATTTTCCAAAACTGACGGTCTTTAACAGTATAGCGTTGCGAATCCATAGGTCACGTCCAATCGATACTCACTTTTTTGTCTTAAGTAAATCAAAGAAATGACTTAAGAGTGAAGAGGCTTCATTGTTTTCTATTCTACATAAGTTTATCGAAAGATTTTACTTTTTCAGTTAGATAGATGTGAAAGTTGATATTTCACAACGAGAGCGAGGAGGAGAAATAGAGACTTTACGTTAAATTTCAACAAAATAAACAATTACAAAAGTAAACTTTCTCATCATAATGGAACAAAAAACCCGCATGCACAAAGGCAGCGGGAAAATTTTATAGTTTATTGAAGAAAGAAAGAACTTGTTTTTTTGTAGGTTCTTGCAAACGGTAGCGCAATTCTTTGTTCTGGGTATTAACGATATGATAGGCCGGATTTTCAGCAACTGTGAATTTCCAATGGGGTTTGGTATTTTTCTTTTTAATTTGAAGTTCAGGAAGCATCATCTTTTTAGTGAAGCTTTCAAGTTTCGCCATTAAAAAGGTATCCATGTACCGTACGAGCAAAAAGCCTTGTTGACGTTCCGGATCGAACTTCGCCAAATTGAATTCACTGACGTCAAATCCCTTTTCATATCGCTGAACAGACGGGGACAGTACAAAACAATCTTCATTCATAAAGATAGTTGAGTTTCCTTGTTGTTTCAGCCCTAATTCTTCAACCAGAAAATCCTTGTTGACGAGACTCATTTCGCGTGCAGTAGCCATGTGATTCCTCCTAATATAACTCGTTGTTCTTCTATTATAACACTATTTAGCCATTTAAGGGACCTTAACGAATTTTCCGTTGATTTTGAGTCTAAGAGAGTGCAAAGGCTCAGGGCTATCGATTTAAAGGGATAAAGAGCGGTACTAAAAGTCAAGCCAGAGCAGGACGAAAAAACTAGAAAAGTGAATAGTGTTACAATCTTAATATGTCATAAGTTGTCTGAATTTTATCCTCGTAAAAGACAAAAAGGATAAAAGAGTGAATTTTCTGTTATATTTATAGTAAATGATAAACAGAGGAAGGAGCGATTGAGATGTGTGGAAGATACTCGCTGTTCACTGATTACGCAGTATTAATTGAGCGTTTTACTATTGAAACGTCAAAAATTGATCAACATAGCTATTCAAAAAGCTATAATGTAGCACCTTCGCAACAAGTCCTATCAATCATCAATGATGGAGACAAAAATCGCCTTGGTGAACTCCGCTGGGGGCTGATTCCTTCATGGGCAAAAGACGCGAAAATTGGTTATAAGATGATCAATGCCCGGGCAGAAACGGTAGCGGAAAAACCTAGTTTTCGCAATGCTTTTAAAAAAAGACGCTGTTTGGTAGTGGCAGATTCCTTTTATGAATGGCAGCGCGCGGGCGCAGAAAAAATTCCAATGCGAATCAAATTAAAAACTGGAGAACCTTTTGCTTTTGCAGCTATTTGGGAATCGTGGACAGGACCTGATAACAAAACCATCAATAGCTGCTCGATCATAACGACAAGTTCAAATGCTTTAATGGAATCTATTCATGATCGAATGCCTGTTATTTTATCAAAAGAAGACGAAAAAACTTGGTTAGACCCACATGTGGAAGATATTGAGATATTAAAGAACTTGTTGAAACCTTACCGAGCTGAAGATATGGAGGCGTACCGTGTCTCTGAAGAGGTCAATTCTCCGAAGAACAATAAACCCGAATTGATTGAAAAAGTTGGCTGAATCAGGGAACCTTTACTGATCCAACTAGTCAAAGGGGGAATAACAATGAAGAGTGGCTTGGTATTAGAAGGTGGCGGAATGCGCGGCGTTTATACTGGGGGAGTGCTTGAAAAGCTACTAGAAGAAGAAATTTTTGTGGATTACGTCATTGGGGTCTCGGCAGGTGCTTGCCATGCATCTTCTTACGTCTCTAGACAAACCGGTCGTAACCGGGAAGTGACCATTGGCTATGTGAACCACCCCGAATATATTTCAATTAAGAACTTGCTGACTAAACGTGAGCTTTTTGGCATGGATCTGATTTTTGATAAAATTCCAAACAGTTTAGTGCCTTTCGATTACGACGGGTTTTACACTTCAACAGAAGAATTTGTAGTAGGTACCACAGATTGTCAGACAGGAAAAGCGGTATATTTTGAAAAGCAACGTCGACCCGAAGATGTGTTGACAATCGTCAGAGCTTCTAGTTCTTTGCCTTTAATGTCGCAGCCAGTAAAGTTTGACGGTAAACTATTGATGGACGGCGGTATTGCGGACCCACTTCCAATTCGTAAAGCACTATCAGATGGGGTGACCAAACCAATCATTATCTTAACTAGAGAAAAGGGCTATCGAAAAAAAAAGAGTCGATTTGCGAGAATTCTACCATCGTTTGTCCGCAAGTATCCTGCTATTGCAAAGACAATGGAAAATCGGCACCTGTATTATAACGAAACGATGGAATTTATTGAGAAGTTGGAAAGTGAAGGTTTGGCTTTAGTCATCAGACCCTTTAACTTGTATAAGATCAAAGGCATCGAACGAGATCCTAAAAAGCTCGAAATTTTGTACAATCAAGGCTATCAAGATGCGACTGACAAATTCAATGAAATACTTTCTTTTCTTCAAAAATAACTTTTGCAATTTTGGAAAACACATCGTGGTAAAATTAGTTGAGGTGATTGATTTATGATTTGCAAACTAAATCATCAAGATGAACAAATTGCTAAAAATATTCAGCAAATCCAACAGCAGGCTTACCGTATAGAAGCTGAAATGATGGGCTTTTATGGAATTCCACAGCTCCATGAACCAATTTTGGAAATCCAACACAGTACGGAAATATTTATCGGATTCAACGAAGAGCAATTACAAGGAGTCATTTCTTATCGGGTCGAAGAAGGACTGATCGATATCCACCGGCTAGTTGTTGCCCCTTGTTATTTCCGAAAGGGTGTTGCTAAACAATTAATCGAATATGTATTGAGAAACTACCGGGGATATGAATTCATCGTTAGTACCGGTACTGCAAACAAACCGGCAATTGCTCTTTATCAAGCGTTTGGTTTTCAAGAAAAACGGCTAATTGAAGTAGCACCCGGTATTTATTGCACACAATTTAGCTTGAGCAATTAAATGCAAAAATACGATAATCAAATTCTAAAATAAAAGCTTGAGGTGTATTTATGAGATTAGATGACATTGATCGAAAGATATTGGCGTTACTGACCGGCAATGGCCGGATGTCATACGTAGATATCGGTAAAGAATTAAATTTATCCCGTGTTGCGATTCGTGAAAGGGTTCACCAGTTAACGGAGGCGGGAGTTATCGAAAGTTTTACAGTGGTAATCAATAGTGAAAAAGTCGGCAAAAAAGTTTCTGGATTTTTTGAAGTAGACTGCGAACCGGCTTCTTTGGTGGAAGTCGCTCAAGCTTTAGCAGACAATCCAAGTGTCGCGAGTTGCTATCAGATGACAGGACCATCCACTCTTCATATGCATGTGCTAGTTGACGATTTTGCTGGCCTTGAAAAATTCATTAACGAAGAACTATATGCGCTCGAAGGAATCACGCGAGTCGAAAGTCATATTCTCCTCCGACGATTTAAAAGTCGTACAGGAATGAAATTATAAGATTCTGCAGCTATATTAAGCTGCAGAATCTTATTTTTTTAGTAGAAGAAACTAATTATCGCGAGAATGTTCTGTTATTTATATGGAAATAAGTAAACTTATACTTTATAATCGAAAGTATTCAACATTTACTAAAGTTAAATAAAAATAAAATAATGATTAACAATTGATGAAAAATAAGTTTTATTTTCATACAAAAGGTTAATTATTTCGAGAAGGAGGAGTTTTTATGGACTATTTACACAACCCATTTACAGCACAAAGACATACCGTATTTTCAAAAAAAGGCATGGTGGTTACGTCGCAGCCATTGGCGTCGCAAGCAGGCATTGAAATTATGCAAAATGGAGGTAATGCCATCGATGCAGCAATTGCCACAGCAGCGGCTTTAACGGTTGTTGAGCCGACCTCAAATGGTATCGGTGGGGATGCCTTTGCGCTTGTCTGGGTCAAAGACAAGTTGCACGGCTTAAACAGTTCAGGTCCCGCACCGAAAAGTATTTCTCCTGAAGCGGTCAAAGCTTTAGGGTACGAGAAAATGCCGACGCACGGTTTAGTGCCTGTGACAGTTCCTGGAGTTCCAGCTGCATGGGCTGAATTATCGAAGAAGTTTGGTAAGTTGTCTCTAGCAGAAGCTTTAAAACCAGCAATCCGTTACGCAGAAGAAGGTTATCCATTAACACCGATTCTGGGTAAATATTGGCAAGCAGCCTACGCTAAATACAAAGATTCGTTTACAAGCGAAGAATACCAAGGATGGTTTGATACGTTTGCACCAAACGGCAGGGCACCTGAAATCGGAGAAATGTGGTCATCTCCTGGTCATGCCAAAACATTAGTAGAAATTGGTCAAACCGATTCACGTTCTTTTTATGAAGGAGCAATTGCAGAAAAAATAGATGCTTTCATGAAAAAACATGATGGGTTCTTATCTAAAGAAGACTTGGTAGCTTTTGAACCCGAGTGGGTAGAGCCCATTTCAACTGAATACCGTGGTTACGAAGTGTGGGAAATTCCACCAAATGGACAAGGCATGGTTGCTCTTATGGCCTTAAACATATTCAAAGAATTAGCACCACCGAAATGGCAGTCTGCTGAAACTTTTCATGAACAAATCGAAGCGATGAAGCTGGCGTTTACAGATGGTAAAGCGTTTATCACAGAGCCAGAAAATATGCCAGTCAGCACGGAGCATCTATTGTCTCAAGAATATGCGGCAGCTCGGGCTAAAACGATTAATGAAACTGCTGCGGATCCTGTACCATACGAATTGCCTAAAGGCGGTACAGTTTATTTATCTACTGCAGATGAAGAAGGCAATATGGTTTCTTATATCCAAAGCAACTACATGGGTTTTGGTTCAGGAATTGTTATTCCAGAAACAGGCATTGGGTTACAAAACCGTGGAGCGGATTTTTCATTAGATGCAGAACATCCGAATGTATTGGCTGGAGGAAAACGAACATTCCATACGATCATTCCAGGATTTCTTACGAAAAACAAAAAAGCAGTCGGTCCTTTCGGAGTGATGGGTGGCTATATGCAACCTCAAGGACATTTCCAAGTGATTACGAACACCATTGATTATTTAATGAACCCACAAGCAGCACTCGATGCACCAAGGTGGCAATGGATTGAAGGCAAGACCGTTCTTGTTGAGCCGGACTTCCCTAACTATTTGGCACAAGGCTTAACACGAAAAGGCCATCATATCCAAGTAGCAACAGACAGTGGCAGTTTTGGAAGAGGACAAATCATTTGGCGCAATCCTGAGACCGGCGTATTATCCGGGGGCACTGAATCGCGTACAGATGGGGCGGTGGCTGTTTGGTAGGCGTCAAGAAAGTGGAGAAGCAGCAAGTCCAGCGTTCCCACTTGAAAATCAATAAGGACCTTTTTTTCGCATTTTTCCGCGTAGGTCTTCTCGGATTTGGTGGTGGACCTGCTGCTATTCCTCTTTTTCATCGTGAAGCTGTTGTCAATTACAACTGGATGACAGAAGACGAGTTCGGAGATACTTTAGCGTTGGGAAATACGATGCCAGGACCTATTGCGACGAAAATGGCAGGCTATATCGGTTATCGTGTTAATGGGATAATGGGTTGTCTTGTCGCACTGGCTGCGTCAGTCATTCCGACAGTTATCTTAATGATTGTTTTGTTGGGCATTTTACAAAAATACAAAGATCTTGAATGGGTCAATAGCATGTCAGCCGCAGTGGTTCCAGTCGTAGGCGTTATGTTGGCGGTAATGACGTGGGATTTCTTTCAGAAGTCAGGAAAAGCTTTAGGGTTAGGACGTGCCATTCTATTCACAGCGATTGCCATTATTTTACTAGAACTAATGGGAATCCATCCGGCGATTGTCATCGTAGGCATTTTGATTGTTTCCTTCACTTCATTTAAGAAGGGAGTCGGACCGAAATGATTTACTGGTCTATCTTTTTAGCATTTTTTATCCCCGGTATTTTAGGCTATGGCGGGGGGCCGGCCTCAATTCCGCTTGTGGAAAAAGAAGTAGTAGATCACTACGGCTGGATGACCACCCAAGAGTTTGGAGAAGTTCTCGCTTTGGGAAATGCTTTGCCAGGTCCCATCGCAACGAAAATGGCGGGATATATTGGTTATATGGAAGGCGGCATCCTTGGCTCTATTGTTGCTTTAGTTGCTTCAGTGGCGCCGTCACTTATTTTAATGGTGCTGTTGATGGTCACTCTTTTAAAGTACAAAGATTCACCAAAAGTCCAAAACATCACCAAATTAGTTCGCCCTGTAATTGCTGTCTTGTTGGGTGCCATGACATTGCAGTTTTTTATGACATCTATTCATACATCAGGAACTGTACAGACTGTTATTCTAGTGGTCGTTAGCTACTGGTTGTTAGAAATGAGAAAAGTTCATCCAGCCTTCGTTATAGTAATGGCACTCGGTTATGGTGCGGTGTCTGGGATCCTTTAGTTTTGTGTTTTCGAAAAAAATAAGCACACGAAGTCATCCGATTAGGGGTGGCTTTTTTTATGTGGTGAAAAAGACAGGCATTATGATTTACTTTTAATTCAAGAACGTATATTGTAGACAACAAGGATAATTATTATCTACAATTGAAAGAGGGTGATTTGGGTGCACATGAAACCAGGTGTAGAACAATCCGTATATGCCGTTCTTCTATTAAATATGTTGCCTGATAAAGCGGTGCTACCAGGAGAAGCGATTAGTCATCAACTAGGAACTTCGCCAACTTATTTTCAAAAGCTTTTGAGGAAATTGGTCAGTGCGGGCTTAATCACTTCTGTACCAGGAGTTAAAGGCGGCTTTAAATTAAACAAAAATCCTGAAGACATTAGCGTATTTAATATATATGTAGCCATTGAAGGACAACAATCGCTTTATTCACCAAGTGGGGTGTTAGGAGATTTGCTGGAACTTGAAGAGCCTGAGCGGTGCTGCTTGCTGACAGATTTAATGATCCAAGCAGAAAATGCGTGGCGCGACCGGATGGAACAAGAAACAATTGCTTCTCTTTCCGAAAAGATGAAAGAACAACAGTTTCAAGAAAAAACGAAAAAACTGACCGATTGGCTGTCTCAAAAATTAGTCGGTTAAAAGCGAAAAGAGGAATAATGATGATTGATAGTTTACCACGTATTAACCAGTTAGCAAAAAAAGCGCGAGAAGAAGGACTGACCAATGCAGAGAAAGTAGAACAACAAGTATTGCGTGAAGACTATTTGCGTTCAATTCGTGGGCAAGTAGAATCAACTGTCACTAGTATGACGGTTATCGATCCACTTGGTGAAGACGTTACTCCTGAAAAAGTACGAACAAAAAAAGAAAATAATCTAATCATAGAAAGTTTAAACTAGAGAGGAAGAACAAGATGAACGATTATTTAGTGAGAGCATTGGCCTATGATGGACAAGTGCGAGCGTATGCTGCCCGGACGACAGAAACTGTAGCGGAGGCCCAGCGTCGCCATTATACATGGCCGACTGCATCTGCAGCACTTGGAAGATCCATGACCGCAAGCGTAATGCTAGGCGCCATGATGAAAGGTGAAGAAAAGTTGACGATCCGTATTAACGGTGGAGGCCCAATTGGCACTATTTTAGTGGATGCCAATGCGAAAGGCGAAGTTCGAGGCTATGTGAGCAATCCGTTAACTCATTTTGATTTGAACGAACAAGGAAAACTTGATGTCAAAAGAGCAGTCGGTACAGAAGGAACGTTAGCAGTTTCCAAAGATATTGGGTTGCTTCAACCGTTTGTTGGACAAGTTCCGATCGTGTCAGGTGAGTTAGGTGAGGATTTTACGCATTACATTACAACCTCTGAACAAATTCCGTCTTCTGTAGGAGTTGGTGTAATTGTGAATCCTGACAACACGATTCAGGCTTCAGGTGGGTTTATCATTCAATTACTACCTGGTACAGAAGAAAGTATTATTGAAGACATTGAAGCGCGTCTAAAAGTAATTCCGACAATCTCAAATATGGTGCGCCAAGGTCTATCACCGGAAGATATTTTAGATGAAGTGCTGGGGAACGGAAACGTTAAAGTACTAGACGAAATGCCTGTGAAGTTTCAGTGCCAATGTTCAAGAGATCGTATTTCTAACGCGATTCAAGGACTTGGTGTTGCCGAAATTGAAGACATGATTGTGACAGACGGCAAAGCAGAAGCACAATGCCATTTTTGTAATGAAAACTATCTGTTCTCGAAAGAGAATTTGGAAGATATGTTGAAAACAGAAGCATAATTAGAACGAGAGGTCCACGCACATTGTTGCGATGGACCTTTTTTATTGGAATGATAAAAAAGGTATGTTATTATTATCTTGAATTCGAGATATATATTGATGCAATAAAAAGTAGAAGCAATTGGAGGTTATTAGAAGATGAAACATATTTTTAAACAAGGCACGAATCTATCAAAATCAACTTTACTTATGCTCCATGGAACGGGTGGAAATGAAACGGATTTATTAGCTATTGCGGCTCATATCGATCCGGAAGCATCTGTGTTGAGCGTTCGTGGAAATGTCTCTGAGAACGGCATGCCACGGTTTTTTAAACGCCTATCAGAAGGTATATTCGATATGGAAGATTTAAAATTCCGTACGGAAGAGCTGTATAACTTTATTGGTCAAGCAGCGGAGGAACATGGCTTTGACCGTACACAAGTTGTTGCAATTGGCTATTCGAACGGAGCCAATATTGCAGCTAATTTACTGTTCACGTATACTGGCGCATTAAAGGGAGCTATTCTTCATCATCCAATGGTTCCAAATCGTCATACAGATTTACCTGATTTGGCGAATACTCCTGTATTTATCGCAGCGGGTACAAACGATCCGATTTGCCCAGCAGAAGAATCAATAGACCTTGAAAAATTATTAAGCAATGCCGGTGCAGAAGTAGAATTGCATTGGGAAAATTTCGGTCATCAATTGACGATGCCAGAAGTAGAAGCTGCGAAAAACTGGTATGATAAGTTATAAAAGGAACCTTCCTCGAGAAATTGAGGAAGGTTTTGTTGGTTTTGATGCCATTCATAAAGCTTCTCGTTACGATAGGGTGCGAGTTTTTGACAAAGGCTGTGGGTTTCATTCATGATAGGAGAAAAGAAAGCTTAGGAGGAAAGAGATGCAAAATAATCCGCATATTCGAGAACAACTAGAGGCTTGGGTAGAAGAAAATAGAGGCCATGCAATATTAGGAAATACTGCACAATACATCCCGGCACTTGGAAAAGAGGATCCGAGTCAGCTTGGAATTTGTATGGTGGACGACAATGGAAATTATTATTGCGCAGGCGATACGGACAAAGAATTCACTTTACAGAGCATTTCAAAAGCGTTGACATTTATCGCACTCAGCTGCAACTACGGATTGGATTTCGTATTAGAACGAGTGGATGTAGAACCAACAGGAGAAGCGTTTAATTCCATTATTCCGTTTGAAATTCATCGACCAAACAAGCCGTTTAATCCTTTTATCAATGCTGGAGCCATCACTATTTCGGCATTGCTGCCAGGACAAACGAGTCAGAAAAAATATGAATTTCTGCTCCATTTTCTAGAAGAATTAGTCGGACATCCATTGGAGCTTGATAAAGAAGTCTATGATTCGGAATGGGCATCCTCACATCGCAACAGGGCGCTTGCTTATTATTTGAAAGAAGCAAAATTCTTAGAAATTGAAGTAGAAGAAGCACTAGATATTTACATTCGTCAATGCGCAATTAAGGTGAGTACGAAAGATTTGGCGTTAATCGGTTTGATCATCGCCTATGATGGTTTTAATCCCATTACAAAAGTAAAACATTTTTCAGAAGAAATCGCTCAAGTTGCCAAAGTACTCATGGTGACATGTGGCATGTATAATTCCTCTGGAAACTTTGCAGCTCATGTTGGCATTCCAGCTAAAAGTGGTGTGTCAGGTGGCATTATGGCCGCAGTGCCACCGAAACTCCATTCGCAAACTTATGAGTTTCGGGCAGGTGCGGGCATCGGTGTTTATGGTCCCGCCATTGATGTGCAAGGGAACAGTGCAGCAGGCACGATGATGCTGCGTCAAATTTCGAAAGAATGGGATTTGAGTATTTTTTAATAGTACCCCGCAAGCTGTCATAAGCTTGTGGGATTTTTTTTGTAAAAAATTTGTATGAATGTGTTTTAAAAAGCGAGACAGGGTAATAGGAGAATGAATAACAAAAGCAGAAGGAGTGGCAAAATGACAAAACAACCTGAAGTGAACAAAAACAGCAAAGATGAGCAACTTGAGCAGTACCGAGTAGATGATTCTGGCAAAAGCCTAACAACCAATCAAGGGTTGAAAATGGCTGAGGATGAATTTTCGTTAAAGGCTGGTGAACGTGGTCCTACCTTGTTGGAAGATTTTCATTTCCGGGAAAAAATGACTCATTTTGATCACGAACGTATTCCAGAGCGAGTCGTTCATGCCAGAGGATATGCTGCACATGGTGTATTTGAAACATATGATTCTTTAGAGCATTTAACGAAAGCAAAATTTTTATCTGAAAAAGGGAAAAAGACACCCGTATTCGTGCGCTTTTCTACTGTTGCCGGATCAAAAGGGTCTGCTGAGACCGTACGAGATTTGCGCGGTTTTGCTACGAAATTTTATACCGAAGAAGGAAATTACGATCTAGTTGGAAATAATGTACCGGTATTCTTTATTCAAGATGCCATCAAATTTCCAGATTTTGTTCACGCAGTAAAACCAGAGCCACACAATGAGATGCCGCAAGCTGCAAGTGCCCATGATACGTTGTGGGATTTTGTCATTAACAACCAGGAAACTGCACATACGATGATGTGGTTAATGTCAGACCGTGCAATCCCCCGCAGTTTTCGAATGATGGACGGTTTTGGCGTACATGCTTTCCGTTTCGTCAATGCAGAGGGCAAATCACATTTCGTTAAGTTTAGCTGGAAGTCTACGCTGGGTACCCATTCACTTGTGTGGGATGAAGCGCAGAAAATTTCTGGAAAAGACCCAGATTTCAATCGCCGCGATTTATACGATTCAATTGAACAAGGAGATTTTCCGGAATGGGAATTGGGCGTTCAAATTGTCGCGGAAGAAGATGAGTATAAATTCGACTTTGATTTACTAGATGCGACTAAACTATGGCCGCAAGAAGAAATTCCAATGCAGATGGTCGGCAAAATGACCTTGAATCGCAACGTGGATAATGTCTTTGCCGAAACAGAACAAGTAGCTTTCCACCCCGGACATGTGGTACCTGGAATCGACTTTTCTAACGATCCTTTGCTTCAAGGGCGTTTATTTTCTTATACCGATACGCAATTGCTGCGCTTAAACGGTCCGAATTTCCATGAACTGCCGATTAATCGACCAGTATGTCCGTTTCATAACAATCAGCGAGACGGTTTTGGCCGGCAATCGATCAATAAAGGACGAGTCGCTTATCAAAAAAGTTCGTTTACCAATAATACACCAGCTCCTGTAAGTGAGGCTGAAGGCGGCTATTCTCATTACCAAGAGAAAATGGAAGGGCGTAAAGTTCGTGCCCGTAGTGAAAGTTTTAAAGACCATTTTTCACAAGCTACGATGTTTTGGAACAGCATGACAGAACCGGAACGAAAGCATATTATCGAGGCCTTCAGCTTTGAGCTTGGGAAGTGTCAAGAAATTTGGATTCGTGAAGGAGCCATTGAAATGTTTGCAAATGTTAACTTGGAAATGGCACAAGCTATAGCTAAAAATATCGGAGTGACGTCTCCAACAACGGGTGGTTCAGCTGTCACCAAAGTTTCGCCAGCATTAAGTATAGACAATACGATTAAATCGGCTGCTACCCGTAAAGTGGGTGTATTGGTCGATACAGGTTTTAACGATGCCGAAGTGCTGAAGATTCTTGAAAAACTCAAAACTGAAGGCGTACAGTACGAAGTTGTTAGTGAAATGCAAGGCAAGCTAGAAGGTTCAAGTGGCAAAAAACTGGAAGTTGATCATACCTTCACGACGACTGACCCAGTGCTCTATGATGCCATTTATGCGGTTGGTGGACCGGATGTCAGCAAGAAATTCGCTAAAGAAGCGGCACGTTTCATCGGTGAAGCATTCGACCATTACAAACCGATTGGCGCTACGCATGATGGTCAAAAATGGCTTGAAACAGCAGGGATCGAGAGCCAGCCTGGTATAGTAGGAGGCGATCATTCTCGTTTTGCACAAGCATTCATAGAAGCAATTGCAGCCCACCGTCACTGGGATAGACAGGTCGAATAAAGAGTTAAAAACGAATTTTAATTTTTAAAAGGTTTAAGAAAATGAAGGTCGGGTAATTTCTAAACTAAGCAAACATATTCATATTAAAAAATTGGAGGAATAGTAAATGACTAACAATAAATTTATGGGTACGTTCGATAACGAAACAGAGGTATTAAGTAAAATTGAAGAACTAAAAGCACAAGGCTCTAAAGAAGATGATATGTACGTAATGGCTCGAGACGAAGGCCAGATTTCGATGGTACGTGGACGGACGGATGTAGATTACAAATCATCTGAAGGAAACTGGATGGATAAATTCATGGGCTTCTTATCAGGAGACGACTCAACACGTGAAGCATTTTCTGGTATGGGAGTAGATAAAGACGAAGCTGACCGCTACTATAACGAAGTACAAAACGGCAAGATTCTATTATTTGTAGACCGTGAGTATGGTGCAAACTACGAAGGACAAGCACCTTATGACAATACTTCAACAAGCACTGCAGCAGGAACAATGGGTGCAGCAGGACTAGGTAGCAACAGAAATCATCTAGATAACGAAGCTGTAGGCAGAGATGGTCTAACAGTAGACACAAATGATGAAAACGATGTTTATTACAATAAGAAAAACGATACATTTAGTCGAGACACAACTGACACAGCAGGTGTTGGAAAAGATGCAGGAACAGGCTTTGGTCTTGGATCTGACCGTACAACGGAAGATTTAAATCGTACAGATCGTCTTGATGGGACGGATAAAAACTTTAACCATGGAGACACAGAAGAAGAGAAACTTCGTTTACACGAAGAACGTTTAAGTGTTGACAAAGAACGTGTGCAAACGGGTGAAGTCAATGTTGGAAAACACGTTGTCGAAGAAAACCAAACAATTGAAGTACCAGTAGAACGTGAAGAAGTCTATATAGAGCGTCGCCCAGTAAATGAAGAAACAACAGGGAATTCCTTTGATAACAATTCTGGATTAACAGGAGATGCATATCAAGAAGGCGAAAACATCCATATTCCCGTGACAGAAGAACGCGTTGAGGTGACAAAAAAAGATGTAGTAGCTGAAGAAATTATAGTTGGAAAACGTAAAGTACAAGACACAGAAACTGTGAATGAAACGGTTCGTCACGAAGAAGCGGATATCGACGAAGATACCATTTCAACAAAAGACAAGTTAAATCATGATGATCACAAAGATCGTGATCGTTTCTAAAGAAAATCTAGTTGAAGGCGGGGATTAATCCCCGTCTTTTTGTTCGTCCAACAGGAATAGCGTATAGTAGAAAGAGGCAAGGAGGGATAGCAATGGATGGTAAAAAAAGAAGTGACGTTAAGCCAGGCATTGAAGTACATGTGATTTTAAAACAAGATCAGCGTTCAGGCAAGAAAACACACGGTGTTGTAAAAGATTTGCTAACAAATTCTGCGACACATCCACATGGCATCAAAGTTCGCTTACAAGATGGACAAGTAGGACGGGTCTGTGAGATTTTATCAGGAAAATAGAGCTTCTTTCACTTTTGTGTAAGAAAGCACTGTGCACCAAGCCTCTTTAATAACAAGGACTATTATAAGTTAAACAAAAACGGATCCATTAAAATGGGTCTGTTTTTGTGTTAATATAGGGATATTGAAAAATGAAGGAGTCTCTCAAAATGAGCCAATTCTTTGAACGTAAAAAACAGGAACTTGGAGTTCAATTAAATAAAATACAGCGAAAAGCAGTAGAGCGTACAGAAGGTCCTTTGCTGTTGTTAGCGTGTCCGGGGTCTGGAAAAACGACTACGATGATTATGCGTATCGGTTACCTAATCGAAGAAAAAGAGATATCTCCGCAACGTATCAAAGCGATTACATTTAGTAAGGCATCTGCTAATGATATGCTCGAGCGGTATAAACGATTTTTCCCAACGCTACAGCCAATTGATTTTTCGACTATCCATAGCTTAGCCTTTCAAATTACGCGTGATTATTTTTCAGGATCTCGTTACGTCATGATAGAAGGCAGTGAGACAAATGGCCTTCATAAGAAGAAACTCCTTCGTGAAATGTACCGAACGGAAAATGACGAGCCAATTACAGATGACCAATTAGAAGAGTTGATTTCTTTTATTAGTTACGTGAAAAATAAAATGCTGCCTAGGAAACAATGGGCGAAATTGAAAGAACCTTTTCCTGGAGCAATCGAAATCCTGAAAACTTACGAAGCGTTTAAAGAGAACTATGACGTAAGGTTAGTTGATTTTGACGATATGTTGTCGTTAGCCTACGAAGCACTGGAGAAAGACAAAAGTTTGCTTGCGAAGTACCAAGGACGCTGGGATTATGTCATGACAGACGAAAGTCAGGATACTTCATTGATTCAACATGCCATTGTAGAAAAAATAGTAGCTCGCCATCAAAACCTATGTGTTGTAGCTGACGATGACCAGTCAATTTATACATGGAGAGCTGCCGAACCGACTTATTTACTGAAGTTTAGAACAGTTTACCCAGACGCTTATATTATGAAAATGGAGCGTAATTATCGCTCCTCCCAAAATATTGTGCATACAGCTAACGAATTTATCAAAACCAATAAAAAGCGGCATGACAAAAACATGTTTACTAAGCAACCTGAAGGGGACCCCATCGTTTTAAGGCGCTTAGGTTCAGAAGAAGCACAATTTAAGTACGTTATGAAAGAGCTCAAGGAATTGACAGATTATGGAGATGTGGCGATTTTATACCGCAACAACTCGTCTTCAACTTTACTGATGAGTGAACTTGAACGTTTAGGCATTCCTTTCTATATGAAGGATTCTGATAATCGTTTTTTCTCTCATTGGATTGTAGAAGATATGTTAAATTTTATGCGTTTTAGCCTGAAGCCAGAACGCATTGATATTTATTCGAAAGTTGCTTCTAAAACGAATGCCTATTGGTCAGGGAGCCAATTGAAAATGCTAAGTCGCATGAATCCGACAGAGGAACATGCTTTTGATCAAATCAATTTAACAATTACCTTAAAAGACTATCAAATTAAAATTTTAGCTGAACAGAAAAAATGGTTTGCTGCGTTGAATGGCATGAAGCCGTTGAAAGTGATTCGAACAATTCGTGGGGAAATGGGCTATGATCAAATGCTCGCGAGTCGTGCCGAGAAGTTTGGGATGAAAATGACATACCTGGCTCAGATTTTGACGACATTGGAGCAAATTGCAGAGCCGCTTGAATCCATGACAGCTTTTGCAAAACGCCTAAAGCAGTTAGAACAAGTAACACAACAAGCGAAAAAAGAGAAAACTGACGATATGCTAACCTTATCAACATTTCACAGCTCTAAAGGTTTGGAATTTGAACGAGTTTACATGATTGACTTAGTAGAAGGAGTCATCCCAACTGAAGAAGATGGGGAAACGCCTGACAGTTTAGAAGAAGCGCGCCGCCTATTTTACGTTGGCATGACAAGAGCTAAAAGCCATTTAGAATTGATTAGTTACGGAAGTGAGTCTCGGTTTGCGGATGAAGTACGCAACTTAATCGTTCCTGAAAAAAGAATGGCAACGCCACAACGAACTGCAACGAAAACACCTATCAAAGTAAAAGTACCCGACAATCCGAATGCCATCCATTCAGAAGATGTATTGCGTGAAGGGGTTCAGGTTAGGCATCGCGTCTTCGGAGCCGGGGAGATTGTCGAACGAGATCAAGAACGAATCTCCATCCAATTCGCAAAAGAACGCAAAGAATTAATGATTGATATCTGCCTAAGTTATCGGTTATTAGAGATGATTAACTAGCGCCTCTGTGAACCTACAGATGTGACATACAGAAGAACGCGGGGAAATGGCAATGAAAATAAGGGATTGGGATCGAAGTTTAAAAGTGCGTCTAATCGGCGAGTTTTTTATGAATACAAGTTATTGGATGGTATTCCCATTTTTAGCGATTTACTTTGCGGAAGAATTTGGTAAGGGGACCGCAGGATTACTACTAGTTATTTCGCAAATGTTTTCTGTGGCATCAAACTTAGTCGGTGGCTATTGTGCAGACCGGTTTGGACGTCGCCGCATGCTAGTAGTGGCCTCTACTGCTCAAGGCTTGTCGTTTTTGCTATTTGCCTTTGCCAATTCTCCGTGGCTGCAGTCTCCTGAACTTGGCTTTGTCGCGTTTACACTTGCTGGCATGTGCGGTGCTCTTTATTGGCCAGCAAGTCAGGCGATGATTGCAGACGTTGTACCGGAAAAATACCGTAGCGATGTTTTTGCCATTTTTTATACGACCTTAAATATCGCAGTTGTAGTAGGTCCATTATTCGGAGCGATTCTGTTCTTTTCTTATCGCTTTGAATTATTGCTAGCGGTTACAGTGATTTCGATGCTTCTGAGTGTAGTTTTACGATTGCTTACAAAAGAAACCCTCTCACAAGCTATGGTGGAAAAATGGCGGTCGCAAACAGCAACTGGGTGGGTCGGAGCGATTTCGAAGCAATTTAAAGAGTACGGCTTAATTTTTAAGGATCGTCTGTTTCTCCTTTTTATTATTGCTGGCGTGTTAGGTGCACAGACATTCATGCAACTAGATTTGCTTATCCCGGTCTATTTGAGAGAAACCATTGATAGTCAAACAGTGGCTTCTTTGTTTAACCGAGAATGGTCTGTTACTGGAGAAACCTCTTTTGGTTTGTTGCTAGCTGAAAATGGATTGTTTGTGGCATTACTAACAGTAGTTGTAACTCGGTGGATGACGAAGTTTCCGGAAAAATGGGTTTTCTTCACTTCCGCTGCTTTCTACGGTTTAGCTATGTGGCTCTTTCCACTAACTGATTGGTTTTGGATGTTTGTAATTGCGATGGCCGTCTTCACCTTTGCTGAACTGATGGTGGTCGGTCTGCAGCAAAACTTTATCTCCAAACTTGCACCAGAAGACATGCGTGGCCAATATTTTGCAGCTGCTAGTTTACGTTATACCATTGGGCGCATGATTGCACCGATCTCCATCCCCATGACCGCCTGGTTTGGTTTTCCATTGACGTTCGGTGTATTGGGGTTACTGGCACTTGCTAGTGGTTTTGTCTACTTGCTTATGTTTCGATTATACGAAAAAAGGCCTTCCTATTGAGGAAGGCCTTTTGTTTTGCTTTACTTTTGGTCTTTAGCTAATTTAACTAGCATGTGTGCAAGCATGTGTTGCTCTTCTTTATCGCCAACCTGCCATAAGCGGTGCAATAAATATTCTTCACTATTTTTAGGATCTTCTTTTTTCGCAAGATAAGATGCAACTTTTTCAGCTAGTTGTGCGATGCGCTCTTCGCTCAAGCCCAATTTCTCGCCCATCTCAACTTTGTCACTTAAGTAATTCATGAATACAGAAAAATCTGCTAAAATTTTGTCTTTTTTCTGTTGGTCTGTATTTTCTAGTTTATCTTCAACTTTTTTATTGATGTTTTCCACTTGTTCGCCCAACTCCCTTATGATTTTTCAATACATTGATTATTTACCACGATTTTAAAAAATTAAACATCCAATTCGAAAAACGTTCAGAAGATTCGTTTAAATAGAATCGATAAGGGTAATGAGATAACAAGGATGGAATATAAGAAGGAGGATGATTGAATGACCTTATACGACAAAATCCAGGAATTGAAAAGTTTTGAATGTCCAGACCGCTGCGTGTTAAGTGTATATTTAAATACCAATCCAGCTGATTCAAATGCTCAAAACGGAGCATGGAAGATCCATCTGAAAAATGGCTTGAAGCGATTAGATGAATATTTAACAGCTTCGAACAATGAAAAAGAAATAAAAGCATATAAAAATTTGCGCAAAAAAGTGGAAAAAGAGATTTTAGACAATCAAAACGATCTTCAAAAAGGTGTTGTCATTTTCGCTTCAGAACACGAAGATCTTTGGTCAGTGCATTATGTACAAATTCCTGTGAAGACAAGTTTCCATTGGGAAAACAAACCTGTCCTAGAAGAGCTTCGTTATATGTACAAAGCTTATCCATACGCAGGTATCGTGTTGCCAGGATTTAAAGGGATTCGTGTCATTGATACGTCTATGGGAATTATCAATGAAGAATTTTTTTATGAGTTTGATTCAGGACTTGAAGTCTGGACAGAACAAAAGGGCGCACGAAGTTCAGGTCGAGTAGGAGCTGGAGGCGGGAGCACAGTCACTGGTGGTGGCGGTGGAAGTCCAGCCGATGAATTAGATCATCGGTTAAGAGAAAACTTAGAACGTTTCTACAAAGACATGGGCGGAAAAATGGAGAAGCTGAGAAAAGAACGCAAATGGGAAGAAATTCATGTAGTCGGCGAAGCCGAACATGCTAAGTCATTTGCTAAAACACTTCAACAAAAACCGAAAAGCTGTGTCTATAAAAACTTGATGAATAATGATTCTGGGAAAATTCTACACGAAGTATTCGAAGTATAAATAAACCACCTCAGCAAAGTTGCTGAGGTGGTTTATTTAGGTTTAGGGCAAAATGTGCACGTATTAAAAGATGGCATTTCTTTGTACAAGCAACAGGTTTTTCTAAGCGGTTTTGAAACAGCTTGTTGCAAGGAAGTGTCACCGAGTAATTTCGCAAGATAAGAAGTTTTGATTGGCTTCCAATTTTCTTCATTCATAAGCCATTCTAAGTCTGCGGCGACTTTTCGTGGATTTCGGGTTTCTAGATTAGCGTAAAACCACAAGACAGAACCGAGCACGTTTTCCCAGCAAGTGATAGGCGAGATTTTTATGTGTTTTTTAAATTCATTGAGCAACTCGTTTACTTGTCTATGAAGAATGTCATGAAACGCTTGGAACCTCCTGTGTACGTCAATCGGTTGAAATGTCGACGACTTCGCATGGACCTGTAAAAGAGGAAGCCCATAATTATGAACACGGTCAAATTCTAATTCACGCCAATCGACAGAAAAATACCCGTTATATTGATCGATTAGGCTAAACTGAGCAGTTACGTAAAGAGCATATTGTCGGAAAAAATAAGATACTGCAACGCCGGCGTTGTCAGTTCCACACCAGTGCTTTAATTCTTCGATCATTGTGGGGACATCTTGACTAAGTGGCTGTTGTGGAATGCGGTCTGTTGCAACAGATTGCGTGCTTAGCAAGTATTTGGCTTGTTGCGGGAAAGTCACCATGATTCACCTCTTCAGTTATTATGCTACGTTAAAAGGGAAGAGTTTGCAAAGTCATCAAACAATCTAACAAGAGCTATTCGCCTATTATTTTATTGAGAAGTCGATTAAACTGAGGAAAAGGAGTGAGGAAATGGAATTTTCTATTATAACAATCGACCACGTTCAGGTTGCAGCACCTGCAGGGGAAGAACAAGTTGCAAGAAACTTTTATGCGGAGATTTTGGGAATGCAAGAGATTGAAAAACCAGAAGCGCTAAAAGGTAGAGGAGGTGCCTGGTTCGAGTTTGGTAGTCAGCAATTGCATGTAGGCGTAGAAGAGCCTTTTTCACCAGCAAAAAAAGCACATCCAGCATTTCGAATAGCTGGTTATGAGGAGTTAAAGGAACATTTGTCAGTAAACAAAATTGAATTGAAAGAAGACAATAGCATTCCAGGTGTCGAACGATTTTTTGTTTTTGATCCGTTCGGCAATCGGCTAGAATTTCTGAAATAAAAATGCCAATGCCCGACGTCAGGGCATTAGCATTTTATAAATGGTTTTAGTAGCAGGTAAAATGGTGATTGGAGCCACTGCTATACATAATGATAAATAAGTGCATATCAAAAGCTGCCCGGTAAATAGGCAGCTTTTAGAAAAAATTATACGGTTTGAAGAGCGATTGCTGGACCGAAGAATTCAAAGTGAATTTGTTCTTCTTTCATGCCGAGTGCTTGCAGTTCTTGAATCATGGCTTCCATGAATGGAACAGGTCCACATACATAAACATCACCTGTGATGTCGACGTATTCTTCTAAAACCGTACGTGTAATATAGCCTTGTGGCTGGTCAGAGTAAAACGTTTTATAGCGTGCATCAGTCATAGTCGCAACGTATTTCTGAATATCCTTATCGAAAGCATGCATAGATTCATTGCGTGCAGCGTGAAGGAATGCAGTTGGACGTTCTGGAGTTAACGTAGCCACAGTTTCAAACATGCTCATCATCGGTGTAATGCCGACACCACCACTTACAAATGCGACGGGTGTAGTTTTTTCAGTATCGAGAACGAATTCACCTGCAGGAGCACTAACTTCAAAGCGATCGCCTACATTCATTTCGTCATGAAGATAAACGGAAACGCGGCCGTTTGGATCATTGTCTGCATCGCGTTTAACGGAAATACGGAATTCGTCTGCTTGAGCTGCTTGAGAAAGACTATATTGACGGTTGAACAAATACTGCTCTCCTGGAATTGACATGCGTAAAGAAATATATTGGCCGGGCTGATAAGCAGGAACATCTTTTCCGTCAGCTGGTTTCAAGTAGAAAGAAGTGATACTTTCGCTTTCTTTTTCTTTGCGGACAATTGAAAAGTCTTTAAAGAAACTCCAGCCGTTTTCTTGAGATTCCATTTTTGCATACATTTCTTTTTCAACGCCGATAAAGGCATCTGCAATTACGCCATATGCTTCTGCCCAAGCATTGATGATGTCATCGGTTGCTGCATCGCCCAAAACTTCTTTGATCCCCTTTAATAAGTATTCTCCAACAATCGGATAATGTTCCGGTTTAATTCCCAAACTTACGTGTTTATTAGCAATTTGGACAACTGCTGGAAGAATAGCTTCTAGATTATCAATATGGACGGCTGCAGCATAAACCGTGTTTGCCAATGCAGCCTGCTGACGACCTTTTTTCTGGTTCGCGTGATTAAAAATATTTAAAAGTTCAGGATGCGCTTCAAGCATGTTCTTGTAGAATACAGTCGTGATCGCTGTTCCGTGTTCTTCTAATACCGGTACTGTGGATTTGATGATCGCTCTTGTTTCTTGTGATAACATAATCAATCTCTCCTTTTGTTTTCTATATCTTGACTATACTCCTCTAATTCCTTTAAAGATATATTTAAAATACATCTTTAAAATTTGGACACAACTAATTTCACAGAAAAGTCACAACAAAGAAAAGCGGAAGCGACCATGTAGCTCCGACAGGCATAAGGCAGATCAGCAGTGTGGCGTTCTGTGCCACGCAGTTGAGTTGACTTATGACCCGAGGAGTTGGTCGCTGGAGTCTGGACAAAAAGAAAAGCGGAAGCGACCGTGTAGCTCCGACAGGCATAAGGCAGATCAGCAGTGTGGCGTTCTGTGCCACGCAGTTGAGTTGACTTATGACCCGAGGAGTTGGTCGCTGGAGTCTGGACAAAAAGAAAAGTGGAAGCGACCATGTAGCTCCGACAGGCATAAGGCAGATCAGCAGTGTGGCGTTCTGTGCCACGCAGTTGAGTTGACTTATGACCCGAGGAGTTGGTCGCTGGAGTCTGGACAAAAAGAAAAGCGGAAGCGACCATGTAGCTCCGACAGGCATGGGGTGGATTTGACACACGACATTTTTTTGGTCGTTAAACTAAAAAAACCATTAAATGGATATACAGTCGCTATTCATTCAAATACTGTCCGTTTGGCGATGAATACTGTCCAAACTAGGAAAATACTGTCCAAATCCATCAAAATACTTCATATTTAACCTAAACACTTCTCTACGCATAAAAAAAGTCCAGCATAAGCTGGACTGGAATGCATTTATTCACTATTCGTATTTAAATCCATAGCAGGCCCAAAAAATTCGTAGTGAATCTGTTCTTCTGGAATGCCCATGCGATGTAATTCACGAATCATAATCTCCATAAATAGCGCGGGTCCACAAACATAGACATCACTTGCGGGATCGACATATTCCTCAAGCATTTCCCGGGTAATAAAGCCGTTGGGTTCATCTGAATAAACAGCTTTATAGCGAGCATCGGCCATCATCTTAGCGTATACTTGAATGTCATTATCAAATGCTTGCTGCAGTGGATTACGAGCGCCATGTAAGAAGGTGGTCGGACGCTCTGGTGTAGATTTTGCAACTGTTTCAAACATACTCATCATCGGCGTGATGCCAACACCGCCACTGATAAATGCGACCGGAGATACCTTCGTCATGTCGAGGACAAAGACTCCGGCTGGAGCACTAATTTCAACGTGATCACCTTCATTGACACCGCTGTGCAAGTAGTTAGAAACGACGCCATTTGGATCGTTGTCATTTTCACTCTTTACCGAGATACGGAATTCATCTGATTTCGGTGCTTGAGAAAGGCTATATTGTCGAATAACTAAAAACTCTTCACCAGGCATAGAAAGCCGTATCGAAATATACTGACCGGGTGTATAAGGCGGTACGTCAGATCCATCTGCAGGTTTCATGTAAAAGGAAGTGATGACTTCACTTTCTTTTACTTTACGTGTCACAATAAAATCTTTAAAGAAAATCCAGCTATTTTCCTGCTCTGCCGTTTGTTTATACATGTCTTTTTCAACGCCGATAAAGGCGTCCGCAATAACGCCATAAGCCTCAGCCCAAGCTTCAAGTATGTCATCAGTTGCAGCATCCCCGAGTACTTCCTTCATAGCTTTTAATAAGTATTCGCCAACAATTGGGTAATGTTCAGGCAAGACACCGACACTCACGTGTTTATGAGCAATTTGAACAACTGCCGGAAGAATTTCCTCGAGGTTATCGATATTAACGGCTGCTGCGTGAACCGCATTAGCTAGTGCAGCTTGTTGACGACCTTGCGCTTGGTTTGCTTGATTGAAAATATTCAATAATTCAGGATGTGCCACAAAAAGGTTTTCATAAAATCGAGTAGTAATTGCCACACCATATTCCTCTAAAACGGGTACAGTCGACTTAACAATTGACCGAGTTTGTTCTGATAACATAGTAAACACTCCTTTTCGTATTTTGAGGTTCATTTGCTTTCGAAAGAACCAAAAAGTCTCTATAATAAACAATCAGAAGAGGTGAGTAAAATGAGATTGACCATGTATACTGATTTCTCATTACGTGTTTTGATTTATTTAGGCACAAAAGATCCAGAAAAGTTAACGACCATCCAAGAAATTTCTGATGCTTACAATATATCCAAAAATCATTTAACAAAAGTTACATTTGAGCTTGGAAAAGCTGGATTTATTCATACAGTAAGAGGAAGAGGCGGTGGTATTCGTCTGGCAGATCTCCCACAACATATTAATATTGGTACGGTAATTAGGAAAATGGAAGACGACTTCCATTTGGTTGAATGTTTTAATTCAGCTACAAATCGTTGTCCCATTTCATCAATTTGCGGGCTACGCGGTGCTTTAGGCAAAGCACTCAACGCATATTTATCAGTACTGGATGAATATACGCTTGAAGACCTCATGTTTAATCGAGAAGGGCTCCGCGAAATTCTGAAGACATAAAAAAACGGCTCAATCTCTTGAGCCGTTTTTTTATTTATAGTTCTAGAGTTTGCGGCTCTTGCCCTTTTTTATTCATTAACCGTACGCGATCAGGTTTAATGGCTAAAATAACAAGATTCGGATCATCAGGTCCTTCAAACCAACCTTCCAAATGCTCATTCCAAACTTTGTCGATCATTTCACGTTCGTCATGTATCGACATGGTTCCTTCAATTTCTAAGAACGAATCGCCAACTCCTTCGCCTTCATATCCCAAAAGAATATGAGCATGTGGATTAGCTTCTAGCTCGTCGACTTTTTGCGTCTTTTTACTGGTAGCGGTGTAAAGTGTAAAATCATCGTTAAAAAAAGTCATATAACGCGAATGAGGCTTATTGCCTTTAATTGTTGCGAGAGTTCCCACGTAACTTTCCTCTAAAATTTTTAACGCTGCTTTTTTAACATCTTCCTGATTCATCCATACCACTCCTTTTGTCTTTGTACTTAATCTATTCCTTTTTAAACTTTAACTAAACATAAAAGACCCGCTAGAAGGAGCGGGTCTTTTATGTTTGTTCTATTCTATTATTTTAGGTGTTCGATTAAATGCACTTGGCAGCACCATACCAATTAGAATAATGAAGATTCCTCCGATTTGAAGAGGTGTCAACACTTCGTCCAGAATAATAACCGATGCGAGAACAGCTACTGGCAATTCCATCGCGCTTAAAATGGAGGCAAGTCCTGAACCAACACGCGGAACTGCGATGGAGAAAAAGTAAATAGGCATAATAATACCGAAAAACCCGAGTAACAAGCCGTAAACCCACAAACCTTCAGCGAATAATTGTCCATTCCAAACAATTTCGGGTGTTTGAAAAAAGCCAACAATAATCGCTGCGAAAAGTGATACGTAAAACAGACGAGCTGAAGTGTCCATACCGTCGATTTGCTTGCCGTTAACAAACATGAAAGCCGAAAAACAAAAAGCAGCTCCAATTCCCCAAGCCCATCCTTGCCAAGGAATCGCGCTTAGATCTGTTCCGATGATTCCAGCGGCAAACAGTGTTCCTGTAAATAATAAGATTAAAGAAAAGACTTCTGTTCGTTTCAGCCATCGCCGATTGACGATACAATCAAGGAACATACCGATCCATGTAAATTGGAACAATAAAACAACTGCTAGTGAGGCGGGAAGATAGTTAAGAGAGTGTGCGTAAACCATACCGGTAGCAGCTGTGAAACTGCCGGACAGCAGTAAGATTTTCCAACCTTTAATTCTTGGCATTTTGCGCTGTGTTATAAAAAATAAAAGGGCTGCTAATACGAACCCTATAAAATATTGACTAGTCACGGCTTCAGCGGCTGTGAAACCATTTTTCATTGCGACTTTTATAATAGTTGAGAGAATTCCATAACAGCTTGCTGCTACGACAACCATAAGTGGATAAATCCAGTTTTTCATTTTCTTTCACTCCTGTTCAAACGAGAATCATAGCATAAAAAAACCATAGAGAATAGTCTCTATGGTTTTTTTAAAAAAGTATTTACTTTTATGAGCGTTCATATTTATTATTCTGGGAATTTTTCTTCGCTTGAAGAATTACTTTTCGTTCCACGTTTATCGCTTTCTTCACGCTTTTCTTGTTTCAAATCTTCCATTGGGATGGTGTCGACAGTCATTTCTTCTTTGTGCATTTCCGTAAGTGTTTTTTTATCCGTTTTGTACTGTTCAGGATTATCCATGGGACCGCCATCGCTTATGTTACGATCTTCATCCTTAAATGGTTTTTTGTCTGACATGTAAAGCACCTCTTTCTTTTTTGTAGTAGTCTTTATATTCCTTAAATGAAACTTTTGAAACATGAAGTAGACCCACATTTTCTAAATAACTAACCCTTGATATAGCTTTGATCTGTCAGTAAAAATGAGCATGTCCACCACAAAGACAGGCATCGACTTATCAAAGTTCCACTGCTTCCAACTTCTTCAATATGGTATTCACTGTGCACGCGCACAAAACGCCAGAAGTGTTATCTAAAAAAACAGGTGTATTGGACTGGGTCCAATACACCTGTTTTATTTAACGGACTTTACAATTTCGATAATGACTTGTGTTGCTTTCTCCATATTTTCCGCAGAAATGAATTCGTATTTTCCGTGATAATTTTCGCCACCTGTGAAGATGTTTGGTGTTGGAAGCCCCATGTACGACAATTGAGAACCATCTGTACCGCCACGAACAGGCACAATGTTCGGCTTGATTTCTAATGCAGTCATAGCGTGCTCTGCGCGATCGACAATTTCCATAACGGGTTCGATTTTTTCGCGCATATTGTAATATTGATCTTCAATTTCTAGCAGAATGGCTTGTTTGCCATATTGCTGTTGGAGCTTTTCCGCAACTTCTTCCATATGCCGTTTTTTATCTTCGAATTTATTTTTATCGAAATCACGGATAATATAGCTCAATTCCGCTGTTTCAATATCGCCAACAAAATTATTCAAATGAATAAATCCTTCATAGCCTTCTGTTAACTCAGGAACTTCATGTTTCGGCATTTCTTGTTGGAATTGAATAGCGACTGTTTGCGCATTGACCATTTTATCCTTTGCTGATCCCGGATGAACGCTTTTCCCTTGAATGGTCAGTTTCCCGCTCGCTGCGTTAAAACTTTCGTACTGCAACTCGCCAAGAGGGCCGCCGTCCATGGTGTATGCATATTGTGCACCAAAGCGTTCAACGTCGAATTTATGTGGACCGCGACCAATTTCTTCGTCTGGTGTAAAGGCGACGCGGATTTTTCCATGCTCAATTTCAGGATGAGCATTTAAATATTCCATTGCAGTCATAATTTCAGCAATACCGGCTTTGTTGTCTGCGCCAAGTAATGTCGTGCCATCTGTTGTGATTAGCGTATGGCCCACGTAGTCTTTTAAAGAAGGAAAATCCGACACAGTCATCGTAATGCTGTTATTTAGTGAGATGTCCTGTCCATTGTAATTATCAATACGTTTCGGATTAACGTTTTTTCCAGTAAAGTCTGTTGCAGTGTCAACATGTGCCAAAAAACCAATTACAGGAACTTCTCTGTCGGTATTGGCCGGAAGCGTGCCGAAAAGGTAACCGGATTTATCCATATCGACATCAGTCAAGCCAATGGTTTTCATTTCCTGTTCCAATTCACGGAGCAAGTCCCACTGCCCAGTTGTAGAAGGGGTGGTGGTACTAGTGAAATCGGATTGTGTATCGATTTTGGTGTAACGAACGAGTCGTTCAATTAAAGTCTCTAACATGTATAAATCCTCCTAGAATAAGTTCTGTACAAGTTGAATGGTGTTGCCGACTTTTTAGAGTTATGGAACAGCAACTTCAACCCATATAGTAGTAGTTTAGCACGAAGTGGGAAAATGGTGAAAATTCTGGTCACAAAAAAACGACGCCCGGCAAGGGACATCGTTCAATTAGTTTTGCTTTTTCAGTTTTAATGCTTCTGTATGCGCAGCTTGTACTTCCTCTAGTAGAGATGTCTTTGTCAGCAATAGATACCCAGTAGTAGCTAATGCTTTAGCGCCTTTGATCAACGCATTATTGCCTTGCTCTGATTTAGCAGCTTCACGAAACTCAGCAGTATGGGCAATTAGGCTTTCAGGACCAATTTTAATATAGCCATGTGCAGTAGGGACTACGTAACTAATGTTGCCAGCATCGGTAGAACCAAGACCAGAAATCCGGGAATCTGCCACCGCCTCACCTAGTGCTTCAAGCTCGCTACGAACAATCACATCCAAAGCGGGTGTAATGACCAAGTCACGCACTTCATTTTGGAAACGTTCGATTTTCACTGTAGCACCAGTTGCCAATGCCGCGCCTTCAGCAATCGCTCGAATTTTACGAGCAGTGTCAGCTGTTTTCTTCCAAGAATCACCCCGAATATAAAAGCGTGCCGCCGCATATTCAGGAATGATGTTCGGTGCATCACCTCCATGAGTGATAATCCCGTGGATACGCGCATCTGAAGGTAATTGCTGACGCAAAGCATTGATGCTATTAAATAGCTGCAAGACCGCATCAAGTGCATTAATGCCTTGTTCAGGAGAGCCTGCTGCATGCGCGGGCTTACCGTAAAAGTGGAATTCCAATGGATCAACAGCAAGGGAAGGACCAGTGACAGCTGAATTTCCAGAAGGATGTAGCATCAAAGCCGCATCAATACCTTCGAGCAGGCCGTGTTTAACGAAACTGCCCTTGGCGCTACCATTTGGACCGCCTTCTTCTGCAGGTGTTCCAAGAACGACAACTCGGCCACCAATAAGGTCTAAGGTTTCTGATAATGCAATGGCGGCAGCGACGCTAGTGGTTCCAATAATGTTGTGGCCGCAGGCATGACCGATTCCAGGCAGTGCATCATATTCAGCAAGGTAAGCGATTGTTGGCCCAGAAAGTGAGCTTTCTTTACTGGCAAAAAAAGCAGTGTCGTGACCGGCGACGCCTTTGTCAACGGTAAATCCTGCGTCTTCAAGCAAATCAATTAATAAAGAACTCGCATAAAATTCTTCATTACCAAGTTCAGGTTTGGCGTGAATTGCCTGGCTTGTTTCAATATATATCGTACGTTGCGAGTCGATGGATTGAGAGATGATCTGTCTTGCTTCCTTGATAAGGGTCATTGGAATTCCTCCTATATAGATAACTTCATAGATAACTTCTTATTGGTAATCGACAAGCTCATCTACTGTAACAACAGTTGGAATTTGAGCACCTTTCGTATGCTCAATAATAAATTCAGCGGTATCTTCCTGTTGATAAATCTCGACGATTTTCTGGTAAGCTTCATTATCAGCGTCTTCAGCGTTTGCAGCAATCAAGTTAATATACGGTTTAGCCGTATCACTTTCGCGAGCGATTGGATCTTTAGTTGGGTTTAATCCCGCATCAACGGCAACACCATTGTTGATGATTGAAGCAGCCACATCAGGCATTGCACGTGGTGTATGACCAGACACCATAGGGACAATTTCAATGTTTTTTGGGTTTTCGATAATGTCTTCTGCCGTTCCAGTAAGTCCAGCATCGTCAGAAAGTGTGATCAATCCTGCTTCGTCGAGAAGTAATAGTGCGCGGCCCATGTTGGTCGCTTCATTGGGAGTTGCGATTTGTGAACCTTCAGGAATATCATCGATAGATTCGTATTTATCAGAATACAAGCCCATCGGTGCAATGACGGTCGAACCAATCGGCACGATATCAATATTATGCTCAGCAACAAATTCATCAAAATAAGAAATCGTCTGGAACGCATTCAAATCCAGTTCCCCTTCAGCTAGCGCTAGGTTCGGAGCTACATAATCAGAAAAAGTTTGGATTTCCAACTCAATTCCTTCCTTCTCCGCTTTGTCCGCAATATAATCCCAAATCGTCGTATCCGAACCGCTAATACCAAGTGTTACGGTCGTTTTGCCTTGTGCATTGCTATCGTCTCCGCAAGCAGCCAAAATGAATACCAGTAGTAAAAGTAATGTTGCTGTTAAAATTTTTTTCATGAGTAATTCCTCCATTTTTAAGGTGTATTTTACTAATTACGTCTGACTTGCCTCGATAATACATTTCCAAAAGATTGAACGCCTTGTACCAGTATGACCAAAATAGCTACTGTGATGAACATTACGACCGTGTCGAATCGTTGATATCCGTATGTAATGGCTAAGTCCCCAAGACCACCGCCGCCAATAGCGCCAGCCATTGCAGAAGCACCAATAAGTCCAACTACAGCGATTGTCAAAGCAAGAACAAGTGAACTTAACGCTTCGGGAATCAAGAAGCGAAAAATAATTTGCAACGGAGAGGCACCCATTGCTTGTGCGGCCTCGATCACACCTTTATCAACTTCAAGCAAAGAGTTTTCAATTAACCGAGCAATGTATGGCCCCGCATAGAAAACTAGTGGAACGATGGCTGCAGCTGTACCAATCGATGTACCGACAATGAGCCGAGTTAATGGAATAATGGCAACCATTAAAATAATAAAAGGAATAGAGCGAAAAATATTGATGACGACATTCAATACTTTAGACACGATTTCATTTTCCAACAAATGTCCATGACGTGTAACGACTAACAAGATACCGAGAGGAAAGCCAATCAATAACGAAAATCCAAACGCAACACCTGTCATATAGACGGTTTCCCATAAAGCTTCCAAAATTTGTTCGTAATCAACGGACATAATCAATGACCTCCTCTATTTGAATAGTGCTGTCCCTAATAGAAGATAAGGCACGTTCCACTTCGCTTGACTCTCCAGAGAATTCGACAATTAAGTTGCCGTATGGAACACCTTGCAATTCGGTAATATTGCCGAATAGTACATTCAAATCAACGTTAAAGTCACGTGACACTCGGGACATGAAGGGTTGACCGACTGATGTGCCAGTAAACTGCAACCGGTATATGGCCTGATTATTTTGTTTATCTTGAATTTGTGCTAGCAGCGATTCAGGCAACTCGTCGTTCATAACAGAGCGAACAAATCGTTTGGTGGTAGCTTGCTGTGGATTAGAGAAAACGTTAAAGACGCTTCCTTGCTCAATAACTTTCCCTGCTTCAAGCACGGCCACTTTGTCACAGATTTCTCGAATGACGCCCATTTCGTGTGTGATGAGCAGGATGGTAATATTGTATTCTTTATTGATTTTGCGAAGTAGGTCCAAAATCGATTTCGTCGTTTGTGGATCAAGTGCTGATGTTGCTTCGTCGCATAACAGAACGGAAGGATTCGTTGCAAGAGCACGAGCAATGCCGATGCGTTGCTTTTGTCCACCTGACAGCTGGTCTGGATATTTTTGCGCCTGATCTGCAAGTCCAACGAAATCGAGCAACTCTTTTACTTGTTTTTCGATATCATTTTTCGGTGTGTTAGCTAACAGGAGCGGCATAGCGACGTTATGATAAACCGTTTTTGAATGGAGTAAATTAAAATGTTGGAAAATCATACCGATATCTTTTCTGATAGTACGAATTTCTTTGCTAGATAGCGTCGAAATATCCTTTCCGTGAATTAATACACGTCCTTTAGAAGGACGTTCGAGCAAGTTTACAGTGCGGATTAGCGAGCTTTTACCGGCTCCACTAAAGCCAATAACTCCGTAGATTTCGCCAGTTTGGACAGTTAAATCGATGCCGTTCAATGCATAGATTTCCTGTTTACCTGATTGGTAGGTTTTGGCGACGCCTTCGAATTGAATCATAGTAAGTAGACCTCCTCATGCTGTATTGTTATTCAAATCGTTAATGCTCACAATCCGTCGAGAAACTAGACAAAAAGAGCCCCCTTTTTTCTTAACCATAAGAAAAAAGAGGGCTCCTGTTGAAACCATCTAATTCTCATCTTCCAAATGCATGGATGCATTTGCAGGAGTTGGCACAGTTTTTGCGGTTAAACAAATCTGCTGCCGAAACGTCATAGGGCCTGTCCCTCGGTTTCTCTGGATAAGAAAGTGATGTATGCTATTCGATTCGTGATTCCTACTTTATGGCGGAATAACAAAAAAGTCAAGATGAATATTGAAATTTATTTTTTAATCTTCAAAATTCATTGTATTCCTTTCTAAATGGACGGGGTAGGTTTCTTTCGAAAAACTGATGATACTGTAGGTTCATTGCCATTCTTTATTCGTATAATATTTTCTCGATGTTTCCATACAGCCATCGTGAACAGGACTAGCGCTATTAGTAACGGCCATAGACCGACTGCAGGGATAAAGGCAATTACAAAATACACGGCGTACAAAACGAATACGCCAATGACAAGATAATTTGTTACCAGTGAAACAATGATCAATAACAATAATCCGAGCAACCCGAGCTTCCAGTCAAGCGCTATCATTACACCTATTACAGATGCTGTACCTTTTCCGCCGTCAAAGTTCATATAGAACGGAAAATTATGACCAACTATTACGGCAGCTCCTGCAACGAACAATAGTGTCCAGATTGTTGCAGTTGAAAAGCTACTTAAGTCCACTAACAAACGTAACCCTGCAACAACAGCAAAGCCTTTGAAAACGTCAATAAAGGCAACGAGCAAACCATATTTCCAACCCAGCACGATGGCTGCATTAGAAGCACCGGAATTTTTTACGCCCGAATTTTTGATGTTCACGCCTGATACGGCTTGTGCAACAAGTGAACCATGACAACAACCGATAAAATAACCTGTAATCAATAAGAGCAAAATCCAAATGACCATCATTAATTCCTCCTCTACACTAAAAGATAACGTTTGAAAGAAGACAAGGTTTCAAATTTTTTTGACTAATAAGCTTGACAAACGCCAATAAAGTTTTTATACTTCACAACAAGATCAAAAATCAAATCAAATACTCTTATCAAGAGTGGCGGAGGGATAGGCCCTGTGATGCCCGGCAACCGACAGACATTTTGTTTGTAAAGGTGCTAATTCCTACAGAATCGATTTACAGGTTCTGAGAGATAAGAGGAGGAAACTCCGTAATTTACGGCCCTCTTCTTAGCGAAGGGGGCTTTTTTCGTCCCCTTTAGCATGTGTTACTACTAAAAAAACAGGGGGAATAGAAAATGACAAACTTTAAACCAGAAACATTATTATTACACGGAGGACAACAACCAGATCCAACGACAGGCTCTAGAGGTGTTCCTGTTTATAAAACCACTTCGTATGTTTTTAAAAATACACAGCATGCACAAGACCTCTTTGGACTGAAAGATACAGGCAATATTTACTCACGCATTATGAATCCGACGGTCGATGTCTTTGAACAACGAGTAGCGTTACTAGAAGGTGGCACTGCAGCAGTTGCTCTTTCTTCAGGAATGGCCGCTATTGCTTTTTCCATTTTGAACATTGCAGAAGCGGGTGATGAAATCGTAGCAGATAGCAGTCTTTACGGTGGCACCTACAATTTGTTTGCTAACACGCTACCACGCTATGGCATCACAACAAAATTCGTCGATGCGACCGATCCAGAAAATTTTAAAGCAGCAATTACAGATAAAACAAAAGCGATATTTGGTGAAATTATTGGCAATCCAAGCTTGAATGTTTTTGATGTCGAAAAAGTAGCAGAAATTGCCCATGCTAACGGATTGCCGTTATTGATTGATAATACATTTGCCTCTCCTTACGGCAGCAACCCGATTGAGTTTGGTGCAGACGTCGTCATTCATTCTGCGACAAAGTGGATTGGCGGACACGGAACGACAATTGGTGGCGTTGCGGTGGATGCTGGGAAATTCAATTGGGACAATCCACGTTTCCCAAATTATACACAGCCTGACGAAACCTATCATGGACTGCGGTACGGCATTGATGTACCAGGTGCAGCTTTTGCGACAAAACTTCGCGTTCAATTATTACGTGATTTTGGCCCTTCACTAAGCCCGGATAGTGCTCATGCTTTACTGCAAGGATTAGAAACTTTACATTTACGGATTCCAAAACACAATAGCAACGCTCAAATTATTGCAGATTACTTAAAACAGCATCCACAAATCGAGTGGGTAAACTTCCTTGGATTTGAAGAACATCCTTCTCATCAATTGGCGAAGAAATACTTGAAAAATGAAGGTTATGGATCGATTGTCAATTTTGGTATCAAAGGTGGAAGAGAAGCAGGACGTAACGTAATTGATCACATAAATCTCTGGTCTCATGTAGCCAATGTAGGAGACGCCAAGTCGCTAATTATTCACCCGGCTTCCACGACACATCAGCAATTGAACGATGAAGAGTTAACTGCATCTGGCGTAACGGAAGAGTTGATTCGTTTGTCTGTTGGATTGGAGAATGCAGAAGATTTAATCGCTGATTTGGAACAGGCCATACAGGCAGCAGTTTTGGAAAAGGTATAAGGAGGGATCGTCATGAAAACAGTATCCATTGGCTCATTAATCCTGGACTCTACTAAGACGATAGATGATGTGGAACTTGCATACGAACGTCTCGGAGATGAAACAGCTCCTGCGATCCTGATTTGCCATGCATTGACAGGTAACCAATACGCATTCGGTACTGAAAAAAATCCAGGGTGGTGGGCAGGATTAATCGGACCAGGAAAACCCGTGGATACAACTGTTTTTCAAGTGATTACCTTTAACGTACTCGGAGGCTGTCACGGATCGACGGGTCCTTTATCGAAAAATCCGAAAACAGGAATTTCTTACCGAGCTGACTTTCCAACATTGACGATACGTGATATGGTTCGAGCGGAATATCGTGCATTAAAAGAATTGGGAATTGACCACCTTGCAGGAGTCATTGGCGGTTCCCTTGGTGGAATGAAAACCTTAGAATGGGGAAACCTCTATCCAGATTTTACGGATGCGATTTTTCCGCTAGCTGTCACTCCCTATTACAGTGACTATGGAGTGGCGTTTAATCACATTGGCATATTGGCGATTGAAAGTGATGGGGATTTTAATAATGGAGACTATGCAGATGCGTCTCTTTTGAAGGGGTTTCATGTTGCTAGAATGGCAGGAATGGTTACTTATCGAAGCGGTCATATGTTCAATCGGCGCTTTGGTCGTAGTGGCGATGGCGAAGAATTTGATGTGCAGTCATATTTGAATTATCAAGGCAAGAAATTAGCCGGTCGTTTTGATGCCAATAGCTATGTATTACTGCTGAGAGCTATGAATACACATGATATCCAAGATGCTGTACTAGATGTTCCCGTCTATTCCTTATCTTTTACGCGCGATTTGTTGTATCCAAGTGAGCTAATGGCTCCGTGGCTTGAAAAACAAAAGACGGCAAGTTGGAAAATCGTTGAAACAGAATTTGGCCATGATGGATTTCTTGTTGAATTTGATAAATGGAGCGGATTTATCGAGAATAAGCTAAAAAGCCTAGTAGTGCCTGAGCTCACCAGATAATTAGTGAATTTCTGCTCGCACTGTTTCGCAAGCAAGACGTTGAAAATTATCTTCGATAACAAAAAGGCACCTAAAGGATACGCGTCCATTAGGTGCTTTTCTATGTGTACTAAAGTTAGTCTTCGTCTTTAATATCCACATCTTCTGGTATGGGCATAGTGCGCCATTCTTCTAGCGCTAGCTTGGCCTGTTCCAATTGTTGAAAATGCGCTTCAAATTGAGAGGTATTGATGATGTATTGTTCCCCGTCATGAACTGCGCGGATACGACCTTCTAATACGTAACGATTTACTTGTTCTTCGGGCATGGATAAAAAAGTGGCAGTTTCCTGGACTGTCATGTACATGGGATCTCCTCCTCTTTTCTTTTATTATAATAGAAGAAGACGGCTACCTCAAACCATTGGTGTCATCGTGTGTTCGTTAAAAAAAGAATGTTAGTAGACGATGTTAATCATCAATTACCTTTTTTTCTTTAGAACTTTAACATCTAGACTTCGAACTGTTCGTTAATAAGAGTTTTTTTATGCGACTAAGGTTTTAATATATTAAGCGTTTAGCGATAGGAAAGTACGGGGATAGTACTAGTGAATACTATACAAAAAAAGGAGGACGACTGTATGAATGATATTGGTAATTCTTTTAGAGGCGTCGGATATACAATTATTGACTACATTCCAAATGTTTTAGGCGCGTTACTATTACTGCTTATCGCCTGGATTGTCGCAACAATTGTACGAGCCATTTTCACCAAAGGGTTAAAAAAAGCAGGTGCAGACCGGGCCATGGTCAAAGGACATATGGCGAAAACAAAAGAAAGTGCAGACAGCATGTTGGATTCCATAGGGAAAATTCTTTATTACCTCATTTTCATTTTGTTTATTCCGAGCGTTTTGCAAGCTTTGGATATGAACAACGTAGCACAGCCAATTTCAAATATGATGAACAAGTTATTGGCATTCCTGCCTAATCTGTTCATGGCCATCATCATTTTAGTCATTGGTTATTTTGTTGCCAAATTTGTGAAGAACCTTGTGTTCAGTCTTTTAACAGCGATAAATATTGATAAATGGTTCAATAAATTTACTAACAAAACAAGTGGTGCTTCGACAAGTACGACAAGAATGGACGCTGGAGACAAAGCAACTCTAGCTAATGTATTGGCTAATGTAGTGTTTGTTATCGTCTTGATTCCGATTTTGACCATTGCGTTAGAAACATTAAACATCCGTTCGATTTCTGAACCAATTGTCAATATGCTCAACCAAGTTCTAAACATGATCCCGAATATTTTCGTAGCGATCATCTTGATCTTGGTAGGTGTATTAATCGGTAAATTTGTAGGAGACTTGTTGATTAGCCTATTGAATGGAACAGGTATCAATCGCTTCTCAACGTATTTGAACACAGACAAAACCAAAACACCGAGCATTGATATTGCGAACATCATTGGCAAAGTAGTACAGGCGATCATCATCATTTTCTTTACTGTAGAAGCTATGAATGTTTTACAGCTTGATGTATTAAACGGGATTGGTGAAGCCGTAATCGCATACTTACCACTTCTGATTAGTTCGCTAATTATTCTGGGTCTTGGATTAATCGGGGGAAGTGTGCTTGGGAACTACGTGAAGCAGTCTTCAGGTAACCGTTTCCTTGGTACAATTGTCAAATATGCGATTATTATTATCGCTGTATTTATGACACTTGACCAGTTGAACTTTGCAACAAATATCGTTAACCTTGCCTTCCTGTTCATTATTGCGGGACTTGCAGTAGCCTTTGCTATTTCCTTCGGTATGGGTGGACGTGAGTTTGCTAAACGTCAGCTTGAAAATCTTGAGAAAAAAATGGAAAAAGAGAACGACAAACCAAATCTATAAGATTATTTAAAAACTCCCAAAGCTACTTGTAGCTTTGGGAGTTTTTTATTGATTGGTGTGTATTTATGAGCATCCAATTATAAGACGATTAAATGAGTTCCCCATTCCCATTTTTGAGGGGTTTATTTAAGTGGAGAGATGAGTTTATGCTGGAATGCATAAATAACTGCTTGAGTCCGGTCATGAACTTCAAGTTTTGCCAAGATATTACTGACATGTGTTTTCACTGTTTTCAAGGCAATAAACAATTGATCGGCAATTTCTTGGTTGGTCAGACCATCAGCTAGCAACAACAAGATTTCCATCTCACGTTCAGTTAACTCGTCGTGTAGAACCCGTTCATGACGCATTTGCTTCATCATTTTTGTCATCACTTCTGGCTCAAGTACGGGAGTGCCATTCATCGTTTCACGAATCGAATCAGCAATCCGTGAAGCTTTTGAAGTTTTTAATATATAGCTAACGGCTCCGGCTTGAAGTGCAGGATAGACTTTGTCGTCGTCGAGAAAGCTTGTGACAATCATAATTTTGGCTTCTGGCCATTGATCAATGATGGCTTTTGTCGCTTCTGCACCGTTCATAATGGGCATCACCATGTCCATTAGGATCAAATCAGGTCGCAAGTCCAATGCCAATTGCACGGCTTCTTGCCCGTTTGTGGCTTCGCCAGCAACTTCCATATCTTTTTGAGACTGCAAGTAAGCAGAGACACCTATACGGACCATTTCATGATCATCTACTAACAAGATTCGAATCATTAGGCTTCTTCCTTTCAATTGGAACTTTTACTTCCACAATGGTCCCTTCAGAAGGAACAGAAACAATTTTGCTCGTAGCACCAATTTCGATGGCGCGTTCTTCAATATGTTTAAGACCGTAAGAAGTCGATTTGGATTGTTCACTTTCAAATCCGACACCATTGTCTTGAATACGCAAAATCGCAAAATTATCGCGTTCAACAAACAAAATATGAACTTCGGTTGCTTTGGAATGGCGCAATGTATTGGATAAAGTTTCTTGCGCAATACGGAACAGATGATCTTCGGCTCCTTTTTGCAGGGGCACTTCTTCTAATTTATGATCAATCGTAAAATAGACTTTTTCTTTAAGTTCACTAACCAATTCAAACAATCCTTGACGCAAGCTTTTGTCGTGAAGAGCGGCGGGACGTAAATGCAAAAGCAGTGCGCGCATTTCCAACTGAGCTTGCTGAATCATTTTTTCTGTCTGCAACAGTCCAGGCTGCACCTCTTCGCTTTCAGTCATCGATGACAGCAGCATGGAAGCAGCAAAAAGCTGTTGAGAAACGGAGTCGTGAAGCTCTCTAGCAAGCCGTTGACGTTCCATAATTAAGCGCTCCTGGATAATCTGATCCTGCGTTTCTGCACGTTCATTGGCAATGCGAGTCAAGCTTTTACGCTGTGATTCTAATAACTTTTGCAATTTTAGAATGGAACTCGACAAATTGCGCGGCAAGGTTTTCATTTGGGCAGCTTGAACGACTGTTTTGTCTTCATTGCGCAAAAGGGCTTGGAAAATCTGTTCGATTTCCTGCACTTTTGATCGCGACAAAGATTCGGTCCACCATGATATGCCGACGGACAGAGCGAGCATCAGAACGAGCAACCAAATGCCCAAAGGAAGGCCGGCGATAAAATCTTCCCACAGAACGGACCAGCTATTGAATGACGGCAAACCAAGCAAAGCAAATAGAATGCTGAAGATAATCAAGGCAAAGAGAGAGGTGAAAAACAGGCTGCGTGGCACAATCTGTCTCATCTACGAATCACCTCGACGTCCCCCATCCAAGTAGTCACGGATACAATCAACTCAGCTCTGTTGCCTTCGTCCGCAGGATAGCCGTCTTCCGCGTGAATGGTGGTATTGAGAATGCGCTGGCTATCCCCATTGAAAAAACGAGCTTCTCCCAAAAGTGTAGAATAAAAGACGCGTACCGGAACTTCATACGGCACGATAACTTGGACTTTTCCAAAACCTTGTCGTATGGAAATCAATGAAGGTTTTTTAGGTAAAACAGTATGTGTAGTATCTACAAGGATATCCCCGATAAAACCTTGCACATGAATGTCTTTCCACTCGTAAGATTCGATTGGCGTACTTTGAGCGGCCATTACTTTATTCTGGATTAGACCTGTATCTGCGGAACCTTGTAAAGGGGTGGTCTGAAGCCATGCTTGCCCTTTCCATAGACGAAGCAACAGGTAAATGGCAAGCCCGAAAATCATCAGTCTCAGACTCCACATAGACAAAATAGAAACGCCGATAAGAAAAGCACCTATCCAAAAATAGGATCTTCGGTATTTACTGGTGTTTCTCAGCGCATAGTAAAGAGTTCCGATACCAAGAAGAATCAAAAACACACTGCCATTTCCAAAAAAGGCAGCTTCGACGAATATCAATAATAAAGCACTTAGCAAAAAAAATGCTTGTCTGTTTGTTGGGAAATGTTGCATGGCTTTTACCTCCTTCTTTGTATCAGAAAAAATGAGAAGAAGAAAAAACTTCTTCTCACTCTATTTTAGACAAGTTCTTTTGGAGTTGTGCTATTTTTTTCTAAAGAATCCAAACGACGTTCCATTGTTGAACGCTCATGCCGCTCTTCAACTTTAGCACCGAGTGTTGTGATGTATAGAGCCATGTCGTCAAAAGAGCCAATACGTTCAGCGACAAGTTCAGGACTTAGCACTTTGTCCATCTGGTGATGAGCACGCGTGGCATTTTCTTTGCCCATCAATTGCAGTTGCTTTACTTTCATGTCTTTTACTTTGTGTTTCATTTCTTCGTAGCGGTATTCTAAGCCAGTCAGTTCAGCTATGTTTTCACTTAAGTTGTTTTGCAACACTGAAACGCGAGTAGCGTAAGATTGAACTTCCATTTTTGCAAAATCAGCGAGATCAGACTCGCCTGAGGTTTGTGCTAATTCCAATTGTTCGTGGCGCTTAGTGAGCATGGCGGATGCTTCTGCCAATTCTTTCTCTAGTTTACCATTTAGCTGAGCTTGACGTTCAACCCATTTTCCAGTGGTGGTTGTCTGGTTTTCAGCTTCTGTAACGTAGCGATTCAGTAGAACAAGTGGATTTTTCTCCTCTTTTTTTACGACGACGGCATCCAAGTCGGTTGCGACAGCAAATTTAAAACGTTCCCATAACGTTATCATATTCATTCTCTCCTTATTTAGTTAGTTTGTTCCATTGTTGTTCAAAGTTCATAAATGGATCGCTTTCTTTTACAGCTGTGACAGAAACGCTTTGGCCATTCCATTTGCGGTAAATCATCCACAATGCGACAAGGGCGGCGACGCCGATCAAAGCAGGTACATTCGAAATGGCTGCAATTCCTCCGACAATCCCTACAGCTACCCACCATACTTTCGCTAATGTCAAAGTGCTTTTTAAATAGTAATGCACCCCGGCGTAGACGATTAGTAAAGATACTGCCAATCCAATCATGTGTCCCAAATTGCTGAGTACGACGATTCCAGCAATGATGCCGAGCGTAATTAACCAAAATTTGTTCATCTTTTTTTGCCTCCTCGTTGATTTCTAAGTTAATTATACGAAGAGAATGAGTTTTTCAATACGGTCTCTGAATGCATCTTTGACTAGGTCTTGGGACGTAGAGTGAGCTAGTCCCGGGAGATGTATTTAATCGCACTTGGCCAGAGCTCCCGCTAGAAGCCAAGCAAAAAACGCTAGTCTTCGAGCTCTGCTTCGTCCTTGTGCGCGGTGGTGCTAGGGGCGAGGGAGAGTTGTTTTGTGAAGGATATGAGTTGGAATGCTATACTGTTTTTTATCACATTGAAAAAATGTATCTTTCGTACAGAGATTTATTTTAAAAGAAGAAAGAGGCGTTTTTATGAAAATAGTTGCGGGCATCGGTAGTTTCTTGTTGATTTATACAACGCTTGTTGCCTATTTGGGCTGGGCGGTTTATGTTTGGCTAATGAGTTTTTTAGAGGGTGTAAATCTGTGGATTTTTGCGGCTTTGTGGTTGGTGGTTGCTTATAGTTATGCAATTGGAAGAATTGGTCACAGATGGCTTGGATTTACGGTGCTCGGTTCTTATTGGTTCGCTTTTTTGCAGTATGCGATTTTGTTGATTCCTGTGGCAAATCTCCTTGTGCTAGTGGTGGATTTAAAAAATGATGTGTTTGTTGTAGGTTCATTAACTGCCATTATGTTATTGCTGCTATTTAGTGTCGGCACTTACTTGGCTTACAGTCCGGTTGTTCGAAATCTTGAAATTACCGTAGAAGGTAAAGAGGCGGAACCTCTTCATATGGTCGTAGGTTCCGATTTTCACTTAGGGTTTTTATCGGGCAAGCGACATTTGCAACGTTTTGTTACTAAAACAAATGCGCTTGATCCGGATGTTGTCTTTTTAGCAGGTGATTTAGTGGATGACGATCCGGTCTGGTATGCGCGTTATGGCATGTCGGAAGTCATGGAACAGTTGAAACCAGCTCTGGGTGTTTACGGTGTGTTAGGAAATCATGAGTATTACGGCAAGAAAATTCCATTGCTCGTAAGACTAATGGATAAATCAGGTGTGAAAATGTTAAGAGATGAAACTATTTTAGTTGCGAATCGTTTTTATTTAACGGGACGTGAAGATCGTACGAATGGCAATCGGTTGTCGTTGCTTGAGTTGAAACCTGAAAAAGACACGGTGCCTTGGATCGTGATGGACCATACGCCGGCCGATTTGAAAACGCCCAGAGAATTAGGCGCAGATTTGCACATGTCAGGCCACACACATAAAGGGCAGATGTGGCCGAATCATTTATTGACTAAACGAATTTTTGAACTGGATTACGGCTACCGTTTAATCGAAAAGACACATTTTCTTGTGTCTTCCGGATTTGGATTTTGGGGTCCGCCGTTGCGTATCGGAAGCCGTTCAGAGTTATGGTCGATAACGATGAATTTCCGTTCATCTTCTTAAGAGGAGTGTTGTTATGGAAGAATGGATTACCTCAGTCATGTCGGATTATGGCTATTTGGGTATATTTTTTCTAATTATGCTAGAAAACGTCTTTCCACCGATTCCGTCAGAAGTGATTTTAACGGTCGGCGGATTTATGACAACGACGACCACAATGACAATACCGGGAGTGATTTTAGCTTCAACTGCGGGCTCTGTCCTTGGAGCGGTAATGTTGTACGGTGTCGGTTTATTACTAGACGTTGAGCGGCTGGAGAAAATCATAGATAAATACGGCAGTTGGTTGCGCGTAAAAAAGCAAGACATTCATAAGGCCGATAGCTGGTTTGATCGTTTTGGGGTTTGGACTGTATTTTTTGGCCGGTTAGTTCCTTTAGTGCGTAGTCTAATTTCAATTCCTGCGGGTATGTCGAATATGAAATTTGGACTGTTCGTTGGCTTTACGACGCTCGGCACCTTGTTGTGGAATACTGTTTTGGTGTTTATCGGAAGAGCAGTGGGAGACAACCGGGAACAAATTATGCATCAGTTTGGTCTTTATTCCAATGTTGTGTACGTCTTATTAGCGTTGAGTGTTGTCGTAGCTATTGGGTATTACATCAAAAAAATAAAAACAACAAACGAATAGGAAACTGCTGGCAATTGCCTGCAGTTTTTTAAATTGTTATAATTGTTTAATAATATAGGATGGAGGATGGGTATGAAGCCAATCGTATTTATTACACAAAAGCTGCCGGATCAAGCAGTAGCTGAATTAGCAGAGCAGTATGAAGTTCGCATGTGGCCGGAAGAAGACACTCATGCACCGCGTGAGAGATTGCTTGAAGAAGCAAAAGAGGCGCATGCACTTTGGACGATGCTATCTGACCAAATAGACAACGAAGTGTTTAGTTCAGCACCGAACTTGAAAATCGTTAGCAACTTAGCAGTTGGCTACAATAACATCGACTTAGAAGCAGCACGGAAGCATGGTGTCACGGTAACCAATACGCCTGATGTTTTAACTGAGGCGACCGCAGATTTAACATTTGCTTTGTTACTTGCGACGGCCCGCAACATAATGGAAGCAGAAAAAACTGTTCGTTCGGGACAATGGAAATCTTGGACACCGATGGGAATGACCGGACAAAATGTTGGCGGTGCTACGCTCGGAATTATTGGTATGGGGCGAATTGGTGAAGCTATAGCTCGCCGTGCTCAAGGTTTCGGTATGAATATCCTTTACCATAATCGTACGCGAAAAAGTCTTGAAGATGTCCGTTATGCTGAATTTGAAGAATTGCTGAAGCTTTCAGATTACGTGGTGATTTTAACGCCGCTGACACCTGAAACTAAAGGGATGATCGGAGCAGCCGAACTGGCATTGATGAAAGATACGGCTTGTTTGATTAATGTAGCTAGAGGCGGTATTGTTGATGAAACGGCCTTGTATGAAGCTTTGAAAGAACAGAAAATATGGGGTGCCGGACTGGATGTATTTGAACAAGAGCCTGTACCATTAGACCATCCCTTATTGACATTGCCAAATCTTACGGTGTTGCCGCATATTGGCAGTGCCACGATTCAAACTCGTTTAGAGATGATGGCATTGAATGCTGAAGCCATTAAAGCATGTCTAGAAAACAAATCAGTAAAAAATAGAATCTGCTAACTAGCAGAAAAAGTGCAGCTGCTGTAATAGCTGCCTTTTTTGATTGGGTTATTTTAGCTGCAATTTATAAACTTAGAAAATTCGCGGATTATTCCAAAGCGTCGCTAATTTAGACCAGCCTAAGGCATTACTACTTAATAACTATATAAGCTGAATGAAAGAAACCGAATTTTCTACATCGCTGGCTGCTTTGGGCGAAGTAACTTGTTAAGTAAGAAGGTAGTGTCTATTTTTCCGTTAGTAACGAGAAGATATGGCACAAGCCTTTGGCAACTGGCACCGTGCCGTCCGATCGCGCCAGTTACATGACCTGCAACCTATGGATTCGAAAGCACAGTTGGTTTGCGGAATATTAACAAGTAGAAATCATGAGTTCAATCAATATAGAGTTGAAGTTTTTCGTTATTTATTATAAAATGGTTGAGGTTTTTGTTGCTTTTTTGCTACAGAAGCAAATTGAAGAAATAGGAGGTATGATTCATGCAAAATCATACACACAATGTCTTACTTTATTATAAATACGTCGAGGTAGAAGATCCAGAAACCTTTGCTACCGAGCATTTGGCTGCTTGTAAGGAGCTAGAGCTAAAAGGTCGAATTCTTGTTTCTAACGAAGGAATTAACGGAACGTGTTCAGGAACAATTGAGCAAACGGAAGCATATATGAAAATGTTAAAAAGTGATCCACGCTTCTCGGATACAGCTTTTAAAATCGATGCTGCTGAAGGCCACGCGTTTAAAAAAATGCACGTGCGTGCAAAAAATGAAATCGTTCATCTTGGATTGGAAGAAGACATCAACCCGAACGAACTGACCGGCACTTATTTAGAGCCAGTGGAATTTTATAAACAAATGCAAGAACAAGATACCATCGTTTTGGACGCGCGAAATGATTACGAATACGATCTTGGGCATTTCCGTAACGCGATTCGTCCAGATATTGAAAACTTCCGCGATCTGCCAGAATGGATGCGGGACAATAAAGAACAATTTGAAGGTAAAAAAATTCTGACGTATTGCACAGGCGGAATCCGCTGTGAAAAGTTTTCTGGCTGGCTGAAAAAAGAAGGATACGAGGATGTTTCTCAACTTCACGGAGGCATCGTTAATTACGGCAAAGATCCTGAAGTAAAAGGTGAATTATGGGATGGACAATTATATGTATTCGACGAACGTATTGTTGTACCTGTCAATCAAGTTGAACACGTCATTGTCGGCAAAGACCATTTCACAGGAGAACCTTGCGAACGTTATGTGAACTGTGCAAATCCTGATTGCAACGCGAAAATGTTGGCTTCTGAAGAAAACGAACACAAATACATGCGCTCGTGTTCAGACGAGTGCCGCGAACATCCACGTAACCGTTATGCTTTCGAGCACGGGTTGACTGGAGAGCAAGTACAAGAACGTTTAAATGCATTAAAGGAAGTAACAACAATCTAATACAAAAAAGCCTCCATAATTTTTGGAGGCTTTTTTGTATTAGAAATCTATATCAATCTTCTTCGTTTAACACAATAGTGCGACCTTTCAATTTCAATAGCAAAGGGATTAATAACCAAGCGGCAGCTACCATCAGTAGAATTAAAGACAGTGGCTTGGTAAAGAAAATCATGAAATCGCCATTTGAAATCGTCAATGCTCTGCGGAGATTATTTTCAATCATGGGCCCTAAAACCAAAGCTAACACGAGTGGTGCCACAGGGAAATCGTTTTTGACGAGTACATATCCCAGTATTCCACAAGCAAGTAGTAAGAAGAGGTCGAATGTGGTGTATTGGACAGCATATACACCAAAGAAAGAAATCGCTATGATGATGGGCAATAAATATTTTTTGGGGGTTTCAATAATTTTGGCAAATACTTTAACCAAGGGCATGTTCAAAATTAATAACATCAAGTTACCGACGAACATACTGGCGATAAGTCCCCATGCCACTTCAGGATGATCATCAAATAATAATGGACCGGGTTGAATGTTATACATGATAAGTGCTCCCATTAGGATAGCTGTGGTTCCAGACCCTGGTATGCCCAATGTTAAAAGTGGAATCATAGCACCACCAGATGCAGCATTATTGGCTGATTCAGGACCTGCAACACCCGCAATGGCCCCGGTCCCGAATTTTTCAGGAGTTTTGCTGAATTTTTTCTCGGCAATATAAGAGAAAAACGAAGCGAGCGTTGCGCCGGCACCAGGAAGTACGCCGATAAAGAATCCTAAAAGAGATCCTCGCATAATTGGTTTTGCACTATCTTTTAAATCTTGTTTAGTAGGAAGGATTCTACCGATTTTAGCAATCGTACCATCTTCATGCTCGCGTTCTAAAATCGTTTTAAATACCTCACCTAGCGCAAACAAACCAACTGCGATTGTTAAAAACTCAAGACCCGAGTAAAGAACGGGTAAATCGTAAGTAAAGCGAGCAATTCCTGATACCGCGTCAATGCCGATTGTGCCAAGAATCAAACCGAAAACGGTCATCATTAAGGCTTTCGTCATCGATTTTCCAGCCAAACCGCTTACTGCGGCGAGTCCGAGTAACATGAGTGAAAAATATTCAGCGGGTCCGAATTGGAGAGCCACATTGGACAAAGGCTCTGCCAATAATACTAGACCAATCAAAGAAACAATTCCTGCCACAAATGAACCGATTGCTGCAATCGATAAAGCGGCTCCTGCTCTACCTTGGCGCGCCATTTGATAACCGTCAAGCGTTGTGACAACAGAAGAAGATTCTCCTGGTGTGTTCAAAAGAATAGAAGTAGTGGAGCCGCCGTACATCGCACCGTAATAAACTCCGGCCAATAGGATGATGGAACTTGCTGCAGCTGCTTCTGTCGGCATGCCGGAAGTGATTGTTGCAGTTACTGGAATAAGAAGAGCTACACCACTCATGGGTCCAATACCTGGCAATACACCAACAGCTGTTCCAATAAGGACCCCTACAAACGCAAAGAGAATGTTCTGCCACTGGAATGCGATGCTGAAGCCATCCATTAAAAATTGTAAAGTAGTCATTGCCATCCGCCTTTCGTTTTAAAATTCAGGGAATCCCGGTAATGAGCCGCCGAGAAATTCGGCGAAAAGATAGTAGACACCAAACGAAAATGCGGTGGCAATAATCAATGTATGAAGCCATTTTCCACTTTCCATCGTTTGAAAGGCTATGACTAAAAATAAGAAAGTCGTAATGACGTAACCAAGTGTCTCTAAGAAAGCAGCATATAGAACAGCACTAAAGAAAATGATGAAAAACTTTTTGTATTTAATCGGTTCATCGTTTTTTGCAACGGCCTCGTAACGAAAAGTTTCATATAGCAAGCGAGCACTTAAGAGGATCAAAATAGTGCCTAAGCCGATTGGAAAGATATCGGGTCCGACTGCTGAACCGTAAGAACTCTCGGATATTCGCTGGCTTTCCATGACAAATAAAAGGCCGATTAGTAAGAAAATAATGCCAGCAAACCGATCGAAGGTTTTACTCATTGTCTTTCACTCCTTTTAAATTAGAAAACGGCCGAAGCCGCTGTTCTAATTACTTTTGCATATCAAGTGCAGTCAACAACTCAACAATCAATTCTTCTTGAGTTTGTAAATATTTTTCGAAATCCTCGCCGTTTTTGTATTCACTTTGCCAACCATTTTGCTCAAGTTCTTGTTTCCATTCCTCGCTGCCAGACATTTCTTCTAGTTTTTCTGACCAGTACTTGTATGCGGTATCTGACATGTCTTTAGGACCGAAAATACCGCGCCAAATCGTAAATTCAGTATCAATACCTTCTTCTTTGAATGTCGGGATTTCGCTTAAGTCACCTTCTAAACGTTCCGGAGAACTTACGGCCAATACTCGAACATCACCAGATTTCATGTATTCTCCAATCGTAGATGCATCTGTTGCGATGACATCTGCGTTATCGCCAAGCAATGCAGCTACGGCTTCGCCACCACCATCATAAGAAACGTATTTCACTGATTTTGGATCAATGCCATATTCAAATGCTGGCAAAATCCCGACCAAATGATCCATTGAGCCCGGAGCAGAACCACCAGCAAATGTAACCGTTTTTGGATCAGTCTTTACCGCGTCGAGAACATCGGTTAATGTTTGGAATTCAGAATCTGCACGAACAACAATCGCTCCATAATCACGTGTTAGTTGAGCCAGTGGTGTTGTATCCTTATAACCGTATGGACTGTTTCCTTCAGCTTTACTATTGTTGATTAGAATCGGTGGAGATTTAACCATAAGCATGTAGTCATTGTCGACTTCTTTCGTAGCGTATTCTGCCATATAAACGGCTCCACCACCACCGGGTTTATTTTCGACCATAATTGATTCTTCAATGATGCCTGTTGTATTCATAGTTTTTGCAATAGAGCGCGCAGTCAAATCCCAGCCACCGCCCGCTCCAGAAGGGGCCACAATTGTTAGTCCACGTTCGGGATAATCGGACGAACCAGCATCACTAGCTTGAGAATTTTCTTCAGATGAGCAGGCAGCAAGACCAATTGCTAACATACCAGCAAGAGAAACAGCAATCATTTTTTTGAACATATCATTCATCCCCTTTTATAATAGTAAAAAGACAACGCTTTCAGCGCTGTCTTCAACTTATCAGAATATAGGATGAATTCGATGTTTATTGTCATAAGATGGATACTGTGCATATTGTTAATACTGTTCATAAAGTTCACGGAGTGAAAAAATAGCGTCTTTCAGGTCTTCCAATTGTTCCGTAAAGTAATTCTGCTCGGGCCTTCTGGTCTGCTGTTAAGTGTTCAAGATAACGGCGTGCAGTTGAACGGCTCATGCCACAGGCAATTCCCATTTCTTCAGCTGTTATGCCAGTTGAAGAGATCGCCAGTTTTTCTTTTATTTTAATCATTGTACTTGGGTCTATGCCCTTGGGAGTAATCACTTGTTCCATATAAGCTTCGTGGTTTTTGTTCCATAACTGTTCGATCGATTGCTCATTCAAGGAATCGGATTTCTCAAGTGACATGCTTTTCGACTGATAGGCAAGAAGGCTTTTTTGAAAGCGATCAAAAGTCAGTGGTTTGAGCATATAATCAGAAACGCCGGCTCTAAAAGCTTTTTTGACAATGGCTGTTTCAGAAGCAGCTGTGATAAAAATAATATCGGACTCAGGGCTTTCAGATTTGATAAAAGGCAACAAGTCAGTACCTTTCATATCTGGTAAGAATACATCAAGCAAAATTAGTTGTGGCTTTAATACTTGTATCCAATCTTTTGCTTCAGCACCATTATGTGCAGCACCTATTACTTGAAATCCTTGGATTTTCTCAATAAAGCGCCTGTGTATGTCTGCAATCCGCTTGTCATCTTCAATAATGAGAATCTCAATCATCTTCATTTCCTCCGATCGGTATGGAAATAATAAACAAAGCTCCACCAAAATCGCCATTCTCCATCGTTATTTCTCCTTGTAAATCGTGAACATTGCCATAAACTTTTACTAGGCCATAGCCGCGATCGTTGCCATTTTTTGTGGAAATCCGTTCTTTAAAAAGAGTGGAAAGAATGAGTGGGTCCACCCCTTTTCCGCTATCTTCAACTTCAATCAAAATTTCATGGCCATTATCAACAAAGAGAAGCCTAACCAAACGTTCATTTTCAGGGAGATAGTCAACGGCTTCAAAGGCATTAGTTACAAGATTACCGAGAATCGAGACAAATAGGCTTTTTTCAAGATAGGAAGGAAGTTTTTCTAAATAACTGTCTTCATCCAGAAGAAATTTGACTTTTAACTCTCTGGCTTTGTTGAAAAGACCGATAACAATGCCACCAAGTAGAGGGTCTTGCAATCGATTCGTAACAAACTGAACGAGTGATTGCTGCTCTTTTGCTTCGCTATGGATGAGATCCATCGCTTCATCTAGTGAGTTTAATTGAATCAGTCCCGAAATCGTATAAAGGAAGTTGTGGTTTTCATGAGTTTGTGAACGGAGCAAGTCGGCATATTGCCTAATCTGAGTCAGTTCATTGCGAAGACCATCTAGGTCTGACTGCAACCGAAAACTAGAAACTGCTCCCGCGATTTCATCATTAATAACAATGGGGATACGATTAACAATCGTTTTCTTACCACGTATGGTCATGGGGCGATCTAATTGCTGCTCGCCTGTGAGCAGTACTTGAGGAAGTAAGGTATTGGGAAGTACTTCATCAATAAGTTGTCCAATAAGCTTTTTTTCTTTCGGCAACGATAAAACTTCATAGGCTGATGCATTAGCCATTGTGATTTCACCGCTTTTGTTGACCATAATGATGCCTTCTCTGACTGATTCGATTAATGTATTTCTTTCGATAAACAAACTAGCGATTTCGGCAGGCTCCAACCCAAATAATATCTTTTTAATATTTTTAGAGAGAATCATTGAAGCAACTCCGCCAATCGCAATCGCGATTAGCACAATAACAAGAATAGAATCGGCATATTGCATGAAAATAGAGGTCATGTCTGCTTTTAAAAAGCCTACAGAAATAACACCAATGATATTATTCTGCCCATCAACAATCGGTGCCTTTCCTCGAAGAGAAGAACCCAGTGATCCAACTGCTTCTGAGACATACGATTCGCCTTGAGAAATAGCGCGCTCGTTATCATCGCCAACCATTTTCTGACCAATCCGGTCTGGGAGAGGATGTGTATAACGGATTCCTTCTGCATTACCAATGACGACATATTCAGCACCAGTCTGTAGTTGAACTTCATCAGCGATTGGCTGAAGTGAGACATGAGGGCTGTCAGCAGCAAAGCCTTGCACTATATCTGGTCGATCGGCAGTGGTAACAGCAATATTCAAAGCACGTTTTCCCATTTGTTCTTCAATCGCTTCTGAAATCGTAAAATAAAACGATAATCCAGCAAAAATCATTATAAATGCTACAAATAAAGCTCCATATAAGAAGATCCTTCGCTGCAAGGGCATCTAAATATCACTCGTTTCCAGTGTGCTGTCATAGTTAATGGGCTAATTATATAGTCAATAATAGGGAAATTCCATGTTTTTTTAAAAAGAAAAAACGCAAAAGCTTTTACTTTTGCGTCAGTTCTTCTTGCTGTTCTTCACATTCAAAGCAAATCAGTTCTCCGTCTACATAAACGCCATCCAAAAAACCATCACGACAATAGATATCTTTGCCACAATTGCTACACGGTCCGATAAGTTCACGCATCTTGTAAGTCTTCTGCATAAATGTACATGGCGTCTTTGAGGTATTTAGCTAAGCCTTGGCCATGTTGATCAATGTTGCTTGCAAAGCGACTGTCTGACGCGTACAAATCGCCTAACCCACGGAACATTTTGGGCGAACAGTCATAAAAACGATTTAACAGCGTATAGTATGCTTTCATTTCTTTTTGTACCGCTGGTGTTTGTGGAGACAAGTGCATTAAGCTTGCGACCGTATTGTAGATACGGTCTCCTTCACGATTGATTTCGTCCAAATCTTCCTCTTCTTTTGCCACTTGAACGGACTCACTAGAAGTTGAAGGCGATTCTTCGTGCAGTACTGTGTCAACAGGAGCAACGACAACAGTTGAATCTGATTCGTAAGCAGAAGCAATTTGAGAAGTTTCTACTTGTGCCACATCTGGGGAACCGATATCGGGCTTTTGGTATTGTTGAATCAGATTTTCAGCTTTACTGCTAGCAAATGCTGAAAAACGTTCTTGATCAGTCAAATTCTCTGAACCTTGTAACTCCCGCTGAGTCAATTGTGCAGTCTGAATCAGCTTTTCGATGCGCTGTTTTTTCTGTTGAAGTAATTCGATATGCTGAGCTAGTGCATATTCTCGGTCAAAACCTTCAGCGACAAGTTCTTGAATTTTCTTAAGTGAAAAATCCAGCTCTTTTAGGAATAAAATCTGTTGAAGCAATTTCAAATCTTGCCCATTGTAATAACGATAGCGGTTAGTTCCGATGTTGGACGGTTTTAGTAAGCCAATACTATCGTAGTGATGAAGCGTCCGCACACTAACACCGGCTATTTTTGCTACTTCTTGTACTTTGTACAATCTAATCACCTCTCTCTTTAAAATACACTATAACGCACCGTTAGTGTCAAGCATTTATGAGAAATGATGTGGAAATGTGTTGTTTCTTTTCTTACGGGGGTGAAGTTCTAAGTTTGAGAGGAAGTTAAAACACATGTCTTATGACATGACTTTCACATCAACAAAATAAATAAATCAGATATTTCAGATATCTCCTATTATTTTCTAGATAATTGTGAAATAATGAAAGTGGAAGCGCTATCAAAGATAGGTAGTCGAGAGGGGTAATGGCGATGAAATTGACTAATTTTGTGAATGGTAAGTGGCAGCAGGCAGAACATGCGGAATTTAGACCTGTTTTGAATCCGGCAAATGGGGAAGAGCTGGCACAAGTTCGAATGTCTACAGCACAGGATGTCGACTTAGCAGTAAAGGCAGCACTAGGAGCACAAAAAAAGTGGGCAAAAGTACCGGCACCTAGACGTGCGGATTATTTATATGAAATTGGTCGACTGATGAAAGAGCGAAAAGAACACCTCGCTCAAGTGTTAACGAAAGAAATGGGAAAAGTGATTGAAGAAGGTCGTGGTGAAGTACAAGAAGGAATTGACATGGCTTATTATATGGCGGGAGAAGGAAGGCGCATGTTCGGCGAAACAACCCCGTCAGAACTGGCCGACAAATTCGCAATGAGCATCCGGTCACCAATTGGTGTCGTAGGATTGATCACTCCGTGGAACTTCCCTGTAGCAATTGCCACGTGGAAATCATTTCCTGCAATTGTTGGAGGCAATGCATTTATTTGGAAACCTGCAACGGAAACGCCAATGATGGCCTATGAGATGGCAAAGATTTTTGAAGAAGTGGGTCTTCCAGAAGGTGTCGCTAATATTGTTTTTGGAGCCGGCTCAGAAGTAGGCACAGCACTTATCGAACATGAAGGCGTAAGGGTTATCTCGTTTACAGGATCAACAGAAACCGGTCGCAAAGTAGCAGAAGCAGGAGGGCGCAACTTGAAAAAAGTATCTCTCGAAATGGGCGGGAAAAATGCCGTCATCGTTATGGAAGATGCTGATTTAGATTTAGCCGTAGAAGGTATTCTTTGGAGTGCATTTGGTACAGCTGGTCAGCGTTGCACAGCTTGTAGCCGTGTAATTGTTCATGCCGATGTAAAGCAAGAACTGCAGAAACGGCTGCTTTCGAAAATGGAAACTTTGACAATTGGAGATGGTACAGACGAAACCATCAAAATCGGACCGGTTATCAATCGAAAAGCAGTCGAAAAAATTCATTCCTATATTGAAATCGGCCAGCAAGAAGGAGCTACCTTACTGGTTGGTGGAGAGATTTTGACCGGCGGTATTTACGACAAAGGGAACTATTACGCTCCGACATTGTTCACGGATGTTAAACCCGAAATGCGCATTGCGCAAGAAGAAATTTTTGGTCCTGTTGTATCAATTATCGAAGTGGCAACTTTCGAAGAAGCAATTGATGTGAACAATGGTGTGATTTACGGGTTGTCGAGTTCAATTTATACAGCTGATGTAAATCGTGCATTTAAAGCGCAACGTGATTTAGATACCGGGATTGTCTACATTAATGCGGGAACGACCGGAGCGGAAATTCACTTGCCGTTTGGTGGAACTAAAGGGACTGGGAATGGTCACCGTGATTCAGGCGTTGCGGCATTGGACGTTTTTACAGAATGGAAGAGTGTCTATGTTGATTACAGTGGGAAGTTGCAGCGTGCGCAAATCGATAACGAAGCTTGATTGAGAGGGGATGGGGAGATGAAAATCGTCGTATTAGGCGCAGGATTAATGGGCAAACAAGCAGCTAGGGATTTGGTTGCTGACGAGGCTGTGGAACGCGTCTTTTTAGCAGATCGAAATACAGCTCAAGCTGAAGCATTCAAGGTGCAACTCGGCAATAACAAGCTAGAAGTATTCGAATTGGATGCTAGTGATGACGAGGCATTATCGGCAGCTATTTCAAAAGGGGATATCGTTATTAATGCGCTGTTTTATACTTTTAACGAAAAAGTAGCAGCCACTGCGCTCAAATGTGGTGTTCACTCCGTAGACTTAGGCGGCCATATCGGAGGTGCTACAGATGCAGTGTTAGAGATGCATGATGAAGCTCAGCGAAAAGGGGTTACGCTAATTCCCGATTTGGGCGTAGCACCTGGCATGATTAATATTTTAGCAGGGTATGGCGCCAGTAAACTCGACCAGGTTTCCGATATCCGGTTATTTGTTGGTGGAATTCCAGTTCATCCAGAACCACCATTAGAATACAACCACGTTTTTTCACTAGAAGGCGTGTTCGATCATTACACAGACAAATCGCACGTCATTCGTGAAGGGAAATTATTGGAGGTTGAATCTTTATCTGAAATTGAGCATGTGAAGTTTGAGGATTTTGGTGAACTAGAAGCTTTTCATACTTCTGGAGGAACTTCGACTTTGACGGATACTTTCAGTGATATCAATTCGTTGGAATACAAAACTTTACGTTATAAGGGGCATGCCGAGAAGGTTAAATTATTAGTTGATTTAGGTCTCACTAATCGAACGAAAACAGTGACTGTGGACGGAAGTGAAATAAAGCTTCGGTCTGTTTTAAAAGCCGTGCTTGAACCGATAACAGAGCTTGGAGACAAACAGGACGCGGTCGTCTTACGGGTAATGGTGTCGGGTATCAAAGCGGGAGAAGAAATCCGCTACGAATACAATATGGTAACGATTAAAGATCCTGAAACCGGTGTCACCGCAATGGCACGAGCTACGGCTTTTACTATTTCAGTCGTAGCGCAGATGATTGGCAAAGGCATAATAGACAAGCGAGGCGCTTATCCACCAGAAATGATCGTCCCTGGAGAAGAATATATAGCAGAGATGGCGAAACGTGGAGTGGCTATTAAAGAAACTGTTCATCGCTCAGCCCTTCAACAATAAAAAACTAGCGATGTCAGTCTAATTCAGCAGAAAGACTGACAACTATAAAAAAAGAGAGGATTCCTATCGGGTCCTCTCTTTTGACGTTCAAATAAGCAGTTCCCCCTTTTTTGGCACTAACATTTTCAAACTACTTGGAAGTATTTCGATGTCGAGTGGCGTTTTTAAATAAATTTCGCCGTCCGTATCGACATCCAATTCTGTATCGGTCGTGATGGAAATAGAGCGCCCCTGGTAATGAGCGACATGCTCTAATTCTTCTGTTGCAACTTCAGGCTGAGCTAATGAAAACCATTCCCGCAGTGCAGCCAAGGATGAGGTTTGGATAATAAATAAATCCAATAAACCATCAGCTGGGTCAATCGTTGCCAGCGGAAAGTTATGAGTGCCAATCGATTTGCCGTTCATAACCAGTACGAGAACACCTTCTTCAGCATAGCTAATCCCATCGATTTTTAAATGCATGGAAAATGGAGTGGCTTGCCGCATGGATTGCAGAGCGCTCATGAAATAACTAATTCTACCGTAACGTTCTTTTAAGAAAGGATCGATGTTAGAAGACGCATCGGTAATCAAACCGATTCCCGCGAAATTCAGAAAAGATCCTCCATTAATTCTCCCAGTATCTAACTCTTTGATTTCGCCGTTGATCAATTCCGATGCTGCTAAATCTAAGTCTAGCGGAATATTCAACGTACGCGCAAAGTCATTGCACGTACCGCTCGGCAAAATGGCAAGTGGCGCAGGTGACTCAATTGTCGATAAAGCCCGAACTGCAGAATGGACAGTACCGTCACCCCCCGCAATGAACAGAACATCTGCATCCTTCGCAGCAAGCTTGCAAGCTGTTTCAAATTCCTCTGGAGAGTGCGTCTGAATTATTTCGAGTGACTGAGATGCTTGAGACAAATGAGGTACAGCGAGTCTTAAAACAGCGTCTACCGTAGACGGTCCTGCATTGCCGTTATACAATAATACGGAACGATTGAATTTAGGCATGTCTCTTGCCCTCCTGTAAGTCTGTTTATCTTTATAATTCCACTAACACAAATTATATAAACTACAAAAGCGAGTAAAGCTGTACCTACTAAAGAAGAGGTGTTTACATGACCACGAAATTGTATTACCAGGATTCTGAAATTTCAACTGCAGACGTACGAGTAATGAATAGCGGCAAAGACGAAACCGGTTACTATGTCATTTTAAATCAAAGTTGCTTTTATCCAGAAGGTGGGGGGCAACCGGCAGATACGGGAGAGATTGGACCAGCCAAAGTAGTCGATGTACAGTCCGTGAAAGGTGAGATTCGTCATTACGTAGATATCCAGCTACCGGAAGAAAGTTTTTCTATCCAAATAGATTGGCAAAGAAGATGGGATCATATGCAACAACATGCGGGACAACATTTGTTGAGTGCGCTATTTGAAGATAGTTTAGGCTTAAAGACACAAAGCTTTCATCTAGGAAAAGAACGAGTTTCCATTGATTTGGATTTGGATACAGCAACAAACGCACAGCTTCAAGAAATTGAAAAAAAAGCAAATAACCTCATCGGACAAGGCCTGCCGATCTCTACGACATGGGTAAATGCTGAACAAGCTAAAGAACTAGCTTTGAGAAAGCCACCAGTCGTGGAAGGGGATATTCGATTAGTTGAAATCGCTGGAATTGATTTGAACGCTTGTGGAGGAACGCATCCGAAAAACACAGCAAGTATTGGTCAGTTGAAAATTATTTCGACTGAGAAAGCAAAAGGCGGTATGCGTATTTATTTTTTATGCGGCAATCGTGCATTGCACTATTTTAATTTCTTAGTAGCAACGACTGATCAGTTAGTTGCACAGCTAAATGCTCCAACGGCAGAACTACCGAATGCAGCAGAAGCCCTACTCACAGACAAGGCAGTAGCTGACAAAGTGATAAAAAGTCTTCAAGAACAAGTGTTAAACTTAGAAGCAAATGCGATTTTACCAGATAATGGTGCCGTATCGAGAGTTTTCGAAAATCGTCCACTTAAAGAATTACAACAACTTGCTCGACTAGTGATCAGTCAGCATCCATTTTCAACGGTGCTGTTGATGAGCATGGCAGAAAATGACGTACGTTTCGTTTGTGCAAAAGGACAACAAGCCCAAGGAGATATGCAGGAAGTGCTAAAGTCACTCTTAGCATTGACGGAAGGCAAAGGCGGCGGAAATGCTCAATTTGCTCAAGGAGGCGGCAAGACTACTGAATTGCCAGAAACATTCATATCTATTTTTTCGGAAGAATTAAAAAACGTTGAGTGAAACGTGTAACTTTTCCAGTGATTCCCTGTCTAATGAGAAAAGGGATGTCTGAAAGGGTGTGAAGTGTCATGAAGAAGAAAAAGATTTGGATCGTTGCTGTCATTGCCGCTGTAGCAATTGGTTTAGTAGTTATTTTTCTCAATGATAAAGTCTCTGTAAGTGCTTCCCCTGTTGTTTTAACAGAACAAGGGTGGAAGGCTAGCTTTTCTTCGCCGCTCCAACTAAAAGCCGTTGATAAGGGGGATGTCTACATTACGGATGCACAAGGCAAACGTGTGGAAGTTGAAATGCGCATTCAGAACAACGGCAAGACATTGGAAATACCAGAAATTACTACCGGCGAATATCAATTACATGTTAAAAAAGCTGCATTGAAAAACAGCTTCATGAAAAATTTAGTAGACACAGAAATCTTATTTGTTGTACAAGAGCAATTGGAGAAGTTGTCGGGTGAGAAAGAATTAACAGCTTATTTTGTGCGTTTATTGGAGATGCAACAAAATAACCAACAAAATGGCGGCGTTGTTTTAGAAAGTGGAGGAGAAGAGTCAGCAGAATCCACAGACACGGCGTCTGGTACTGGTATGGATGCAGAAAGAAGTTATTCGACTACTAACAATCAAGTGGAAGGGGTAGACGAAGCGGACTCGGTGAAAACGGATGGTTCGTATATCTATTCTATTAGTGAATCACGTGTCATTGTGACAGATGTTCAGAATCCAGAAAAAATGACTGTTGCAGCGGAGCTGTCGTTTAATGATGATATGTATCCCCAGCAACTATTCTTATCAGGAGACACATTAGTAGTCATGGGCAGTTGGTACTCAGCTCAACCAATCGATAATTTCCGTCTACCACATAACTACCGACCGCAGATGGGTGTTACTTCTGTCCATTTATACAACATCAGCAACCCAAAATCTCCTCAACTGCTTCGTGAGTTTGGAACGGAAGGGAATATGAGCGGCGCTAGGTTGACGAATAACATTCTTTACTTTGTTACAAACGTTTATCCCGATTATTGGATGCTAGAAGAACAAGAGAAGCCTGAACTTCGTCCTCATCAATATGATTCGAAGCATGGAGGCGAATTTGAACCTGTAGATTACGACAGCATTGCCATTTTGCCTGGAACGGCAGAAGGTAGCTATAGCGTCATCACAGCCATTGATTTGACGGCACCTGACACGAACGATATTTCAACAGAAGGATTTTTGGGTGGCAGTGACCAGCTTTATATGAACCAAGACCATCTTTATTTGACGGCACCTGTGTATGTTCCGTTAACGAATGAAAAACTACGTGATAGTCCGAGAATGGATGTTTGGCTCCCTCAGCAAGCGAATACAGAAGTCTTTAAATTCAATTTGAGTGGTGTAGATGTTGAGTTTTTAGCTTCTGCAGAAATAACCGGTTCCTTGCTCAATCAGTTTTCCATGGATGAATACGAGGGTCATTTCCGAGCAGCTACAACGGAAGGCGTTGCGTGGGACTTAACCAGCCCTTCAAAAAATCATTTATTCGTACTGGATGAGCAGATGAAGCAAGTGGGATCGGTGGAAGATTTGGCTCCCGGTGAGCGAATTTATTCAGCACGCTTTATTAAGGATAAGGCCTACATGGTGACATTTAAAGAAACAGATCCGCTTTTCGTCATTGATGTTTCGACTCCTGCTTCTCCAAAAGTACTTGGAGAATTGAAGATACCAGGCTTCTCTAATTATTTACACCCACTGGATGAAGATCACTTGATTGGTTTTGGCTATGACACAAAGCTAATACCTGTTAAGAACGGAGAACCGCGAGTAGTCGCAGGAGGAATGAAAATTTCCTTATTCGACGTCAGTGATTTTGCGAATCCACTAGAAAAAGACACTGAAATTATTGGAGGACCTGGAACATACTCTGCACTTCAATACGATCACAAAGCTTTATTTACTCATCAAGAGAAAAATCTATTTGGCTTTCCAATTAGTTTATATGATGAAACTACTGGTGAGTATGTAGAATTTGAAGGTGAAGGAGCATTGATTTACACAATTACTCCAGATGGTATTTCACAAACGGCAAGTTTAGTTGAACAAACGAATAATGAGTACGAAGATTGGCATTCAGCTATTCAGCGAATTCTCTATATTGATGAGGCGCTCTACACGATAGCTACTAGCGAAATCCATAGCTATGGATTGGAGACATTCGAACCAATCAGCGATTTGGTATTCGATTAATACGTAAAGAAGCGAGTGTTATTCGCTTCTTTTTTTATGTTTTAATCAAGATAAAAAGGGAACAGGAACAGTATTCTAAAACTACAATTGGAGGGATAATGATGAAAGCAGTAACGTTTCAAGGAACGAAAGATATGCAAGTGAAAAATGTTAAAGATCCTGAAATTCAGAAAAAAGATGATATTATTGTAAAAATAACGGCAACAGCTATTTGCGGAACAGATTTGCATATCTATCAAGGTGCATTACCGACAACCAAAAACACGGTCATTGGACACGAACCGATGGGAATTGTAGAAGAAGTGGGACCGGACGTTACTAAAGTGAAAAAAGGCGATCGCATTGTCCTACCGTTCAATATCAGTTGTGGTAAATGTTTTTACTGTAGCAACGAAATGGAAAGCCAGTGTGATAACTCAAACGGCAATCCCCATTTTGATACCGGTGCCTATTTTGGTCTGACAGAACGTTATGGTGATTATTCAGGTGGTCAAGCGGAGTATTTGCGCGTGCCTTATGGAAATTTTACACCCCTGTTGATTCCTGAATCCTCGGAGTTAGAAGATGAATCGTTGCTGTTTTTATCAGACGTCTTACCGACTGCCTGGTGGAGTGTAGAACATGCAGGCGTAAAAAAAGGCGATACCGTAGTTGTTCTAGGTTGTGGTCCTATTGGGCTCATGACTCAGAAATTTGCTTGGATGCAAGGCGCCAGTCGCGTTATTGCAGTAGATGAAATTTCTTACCGAATGGAACTCGCTAAAAAAATAAACAATGTGGAGATTGTCGATTTCAGTAAGCACGACAACACGGGTGCGTTGATTCATGAAATCACGCAAGGTGGAGCACGTGTTGTGATTGACTGTGTTGGAATGGATGGCAAAAAATCGCCAGCAGAAGCCGCACAGCAAAAATTGATGCTGCAGGGCGGAACACTTAGTGCCATTGACATCGCAAAAGATGCAGTAAGCAAATTTGGAACGATTCAATTGACAGGGGTTTACGGATTGACTTATAATCAGTTCCCGCTTGGAAATATGTTTGAGCGCAATGTCACATTGAAAATGGGACAGGCTCCAGTAATTCACTTAATGCCAATGCTTTATCAAAAAATTGAAAACGGAGAATTTGATCCCCGTGAAATTATTTCACATATATTGCCTTTAGAAAGTGCTAGCGATGCTTATCAAATTTTTAATGACCATCAGGACAATTGTACAAAAGTCGTGTTGAAACCATAGTTGATAATGTGCATACGAAAGTATTGACTAAACGCCTCGATTCTTCGGGGCGTTTAGTTTTTTGTCTATCTGCGTTATGATGAATACAGAAATCAACTGCGAGAGGAGCAAACTATGTGACGCAAGTAGGAGAAACCAGACGTGAGCTCGCCTTGGATTGTTTTCTGCTAGCAGGCAGAATTATGATGGAAAGTGGAGCAGAAACCTATCGAGTTGAAGATACGATGATCCGAATGGCTGGTTCACAAAACATGGTAAATTCTCACTGTTTCGTGACGCCAGCAGGTATCATGTTTTCTCCAAGTGAAGAATTGGCTACGCGATTTGTGCGTATTAACAACCGCAGTACAGATTTAGAGAGAGTTGCCCTTGTCAACTCTGTTTCGCGAAAGTTAGTAGCTGGAGAATTTACATTGCAACAAGCTTATGACGAACTGATGACCATTGACCAAACCAATTATCGATTTCATATATGGGTGCAAACTTTGGCAGCTTCTATAACAAGTGCTTGTTTTTTAATTTTATTGGGAGGTAGTTGGATTGATCTTCCTTTTGCGTTTGTGTTTGGAGGCACCGGTTTTATTATTGTAGAAACCATTCTTGAAGAAACTCGTGTGAAGATATTCGCGGAATTTATCGGAGCTTTCATCGTCGGAATTTTAGCCTCTATCGCGGTATATAGCGGATTTGCGACCGATTTGGACACATTGATTATTGGCTCACTTATGCCGCTTGTTCCTGGATTGCTCATCACCAATGCGGTTCGGGATTTGATGGCAGGACATTTCGTATCGGGATTGTCTAAAGGAGCAGAGGCGTTTTTAACAGCGTTTGCCATTGGCGCAGGAATCGCGGTAGTTTTATCATTTTAAGGAGGAGATCGCATGAACTGGCCATTAGAAGCATTTCTCAGTTTTTTGGCTGCCGGCGCGTTCGGCGTCATCTTCAATACGCCACGTAGAACGCTGGTCAGCTGTGGACTGGTCGGCATGAGTGGCTGGCTCATTTACCGCACATTTTTCCTGGCCTTTGGAGACTCGGTGCAGGCATCTTTTGCCGGTGCATTTGTTGTCTCTATTGTAGCGCATTTGCTGGCTAAAAAATTCCGTATGCCGATGATTATTTTTAGTATCGCCGGAATTATTCCATTAGTACCGGGGAGCAAGGCGTATAATGCGATGCGGAATATTGTTGAACATAATTATCTAGAAGCCATCTCATTTGCTTCTGAAGCATTGATGGTTTCGGGTGCTGTTGCAATGGGCCTGGTCTTTGCAGAAGTAATGATGCAACTGTTTTTCAAGCGGCAGGCAAAAAGAATACAAAGAAAAATGGGCCTGACACAAGAATAATTCTTGTTTGTCAGACCCATTTTTAAGTTGTTAAAACGCCTGTTTTTATATTTCGAGCAGTCTTTACGACTTTTGTTTCGAGCGCGTGCGCTTTTCTTTATTGTCTAGCGCAAGCGCCCAGATTCTAGGGTCATAAGTCAATGCGGCAGTGCGGCTGAAAACATGCCGCTTCGCCACATCGCCTTATGCCCGTCGAATCTACATGGGCGCGTGCGCTTTTCTTTTCACCCCAGCCATTTTTCTAGTTCGGTAGCGTTCATTGGGTGCCCGATGATGTAACCTTGTAGGCTGTCGCAGCCCATCGCGCGCAGGAGTTCGAATTGTTCGTTGGTTTCAACGCCTTCAGCAGTTACTTGGAAATCAAGTGATTTGCCGAACTGAATCATACCGTTGATTAATTTTTGGATTTTTTCTTGTTTGGTGATGGACTGAATAATCATTTGGTCTATCTTTATTGAAGATATTGGCAACATGAGCATATAGCGGAACGAAGCATAGCCAGTTCCAAAGTCATCTAATGCAAAGCTTATGCCTTCTTGATGGAGGCTCTTCATCTGTGTCATGATTGACCGTTCTGCTTCTGCTTCTAGCGCAAATTTTTCAGTGATTTCAATCATCAACGAACTTGCTTGACAATCATTAATCTTTAATTGCTCAAGCAGCATCTTCGCCATATCTTTGTCTCTGAATTCGTGAATTGAGGAGTTAATGCTAATTTGCAAATCGATGCCTTTTGATTTCCAGTCTTTTAATTGTCGGCATACCGTTTCAACGACGAAACTTCCAATTTCATTGATTAACCCATTTTCTTCGGCAATCGGTATTAGCTCATCGGGAGTAATCACGCCGATTTCTGAATCGGTCCAACGTACCAATGCCTCTACTCTTTCGACTTTGCCGTTTTCCAAATTGACTTGTGGCTGATACAAAAGCTGCAAATCTTTACGATCTAATGCGTATATTAATCGTTTTTCAATATGTGCTTTTCGGCTCAAGCGCTCATGATCGTCGGATGTCAATGCAGAAATTGCGCTGCCTCCACGATCTTTCACTTTCTTGATGGTCGCATAAGAAGCTTTGATTAGATGCATAAAATTTTGCTGATCTTCCGGATATTTTGTAATGGCTCCACTGACTGTTAGTGGCATGGCTGTTCCACCTAAGTAGATGGGGTGCTGTTGCAAATAATGGAGAAATCCTTCAATAAACCAATTGCTTAATGGCGTTACTAAAGCAAATTCATGTAAACCAGCGCGTGTAATAATAGAATCGGAAAAATACATGCGTAGACGTTTAGTGAATTCAATAAGTAACTCATTTTCAGTAGCTGTGTCCGACACATCACGTAAGGTATAAAAACGGTCAATATCAAGAAAAATAAAGGAGAAATGGCGTCCTTCTTCTATGTATTCATTGACTATCTGCTCAAGACGATGACGATTTTCCAAGCCTGTGACCGGATCGATAAAAGCAATTTCCTCAAGATGCTGTTGAGCTTGTTTAGTGGCTGTAATGTCTTTTTCTAGAAAAATATAATAAGTATCTTCATTAGAAAGTTGCATAGGAATAGCTGTTAGATCTACCCAGTAAAGTTCGCCATCTTTTTTTACTTTTTTTGCTTCGCCGTTCCAAATTTTACCTTCTCGTAAAGTGGTAATAACTGAGTCGACAAAACGGACATCTGTTTCGCTCTCTCCAAACATATGCCATACAGGCTTGCTTAAAATGCGTTTAGGTGTCCATTTACTTAGCTTTAAAAATAATGGATTTGCATAGGTAATTAAAAATTCTTGATCGAAATACAGCATCATGAAAGAATCATCTAAACCATTTCTCAAATGATTTAATTCTTTCGAGGAAGAGTCATCTTTATCTGCTTCATCCATTTCATAGATGGTCATCACAAACTGTTGGTCTTCGAATGTGTAGGATTTAGCTACGACAGTCGTATATGCCTTAATTCCTTCACCTAATTCGATTTCAATATCTTCAAATCTCACCGGTTCCTCGGCATGTAATAACTTATCCCACGAATGCTTGCTTAGAGCTGCCTTCTCAGGATTCATATAAGGAGAGATTTTTCCTGTAACCGCTTCAGATTGTATTTGGAAAACGCGCTCTGCATGCTGGTTACACCACGTAATCAAGCCGTTTTTGTCATTAATGATGATAGGGAAGGGAATATGGTTGAAGACAAGGGTGTCAGTTAGTTTTTTTTGCAGTTCATTCATTCGTTGACGCTCCTTAACCGTAGTTTACTTTCATTATAGAGAAGAAAAGGTCTATCGTCATCCTTTTCCAAATATTCTCTAGTGAGATTTGTAGAATTTTTGCTGTCCTTTCCGCGAAAATCGTGAGAGAATAGGCATAAATCATATGAAAATTGAGGTAAAAAAATGTATAAGAAGTTTTTTGTATTTGTATTCCTACTCTTACTTGTTCCTGTTTCAGTTCAAGCACACACAACTTTATTGTCTTCGACACCTGCTGAAGGCGAGAATATTATGGAAGCTTTAAAAGAAGTACAATTAGTTTTTGGTACAAAAATTGAAGAAGGCAGCACCATGACCATCGAGGGAGAAAGCGGTTCTTTTGAATTTGACCGTATTGTCGTTGGAGATGATTCGTTAGTTGGAACCCTTAATGAAGCATTGCCTAACGGATCTTACCGTATCCTTTGGAATATCATCGGAGAAGATGGTCATCCGATTGAAGGAGAGATTACTTTTGGGGTCTCTATCGAAATTGAAGAAGAAGTGACGCCTGCAGTGGTATCTGAAAAGACAGAAGAGCCAGAAGCAAAAACTACAGCAGCTTCAGAAACAGTAGCGGAAACTCAAACTGAAAGTGACAGCAATCTACTCGTAACAATCTTACTGGTTCTTGCTGCAATTTTAGTGGTTTACGGCATTTATAAATTGCTGTTGAAGAAAAAATGATTTTTTTTACTGGATTTGCTGATGTCTTGTTGTATATTGCTTTTTCCTATCTTGCAGGTTTTGTTGTGTTGCAATTCATACCAGAAGACCGAAAACCGTCGCTGTCTACCTCTAAAGTTTTGTTGCTAATTAGTATTGCAGGAATAGCTTTGCTGTCATTTGTCCCTGTGTTTGAATTGACTGTATTTTTGCAGAGCAGTCAGGGGCTAGTAGAAGCTTATCAAAATGCTATTACTGAGTTTCGAATAGGACAAGGATGGTTAATTACCTTATTGCTTAGTATCATTTTGGCAATAGTAATTTATTTAAATGGCAGCCGTTATATTCAAGCCTTGTATTTGCTTCTACTTATATTAACTGTCGGGTTTTACAGCCACATTTCAACGATTGATCTATGGGTTGGGTTTGCTCTTCATTCAAGTCATATTCTTTTAATGTCGATTTGGACAGGAGTTTTGCTTCACGTAGCGTGGTTTGCAAAAGATGGAGCGAACTGGCGCAAGTTTCTTGTGTGGTTCACGCCACTTGCCTTATTTTGTGTAGCAGGAGTAATTGCCAGCGGAATTATCATTATGTTTTTTTTCGTAGCACCTGCGGATTACACGAATTCTTGGGCTCTGCCGTATGGTCAGTTGCTGTTGCTCAAGCATGTAAGCATCGTACCCGTTTTGCTAGCCGCTCTCATAAATGGTTTTCTTAACAAGAAAAAAGATTTTCAGCCAACCTGGCTAAAGGTCGAGAGCTTACTTTTACTGTTAGTCTTTGTGTTTACAGCTTTTATGAGCAAACAAGCACCGCCTCACGATATTAATGATACATTGCGGATTGAAGGAAGCGGCTGGTTTATCGACAAACTCACAGGTCCGTTTTATATTCCCATTGCTGCCGAGCTCGATGTGACTTTGAACGGCTCTCTACTAATGGGTCTCAGTTTGTTATTACTAGCATTAATGGTTGTCGGCTTTTACCGACAATTAAATACTTGGTTGTCGCTGTTTTTTAGTGTAGGATTTATCAGTTGCTTTTATATAGGATTGATGTTGAATCTGTCGTTTTGAGTAATTACGGGCCAATCTTTCGGGATTGGTTTTTCTATGTGGAGGGATGCGGAGATGGATCGTTTAAAAGGAATTTCAATGATATTGATTGGTGCGATGATGTGGGGAGCAACAGGCCCTTTGATGGAGTGGATAATGAATAATTATGCTATCACGGTGCCGTTTCTTATTACGATACGGCTGTCGGTTGCGGGCTTATTATTGCTATTATTTCTGAAGTTAAAAGGAGTTCATATCACAGCCGTTTTTCGCAATAAATACTGGATTCGACCTTTACTGATTTTTTCTATTCTTGGAATGCTCGGTGTTCAATATAGTTTTGTTGCGGCCATTGAAGCAAGTAACGCAGTAGTTGCAACGTTAATGCAGTTTCTTGCTCCCGTTTACATTATTGTTTTTGTTTCCATTACTCATAAAAAAATGCCACCTGTTTATCAAATTATCGGGATGCTAGGCACGTTAGCTGGGTTGTTTTTACTGTTAACTAATGGCAAACCTGACCAACTGATTATTAGCGGAGAAGCTGTTTTCTGGGGGATCTTAGTAGGTCTAGCGTTTACTTTTTATACACTTTATCCTGCGCGTCTTATGCAGGAATGGGGAGTATTAGTTGTTGTCGGTTGGTCAATGCTGTTTGCTGGGATTTTCTTAGGGTTAGTAAATCCAATCTTTTTATCAGATGAATGGCCAATTTTAGCTGAGCCAGCAGTTGCGGTGTCCATACTTGCTATTATTGTTATCGGGACAGCTGCTTTTGTGCTATTCCTCAGCAGCATGCGCTATATTACTGCAGTTGAAACGAGTATTCTTTCATCACTTGAACCATTGACGGCAATGGTTATTTCAATGTTCTGGTTTGGCCAAGTATTGACGAAGATTCAGTTATTTGGTGCACTGGCAATGCTAGTATTTGTCGCTTGGCTATCGCTTGCTGGAAATCCAAAAAAGGAAAAAAAGCAGGTTGATTTGCCACAGACTATGGAATAACTCTCCACTATATAGGTTGAACGTATCATTTCCACTCGTTGATATTACGTAAAACAGCTGTATTTCAACTTATTAATAGGATAATTCTTGTCTGGTTTTCTAGTCTGTATTGATTTGAAGAGAACGATGCCTTTTTATAGGCATCGTTTTTCTGGTTTAAAATAGAAATTCCTATTCGATATCAGAAAATTATGGCATACTATTGAGTATAAAGGTTCGAGTTTCGAAACGTTTAGGAGGCATTCACATGAAAACCGTTTTCTCATACGCTAAACCATATAAATTTTACATTGTTATTGCGTTGATTTTAATGCTTCTGGAATTAATAGTTGAATTGATACAGCCACTTGTCATCGCTCGTATCATTGATGAAGGAATTGTTGCGAAAGATCAAGGTGTCATTATTCAATTAGGAATTGTACTGATGGCTTTATCCGTCATCGCTTTTATTTCGGGTATTGTTAACTCGTATTTTGCCGCGCATGCATCACACAGCTTTTCGTTTGATCTCCGACAGGCTCTCTATGGGCGCATTCAATCTTTTTCATTGGCCATGTTCAATAAATTTCCAGCTTCTGGTTTAATCACACGGTTGACCAGTGACATAACGATGGTTCAGCAAGTTCTCTACATGGGATTACGGATTATGCTACGAGCCCCTTTGCTAGTAGTGGGCAGTATGATTATGGCATTTGTCGTTAATCCAAAACTAGCTCTTTATTTAGTCATTGTTTTTCCTATTCTACTAATTTTTCTGTACGTCATGGTTAAAAAAGGCGTTAGCTATTTTGGCTTTGTTCAAAAACGCTTAGACCGTGTTAACCGTATTGTTCAAGAAAACCTGCAAGCAGTGCGGTTGATCAAAGCATATCTACGAGGGAAATATGAATCTAACCGTTTTTCTGAAGTGGCGGGAGCATTAAAAGTTGATACGGTAAAAGCATTCAGGGTTATGGAAATTATTTTGCCGATTTTATTATTTGGCATGAACCTTTCTTTATTGGCGGTTCTATGGTTTGGTGCTTTTGAGATTCGTAGTGGTGGAGCGCAAATTGGTGAATTGGTAGCTATCGTCAACTATGCCATGCGAATGACGGGTGCGTTCTCGATGTTTTCTTTTATCATTATGATTTTTGCACGAGCAAAAGCTTCTTCTGAGCGAATTGAAGAAGTGTTGCTAGCAGAAGATGTTCATGAACAAGATGAAATTGGCGAGGTCAAAGCTATTCGTCGCGGAGAAGTCCGATTTGAGCATGTATCGTTCGCTTATCCTGAAACTGCGCAACCAGTTCTAAAAGACGTTTCTTTCCATTTAAGAGCCAATGAAAAACTGGCAATTATGGGGGCGACAGGATCTGGGAAATCTTCTTTACTGCAACTGCTTCCGCGTTTTTATGACGCGACTGAAGGAACTGTGTCGGTGCACGGCCGGGATGTCACAGAGTGGTCGCTGCGCGCACTGCGCAAAACGATTGGCATTGTGCCACAGCAATCACTGTTATTTACAGGAACAATTTCTAACAATCTCTCGTGGGGGAAAGATGAAGTGGCGCAGGATGAACTGGCTGATGCCGCGATTAAAGCTCAGATTCATGAAACCGTCGAGCGTTTCCCCAAAGGATATTTTACACGGGTTGGCCAAAAAGGGGTCAATTTGTCTGGTGGTCAAAAGCAGCGTTTGTCTATAGCGCGTGCTTTGGTACGCAAGCCTTCTATTTTGATTTTAGACGACAGCACGAGTGCACTGGATGTAAAAACCGAAGCTGCATTATGGGCAGAACTGGACCGTGAAAATGCAACGATGCTCATAGTCACTCAAAAAATTCGGACGGCAATGAGAGCAGATTGGATTTTACTACTAGAGGATGGCATCGTGTCAGGTTATGGAACCCATGAACAGCTCATGAGGAGTTCGGAGTTGTATCGTCAAATTACGATGTCCCAACAAGAGGAGGAGGTGGATGAATATGTTTGATGCTATTCGTCGTCCTTTCGGTCATGAACCGATTCTGACAAAAGAAGACTTGAGTAAAAACAAAGAAAAGAAAAATGAACGTGCTGAAAATTGGAAATCGACGCTGCTGCGAATTTGGAAGTTAGTGGACGAACAACGAACCTTACTCATTGTAGTGTTGGCGCTCGTTTTTGTCAGCTCATCTCTAGCGTTACTAGGTCCTTATTTAATCGGCTTTATTATTGATCAGTATATTGTCCCGCAAACTTTTGCGGGTATGGGCATTGTGGTGCTATGGTTAATTGTTGTGTATATGGGCCATTCCGCATCTTTGTATTTGCAAAATTTTTGGATGGTGGGAATTGCCCAACAAGTTATTTACCGATTACGAACAAGACTCTTCTCACATCTTCAACGGCTGCCTGTAACTTTTTTTGACAAGCGACAACACGGTGAATTGATGAGTCGGATGACTAATGATATTGAAAATGTTTCTTCAACATTAAATACTTCATTTATCCAAGTGTTTTCAAGTATTTTAACTTTAACAGGTACAGCGATCGTCATGCTGACACTTAGTCCTTTGTTGACGTTATTCACGTTGATTATTATTCCGCTCATGTACATTTCCATTCAATGGATTACGAAACGAACTAGCCGTCTTTATAAAGAGCAACAAAAAGCAATTGGTGAATTAAATGGCATGATTGAGGAAACGATTTCTGGACAAAAAATCATAAAGGCGTTTTCACAAGAACCGCGTGTTATGGAGGATTTCAGAGAAAAAAGTGAACGGCTTCGACACGCTGGATTTTGGGCTTGGACTTATGCTGGATTTATTCCAAAAGTGATGAACTTTCTTAATAACGGAAGCTTTGCGGTAGTAGCTGGTGTAGGAGGAATTCTTGCTTTTAATGGATCCATCTCAATAGGTGTCATCGTTATTTTCACCGAGTATTCACGGCAATTTACGCGGCCGTTAAACGATCTGGCCAACCAGTTTAATACGGTGTTGTCAGCAATAGCAGGGGCTGAGCGTGTTTTCTCGATTATGGATGAGGTAGAAGAAAAAGACGATCAAGTTTTGAATGTGGAGAAAAAATTAGAAGGGCAAGTCGTCTTTGACCAAGTTTCTTTTAAATACGAAGGTTCAGAAGAAGCGTGGACTATTCGCGATGTCAGTTTTACCGTTGGCATTGGTCAAACAGTAGCGCTCGTTGGTGCAACGGGAGCAGGGAAAACGACCGTCATGCAATTGTTAGCACGCTTTTATGATGCCAATAAAGGTGAAATCCGTCTAGATGGCACGCCGATTTCTTTTATGCCTCGCGAAACCTTACGTAAACAAATCGCTTTTGTGTTGCAGGATCCTTTCTTGTTTGAGGCGACGGTCAGCGACAATATCCGCTATGGAAAATTGGACGCGACCGACGAAGAAGTAATAGCCGCCGCAAAAGGTGCCAATGCACACGACTTTATCGCGAACCTGCCGAATGGCTACGATACCATTTTAACTGGAGACGGGTCGATGATTAGTCAAGGACAGAAACAATTGCTGTCAATTGCACGAGCATTGATTGCTGATCCGGTTATTCTATTGCTCGATGAGGCGACGAGCAGTATTGATACCGTTACTGAGCTGAAAATACAAGAAGCACTTGAGCATCTTATGTCGGGCCGAACGAGCTTCGTCATTGCGCACAGATTGAATACCGTTCGAAAAGCTGATTTGGTGCTGGTTATGGAGATGGGAAAACTGGTTGAATCGGGAACACAACAGCAGTTGTTAAATAAAAACGGTATTTATGCCACTATGCTGGCAGATGCGAAGTCATAAAAATGAGTTTCTCCAAGTCAGATTCGCTCTAGTACAGATAGTCTAATTGGAGAAAAAGGTCTGTTCCGGTTAATACGGAACAGGCCTTTTGGTTTAACCGTCTTTATTTGTCCTTTTGAGGCGAATACCGGATTCCGCTACTGTATGATAGGATAAAATACAGGGAGATAGTAAAATTTTTTCTGCAAACCGCTTTAGTGGAATTTAAATTTTTAGGAGGTCGTAAGATGGAATTGTCGTTATCAATCCTTTCATTTCCAGTAGACGAACAAACAGCCAGGGATATGGAGCAGTTGTTGAGCGACTTGCCGACTGAGCATCAAACGGTTCTTCATCCCAACTTGTGGAGAGCTGCTGATTCAAGAGGGTTTGCCGTGATTGCCTACACAGATCAAGAAGAGTTGATTGGCTTTGCCGCAGCAGCAGATATGGTCGGGTTGCATCATTATGAATGGTCACTATTTGTTCATCCGGATTACCGAAGACATTCACTTGGAACCGCTCTAGCAGATGGTGTTTCTCATGCCCTGGAACAGCGCCAAGCGGAAAGTAAGCTAGCGGCTTTCGCCGGAGATATGGAAATTTCTGCGTTTATGGAAAGTATCAACTATCACCCAGACTTTAATGAAATAGTGCTTTCTGCTAAGCCATTACGAGATGATAAAGAAACTGAAGGCGTCGAGTTTGTTCCTTATGCAGGTGCAGCGAAAGAATTAATGGAGTTGTTGACCGCGTCATTTGACGATACAATGACACCAATTATGGAGCACAATATGGTAGATCCAGAAAGAGAGATTTGGCTGCTGCAAAAAGACCAGCAGTTAATCGCGACTGCAACGCTTGTGATCGAAGAGAACGCCTTATGGGTAACTGCATTTGCCGTTCATCCGGATCAGCAAGGCCGTGGGTATGGTCAACAGTTTTTAACGTGGTGTCGGCAGTTGGCGTTTCAGCGGGGACTTACGGAAGTGCTGCTAGACGTCGAAACGGATAATGACGCACTATATGTTTACGAAAAATCCGGATTTCAAAGAATACAGACCATTTCTTACTGGAAACACGAAACTGTATAATCAAAAAATCATCCGCATCAGCGAACGATTTTCTGGAGTACGTTGCAACTGACAGTCTACTCAACAAATCAGTTGCTGATTTGTTTGTATTCTTTTTTTATGCCGTCCGGATACGTAACTTCGACTTTAATTTCATCGTCCATCCCTGGATAGTCGACGTTGACATCAAACTCAGTAAAGCCGAATGTGTTACCTCCAATATGATTTTGGTCCAAACTACTGTCCGAATGGAGAGATTGTTCTTGATTGTCATTGGTTACAGGGTCAGTTACCTGTTTATCATCTCCACACAGCAAGCAGCCAAACAGAAGATAGCAGTAGAGGCAATGTATTCTTGTTATTAAAAATCATCTGACTTCACCCTTACATTTAGCTTATACTGTGTATATTCCCGGATTTTTAGGGGTTACTCAATTGTTTACAGAAGACCTTACAACTGAGACTAGCAGAGCCTAAGCTGAGAACAAACGGAGTGATTTGAATGAACAATTACGAAAACGGACAAAATATCGCAGCTGCAACCGAAAAGAATATTCGTACAGATTTTAAAGAAAGTATGACCTATGGGGACTACTTGCATTTAGATAAGTTGTTAACAGCACAAGATGGCGTTAGCGGACATCATGATGAAACTTTGTTTATCATCATTCACCAAGTATCAGAACTATGGATGAAGCTAATTTTGCATGAGTTGCAATCAGCTATCGATAACATTACGAAAGACGATTTGCAGCCAGCATTCAAGCAATTGGCAAGGGTATCGCGGATTCAAGCGCAGATTATCCAAGGATGGGACGTCTTGTCTACATTGACCCCTGCTGAATATATGGAGTTTCGTGATGATCTTGGTAACGCCAGTGGATTTCAATCTTATCAATACCGTATGATTGAATTTGCTCTGGGTTATAAAACGAAACACGTATTGAAAATTTATGAAAAAGACGCACCGCTTCACGCACAGCTTGAAAAAGCGTTCAATGCTCCCGGTCTTTACGATGCGGCGATTCAGAAACTGGCAAGAAGTGGATTTGTGATCGATGAAGAAGTATTGCAACGCGATGTCAGTATGGTTTATGAATCTAATGATAGCGTCCGTGAAGCTTGGAAGACGGTTTATCGTGACGTGGATACTTACTGGGAATTGTATCAATTAGCGGAGAAATTAGTCGATATTGAAGATTGGCTACAGCAATGGCGTTTCCGCCACATGAAGACAGTAGAACGGATTATTGGATTCAAGCAAGGAACTGGAGGTTCATCTGGAGTTAATTACTTGAAAAAAGTATTAGATCAATACTTTTTCCCTGAACTGTGGGAAATACGAACAGATATCTAGGAGGGTTTTTGTGAAAATTTATGCACATAGAGGGTGCTCGGGTAGTTATCCAGAAAATACAGCAGTAGCTTTTCGTGCAGCGGCTGAATTGCCAATCACAGGCGTAGAAATTGATGTTCATTTGACCAAAGATGGTCAAATTGTCGTCATCCACGATGAAAAAGTTAACCGCACGACCAACGGCAAAGGCTACGTAAAAGACTTAACGTTAAAAGAATTAAAAGAGCTTGATTGTGGCTCTTGGTATTCTGAAGAGTGGAGCGATGAAAAAATTCTTACGTTGGACGAAGTGTTCGACATTTTTCAAGAGACCAACCACCGACTGAATATCGAGTTAAAATCGGATGTCTTTCCATATGACGGCTTAGTCGATGGAGTAATTGATTTGGCTGCTAAGCGAGGATTTACGAATCGTGTATTGATTTCTTCTTTTAATCACGAAGACATTCAAACAGTTGTGCAAGGAAAACAAGTGGAAAGTGCTATCCTAACATTTGAAGTAATGGTAGACGTCTATGATTACGCGCGCGTCATTGGGACAAAGCGGATCAATGTTTCCTTGCCATCAGCTTTTAGAAGAATGACTACCGACGCATTGAGAAAAGGCGCGATTGTTTATGTTTATACAGTCAATGACATTAGCTATGCAGAGGAATTACAAAGAATTGGAGTTCATGGCATCTTTACGGATTATCCAGAAAAAATGCTCGCCCATTTTGGGTGAACAACTAAAACTAGCAAGCTGAATAAAATGATATTTATCACAAAAGTGAACGGCAAAAAAGCCGAATTGGATTTTTCCAATTCGGCTTTTTTGAATTACCATTTAGCATAATTCTCCTCGATAGAGCCGAGAAGTTGCGTAATTTTTAGTTTTTTGCCATCAGCATAGCGTACGTAGCCATTGTAATAGCCAAAAAGTTGATGAATTTCCGACTTAACGAGCCGCGCATCATTTGCGGACACACGTTCAAAAAACGGAGAAAAGGTCAATCTGACATCATCAGAAAACCTACTATGAATCAACCAAGGTCTTTTGTAGTCTTGGCGGTCATAGTGAAACAAGACATCTTCATGGATTTTCGTCATCTTACCGTTAACGAAAAAAGCATTTTCTGTCATTCCTGTGCCATCTGTCCACTTGCCGCCTAAATTCAAGCCGATCACTTTTCCGAGCGATCGTTGGGAAGTCATCGCCCAATTCCGAAGAGATTCTCGGGGCCAAACACCTCGTCCGAAGTCCAATACGGCAAAGCTGTCTAGAGGATCAAACTTAAAATTCTGACTGCCAATTTTAACCATGCCAGTTACGGGTAAAGACATATGCTTACCGGTGAACTGGAAAGTATGACGATTCCAGGGGACAACGACATTCAACGAGTCATAATCTTTAGGGTGCCTAATAACCAAAATCGCTTCTAAATCTTCTCCGTCAAATTCTTTCGCGTTGACAGTAAGATGGGTTGCGTTCTGGCTATGTATAGATTCAATCGTCATAGAATCGCTACGGAAATAGCAAGGAGCCAATGCGTTTTCGGGTAATTTCACATGGCGCGTGAATGGCATGATGACTGTTTTTTCATAAAATCGTTGTGTTTCATAATTAAGGAAATAAACAACACAAACAGTCGCGTAATCGAGATGAGAAATAGTTGCTGAAAACAAAATTTCATCACCGAATATGCACCATGAATTCCATTTTTTTTTACGCATAAAATTACCACGTAAATTACTTTCTACCAAAGGTTGCTTTGCATATCCAATCGCTTTTGGATTTAATTTGCCTCTTGCATCACAAAGTTTTACAAATTCAGTAAGCTCTCGTTCTACATGTTGCATTAAATCCACCTCACCATCATTCTTCTACTCTTATTGTAGCAGAACAAATACTAAATATCCTTTTAGGACGGGTGGATTCAGTTGGAAAGTCTAGAAAGATTAAATGACTATCAGGTCATTAGTCCTGTACTAATGCGACAAAACTGGTTTTCGCCATTGCAAAGCAACTGTCCCTTCTCCAGCATGAACGGCCAGTGATGAACTCAAGTCACCAATTAAAATATCCGCAGCCGGAATTTCTTTTAGGAGCTCTTGTTTTAGACTTTCAGCCTCTTTCATGACGTGACCATGCATGATTTGGAAGCGCTGAACACCGTACTCATCATGATCTTTTTTCGCATGATTTATTAAATACTGAATGGCTTTTTTATGTGAGCGAACTTTATCAATCGGTTTTAATTCACCATCAGGGGTCAGCTGAACAATCGGTTTAATCTGCAACAAACTTCCCAAATAATATTGAGCGCCACTCATTCGTCCACCTTTATAAAGTTGGGACAGATTACCGATTAAAATATAATTACGGAAATCCGCTGTTTCCTTTTCCAATCGCTGCGCAATTTCCATAGCTTCGAGCCCTTGTTTTTCAAGCGTAAGTCCACGTTCAATCAAGCCAGACAAGCCATAGGATAACGCTAGTGAATCGATGGCATAGATTTTAAAGTCACTCATTTCCGCACCAGCAGTAGAAGAGGCAATGGTTCCGCTGAGTTTTGTCGAAGCATGGACAGCAATAGCGCATTCATAGTCATTTTTTAATTTGTCATACAACTCCGCGAATTTTCCAGCAGATGGCTGAGAAGTTTTTGGGAAACTGGTCGCTTCTTTAATACGTTTATAAAGTTCATCGTTCGTCAAATCAATGCCATCGTCAACAAACTCTTCTGTGCCAAAATGAATATTCAGTGGAACGATATAAACGTCCGGATGTGCTTTAAATTCTTCAGTTACAAAGCCAGTCGTATCCATAATCCACGCTATCGGCTTTTTCATAAAAAAACCCCTATCTTTTTTAGAATAATTTGAATACAAAAACTATACCATGGATAATATTTCAACGATAGTACGAGTTGAAAAACTACTCATAACGAATGAGAAAATCAGCGGAATCGGCTATTGAATGATTTTTGGATATCTGATTTATGCTTAATTACAATAACGATAATCGCTATAAATAGCGGCCAGATGACAAACCATACCTGCAAAAGTAACGCCATTGCTACAAACCCGGTAAAACTTGCAAGCATGGATAAGGTGGCGCTTTTGAACCAAGGATAAAACGCCAAAAATAAAATAAACATAACTAAAAATAAATCCGGTGTTAAACAAAAAGTTACACCGACAAAAGCAGCAATTCCTTTGCCACCTCGGTACTTGAGCCAAAAAGGAAACAAGTGACCGAGAATAACAGCCAAACCGGCGACAGCTATTGCCCAAATAGAAAAATTAAAAAAGAAACCAATCCAGACAACTAACGCGCCTTTTCCAGCATCGCCGAGAAAAGTCAAAACAAACGCGGATTTTCCGAGAATAGCGCCGGCATTTCGCGCGCCGAGATTACCGCTGCGTTGCTGACGTAAATCAACACCTTTCCATTTACCAATCCACCAAGCAGTTAGGAAATTACCGATTAAATAGGATACTAGCCAGTAAACAATCATAGAAAGTCCCCCAATTCCAAAAATAGCTCAAAGTATAAAGGCCTTCCCTGCATATCAGGAAGGCCTTTATAGAATAGATTAATTTAGCTTGGCTGCTTCGAAAAGGTAGTCGCTAATGACGCGAAGTCCTTTATCAAAGTTCTCCAAATGGAAATGTTCATTGGGTGCATGAAAATTTTCAGATGCCAGTCCGAAGCCCATTAAGACAACAGGCAAGCCAAGAATTTCGTCGAATGCAGCAACAATTGGAATCGATCCGCCCATCCGTGTAAAGGCAGTTGGCACTCCGTAAACTTTCTCGTAAGAACGTCCGGCTGCTTGAATGGCAGGGTGATCGAACGGTGTCAAGAAAGGTTTTCCTTTATCAAACTCCGTAATTTCAACAGTTACGCCGGCAGGTTTATGGGATTCAACATGTGCTTTTAGTTTCGCTACGATGTCGTCTGGGTCTTGATTAGGCACTAAGCGACAGGTAATTTTTGTGCTAGCTTCAGCAGGAAGCACAGTTTTGATGCCTTCACCTGAGAAGCCCCCAGTAATGCCGTTTACTTCAAGTGTCGGGCGAATCCAGGTTCGCTCAACAAAAGAATAGCCTACCTCACCAAAGTCCTCCGAAATACCAATTTCCTGTTTTTCGTGTTCAAGATCAAATTCAAGTGCGGCAAATTCTTCGCGCTCTTTGTCTGATACTTCGATAACGTCGTCATAAAAACCGTCTACTTGAATTAAGCCTTCTTTGTCGCGGAACGATTGTAAGATTTCCACAATAGCATGCAATGGGTTTTGGACTGCGCCGCCGTAAAGACCAGAATGCAAATCGCCTTTTGGTCCTTTGACATCAATTTGAATACCAGCAAGTCCGCGCAAACCATAGCATACAGCAGGACGCCCAGGTCCTTGCATGCCTGTATCGGAAATGACGATGATATCCGCCTTTAATAATTCTTGGTTTTCTTCGACGTATTTCGGAAGATTCGGACTGCCGATTTCTTCTTCACCTTCGATAATGAATTTAATGTTCACTGGCAATTCATCGTTTAACTTGAGTAAAGCTTCCACGGCTTTGACGTGCATAAAAACTTGTCCTTTGTCGTCACTTGCACCGCGAGCAAACAATTTGTTATCGCGCACTTGTGGCTCAAAAGGAGCTGATTCCCAAAGGTGTAGAGGGTCTACTGGCTGCACATCGTAATGGCCGTATACGAGTACAGTGGGTTTGCCTTCTGCATGAAGCCAGTCTGCATAAACAACAGGATGTCCATCAGTTTGGTCGATTTTAACATTTTCCAAACCTACATGTTCCATCGCAGTGACCAGCCATTCTGCAGCTTTGTGCATATCGGCTTTGTGTTCAGATAAAGAACTTACTGAAGGAATGCGTAAAAACGTTTTTAATTCGTCTAAATGTGTTTCCCGGTTGTCTTTAAAGTATTGGTCTACAGCTTGAATGTTCATCAGGATCCCTCGATTCGTTAAATTTACGTATAAAAAAAGTATAACATACCAGGTTTTGGTTTTCGACAAGTGGAAATTGGCTATGGTATAGTGTTTACTACGGAAAGAGTTCGTAAAATTTTGTGTTTATGACACTGGAGGAAATAAAATTGTTTATAGCATTAGGTATCTTTTTATTCATGTCGTTTTTCTTATCGGGAAGCGAAACGGCATTGACCGCAGTAAATAGGATGAAGGTCCATCTTCGCGCAGAGCAGGGTGACGCCAAGGCGCAGAAACTGCAGAAATTGATTGCGAAGCCGGACCGAATGATTACAACAATCTTAATCGGTAATAATATTGCCAATATTATGTTGCCAACGCTGGTAACGACAATCGCTATTACTAGAGGATGGGAAGTCGGAGTTGCCACTGCCATTTTGACGGTCATTTTAATTATTTTTGGAGAAGTGTTACCTAAAACCATTTCAGCTACATTTGCTGATAAAGTGGCTTATATTGTTTTCCCAGTTATCAGTTTTATGGTCGTTGCATTGCTGCCGTTAACTTGGTTGCTGGCGCAATTTACGAATATTTTTATTCGTATCATTTCAAAAGGTACAGTAAAAGAAGCGACTATGACGAAAGAGGAATTGCGAACGATGGTTGATATTGCATCGACAGAAGGCACTTTTGAAGAAGATGAATCTGAACGTATCAAAGGAGTTTTGGATTTCCCTCATAAAGACGTATCAGATGTTATGTCTACTCACCGAACAGACACGGTAGGAATTTCCATTGACTCGACCTATGAAGAAGTTCGCGATCTAATCTTAGATTCGTCTTATACGCGTTATCCTGTTTACGAAGAAAGCATGGATAATGTCGTTGGCTTGTTTTATTCGAAAAAATTGATTGAATGGTCGATGAATCCGAATTTGACCTTAGAAGAATTGATGGACGATAATCCACTGTTCGTTGTCCAATCGGTTAGTGTGGAAAAAGTCTTTAAGATGATGATGTCGAAGAAAAAGCATATGGCTGTTATTTTAGACGAGTACGGTGGCACACTAGGCATCGTTACACACGAAGACATTATCGAAGAAATGATTGGTCAGGATATCGAAGATGAAACAGATGAAGATGATGATGAATTAGTTTTTGAAATGACCGACAAGATATTGTCTTGTCATGGGCGTCTTGAAATTGAAGACGTCAACGATATGTTCAACGTCGAAGTGCCAAATGATCATGACACCATTGCAGGATTTGTCATGCAGCAACTGGGTCATGTGCCAGAAGAAGGCGAACAGTTTACCTATGAAAATCTTTACGTTGAAATCAACGAAATGGATCGTAACCGGATTGTTCGCTTAACCATTACAAAAACAGATAAAGAAGAAGTCTCAGTCTAAAAAAACCTCTGTCTCCGGACAGAGGTTTTTTTTGATAGATGACTAGAGAAATCATCTATCGTCATACTATTGTAGGGAAGCGAGCAGAGTAGAAATTTAGAAATAGGTTGAACTAATGATTTCTACTTGTCGATATTCCGCAAAACAGCTGTGTTTTCGGGCCTACAGGATTTGGGATATGCATCTGGTTCGAAAGGACGTCACGGTATCAGTTGCCAAGGGCTTGCGCCGAACTCACTTTGGCTGGACGCACAAGTGAGTTCGGCAGTTCACTTACCCACGGAAGTCATGCCTAAAGCGGTGTAGAAATTCGGTTTCTTTCATTTAACTTATCTAACTTGAGAAGTGCCCACAACCGAAACTTTCCAGCTGTCAGTTATTAGTTCAATTTATACAATTTCAAATTGCAGGTTCCCAATATTACACATTTGTAAGGAGAATGAAAGTACAAGCGATAGAGTGAAAGCAAAATTTCCGTCAATATAAGGATATAAGACAAAGCGGAAGCGTTGATGGCTTCGCTGGACAATCAGAACGGACGGGGGCACGATCATGGAAACGTTATATACAGAATACAATCGATACATCTACCATTTATGCTTAAAACTAACACGCAATAAAGCAGAAGCGGAAGATTTAATGCAAGAAGTTTGGCTAAAAGTTGTACGCTACGAATCCTCTATTGCTGAGGTGGACCATGTCAAAGCATGGCTGACAACCATCTGTATGAATACGTTCCGTGATCGTTACCGCAAAAATGTAAGACGCAGCAAGCACTTGATACAACAGCCAGAAGGCTTGGACGTTTCTTTGCTTGATCTAATCGCTTCGGATTCAGAAGGTGTAGCTGAATTGTTGGAAAAACAAGATGTTTCCGTTATGATTCGACATAAAATTTCAGAGCTAGATTCGATTTACCGTACGACAATTTTGTATTTTTATGTTCACCAATACTCGTTGATTGAAATTGCCGATGTCATGAAAGTGTCAATCGGTACGGTGAAATCTCGTTTGTTCCGCGGCAAACAACGCTTAAAAGATATGTTGATGGATGATGCTCGGACACGCGAGTACGTCGTAGCCATTTAAAAAAGCAACCGAATTTTCGGTTGCTTTTTTTATGGAAAAAATTATAAGAATTTTAATCTTTTGCTGGTTATAATGGACTTAAGGGGGAAAGTCTATGAAAAAGAGAACGTTTAAAAGTGGGAGCAAAAGAAAAAGAATTAGTATGAGAAGTCTCGGTGTTCTGGCGTTCCTTTATATCGCAGTTATCGCTTGGCAGACATTTAAGCCTTTACCTGAAGGAGTTTCAACTGCAGGTGATCTTCACAAAGTAGACCAAGTTGAAATGATCTATGACTTGTCGTATGCACAAGACAAAGAAGGTACGGAAACAGAAAGTGAACTGCAGATATTCAATGAAATTTACGCAATGATTGATCAAGCAGAAGAATTCATCGTCATAGACCTTTTCCTTTTCGATAATTACAATGACCAAAAAACAGATTTTCCAGCAGTAGCAGAAACTTTAACAGATCACTTATTAGATAAAAAAGAAAAAAATCCGAATCTGCCAATCTATTTTATCACCGATCCATTAAATTACGGTTATGGATCTTATGACAGCCAATTTCTAGATACATTAGAAACTGAAGGCGTTGAAGTCATTGTGACGGATCTGGACAAGCTACGCGATTCCACACCACTTTATTCCGGATTTTACCGTATCATTTTTCAATGGTTCGATAACAGTGGAAAGGGATGGATACCAAACGGCATGTCGAGTGATGCACCTGATTTAACGGCATCTTCTTATCTGGAAATGATGAATATTAAAGCCAATCACAGAAAAGCGGTCATTACCGAAAAAGAAGCAATCATCAGCTCAGCAAACCCTCACAATGCCAGTGGGTTGCATGGCAATATGGCTTTCAAAGTCAGTGGTCCGATCATCAATGATATTTTAGCAGCTGAAGAAGCCGTGTCCCAGTTTTCAGGCGGACCGGACTTTCCGAGAATCAAAGCAACTGAACAACAAGGTCAATACGAAGTTCAATACCTGACAGAGCGAAAAGTGTTAGATGCGTTACTTTCCGATATTGAACAAACAAAAAAAGGAGACTCGATTCAACTGGCGATGTTCTATATCTCAGAGACGAGTGTGGTCAATGCGTTAACGGATGCGGCTAATCGCGGGGTCGACGTGCACCTGATACTAGATGCCAACGAAAATGCTTTTGGTACCGAAAAAACAGGATTGCCGAACCGACCTGTAGTGAATGAAATGCTTGCCGAATCAGATGATCATTTGCAAGTGCGTTGGTATAATGCAGTCGTCGGCCAGTTTCATACAAAATCTATTATGATTCAAAGGCAAGATGAAACAGTCGTCATGGGCGGCTCAACGAATTATACGGAACGAGCATTCAATGACTACAACCTTGAAAGTACATTACGCATCGAAGCACCGAATGACAGTGAACTGACTACAGAAATGACTCAGTATTTCGATCGGCTATGGAGTAACGAGGATGCGCTTTATACACTCGATGTCGAAGAATATCAAGATGATTTCAGCTTTTGGCAACGCGGAATTTATGGCTTCCAAAAACTGTTTAAGTTAACGACTTATTAAAAAAATGCCTCTTCTGGAAAACCAGAAGAGGCATTTTTTCGGTTCTTAAACTTCTTCCGGTTTACCCGCAGAAATCCATTCTTCAACATCCCAGACTTTTGTTGCCAGTCCTTCGTAAAATTCAGGCTCGTGGCTGACCAAAACAATTGTGCCTTTATATGCTTGCATCGCACGTTTTAATTCAGCTTTTGCATCGATGTCCAAGTGATTCGTAGGCTCATCGAAAATGAGCCAATTGCTTTCTTCCATCATCAACTTGCACAGTCGAACTTTAGCTTGTTCGCCACCGCTCAACTGCGTCATTGGACGTGAGATATGCTCGTTTTTCAAACCTGTACGAGCAAGTGCGCCACGTACTTGGCCCTGGTCCATACTTGGGTAAGCTGACCAGATTTCGTCCAGCGGCGTATGAGTTGGCGCTTTGACTTCCTGTTCGAAATAACTTGGCGTCAAATATTCTCCGCGCAGAACATCACCATCAAGCGGTTTGATTTTGCCGAGCATTGTTTTGAGTAACGTCGATTTACCGACACCATTCATGCCGACAAGCGCAATTTTTTCCCCGCGTTCGATCATAAACGTTAATGGTGGAAGAAGTGCTTTGTCATAGCCAATCGATAGAGCTTCCGCTTCCACAACATAACGACTCGGGCTACGTGTTTCTTTAAAAGCAAATTGCGGTTTTGCTGCAACTTCAGGCTTATCAATGCGGTCCATACGATCCAGCTGTTTCTGGCGAGATTTAGCACGACCCGTTGTAGAAGCACGAGCTTTGTTTTTCGCAATAAAGGTCTCAGTTTTTTTGATCATGTCTTCTTGTCTTTCATAAGCATCCAAATGCTGTTGCTTGCTTAGTTCTGCAAGTTCAATAAATTTCTCATAAGTTGCTGTGTAGCGAGTTAAACGTGAAAATTCCAAGTGGAAAATGACGCTCGTAACACTGCTCATAAATTCCGTATCATGTGAAATCAATAGGAAGGCATGTGGGTAGTTTTTTAAATAGTTAACAAGCCATTGAATATGCTCTTCGTCGAGATAGTTGGTCGGCTCATCCAAAAGCAAAACTTTTGGTTTTTCAAGAAGCAGTTTGGCAAGCAATAGCTTTGTGCGTTGTCCGCCGGAAAGAGCTTCAACATTGCGGTCAAGTCCAATTGCATCAAGACCCAAACCGCGAGCGATTTCTTCCACTTTGCCATCAAGTGTGTAAAAATCACCAGCATCTAAAGCATCTTGCGCTTCAGCCATTTGCTCAAGCAATTCTTCTAATCGCTCAGGATCCGCATCGCCCATTTGCATCGCAACATCGTTCAGTTCTTCTTCTTTTTTATAAAGAGGTAAGAACGCGTCTTGAAGAGTTTGACGGATTGAACGTCCTGGTTGCAATTGCGTATGTTGATCTAAATAACCATAATGTGTCCGTGGCTGCCATTCAACGCGTCCGTCGTCATGAATGATTTTGCCCGTTAAAATGTTCATCATTGTCGATTTACCAACTCCATTGGCTCCGACTAATCCCACATGTTCGCCTTCGACCAAACGGAATGATACATCGTTAAAAAGAGTACGATCACCGAAAGTATGGCTTAAATTTTCTACTGTTAATAAACTCATTTAATAAATTCCTCCATTATCATAAAAAAAATCGCGGTTACAGATCCGCGAGTTTTTGGTTTAATTCCGCAAGTTGTCGTTCCATTTTTTCTAACCGTAGTTCTGCTTTCTCCACCATGCCAGCGTGTCCAGTCGTTTCGAGCTTTTCGATATCACCTTGATGGCTTACATAATCCATCTTCAGTTCAGCAATCGCATATTCCAATTCCTGCTTGTTCACAAAATCACCCTTATTTTTCTACCAGTGTAACACAAAAACACGAAAATTGAATGCTTTACGATTCCCATTCAATATATAATACCTGTATAATGCCAAAAAAGAACGAAAGGAAGTGACCTGCCATCGATACCTTATTATTTGACTTGATGCTTATTATTTTTCTGGGAGTGCTTTCCCAATGGATCGCTTGGCGTCTTCAGCTTCCTGCTATTGTACTGATGTCAATTGCGGGGCTTCTCGTAGGCCCGATTTTTGAAGTGATTCACCCTGCAGAGAGTTTTGGAGAATTGTTTAATCCGTTTATTTCGTTAGCGGTTGCCATTATCTTATTTGAAGGCAGTTTGAATTTAAATTTTAAAGAAATTCGTAACTTTAGCAAACCCATTTTACGAATCGTTACACTTGGTGCTTTTATCGCCTGGATTGCAGGATCTCTCGCAGCCCATTATATAGCTGGGCTATCGTTTGGTGTAGCGTTTGTTATTGGTGGCTTATTCATCGTTACCGGACCTACGGTTATTTTACCGATGTTGCGGCAGGCTAAGTTAAAATCACGTCCTGCAGCTATCTTGAAATGGGAAGGAATTGTAGTGGATCCTTTTGGTGCGCTGCTCGCTTTGTTTGCGTTTCAATTTGTGTTGTTTGCCATTGGTGATGAGACTGCAGCTGCGTTTGGCTTATTTTTCTTGGCATCATTGTTTGCTGTTGCACTCGGTGCTGGAGCAGGATGGCTAATGGGAATGATGTTCGAAAAAGGACAAGTTCCAGAATTCCTCAAAGCTCCGATGGTATTTGGTGTAGTGTTATTGGTTTTCGTTGTGTCAGACATTGTAATGCACGAAACAGGACTACTAGCAGTTACAGCAATGGGAATGATTATGGCCAACATGAACATTGCGTCTATTAACGATATGCGTCATTTTAAAGAAAATATTTCTGTCTTGTTGATTTCTAGTATTTTCGTCATGCTCACGGCTTCGCTTAGCTTAGAGGTCTTGATCGGTATCTTTAATTGGCAAGTGATTTCCTTTGTATTGGCAATGCTGTTTATCGTTCGACCTTTATCCATCTGGTTGTCGACCATTGGGACGGACTTGACGATTCAAGAAAAAACGCTGGTTGGCTGGATCGCACCTCGTGGCATTGTCGCATTGACCGTCTCGGGGTATTTTGCAGGCGTCTTGCTGGAAGCTGGTTTTGCGGATGCGGAGTTGTTGACCGCTTTAACATTTGCACTGGTCTTTTCTACTGTGATTGTCCACGGCTTTACGATTGGCTGGGTTGGCAAAAAGCTTGGACTTGCGACAGCTGACGATCCAGGGGTCATTATTATCGGTGCTAGCCGGTTCGCGACAAAACTCGGCAAAGTATTAGCGGATCTTGAAAAAAGCGTTTTGATTATAGATTCCTCTTGGGGGCGTTTGCAAGAAGCCCGTCAAATGGGACTAAAGACGTATGCCGGTGAAATTCTATCGGAACACACTGATTATGAAGTTGATTTAACGCCGTATGAAACGATGGTGGTTGCGACTGGAACTGATTCGTATAACGCGCTCGTCGTTAATAATTTTGTTCCAGAAATGGGCCGTGCAAATCTTTACCAGACAGCGATTCAAGAAGGCGACCCAGGCGATTTTCATTCCTCATTGAGTGGTCGAACATTATTTGGAGAAGAATGGAACATCCATAAGTTGGAAACAAAAGCAGAAGCAGGCTACACGATGCGCAAAACACAATTGTCGGAGCAGTTTACTTATGAAGATTTCAAGACAAAATGGTCTAACGATACCATTCCTTTGTTTGTTCAATACGCCCAAGGCAAAATTGAGTTTTTTGCAGAAAACAACAAACTCGAGCCAAAAGCTGGAGACACCATCGTCAGCTTTACTGCATCTTCTCCCGAATCTGAGCGAACGCAGGAACGTTTAGAAAGCAAACGTTCAAAAAACGGAACTCAGACTAAAGAATGAAATCTCTCGCTCAAAAGTAATTAAGGTACGTAATGTGAAACAGGGTTTGTTATGATGAAGACAAACAGGTTATTGCGATGCTGCAAGTAGATGCAGTCGACAGCAAGAACGTATTTTGAGGAGGACAAGAGAGTATGAAAGTTTTATTAGTAGACGGCACGATCATCGGCAGAAAAACCGGTGCCATTCTGGAACAAATTCAAGTTTATATTAATGAAACCAATCCTGAAATTGAGTTAAAATTGTTAAAGTTAGCTGATTACGATCATCAGTTTGTTGATGGGCGACCGCTTGGCGAATACAATGACAGCATGCAAGAAATCGTTCGTCGCTTTGAAGAAGCAGATGGCTATATCATCGCAACACCGATTTTCCAAGGATCCATTCCGGGTGTGTTGAAAAATACATTTGATATGCTTCACCCGCGCACGATGCGTTACAAACCGGTATCAATCGTGGCAAACGGTGGAACGTATCAGCATCACTTAGTGATTGAAAATCAGTTAAAGCCGATTCTTGATTACTTCCGCTGTCTTGTAACGCCAAACTATGTGTACACGCATACGAGTCATTTTGACGAAACCAATACGATTGTCAGTGAAGACGTTCACAATCGCTTGCGCGAATTGGCACGTGTTTTCGTGCAATATGCTGAAATGAGTAAGCATTTGTCGAAAGAAACATTGGATAATCATTAATAAGGTAGTGAAGAAACCTTCCGGATGTGGGAGGTTTCTTCTTTTTGGATTTTATTTGAAATGGGTTTAGTTTTTATTCCATTAATTGGTCTTACTGTCGAGATGAGGCGAAATACTGTCGGAATTGGCTGGAATACTGTCCAAATTCCACCAAATACTGTCCAAATCACCAAAATACTGTCCAAAAGCTAAAACGCCTCGGGAATCACATACTGCCGATCTTTAAAACTGCCGTGATATGCCATTTTCGAGCTCGCTAATAGCTTTGAAGCGATTGAGGGAGACATAATTCCTGTAAAGTCGCGAAATTCTCTACTGCTGATAGTCGTTTTGACCAAACTGCGGTATTGCCTGAGCGCATCAAGATGCGCGAGAGGATCAACATGCAGACATGCATTGCAACGCCATTTTCCACCACGATAATGGAGGAAGCAATATGGGCAGTTGGGGCATAACACACCAGGTGGAAATGAATCCGTAAGTCCAAGTGACGCAAATGGTTTTATTGAATAGAGCGCAAGTAAGTTTTTCGCCAGCACTTCCGTTTTCTTCTTAGATAATACATCGTGTGGGTGACGAATCAGTAATTGTTCCATGAGGTGTGGTAGTCCAGATGACTGAATCATGATGCGACTGCCTGCGCGAGATTGAATCACAGACGATGGGTACGTAAAAATGATGGCGCCGACAACAGGCAGCTGGATGCGTTGCTTGCGTAAAAATTGTTCCAGCCACTTTTCGTGGCGGCGCAATTGATCGTCTGGATTGTTCATGCCATCAATGCTGCCGTCTTTATTGGTTCTGGAAAATTGCCTCAAAGTAGGATCGAAATTGAGTAAGCCGGAAATGCTTTTGATTTCTAATACCAGTACGAATCGGCTGGTCACTAGAACGCTGTCAATTTGATGGGAAGACTTCTCTTTTTGGATGAACAAGTCGTGGATGAAATAATGCGGTAACGAGAGGTCGATTTCGTGCCAAAAGGAGTCTACGCGCAATTCGCCGTGATATCCGGCGGTGATGCGACGGAGTTTTTCTGTCCAGTGGGGATGTCGGGGATGGACAGTGGGCATTCGTTGAAGCAAACTTTCTAGTTGGAAAATTTGAGGGGGCTTTGTGCGTGTTTTAATGATCAATCGATCCTCTCCTTCATGTGAAATTACTTTAAATATAGCTAGAATGTGGGTGTTGTGCAAGTGGAATTTGAAGTTAATGGAAGTACTGTCGGGAATGGTTGAAATACTGTCCAAATTCGCTAGAATACTGTCCGAATTCAACCACATACTATCCGAATCACGAAAATACTGTCCAACCCCAAAAACACTTCCGAAAAGCCAGTCCCAACAGAAAATGTTACACTAATCACAGTAGAAATGAGGGTGAATATAAATGAAATCAATCGTTTTAGCAGAAAAGCCATCCGTTGCGCGTGACATTGCACGTGTTTTAGGGTGCGAACAAAAAGGCAACGGCTATTTAGAAGGCAAACAGTATATCGTCACATGGGCACTCGGCCATTTAGTGACGCATGCGCAGCCAGAGCAATACAACAATGATTTTAAAGAGTGGAAAATGGATACGTTGCCGATTATTCCAAAACCATTTAAATTGGTGCCAATCAAACAATCGATGAAACAATTTAATGCGGTAAAATCTCAATTACAGCGCGGCGATGTCAAAGAAGTCATCATCGCAACAGACGCAGGCCGCGAAGGGGAGCTTGTCGCCCGTTGGATTTTAGAGAAAACCAATACACGTAAACCGGTAAAACGGTTGTGGATTTCATCGGTTACCGACAAAGCGATCAAAGACGGATTTAATAACTTAAAAGACGGTCGCGCTTACGAAAATCTATACGCAGCAGCCGTAGCGCGCGCAGAAGCGGATTGGGTCGTCGGCATTAACGCAACACGCGCACTAACTGTTAAATACAACGCACAATTATCAACAGGGCGCGTACAAACGCCGACACTTGCGATGATTGCGGAACGCGAAAAGCAAATTCGCAACTTCCAGCCGAAACCTTATTACGGCATGCAAGCCATTACGGACCAAGCGACATTTACATGGACGGATGGCAACTCGACACAATCATTTGATAAAGAAAAAATTGACAAGCGATTCAACAAACTCGAAAACACACATGAAGGCACCGTGACGGACATTAAAATCACGCCGAAACGTCAGCCAGCACCGCCTTTATTTGATTTGACCGAACTGCAAAAAGAAGCTTATAAGCGCTATAGCTGGTCGGCGAAAGAAACACTTAACACGCTGCAAAATTTATACGAACGCTACAAAATTGTGACGTATCCGCGGACAGACTCGAAACATTTAACGAGCGATATGCGTGATACGTTAAAAGATCGCGTAAAAGCAGTGCAAGTCGGACCGTACCGCAGTTTGTCGGCAATGATTTTGAAAAATCCAGTGGCTCCGCAAAAAGGCGTCATTGATGACGCGAAAGTATCCGATCACCATGCCATTATCCCGACTGAAGAAATACCACCGCTGCACGAATTATCAGACAAAGAGCATAAATTATACGACATGATCGTCAAACGGTTTCTTGCTGTATTTTATCCGCAATACGAATATGATCAAACGACGGTCAAGCTAACGGCTGGAGGCGAAACGTTCCAAGCTAAAGGCAATACCGTTCGCAATGAAGGCTGGAAACGCATTTACAAAGACGAAGGCGATAGCAACGACACGACGTTACCAGCGTTTGAAAAAGATCAAAAATTGACGCTTAAAGGCATTGCGTTAACAGATGGCAAAACCAAACCGCCCGCTTTTTTCAATGAAGGAACGCTACTTGGGGCTATGGAAAATCCAGCGCAGTTTATGAGCGGCGAAACAAAAGAAGTGATTCAAACGCTTGGCGAAGTGGGTGGACTTGGCACAGTAGCCACACGAGCTGACGTCATCGATAAATTATTTAATACCTTTTTGATCGAGAAAAAAGGCAAAGATTTGACGATTACGTCAAAAGGTCGCCAGTTGCTGGAGCTTGTTCCGGAAGACTTAAAGTCTCCAAAACTGACCGCCGATTGGGAGCAGCAATTAACGAAAATTGCGAAAGGCCAATTGAAAAAAGAAGACTTCATAAAAGAAATGATTGTCTTTGCTGAAAAATCGGTGTCAGATATTAAAAAGAGCGATAAGAAATTCAAACACGATAACATTACTGGCAAAATGTGCCCGGATTGTGGGAAACCGCTTCTTGAAGTCAACGGTAAGCGTGGCAAGATGAACGTCTGCCAAGACCGTGAATGTGGTTACAAAAAACAAGTGGCGATGCAAACCAATGCGCGCTGCCCAAATTGTCATAAAAAATTGGAATTGCAAGGTGAAGGAGACGGCAAGATTTTCGTCTGCAAATGTGGTCATCGTGAAAAACTATTAGCATTTGAGAAACGCAAAAAATCCGGTCAATCCAAAGCCAACAAAAAAGACGTCAATAAATACTTGAACCAGCAAGATGAAGCCCCTCAAAATACCGCAATGGCCGAAGCCTTGAAAAAATTATTAGGTCAAAGCGAATAGAATCTTGAGGCGTATGATGATATGCTGTGACTAAAGAATCTTTTCAAAGCAAGGGGAGAGGTTATGGCGAAGAAAATGGTGAAAACCAATGCAGCACGTATGCTTGATAAAAGTGGAATCCATTACGAACTGCTTCATTACCGTACAGAAGACGGCAAAGTAGACGGAGTTTCTGTCGCTGCAAAAATTGGTTTTGCTGTAGAATTTGTATACAAAACGCTGGTTGCAACGGGGGCATCAAAACAGGCTTACGTCTTTGTCATACCCGTTGCAGAAGAATTGGATTTTAAAAAAGCCGCCAAAGCCACTGGTGAAAAGAAAATCGAAATGCTACCGGTCAAGGAAATCTTGACATTAACTGGCTATATTCGTGGGGGTTGCTCTCCTGTTGGCATGAAAAAACCGTTCCCGACCTTCATTTCCTCAGAAGCTGGACAACTAGATGAAATAATCGTTTCTGCTGGTAAAATTGGTGTTCAGCTGAAACTAGCTCCTAATGAACTGCTGGCTGCAACAACTGGTCAGTTTGCCGAGTTGACAGCATCAAGTCAATAGAGCATCCATCCATTCGCGTTGAATGGGTGGATTTTTCATATCACAATAAAAGAAAGAAGGATGTTGATGAAGCGTTCGCTATTTTATCGCTGGCTGTTCTTTATCGTTGGATTGATTGTCCTCGCTCTTGGCTTTACAATGACCATAAAAGGAAGCAAATTAGGGATTGGGCCGTGGGATGTGCTACACGTCGGATTGTATTTAAAATTTGGACTGACCATTGGTACGTGGTCAGTCATTGCCGGTTTCACACTGATTGGGAGTACGGCTTTCTTTACGCGAAGGATCCCGCAAATCGGTACTTTTTTAAATATGTTGCTCGTCGGAGTCTTTATCGATGTTTTTAATTTTTTAATTCCTGATATTCAAACCTTGGTCGGACAAATTGTGATTTTGTCTGCCGGAATTATTATTTCAGGCTATGGCGTCGGTCTTTACGTATCACCGAAAATTGGTGCAGGTCCTCGGGATAGCTTGATGATGCTGCTCGTTGATAAGACAGGACTTAGTATTAGTGTCGTTCGGGCAGGAATTGAAGTAGGAGTGGCATTACTGGGTTGGTTGCTCGGTGGACCTGTTGGCATTGGAACCATTGCCGTTGCTTTGTTAACTGGTAGAATTGTACAAGTTTCTTTGCCTCAATTTGAAAGATTGTTAGTAACACTGATCGGTGAAAAAGAAAATCTGCCGCCCGTTCTGAAAGTTTAAGAGTTAGGCGTGTGTAACTTATTCTAAAGTGATGTGAAGTCTAACTACAAGTAGAGCCTGGCATTGGTTGCCGGGCTTTTTTGTGCCTCAATTTTAACGAATCCAAATTAAAGATAATAATGCATTTCACAACTCATGATAGTTGAAACCCATACGGCAATATGTTATAAATAAAACCTAGTAAGTCTATTGGTTTTGTAAAATACGAATTTAACGGAGGATTTTATGGGTCGAGAATTTGTAGAAATATTTGATGAGTGGGTTCATACGTATGATGATTCAGTTAGTGGAAAAGACGAGGAATACAAAGACGTCTTCTTAAAATACAACGAAATCTTGCAGGCAGTGGCTGATGCAGCCAGTGAGCCAGTTATCGAGTTTGGTGTCGGTACCGGGAATTTGACTGAAAAACTTCTTGAACGCGGGTTGCAAGTAGTAGGAATCGAACCCAACCAAGCGATGCGTAAAGTAACTGCAGAAAAAATGGCAGACTTAAAAGTGATCGACGGAGATTTTTTGGAATTTGAAGCCGGAATTTCACCGCAAAGCTTTGTCAGTTCTTATGCGTTCCATCATTTAACGGATACAGAAAAAGCCCAAGCTTTTCAACTTTATGCCGATCAACTGCCAAGAGGCGGAAAAGTAATTTTTGCAGACACTGTATTCGTTTCAGAAAGAGCCAAACAGGAAATAATTGCGTTTGAACAAAATAGAGGTCATATCAATTTAGTAGAAGACTTGAACCGTGAATACTATACAACGGTTCCAAAACTAGAAGAGTTGATTACAAAAGCAGGGTTTACCGTAAAGTTGTCGAAGATGAACAACTACGTCTTTTTGATAGAAGCAACTAAAATATAAGGAGCGATAGAGATGAAAAAAATGAATGTCGAAAGCTTTAACTTAGATCACACAAAAGTAGTGGCACCGTATGTCCGTTTAGCAGGAGAAAAAACAGGAGCTAAAGGCGATACCATTCGCAAATACGACATCCGTTTCAAGCAGCCAAACAAAGAGCATATGGACATGCCTGGATTACATTCTCTAGAGCATATGATGGCGGAACACAGTCGCAATCATTCTGATAACATCGTTGATATTGGACCAATGGGATGCCAGACAGGCTTTTATTTGTCTGTTATTAATTTGGATGATTATGATGAAATTCTTCGCATTTTAGAAAACACATTAAAAGATGTTTTAGAAGCCGACGAAGTGCCAGCGTGCAATGAAGTGCAATGCGGTTGGGCTGCAAGCCATAGTTTAGAAGGCGCGAAAGAATTGGCGCGTGAAATGTTAGCAAAAAAAGAGCAATGGACTCAAGTATTCGCTGAAGAAGCGAACTAAGGAGAATATCGATGAACTATGTAACAAACATTCAGCAATTGATCGGGAACACACCATTACTAGAATTAACGCATAGTAAAATCCCAAACGGTTGCCGCATCTTTGCTAAGCTTGAATATTTCAATCCAGGCGGAAGCGTCAAAGACCGATTAGGCGTTTCGCTTATTGAAGATGCTGAAAAGCGTGGTGTCTTGAAGTCAGGCGGCACAATAATAGAGCCAACTGCCGGCAATACCGGTATTGGTTTGGCAATTGCTGCTATCGGCAAAGGGTATCACGTAAAATTTGTAGTGCCAGAAAAGTTCAGTCAAGAAAAACAAGGTTTGATGCGTGCATTAGGTGCGGAAGTCATTAACACCCCGACGGAAGAAGGCATTAAAGGTGCTATCAAAAAAGCCGAACAATTGGTTAAAGAGCAAAATGCATTTTCACCTTCGCAATTTTCCAACCCGGCGAATCCTGAGACCTATGTTCAAACGCTTGCTCCTGAACTATGGAATGCATTAGACGGAGAAATTGACGTCTTTGTTGCAGGAGCTGGATCAGGTGGAACTTTTATGGGGACCGCTCGCTATTTAAAATCGCAAAAGCCATCGATAAAAACGGTCATTGTGGAACCAGAAGGCTCAATATTAAACGGTGGGTCATCAGGACCTCATTTGACCGAAGGCATCGGCATGGAATTTTTGCCGGATTATATGGATAAAAGCTATTTTGAAGCGATTCATACAATTACGGACAAAGATGCATTCATGGCAGTTCGAGAACTAGCGAAGGTAGAAGGCTTGTTGGTTGGTAGTTCGTCAGGGGCGGCATTTGTAGCAGCGTTACGCGAAGCCGAAAATGCGAAGCCTGGAAGTCATATTGTGACGGTGTTTGCCGATTCAAGTGAACGCTATATGAGTCAACAAATTTACGATAGAAGTTTTGAGGAGGAATAGCAGTGAAACCAAAAACAAGATTAATTCACGGTGGCATTGTCGGCGACGAAGCAACAGGCGCTGTATCGACACCGATTTACCAAGTGAGCACGTATAAGCAAGAAGCGGTCGGGAAATTTAAAGGCTATGAATATTCACGTACCGGAAACCCAACACGTCATGCACTGGAAGAATTGATAGCAGATGTCGAATTCGGTCATGCTGGATTTGCATTTGGCTCAGGGATGGCCGCTATTTCATCAGTTATGATGTTGTTTTCAGCAGGTGACCATATTGTGTTAACCGATGATGTATACGGTGGAACTTACCGTGTCATCAATAAAGTATTAAACCGCTTTGGATTAGAATTTACTTTTGTGGATACTGGAAACTTAGCGGAAGTAAAAGCTGCTGTGAAAGAAAACACAAAAGCAATTTTCATTGAAACGCCGACTAACCCATTGCTAAAAGTAACGGATATTGAAGCCGTTGCAGCTTTCGCAAAATCAAAAAACTTGTTGACGATTGTAGACAATACATTCATGACGCCTTATTTACAAAACCCAATTAAATTAGGGGCAGATATTGTCTTGCATAGTGCGACAAAATACATTGGCGGACATAGTGATGTTGTGGCGGGACTGGTTGTTGTGAATTCAGCGGAGCTTGCTGAGGAAGTTCACTTTGTGCAAAATTCGATCGGTGCAATTTTAGGACCACAAGATTCGTGGTTGCTTATTCGTGGATTAAAAACTCTAGGCTTGCGCATGGAAGAAGCGAACTCTAATGCTCAAAAAATCGCGGAATTTTTAGAAGGACATGACGCTGTTGGAAAAGTGATTTATCCGGGACTTGAAAGTCACCCGGGACGCGAATTAATGCAAAAACAAGCGGCGGGCTTTGGCGGTATGATTTCGTTTGATGTCGGCAGTAAAGAAAAAGCTGGAGAATTACTGGCAAAACTAAAATACTTTACATTGGCCGAAAGCTTAGGGGCAGTTGAAAGTTTAATTTCTGTGCCAGCGCAAATGACACACGCATCTATTCCAATTGAACGCCGTGCAGAGTTAGGTATTGTAGAAGGTTTAGTGCGAATTTCAGTCGGAATAGAAGATGTAGAAGATTTGATTGAAGACCTAGCATATGCATTAAAATGAGTAGAAAGCGGACCTCGGTCCGCTTTTTCTTTTGGAAAAAATGACCGTATGGTAAGATAGAGACAGAATTTCGTTTTGAAAGGAAGAGGACATTGTCAAAAAAACTAGATGCATTTTTAGATGAGAACTTAACAGAATTAAAAGAGCAAGGTCTTTACAATGAAATTGACCCGGTTGAAGGACCAAACGGCGCGATCATTAAAGTTCGCGGCAAAGACCTGATCAACCTTTCTTCAAATAACTACTTAGGACTTGCGACAAACGAAGACTTGAAACAAGTAGCAAAAGACGCAATCGATAAGTATGGCGTTGGAGCAGGTGCTGTTCGTACGATTAACGGAACACTTGATTTACACGTAAAATTAGAAGAAAAGCTTGCTGAATTCAAAGGAACAGCAGCAGCAATTTCCTATCAATCTGGTTTTAACTGCAACATGGCGGCGATTTCAGCTGTAATGGATAAAAACGATGCCATTCTTTCGGATCAATTAAACCACGCATCGATTATCGATGGTTGCCGCTTATCGAAAGCGAAAATCATCGCATTTAAACACTCGGATATGGAAGATTTGCGCATGAAAGCAAAAGAAGCAACAGAATCTGGCCTTTACAATAAAGTGATGGTCATCACAGACGGCGTCTTCTCGATGGATGGGGATATTGCCAAACTTCCAGAAATCGTTGAAATCGCAAAAGAATTTGATTTGATTACGTATGTGGATGATGCACACGGATCAGGCGTAACGGGTAAAGGTAAAGGAACGGTAAAACATTTCGGTCTTGAAAAAGAAATCGATATGCAAATGGGAACTTTATCTAAAGCAGTCGGCGTTGTCGGTGGTTATGTAGCCGGTAAGAAAAACCTAATCGACTGGTTAAAAGTTCGTTCACGTCCGTTCTTGTTTTCAACAGCGGTAACTCCAGGAGACGTTGCAGCGATCACTGCAGCGGTACAAATGATTATTGACTCAACAGAATTGCACGATAAGCTATGGGAAAATGGCGATTACTTGAAAAAAGGTCTAGACGCATTAGGCTTTGACATCGGTCATTCCGAAACACCAATCACACCTTGCATCATCGGCGACGAGAAGTTAACACAAGAATTTTCGAAGCGCTTATTTGAAGAAGGCGTTTATGCAAAATCAATCGTCTTCCCAACAGTTCCAAAAGGCACGGGACGCGTACGTAATATGCCAACAGCGGCTCACACAAAAGAAATGTTAGATGAAGCGATCGCGACTTACGAAAAAGTCGGCAAAGCATTAGGCGTTATCAACTAAAAAATACGAAACAAGCCAAGCGGCATGCCGCTTGGCTTGTTTTTATTTCCAAATAAAGGCGATACTGTCCAGATTGAACCAAATACTGTCCGAATCGTGCGAAATACTGTCCGAATTTCTCAAATACTGTCCAAATCAACCCGAATACTGTCCAAAGCCTTTTCTTGCGCCTCAAAATAAATCGCAGCAAAGACTTTTGCCGTCACCAACATGGCATTTTCATTAAAATCAAAGTTTTCATGGTGATGCGGGTAAACCAATTCGCTATTATCCATTTTGGCGCCAACAAAAAAGTACGCGCCTGGCTTAGCTTGCGTATAATACGTAAAATCCTCAACTGGCATAATCGGATCGATTTCCACTACATGTTCATCTCCCAGCACGCCGCGTGCAGCGGCACGAACAATATCCGTTTCAGTGAGGTGATTCCAAAGCGAGTCGTAGCCTGTTTCGATGATCAATTCGGCAGTGGCGCCCATCGCTATGGCGACATTTTCCACAATTGCCCGTAAACGTTGTCCTGCAAGTATGCGAAGCTCAGGATCAAAGACACGAATGGTGCCTTCTAAAACAGCTTTGCTTGAAATAACGTTATCAGCATCACCCGCATGGAATTTACCGATAGAAACGACTAATTCTTTTAATGGATTGGCGTTACGGCTAACAATGGATTGAAGCGCGACCATAATATGGCTCGCTACTAAAATCGGGTCGATGCCTTGATGAGGTTCTGCGCCATGAGTTCCAGAACCGTGGACGGTAATCTTGATAGCATCTTCAGAAGCTTGCAAAAAGCCATCCCGCAAATAAACGCGCCCCACATCCATCTTGCTCTGCAAATGAGCACCGAAAACTGCATCGACCCCGTCTAAGCAACCATCTTCAATCATGGCACGTGCCCCGCCTGGTGATAGTTCCTCACCAAATTGATGGATTAACACGATGGTTCCAGGCAAATCTTTTTGGATCGCGACCATCGCTTTTGCAAAACCAAGTAACGCAGCGGTATGTCCGTCGTGTCCACAAGCATGCATAACACCAGGGATCGTAGATTTATACGAGACATCTTTTTGATCCTCAATCGGCAACGCATCGAAATCGGCACGGAACGCGATTGTCTTGCCCGGTTTACCGCCACGAATTGTCCCAACAACCCCTCGTCCACCAACATTACGACGAACGTCAACGCCCATTGCTTCTAGTTGCTCTGCAATAAAAGCAGGAGTCGCGATTTCTTGATGCGACAACTCAGGATTCATATGTAAGTATCTTCTGATTTCTACCATCTCTTCGAACAACGAATCGATTTGTTGTATGATTGTCATTTTCAAAACTCCTTTGATTATCAAATAAATTATCAATTATTCATAAAGTTCACTATAGTATAAGTATACAACAAGTTAAATCCATTGGAGGCTCTTAAATGAAAATTACAAAAGCGACGTTACACGCGGTCAGATTTCCTCTCAACGAACCATTTATTATTTCTTACGCAACTTATCCGGATATGCCAGCATTGATTGTCGTATTAGAAACGGATACCGGACTGACCGGCTACGGCGAAGCAGTTCCAGATGAGCATGTAACGGGAGAGTATTTTACTTCGGCATTTGAAGTGTTGAAAGAACAATTCCTCCCGGCAATTATCGGTCTGAGTCCATTCGACATCGAAGCGATTCATTCGAAAATGACTGCCTTAATGACAGGTAATTCAGCTGCAAAAGCCGCTGTGGATATTGCTTGTTATGATTTAATGGGCAAAGCAGTGGGGCAGCCAGTTTACAATTTAATTGGTGGACAAGCAACTGCACATTTGGATTATCCCAAAGTGTTGAGCATCGAAGCGCCTGAAATCATGGCAGAAAAAGCGTTGCACGCTGTCGAAATGGGTTATGCTTCCTTGAAATTGAAAGTAGGTAAAGGACAAGCACAAGAAGACGTAGAGCGAATTTTAGCTGTTCGTCAAGCAGTCGGCAGAGACGTGCCAATCCGTGTTGATGTCAATCAAGGATGGAAATCACCAGGCATTGCAGTCGCAGCGATTAAACAACTCGAGGAGGCTAACATTGCCTGGATTGAACAGCCAATCCGTATGGGGGATATTCGCGGATTAGCAGAAGTCCGGTCAAAGACGGCCGTCCCAATTATGGCTGACGAAAGTATTCAATCGATGGAAGACTTGCTAGAAATTATTCGTTTGCAAGCAGCAGATGTTATTAACATTAAGCTAATGAAATGTGCCGGCATTTTCTATGCTACGCAAATGGCGAAGACTGCTGAAGCCGCTGGCATGTTGTGTCAAATCGGTTCGATGGTAGAATCATCTGTTGCTTCAGCAGCAGGCTATCACGTTGCGATGGCACGTATCAATATCGAAAGCACGGAATTAACCGGACCATTGCTCTTTAGCGAAGAAATTGGTGATTTAACTTATGAACATCCATATGTATTGTTATCAGGCAAGCCTGGTTTAGGTATAGAAATAGATCAAGCACAGCTAGACAAACTAACAGTAAAGTCATGTGTAATTGAGTATAAACAGAAAAACTCGCATCCCTGAAAAGGGATGCGAGTTTTTCTGTTTATAAGAGTCGAATCTACACGGCAGCTTGCGCTTTTCTGGTTGTCCAGCGCAAGCAGCCAGATTCTAGGGTCTTAAGCTACTCTCGCTATGCGACTGAAGAGACGTCGCTTCGCGAGAGCGTCTTACGCCCGTCGAATCTACACGGCAGCTTGTGCTTTTCTGTTAATCCGTATCTTGAATTAAACTCAAAAAACGTTTGGTTCGTTCTTCAGTTGGGTGATTGAAAATGTCTTCCGGCTTGCCGCGTTCGACGATGCGTCCTTCGTCCATAAACAATACTTCATCAGCGACGCCTTTGGCAAAGCGCATTTCGTGTGTCACGACAACCATCGTCATGCCTTCAGCGGCTAAATCTTTCATAACTTGTAGCACCTCACCAACTAATTCGGGATCGAGTGCAGATGTTGGTTCGTCGAAGAGCATGACTTTCGGTTCGAGTGCTAGCGCTCGCGCAATACCGACGCGCTGTTGTTGACCACCACTCAGTTGGAACGGGTAGTCATTGATTTTTTCGCCGAGCCCAACTTTTATGAGCAATTGCTCTGCTTTTTGTTTAGCTAGTTTTTTGTTTTGTTTTTGAACAGTAATGGGTCCTTCCATGACGTTTTCAAGAGCGGTCATGTGAGGAAATAAATTATAATGCTGAAAGACCATGGCGGATTGTTTACGAAAAGCCATGATTTGCTTTTTTGATAATGGTTTAGCGAAATCGACCGTTTGTTCACCAATTGTTACTAAACCCGAAGTTGGGGTTTCCAACGTATTTAGGCACCGTAAAAATGTCGTTTTTCCAGAACCAGAGGGACCAATCACGACAATTGCTTGTCCTTTTTGAACATCTGTATCGATGCCTTTTAATACTTCGAGTTGACCGAACTTTTTATGCAAATTTTTTATTGAAATCATATTGAACTCCTTACTGCATTCAGTAACCTGCGTGTATTATCTGGAAACATAACGGTCAAAACGATGTTCGAGCCTGCCTTGGACTAATGACAAGGCAAAGCAAATGACCCAGTACAGCAATGCCGCTTGACCGTATAATAGCAGGAATTCATAATTGGTTGCGGCAATTTGCTGTGCGACTCTGAACATTTCGGTAACTAAAATTAGGGAAGCAAGAGAGGTATCTTTGACTAAACTGATAAAGGTATTGGACAAGGGAGGCAAAGAAACGCGCGATGCTTGTGGCAAAATGACACGCCGCAGCGATTGCGTGTAGGACATGCCAATGGTATTGGCTGCCTCCCATTGCCCTTTTGGAATGGACAAGATCGCTGCCCGAATCACTTCAGACGCATAAGCGCCGACGTTCAGCGAAAAACCAATGACTGCTGCTGGGAATGGATCGATTGTGATGCCAAGTGTCGGCAATCCATAAAATAAGATGAACAATTGAACGAGTAAAGGTGTCCCACGAATAATGGAAACATAAACACGTGCGATAAGTTGAAAAATCTTAACTGTGGAAATTCGAGCCAGCGCTGTCAAAACCGCCAATATCAAACCGAAAATAAAAGAGATAATCGATAAAGGTAATGTAAATTGAAGTGTTGCTTCGATCAAAGGAAGAAATGAGGATTGCGCAATATCCACAAGTCGTTCCATTCTGACCGGATCAGAAAAAATACTATTCAAGTACATTTTCACCAAACCATTTTTCTGAAATTTCATCGTATGTGCCGTCTTCAATCATGTCAGCTAATGCTTGGTTTGCTTCTTCTACTATTGCGCCGCTGCCTTTTCTAAATAGTAGCCCACTTTGTGCAGCATCTTCTGATTTATCTATTACTTTTACTTTCGCATCTGGACGTTGTTTCAGAAAATCCAAGACGGTTAAATTATCGTTAACGGTTGCATCCACGCGACCAGAATTCAATAATTCAATCGCTTGGTTAAACCCTTCAACCCCTTCAAGCTCTGCGCCAAAAGAAGTTGCTGTTTCAGCGTAGTTACTTGTGAGCGATTGTGCAGACAACTGACCTTTTAAATCTTCGAAGCTTTTAATTTCATTATTATCTTCAGCGACTACTAGGACTGCAGTCGACGTAATGTATGGATCTGAAAACTCATAGCTTTCTTGGCGTTCTGGATTAATACCGACTTGATTGGCTACCATATCAAACCGACCAGCATCCAACCCTGCAAACATGGCATCCCATTGTGTTTCAAGGAATTCAGCTTCTACACCGAGGCGATCAGCCACTTCGCGTGCAATTTCAACATCAAAACCAGTTAGTTCTCCTGAGGCATCATGGAACGTGAAGGGCGGATATGTGCCTTCTGTACCAATGACCAACGTTCCTTCTTCTTGGACTTTAGCTAATACATCGTCTTCGGATTTACTGGCATCATCTGTCGTTGGATCTTCTTCCTTTGAACCGCTGCAAGCAGCTAAAACGAACATTATTCCTACTAATAAAAACGTTAAACTAAATTTTTTCATCAATAATCTCCTCAATTCCTTTGTAGTTTTAATCTAGATAATTTCTTTTTGAATGTGTATCTTCTTATTTTTTTCCTAAGCTAGACAACCAAAATACAAAGTTTATTTAACCTACTTGTATAGTTGGTTTTAAAGCTAAAAAAAAGAACAATTGCTGACTAATCAAAAGAAATCCTAAAGTTGGTCTATTATAGCATGTCTTTTCCTGTTCTCCGACCATGCAGACATAGAAAATAAGTCCAAAATTTTTGGGTTATCAATGATCAAAGACTTACAAAGGCTATTTCATCAATAGAAGTAGCTATTCAGGTGGATTTTGCAGAAAATATTTGTATTTTTAAAAAGAACATCTTATAATGACTTAATAGGAAAGCTTTAATTGACAAGGTTTATAGGGATATTTTTGTTTTTTTGGACAGGACAAATGTTTTTGGGGAAAAGGAGTGTTGGAAATGGAACGAATTATGATTACAGGTGCTTTAGGACAAATAGGGTCAGAACTTGTTGGGAAAATGCGCAGCATATATGGCAATGATAATGTCTTAGCAACAGATATACGGCAAACTGCCGATCAATCAGGACCTTTTGAAATTTTGGATGTAACAGATGCACAGAGAATGTACGATTTAGCAAAAGATTTCGGTGCAGACACGATGGTTCATATGGCGGCTCTATTATCAGCGACTGCTGAAGAAAAACCATTACTTGCTTGGAACTTGAACATGGGGGGGCTTGTAAATGCACTTGAAGCCTCTCGCAAGCTAGGAATGCAATTTTTTACGCCTAGTTCTATCGGAGCGTTCGGTCCTTCAACACCTAAGAAAGATACGCCACAAGATACGTTACAGCGTCCAACAACAATGTACGGCGTTAATAAAGTAGCTGGTGAATTGCTCTGCGATTATTACCACACGAAATTTGGTGTCGATACACGCGGTGTTCGTTTCCCAGGACTTATTTCGAACGTAGCACAACCGGGCGGCGGCACAACTGATTATGCAGTCGATATTTATTACCAAGCAATTGAAAAAGCAAGCTACACTTCATATATTGCAGAAGGAACAGCTATGGACATGATGTATATGCCTGACGCGCTGCAAGCGATTGTCGACTTGATGGAAGCAGATTCAGATCAATTAATTCACCGTAATGCATTTAACGTAACAGCAATGAGTTTCACGCCTGAAGAAATTGCAGCGTCTATCCAAAAGCACATTCCCGACTTCAAAATGTCTTACGCAGTTGATCCGGTGAGACAGGAAATTGCAGATAGCTGGCCAGACAATATCGATGCATCGGCTGCGAAAGCCGAATGGGGCTTTAAAACGTCATATGACTTAGATGCAATGACTGTCGATATGTTAGAAAAGCTAAAAAAAAAGCTTCAACTAGTTTAAGACAATAAAAAATGCCATCCGCAATTTGCGGATGGCATTTTGTGTGGATTAAAACAACAAGTGCGCAACGCCTACAACAATCGGCAAAGCGATAATTGTACGAAGCAAGAAGATGATGATCAGGTCCAGGATGTTGACAGGGATTTTGGATCCAAGTAACAATCCACCAACTTCGGACATGTAAATCAATTGTGTGACGGACATGGTAGCGACGACAAAACGTGTCATTTCAGACTCGATGTCTGCACCAAGAATAGCAGGTAAGAACATATCAGCAAAGCCAACAACCATTAATTGAGCGGCTTCAGCTGCTTCTGGAACACCAAGCAATCGCAGGTATGGTTCAAACGGTGTACCAAGAATGCTGAACACAGGTGTATATTCGGCTAAAATCAATGCAATTGTACCAAATGCCATTACAACTGGTGCAACACCAATCCACATATCCAGTACATTTTTAAAACCATCCTCAAAAAACTTTTTAACTGAACGATTTTCTTCAGCTTTTGTCAAAGCATTTTCAATTCCGTGAGAAGTGACATTATAGCCTTGTGGAACATCTTCAGATTGAGAATCTTGAGGTGACCCGTCCATGAATGTAGTCGGTTTGTTTGTCAGCGGGTAAAGGCGTGGCATGATCAATGCCAAAATAATACCTGCTAAGATAACAGTAGCGTAGTACGGAAGGAAATAGGTGCCGAGGCCAATTTCCTGTATGACTACAATAGCAAAAGTAATCGAAACAACGGAGAACGTGGTTCCGATAATCGCTGCTTCACGCTGCGTATATCTGTTTGCCTCATATTGCTTGCTTGTCAATAAAACACCAATGGTACCGTCTCCAACCCATGACGCCAAAGCATCAATAGATGAGCGACCTGGCAAGCGGAAAAGTGGACGCATGATTTTTACCATTATCGTACCGAAAAATTCCAATAAGCCAAAGTTCATCAAGAGGGGAAGAAACAATCCAGCAAAAAGAAAAATAGTGAAAAGGAAAGACAGTAAACCGTCTCCAGATAAAAGAAGTCCGCCGGTATTTTCATTCCAGATAGGTTCAGGACCGACTTGGAACAACACCATAACCGCAAAAACCGCGCCGAGAATCCGAACAATCGTCCAAAATAGATTGACATTAAAGAGCTTGTCGATAAATGAAACATAGTCAGTTTCATTAACTTTTTTAGTGATAAAGAACAATGAACCGAGAGCGGCTACGATTAAAATGCCCATCATAATCCACGGTACGATGGATTCGATCGCTCCAGCCATAAGGTTAGCAAGAACTGCTATAGTTACCATCCAGCCATCTTCAGTTGGAATTGGCACCAAAAACAATAGGATTCCGAGTAAAGAAGGAATCAAAAACAATAACCATGTTGAAGTAGAAAACTTTTTCACAAATAATTCCCCTTTTCTCCGTGCATGAATACACATAATAATAACTGATTATACAACGCTTTCCCCTATGTAAACGCTTTTATAACCAATGTTTATATTATCTGAAAATGCCTTAAAAAAACACCCCCCAACTGAGAAAAAGTTGAAGGGTGTTTTTTAGAAGGATTTTTCGAAATCTTCATGCCAGCGATAATGATAAAAACGTTCTTTGGTTAACCAGTTTTCTGTAGCAGTATCACCTTGCTGAAGCTTATGTTCCATTTCTTCCAGCATCCAAGCTGTTTGTGAAATATGGGCTTTCATGGAATTCATTTTTTGCTCACGGACTTCACGGATGTCAAAAACGACATCAGGTTGGCCGAGCATCTCCACCGTGTTATTTGCAAAAGCTACGCCGTGAAGTGTTGGCCGATCTTTCATTCGGCGGACAGCACGAACAACAGCGCGTGCTGTTGCCTCATGATCTGGATGGACCGCAAAGTCCGGGTAAAAGGTGATGATTTTTGAAGGATTGAGTTCTTCAATCAAATCCGTCATCATCTTAACCATTTTCTCATCATCTTCAAACTCAATGGTTTTATCACGCAAGCCCATCATTCGAAGATCGGTTAATCCCATTGCGTCTGCAGAAGCTTGAAGTTCTTTTTTGCGGACTACAGGGAGCGATTCTCTCGTAGCAAAGGGCGGATTACCTAAGTTGCGTCCCATTTCGCCAAGTGTTAGGCAGGCGTATGTAACAGGGGTGCCTTGTTGAATATGTGTCGTGATCGTTCCGGAAACACCAAATGCTTCGTCATCCGGGTGAGGGAAGACGACCAGCACATGACGTTCGTGTGGAATTGTCATTATGTGTCCCTCCTTTAATAACTAAACGGTGTTTCGCTAATTTCAAGCGCAACCGCTAGTTTTCCGTCTCCGGCGTGTCCGGCAAGCAACAGCCGACCCTCTTCGTCTAATTCGTAATGCGTAATGCCTTGTGCGTAGACCCAGCCATGCGGTAATTTTAGTCCAACACGGTGCGGACTGTCACCAACCACTTTTCCAAGTTCGTAATTGATCACAACGTTCCGGATAAATGCGCCGGCGTTGAAAAAGCTTTCGTTAAAATGTGAGGCATAGGAGCCGTTGGTTGTTTCCAAATGAAGGTAAACATCTTTACCGGCAAAAGCATCCAGTTGGACTTGTAATTTTTTTACTTCAACTAATTCCATGATGTTCCTCCTATAAAATCGGTATTCTTTCAGTATAAGGAATTATGTGTGAGAATGCGATTAGGTTGCTTTGTAAAGCTAAGATTGTCCTGAGAATTCGCCCGCAGATAGGAGGCTAACAACCGTACCTCATTTCAACAGCAACAAAATTGGACCGCAAAAAAAGCGCGCCGAAGAAAATCCGGCACGCGTTTGTTCTTGCTTATAATTCAGTCACAATGACTTCAGGTTTTGTGAATTTCGAAGCGGCACCGTGCATAACTGGACCAACGTATTCGTTCAGCTTCCAGCCGTGCTGAATTGCTGTTGCGACAAAAAATTTCGCATTTAGAACAGCGTCTTTAACAGATTGCCCGTTTGCTAAGTTCGCGGTAATCGCAGCAGCGAAGGTACAACCTGCGCCGTGGTTATAAGTGGTATCTGTTTTTTCAGATGTCAGTAAATAATGTGTTTTGCCATCAAACAATAAGTCCGCTGCTTTTTCATGCTGGAGCTGTTTGCCGCCTTTAATGACCACAAATTCTGCGCCGTGTGCGTGAATTTTTTCAGCGGCCGCTTGCATGTCTTCAACAGTTTTCAACACGCCCATTCCGGATAAATTGCCTGCTTCTACCAAGTTGGGTGTCACGACTTTGGCGTTTGGCAATAAATACTTTATCATGGCATCCACATTTTCAGGGAACAACACTTCGTTTTCCCCTTTGCAAGCCATAACGGGATCAATGACAACGTCTTTGATTCCAGAGTCTGCAATGGCTTTGCCGGCCATTTCAATGATGTCTACAGTTGGGAGCATACCAGTCTTCAAAGCGTCAACCCCTGTAGAAAATGCTGTTTTCAACTGGGCGTCTAATGTATCTAATGCGATCGGATGAATCCCATGACTCCAGCCATTCTCAGGATCCATTGTGACGATGACCGTTAATGCGTTCATGCCATAAGTTCCGTGTTCTTGGAATGTTTTAAGGTCTGCTTGTATGCCTGCACCGCCAGAAGTATCTGATCCAGCAATGGTTAAGGTTTTTTTGAGTGTCATTAGGTTAGCTCCTCTAAATTGGATTGTCTTTGCCACTATTTTAACAAAATTTCGAGTGTTTACAACGAATTACGCTTATTCGGGACAAGCAGTAAAACGGTAGTTGCAACGCAAATAAGCAAAAAGGCAGTCGCAAAAATGCCCATTAAAACAAAGCCGCTTTTGAAAAGACCAATCGTAATAAGTAATGTTAGAATAGAAACAACAGCAATAATTACACCTAAACAGCCTAGTCCAGCGCGCTTTGCGCTTTCAGGAGCTGTTGTGCCTTTCGTTTTTGAAACACTCGTAATCTTTTCGCGCCAATCGGCCATCGTAATCGCTCCTTTGGACAATCGTACCATGAAGCTGGATAAATAGAACATAAGAAAGTAGGGGATATCTTGGCTAAAGATCCACGGATGACTGAAATCGAACGGTTGTTAGAAGAAATGAAAGAGCAAGGGGATACGAAAGAATCTGGCTTCTGGAAATATGCCAAACTGATGATGAGTGTTTTTCGCAATTCTTTTTTAGTGCTCATTGTGGTTTTACTATTACTTTTAGTGGCCTTGCCCCTTGGAACTTTTTGGATGATTAAAGGCAGCACCTTCACAGAAAGTAAAGGCGCTTTTTTAGAACAAATTCAGGACTTGAATGAACTGTCCACAGCGGAAGCTTTTTCGAAAGTGATTATCGAACGCGAGGACAATTCATTATTTGGTCAGGAGATTGGTCTCGATTTGCCTGGTACAAAACGGCAATTACTGGTCGTTATTCCAGGGTCAGTACGAGCTGGAATTGATTTTTCCAAAGTATCTGAAGACGATATAGTACTCGATGAAGATGCTCAAACAGCGACATTAACATTGCCCCCAGCAGAATTTCTAGGAGGACCGGAATTGTTTATGGATCAAGTAGAAGTTTATTCGTATGAAGGGCTGTTTCGCAGCGGGGCTGACATTTCTGAAGCTTACGAACTGGCAGAAGAAGCTAAAAAGTTGATGCTTCAAGAAACGGAAGGTCAAGGTGTGTTACAGACGGCCGAAGATAATGCTGCGCGTTCTGTTCAAGAGATGTTCGGCTTGGTCAATTATGATGTTACAGTCGAGTTCGAGGAGTGATGGAGTTGAAAAAACAAATTTTTCACAACGATTGGCAGCAGGTCATCGGTAAAGAATTCGACAAACCGTATTATTTGGAGCTGCGTGCGTTTTTGAAAGAAGAATACGCTGAGCAAACGATTTATCCTGCAATGGAAAATATTTGGTCTGCCTTTGAACATACTTCCTATCGCGATGTAAAAGTCGTTATTCTCGGACAAGATCCGTATCATGGTCCCAACCAAGCACATGGACTTAGTTTTTCTGTTTTACCCGGAGTAGCGCATCCGCCAAGCTTACAGAATTTGCTGAAAGAATTAAAAGAAGATATTGGTTGCGAAAAACCAAAAGATGGCACTTTAACGAAATGGGCCGACCAGGGCATTTTAATGATGAACAGCGTATTGACAGTAAGAGCAGGAGAAGCACATTCGCATCGCAACAAAGGCTGGGAGACGTTTACGGACAGCGTGATTGGTAAATTGTCCGAGCGCGAAGAGCCAATTGTTTTTATATTATGGGGCAAACCTGCCCAAATGAAAAAACGACTGATTGACCTCGATAAACATGATGTGCTTGAAGCGCCTCATCCAAGTCCGCTCAGCGCCCATCGTGGATTTTTTGGCAGTCGGCCTTATTCAAAAGTGAACAGTCTGTTACAAAGCCGCGGACAACAGCCTATTGATTTTTGTTTGGACTGAACTGTAGCAGGTGGACGTGTTAAACTGGAATTAAATCAAAACGGAGAGGGGCTGTATCATGTCCATCGATACGACGCGTATTTTAAATGAAATCGACAAGCATACGACGCGTGCTCGGAATGGCGATTCTTCAAAGTTTCGCGACTCAGTCGTAGCCATTCGTGCATTATGTGATTTGTTGTTAGAAGACGAGCAACCGATGAGCGACATTCAAACCCCACGTGCCGTACCACTTTCTTCCCCTCAGCCGCAAACGCAGACAGTATCTGCCGTCAACAAGCTGAAAGAAGAAGACGCAAACGGCGATTCGCTGTTTGAATTTTAAATGGAAAGAGGAAGTCGACTATGAAGTTTTTCTTAATTGCTGGAGCGGTTAACGCTCTTTTATCTGTAGCGTTCGGCGCATTTGGCGCACACCTTTTAGAAGGTCGTGTTGCAGACAAGTATTTGGATACATGGCAAACTGCCGTACAGTATCAAATGTTTCACTCGATTGGCTTGATCGTTGTCGCAATCTTGATGAGTTCAACGCTACTCGGATCACTCAGTTCATTAAGTTGGGCCGGTTATTTAATGCTTGCCGGAATTGTTATTTTCTCAGGTAGCTTATACGTATTAAGTTTGACAGGAATCGGCGTTCTTGGCGCTATTACCCCAATCGGAGGCATTGCGTTTATCGCCGCTTGGGTCATGGTCATTATCGCTGCAGCCAAAGCATTGTAATGACGTTGAAAAGGGCAATTCGCTTCGCGCGAATTGCCCTTTTTTTGAGTCGTTTTGCCGTTTGGACAGTAAAGTATACGATTCGGACAGTATTCGATGGAATTCGGACAGTATTTGTCGTGAAACGGACAGTATTTTGTTCCATTCGGACAGTATATCCAAATAATTGGAATAAATTCATAAAAGTTTGCTGGAAATCTCTTCACGAGGTGCGGTCACAAAAATTCAAATAGAAAAAGTCGCCTAAAAGGCGACTTTTCAATATAGATCAATTAAACTTCTAACATTTTAGTCGTGCGTTCGGCATTTAGGCGTGTGCCTACATAGAATGAACCAAATTCTGCGTAACGCGCGCTGACTTCGTCAAAACGCATTTCGTAGATCAACTTTTTGAATTGAAGAACGTCGTCTGCAAACAAAGTAACGCCCCATTCGTAGTCATCAAAGCCGACAGACCCAGAAATGATCTGCTTGACTTTACCAGCATAGCTACGGCCGATTTTACCATGAGATAGCATTAATTCTTTACGTGTATCCATTGGTAGCATGTACCAGTTATCATCACCGTCGCGACGCTTGTCCATTGGATAGAAGCAAATATACTGCGAACGTTGAAGTTCTGGGTATAGACGAGAACGGATATGCGGATTTTGGTAAGGATCTTCATCTGATTTTCCGGCAAGGTAGTTAGAAAGCTCAACAACTGAAACGTATGAGTACGTAGGAACTGTATAAGCAATCAATGTCAATTTGTTGTATTCTGTTTCAAGTTCGTTTAATTCGTCCATCGTTTCACGCAACATCATTAACATCAAGTCAGCTTTTTGGCCAACAATTGAATACAAGGCATGTGCGCCGGTTTTATTTTCATCAGCTTGGTTGATTTTGTCCATGAATGCTTGGAATTCGTCGATCGCGAATTGGCGTTCTTCGTCCGTTAGCATTTTCCACGAAACCCAGTCCATTGAGCGGAAATCATGGAGAACGTACCAGCCGTCTAATGTAATTGCAGCTTCATTCATTACTCAAACACTCCTTTTAATGTAAATCTCTCATCAATCAGTTTATCACACTGGCCATACAACTTCCTTTAAAACAAATGGCTGTCACTAATTTGACATGACGTCCACGGGTTTTCAGCGCTTGCTGAAAAGAGTAAACTAGAGACATGGAATTGCAGAAAGAGGAGAAATAAATATGCCGTTATTTTTTGAAGAAACAGCTTGGCGTTTTTGGGATCAATCGTTAAGCGCGAAAAGTCGCTCTGCGCTTGAATCATTTGCAGCAGACGATACCTTATGTGAGTTGGTGGGATCCGGAAAAAGCGCACCAACCGTTCGAACATGGGTGCACGACGATACGGTAGTGTTAGGAATCCAAGATCATCGTTTGCCGCATATTGAAAAAGGCATGGATGTATTAAAAGACCATGGCTTTACGCCGATTGTACGGAATTCAGGAGGACTGGCAGTTGTGCTGGATGCCGGCGTTTTAAACATCTCGCTCGTGCTATCGGAAAAAGACAACGCCATCGATATCTCAGCGGGTTACGACTTAATGCTCGATTTGGTGCGTGAATTATTCCCTGAAGCGGATATTGACGCCTACGAAATCGTGGGATCGTATTGTCCAGGCTCTTACGATCTCAGCATTGGGGGTCGGAAATTCGCGGGCATTTCACAGCGCCGGATTCGTCGCGGCATCGCTGTTCAAGTTTATTTATGTATTGAGGGTAGTGGCGCACAACGTGCAGAGGTCATTCGTGACTTTTACAAAGCGGGACTCCAAGGCGAAGAAACAAAGTTTGCCTATCCTGAAATAAAACCAGAAACAATGGCATCGCTTAGTGAACTATTGGCAAGACAAATTACTGTCCAAGAAGTTGTTGTAGATTTACATGCTTTGATGGGGTCACCAGTACCGATGGCGCTACAGCCTGTTGAAACAGAGTTATACGGATTTTATTTAGATCGTGTAGTTGAGCGGAACCGAAAAATGCTAGAACGTCCTCTTGAATAGCATTGTGGCACTGGTGTAGAATAGCTGTTACATGAAAAAACGGAGGTGCGCGGGTGAGTTACGCAACACAAAAATTAGCCGAAGAAAAAGTCTTTAAAGATCCAGTTCATCGATATGTCCACGTGCGCGACCAAGTGATTTGGGACTTGATCAATTCGCGCGAAGTTCAGCGTTTGCGCAGGATCAAGCAATTGGGCACTTCATATTTAGTCTTTCATGGAGCTGAACATAGTCGGTTCAACCATTCGCTTGGCGTTTATGAAATCGTCCGCAGGATTTCGGATGATATTTTTCACGGTCGTCCAGAATGGGATGAAAATGAACGGTTAGTGGTGTTGTGCGCAGCGCTTCTTCACGACTTGGGACACGGTCCGTTTTCGCATTCATTTGAAAAAGTTTTCTCTGTCGATCACGAAGAATTTACACGGAAAATCCTGCTTGGAAATACTGAGGTTAACGAAATTCTTCAGAACGTGTCACCAGAGTTTCCGACGAAAGTGGCAGAAGTTATCGCTAAAACGTATTCAAATAAACAGGTTGTGTCGTTGATTTCTAGTCAAATCGACGCGGATCGCATGGATTATCTTCAGCGCGATGCTTATTATACAGGGGTTTCGTACGGTCATTTTGATATGGAGCGAATTCTACGGGTGATGCGCCCACTAGGGGATCAAGTGGTGATCAAATCGAGTGGCATGCATGCAGTTGAGGATTACATCATGAGCCGCTATCAAATGTATTGGCAAGTGTATTTCCATCCAGTTGCGCGCAGTGCAGAAGTGATTTTACGGAAAATCCTTCAACGGGCAAAAGAATTGAGTGGAAATGGCTATAAATTCGAACAACCTCCAACTCATTTCTTATCATTTTTTGACCGCAGTTTTACGTTGAAAGACTATTTGGCGCTAGATGAAGGCGTCTTAATGACTTATTTTCAATTATGGATGACCGAACGCGATCCGATTCTTTCGGACTTGTGCGACCGATTTGTCAACAGGCGTTTGTTTCAATATGTCGATTTTGACCCAGCCAAGAATTACAAGAAGCTGGGCGAGTTGACCGAATTGTTTCGTTCTGCCGGCATAGACCCAGAGTATTATTTGATTGATGATTCAACTTCTGACTTGCCTTATGATTTTTATCGCCCGGGTGAAGAAGAAGAACGTTTGCCAATTCATTTGTTAATGCCAAATGGTGATATTAAAGAATTATCACGCTTGTCACAAATTGTGGATGCGATTTCAGGTAAACGCAGAACGGATTATAAATTGTATTTTCCAGCTGAACTATTGATCGACGGCAAAAAGACAGCCATCAAGCAGCAGATTTTGGAAATGCTTCGAGAAGGAGGGGTCTAGTTGCTCCAAGAACACGCAAAAATTGTGGATTTTATTGCCACTGCAGAAGGTGTAACCGGTCGCAAGAAATTGCAGAAAATGATTTACATTATGAAGAAGTTGGACATTCCGTTTCAGGAAAAATACGAGTTTCATATTTATGGACCGTATTCAGAGGAATTGACTGCTCGTGTAGAGGAGTTATGCGACATGGGATTTTTATCAGAGGCATTGGAGGATAAAGGTTCTTATGTTCAATATAAATATACGGTAACAGAAGAAGGTCAGGAGTTTCGCAAGGTTTTGGGCACCTCTATTTTAGAAAACCCAGCGACTGCTGAAAAACTGAACGCCAAAAGTGGCCGTTTTTTAGAGTTAACCGCAACACTCTTGTATTTTGATAATTTACCCCATCAGGAACAAATTGACAAGCTACACATCGTCAAAGGAAAACTTAACTTTACAGTAGAAGAGATAGAAGATTCTTTTGCCTTTATTGCGGAATTGAGCTCATAACAAGCAGCAAACGAAAAAACTCCCGTAACGGGAGTTTTTCGGCTATTTTATGGGAAATGCCTAATCTAGCTTTTATCGGAGCTGACCAGGCACTTTCACTTTTCGAGTTGTCCAGTTCCAGCAGCCAGATTCTCGGGTCATAAGTCACTCTAGCTGTGCGGCTGAAAACACGCCACTTCGCCAGCGCGTCTTATGCCCGTCGAATCTACACGGCTGCTTTCACTTTTCTATGGTCCAGTTGCAAGTGCCTAGCTCCTCGGGTCATAAGTCACGCTGGCTGTGCGGCTGAAAACACGTCGCTTCGCCAGCGCGCTTTATGCTTGTCGAAGCTGAACGGCCATTTCCGCTTTTCTTTATTGATCGCTAAAGAGTTTGCCTTTTGTGCCGTAATCTGTTTTTTTCATGTCTTCGATAAAGACGGTTACGTTTTCGATTGGTGCGCCTGTCGTTTCAGAAACAGCTTCGGATACCTTTTCAACAAGTGCGCGTTTCTGGTCTTCTGTGCGACCTTCGAGCATTTTTACAGTAACGTATGGCATAATGAATACAGCTCCTTTTCTTAAGAATACTATCATCATAGCAGAACGGAGGATTCAGACAATGGCGAATGAAGAAAAACCAAAACAAAAAGTAGGATTTACCATTATAAAAAATGATCCAACGGACGGCCATAAAGGTTATGGCATTGGGTCTCTATCTTTGGAGAATGTTTCTCCCTTATTTATTGACGTAGAAGAGCAAGAAGCGTTTATTGATATCGGTGCCATGCATGCCCGCAGTGAAGTAGAGCGCGGCATTAAATTTACAACTAACCGAGAAGATTCGGCAAGTGGCAAAGATTATTGGCTTGTGTGGATCACCATCGATTTTAATCCGGTAGGCCCTTATTACGCCGGAGTTGCAGCGTGTGAAATGGTGGTTAATCGTGAAAAACGAAGAGGCTACAAAATTTTAGCAGATCATGTGAACCGCATGGACAAATCAATGAAACGCAAAATTCTTGTGGACCAAATGGATGAGCCATCAAAACGCGTACTGGCCGACTATTTAGAATCGCATAACGCAGAAATGTGGAACAATAGCTCAGAGCAACTTCATCAAGACTTAGGCAGATGATAAAAAACGTGTTCCTGTAATAATAAAATGCTTTTTGAACAGAGTATGACATTTCAAATTGCGTCTACCGGATGGTTGAAGTTGTTTATAAAAGGCAGTACACTAGAACTACAGCTTTTCAATAGAAAGCTAGGACACCTGATAGCGAGCAAGTGCCGTGAGCCATTGCGATAAAACCCAAGCCCAATGCCTCATGTCTCTTTCTCCGCACCATCAGGATTTAAAAAGGTTTTCTGTGAAGGGAAAAAGTTCCCTGCACAGAAAACCTTTTTATTTTTAGTGTAGTGCAGCTTTGAGCGGGTAAAGAGGAGTATGAAATAAATATTGCACTTTTTTTGAAAACACTTATACTTTTTTAAGTGGATTTTATTCAGAATGAAAAGGAGTTTGATTATAGATGGCAGGATTTTGGTATACAGAAAAGCAAACAGAAAACTTTGGGATTACGATGAAAATCAATAAAACCCTTCATACAGAACAAACAGCTTTTCAATATCTTGAAATGGCAGAAACAGCAGAGTGGGGCAATATGTTGTTTTTAGATGGCATGGTCATGACTTCTGAAAAAGACGAATTTGTTTATCACGAAATGGTTGCACACGTTCCCTTGTTTACACACCCTAACCCTGAGAACGTTTTAGTCGTTGGCGGCGGTGATGGCGGCGTAATTCGTGAAATTTTAAAGCACCCGTCTGTTAAAAAAGCAACACTTGTCGACATTGATGGAAAAGTAATCGAGTACTCAAAAAAATTCTTGCCGAGTATTGCGTCAGGCTTAGAAGATTCACGTGTGGAAGTTATCGTTGGAGACGGGTTCATGCACATCGCAGAATCAGATAACGAGTTTGACGTGATTATGGTAGATTCAACTGAACCCGTTGGACCAGCTGTAAACTTGTTCTCTAAAGGCTTTTATGCAGGGATTTCAAAAGCCTTGAAAGAAGACGGTATTTTCGTCGCGCAATCGGACAACCCGTGGTTTAAAGCAGATTTAATCAAACAAGTGCAAAGTGATGTAAAAGAAATTTTCCCAATTACTAGTCTTTATTTGGCGAACATTCCAACATACCCAAGTGGTTTGTGGGCCTTCACAATCGGTTCGAAAAAGTACAACCCATTAGAAGTACCAGCAGAACGTTTCCATGAAATCGACACGAAATACTACACGCCAGAGTTACACAACGCTGCGTTTGTTTTACCGAAATTCGTGAAAGATTTGACAGGAGAATAACACATGAGATTTGACGAAACGTATTCAGGAAAAGTATTTATCAAAAGCCACCCGAATTACGAAGAATCCAAAGCGGTTCTTTACGGCATGCCGATGGACTGGACAGTTAGTTACCGTCCGGGTTCTCGTTTTGGTCCGAACAAAATTCGCGAAGTTTCAATTGGACTAGAAGAATATAGCCCGTACCTTGACCGCGAGCTAGGAGACGTTAAGTTTTTTGATGCAGGCGACATTCCGTTACCATTTGGTAATCCGGAAAAAAGCTTAGCGGAAATCGAAACGTATGTACACACTCTTTTAGCGGACGAAAAAATTCCTATGGGCATGGGCGGCGAGCATTTGGTGTCATTGCCCGTAATGAAAGCAGTCGCTAGTAAATACGATGATCTGGCAATTATTCACTTTGATGCACACACAGACCTTCGCGAAAACTACGAAGGCGAAGAATACTCGCATTCGACACCGATACGCAAAATCGCAGATCATATCGGACCGAAGAATGTCTATTCATTTGGTATTCGTTCAGGGATGAAAGAAGAATTCGACTGGGCAAAAGAAAACGGCATGCACCTTTCGAAATTTGAAGTGCTTGAGCCTTTAAAAGAAGTTTTACCAACACTTGAAGGGCGCAATGTGTACGTCACGATTGATATGGACGTACTAGACCCTGCACACGCACCAGGAACCGGAACAGTTGACGCAGGCGGTATCACGTCTCGCGAATTACTAGCTTCTATCCATGCAATCGCAGCATCAGGTGTCAATGTCGTCGGTTTTGACCTTGTAGAACTAGCGCCCGTGTACGATCATTCCGACCAAACAGCGAACACAGCAAGCAAATTAATGCGCGAAATGATTTTAGGTTGGGTGAAATAAGAAAAGCGAAAGCGCACATGTAGCTCTGCCGGGCATAAGACGGATCGACGAAGCGGCGTTCTTTGCCGCACAGTCGAGACGGCTTATGACCCAAAGAGCTGTGCGCTAGAGCTAGCCAAAAAGAAAAGCGCAAGCGCACATGTAGCTCTGCCGGGCATAAGACGGATCGACGAAGCGGCGTTCTTTGCCGCACAGTCGAGACGGCTTATGACCCAAAGAGCTGTGCGTTAGAGCTAGCCAAAAAGAAAAGCGCAAGCGGCTGTTCAGTCCCGACAGGCTTAAGACAGAACACGCAGGAAATCTTGATTTCCGCAGTGGGCTGACTTAAGACCCCGAGGGACTAGCCGCTAGAGCTAGCCAATAAGAAAAGCGCAAGCGGCCGTGTAGATTCGACGGGCGTAAGACGCGCTAGCGAAGCGGCGTTTTTTCAGCCAATTAAATAGACCGTCAAACCCGTCTGGAATGTTTCTAGGCGGGTTTTCTTATGGTGGCAAGAGCCTAAATTAGAAAACTTCTCTTGAAAACGGTAAAATGAAAAAAAGAATCCAGTAGAAGAGGTGCGTAGCATGAAATTGTATAAATGGACGGGGCCACAAGATCAAGTCGAACAAATTAAGGCAGACCAACCAAATGCGAACATGACCCAGTTACAGAATGAGAAAGAAGCTGTTGTGCTTTACGAGGCAGGAGACGGGACAACTTTACGCAACGCAGAAGCGTATGAAGTGTTAAACGCTGTGGGCCATATTGAGGACGGCGGCTACGCGGTTTTTAACAATATTCCGGTAACAGATGAAGGTCGCGATCTTTTTGAATCGCGTTTTCAAAACAGAGCTGGAATGGTAGAAAAAGAACCTGGCTTTGCAGCAATACGTGTACTGCGTCCGCTCTATTCGGATACTTATACTATTTTAACTTTATGGAAAGACGAGAAATCGTTTAAAGATTGGCAAGAGTCACAAGCATATGGTCATGCACATGCAAAACGTGGTACAAAAGAAGGGATAGACAAACGACCAAATATTTTTCCGCGACCTTCTTTTGTCACTACCTATACGAAGTAACATTAAAATAAGGCAGACGGAGAAAACGAATTGTTTTCCCGTCTGTTTTTGGTTCCAGAAATAGTGGACGCTACGTTTAGTAAAATCCAATAAGAGATATAGATGAAGAAAGCAATAAATAAAGAAAGGACAGTGACTTATGCATGAGTTTGATGAGGTATTCATCCAAATCTTGGTGTTATTGGCCATTGCGATTACAGTTGTCGGGATTGCCAGAAAAATCAAGCAACCAGACACCATTGCATTAGTTCTGGTAGGTCTTTTGCTGGGAACGACTAGCTTACCATTTCCATTCATTGACATGGCCGAAGAATTTATTACACAATCGGAAGTTTTCCAAGTGATCATCATTTCTTTGTTTTTACCTATCCTGCTTGGTGATGCTACGTTAAAGCTTCCTTTTCATCATTTATACAAACGAAGAAAGACCGTATTAGGCCTTGCTTTAGGTGGAACATTTATATCGTTTGTTGTGATCGGGTTTTTAACTCATTTTTTACTAGGTCTTCCTTTAGCGGTCGCTTTTACGTTTGCGGCATTGATGAGCGCAACCGATCCAATCAGTGTCTTATCCATCTTTAAATCTGCAGGGGTTTCAGAAAAGCTTTCCACAATTATGGAAGGCGAATCTCTTTTTAATGACGGAATTGCGATCGTCTTATTTCAAATCGCGTCTGTTTATTTACTGACTTATATTGATATGGGCTGGGCAGGCTTAGGCAGTGGTGTGTTGCTATTTCTTCGTTTTGCTGTAGGAGGCATATTGGTTGGTGTCATTCTGGGGTACCTCTTTTCACAAGTTATTCGCTTTTATGACGATTATCCTTTTGAAATTGCCATCTCTGCATTATTGTTTTTCGGGAGTTATTTTATCGCAGAGCATATACACGTGTCTGGAATCATCGCTGTAGTAGCAGGAGGGTTTGTTTTTAATGATTACGGCGGTAAAATCGGGATGTCAGAGTTAACGAAAAATGCGATTAATACATTTTGGGACGTCATCACACTTATTGCGAATTCGTTAATTTTTTTGATTGTCGGATTGGAAATTCGCAATATCGATTTTTCTGGCCAATGGTTGATCATCTTATTGGCCATTGTCATCGTTTTAGTGGCGAGAGTTGTTGCTCTGTTTTTCAGTACAATGCCGGCTAAAGACTTAAATCGTAAAGAGCGGATTTTATTGAACTGGGGCGGGTTAAAAGGCAGCTTATCGATTGCCTTAGCATTAAGTCTTCCGGCAAGTTTCGACGGACGTGAAACGATTTTAATCTTAACGTTTGCGGTCGTCCTGTTTTCTTTAGTCATTCAAGGCTTAACCATCAAACCATTGATTAAACTGCTAGGACTTCAGTCAAGATAAACCCAATCATACAAATGAAAATAAACCGCCCCTAAAATAAAAGGGTCGGTTTTTGCTATAAATTTATCGAATTTCTCCATTCGCAACGTCCCGGTAAAAAGAACTGGCGCAAACAATAGGTGCTGTATTGAAAAAGCCGAGTGAATCGGGCTATAATGAGAAGGTTATTATTTGACGGGGAGGCGGAGAGACATGCAAAAGACAGTACAAATAAAACTGACAACGACGATCCGTCAGCCGGAAATGGAAGAACAAGTAATGGTATTGGAATCTCGAGGGACATTAACGGAGAAAAACCAGCTGCGCTATTTGCAGTATGCCGAGCAGCAAGATGACCTTGAAATTCGGACGATGGTTAAACTTCAAGAAAATGAAGCGGTGATTATGAGAAGCGGCGGCTTGCAGATGCGGCTCCCTTTTTTATTACATAAAGAACAAACCGGCAATCTGACAAATGAACAAGGATCGTTTATGTTGACGACGAAAGCGCATGAACTGTTGATCAGTGATACACGATTCAAGGTCCGATACGATATGGCATTAGGGTCAGAACATGTCGGTGAATACGAAATGGAAATACAATTTATGGAGGCTAAATAATGAATGCAGTAGAACAAGTTCAACACGCCATTAAAACAGCATTTGCGGAAGCAATCGAAAAAGCAGAGTTAACAACAGAATCAGTTGAAGTACAGTTGGAATCACCGAGAGATAAAACAAATGGCGATTATGCAACGAATATTGCGATGCAATTAACACGTTTGGCGAAAAAGCCACCTCGTGCAATTGCCGAAGCGATTGTAGCAAATCTTGATAAAGATGCAGCGAACATCCAAACAGTAGATATTGCTGGACCCGGATTTATCAACATTACAATCAAAAAAGATTATTTGCAGGACGTTGTCAAAACGGTACTAGAGCAAAAAGTAGATTACGGGCGTTCAACGGCAGGCGGCAATGAGCGCATCCAAGTCGAGTTTGTTTCGGCTAATCCAACTGGAGACCTGCATTTAGGGCATGCGCGTGGCTCGTCAGTCGGCGATTCGCTATGCAACATTCTAGACTTGGCTGGATATGATGTATCTCGTGAATATTATATTAACGATGCCGGTAACCAAATTAACAATTTGGCTTTATCGATCGAAGCGCGTTATTTTGAAGCACTTGGCAAAGGCGACAGCATGCCAGAAGATGGCTACCGTGGCCAAGATATTAAAGACATCGCAGAAGCGCTGGTTCAAGAACATGGCGATAAATTTGTTAGCATGACGCATGAAGAGCGTTTTGAAACATTCCGTCAACACGGGTTAAAAGTGGAATTAGCTAAACTGCAACAAGATTTAGCAAACTTCCGCGTTGAGTTTGATGAATGGTACCCAGAATCATCCTTATACAAAAACGGTAAAATCGATGAAGCATTAGCTAAGCTCCGTGCAAATGGTCATGTCTTTGAAGAAGAAGGCGCTACATGGTTCCGGTCAACAACATTTGGAGATGACAAAGATCGTGTCTTAATTAAAAATGATGGCACGTATACGTATTTAATGCCGGATATTGCCTACCATGAAGATAAATTGCAACGCGGTTTTGGCAAGCTGATCAACGTTTGGGGTGCTGACCATCACGGTTATATTCCACGGATGAAAGCAGCGATCGAAGCGCTTGGTTATGACCGTGATACACTTGAAGTGAGCATTATTCAAATGGTGCAATTGTACAAAGACGGCGAAAAAATGAAGATGAGTAAACGTACAGGAAAAGCGGTAACGATGCGCGAACTAGTCGAACTAGTTGGACTAGATGCCGTTCGTTATTTCTTCGCGATGCGTTCAGGCGATTCGCATATGGACTTTGATTTGGATTTGGCCGTTTCACAGTCCAACGAAAACCCGGTTTATTACTCGCAATATGCGCATGCTCGTATTAGCTCAATCTTGCGTCAAGCAGAAGAACAAGGTTTACTAGCTTCAGAAGAGCATTTAAACTTGTTGACTTCTGAAAAAGAAATTGATGTTTTGAAAAAAATTGGGGATTTCCCACAAGTCATCGCAGATGCAGCGAAACAACGTGCACCTCACCGTATTACAACGTACATTCAAGAATTGGCGTCAAATTTCCATAGTTTCTACAATGCCAATAAAGTATTAGATGCAGCAAACGCCGAAATGACAAGTGCTCGTTTGGCATTGATCACGGCTGTGAAAACAACGTTAGCGAATGCACTCAAAACAGTCGGCGTCGAAGCTCCTGAAAAAATGTAAGCGAAAGCTAAACGGTTACGTGTATAATGAAACAGAATTAGAACTTAATAGCGATTCATAAAGGTGCTTATGTCTAAGAACATGAGTTAAAAGGGAAGCCGGTTCAACTCCGGCGCGGTCCCGCCACTGTATGTGAGAGGAATTTGCAATATGCCACTGAAGCAATGCTTTGGGAAGGTGCAAACACCAATGATCACAAGCCAGGAGACCTGCCTTTATGACAACACACCCATATGCCTGCGAGGAAAGGCTGGATGCGCATGCTTTTTTATGGCGTCCTTTCAATCCCTCGCAGAACTTTGCGGGGGATTTTGTTTTGTGTCAGTTTTAAGTAGTCCACAAATCAGCGTCCGCCTGCAGCGATTTTTTATAACAAAAACACGACACTCTAGGGGGATTTTAATGATGAACAAGTTTTGGGAGTTTGGAGCAACAGCGGGATTAGCAGCCGTTTTACTAGCAGGATGTGGAGATGCGGCAACACCTGAAGAGGATGTCGAAACACCAGCAGAACCACCGGCAGAAGTAGCGGAAGTTGAATATCCGGTAACCATTACAGATGCAGTCGGAGATGAAATTGTTATTGAAGAAGAGCCAGAAGCTATTGTCTCAATGATTCCATCGAATACAGAAATTGCTTATGAATTAGGATTAGGTGAAAAAATGGTCGGCGTATCCGATTATGATAACTACCCAGAAGAAACAACGGATGTTGAAAAAATTGGGGGACAAGAATTTAATGTAGAAAAAATTATTAGCCTTCAGCCAGACTTAGTACTTGCACACGAATCGGGACTAGGTGTTGGAGATGCTGGATTGCAACAATTACGTGATGCAGGCCTTGACGTATTCGTCGTTCAAAATGCGGCTAGTTTTGAAGAAGTTTACGATTCAATTACAGAAATTGCACAAGCGACAGGAACGATGGAAGCAGCAGAAAAACTAGTTTCAGAAATGGAAGTCCAAGTGGCTGAAATCGAAGAACTGGCAGCAACAATTGAAGAACCCAAAACGGTCTTTTTAGAAGTCGGCAGCCAACCGGACATTTACACAACGGGAAGCGGCACATTCATGGATGAAATGTTGACATTGATTAATGCGGAAAACGTTGCTGGCGAATTAGAAGGATGGGTTATTATGGACCCAGAAGCAATCGTTGCAGCAAATCCGGATGTTATGATCACGACAGAAGGCGATTATGTTGAAGATGCAGTCGGTCAAATTAAAAAACGTGGCGGCTTTGCAGAAGTAACAGCTGTTAAAGAAGATGCCATCTACAGCTTAAATTCGGATATGCTCACTCGTTCAGGACCACGTTTAACTGCAGGACTAATGGAAATGGCACAGGCAGTTTATCCTGATGTTTTCAATGAGTAAACATCTAGTAGCATACAGCGTCTCTCTGCTGATTTTAGTAGGAGCCGTATTGCTCGGGGTGACCGTTGGAACGGTTTCTATTTCACCAGTTGTGCTGTGGAATCCGTCATCAGATGAAGCGGCGGCCAATATTTTATGGAATATTCGCATGCCTCGCGTAATTTTGGCAGGGCTTGTTGGAGCAGCGCTAGCGATTGCGGGTGCTGCGTTCCAAGGGCTTTTAAAAAATCCATTGGCCGATCCTTACACCCTGGGAGTGTCTTCCGGTGCCTCAGTCGGCGCTGTGACGACGCTCTTTTTTGGCATTTCGATACCGTTTTTAGGACCCTTCACCTTACCGGTTATGAGCATGATCGGAGCATTGCTGACGATGTTTGCCGTTATGAGCTTTGCAAAACTGGTGGATCGCTCGATGAAAATGGAAACGGTCATTTTAACTGGAATTATCTTTAGTTCATTTCTTGGATCAATTATTTCTTTAATGATTGCTTTAACAGGAGAAGAGTTACGGCAAATTATCGGGTGGCTGCTCGGCAGTGTGTCTATGCGTGGTTGGCCATATGTTCGAATGGCGTTGCCGTTTGTGTTAATCGGTTCTTTCATATTATGGCTAAAGCGTCGTGAATTAAATGCGATGCTGTTTGGTGAAGAACGCGCGCAGCACTTAGGCGTAGATGTCAAAAAGAGCAAAATGACGATTTTGATTGGGGGATCGGTACTAACAGGAGCGGCTGTTTCGGTTTCTGGAACGATCGGTTTTGTCGGATTGGTCGTTCCGCATATGACCCGTTTATTATGGGGATCGGATCATCGCCACGTTTTGCCTTTGTCGTTTATTAATGGAGCCGCTCTTTTGATCGTTTGTGATTTGGTATCACGAACGATTATCTCACCAACAGAATTGCCAATTGGTGTTATTACGGCGTTTATCGGCGCACCGGTATTTGCCTTTATCTTTTTCCGGCAGCGCAAAGGAGGGGCTTAACAATGCTTGAAATAAATGGTCTAACAGGTGGCTACGGCGATAAAAATATCGTAAAAGACGTATCTTTTACTGTGAAGAAAGGCTCTATTCTAGGTATTTTAGGGCCAAATGGTAGCGGCAAATCGACCTTAATGAAATTAATTAGTGGTGTATTACCAGCTGAAAGCGGCGAAGTTCGAATCGAAGGTATGTCGGTTGCAGATTTTCCAGCTAAAGAACTAGCGAAAAAAATGGCGGTATTGCCTCAATTGCATACACACGCCTTTTCCCATACAGTTCGAGAAACGGTCTCGCTTGGCAGGTATCCGCATCAAGGGGGCTGGTTTTCATCATGGTCTGAAGAAGATGAGCGGACCGTTGTAGAAGCCATGCGCTTGATGGACATTAGCCATTATGAAAAAACGCAAATTGACCGGATGTCTGGTGGCGAACAACAGCGTGTTTTCGTCGCACAAGCATTAGCGCAAGATTCGGGCATTTTACTATTAGATGAACCAACGAACCACTTAGATATTAACCATCAAAAGGAATTGCTCGATACCATTAAAAAGCAAGCTATTGAAAAAGAGTTAACCATTGTTTCGATTTTTCACGATATCAATTTGGCGTCTATGTATTGCGATCAATTATTGTTGCTTGACCGGGGTCAAGTTGTTCGAATGGGTGAACCACATGAAGTGGTTCGCGAACAGGATATTGAACGGGTCTATAAGACACGAGTTAGCAATCACCCACATCCTGAATTACCAAAGCCGCAAATCACTTTATTGCCAGGAGTTAAGAATGCTTCAGCCATCTTCAAAATTCGGGCAGAAGAATTTCAGATTTCTAAAGACATGGTGCTATACAAAAGCCCCATTCCGTTAAAAACGGTTTCCTCAGCAGTCGTCAATGCAGGCTCCGGATGGTTCCGGAATTTTATGAACCGCCATGTGGATGCGTTTTATAATGTAGATGACAGTGTTCACGAAATGACGGAGTATATTGCGGGAAATGGCTTGAAGACGACGGATACAGTAGGAATGATGACAGCGGTTCAAACGCAAGATGCCATTGTTAAAGAATATGCAGGTCCTTTTGGTTCGGTCGTTATTGCGGTAACTGCAGGCGTTGGAAACGGTGTGGATGTCTCAAAAGCAGTAGAACGTACGCTACGCGTTGGTACCATCAACACATGGATACTAGTTAATGGAGTTTTGTCGGATGAAGCATTTATCCAAGCAATGATTACGGCGACTGAAGCCAAAACGAAAGCACTTCAACAAGAGCAAGTTGAAGATCCGCTGACTGGCACAATTGCAACCGGAACATCGACTGATAGTTGTTTGGTTGCGGCAACGCAACAAGGGGAACAATTGCCTTATGCAGGACCAATTACCGAGCTTGGAAAATTAATCGGTGTTGGCGTTTTTGAGTGTACTGTCGAAGCGCTCAAATTATATGAACTAGCGAAAGCGAAAAATTGATAATGGCACATATTATCGCTATAGCGCTAGGTTTAACCATCGATCGTATCGTTGGAGATCCGCCAAATTGGCCGCATCCGGTTCGCTGGATCGGCACAGCAATAAGCACATTAACGCGTCGCTGGAACAAGGGGGCAAACGCCTACCGAAACGGCTTTTTGTTAGTAGGAACTATTGCCTTGACCGTGTTCTTGATTGTTTATCTAGTTGTCGCACTGGCGTACTCGTTGAATCTTTTTGTAGGAATTGTCTTAGAAGCTTTACTGATTGCTTCTGGACTTGCCCAGAAGAGCTTAAAAGACGCAGCGATGGATGTTTACACGCCGCTGATCGATAAAGATATGGTGTTGGCACGTGAAAAATTATCTTGGATTGTCGGCAGAGATACAGCTGGCTTGAATGAAAGTGAAATAACGCGAGGCGTTGTTGAAACGGTTTCTGAAAATACGAGCGACGGTGTGACCGCGCCATTATTCTGGGCATTTTTGCTTGGGGCACCTGGAATATGGTTGTATAAAGCGGTCAATACGCTGGATTCAATGGTCGGTTACCATAATGAGGAATTTGAGAAGTTTGGCTTTGCTTCAGCAAAAACCGATGATGTGCTGAATTTCATTCCGAGTCGGTTAACCGGCTTTTTGATTTTAATCATGACAGAAAACAAACAGGCACTGTCCTTACATCAGCGTTTTGCGAAATGGCTACAAGATGCACCCAAGCATCCAAGTCCAAACAGTGGTTGGTTAGAAGCGGCTACAGCGGTGCAACTGGGCATTGAGCTCGGTGGTGTAAATCGTTATCGTGGAGTCGAGACTTACCGTGCACGAATGGGAATCCCGATTTATCCATTAGAAGCACGACATATTCATGACACTGTTGGACACATGCAACGAGTCACCATTGGATTTTTCATTTTATTTGTTTTAGGAGGGGTCTTGCTTGGTATTGCCTAATCACGGAGCTAATCCACTACATCTGTATAAACAAGCTGGAATCACTCCCCCCGAGCAAATTGTGGATTTCAGCGAAAACGTTCATCCGTTCGGTCCACCTGCATTCTTGGCAGAACAGTGGCCCAAAATGCTAGAACGGGTCGGAACTTATCCCGATCCACAAGGAGAACCGTTTCGCACAGCAGCAGCAAAATTTCATCAAGTAAAAGTAGACCAACTGGCTATAGGGAACGGTGCAGCTGAGATTTTCACTTGGTTAGCTAGAAGATATCGCAATCAACAAGTTGTATTAATCGAACCGGCATTTTCTGAATACCGCCAAACGCTAGAATCGGAAAACGTTCAGATCAGAGTGATTCAGCTGGGACCAGAAAATGGCTGGAAATTGACGTTGGAAAAACTTCAACCCGCCATTGTAGGCTGCACGGCGCTGTACATTTGCAACCCACAGAATCCTACAGGTATTTTGTTAGACCTCGACACACTTAAAAAAATAGCGCAAGCTTGTTTAAATCAAAACTGCGAACTGGTACTTGATGAAGCCTTTATCGATTTTATTGGCGAACAAGTTTCTTTTATGCCGTTTTTACAGGAATTTCCGAATGTTATCATTGTTCGTTCGATGACCAAAATGTATGCAATTCCTGGGTTGCGACTGGGCTATGCGGTTAGTCAAACTGAAACAATCGATCAATTAAAGCAAGGAGCGGCACATTGGAATGTTAATGCCTTGTCCGCTGCGATTGGAGCAGATTGTCTGAAAGCAGCCAGTTATCGCCTCAAGGTGATTGGAGCCGCTTCAGCAGAACGACAGAAGATGCAGCAGTTTTTTAGTAGAAATCATTGTCGAACAACTGATTCTGCCGCTAATTTTTTGTCGTTTCAGTTGCCAGACCCGTATGATTCTCAAGCGTTTTTCGTAGAACTATTAAAAAAAGGAATGGTCCTTAGACACACGGAATCGTTCCGAGGAATGGATGGCAAGTGGTTCCGGATCGGCATGAAGTCAACGGAAAATATGGAGAAACTTCGGGAGGCGATTGCAGCATGGCTCGAGGTCAATTAGTTTTTATCAGTGGTGGAGTTCGTAGTGGCAAAAGCGCTTATGCAGAAATGCTTGTACGTGATACTGGCAAGGGCCGGAGGATTTATTTGGCTAGCGGTCAAGCTTATGATGAAGAGATGATAGAGCGCATTGAACGTCATCGAAAAGATCGGCAGGAAGATGGCTGGCTAACTATTGAGCAAGCCTACAGTATGGCAAATGTGTTACAAGAGCTTGAACCGGACGATTTAGTGCTATGGGACTGCGTAACAACGTGGCTTGCCAATGAACTTTATGAAGGTTGGGAAACGGGCAATATGTGTGCTGACATTGAAGACTGCATGGAGCAGAAATGGGGTAAGTTACAAGAGACGATTCTGGAAATGTTGAATACAGTCCATTCGTTGACAATTGTCTCAAATGAAGTATTAGACGACTTTGTGCGAGATCGACTGTACCAAAGCTGGCTTGGGCGTATTCATATTTGGCTCGTTCAGCAAGCTGATCAGGCACTCGAAATGGAAAATGGGTTGTCATTTAGAAGGAAGTGAAAAAATGCGTGGAATAATGATTCAAGGAACTTCATCAGATGTCGGAAAAAGCATGATATGTACAGCTTTTTGTCGAATTTTTTCTGATGAAGGATTCGAAGTAGCTCCTTTTAAATCGCAGAACATGTCGAACAATTCCTACGTCACAATACTTGGCGAAGAGATTGGTCGCGCGCAAGGTGTTCAAGCAGAAGCAGCGCGTGTTTTAGCGACCGTAGACATGAATCCAATCTTACTGAAACCTGAAAGTGGTATGAAATCGCAAGTGATTTTATTTGGTAAAAAACTTGAAACGATGGATGGTATGGATTACCGAGCACAGTTTTACGAAAAAGGATTGAAAGCAATCGATCAAGCACTAGCGAATTTGGCGCAAGACTTTACTCATCTAGTTATTGAAGGAGCTGGCAGTCCAGCTGAAGTCAACTTAAACGACCGCGAGATAGTTAATATGACGGTTGCTAAACGTGCAAATGTTCCGGTAATTTTAGTAGCCGATATCGAACGAGGTGGTGTTTTTGCATCGATTATCGGAACGCTCGCTTTAATACCCGAAAAACAGCGAGTTAAGGGTCTAATCATTAATAAATTCAGAGGCGACGTACAGCTTTTTGAAGAGGGTATCCGTTTTCTTGAATCGTATACAGGCATACCGGTACTCGGAGTTATCCCTCATATGGATCGTCATGAAATCGAGCAAGAAGATTCGCTTGGAGTTCAAGCTGTCCAGCAGATATCCAGAGTTGAACATGCGATTGAACTAGTTGTCTGCAAACATCCTTATATGTCAAACTTCACAGATATTGAACCTTTTCTCAAAGAACCAGATATCACCATTCGTTGGGCTGAAACGGTTGCTGATATTGGACATCCAGATATCTTGCTGTTACCAGGCACGAAAAGCACCATTGCAGATCTGCGCTACTGGAAACAGCAAAAGCTTGGAGCCAAACTGAGTGAACTGTACGGCAACACATGGATTGTCGGTTTGTGCGGAGGCTTTCAACTGTTTGCTGAAACCTTAACAGATCCAAAAGGTTACGACGGCACAGCAGTAGAAAATGAAGAAGGATTTAGCTTGATCCCATCTATGCATGTGGAGTTTCAAAAGCAGAAAATGGTTCGACGCCAGAGAGGTACAGTAAAGTTTGAACATGCAGAAGTTGAAGTCGCAGGTTATGAAATTCATCACGGTAAAGTGACAGCATCCGCTTATCCGCTTATGCATTGTGGAGATAATGGAGAGGGTTATTTTCATAATCGGCTACTAGGCACACATCTACATGGTTTTTTTCAGGATCTACACTGCCGTACTGCGTTTCTCGCACCCATTCGAAGGCAGAAAAATCTACCAATACCTTCACCTGAAGTAGTGAAGGATCCTTTTGATCGCTGGGCCGGACATGTTAAAAGTCATCTCGACTGGGAGAAAGTCATAGAAATAATGGAAGCCGATCAATGAGCCGGCAGCTAAGAACAGGCCTTTTATTAGCGCTTCAATTTTTTTCAGTGATCCCGGTGAAAAAACAATTACCAATGGAAAAAATTCATATTACGGCGATGTATGCGATGCTGCCACTAGTAGGCATCCTTTTCGGCAGTGTTCTAGCAGTGTCGGTTTGGTTGTTACGTGATGCGACGGATGTCAGTTCATTGCTAATCGGCTTTGTCGTTGTCGCAATCGGCCTGGTGGTAACCGGAGGATTGCATATGGACGGACTGGCAGATACGGGCGATGCTTATTTTTCTTATCAAGACCGAGAAAAACGCTTAGCTATTATGGCAGATCCGCGGATTGGTGCTTTTGGAACGATGGTGTTACTACTGGCGATTGTTGGAAAAGTGATTGTCGTGGCCGAATCGGTAGACTCTGTTTCTCTAGCAGTGATTTTATGGATTCCTGTTTTTTCAAGAATTGGCATGCTGGCCTTGTTCAGCTCAACCAAGTCAGCAAAACTTGATGGACTTGCAGCATTCTTTCAGCAACGGACAAATCATAAAGTCGTCTGGCTACTGGCGGTTGCATGGCTGGTTTTTAGCTTTGCTGTGACCGTTTGGAGTACGACTAGTTGGATTGCGCTGATTTTGTTGGTGCTGTTACTTGCCTCACTTTGGCTGTACCGCGCTTGGTGCCTAAAGAATTTTGGCGGTGTTACAGGTGATTTGTTCGGCGCTTATGTGGAAGGAGTGGAAATTTTATTATGGATCAGTCTTTTGTTCTTCGTTTAATTCGCCATGCCGCTACACGAGGCAATGAACAAAAACGCTATATCGGTTGGACCGATGAATCCATTTTGCCCTTTAAAGCCACGCCTGACCTGCAGATAAAAAAAGTTGTGGGCAGCGATTTAAAGCGGTGTCGAGAAACTGCTGCTATCCTGTTTCCCAATGCAGTTTACCAGGCAAACAGAAATTTTCGGGAATGTCATTTCGGTCAATGGGAAATGAAAACTTACGATGAGTTGAAAAGTAGTCAACTGTATCGGAACTGGATAGATCACCCTTGGCAGATCAGACCACCAAGTGGTGAAAGTCTCGCTGACATGGCGGAGCGAGTCGAACGAGGTCTGAAGAAACTGCCAGAAGGTAAAGCGATTACGCTCGTTCTTCACGGCGGACCGATTCGTTACTTAATTGCTGAAGCTTTGGGTGACAAATTTCAAAATCAAACTGCGCTGCATGGTGGTTGCCACATGTTAACGTGGCAGAGTCGCCAAGCGTTCGAGGAGCGTGAATTATGCACATCGTTTTCGGTGGAGCCTTTAACGGCAAACGGCAATACGTAAAAGAGCAATTGAAAACCCATAATGTTGACTGGAATGAAGCTCGGTTACCTGAAATAGCAACTCGAGAAACCGTCGTTATTGCAGGTTTAGAAAATTGGGTGAGACAACAACTTGAACAAGGTTTTTCAGAACAGTATATGATAGAACAAGTAAGGAAAATAGCTGGCCAGAAACAACTGTTGCAAATTTGGGTGCTGACAGATTTGAATCGCGGCATCGTGCCGACTGAGCGGATCGAGCGTGAAATGCGCGACGTTCTTGGCCGGTTGTATCAATTTTTATTTCATGAAGCAGAAAGTATTACACGAATTTGGTACGGCATTCCACAAACAATAAAAGGGGCGGATCAAGATGAAAATTTACACAAAAACAGGCGATAAAGGGCAAACTAGTTTAATCGGAGCACGTACGGATAAAGATGCACCACGCGTAGAAGCCTATGGCACTATTGACGAAGTGAATTCGTTTATTGGCAAGGCGATGACGGAATTGGCACCGGAAAAATACGCCGATTTGTTAGAAGACCTAGAAGCGATACAAAACGAATTATTCGATTGCGGCGGAGATTTAGCTGACGTTCGAAAAGAGCCGAATTTTAAGATGACGGAAGTACCCGTTGAAGTTTTAGAAAAACGCATCGATGAACTAATGGAAGAACCGCCACTACTTGAACGCTTCATTTTACCAGGAGGATCACCAGCAGCTGCAACTTTGCATATTGCACGTACGATTACGCGTCGTGCTGAGCGACAAACAGTGACGTTGATGAGATCAGGCGAAGAGTTTCCACTAGTCGTTCAACGTTATTTAAACCGTTTATCGGATTATCTATTTGCGGCATCGCGTGTCGTCAATTCACGTGCAGGTGTGCCAGATAATGAGTATGTTCGTAGCGCTAAAGTCTTTAAAGGCGGCGGACGCGGCAAGAAATCGGCCGAGTGAGATGACAACAAAAAAATTAGCGCTTGCGGCGTTATTTATTAGTTTATCGGCAATCGGCGGGATGATTAAAATTCCGCTTGGCATCACGTCTATTGCGCTCGATTCGATGCCCGCATTAATTGCGGTGCTGTTTTTTACAGCACCTCTGGCAGCTATCATTGCGGCATTTGGTCACTTGATTTCGGCGCTATTTGGCGGTATGCCACTCGGACCATTACACCTGATGATTGCAGTCGAAATGTGGCTTGTTGTTTGGCTGTTCGCAAAACTGCATCAAGCAGGTAGGCATTGGTTGAAATGGCTGGCATTTGTTATCGGCAATGGAGTAGTAGCGGCAGTGCCGTTTTACTTTTTGCTGTCGCCTGCATTTTTTTATGCGTCCGTGCCAGGACTGTTAATTGCTGCTTCTATTAATGCAGCAGTTGCTGCTCTTTTAATGCCGTATGTCCTAAAAGCTAGTGGAGGTTCACACTATGCGTCACGAAATATGGATTGATGACTTTGTCATTACGTCGGACAATGCAGCAGGAATTGGTGAAAAACAGCACGACATCATCTATGCGCCTAATGCCACTACTGCGAAGTTTGCGGCACGCGTCGCGCTACTTGAACAATGGGCTGCAGGTAGCGAACCAGACGCAGTGCTGCTTCATAACTTTAGTGGAGCTGCTGAGTGGAACGATTACGTTACGGGTCTAACTGAACTATTTACTGAAGCAGAAACGCTAGTGCCCTCCATTTCGGGAAGTACAGAAAGCAATATGCCGACGCTGCAATCGGGTATTTCTGTAACAATGATTGGTAAACGAAAAAGAAATTTTATGCCGGCAGATGCTCTTAGGTGGTTTGCTTATGGTGTTCCACTTGTTGGGGAAGACGTGCTGACTAAGGTGGATCAAATTGCGGATCTTGTTCTCCTCAAGACAGCCCTTGAAACAGCCTTGATCGAACGTATTTGGCCAGTCGGTTCAAAAGGAATCGCACAAGAGTTTGAGTTATTGATGGAGCGTCGTGTGGGAATATCCACTGCGCTTAACACAGAAACTTCTGGCGGTCCGGCGACGTGTGTTTTGGTCGGTGTACAGCACAGTAAAGCTGAATACGCTCAGCGTTACTTTGGGGAAAATCTTTTTGAGATAGAGTTTAGATAGAGAAAAGCATCATCCATTCTTTAGGATGATGCTTTTTATTTATAGAGTAGAAAGTCAAGAGAGTTCTGCACCTAGCATTTTTTCAGCGTACATCTAACAAATTTTTCTTATATAAATACAAGTAAACTCTGACAATTTAAAAATTATTCAAAATATAAGTTGACTGAGTGCTCATTCATATTTTAATATAGAACATAGTATCGACAAGCTGCTGTCATTCACGTAAACTTTGAGTAAGTTATTTTTAGAATATACACACAAGGGGGATCTCGCGATGGAACCATTGTTAATTGCAAACTGGATTTTATTCATAGCTGTAACCGCTTACGCAGTTTATCTCTTCATCTATTTATTGAAGTCGAGATATGATTTTATCCAACTCGGTAAAAAAGTCGAGTTTGAAGAAAATTTTAACGAGCGTTTGCGTAAAGTTATGGTCAACGTATTTGGTCAGAAAAAATTATTGAAAGATAAGAAGAGCGGGACCATTCACGTTATGTTCTTCTATGGCTTCTTGTTAGTTCAAGCGAGCGCTATTGATTTTATTATTAAGGGGTTATCGCCAGATTCACATTTACCGCTTGGACCTCTTTACCCAGCGTTTACTTTTTTCCAAGAAATTGTGACGTTAACCATTTTGGTTGCTGTGATTTGGGCGTTTTACCGACGTTATATTGAAAAGCTTGTTCGCTTGAAACGCGGATGGAAATCAGGACTTGTTCTTATTTTCATCGGTGGATTAATGGTAACAGTACTGATCGGTAACGGAATGAACATGATTTGGCACGGCCATGAAGCTGCCTGGACTGAACCAGTTGCTTCTTTAGTCGCGGGCGCATTTGCTTGGTTACCTGAAGCTGCAACCATTTCGATTTTCTACGTGATGTGGTGGGCACATTTGCTATTCCTGCTGACGTTCTTAGTTTATGTACCACAATCAAAACACGCTCACTTAATCTTCGGACCAGTGAATACATGGTTCCACAGAGTAGATCATGTAGGTCGCTTAAAGCCAATCAACTTTGAAGAAATGGAAGACGAAGAAGATCCGGATGCGATGCCATCATTTGGAGTCGGGAAAATCACTGATTTCTCACAAAGCCAAATGATTGATTTCTATGCTTGTGTAGAATGTGGACGCTGTACGAATATGTGTCCAGCGACGGGGACAGGGAAAATGTTGTCGCCGATGGATTTGATTACGAAATTACGTGACAACCTGACAAACACAGGTGCTGTCATGACGCAGAAAAAACCTTGGGTGCCGGCAATGGCATTCAATAATACGCAAGGAAACCAGTTGGCAATGGCTGCGGGCGCTGAAGGCATTACAATCGACGAACTATACAGCCCGAGCTTAATTGGAGACGTTATTACAGAAGAAGAAATTTGGGCGTGTACGACTTGCCGAAACTGTGAAGACCAATGTCCAGTTATGAACGAGCACGTAGACAAAATCATTGATCTTCGCCGTTATTTAGTAATGACAGAAGGAAAAATGAATCCGGATGCGCAGCGCGCGATGACAAACATCGAACGTCAAGGAAATCCTTGGGGTCTTAACCGTAAAGAAAAAGAAAATTGGAGAGATGCACGTCCAGATATTCAAATTCCGACAGTGAAAGAAATGAACAAAGCAGGCGAAGAGTTTGAATTCCTATTCTGGGTTGGCTCGATGGGATCATTCGACAGCCGTTCGCAAAAAATTGCTTTGTCATTTGCTCGATTGATGAACGAAGCAGGCGTGAAATTCGCCATTCTCGGTAACAAAGAGAAAAACTCAGGCGATACACCACGTCGACTTGGTAATGAATTCTTGTTCCAAGAATTAGCGACAGCTAATATTAAAGAGTTCGAAAAAGCGGAGATTAAGAAAATCGTTACAATCGATCCGCACGCTTACAATATCTTTAAAAACGAATACCCGGATTTTGGTTTTAAAGTTGAAGTTTATCACCATACGGAAATGTTGTTTGATCTCGTTCAAGAGGGACGTCTAAAACCACAATTCCCGGTAAACGAACGAATCACATTCCATGATTCTTGTTACCTTGGTCGCTACAACGATGTTTACGATGCCCCGCGTGAAATACTGAAAGCGATTGAAGGCGTAGAATTAGTTGAAATGAAACGTAATCGTGAAGACGGCATGTGCTGTGGAGCTGGTGGCGGAATGATGTGGATGGAAGAAGATGTAGGCCACCGTGTTAACGTTGCCCGTACTGAGCAAGCACTTGAAGTTAGCCCGACGATGATTTCTTCTGGCTGCCCGTATTGCTTAACCATGTTATCAGACGGAACAAAAGCGAAAGAAGTCGAAGAACAAGTTGGCACATACGACGTAGCTGAACTATTGGAAATGGCGGTTCTTGGAAACATGGCACCAGAGCCGGAAGCAATTGTTCAATAACTAGCAGCCTCGTGAAGATTTTCTTGAGTTCTTCTGGTCAAATTAATGAGCCAGCAATAAATAATTGATTAATGACAGAAGATTGAGTAGAATAACAGCATAAGTAATAAAAAAAAGGGAGTAGAATACTCCCTTTTCTTTTCGGTAAAAATCGAGCGAGCGTTCAGTCACTAAATGAACTAAAAATAATTCGAGTGATTTATTTGTCACGAAGCTAGTAGACCCATGCAAGAGCATGGCGTTTGAGTCGTGTAGTTTACACGATATCCGAACACAATATAAGAGGTATTTCTTTTTTTAAAAGAAGTTGAAACCGTTTTCAAGAAAGCACAAAGGGAGGAAAATCATCATGGCAAAAACAGTCATTATCGACGGGGCACGTACGGCATTTGGGAAATTCGGAGGTAACTTGAGTACGCTAACAGCAAGTGACCTTGGAGCAGAAGCCATCAAAGCCGCGATGAGCCGTGCAGCTATTCAACCAGAAGACGTTCAAGAAGTGATCATGGGTAATGTGTTGCAAGCAGGACAAGGCCAAATTCCTTCTCGTCAAGCTGCGACAAAAGCAGGGATTCCATACAACGTAAAATCTGAAACGATCAATAAAGTCTGTGCATCGGGTATGCGCAGTGTCACCTTAGCCGATCAACTTATCCGTTTAGGTGATGAAGAAGTCATTGTTGCAGGTGGCATGGAATCGATGTCCAATGCACCTTATTATTTACCAAAAGCACGCTGGGGTCTTCGTATGGGAGACGCTCAAGTCGTCGACGGCATGGTTCATGACGGTTTGTCATGCTCATTCCACCCAGACCGTGTTCACATGGGAACTTACGGCAACTCAACTGCTGAAGACTTTGACTTGTCTCGTGAAGAGCAAGACGAGTGGTCAGCTCGTTCGCATGAACGTGCGATCAAAGCAAAAGATTTGTTTGCAGAAGAAATTGTGGCAATCGACATTCCGCAACGCAAAGGAGATCCAATTACAGTTGATGTGGATGAAGCTCCGCGCGCCAATTCAACAATTGAAGCATTAGCAAAGCTAAAACCAGCATTCGGTAAAGATGGCACCATTACTGCTGGAAACGCACCTGGAATTAATGACGGAGCGGCGGCACTTGTCTTAATGAGTGAAGAACGAGCACAAAAAGAAGACAAAAAAGTTTTGGCTCACATTCTTTCACATACAGAAGTCGCAATCGAACCACATCGTTTCCCAGAAACTCCTGGAATCGTCATCAACGAGCTATTAAAGAAAACAGGTAAATCGTTAGACGACATCGATTTATTCGAAATTAACGAAGCGTTTGCAGCAGTTGCATTAGCGAGTTCAAAAATTGCTGGGCTTGACGCTGAAAAAGTGAACGTCAATGGGGGGTCTGTAGCACTTGGTCACCCAATTGGTGCAAGTGGTGCACGCATTATTCTGACACTCGCTTACGAATTAAAACGTCGCGGAGGCGGCATCGGTATCGCAGCAATCTGCTCAGGTGGCGGACAAGGCGACGCGATTATGATCAGCGTTCCTAAGGAGGAAAAATAAGCATGTCGATTCAAAACGTAATGGTTATTGGTGCTGGACAAATGGGTTCTGGCATCGCACAAGTGTGTGCACAAGCAGGATTAAATGTGAAGTTAAACGATATGAAACAAGAAGCATATGATAAAGGGATTGCAACAATCACAAAAAACTTATCGCGTAATGTTGAAAAAGGTCGCATGACAGAAAAAGAAAAAATAGCGGTTCTTAGCCGTATTACATCTTCACTAGACTTAAAAGACGCACACGATGTCGATATTGTCATTGAAGCAGCGGTTGAAAACATGGCGATTAAACATAGCATTTTTAAAACACTCGACGAAGTAGCGCCAAAGCACGCAATTCTCGCAACAAATACGTCGTCGTTACCAATCACAGAAATTGCGGCAGTAACCAACCGTCCTGAACAAGTAATTGGCATGCACTTTATGAACCCAGTGCCAATCATGAAGTTGGTGGAAATTATTCGTGGCTTGGCGACATCGGATGAAGTGTATAAAAAAGTGGAAGAAATGACTGTGCAATTGTCAAAAACTCCAGTAGAAGTAAATGATTTCCCAGGGTTTGTCGCCAACCGCATTTTGATGCCGATGATCAATGAAGCAATTTTTACCCTGCAAGAAGGTGTGGCAACAAAAGAAGCCATTGATGACATTATGAAGATGGGCATGAACCATCCAATGGGACCACTCGAATTGGCTGATTTCATTGGACTCGATACATGCCTTTATATTATGGAAGTACTGCATGAAGGATTCGGCGACAGCAAATACCGTCCGAGCCCATTATTGCGCCAATACGTAAAAGCGGGATGGCTTGGTAAGAAAACCGGTCGTGGATTTTACAGCTACGCATAACATTAGGAGGAAACATTATGGATTTGCACTTTACAGATGAACAACTTATGATGCGCAACATGGTGCGAGATTTTGCAAAAGAAGAAATTACTCCTTTTATTGAAAAAATGGAAGAAGGCGAATTTCCAACAACCATTTTAAAGAAAATGGGCGAACTTGGACTGATGGGCATTACCGCTCCTGAAAAATACGGCGGTGCTGAAATGGATTTTACTTCTTATATCACAGCTATTCATGAATTATCAAAAGCGAGCGGCGTCATTGGCGTCATTCTTTCTGTTCATACATCAGTTGGGACAAATCCAATTTTGAACTTTGGGTCACAACAACAAATTGAAAAATATGTACCAAAACTAGCAAGTGGCGAATACTTAGGCGCATTTTGTTTAACAGAGCCTGCAGCAGGATCTGATGCAGGAAGCCTTAAAACAAAAGCCGTTTTAGACGGTGATGCTTATATCTTAAACGGTTCGAAAGTGTTCATTACGAATGGTGGGGCAGCTGATACGTATATCGTTTTCGCTTCAACAAAACCTACCGCAGGTTCTCGTGGAATTTCAGCTTTTATTGTTGAAAAAGGAACGCCGGGTCTAATTATCGGTAAAAACGAAAAGAAAATGGGACTTCATGGTTCGAAAACGGTTCAATTAACTTTCGAAAACATGCGTGTACCAGCTGAAAACTTATTAGGCGAAGAAAATAAAGGGTTCAGTATTGCGATGGCGAATTTGAATGTGGGACGCATCGGTATCGCGGCACAAGCACTCGGCATCGCGGAAGCGGCTTACGAATACGCTGTGGCGTATGCAAAAGAGCGTGTACAATTCGGTAAGCCAATTGCGCAGCAGCAAGGCATTGGCTTTAAACTAGCAGACATGGCAACACAAGTAGAAGCGGCAAAACTGTTGGTTTACAACGCAGCAGACTTGTATTCAAAAGGTAAAGACTGCAACAAACAAGCTTCTATGGCAAAACTTTTCGCTTCAAAAGCAGCGATGGACGTAACCATTGAAGCCATTCAAGTGTTTGGCGGCTATGGCTATACAAAAGATTATCCAGTCGAGCGTTTGTTCCGAGATGCCAAAGTAACAGAAATTTACGAAGGCACAAGTGAAATTCAACGTATTGTAATAAGCAAACAACTAACCAAATAATCGGAGGAATAAAAATATGAATTTTCAACTATCTGAAGAACACGAAATGATCCGCAAAATGGTAAGAGATTTCGCCAACAAAGAAGTGGCACCCACAGCAGAAGAGCGCGACGAAGAAGAGCGTTTTGACCGCGAAATCTTTGATAAAATGGCTGAACTTGGCTTAACAGGAATTCCATGGCCAGAAGAGTACGGCGGAATTGGCTCAGATTATTTGGCGTATTGCATCGCAGTTGAAGAGTTATCACGCGTTTGTGCATCAACAGGCGTTACACTTTCAGCACATACTTCACTTGCTGGATGGCCCGTGTACACATTCGGAACAGAAGAACAAAAACAAAAATACCTTCGCCCAATGGCTGAAGGTACAAAAATTGGTGCATACGGATTAACAGAACCATCTGCAGGGTCTGACGCAGGCTCTATGCGCACTTCTGCACGAGAAGATGGCGATCACTACGTCTTAAACGGCTCGAAGATTTTCATTACCAATGGTGGCATCGCCGATATCTATGTGGTTTTCGCAGTAACAGATCCAGAATCGAAACATAAAGGCACGACGGCGTTCATTATTGAAAAAGACTTTGAAGGTTTCTCGGTCGGTAAAAAAGAGCGTAAGCTAGGCATTCGTTCAAGTCCGACAACGGAAATTATTTTTGACAACTGCCGCGTACCAAAAGAAAATGTCTTAGGCGAACTGGGTCAAGGCTTTAAAATAGCGATGCAAACGCTTGACGGCGGCCGTAATGGCATCGCAGCTCAAGCGGTCGGAATCGCACAAGGTGCACTTGACGCTTCGATCGATTACGCCAAAGAGCGTGAGCAATTCGGTAAACCAATTATGGCAAACCAAGGAATTTCCTTTAAACTAGCGGACATGGCGACTTCCATTGAAGCTTCTCGTTTGTTGACATACCAAGCTGCTTGGCTTGAGTCGAACAAATTGTCTTATAGCAAAGAGTCGGCAATGGCAAAATTGATGGCAGGTGACACGGCGATGAAAGTAACTGTGGAAGCGGTTCAAGTATTTGGTGGCTACGGTTATACGAAAGATTACCCGGTTGAACGCTTTATGCGCGATGCAAAAATCACCCAAATTTATGAAGGTACTCAGGAAGTCCAACGTCTAGTTATTTCTCGGATGGTTACGAAATAAGCGGAGGGGTGCCTTATGGACAAAAAGCGTGAAATTGAGTCTTCCGTAAAAGATGAAAGCTTGATCGAAAAGCGCCGTGAACAAATGATTCGCGGGGCTGTCACGCTTTTTAAGGAAAAAGGCTTTCACCGGACGACGACTAGGGAAATTGCCAAAGCAGCTGGCTTTAGCATTGGAACTTTATATGAATATATCCGGACGAAGGAAGATGTATTGTATCTTGTTTGTGACTCGATTTATGACGAAGTACATGCACGTCTCGACAAACTTGATATCGAACAAGGGTCTGTTAGCGTTCTGGCGATGGCGATTGAACATTACTACATTTTGATTGACGAGATGCAAGACGAATTTGTTGTCATGTACCAAGAATCCAAATCATTGCCAAAAGACGCTTTAGGCTACGTGCTGAATAAGGAACTCCAAATGGTCGCGATTTTTGAACGATTACTGACACAATGCGTCGAGAAGAACGAAATCGACATGACACCCAAAGAAGTGGTCATGGCGGCTCACCATTTATTTGTACAAGGACAGATGTGGGCTTTCAGACGCTGGGCTTTAGACGATTTCACCATTCAAGAATTTATCCATATCCAAACTAAGTTTCTTTTGCAGGGGATGGCAGGAGAACACATTTCAATACAGGGGGCTTAATTATAATGGCTATCATTGAAGAATCGAAAACCTATCAGCCGAAAAATCATATTCGCTTTGTTACAGCTTCTAGTTTGTTTGACGGCCATGACGCGTCCATCAATATTATGCGTCGGATTTTGCAGTCGAGCGGTGCCGAAGTGATTCACTTAGGGCACAACCGTTCTGTTGAAGAAGTAGTCAATGCGGCAATCCAAGAAGATGTTCAAGGGATTTGTATTTCTTCTTATCAAGGCGGTCATATGGAGTACTTTAAGTATATGTATGATTTATTAAAGGAAAAATGCGCGTCGCATATCCGCATTTACGGCGGTGGCGGTGGCGTTATTTTGCCACGCGAAATCAAAGAACTTGAAGCTTACGGCGTTGCGGGTATTTTTTCACCTGAAGATGGGCGAAAAAAAGGCTTGCAAGGCATGATCACTGAAATTGTTGAGGAATGTGATTTCTCAACGGTAAAAGAAAATCAGTCTTTTGAAAACTTAACAACTGAAGAACCGGTTGTACTGGCGAACGTCATTACAGCGGCTGAAGAAGCCCACACGCGAGATACAGATACAGATGAATTGTTGAGGTTGGTTCGTGAACAAACGAAAAACACACCGATTCTTGGAATTACGGGAACAGGCGGAGCTGGTAAAAGTTCGTTAACAGATGAATTGATTCGTCGTTTCTTATCAGAACTTCCAGACAAAAAAATCGCCATTTTGTCTATTGACCCGACCAAACAAAAAACGGGCGGGGCACTTTTAGGTGATCGTATCCGCATGAACGCTATTTTCAACAAACGCGTCTTTATGAGGAGTCTTGCAACACGTGGTTCGCGTTCTGAATTGTCAGGCGCAATCGGTGATGTATTGGATGTTGTGAAAGCAGCAGATTTTGACTTGATTATCGTTGAAACGAGCGGGATTGGTCAAGGCGATGCAGAAATCGCGAATTTCTCAGACGTATCGATGTATGTGATGACAAGTGAATTTGGTGCGCCGTCACAGCTTGAAAAAATTGATATGATTGATTATGCAGATTTAATTTGTATCAATAAATTCGAACGCAGCGGTTCACAAGATGCGCTTCGTCAAGTGCAAAAGCAGTACCAGCGCAGCCGCCTGTTGTGGGATAAAGAGCTAGATGATATGCCGGTTTACGGCACCATCGCAAGTCAGTTTAACGATAAAGGCACGAACTCGTTGTTTGCGGCATTAGTAGGGACGATTAATGAAAAATGTGGAACCGATTGGGAAACGGATTACGACAAATTCGTTAAAACGCAAAAAGAAAACCTCATTATTCCAAACGAACGTCGCTATTATTTGCGTGAACTGACGGATACAATCCGTGGCTATCACGCGAAAACGAAAGAGCAATCTGCTTTTGCACGCCGTCTGTTCCAATTAGAAGGAGCAATCGAAGCGGTAAAAGAAAAAGCGCCGGATGATGCATTAGTTGCTTCACTCGAGTCGCTTGCAGAAGGTGTTCGTGATGAACTAACAGCCGAATCAAAACGCATTTTAAACAACTGGGATGCCTTAAAAGAAATGTATGCGGGGGACGAGTTTGTTACGACGGTACGTGACAAAGAAATTCGTACCATTTTGCGTACAGAAAGCTTGTCTGGCATTAAAGTGCCTCGCGTTGTCTTGCCGAAATTCGTTGATTACGGTGAAATTTTGTCATGGGTTTATTTGGAGAATGCTCCAGGTTCATTCCCTTACACAGCTGGTGTATTCCCGTTCAAACGTGCTGGAGAAGATCCAAAACGTCAGTTTGCAGGAGAAGGTACACCTGAACGCACCAATCGTCGTTTCCATTACTTATCAAAAGACGACGATGCGAAACGTTTGTCAACAGCGTTTGACTCGGTAACGCTTTACGGCGAAGACCCGGATCACCGCCCGGATATTTACGGGAAAGTCGGCGAGTCTGGTGTATCCATTTGCACATTAGATGACATGAAGAAATTGTATGAGGGGTTTGACCTTTGCGCACCGTCGACTTCTGTATCGATGACCATCAACGGACCGGCGCCAATCATTTTGGCGATGTTCATGAACACGGCAATTGATCAGCAAGTAAAAATCAATGAAGAAAAACTGGGTCGCACGTTGACTGTAGAAGAATTCACAGAAGTTCGTGAAGGCACGCTGCAAGTGGTTCGTGGAACCGTACAAGCAGATATTCTAAAAGAAGACCAAGGACAAAATACGTGTATCTTCTCAACTGAATTTGCATTACGTATGATGGGCGATATTCAGCAATACTTTATCGACCATAAAGTACGTAACTACTATTCAGTATCAATTTCTGGCTACCACATTGCAGAAGCGGGCGCGAATCCGATTTCACAATTGGCGTTTACCCTGTCGAACGGCTTCACGTACGTGGAATACTATTTGAGCCGCGGCATGAAAATCGATGACTTTGCACCAAACTTGTCGTTCTTCTTCTCGAACGGACTAGACCCGGAGTATACGGTTATTGGACGTGTAGCACGTCGCATTTGGGCAGTTGTCATGCGCGATAAATACGGTGCCAATGAACGTAGCCAAAAGCTGAAATACCACGTACAAACATCAGGCCGTAGTTTGCACGCTCAGGAAATTGATTTCAATGATATCCGGACAACGCTTCAAGCGTTAATGGCGTTGCAAGACAACTGTAACTCATTGCACACCAACGCTTACGACGAAGCCATCACAACGCCGACAGAAGAATCGGTCCGTCGCGCAATGGCCATTCAAATGATTATCACCAAAGAACACGGTCTTTCGAAAAACGAGAACCCGCTACAAGGCGCGTTCATCATTGAAGAAATGACCCAATTGGTAGAAGAAGCGGTAATGACAGAATTTGACCGCATCAACGACCGCGGAGGCGTATTGGGCGCAATGGAAACACAATACCAACGCGGCAAAATTCAAGAAGAATCCATGCATTACGAAATGAAAAAACACACAGGCGAATTGCCGATTATCGGAGTCAACACATACTTGAATCCAAATCCGCAAACGGACGATGACATCAACTCGATGGAAATCGCCCGCGCCACAATAGAAGAAAAGGAAACACAAATCGGCAACTTGCGCGCTTTCCAAGAACGCCATGATTCGAGTGAAGCGTTAAATCGCTTGAAACAAGTAGCGAAAACTGGCGGCAACATCTTTGAAGAATTGATGGAAACTGTAAAAGTCGCAAGTCTCGGCCAAATCACCACCGCTTTATACGAAGTAGGCGGGCAATACAGACGCAATATGTAAGTAGAAGCTGGATAAAAAAGATGGAACACATGTCGAACGACATGTGTTCCATCTTTTTTGCACGGTACGAGAGAAATACGCACGGTACGAGAGAAATACGCACGGTACGAGAGAAATACGCACGGTACGAGAGAAATACGCACGGTACGAGAGAAATACGCACGGTACGAGAGAAATACGCACGGTACGAGAGAAATACGCACGGCACGAGAGAAATACGCAAGTTTCAACAAAAAACGCACACAACAAAAATCCTGCTTATCCGATAGAAAAACACAAATTAAAGAACTTTCTTTTTCAAAAGGATAGACAGTCGATATCCGTTTAGGTTTTCTGTATACTAAGAGAATATGCAACATCTGAAAAAAGAAGGATGAATCCTATGCGTAAAGCTATTCACTACATAATCATCGGAATCTGTGTCATACTGATTTTCTTCCTGTACAATAAAGCTTTGGGATCAATTCCATTTATGATTCTAGCAATCTATTTATTTTATTTTGGTTGGAGACAAATAGATCCAAGAAAAAAGAATACACGGTAGCGGAGACTAGTTAGTTTGTATATAATGAATTAAGTTATGAAAGAAGAAGGGACGTGCACGGAATGAAAATTCGTGAATTATCTAAAGAAGAACTAATAGAAGAGTCGTTTGTTGACTTGACATATGCGATGTTGCAAGAGACACATGAAACAAAAACCTATGCAGAATTGGTTGCAGAAATTGAAAAGTTACTGAGCCTATCTAAAGAGGATATGAAAAATCGATTAGTCCAGTTTTATACAGATTTGAACATTGATGGCCGCTTTTTGATTTTAGGCGAAAACCGTTGGGGTCTTCGCGAGTGGTACCCAGTTGAACAGATTGAAGAAGAATCTGCGCCAACGGTTAAAGCTCGTAAAAAGAAAGCCAAAGTGTCGGATGACGAAGGCTTTGACGATCTGGATGACTTGGCACTTGAAGACGAGTTGGAGTTTGAGGACTTCGGTGAAGACGATGAAGACGAAGATGACGACGATTTGATCAAATCGCCTGTTGAAGTACTAGACTTCGATGTGGATGAAGACAAAGAAGATGTAGACGTACTCGTTGAAGATATGGATGGCAACATCATTGATGACGAAGACGATGAAGATGAAGATGACGAAGATGAAGATGACTTAAAGTAAACTGAACATTTTTTCACCTTGACTTATGAGGCCGGACTGGATAATATTTTATTTGGGCTCCTTACAATAGGAGAGATGATTCGTACAGTTTACGCGCTCCCCTGCATGCAGCAGGCGGAGCGCTTTTTATTTTTTACCATTCGAGGAGGAAAAGGAATGACGAAGTATATATTTGTAACCGGTGGTGTTGTGTCATCACTGGGAAAAGGTATCGTAGCTGCATCATTAGGACGTTTGTTGAAAAACAGAGGGTTGAATGTGACCATTCAAAAATTTGATCCGTACATCAACATTGACCCAGGAACAATGAGTCCATACCAGCACGGGGAAGTTTTTGTAACGAATGATGGCGCAGAAACAGATTTAGATCTTGGCCACTACGAACGTTTTATCGACATCAACTTAAACAAATACTCAAACGTAACAACAGGAAAAGTATATTCAACTGTCATTCAAAAAGAACGTCGCGGCGATTACTTAGGTGGAACGGTTCAAGTAATTCCACACATCACAAATGAAATCAAAGACCGCTTGTTGCGTGCTGCAAAAACAGCGAACGCAGATGTGGTCATTACAGAAATCGGTGGAACGGTTGGAGACATCGAATCACTGCCATTCCTTGAAGCAATCCGTCAAATGAAATCAGATCTTGGTCGCGATGAAGTAATGTATGTTCACTGTACATTGATTCCGTACCTAGGTGCTGCGAAAGAAATGAAGACAAAACCGACACAGCATAGCGTCAAAGAACTTCGCAGTCTTGGAATTCAACCAAACCTAATTGTTGTGCGCACAGAACATCCGGTGCCACAGGACATGAAAGACAAAATTGCATTGTTCTGCGATATTAAGCCAGAAGAAGTTATTGAATCACGTGACGTAGATGTGATTTACGAAATGCCGCTTCGTTTGCAAGAGCAGCATATGGACCAAATCGTTCTGGATCATTTCGGAATTGAAGCGCCAGAAGCGGATATGACAGAGTGGAGAACACTTGTTGAGAAAGTACAATCTCTTAAAAAGAGCGTTCGTATTGGCCTTGTTGGGAAATACGTGGAACTTCAAGATGCCTACATTTCAGTAGTTGAAGCATTAAAGCATGCTGGCTTCGCGTTTGATTCTGAAATCGAAGTAGATTGGATCAACGCGGAACACATCAACGCAGAAAATGCTGCAGAAAAACTAAAAGACTGTGACGGCATTTTAGTTCCTGGTGGTTTCGGCGATCGTGGCGTTGAAGGGAAAATCATAGCAACTCAATTTGCGCGCGAAAACAATGTACCATTCTTCGGTATTTGCCTAGGAATGCAACTCGCTTCTGTTGAATTTGCACGCAGCATCATGAACTTAGAAGGTGCACATTCTTCTGAATTAAATGCGAAAACGTCTTTACCGGTTATCGATCTATTGCCTGAGCAAAAAGATATCGAAGACTTAGGCGGAACACTTCGTCTTGGTTTGTACCCTGCGAAACTTACAATAGGTTCGAAAGCACACGAAGCTTACGGCGAAGAACTGGTTTACGAAAGACACCGTCATCGTTACGAGTTCAATAACGAATACCGTGAGGCTTTTGAGAATGCTGGCTTCAAATTCACTGGAACTAGCCCGGATGGCCGTTTAGTAGAGATTATTGAATTAGCCGACCACCCGTGGTTCCTAGCTTGCCAATTCCACCCAGAATTTATTTCGCGTCCAAACCGTCCACAACCACTATTCCGTGAGTTTGTGAGAGCATCTATCGCTAATAAATAAAGAATTCACAAAAGCCTTCCCTTGAAAAAAAGGGAAGGCTTTTGTGAAGGGATTCACCTATTCACCTAGCATATCGTCTATACTCAATTTGACTGCATAATAAATATACAGTGCAGCTAAGGCATACGGAACCAACGCAGGCTGGTCATCGTCCTGTAATAGGTTGCCTGCTAGGTCATTTAGAGAGAAGAAAGCATCCGCCAACTCACTTTCCTGTGAGTGCGCAGCAACGAATGCAAAGGCAATGCCAGCATCTGCTAACCTGCCAGCAAGCTCGTCCCCTTCGTCATTTAGAGCTAGTATCCAGACCCGATCAGTCCTGTGAACGATGCTTGAAGGCGACCATTCAACGGCAGTAGGCAAACCGTTTAAAGCAACGGGAATCACAGCTTTCATTTCACCAAAGGCTGCGATAAACACAGTACCTTCTGCAACAATGGCTTGTGCTAATACGCTAGCAATGTTATGGATAGGAGTATGTTGCTGAGACAAATGTGCCAGCATCTGTGTAAATTGTACGGTTAATCGATTCATAAAACTCACCTCGTAAAAAAGTATAGCAGATAAAGGAGTGGCTCTTCTTGAAGACTATTTTGATAGTAGACGATCAGCTAGGCATCCGACTATTATTAAAAGAAGTATTTAGCAAAGAAGGTTATCAAGCAATCGCAGCGGGAAACGGAATAGAAGCGCTTAAAAAAGTACAGGAATTTTCTCCGGATCTCGTATTACTAGACATGAAAATTCCTGGAATGGATGGCATTGAGATTTTAAAGCGCTTGAAAAAGACTAATCCTAGCATTCACGTCATCATGATGACAGCTTATGGTGAACTCGATCTCATTAAAGAATCAATGAATTGGGGGGCGGAGCGTTATTTCACTAAGCCTTTCGATGTCTTTGAAGTGCGTGATGCAGTTAAGCAACTACTCGAACAGTAGATAGCGAAGAAGTGGCGTAACTACTGGGTTTTTGATATAGTATAAAGGATATTCGCTTTAACCATCGCTGAGGAGGAAATTTAAATGCCGTTAGTTTCTATGAAAGAAATGATGATAAAAGGTAAACAAGAAGGATATGCAATTGGTCAATTCAATTTAAATAATTTAGAATTCACACAGGCTATTCTTCAAGCCGCACAAGAAGAAAATTCTCCAGTTATTTGTGGAGTTTCTGAAGGCGCAGCACGTTACATGGGTGGATTTACAACAGTTGTTAACATGGTTAAAGGATTGATGCACGATTATAAAATTACGGTTCCGGTGGCGATTCATTTAGACCACGGTTCGAGCTTTGAGAAGTGTAAAGAAGCGATTGATGCAGGATTTACATCGGTCATGATTGATGCATCTCATCATTCGTTTGAAGAAAATATTGAAATTACAAAACAAGTAGTCGAATATGCACGTCAGCACAATGTTTCTGTGGAAGCAGAATTAGGGACTGTCGGTGGACAAGAAGACGACATCATTGCGGATGGCGTTATTTACGCGGATCCACAGGAATGCAAGCAAATGGTTGAACAAACAGGTATTGATTGCCTAGCACCTGCACTTGGTTCAGTTCACGGACCTTATAAAGGTGAACCGAATTTAGGGTTTAAAGAAATGGAAGAAATCTCACAGCTATGTGACGTACCGCTCGTGTTGCACGGCGGAACAGGAATTCCATTAAAAGATATTCAACGTTCAGTTTCTCTTGGTACATCGAAAATCAATGTCAACACAGAAAGCCAAATTACATCGGCTCAAGCAGTTCGTGAAGTGTTGAAAAACGATGCGGATGTTTATGATCCCCGCAAATACATGGGACCAGCCCGTGAAGCGATTAAAAAAACAGTTACTGGTAAAATGCGTGAGTTCGGAAGTTCAGGAAAAGCATAATTTAAAAACAACAAGACGGAGGAGAAGCGTCCGAAAGGCGTCTTCTCTTTTTCCCGTCAAACTGGAGGAGAGAACATATGAAATTTTTTATTGATACAGCAAACTTTGACGAAATTAAAGAAGCACACGCATGGGGGATTCTTTCGGGGGTTACAACAAATCCATCATTAGTCGCAAAAGAAAAAAATGTTTCGTTCCATGACCGCTTAAAAGAAATTGCTGCGCTTGTTGACGGTTCAATTAGTGGAGAAGTGATTGCACTTGATGCAGAAGGGATGATCAAAGAAGGTCGCGAATTGGCTGATCTTGCTCCAAACATCACGGTGAAATTGCCGATGACACCAGAAGGCTTGAAAGCTTGTGCAGTTCTTGCCTCAGAAGGCAAAAAAGTAAACGTTACATTGATCTTCAGTGCGAACCAAGCATTGCTTGCAGCACGTGCTGGAGCGGCTTACGTGTCACCATTCCTTGGGCGTCTTGATGACATTGGACATAACGGCATGGACTTGATCGCAACAATTTCAGAAATTTTTGCAATCCATGATATTTCTTCAGAAATTATTGCGGCATCTATTCGCCATCCACAGCACGTTACAGAAGCGGCTTTAAACGGTGCACATATTGCGACAATGCCAATTAAAGTGATGCACCAAATGTTCAGACACCCGTTGACAGACCAAGGAATCGAAGCATTCCTTGCAGACTGGGAAAAACGTTCAGTAGAAGTAAACTAAAAAAGCTTGAAACAGTCGATTCCTTCCTGAAATGGGAAGGGACGCCTTCGTGAAAGTGGAAAAAATGCAAGTTGAGATCGGCAATCAGCTGAAGCGCCGAACCAATGGAACTTTTCAAGCCAACCAAACGGCCCGAAAAGTGGATAAAGGAGAAATTCAATGGATGTTTATAAAATAAAAGGTGGTAATCGCCTTTCCGGAACGATTAAAGTCAATGGCGCTAAAAATAGTGCAGTAGCATTGATTCCTGCGTCGATATTAGCTAATTCGCCAGTATCGATTGAAGGGTTACCGGGGATTTCTGATGCATGGACACTGAAAAGTATTTTGGAGGAAATTGGTGGAGAAGTGACTTTTGAAGACGGAACAATGACGATTGATCCGACGACAATGGTAGATATGCCTTTACCAAATGGCAATGTGAAAAAATTGCGAGCTTCTTATTACATGATGGGCGCAATGCTTGGCCGATTTAAGCACGCAGCAATTGGTCTTCCGGGAGGCTGTTTCTTAGGACCTCGTCCAATTGATCAGCATATTAAAGGCTTTGAAGCGCTTGGCGCAAAAGTAACGAATGAACAAGGTGCGATCTATTTGCGTGCCGATGAACTTCGTGGTGCTAAAATTTATTTAGATGTTGTCAGTGTCGGAGCAACCATTAACATTATGTTGGCGGCCGTTATGGCTAAAGGACAGACAACGATTGAAAATGCGGCAAAAGAGCCGGAGATTATTGACGTTGCGACTTTATTGACGAATATGGGCGCCAAAATCAAAGGAGCCGGAACCGATGTTATCCGAATTGACGGTGTAGAGGAATTACATGGAACCAATCACACAATCATTCCTGATCGAATCGAAGCCGGAACATTCATGATTATGGCAGCTGCAATTGGTGATGGCGTGACGATTGATAACGTCATTCCATTCCATATGGAAGCATTGACTGCAAAATTACGTGAAATGGGTGTTGACGTTCAAGAAGGTGAAGAATCGATTTTTATTCCTAAATCTACTGATCTTCATGCGATTGACGTAAAAACATTAGTTTACCCAGGGTTTCCAACAGATCTTCAGCAGCCATTTTCTGTACTTATGACTCAGGCTCAAGGATCTTCTATGATTACCGACACCATTTACTCGGCACGCTTTAAGCATATCGATGAACTTCGTCGCATGAATGCCAGTGGCCGTGTTGAAGGCCGAGCAGCAATTGTCACAGGGCCAACGCCATTGACGTCTGCAACTGTAGTGGCATCTGACTTACGTGCAGGAGCAGCTTTGGTAATCGCAGGGCTACTTGCAGAAGGTGAAACTGAAATTCGTGAAATTTATCATATCGAACGTGGGTATTCATCTATTATTGAGAAGCTTCAAGGTCTGGGTGCTGATATTCGGAGAGAAACAATTGACCCTGTGACGAGCATGAAGTCCGACCTTAGCCAAGACGCAAATTGATCTTCTTTTAGCATAAAAATATGTGCTACACTAACTAAGACATAGTTAAAGCTGAACGGAGGAACTGATCGTATGGAACGAAGTTTATCGATGGAATTAGTGCGTATTACTGAAGCAGCAGCAATTGCCTCTTCAAAATGGATGGGCCGCGGCATGAAAATCGAAGCAGATGATGCAGCGACCACAGCGATGAGAACGGTATTTGATACCATTCCGATGCGTGGTGTAGTGGTCATCGGTGAAGGTGAGATGGACGAGGCACCTATGCTTTATATCGGTGAGGAATTAGGAACAGGCAATGGTCCTGAAGTGGACGTTGCAGTAGATCCTTTAGAAGGAACGAATATTGTTGCCGCTGGTGGATGGAATGCTTTGGCAGTTCTAGCAATCGCGGATCGTGGCAACCTGTTAAATGCACCTGATATGTACATGGACAAAATTGCGGTTGGCCCAGAATCGGTTGGCAAAATTGATATCAATGCGCCAGTTATTGATAATCTCCGTGCTGTAGCAAAAGCTAAAAATAAAGACATTGAAGACGTGGTTGCGACAATTATGGATCGTCCGCGTCACAAGGATGTTATTGATCAGATTCGTGCAGCGGGAGCCCGCATCAAGCTAATTGGTGATGGAGACGTTGCCGGCGCAATCAATACCGCATTTGATCAAACAGGCGTGGATATTCTATTCGGAATTGGTGGAGCACCTGAAGGCGTAATCGCTGCAGTTGGCTTAAAATGCTTAGGTGGCGAAATCCAAGGGAAGCTGCTTCCGCAAAACGAAGAAGAAGCACAACGTTGCATAGATATGGGGATTGATGTGAACAAAGTGTTGATGATGGATGATCTTGTTAAAGGCGACGATGCTATTTTTGCAGCAACCGGTGTTACAGACGGAGAACTGTTAAAAGGCGTTCAGCTAAAAGGTGGCTTCGCAGAAAGCCACACACTGGTTATGCGAGCAAAATCAGGAACCATTCGCTTTATCGAAGGACGTCACAGTCTGCAGAAAAAGCCAAATCTCGTAATGAACGATTAACGATCCTACTTCATAAATGAGTCCGGCAATTTGCCGGGCTTCTTCTTTAAGATCTTCTCAATCATTCACTACTGATCCTCAAATTACGTAACAAGAATCAAATGCCATCTGCACCATCTTTAAACGAGCAGACGTTAAGAATGCTTAAATCAACAGATAAATGAACAAAGCAATAAGCCTATTTAAACGATTTATAAAAAATAATACGAATAAGAGTGGTGTCCGATACATGGCAACGATAACAATCTCCGCATTGGAGAATATGACGTTAAAAGAGCTTTACAATTTAGCAAAAGAATACAAGCTAACTAACTACAGTAAGCTATCTAAAAAGGAACTAATTTTTGCGATTTTGAAAACGCGTGCAGAACAAGAAGGTTTTTTCTTTATGGAAGGTGTATTGGAAATTATCCAATCTGAAGGTTTTGGTTTCTTACGACCAATCAATTATTCGCCTAGCTCACAGGATATTTATATTTCCGCTTCTCAAATCCGTCGTTTTGATTTGAGAAATGGCGATAAAGTTTCAGGGAAAGTACGTCCGCCGAAAGAAAATGAACGCTATTTCGGGTTACTGCAAGTAGAAGCAGTCAACGGTGAAGATCCAGAAGTGGCGAAAGAACGTGTTCACTTTCCAGGGCTTACACCACTTTACCCAGATCGTCACATTCGTTTAGAAACGACGCCGGCTCATTTATCTACGCGCATTATGGATTTAGTATCGCCTGTCGGATTTGGTCAACGCGGTTTAATCGTAGCGCCGCCTAAAGCGGGTAAGACAATGCTACTAAAAGAAATCGCTAATTCCATTACAACGAATCACCCAGAAGCAGAACTAATTGTCTTGTTAATAGATGAACGTCCAGAAGAAGTAACGGACATCGAGCGATCAGTAAATGCAGATGTCGTGTCATCGACGTTTGATGAAGTCCCTGAAAACCACGTGAAAGTCGCTGAACTTGTTCTTGAACGTGCTATGCGCCTCGTCGAACATAAACGTGACGTAGTTATTTTAATGGACTCAATTACGCGCCTAGCTCGAGCATATAATTTGGTGATTCCTCCGAGTGGACGTACACTATCAGGAGGAATCGATCCAGCAGCTTTCCACCGACCAAAACGCTTTTTCGGAGCAGCACGTAATATCGAAGAAGGCGGCAGTTTAACTATTTTAGCGACAGCTTTAGTAGAAACTGGATCGCGTATGGATGAAGTTATTTATGAGGAATTTAAAGGAACAGGTAACATGGAATTGCATCTTGACCGCAGTTTGGCTGAGCGTCGAATCTTCCCAGCACTTGATATTCGTCGTTCTGGCACACGTAAAGAGGAATTGTTAATTGAACCGAAACAACTTGAAAAGCTTTGGACTATTCGAAAAACGTTCTCGGATACACACGATTTTGGAGAACGTTTCCTGAAAAAACTAGGTCAAACAAATACCAATGAAGAATTTTTTGAGCAATTAGCAACTGAGATGAAAACGCATCGGAACAATAAGAAGATGATTTAATTACTTGCAAAAGACGCAGGAATTTGATATGATTGCGTTAATGAATTAAAGCAAAGCTATTGCATATACGGTCTGAAGAACCGTGTAAGGCAATAGTAAAATAGATTAAACTCTGTTCCAGATGGTTCAGGGCGAGAGGAGAAAATTACGATGAAAACAGGAATTCACCCAGATTACAAACAAGCTACAGTAACTTGCTCATGTGGAAACTCTTTCACAACTGGTTCTGTAAAAGAAAACATCAATGTTGAGCTTTGCTCGGAATGTCATCCATTCTACACTGGACGTCAGAAATTCGCAGCAGCTGATGGCCGCGTAGATCGTTTCAACAAAAAATACGGCTTAAAAGAAGAAATTAACGAGTAATACTTGCTCAGCGCTAGACTGGGATTGGGGATTTCAATTGTTGAATTTCCAACTTCCAGTCTTTTGCTTTCTTCTATCAATTAAAATTATACCTGCCTCGCGCGAAAACGCCTGGCGGGTATTTTTTCGTTTTATATCAGAAAAAACGCCTTACATATTCCAAAAAATCAGCAGGTTACGACATTATTTTGGTATGATAAATAGCAAAGAAACTCCTTAATCCATCTATTTCTTCGCTCATTGAGTAAATAACTAGGGATAAAAAGCGTTGCTGATCGCTAAAACAGTAAAAAACACAAGTGTTTGAAAGGGGTCTCACCTATGTATGTTATGAAGCAAACAGGCTGGGTCGAATTGATCTGCGGGAGCATGTTTTCCGGGAAATCGGAAGAATTGATTCGCCGTGTCCGTCGTTCCCAATTTGCTAAACAAAAAATTGCTGTATTTAAACCGAAAATCGACGATCGTTATAGTAAAGAAGAGGTCGTTTCTCATAATGGTTCAACTGTAATTGCCTTGCCCATTTCTTGCTCATCTGAAATGTGGGAATACATTACGGATGAATTTGATGTAATTGCTATAGATGAAGCTCAGTTTTTTGACGAAGATATTATTGGCAATGTTCAGAAACTCGCCAATCACGGATTCCGTGTAATTGTTGCGGGACTCGACCAAGACTTTAGAGGCCGTCCGTTCGGACCAATGCCAGCACTACTCGCAATTGCTGAGCAAGTAACAAAACTTCAAGCAGTTTGCACAGTTTGTGGTTCACCGGCAAGTCGCACGCAACGTTTAATCGACGGAAAACCGGCAGGCTCGGACGATCCAACCATTTTGGTCGGCGCATCAGAAGCCTACGAACCTCGCTGCCGCCATCACCATGAAGTGCCGACTGGCGTTACTGTTAAGTGAATAGAGTATAGATATTGAGATGGTTTTGACGAAATCGCTGCAGGCGGACGCTTTCCGCGGGCACGGCTTCTGCCGCTCTTCCTTCTAAGAGTCATGTGAACAATTATGTAAAGTGAAAACTCTATTTAAAAATTACAGTTGGCTTATCATTAAATCATCAGTGAAGACTTTGATTATTAATATCATTTATTAAGATATGAAGCAAACTAGCGGAGACTCCCGCGGGATAGCGAAGTACCGAAATCCACTCGGGCATAAAGCCCGAGTTAGTTCGGTGCAAGCCCGCAGGAAAGCGGAGCTAGTTTGCGGAATATCACAACAATAACCAAAAATTAGAACTTGAGGTGACACCTATGTTTGATCGATTACAATCAGTAGAAGATCGGTATGACCGTTTAAATGAATTGCTAAGTGATCCAGATATCGTTAGTGATACCAATAAGTTACGCGACTATTCAAAAGAACAATCAGACTTGCAAGAAACGGTTGAAAGTTACCGTGAATACAAAGACTTAACCACTCAATTGGCAGAAGCCAAAGCCATGTTCGACGAAAAAATGGATGCCGATATGCGTGAAATGGTCAAAGAAGAAGTGAGTGAACTAGACCAACAGGTTTCGGTTGTTGAAGAGCGCCTTCACAAATTATTGATTCCAAAAGATCCGAATGATGACAAAAACGTTATTATGGAAATTCGTGGAGCAGCAGGTGGCGATGAAGCAGCTTTGTTCGCTGGAGATTTATACCGCATGTATACGCGTTTTGCTGAATCCAATGGCTGGAAAGTGCAAGTAATGGATTCAAATCCGACGGGTCTTGGCGGATTCAAGGAAATCGTCTTTATGATTACGGGTAAAGGTGCTTATTCAAAAATGAAATACGAAAATGGCGCACACCGTGTACAACGCGTTCCGGAAACAGAATCAGGCGGACGTATTCATACTTCTACTGCTACGGTTGCTTGTTTACCAGAAGTTGAAGAAGTAGAAGTTGATATTCATGAAAATGATATTCGTACCGATACGTATGCATCTTCTGGAGCAGGTGGACAATCGGTAAACACGACCATGTCAGCTGTTCGTTTGACGCATCTTCCAACGAATACAGTAGTAACGTGTCAGGACGAGAAATCACAAATTAAAAACAAAGCGAGTGCAATGAAAGTATTACGTGCGCGTGTTTACGAAAAATTCCAGCAAGAAGCTCAGGCTGAATACGATGCAGTCCGAAAATCAGCTGTTGGAACGGGTGACCGTTCTGAACGAATCCGCACATATAATTTTCCTCAAAATCGTGTAACGGATCATCGAATTGGTTTAACCATTCAAAAGTTAGATCAGATTTTACAAGGGAAAATGGATGAAATTATTGATGCCTTGATTATTGAAGAACAATCTGCTCGTATGGAAAGTCTCAATAATGACCAAGCTTAAGTATGTTTATGAGGCCCTGAAGAGGGCTTCTTCTTATTTAGAGGAAAATGGCCGCGAAGAAGGAGCCGCACGTGTGCTTCTTCAACACCAACTGGGTCTTTCGTATTCAGGGTTAATGGCATCAATGCGTGATGAAATAACCGAAGCGCAATTAGAAAGTTTTTGGACGAATATTGAACTACACACAAAAGGAATTCCTGTCCAACATTTGACAGGTACAGAAGAATTTTATGGGAGGCAATTTCGCGTAAATGCCGATGTATTAATTCCTAGACCCGAAACTGAAGAGTTAATAGAAGAAACGCTGCAACTAATCGAACGCCATATGTTAAAAAAAGAAATCGCAATTGCGGATATTGGTACGGGAAGTGGTGTTATTGCCATTACGATGAAATGTGAATTGCCACAAGCGCAGGTCACTGCGACAGATATCTCCGAGCCAGCGCTACAAACAGCAATGCAAAATGCGGAAGAGTTAAATGCTGAAATTGATTTTCGGTTAGGTGATTTAACAAAACCAATCGAAAATCAAAAATGGGACGTTATATTATCCAATCCGCCCTATATCGCCTATGCAGAAGCCCCAGGACTATCGGATAGCGTTCGTGATTTTGAGCCGCATCATGCTTTGTTTGCAGATAATGAAGGGTTGGCGCTTTATGAAAAAATGGCAAAACAATTTCCGAAATTGCTAAATAAACCGGGAATTATCGGATTTGAAATAGGTTATCAACAAGGAGCTGCCGTAGAAAAGATGCTAAAAAGAGCTTTTCCGACAGCATTAATCTATTGTAAAAAAGATATCAACAAAAATGACCGAATGGTTTTTGCGGTAATCGAGTAATTTATACACAAGTTACGCACAAGCTGCATGACTTTATCCACGATTTGTGGATAAAAGATGAAAAACCCTTAAAAATAGGAGTTGTTCGTGTGAAAACGAAAATTGTTGTTGTGGATAAAAATGTGGATGAGGAAAAAAGTTATACACAGGCCGTGGATATTTTGAAATCTGGTGAAATAGTCGCTTTTCCAACCGAAACAGTATATGGTCTAGGAGCAGATGCAACGAATTTTGAAGCAGTCAGTAAAATTTTTGAAGCAAAGGGCCGTCCTGCAGATAATCCACTGATTGTTCATGTTGATTCAAAAGAAACGGCATTGAGATATGTACGAGAAGTATCATCAAAAGCATTGGACTGCATGGATGCTTTTTGGCCGGGTGCTTTGACGTTGATTTTAAAAGCCGAACCTGAAATTTTTGCGTCTAATGTAACAGCGGGTTTGCAAACGGTCGGAATTCGCGTACCCAATCATCCAGTTGCGTTAACCTTACTGCAAAAATTGCAATTGCCTTTAGCTGCGCCGAGTGCCAACACGAGCGGCAAGCCTAGTCCAACTTTAGCTGAACATGTATTTCATGACATGGAGTCTAAAATCCCATTGATTTTGGACGGGGGAGCTACTGAGATTGGTATAGAGTCAACTGTTTTAGATATGACGAGCGAACCACCGGTCATTTTACGTCCGGGTAAAGTTTCAAAAGAACAAATAGAGGCAGTAATCGGAACGGTCCGGTCGTCATCAGGTAACACAAGCAATGTACCTAAATCACCAGGAATGAAATACATGCATTACGCGCCTACAGCTCCTTTGTATTTGATTGAAAATGAAAAAGGCTTGATTGAAAAAGCGATCGAATACGTTCAAGAAAAAGGGAAAAGCATCGCAGTCATTAGCGAAACTGAATACCCAATGGCTGACTTTAATTTTCCACTGTCGATGGACAGCCTCTATGCTAGTTTACGGAAATGCGATTTAACAGATGCTGACTTGATTTTGGCATCAGTAGAATCTGGCATGAAAGAAAATGACGCATTAATGAATAGACTCGAAAAAGCGGCCGACCATAAATGGTTTAGTTGAGTTGCTGAAAGGAGATGCAACATGAAAATTCTTTTTGTTTGCACGGGCAATACATGCCGAAGTCCGATGGCTGAAGCAATCTTAATGTCCAAAAATGTGGCTGGTGTAGAAGCGCGTTCTGCTGGTATATTCGCTGGAATTGCTCCACTCTCTACAAACGCCCAAGCGGTTCTGAACCAACAGCAAATTTCGTTTGCGCACACTTCAAAGCCGCTCGATGCTGAAGATTTGCAGTGGGCAGAATTAGTTTTAACTATGACCCATTCACATAAAATGACGCTGTTGCAAGCATATCCGGAAGTGGCCACTAAACTTCATACGTTAACTGAATTCGCCAAAGATTCGAGTAAGGATATTAGTGATCCATACGGTGGACCACTGGAGCTGTATGAAAAAACATTCCAAGAACTCAAGTTCTTAATTGATAAAATCGTTCTCAAAATGACGTGAGCAAAAAAGACAGACAAGCCTTTCAGGGGTTTGCCTGTCTTTTTTGCGTAAAAATGTTAGAATTAATTAAAAGCGTGAAGAAAATTCGGCATGATTCGACACTGGCGCTTTTGCTGATTCATAAATTTGATTCCAAGAAAAGAGGGTATATTATGAGAGTAGCAATTTCATCAGATCATGGCGGCAATAATCTACGGAAAGAAATCGTTAATTTAATGAACGAAATTGGGATTGAATACAAAGATTTTGGTCCACATACAGACGATTCAGTAGATTACCCAGATTATGCAAAACCGGTAGCAGATCTTGTAGCAAGTGGAGAATTTGATCGGGGTATTTTGATTTGCGGCACGGGTATCGGGATGTCTATCTCTGCGAATAAAGTTAAAGGAATCCGTTGTGCACTTGTGCATGATGTATTTAGTGCAAAAGCGACAAGAGGACATAACGATTCGAATATTTTAGCAATGGGCGAGCGCGTTATTGGTCCAGGTCTTGCACGCGAAATTGCGCAGACTTGGCTAACTGAAGAATTTGAAGGCGGTAGACACGAAAAACGCATTCAAAAAATCACAGACCTCGAAAAATAAGGAGGAGTCGGCATGCAAACTTTATGGCAATTGCAACTTGAAGAGGTTTTAAGCGAATTAGAGCAGCAGATCGAATTCAGGAAAGGCCAAGTGTTTGTAGTCGGCTGTTCAACATCAGAAGTAGCAGGAAAGCGTATCGGAACAGGTGGAGGCCTGGATATTGCAGAAAGTTTGTTTGGACCTTTAGCAAAATTTGCAGCTCGCCACCATCTCTTTTTGGCGTTTCAAGGCTGCGAACATATTAACCGGGCCTTGACTGTAGAGCGCCGGGCAGCTGAAAAATATGGCTGGGAACCGGTCACGGTGATTCCTGCTCCAAAAGCGGGAGGGTCAATGAGTGCATACGCATTCGGTAATATGATCGATCCTGTGGTGGTAGAAGAAATCCAGGCACATGCGGGGATTGATATTGGACAAACAATGATTGGCATGCATTTAAAAAGAGTTGCCGTTCCGTTGCGTACATCTGTTAAACTAGTAGGTGAAGCGGTTGTGGCATCCGCTACGACACGGCCGAAATTAATTGGCGGTGAGCGTGCGAACTATAATCGTGAGCTTGTTCAATCACGGGAGGGATATACGGATGGAATTGATTAAGACGCAAGACCCAGCAGTATATGAAGCGATGAATGCAGAAAAAGGAAGACAAGAAGCGAATATCGAATTGATTGCTTCTGAAAACTTTGTTTCGCAAGCCGTTATGGATGCACAAGGATCAGTATTAACAAACAAATACGCAGAAGGCTATCCGGGCAAACGCTATTACGGAGGCTGTGAATATGTAGATGTGGTTGAAAACATCGCTCGCGACCGGCTGAAAGAGATTTTTGGCGCAGAGCATGCGAACGTTCAACCCCACTCAGGATCACAGGCCAATATGGCTGTATACACAGCCATTTTGGACAAAGGCGATACGATTCTTGGGATGAACTTAAACCATGGTGGGCATTTAACACATGGTAGCAAAGTGAATTTTAGTGGGATGCAGTATAATTTTGTTGAGTACGGAGTCACGGAAGAAGAGCAATTAATTGATTATGAAGCAGTTCGTCAAGCGGCATTAGAGCATAAGCCAAAAATGATCGTTGCTGGAGCAAGTGCTTACTCACGTCAATTGGATTTTGCTAAGTTCCGTGAAATTGCTGATGAAGTTGGCGCATACTTGATGGTCGACATGGCTCATATTGCAGGTCTAGTTGCTACTGGAGCTCATTCCAATCCTGTCCCTCATGCTCATTTCGTTACATCGACTACGCATAAAACATTGCGTGGGCCACGTGGTGGATTGATTCTTTGTAACGCAGAATTTGCGAAAAAAATTGATAAAACGATTTTCCCAGGAATTCAAGGCGGTCCGCTTATGCACGTAATCGCAGCGAAAGCCGTTGCATTTGGTGAAGCGCAACAACCAGAATTCAAAACCTATATTGAACAAGTTGTAAAAAATGCGGATGCACTAGCTAAAGCATTGATCGCAGAAGGTGTGAATATCGTATCTGGCGGCACGGACAATCATTTGCTGCTGCTCGATCTTCGTTCGTTAAATCTGACCGGGAAAGTTGCAGAACATGTACTTGATGAAGTTGGTATTACGACGAACAAAAATACCATTCCATTCGATCCAGAAAGTCCATTTGTCACATCGGGTATCCGCTTAGGAACTGCTGCTGTTACATCTCGTGGATTTAAAGAACAGGATATGAAAGAAATTGCTGCGATTATGGCAATGCTTTTGAAAAATCCGGAAGACGAAAGCGTGAAAAAAGATGCTACAGAACGTACGGCTAAACTAACTGCTGCGCATCCCTTATATAAATAAATTCATGCAGCTACCGAGTAAAACTGCTTGGTAGCTGTATTTTTACACTATTAAATTTGAAGAGGTACTTCATTTCTCGTAGTGATAGCGATTCTTCTAGCTGCTACGCTCAGCTTGCAGAAGTCTATACTTTTTTTCGTTATATAGCGGCACCACTTTAAGTTGTAGATGGTCAAATTTCTTCGTATCAGCATGTAAAGGTGAATGTATATTGTTCAGTTGAAGTACATAGAAATAACAGCAGGAGGGACGTGTCGCATGTACACGAATGAACTTGAAAGAGATAAGAAAGTGATTATAGAGTGGCTGCGCCGTCTAGGTGTAGAATTCCATACATCGTTTCTAATCATCAATTCTGAAATAGAAAATCATCCCATCGTTTATGCAAATGATGCTTTCTACAAAATGATCGGCTATAGCGAAGCGGAAACGCTTGGGCGCAATGGACGCTTTCTGCACGGAGAAAAAACAGCGAAAGAAGCAAGTGATAAAGTACGTGCTTGCGTGGCTTCTGGTGAGAGTGGAGTAGTTGAAATCGTCAATTACCGAAAAAACGGCACACCTTTTTGGAACGAAATATCAATGGAGCCTTTGTCTTTTCCAGAGAAGAATTTCAATTTCACTTTGATGCTGCAGCACGATATTACAGATCGTAAGCGTGCGGAAGCGCTGATTAAACTTCAAAAAGAAACGTATAGAGGCATTGAAAAAGGACATATGCTCAGTGTGCTGTTGCAGGACATCTGTCATACAGCCGAATCGTTTTTTATTGATAGTGCAAAATGTACAGTTTTGTTGATCGATGATGATGAATTTTATAAAATCGGTGCAGCCAATTCTATGCCAAAAGGTTTTCAAGAAGCGATTAGTGGCTTAGCCGTTGAAGAAGATATTGGAACGTGCGGAGCTGCGTTTCATAGACAGAAATTAGTAGTTGTCGAAGACATGGGCACAGATTATCTATGGCGGAATCATCAGCAATTAGTGAAAGATTATGAATTAGTATCAAGCTGGTCCATTCCCATATTCAACGTTGAAGGAAAGACAATGGGTACGTTTGGGATTTACTTTTCTGTTCCATTGACTCCACACGAAGAAGATTTAGCCTTTATGGAAGAAATCGGATCCATTACTTCACTGGCGATCAAGTATTCTCAGCAGCAAGAAAAAATTCTGCGGCTTGCTTATGTCGATGAGCATACAGGATTGCCCAACCGAAATTATTTCAGAAATGAAGTCGCTGAACTGCTCAAAGAAAAACGAGAAGGCTTTATTGCCTTTATATCAACAGATGAATACGTCGCAGTAGTCGATCAATACGGTCACAGCACAGGAGATACCATTATGAGTGAAATCGGCAAACGGTTGATGCTGTCACAAAATTCTTCTGAGGGCTTGATTGCCCGGTTTTCAGATTCAACGTTGGCCATGTTTAGCATGATGCCATTCACTAAAATCCCGGAATATTTAGAGCATCTGTTGCAGGGGCTAGTCGAACCGATTACTGTTGGCGATATGGAATTATTTCTAACTTTGAAAATTGGTGTAGCAGTTGTGACTCCTCATCAAGAGAATTCGGAAGAATTGATTCGTTGTGCAGATAGTGCTTTGTCTCAGGCAAAACTTCGAACAGGCGAAGCGATTTGTTATTTTGAGAGTGAACATGATGAGTTTATGATGAAATACCTGCGTGTGGCTAATGAATTGACCGCAGCCCTCAGGCGCAATGAAGTGGGCGTGCACCTGCAGCCGAAAGTCGATTTGGCAACTGGTGAAATTTTAAGCTTTGAAGCGCTCGCTCGCTGGACTTCACCGGACCTTGGCACGATTCCGCCGGATGTCTTTATTCCAGCAGCTGAAAAAAATGGCAAGATTCGTTTGTTGGAGCAGAACATCTTACAGCAAGTGTTGGACTGGATGAAAAAAAGAGTAGAGCAGGGCTTGAAGGTTCGACAAGTAGCTATCAACATATCAGCAGATCATTTTTTCCATCATTCATTTGTTCCGCATCTGATGGATATGACTGCCGAGTATGGTATTGATCCACAGTGGATTCAATTGGAAATTACAGAACGAATTGGCTTTGTTGATATCGAGACAGCCAATAAAGTATTCAAACACTTGAAGCAGTGCGGCTTTACTACGTCGATTGATGATTTTGGAACAGGTTACTCATCACTCAGCTACTTGCAAAAACTGCCTGTCGAAGAATTAAAAATCGATCGTTCATTCATTTCGAATATGAATGAGCCAGGAACATTGGCAATTATTCGAACCATCATCCAGCTTGCAGAAAACCTGAACATGCGTGCAGTAGCAGAAGGTGTGGAAACGGAAAAAGATCGTCAAACATTGTTGGAGCTTGGCTGCAAAGTAGGGCAAGGTTATCTGTTTTATAAACCGATGCCACTGAATGAAGCGTTTTTCTTGTAACAGAAAAACTTGTTAGCAACTGAACATTAATTGCGTTAGCTCAAAAATGAATGGCGCTGATGGTTGTCCGAAAATTTGATGCCAAGAAAAGCTGGGGAAGTTATCCTGGCTTTTTTTTTGTGAAATAAACCATAGGTGAAAATAACTGAATAATGCTAAAGCAATATCTGACAACTTGGGCTACTGGTTTTCTGTTATACTATTTAAGATAATATTTGAAAAGGAGAGATAGGCCATGGGAAAAGTATACGTTTTCGATCATCCGCTGATCCAACATAAAGTAACGTACATCCGTGATAAATCTACAGGCACAAAAGAGTTTCGTGAATTGGTGGATGAAATTGCTACATTGATGGCATTTGAAATCACACGCGACTTGCCATTAGAGGAAATCGACGTGGAGACACCAGTTCAAATGGCGAAATCTAAAGTTTTAGCAGGAAAAAAATTAGGCGTTGTGCCGATTTTGCGTGCAGGAATTGGAATGGTAGATGGAATTTTGAAATTGATTCCAGCTGCTAAAGTTGGACATATTGGGTTATACCGTGACCCGGTTACGTTGCAGCCGGTTGAGTACTACTTGAAATTACCTTCTGATGTACAAGAACGAGATTTCATCGTAGTTGATCCAATGCTTGCTACAGGCGGATCAGCAATCGAAGCAGTCAACTCTATGAAAAAACGTGGAGCCACAAAAATCCGTTTCATGTGCATCATCGCAGCTCCTGAAGGTGTAGAAGCTTTGCAAAAAGCTCATCCGGATGTGGATATCTACATCGCAGCGCTTGATGAGAAATTGAACGAAAAAGGATATATCGTACCAGGTCTTGGAGATGCTGGCGACCGATTATTCGGAACAAAATAAGAGAGCGAGGTATATCAGCTTGACGAAAAAATGGAAAGTAATGACGATATTTGGTACGCGGCCTGAAGCCATTAAAATGGCACCGCTTGTGTTAGAACTGCAAAAACATCCAGACACCATTGAGCCATTAGTCACGGTGACGGCGCAGCACAGAGAAATGCTGGACCAGGTTCTGGAGACATTCGGTATCACGCCTGATTTCGACTTGAACATTATGAAAGATCGCCAAACATTGACTGATGTGACAATGCGCGCGATGCAAGGGCTTGATGAAGTTATGAAAAAAGCAAAACCAGATATCGTACTGGTTCATGGCGATACGACAACAACTTTCGCCGCTAGTCTTGCCGCATTTTATAACCAAGTTGCCATTGGACATGTAGAAGCGGGTTTGCGTACGCACAATAAATACTCGCCATATCCTGAAGAAATGAACCGTCAATTGACGGGAGTCATGGCAGACATTCATTTTTCACCAACTGAAAAATCTGCTCAAAATCTGCTTGCTGAAAACAAAAAAGAAGAAACCATTTATATTACAGGAAATACAGCGATTGATGCACTTCAAACAACGGTGCGTGAAACGTATTCGCATCCAATTTTGGAGAAAATCGGTACGGATCGTATGATTCTTTTGACGGCACATCGTCGTGAAAATTTAGGCCAACCGATGCGCAATATGTTCCGTGCCATCAAACGTTTGATCGAAGAGCATGACGATATTCAAGTAGTTTACCCGGTGCATATGAATCCGGCAGTACGTGAAGTAGCAGATGAGGTATTGGGTCGCGATCCGCGTATCCATTTGATCGAACCGTTGGAAGTTTTGGATTTTCACAACTTTGCAGCACGTTCGTTCTTTATCCTGACTGACTCTGGTGGCATTCAAGAAGAGGCGCCATCACTAGGTAAGCCGGTATTGGTCCTGCGTGATACGACTGAACGCCCTGAAGGTATTAGTGCGGGAACGCTTAAGCTTGCGGGAACGGACGAAGAAACAATTTACGGAATGGCCAAAGAATTGCTGACGGATGAAGCGGCTTATAAAGCAATGTCGCAAGCATCTAATCCATATGGAGACGGTAAAGCATCTGCTCGGATTGTAGAAGCATTGCACACTTATTTCTCGAAGTTGTAAAAGAGTGAATCGCCGATTCCACTTTTCGTGTTGTCCAGTTGCATCGGCTAGCTCCTCGGGGTCTTAAGTCAGCCTGGCTGTGTGGCTGAAAAAACGCCACTTCGCCATTCTGCCTTAAGCCTGTCGGAGCTAAAATAGCCGATTCCACTTTTCGTGTTGTCCAGTTGCAAGTGCCCAGCTCTTCGGGATGTAAGCCACTCCGGCTGTGCGGCAAAGAACGCCGCTTCGCCAGATTGTCTTACACCTGTCAGAGCTAAACAAGCACTTTCACTTTTCGTGTTGTCCAGTTGCATCGGCTAGCTCCTCGGGGTCTTGAGTCAGCCTGGCTGTGTGGCTGAAAAAACGCCACTTCGCCATTCTGCCTTAAGCCTGTCGGAGCTAAAATAGCCGATTCCACTTTTCGTGTTGTCCAGTTGCAAGTGCCCAGCTCTTCGGGATGTAAGCCACTCTGGCTGTGCGGCAAAGAACGCCGCTTCGCCAGATTGTCTTACACCTGTCAGAGCTAAACAGGCACTTTCACTTTTCTAGTTAAAGTTTGTCGACAATATGTCAGAGGGAAATCGCTTGTGAAGTTTTTCACTTCTACTAATTGACATGATTTTACCCCTAATGTATGCTTACAAAGGGTATGCATGAGAAGGTTTTCTTACATAGAATATGTAATTTGGAAGCCTGATGCGACTACTCTTTTTGAGGGTGTAATGTCAAATCAACGAAGTTCGAGGGGGTTGTCATGCGCCCAACAAAAAGGCCCTTGCAAGCGATGGCAATTTACAGCGCCATCCTCTCACAACTTGTCGGGTCCGTACTCATCGGGGTGTTTACAGGTATGTGGCTCGATGAAAGGATCGGAACCGCCCCGTTTTTCATGATCATCTGCCTATTCATAGGCATTACTGCCGGTGTTTGGGCAATGCTTCAGACTGTCCGCAAATTCGAATCAGGAGACAAGTGAAAATGGATGGACTTAGGGAGATATATACAAGGCTGAAAAAGATGATCCTTTTCATCTTAGCGTTCTACGTTATTGGTTGGGGGTTTACCTCTTATCAAGAAGTGTTCGCAGGTCTCATCATCGGAACTTTGTTCGGCATTTACAACATGTGGATTCTCGTTCGTCGGATGGAGAAATTCGACCGAGCGGTGGCTGAAGGCTCGAAAGTTCGTTCGCTTGGAACGGCATTACGGTTTGCATCAGGTGTTGCAGCTGTGGCGATTGCCATTTTATTCGCAGAGCACATTCACTTGGTCAGTACAGTAATTGGGTTGATGGTCCCTTATGCTCTGTTATTAACAGAGCGGATTGTTTATCACGTGAAACACCATTAAGAATGTGGAAAGAGAGGTGAAACTATCGTGGAACATGGCGCTCCTATGCTCAAGGTGTTCGGGATCTGGTTCAACCTATCGAACGTTATGATGCTACTTGTAGCCGCTCTTATCGTCTTCCTAATTGCTTTTGTCGCTACACGGAATTTGCAACTCAAACCGACGGGTATGCAAAACTTCATGGAATGGATCATGGATTTCGTGAAAGGGATAATCAAAAGCAATATGGATTGGAAAGATGGTGGCCGATTCCATGTTCTTGGAATCACCCTGATTATGTTCATTTTTGTGTCGAACATGTTGGGTCTTCCATTTGCAATAGTTGTCAACGGAGATCTGTGGTGGAAATCACCAACAGCTGATCCGACGGTAGCAATGACACTAGCCGCAACGGTACTAGTTTTGAGCCATTTTTATGGGATCAAGCTAAAAGGACTAAAAGGATATGGCGGAAGCTATCTTAAGCCCATGCCATTCCTATTTCCTTTAAAGATTATTGAGGAATTCGCAAATACGCTGACACTCGGTCTGCGTCTTTACGGTAACATCTATGCGGGGGAAATCTTGTTAACTTTGTTAGCAGGCCTCGCATCAGCAAGTGCTTTCGGATTTGCAACAGCTATTTTACCAATGATGGCGTGGCAAGGGTTCTCGATCTTTATCGGGGCAATCCAATCATTTATTTTCGTTATGTTGACGATGGTCTATTTATCGCATAAAGTTGCCGACGACCATTGAGTATAAACTGCTCATCGAGCAAACAAAAAAACAACTATCCTGAGGAGGACACATTACAATGACAGGTTCATTAGGTTTATTAGCAGCAGCAATCGCAGTAGGTTTAGCAGCACTAGGCGCGGGTATCGGTAACGGTCTTATCGTTTCAAAAACAGTTGAAGGTATCGCTCGCCAGCCAGAAGCTCGTGGCGTATTACAAACAACTATGTTCATCGGTGTTGCATTGGTTGAGGCATTGCCAATCATCGCTGTAGTTATCGCGTTCATCGTTATGAACCAATAGTATTTTTATACAAAAAGTTAAATGGTGGGGATGCTTCGACATGGTTTTCGCCATTTAAACTTGTATGAACTAGTATTTTTCAGAAACACAACTTACGAAAATAAAAGATCTTACTATAGAAGAAATTGCATTTTAGGCTCTTGAAGGGAGTGAAACAATCGTGTTTTTTGATCACCTCGTACTCGGTGCAACCGGGGAGTTTTTGAATATTGGAGACATTCTCGCTACACTTGTGATCTTCATTTTACTAATGTTGCTATTGAAGAAGTTCGCATGGGGTCCTTTGATGGGCATAATGCAGCAACGTGAAGATTTGATCAAGAGTGAGATCGAAACTGCTGAAAACAGCCGTCTAGAATCACACAAATTGCTTGAAGAGCAGCGCAGCCTTCTTAAAGATGCGCGTACGCAAGCACAAGAAATCGTTGAAAACGCTAAAAAGCAAGGCGAAGTTTCGCGTGAGGAAATCATTACAACTGCACGTGCTGAATCTGCTCGCATGAAAGATGCTGCAGTTCAGGAAATTGCTAACGAAAGAGATAAAGCGATTTCAGCTGTTCGTGAAGAAGTTGTGGCATTGTCACTACTTGCTGCTACGAAAGTGCTTGAAAAAGAAATCTCTGAGGAAGACAACCGTCAGTTGATTAATGAAACGATTGCGAAGGCAGGCGAAGTTCAGTGAGTCAAGTTGCAGAACGCTACGCTTTAGCATTGTTCCAAGTCGCTCAAAAGCATGAATCGTCTTTGGCAATTGAACATGATTTACGTGAAGTGAAAAAAGTCTTTGAAATGACTCCTGAACTTTACAATTTGATTGTTTCTCCAAAACTTTCAGCTGATAAAAGAACAAACTTAATCAATGAAGTGTTTCATGAGGCAAATCCGTTTGTCGTTAACACACTTCAATTGATGGCAGAACGCAAACGTCTGAACGAAGTTGGCTCATTGGCTGATGAGTTTATTGCTTTATCTAATCATGCACAAGGAATCGAAGATGCAGAAGTATATTCTACACGTCCATTGACTGAAGAAGAACGTGCATCGATTTCTTCTGTATTCGCTAAAAAAATTGGTAAACAATCTTTGCGAATTGAAAATATTATCGACCCATCGTTGATCGGTGGATTACGTATTCAAATCGGTAACCGTATTTATGACAGCAGCGTGAGCACGAAACTGGCACGCTTGCAACGTCAACTAATCGGTTAATTATGAAATTATGAGAGGGTGACATACATGAGCATCAAAGCTGAAGAAATCAGCGGTCTGATTAAACAACAGATTGAAAATTATCAATCAGAGATGAAAGTTGACGACGTTGGTACTGTAATTACCATTGGTGATGGTATCGCGCGCGCTCATGGCCTCGACAATGTCATGGCTGGAGAACTTGTAGAGTTCTCAACTGGTGCTATTGGTATGGCGCAAAACTTGGAAGCCAACAACGTTGGTATTATTATCCTTGGCCCTTACACAGACATCAAAGAAGGCGATGAAGTACGTCGAACTGGCCGTATTATGGAAGTACCGGTAGGACACGAACTTATCGGACGTGTAGTAAATCCACTTGGACAACCTGTTGACGGTCTTGGACCAATCAACACAACAAAATCTCGTCCAATTGAAAGCCCTGCACAAGGTGTAATGGCCCGTAAATCGGTTCATGAGCCACTTCAAACAGGTATTAAAGCGATTGATGCACTTGTGCCAATCGGTCGTGGACAGCGTGAGTTGATCATCGGTGACCGTCAGACAGGTAAAACTTCTGTAGCGATCGATACGATTTTAAACCAAGCTGACCAAGATATGATTTGTATCTATGTGGCAATCGGACAAAAAGAATCTACTGTACGTAACGTAGTAGAAACTTTCCGTAAAAATGGAGCATTAGATTACACAATCGTTGTAACAGCTTCAGCTTCACAACCAGCTCCATTATTGTACTTGGCTCCTTATGCAGGTATTACAATGGCAGAAGAATTCATGTTTGAAGGCAAACACGTGTTAATCGTCTATGATGATTTAACAAAACAAGCATCTGCTTACCGTGAACTTTCACTACTACTTCGTCGTCCACCAGGCCGTGAAGCTTACCCAGGTGACGTTTTCTACTTGCACTCACGTTTACTAGAACGTGCTGCAAAATTAAACGAAACTCTTGGTTCAGGTTCTATCACAGCATTGCCGTTCGTTGAAACGCAAGCTGGCGATATTGCTGCATATATTCCAACAAACGTTATCTCGATTACAGATGGTCAGATTTTCCTTCAGTCGGATCTATTCTTCTCGGGTGTACGCCCAGCGATCAATGCGGGTCTTTCTGTATCACGTGTTGGTGGTTCAGCTCAGATCAAAGCAATGAAAAAAGTTGCGGGTACATTACGTCTTGACTTGGCTGCTTTCCGTGAACTTGAGTCATTCTCACAGTTTGGTTCAGATCTTGATGCTGCAACTGCTGCGAAACTTGAGCGTGGAAAACGTACAGTTGAAGTCTTGAAGCAAGACTTGAACAACCCAATCAAAGTTGAAAAACAAGTTGTTATTTTCTACGCGTTAACTCGTGGATTCCTTGACGATATCGCGATCAACGACATTTCTCGCTTTGAAGCTGAATTGACAAGCTGGTTAGATCTAAACCACACAGAAATTTTGGATACTATTCGCACAACTCAAGGATTACCAGCTGATGAAGCATTTGCTGCAGCGATTAATGAATTCAAACGCACATTTGCAAAATCTGAGTAATACCGAGTTCGAATAAGAAGAAAAAATAATAAGGTGGTGAAATACCAGTGGCATCATTACGCGATATAAAAAACCGAATTACGTCAACGAAGAAAACAAGTCAAATCACAAGAGCCATGCAAATGGTTTCTGCATCTAAACTAAGCCGTGCGGAAGTAAACGCGAAAGCGTTCGTTCCATACATGCACAAAATTCAGGATGTTGTCGCATCTATCGCAGCTGGGTCTTCAGACACTAGCAACCCGATGATGATTGCTCGCCCTGTAAAGAAAACCGCTTATTTAGTGATTACATCAGATCGTGGGCTAGTAGGTGGATATAACAGTAATATTCTTCGTACTGTTATGGCTAAAATCCGCGAACGCCATACATCTAATGACGACTTTGTAATCCTCAGCGTTGGCCGGAAAGGAAAGGAATTCTTTGCAAAGCAAGGAATGACGATTCTTGAGAGTGCAATCGCACTTCCGGATCATCCGACGTTTGCGGACATTAAAGAAATAACGCGCAAAGCTGTTGGTATGTTCTCAGATGGTACGTATGACGAAGTTTATATGTACTACAATCACTTTGTTTCAGCTATTCAACAAGAAGTCACAGAGAAAAAAGTCTTGCCGCTGACGGATATTCAACCGACAGGATCAACTGCATCGTATGAGTTTGATCCTTCAGCAGAAGCAATTTTGGAAGTTCTACTTCCTCAATACGCAGAAAGCTTAATCTTTGGGGCTGTTCTTGACGGCAAAGCGAGTGAACATGCTGCATCCATGACAGCAATGAAGAGCGCGACTGATAATGCGTCTGATTTGATTAGTGGACTTACACTTCAATACAACCGTGCACGCCAAGCAGCAATCACACAGGAAATTACAGAGATTGTCGGCGGAGCATCTGCTTTAGAATAAAACATACAGAAGTATTCATGTAGACTCGACAGGCTAATGGCGAAATGCACTAGAAATTTTATTTCTAGAGTAAATTGCCTGAGAGCCTGTAAAATCTAGATGCTACATTCTAAAAAGCGAGTATCCCGTATAGGGAATTTTATAAAAAAGTAAGACAGGAGGGAACAGCATGAATACAGGACACGTTCTTCAGGTTATGGGACCTGTTGTAGATATCAAGTTCGCTAACGGACAGCTACCAGCTATTTATAACGCCTTAACTGTAAATATTGATCGTCCCGGCCAAGATCAAGTCGTTTTAACGCTTGAAGTGGCTCTTCACCTTGGTGATGATTCAGTCCGTACAATCGCGCTGGAATCCACTGATGGATTACAACGTGGTTCAGTAGTAACTGACTTGGGCAAAGCAATTTCTGTTCCAGTTGGAGATGTAACATTAGGCCGTGTATTCAACGTGCTTGGTGAAGTTATCGATTTAGGGGAAGAAATTCCAGCAGCAGTGCGTCGCGATCCGATTCACCGTTTAGCACCTACATTTGAGCATCTTTCCACAGAAGTTGAAATTCTTGAAACAGGTATCAAAGTTGTCGATTTGCTTGCACCTTATATCAAAGGTGGTAAAATCGGTCTCTTCGGTGGTGCCGGTGTAGGTAAAACAGTTCTTATTCAAGAATTGATTAACAACATCGCACAAGAACACGGTGGTTTATCCGTATTCGCTGGTGTTGGTGAACGTACACGTGAAGGAAATGACTTGTTCTTTGAAATGAGCGATTCTGGCGTTATTAAGAAAACGGCTATGGTTTTCGGCCAAATGAACGAGCCACCGGGTGCACGTATGCGTGTTGCTTTGACTGGTTTGACAATGGCAGAATACTTCCGTGACGAACAAGGCGCAGACGTTCTTCTATTCATCGATAACATTTACCGTTTCACACAAGCAGGATCTGAGGTATCTGCATTACTAGGCCGTATGCCATCAGCAGTTGGTTACCAACCAACACTTGCTACTGAAATGGGTCAATTACAAGAGCGTATCACGACGACAAGCAAAGGGTCAGTAACATCAATTCAAGCAATTTATGTACCAGCCGATGACTATACGGATCCGGCTCCGGCTACAACTTTCGCTCACTTAGATGCAACGACTAACCTTGAGCGTAAACTTTCTGAGATGGGTATTTACCCAGCAGTGGATCCTTTGGCATCAACTTCTCGTGCATTGTCACCAGAAATTGTTGGCGAAGAACATTACGGAATCTCGCGTGAAGTTCAAGAAACTTTGCAGCGCTACAGAGAATTACAAGATATTATTGCAATCCTTGGTATGGATGAGCTAAGTGATGAGGACAAGCTGACGGTTAACCGTGCACGCCGCGTTCAAAACTTCCTTTCTCAAAACTTCCACGTTGCTGAACAGTTCACAGGCCAAAAAGGTTCTTATGTTCCAGTTCAAGAAACGATCAAAGGATTCAGAGGAATTCTTGATGGAAAATATGACCACTTGCCAGAAGATGCTTTCCGTTTAGTTGGACGCATTGAAGATGTTATTGCAAAAGCAAAAGGCATGGGCGTAGAAGTCTAAAACCAGGGACCAGGAGGGAAAAAAATGAAGACCATTACAGTCAATATTGTCACTCCCGACGGCCCGGTATACGATTCAGAAGTATCTATGGTTATTGCAGTTACAGCAACAGGTGAGATGGGTATTTTACCAGGTCACATTCCAACAGTAGCTCCTCTTGGAATCGGTGCAGTCCGATTAAAGAAAGACAACTCGACAGAATTAGTTGCGGTAAACGGCGGATTTCTTGAAATCCGTCCTGAAAAAGTGACTATCCTTGCACAATCGGCTGAACGCGCAACAGACATCGATCTGTCTCGTGCTCAGGAATCCGCTAAACGTGCAGAAGCACTTTTACAGGCAAATAAAGATGAAATCGACTTTAAACGTGCAGAATTGGCGTTAAAGCGTGCGATGAATCGTATCAACGTTTATGAGGGTAATGTTTAAAGAAAAGCGTAAGAGCCCGTGTAGATTCGACGGGCATAAGACGCACTGACGAAGCGGCGTTCTTTGCCGCACAGAAAGAAAAGTGAAAGTGCCTGTTTAGCTCTGACAGGCATAAGACAGACCAGTAGTGTGGCGACTTTTGCCACACAGCTGGGTTGCCTTATGACCCGAAGAGCTAGGCACTTGCAACTGGACAGTCAGAGTGGCTTATGACCCGAGGAGTTGGCCGTTGGAACTAGAAAATAAAGAAAAGCAGAAGCGGGCAAAAGGGCAATTGACTTTTGTCCGCTTTTTCAATTTATGAAAGGATGGATAACATGGAAAACATGATTGGACAAACAGCATTGATTTCTATTTTTAGCCATATTTTCTTCACCGGGGTTGCTTTTTATGCGATGCGTGCATTAATGTTTGAAAAATTTATTCACAAGCATCATGTGTTACAGGCCCAAATTCTATATATTTTTCTTAGTATTTCAATAGGGACAATGGTATCTACTTTTTTCCTAAATATTTCATCTTGGTCTAGGCAATTGCCTTATCTGTTTTAAAATTGCCGTTTTGCCATGGCCTTGAAGTTCATAGCTGTGGCAAAACGGCAAAATTAATATTTCCGGGGAAATAAAAGAGTGTATAAGGTTTACGCTAATGACAGAGGGGAAAAGGTTTAGTAGAAATACTTTTAAAACATGACTTTTAGCCTTAACGGACATAAAAGTGAATAGGTATACGAACAATGTAGTGTTCCGATTAATAATAGAACAAAATGAGAGTATAGTTGCTTGTTTTTTATTAAAAAAAAAGGTAATATGAATAAGGTTTTGGTTCTAAATAATGACATTGGACTTTTAATTGTAGATGAGATATATAGATGAATATTAAACATATGGAGGGCATATTAGTGGATCAGATTATTGTAAAAGGCGGCCAAAAGTTAAAAGGAAAGGTACGGGTAGAAGGTGCTAAAAACGCAGTTCTCCCTGTATTGGCTGGAGCATTATTGGCTTCTAAAGGCTCAAGTGTAATTAAAGAAGTACCGAATTTAGCAGATGTATACACAATCCAAGAGGTCTTGAAAAGCTTGAACGTTTCCATTGAGTATTTCCCAGAAAAAAATGAAATGTTAATTGATTCTTCTGCAACGTTATCGAGCGAAGCACAATTTGAATATGTACGTAAAATGCGTGCCTCAATTTTGGTAATGGGACCAGTTCTTGCGCGTAATGGTTTTGCTCGTGTAGCGTTGCCAGGTGGCTGTGCAATTGGATCACGTCCCATCGATCAGCACTTAAAAGGTTTTGAAGCAATGGGTGCGAGCATTACATTTGGGAACGGATTTGTTGAAGCAAAAACAGTAGGTCGTTTACGTGGTGCGAAAATCTATTTGGATTTTCCGAGTGTAGGCGCAACTGAAAATATTATGATGGCTGCTGCTTTAGCAGAAGGCACAACACTTATCGAAAATGCTGCTAAAGAACCTGAAATTGTTGATTTAGCTAATTACATAAATGAGATGGGTGGTCGCGTTATTGGCGCGGGTACAGATACGATGCGCATCGAAGGGGTAGAAGAGATGCATGGTGCTGAACATTACATCATCCCAGATCGTGTTGAAGCAGGAACGTTTATGGTCGCAGCTGCAATTACAGAAGGCGATGTAACGATCGAAAACGCTGTGCCAGAACATATGACAGCTTTGATTTCTAAAATGGGTGAAATGGGTGTTGATATTCAAGAAACAGCAGAAGGATTGCGTATCCGTGCAAGTCGTCCGCTCCGTTCAATCGATATCAAAACAATGCCACATCCAGGATTCCCAACAGATATGCAATCGCAGATGATGTCATTAATGCTAACGGCAACTGGCAATGGTATTTTGACGGAAACAGTTTTTGAAAATCGCTTTATGCATGTGGAAGAATTCCGTCGCATGAATGCTGCAGTTAAAATTGAAGGACGTTCGGTAATTATGGAAGGTCCCTCAAAGCTTCAAGGAGCTGAAGTTGCGGCTACAGATTTAAGAGCTGCGGCTGCATTGATTCTTGCGGGACTTGCTGCAGATGGAATTACACGAGTAAACGAACTTTATCATTTGGATCGCGGCTATGTTAACTTTCATTTAAAACTAGCAGCTTTAGGCGCAGACATTGAGCGTGTAACTACTGAACAGATTGATGTTAAAGTTGAGCAATTGGTCTAATACGTTTATAAAGGGCTTGCGGCACTGTTTACCAGTCTCGCAAGCTTTTTTAATTGGTGTGAATAAATCGAGGAATTTTTGTCAATGAGATCTACATTATGATAAAATACTCTGTTAAGAGAATCTTTTTGAAGGTACATAAAAATGGTGGGAAATTTTTGTCAATGAGGAGTTTTCTATCGTTGAGTAGTAGGGAAGTCAAACGGATTTGTGCATTTTGTACATATGCCGTTCGAAAAGCGCTAGATTATAAGTCGTCAAACGGAATAACTGGTTTAAAAGGAGTGCGAGCTTAATGTTTTCTAAAGATATCGGAATCGATCTAGGGACTGCAAATGTATTAATATATGTTAAAGGCAAAGGAATCATTTTGAACGAACCTTCAGTAGTAGCCATGGATAAGAAAACAAATGAAATCGTGGCTATTGGAAAAGAAGCGCATAAAATGATTGGTAGAACGCCAAAACACATTGTGTCTGTCCGTCCATTGAGAGATGGAGTAATCCACGATTTTGATGTTACTGAAGCAATGCTGAAGCACTTTATTCATATTTTAAAGTTAAAGGGTTTTATGTCAAAGCCACGCATTCTAATATGTTGTCCGACGAATGTCACGAGTATTGAACAAAATGCAATCCGTGAAGTCGCAGAAAAAGCAGGTGCCAAAAAAGTGTACGTGGAAGTCGAACCAAAAGTAGCGGCAATTGGTGCCGGTCTTGATATCTATCGACCAAACGCCAGCATGGTCATTGATATTGGTGGTGGGACGACGGATATCGCAGTTTTATCTATGGGGGATATTGTCACAAGTGAAACCATTAAAATAGCCGGTGACCGCTTTGATCAGCAGATAATGACTTATATTAAACATCACCATAAGTTGTTGATTGGTGAAAAAACTGCCGAAAAGATTAAGCAGGAAATTGGGACAGCAGTATCGTGTACCAAAGCAAAAGAAATAGAAATACGTGGACGTGATCTGTTAACGGCTTTTCCAAAAACGTTGATCATTACTTCACCGGAAATCGAAACTGCTTTACGGGATTCGATTCAATCGATAGTTGAAGCAGCGCGAATGGTATTGGAGAAAACGCCACCTGAACTAGCGTCAGACATTGTTGAAAGTGGCGCAATTTTAACGGGTGGTGGCGCATTAGTGGACGGGCTGGATCAGTTATTAGCCGAAAAATTAGAAATCCCTGTTTCAATTGCCGAAAATCCATTGGAATGTGTTGTGTTGGGAACGGGTCTGATGCTGGAGGCAAAAGAAAATATTTTTCGCCACAGAAAATAAGGGCAATCGGCAGATAGTCAAAGTAGAATATTCTAGTTATACTAACTACAGTTTATCTATTCGAGTTTTGTTTGGAATTCGATAATTCAGTAGATGGAAAGGTTGACGGAGTGAATGGCTGAACTGAAGAAAAACTTTTCTCTTCGAAAAAAAACGTCTAAAGATGCAGCAAGTACAGAGAATCCGAAAAAGACGTGGTGGGTTCAAATACGGCTGTTTCCAATCTGGCTTCGTATTATCATTGTCATTGCATTGATTGCGTTAGCGGTTGTTTTAGGCGTCATGATTGGCTTTGGTGTCATTGGTGATGGTGAACCGGCTGATGCGCTGAAATGGGAAACTTGGCAGCATATAGTAGATATCATGAGTGGCAAATAACGAAAAACTTCACCTAGTAGATGGCACTTGAAAAAAGAGTAGTAGACACTGTAAAGTAAGATAAAAGGAGCTGGATCAATTGTTGACAACAGAACAAATTCAAGCAATTTTACCTCATCGCTACCCATTTTTGATGGTAGACCGCATTTTAGAAATTGAAGCTGGCAAGAAAGCTGTTGGCTTAAAAAACGTATCGGCAAACGAAGAGTTTTTTAATGGGCATTTTCCAGGGTACCCTGTTATGCCGGGTGTTTTAATCGTTGAAGCGCTCGCACAAGTTGGTGCAGCCGCTGTTCTACAACTAGATGCCAATAAAGGCCGTCTAGCATTTTTTACAGGCATCGACAACTGCCGATTTAAAAGACAAGTTGTGCCGGGCGATCAGTTGCGTTTAGAGGTAGTATTGACAAAATTGCGCGGTTCAATGGGCAAAGGTCATGCAATTGCTACAGTGGATGGGGAAATTGCGTGCGAATGCGATATTCTCTTTGCACTGGGACCAGTAGCTTCAGCAGAGTAAGTTGCTAAAGCTGCACATCTAAATTTGGCGTTTGGAAATGGAGGCTAGTCATATGTACAAATCACTGCCACCAAGTGTGAAAAGCAGTATTACAAAATCCATCTCGAAAGTATTCGAAAAATACATGACTCAAATTGAATGGCAAGAAGAGAAATACCAGTTAGTCGATTTTCTGGCTGCTTGGAAAGCATATATTGAAAATGAGGCAAAGTGGTATAAACAAGTACCGGAAGAAACGAAGCTTGCTCCTGCATTTCACGAAAGTATTGCAGAAAGAATCAATCAAACAATTGAACGGATAGTAAACGAACCCCCTTCTGAAGAACAAGTTGCCCGCATTGAAGCCAAACAGGAACTTTTACATACCTCTTATGACTATGCATGCAGAGCAGAAGCGGATTTTATTGAAGAAAAGCTGGTAAAAAAATCACTCGATTAAAGTTTGAGTAAACGAATAAACATCGCTTCCATTCATTTAAGAATAAAAAAGCTGTTCCTGAAAGTCAGAATGTAGACTTTCAGGAACAGCTTTTTATATGGGATTTTAAGGTGCCGTTAAGTTTCGTCTTTACGAAGCCCTGGCCGCGTACGCATATCGATTTCAAAGCGTTCGAGTAAGTCTTGGCCTTCAAGTCCATCTTCTAGCAACTCTGACAGCAAAGTTTCTGCGTATTTTCGACGAGCTCGTTTTAGTGTACCTTTCATTAAGACTGAAACATGATCACCCATGATTTTCACATCATGAACTTCTACTTCAAAAGGGGCAGGTTCGTTTCCAGGATAAGAAATGACAACTTGGACGGCGACCGTCTCTTTTGTTTTTTTTAGCTGATCAAACGTATCTTGATGTTCTAAATCAATCAGCATTTCAAGAATCCACGAGCGTTCACTATTTTCTTGGTTGATGATGATGCCGTCATTTACCGGATAATCCGTCACTTGGTCATCTTTTTCAATACCCAATGACAGCATTTTAAATGTTTTCATTTAGCAATGCCTCCTATACAACTTTGTTTCAGTATAGCATATAGAAGATTTGGCTGGCATACCGAAAAAGCTTGTTTGGAAATATCCAGATTCTACTAAAAATCAGTTTTGATTTGCAGTGCACTCGTATGAAAACTGAACAAACTCAACTAATAGCAGCGAAAACTATTTTTAGCAATCGATCAAAAATGAAATATGATAGAGGAAAAGCCCCAAAAAATTATTTTTCCTACTTTGCAAAGAATTCAATCTTCTTAGTATGCTCTAGTTAAGCAAAGGGGGTGAGAAAATGAATCAAGTTGGGATTGTAGGGCGTTTAACAAAAGATCCATCCATGCGAGTCATGAATGAAGGTCGGATACATACTTCCTTCATCGTTGCAGTTTCGAGAAACTACAAAAATCAGAAAGGAGAAATAGAAACAGATTTTGTACTTTGTTCCAGCTGGGGGAAACCGGCGCATAATGTCTCGAAATACTGTGTCAAAGGTTCACTCGTCGCAGTTACAGGACGTCTTCAGTCACGCTCCTACGATAAAGAAGACGGCACACGTATTTATGTGACAGAAGTACTCGGTGATCAAATTCGATTCCTGGATAAAAGAAAGTCACAAGAAGAAAATGCTCCGCAGTCAGAAGTGCCGCAAAACGATGCAGACTTCGATTTCCAACCGCCACAAACTGAACAAATCAATGCATAAATGAGTAAACAAAGGAGGCACTTAGCTATGCCAAAAGATGTGCAGCTGCAGCTAGAAGTGCATATGGAGCAATTAATCAAACTAACGGCTTTGCTCCATCAACGATTGGCAGAGGCCGAGCGGGAACTAAGTGAACTAAAAGTGATTTTCCGTTCGATTCAAAAAGGGTGAGTATTCGCGTCTAAAAGGGGAAATCCGGCCAGGTGGGGACCTGGCCGGATTATTTAACGCTAGTTAAAGTGTGTAAGTAAATAATTCTTTCAAGTCGTGATCAGAAAGGTCGGTCATCCATTGACTGGATTGAATAAATTCTTCTGACATCGATTGTTTTTGAACCAATAACGAATCAATTTTCTCCTCAATCGTCCCGATTGTCACAAATTTATGGACATGAACAAATTGGGTTTGACCAATCCGGTAAGCACGGTCAGTCGCCTGATTTTCCACAGCTGGATTCCACCATCTGTCTGCATGTAAGACATGCGTTGCGGCTGTTAAGTTAAGGCCCGTACCGCCTGCTTTTAAAGACAAGATGAAAATCGGGAATTTTCCAGCTTGGAACTGAGCCACTAAGGTATCCCGTTGTTGTTTTGGCATGCTGCCTGTTAAGAATGGCACTTCGTGTCCGTATAATTCATTGATTGCCTGTTGCAACAAATGTCCCATCCCGATGTATTGCGTGAAAATCAAACATTGTTCCCCGCGTTCAGCAATTTCTCCGGCCAAGGTCACAATGCGCTCCAGTTTTTGAGAACGAGGCAGAACTTCAGCAGCGTTGGTATACGGCTCTTTCAAGTAAAGAGACGGATGATTACATAGCTGCTTTAATTTACTAAGCATTTTCAAGACTAGTCCTTTTTTCTCGAATCCTGTGAGCGTCTCCATTTTCTGCACCGTATCCTGGACAAGTCCTTCGTAAAGAGCCGCTTGCTCTGGTGTTAGTGGACAATATTCCAGCTGTTCTTGTTTTTCAGGCAAGTTTAACTGAAGATCCGGATCTTTTTTCGTCCGGCGTAGCAGGAACGGCTGAATCCGCTGACGCAATTTTTCTTTGTGTTCTTCAGAATTATCCCGTTCAATTGGAATCATAAAGTTCTCCTGGAATTGCTTAATCCGATAGAGATAGCCTTTGTTGATAAAATCGAAAATTGACCACAATTCAGACAAACGGTTTTCAATTGGTGTTCCTGTCAAGGCAATGTGATGGTCACCTTTGAATTTTCGAATGGTCCGGGATTGTTTTGTGTACATATTCTTGATGTTCTGCGCTTCATCGAGTGTAATACTCGACCAGTGCAAGCTTTGCATTTCCTCACCATCCGAAGAGGCGATGCCATAAGTCGATAAAACAACATCCGGTTTTTCTTCAGCTAAGAAGGCATTAAATTCTTCGCCTTTCGGACGGATGCTTCCGTAATGAGTGACGACCTTTAGCTCAGGCGCAAAACGTTCTAATTCTTTTTGCCAGTTGCCGAGCACTGAAGTTGGGCAGACGATGAGCGATGGTTGATCGGGATTTTTTCCATGGACATGAAGCAAGTAGGTGATCAACTGAACCGTTTTTCCAAGCCCCATATCATCTGCCAAACAAAGTCCAAAGCCTTCTTCACGCATAAACACCAAATAATCGAAACCAATTTTCTGGTAAGGACGTAGCTCTGTCAATAAATTCTGTGGCAAGGGTGTCTCAGGTAAGTCGCGTTTGTCCAGTAGTTTATCCAGCAATGTTTTTAGCGATCGGTTCAAATGGAATTCAACTAATGGATCTTCTTCATCAGCCGTTTCCTCCAACATGATATCAGGGACATTTTGGAACAACATATCTTTGATTGTCCAATCAGCATCTTCTGCTTCTTCAATCATCTTCCGCAATTGCATCAATAAGTTTGAATCGACACGCACCCATTCGTTCCCAATACGAATAAATTCTTTGTTCTCAGACACTAAGCGTTGGAAATCTTGCATGCTCAGCTCATGACCATTTAAGGAAAACTGCCAGTCAAAATTAATGATTTGATCAAGCCCGACAACCGATGCTTTTTTGATCGGTGAATTGACATTCGCTTTGACGCGGATTTTTGATTCTTGAACAACTTTCAACCAAGACGGAATGGACACTTCAATACCAAAAGCTTGCAAAATTTCTGCATCATTGCGCAGAAACTCAAGAATTTCTGCGTCTGTCCATTCGGTATGGTAAAAGCGATCTTCATCAAAACTTTCTATAGAAGGGCATAAACTCAGTAGCAACGATTGACGTTTTTTGATATCTTCAGCAAAAGAGCGCCATTTCTCTGGTAAAGCTTTATCGATGAGTTCATCTGCACGGCGCTTAGAAGGAGACCAGTAAACACTGCCACGCTTCGAACGCATAACCACTTTAAAAGACCAAAATTCATTAGCATCCGGTTCGCTCAGCTGCACTGCTACGACATAATCGTCAGCATCCGGTAACCCTTGCCAACCTGCTTGTTGAACAAAGCCTTGAATATAAGGAAGTTGGGCTACTGATAATCCTTTTTGGCGCAATTGATGTTGAATGGTATCAGCAAGAAACGTTCGAATTTCACTATCGCCGTAGGCATCATGAATGATAATATTATTTTCTTCAATCGTCACGTGATCCCATAGCTTAGGATCACTTAACGAGTCTGCCACTTTTCCGGCAAGCTTCAACCAGCCCTCATCTTCAGCGCGCTGTCCGACAAATGTAACGTAATGGTGAGGTTCGCTTTGAAATAGACGAACAAAATCAGCGGGAGTCAAGACCAAATCCAGGCCATCAGTCTGTGCAGTCAAGCCAAAAAAGCTGTCTTTATCCAGAAAATATAAATACGACTTCCAGATTTCAGGAGGAATCCGGTTGCCGGCTTCATTGACCGCTTGAATACGGAAAAGTTCTCCACGGGTAATGGTTAAATAGTAGAGACGGCTTCCTTCAGTTTGGAATTGATTCATATAAGATTTCCTTTCTCGATCTCTTCTTGCAGTGCACGCAGGCGTTTGTTCTGTGTCCGGATTTCAGCAATATAAGCAGTCCAAAAATCTAGTTGACCACTCTTTTTACAGGCTGCTTTCATCTTTTTCCAGATTCGGACCGCTTGTTTGTAGCTTGGACGGTTCCGTTCTTCAAGGTGAGCCAGCGCGTATCGGTGAAAGAGCGGCAGCACATAGTCAGGTGCCTCATTTTGTACTTCTTTAAGACCGCACTCCTCTGCAAAATACAAAGGGGAATTGTGAAGGTGATGCAATTCTGCCCACTGTTTATATAATTGCTTTTCGATTAAATAAGCAGAGTACGCAGGCAACCCATAATGACCAAACTGCTTGAATAGATCTTCCCAGTCTAATTCGCTTAATTCGATTTGTGAAAACAAGCGACTGAGCGTTCGAACATATTGATGCCGGTATTGTGTATAGAGTCCTTCAAAGAGAAATGTTTTTACGTGAGGCTTGATGGCCAAGAGAATACTGGTCAGCGCTTGTAAGTGCCCTTCATTTTCAGCAAGAACAGCTAAAGCGACCCAGTCGTGTGTTTCGTTTGGCGATATTTTTTTAACGTCCAATTCTTTCTTTAACAAAACGGCAAAAAAAGTTTTTAAACGTTCATCCGGATTTTTAAAAGCCAACAGTTCTTCTTCACGCAATCTGCTCGTAGTAAACAAGGTAGTCCAAAATAATTCGTAAAGTGAAAAACGCTGTGAAAACGATTGATCTTTTTCTTCTATAAACTCTCGGATTATGATTTTCAAGTGTTCAAAAAAAGCATCTGTTTCGAATGTCCGGTGCTGCACACGCAGTTGCTCAAGCAAATCCCGCAATGCATGGATTTCGTCATCAAACCAAGTCTTAAAAAACGAATGGTGAACTTCTTGTGTACCCGTGATAAAAGTCGCCCATACTTCCGTCAAAGAAATAAAATGAGCATAAGTGCGGTAAAGAACCTTCCACTCACGTTCTAAAGGCATATAAGACAATGCGTTTTTCAAACGACCATCATACATTTGTTCAAAATAAAAATAATTGCGTGTTGTGTAATCTGGAATTTCATCGCGCCAGATGCTGCGGATTAGCTTTGTCCACTGCTCAGGAGAGCGTTTCTCAGCTAATAAGGTGAGTTGTTTATTTTCAGGTTCACGCCAAGAGGTTACCCATTCTGAAAGAGAACCGATTTTTTGATACAGCGCAAAAATGACCGCCAATCGGTGGCGGCACATGGGCTCCTGTGGACAAGCACAAATTGCCGTAAGCTTGTCAAAGTTCAAAATAACCTTCACTGCATGAGCATCTTTTACAATAGCTTCAAGTAATAAGCGTTCTTCGTTAAATGATTGAATTTGTACACCATCGTGTCGCACTAAAAAGACTGCTTTTCGAACCATTTCTTCATCCAACGCACGAGTCGGTAGAAGTGATTTGTCGATAGCAGCCATATAATTGTGAATCGTATCTTCGAATCTTTTCGCTAGGGATTGAACCGTAGCCATATGCATCGCCCCAAAATAGACTTTCCTTCTATTATACGACTTTCAGACTGCTCCGTAAACGGTGAACAATCGTTTAGTGCAGCATAGCCTAAAAAATAGCGAATTTATTTCTGCTTAGTCCTCTTTTTGTGTAAGATAAATGGTATTATAAAAGTTATAAAGACCTAATTATATCGTTTTGGATAGGAGAATGATAGTTGTTCAATTCGTTTGTTTTAGAAATTCCGGACTTGCGTTCTGTTTTGCATCCGAAGGACGTTGGAGCTTGGGAAGTAGTCTATACGAAGGATGAATTGGTGTTTGGTAAAATCAGTTGGCAAATTTCATCAGATGGTGATTGTTACAGTATCCATAACCCTCAATTGTTTCCAGAGCACCTAGCGCAAATACAGATTGATTTCAAAATGAACCGAATCGTTTTTTACAAACGGCAATTATCTGATGAGGAGTTTCATGTTTTGGTGGCATGTATTTTGGAACAACTATGTATTTATATTGAGCCAAACGAAATGCATTTTATGGTCACCACTCCACGTCACCGACATCAACGAACGCGCACGAAAAAATAACAACGCGATTCTCCTGTGCCTACCAGCTAACCTATTTTGGTTAGTTGGTAGGCTTTTTCGTATTAAGTATTCTCTTGGCAGAGATAGATCGGTATAGAGTGCGATTTTGTAAGTAGTCGTGTGTGAGGAAGAACCTTTGTTCATCGTACTTAGTGAAAGAGATCTGTGCTTCAACTTCGTAAGAAAAAAATTTCGGGAGGATCTGAAAGAACGATGAATCACAGAAATAGCATAAAAGTTGTGACAAAAAATGTTCATAAACGTCTACTAAATAAGAAGTTTGTTATGCAATTCTATATTCGAGAAGAGACTTTTGTGCTATAATTTATGTAATCAGAATATTACAAATAAATAGGGGGGTGAGTCATATGTTGCATGTAAAACTCATGAAGCCATTCTATACAAAGAAAGAAGGGCATCTAGTAAAGTTTGTGTTTGCTTATCAGTACTTTTCAATTATGAAAGATGATGAGTTGTTTCACTTTATTCCCGTAGAAGGCAAAGAGATTATCGTCAACCTCAATACCTTTCAAGTAGAAAACCTTTCGGAAGTGTTCGTCTTCCAAAAAGGCAATCGCTTTATCCGCTTGCCTCTGTATCAATTGCTGCTCGTGTCGGATATCCACAAGCATCTTCAAGCAATATTGCAAGAAGAAAGAGATGAATTGATTGAAGTGAACGAACAAACAAGAAAAGAAGCAACCGATGCTATTTACTTTTTAGAGCAGGAAAACTACGGTCGCCTGATCGATGAAGCATTGAGTACAGGAAACCGAGCGATGTTCGATGAGTTATTAACTCAGCAGCGCGAATTACAACAATTACATGGAGGTTTGTAAAGTGGAATTAGTAGCCTATGGATAAAAAACGTCTTTCCGGATTGTAAGGGGGAAGGCGTTTTTGAATGCAAAAAAAAGCATGTTAAAAGCTCTTTTCCATTTGAATCGGAAAAGAGCTTTTAAGTATCTACGTTAATCATATGTCACCCCTTACATTAAAGTGTAGAAATTGATAAATAGCATAACGGCTGTTGAGCCAGCTACTCCGATTGCAAGATCTCCCCAACCTAGTTCAAGTACTTTATCGAAATTCATAATCATCCGCTCCTTTTTTGTTTTTTTATGGAGATCTTACAGGTAAGTTACGGTGTTTGCTAACTTGTTTTTAGTATAAATGAATGATTTGTGATAAACATCGTACAAAATAACTAAAAATTCTAAAAAATAAAATAAAAAGGCTCTTTTTATCCTGTTCTTGGATAATCTCGGCGTCCGGTGGATTGAACTATGTTATGTGTATTGGTACATTGAATCATAAGAACGGAACAGAAATGAATAGCAAAGGAGTTTTTCAATGAAATTTTATTTGTCTATGGACATGGAAGGCGTCACAGCATTGCCGGACTATACCTATGTAGATGCTAAAGAAAAAAATTACGAACGTGGACGTCATTTGATGACAGCAGATGCCAATGCGATTATTCATGGTTTAGTGGATGCGGGTGCTGACAAGTTGTTGGTCAACGACAGTCACTCGAAGATGAATAACCTAATTGCTGAGGAGTTGCATGAAAGAGCGGAGTTGATTACGGGTGGAGTTAAAGCGTATTCTATGGTTGAAGGTTTAGATAGTAGTTTTACAGGTGCTTTTTTTGCATATCATGCATGAGCAGGACAAAAAGGGGTTATGGCTCATTCCATGGTTTTTGCGGTGCGATCAATGTGGATTGATGACGTCGAAATTGGTGAGCTTGGTTTTAATGCCTATGTTGCCGGCTACTACGGGGTACCCGTATTGTTAGTAGCAGGAGACGATTGTGCGTGCAAAGAAGCACAAGCATTAATTCCGAACATTACCACAGCAGCTGTTAAACAATCTCTAACGCGTTCAGCGGTGCAAACTTTGCATCCGAAAAAAGCACAACAGCTTCTACAAGCACAAACTATACGCGCAATTGAGAACCGGGAAAATGTTAAACCACTCGTTCCACCGGACAAACCGCTATTAAAAATCGAGTTTACCAATTACGGTGAAGCAGAACTTGCCGCCATGATGCCGGGGTGCGAATTACAACAACAGACGACCATTGTTCATTTTCAAGCGAAAGATATACTAGAAGCTTACCGTGCCATGTTAGTAATGACGGAACTTGCGATGCAAGCAAAGTTCTGTTGAATCCCGATTTCAGTAAACAGTGTGTCTGAAGGGGTATACTGAAAAAAACGTTAGTACATAAAAGGAGTAGATGATTTTGCGTAAATTACCAAGTCGATTAAAAAAAGGGGACTTAGTAGGTGTCATCGCGCCTTCGAGTCCACCCAATCAAGAAAGTCTTCAGAAAGCTTTACCGTTTTTAGAAGAGCTCGGCCTAAGAGTCAAACTGGGAAATTCCGTGACTGCGGTCAATGGTTATTTGGCAGGAACGGATGAAGAACGTTTGGCCGATTTGCACGCGATGTTTGAAGACCCAGAAGTGTCGGGCATTTTTTGTGCGGGTGGCGGCTACGGGGCGGCGCGTATAGCAGACCAAATTGATTACGCCATGATTAAAGAAAACCCGAAAGTGTTCTGGGGCTATTCGGATATTACCTTTTTACATACAGCTATCGGGGAATACGCCGATTTGGTGACGTTCCACGGGCCAATGTTAGCTTCAGATGTTGGCAAACCAGAATTCCATGAACGCAGTCGCCGCATGTTCAATCAATTGTTTGAACCCTTCGAATTGCATTACACAGAAGAAGTCACGCCTCTCGAAACACTGGTCGGAGGGGTCGCTCAAGGCGAACTTGTCGGAGGCAATTTGTCTTTAGTCCGCAGTGCAATTGGCACCAAGTTCGATTTGGATGTGAAGGGTAAGATTTTACTGATCGAAGAAATAGATGAGGAACCGTATGAAGTGGATGAAATTTTAAACCAGCTGCGCATGGCGCGGAAATTTGATGAAGCAGCAGGCATTGTTATTGGCGATTTCAAAAACGCTGAGCCAAATAAACGACAACCTTCGTTGACATTAGATCAGGTAGTCGATCATTACTTTAGTCAATTGAAGATACCTGTTGTCAAAGGCTTTAAAATTGGCCATTGTGAACCCCATTTTTCTGTACCACTTGGTGCGCTTGCACGTTTAGATGGCGATGCCAAAACCTTGACTATTCTTCCTGGTGTCGAATAACTGGTTCTAAATTAGAACAGAAATGGAGTGAATCGTTTGTTGCAGACAGAATCCACGGCATGGGTATGTCGTGTTCCGGTTGCAACCGTTTGGACAGCACCAGAAAAAGCGCGTGCGGTCGATGCGGAAGGAATTGCGGAACACCCTAATTTGAATAACTGGCTACGAACTATGAGCCGGGAAGACAAACAAGACTTAGTTGATAGCAACCGAATCCAAACGCAACTCCTGTACGGGGAACCTGTGTTGATTGAGGAAGTAGTAAACGGCTGGGCGAAAATCATTGCGCTTTGGCAACCGTGCCAAAAAGATGAACGTGGCTATCCAGGATGGGTACCTAGTAGTCAATTAAAAGAAGTCGAAAACTTAACAGAACTTGGCTATGCCCGTGTTACGCACCATAAAGCACAACTTTGGACAGAGAATTTCAAGCCGCTAAAAGTGGTGTCGTTTAATACAATGTTACCTGTCAAAGAAATAGCTGACTTTATTCGTTTGCAAACGCCTGATGGAGATGCATTCATTATGGCAAATACGGTGGAAATAGTTAGTGCGTATAACCAAAGTCCAAAAGGAAATGGATTGGACATCGCCAATCTTGGAGCGGAGTTTTTGGATTTGCCTTATTTATGGGCAGGCATGTCGAGCTATGGCTATGACTGTTCAGGTTTTACGTATAATTTAATGAAAGCCAATGGCGTCATTATTTCGCGTGATGCGGTAGACCAAGTACTTGAAGGCATTGAAATTGACCTGCATGCACAAAACACGTGGCACATTGGTGATTTGTTGTTTTTTGCTTACGAGGAAGGACGAGGCAAACTTCATCATGTGGGTGTTTATTACGGCAATGGTTTAATGCTTCATTCGCCTACTCCTGGAAAAGCGGTTGAGATTATTGAATTGGCAGGAACAAAGCATGCCACCGAGTTATGTGCAGTCCGCCGATTTGTAGATGAAGAAGAGTAGCGTTAAAGAAAAAACGCCTCACTTTATTTCAAACGCCACCGAATGATGGATACTTACTGCGTAAATTTGTCTGGATAGCCTATTTGTTTAAAGATGAAATAGAAGCTGAATTGTGGTACAATAAGCAGATAGCGTTTTAAAAAGAGAGGCGTGGTAATGATGGCATTCCAACCCCATGAAAAAGAAGTATCTGAATTCGTAGCAGCGCGCTACATAGGCGAATGGATTTCGTTCACTCGCAACGGCGTCGATGTTAACGGCACAATCTTTAAAATTATGGACAACTCGGTGATTGTTGAAATATCACCAGAAGACGCAAAAGAAATTGGTGCGGCATCCAATATGACCGTAATTTCACATAAGAAATACCGAATCACGGAAGCGTAATTTGGTGAGAAGGAGGCTGTTCGCCATGAACAGCCTTTTTTTTTTGAGTGTTTTGGTTTCGAGTCGATCCGACCCTCCCGTAACGCGCTTTTGCTAGAAAGGGGGAGGTGTTTAAGAATCTGTGGCGATAGTTAAGATGGGGAGCCCATCACCATGGCCCATATGGTCGATTCGAAAGCGTTCGCTTGAAGCAATTTCTTCGTTTTCACGCGTAGATATCAGACCAGATATCTAAGTCTTTCGACTCAAAGCGATTAAAAAATGGAAAATGTACCAGCTAATTCATTCCAAAGGTGACGCTTTTTTGGTAAAGTAAAGTGAAGCAGAACGTTAATTGCCTTGAAAGGAACTATACGCATGATATCAGACTTTAAATTCTGGCATTTTTTCTCTAGACAAGGGCAACTTATACATAATATACAAACGACTGAAATGCGCAATGTCAACAAACGCATTGCCTGCATCATTGCCATCGGTCTGTTGGTTTTTGCCATCGGTGAAGTTTGGGGCATGAATACTTCTTCATTGACGCCACTGTTATCAGCAGGGATGTGGGACGCTTATACGTTGGCACGTTGGACTTCGCTTACGGGCACACTTCTTTGGGCTGGGTTTTATGTAGCTTTCCATTTATATGGAGCTTCTTTTTTATTCAGCAAAATTCTGAAGATGCCGTGGCGAACCGCGATCATCATGCAAATGTATGTGACTGCTTTACTGGTCATCGAAAAAGGGTTGATTTTTTTACTGTTTGCTGTGACTGGTTTTACGACGTCGGTTTCATTTTTCTCGTTCGGACCGATTGCCGCGACGTTTTTGGATAATCATTTCTTGATTTATTTCTTTAACCAACTCACTGTATTTACTTCCTTAATCATCGCTGTACAATATCGTTTTATCCGCAGCTTTACAAAAACCAGCCCGAAACTGATTTTATTCGGCTTGATTATGCTGCATATTTTCGTAGCACTGTTCGTAGCCTTGTTTAGCTTGGTTCCGGTAAACGACATGTTGAGTGGTTTCATGGAAGGGGGCAACCCATTTGAATAAGTTCTTTTTTGTCGGTTTATCGGTAGCAGTTGTTGCTTTTTTGACAGCTAATGCTCTTTTGCTATTTGGTGAGAAAAGCATTTTGCCGAAAAGCGTGTATGTTAGTGATTATGAACAAAGTTATGCTCGTACATACGATACGGAATTGTTCAAAGAAGCTCTAACAGCTCCACAAGGAACCGTGGAAATTTATGTTCAAGATCATGAAGCACTTGAACAATGGACCGTGAGTGAAGGAGACCGCGTAACAGCAGGATCTGAGCTAGCGCTATTAAACGAAGCAGAAACAGAAGAACAGCGTGCGGCGTGGGAAACACAGAAAACGGCTTTAGAAGGGCAGCAAACCGAAGTGAAAAGCTCGCTTGCCACACTTCAACAGGCTAAAAACGCTCAAAGCGGTCCTGTATCACAAGGTGCATCGAATAATTCCGAAGTTACCAACGAAGACGGTGAAACCATCGAGTTTGACGTCAATGTGTCTGTCGGTGTAGCGGTTCCACAAGATGGCTCTTACGCTGCAGGCATTGCTCAAGCAGAACAACAATTGGCTTCTATTGAATCACAATTAGCGGTATTGAATGCGCAATTGTCACAAAGCTTGTCGAACCCGTCTGTTATCAGTCCCGTAGATGGAACGGTGTCCAAAATCAACCGCGACACAGCACCGTTAAGTATTGAAATTTATTCCAATGAAAAAGTATTTCTTAGCTATGTGTTAGAAGATGAATGGCCGTTAGTCCAAGTCGCAGATGCGGTAAAAATTCAAGGCGAAGGCATTGATGGGATAGCTACGGGGACAGTTCAAAGCGTTTCTGAAGTGCCAGCTGAAAGATCCAAATGGCTAGAAGCTTATCATCAGTTAGATCCAAAAGAGCAAAACAACCCACTGGCGTATTACGAAATTCGAGTGGTGGCGGATACGCCGATTGAAGAGGTAATGCCCTTTGGCACTAACGTCAACACGTCGATTACAGTAGAAAAAGCTGAAAATGCGGTTGCATTACCGACAGCTTGGCTTTTCGATTACGACGGAGTAGATGGCAAAACACATGTATTGAACATTAACGGTCGTCCGCAGACATTGCCTGTAACTACCGATTTTGAAGACGGTGCGAAAGCCGTATTGTCAAAAGGGCCAGAAGCCGGAACGGTTATTATTCATGAAGACAAGCTCGAGACTTTTGTCTCGCCGCCAAAAGTCTTTATGCCATTCCCGGGACGTCAACCCAATTTTGAAGATGCGAAAAATACGTCTTGGCGTGCTTATGTTGAATACGTCTTGGCGCGTTAAACGAGCAAAAAACCCGGAAGCAACAGCTTTCGGGTTTTTGACTGTTTTAGAAAGACTGGATATCATCAGTTAGAACGGGCAATCATGTACGATAGAGTAAGAAAAGACGTGAATTTCGACTTGCCGTTAAAAGTAGACGAACGGAGTGTGTAGAATGGAAAAAACAGATTGGCGGTTTAAAATAGCTCACAAAGAAGCATGGATTGGCGTCGGGTTGGCATTGTTTAATTTTATTTGGTGGTTTGGCTTTGCGTATGGTCTCGGTTCACGACCTGTTGATGAGTACAGCTACATTTTCGGTTTGCCAGATTGGTTTTTTTACAGTTGTGTCGTTGGCTTTTTGCTGATTTCGGTATTGGTCATCGTCGTGGTCCATTTTTTTTTCACAGAAGTACCGTTTGACGAAGAGGAGGATTCATGATGAATTATGCAGTATTGGTGCCGATGATTGTCTTTTTACTGGTCATTTTCTTTATCGGCTATTGGTCGAGTCGTAAGTTGTCGACGTCTTCCAATTTCATTAGTGATTATTTCCTCGGCGGTCGTGAACTTGGGGGCTTCGTACTGGCGATGACGATGGTCGCGACTTACGGCAGTGCGTCGAGTTTTCTTGGTGGTCCGGGCACGGCCTATACGATGGGATTTGGTTGGGTGCTGCTCGCCATGGCACAAGTCGTAACCGGTTATTTTGTGTTAATGATCCTCGGTAAAAAATACGCCATTATGGCACGCCGCTACAAAGCAATTACGATGATTGATTTTTTGAAATCACGTTACAACAGTTCAGCTGTCGTATTGCTATCTGCTTTTAGCATTATTGTTTTTCTTTTCTCAGCGATGGCAGCACAGTGGATAGGCGGGGCACGCCTTGTCGAGTCACTAACGGGTTTATCGTATAATTCAGCGCTGTTTTTGTTTGCGGTTAGTGTACTTGTTTACGTTACAATTGGCGGTTTCCGCGCAGTTGCACTGACAGATGCCGTTCAAGGCGCCGTTATGCTAGTCGGGACACTGGTGTTGTTGGTCGCAGTTATTAGTGCAGGCGGCGGCATTCCGAATATCGTGAATGACCTGATCAATGAAAACCCGAATTTGGTGACGCCTTATGGTGCAACTGGTGATTTAACGGCCGCTTACGTGTCATCATTTTGGATTTTGGTTGGTGTCGGCGTAGTTGGCTTGCCGCAAATTGCGGTGCGTGCCATGTCTTATAAAAATTCGCGTTCGATGCACCGAGCTTTGATTATTGGAACCCTTGTCACCGGTGTGATTATGCTCAATATGCATTTGATCGGCGTCTTTGCACGCCCCGTGATGCCGGGTATTGAAATTGGCGACAAAGTGATTCCACTGATTGCACTGGAAACCTTGCCGCCTTGGGTAGCGGGCATCGTTCTTGCAGCTCCAATGGCTGCCATTATGTCAACAGTCGATTCGTTGCTCCTGCTAGTTAGCTCGTCGATTGTGAAAGATGTTTACTTAAATTACGTAAAACCTGACGCCACGATCCAAACGATCAAGCGCATTTCTTTTGGTGTGACAGGGGTTCTTGGTGTTATTGTTTTTTTACTGGCATTAAATCCACCAGAACTATTAATTTTCTTGAATTTATTTGCCTTCGGTGGCCTAGAAGCCGCTTTTATTTGGCCGATTGTTCTTGGGTTGTACTGGAAGTGGGGCAATAAATACGGCGCGATTGCATCGATGGCAACAGGGATTAGTAGCTATATCGCTTTGCATTTTTATAACCTGGAAAACGGCAATCTGTTCGGTGTGCACACAGTGACCATGCCGGTGCTGTTATCACTCGCTGCTTTTGTTGTATTTAGTTTATTGATCGATAGAAAGGCCTATCAGTATAATGTTCCTACGCTTAAATAAGGGCTAGGTACAAAATGGTAAAATAAATGCTTGTCCTAGGATAGGCGAAAGAAGGTCTGTACAATTGACTCCTTGGAAAATTTACGGCATCTTAACAGCTGTCATGATTGTGTGGGGCTTTAACTTATCTGCTGTTAAATACATGTTGGAATTTATCGACCCCGTCACTTTAACGGCATTTCGAATTTTGTTGGCGGGAATATCGGTAATGGCGATACTCGCGAGCTTTAGAATGCTCAGATGGCCAGCCAAAAGTGAATGGAAATTTATCTTCCTCGGTTCGTTACTCAATGTGGTGGCCCACCATTATTTCTTGTCAAACGGCTTGTCTATTACGACCGGTTCGAATGCAGGGCTAATTCTAGGTACCGGGCCGATGCTAACAGCCGTACTGGTGTCTCTAATCATGCGCAATTATCCGTCTAAACTGCAGTGGCTCGGAGTAGTGGTTGGCTTTGCCGGAGTGGCGGCTACCGTCATGGTAGGAAATGGTGCAGCTAGCGGATTGAACACGGGTGACATTTTTGTCTTTATCTCGATTTTAGCGCAAGTCTTAAGTTACATTGTGATCGCTAACGCTGCACGTACCTTAGACCCGCGCATATTGACGGGGTATATGTTTGTGACAGGTGCACTCGTGTTGTTCGTTATTTCACTCTTACAAGAACCCGGTGAAATCCAAGCGTTTGCTGCTGTACCTGTATCATTTTGGGTTGCGTTCGGATTTTCCGCGATGATTGGAACGGCCGTTGGTCACATGCTTTACAATTATTCAATTGGACAAGCAGGACCAACAAAAGCAGCTATTTTCATGAACTTGAATACTTTGTTTTCGTTAGTAGGAGCCAGTGTGATTTTAAATGAAAAAATCACAGTCGGCCATATTTATGGATTGGTGCTCATAGTAATCGGCGTGCTATTCGGTTCTGGTGCCGCTGAAGACTTGTTAAAAAAACGTAAAAAGCGGCTCTCGTCTTGAGCCGTTTTTTATCTGTCTAAATCGGTATTGCGACAAGGAGACTTGCTATTTTTAAGTCGCCGCTCTTTTTATTTAGACGAAGTTTTACTATAATAAAATAAAGATAGATAGACAGCTTTAGACAACTAGAGGAGTGAAGAGCCGTGGCCACATTATGGGGGACGCCAGAGAAATTACAGGAATTATTGTGTGAACTTGTTAGTTGGAAAAGCTTAACGTTGACGGATGGAGAAGTGGAGTTTGCTTACAAGCTTCAAGACAAATTAATGGAGCTGCCCTATTTTCAAGCAAACCCAGAACATATCGGCATGGGTGAAGTAAACTGGGGGCGGCAAAGCGTAACGGCTCTTTATAAACACCCAGAAGCGGTAGACACCATCGTCTTGCTGAGCCATTTTGATACGGTACACACAGGAGAATATGGAGATTTGGAACCTTTAGCATGCAGTCCCCAGTTACTAGGCAAAGCTTTTCAGCAGATTCGCGATGAACTCGATGCAGATACCGTACGTGATCTTGATTCTGGAGAATACCTCTTTGGCCGCGGAACGATGGACATGAAAGCAGGTCTTGCGCTTCACATGGCGTTGGTCGAAAAAGCATCAATCGAACAGTGGCCGATCAACTTATTGTTGATGACCGTTCCGGATGAAGAAGTAAACTCAGCAGGCATGCGCTACGGGGTAACTAGGCTGCTCGACCTCGAACGCGAACACGGGTTGGAATTTATTTTATTTCTAAACGGCGAACCGGTTTTTGCGATGAAGCCAGGTGACACAGCGCATTATTTATATACGGGGTCTATCGGTAAAATCATGCCATCGGCTCTTTTTTACGGCAAGGAAACACATGTCGGCGAACCGCTTTCAGGCATCACGTCGAGCTATATTTCCACATACTTAACGCACCGGATGGAATGGAATTCTAGCTTTAGAGAAGTGGTTTACGGCGAACCTACGCCGTTACCCGTGACATTAACGCAACGTGATATGAAAGAAGAATACTCAGCGCAAACACCTTACCGCACTTCTGCGATGTACAATGTCTTTACGATGGAACGCAATGCAGAAGAAGTATTTGACATTTTCGAAAATGTGGCAAAAGGAGCAGCTGCTCATTGCGAACGTGATTATTACGCCATGTGTGAACGTGAAAACATCGAACCTGTCGGTGGCATTAACGTCATGCGCTACGAAAAATTAATGGAATACGCACGCACTAAATTCGGCCATGATTACATTACAGACTTACTGCGTGACACGTTAATGCATCCTGAGTGGGACGTTCGTGAAAAATCCATGCATGTTACAGACATTTTGCTCATCAACTGCCAAGAACTAACGCCAGCAATGGTGTTAATGTACGCACCGCCTTTTTACCCGCCAGTAAACTCATCTGAAAATGAACTGGTTAAACGCTGCGTTGCACAAGTCATAGAAAACGCCAAAGAAAAATTTGATTTAGATGTTAAACAAGGTCACTTTTTTAACGGCATCTCAGACCTCAGCTATGTTAGCTACAAAGACCAAAGCGACGGCTGGGTCACTTATGAAAACAACACACCGGTTTACGGCGATTCCTACAGCATTCCGTTTCAAGCGATGAAACAATTATCTGCGCCTGTTCTCAATGTTGGGCCATACGGCAAAGACGCACACAAACGCACAGAACGACTGCACATCAAAAATACATTTGAAGAAATGCCGATCCTCTTAGAACAAATGATTTTATCCATTCCAGTAAAAAGTCGCCACTAAGGCGGCTTTTTTTTATGGTTTTTGCTCGTGAAAAACGTCTATGGGCTTTGGGCATATATGGATTTCAGAATGCTGAGCGAGCGTGTGGCAGAAGGCTGAAAAGTTCGGCTAGAGAACTGAAAATGAAGCATTCACATAGCGATAGCCAGCTTCTAAATCTCAGATTTAAAAGCTATAACGCTCTCAAAAATGATTTTTGGATATAAATGGAAACTAACTGAAAAACCTGTTAAACTACTTAAAAAAGGAGGAACTGTATGATTATCAAATACCGAGAACTGCCAGCAAAAATTAAAGGTTATGAAGCTTTATTGAAAAGACTATCGCCAAGGCACCCGAAACGAACAGCTATTAAAACAAGCCTTCATAAAGCAAGAGCCGGTTATGGAGGGGAAGAGCGTCTAGACGAAGCGCTCTATTTTTTTGATCCGCCATACGCATATCAAATGATCCAAGATTTTTCATTGGCTGAACCGTTCAAAATTCAAGTCGATACTGTTTTGATTACACAAAGCTGCGTGATTTTACTGGAAGTCAAAAACATTACAGGCAAACTTCAATTCAAGCAAAATCCTAGCCTGCTGCATACCATTTCGGCAGACGGAGAAGTTAAAAGCGATACAAGTCCAATCCCACAAATGGATGAGAAGGTGCTGCGTGTAGAAAAAATTTTAAGGAAAGTGGGTTATAATTTGCCGGTTTCTAGCATATTTGTCATTGCCCACACCTCTCAAATCGTCGAAGAAGTATCACGAAACTGTCGAATACTAGCAGTCGGCGACATAAACTTCTATTTGTCTACCTTAAACTTACCCACTCCGATCCTTTCACTAGAAGAACTTCATGAACTCGGCAAAACACTCCTCACATTCCATCAAAACGTTCAAGCTTTTCCACTTGCTCCTAAGTTTCAAATCGAACAATCTGAAATCGAAACCGGCGTTTTCTGTCCACGCTGTCACCTTGGAAAAATGGAACGAACAACAATAGCATGGGAATGTGAAACATGCCGGTTGATCAGCAGAAACGCACACTTAACAGCACTCGACGAGTGGTTCATGCTAATAAAATCATCAATTAGCACAGCAGAATGTTGTGGATTTATTGGGATGACAAATCTCGAAACAGCTAAACATTTTCTACTGAAAAACGGTTGTCAACCAGTAGGCGGAAGGCGATATCGTCACTATACTCGTCAATAATAAACGGGAAACTTGAATTGCGAACACACGGATTGAATAGGGAAAATCCCCGTGTAGCAACGCGGAATACTGAGGTTCCCCCCCTCACTTATAGCATTTCTTCACAACTTTCTCCTGTCCTCGTGTACAATCAAACTATAGTATTTAATTTTTCAGTTAAAGGAGTCGAGCCGATGAATAGTGAACAGCAAATAGTGGATTATTTTCATCATTTTCACGCGCATCCAGAAGTCAGTTGGAGAGAAGTAGAAACGACAAAAAAATTAGCAGCGATTATGACTGAACTGGGCGTCAAACATCATACGTTTCCAGATGTTACCGGGTTGATTGCTGAAATTGGTGAAGGACCGGAAGTAATTGCAATGCGGGCCGACATTGATGCGCTTTGGCAAGAAGTGGACGGGACATTGCAAGCTAATCATTCGTGCGGCCATGATGCCAATATGGCGATGGTGCTCGGTGCATTGCTGTATTTAAAAGATGAAACACTAACGAAACGTGTACGTTTTATTTTTCAGCCGGCCGAAGAATTGGGCAATGGCTCACTGTCAATGATTGAACGTGGGGCAATTGATGAAGTTTCGCAACTATATGGTGTTCATTTACGTCCTATCGAAGAGTTGCCATTTGGCCAAGTGACACCTGCACTTCATCACGGATCGGGTATTTTCTTAAGAGGGAAAATTCAAGGTGTCGATGCTCACGGGGCACGTCCGCATCAAGGGAAGAATGCTATCGATGTGATTGCAGCCATTCATCAATTTGTAAAATCGATTTATTTCTCGCCGTTTGAATCTTATTCAGCAAAGCTGACTCATATCCAAACAGGTGGAGACAGCCTCAACATCATTCCGGGAGCAGCGAAATTTGCACTGGATGTTCGGTCGCAATCGAATGGATTAATGATAGAACTGCAGCAAAAAATTAGCGACGGCTTAACAGCGATTGCCAAACTGCATGATGTCGAAATCACTTTTGAATGGACGGATTATACGCCTGCTGCGGAAGTGTCAGAAACCGCGATGCACATTGCGGATGCCGCTATTCGTCAGACACTTGGGGACGAAGCAACTGCACCACCTATTCAAACAACCGGTGCAGATGATTTTCATTTTTATACCATTAAAAAACCTGAACTTCATGCCGCGATGATTGGCATTGGAGCAGATTTGACGCCAGGGCTTCATCATCCAATGATGAGTTTTAACCTCAAAGCGCTTGATATTGGTGCACGTGTTTTAGCCAATATAGCAAAGCACAAATAAAAATATAAAAAAATGATAGAAAACAAGGAAAAAGGGTATAGGTAAAATAGAGTGAAAAAAGCATATTTGAGAGATCTCAAATAGGAAGGAGGGCATATGAAAAAAAATATTGTTTCTATACTAATCGCTCTCTTATTTTTACTTCCTGTCTCATCTGTTCAAGCTCACCACTTTCCGGACTTGTCAAAATATCATTTTGCTTATTATTCAATTCATAATTTATCCAAAGCGGGAATTTTAAATGGGTACAGTAACGGAAAATTTGGTCCTAATGATAATGTGACACGAGCACAAGCAGCATTAATTTTAGCTAAAACCTTAAAAATCGATTTGAACACAAGGTTCAAACCCACATTCACAGATGTTCCAACTACTCACTATGCCTATAAAGAAATTGCTGCTTTAACTGAAAAAGGCGTATTTGCTGATGCTACGAAATTTAATCCAGACAATCCTTTACCAAGAGCGCAGATGGCGAAAATTGTAGTAGCAGGTTTTGATATTACGGTAGACGCTAACGATGAAATTAGTTTTAAAGATGTTCCCTTAACGCATTGGGCACATTCTTATATAGTGACGATGGCGGAAGTTAATATTACCAGAGGGGTAACAACAGCAACGTTTCAGCCGGAGACTTTAGTAACACGCGCACAATTGGCTGCTTTTATTGAACGGTCTATTCAATTCTCAGAACGTGTCAATGCGAAAACGATTACTTACGACAAGGCAAAAAAAGCATATTCAGGTGTGACATCAGTTGCCTACGACACCATCGCAATGGTCAATGAAATCAGACAAGCAGCAGGTGCAGGAAAGCTACAGGAAGACTCAGCTTTGACCAAAATTGCTCAACTAAAAGCAGAAGACATGGCGCGCAATAATTATTTTGCTCATAGCTCTCCAACTTATGGCTTGCCGTGGGAAATGGCAATTGATTTAGGCTACCCAACCAATCAAGTAGGCGAAAATTTAGCGAGTGGGTATATAACTGCAAACGAAACAGTGGATGCATGGATGGAATCTTCAGGCCATAAAGACAATCTTTTATTAAAATCGTATACAGTAATTGGCGTAGGGTATACGGAAGATTCAGACGGATTCCCTTATTGGGTGCATATGTATGCGATTAGGTAACGAAAAAGGTATGTAAAAGCGGTACATGAAGCCATCAATATTCCCCGGGAAATAACTTAAAATACTAAAAATTCTCATCACCTTTAATCAGGTGATATAATGAGAGTGAGCCGATATCCGAGACCCTCTTTTACAGAGGGTCTCATTTTTATATCTAGTAGCAGAAAAATGTTTTAGCTACTGGTGACAGGGTATTGATAACAAGTTGAGTAAAAGGGGAGAATTTAAATGGATGCTTTTTTAGATGGGATCACGTGGTTCGTTGATAACGTTAATACTTTACTGTGGACATACATATTAATTGCATTACTGATGGGCCTCGGCCTTTATTTCACCATTCGTACCAAATTCGTCCAAGTTCGCTTGTTTGGCGAGATGTTCCGAGTGATTACTGAGAAAAAAGACGGGGACAGCGGCGTATCTGCTTTCCAAGCTTTTACCATCTCAACTGCCTCACGTGTAGGAACAGGGAACATCACCGGTGTCGCTTTGGCAATTGCCATTGGGGGACCTGGAGCTGTTTTTTGGATGTGGATGGTCGCGATTATCGGAATGGCTACTGCATTCATCGAAAGTACATTGGCTCAAGTTTACAAAGTACGTGACGGTGAACAATTCCGTGGCGGTCCCGCTTATTATATGGAAAAAGCGTTGGGTAACCGCAAATTAGGAATCGTTTTTGCGATTCTCTTAACGTTGGCGTTTGGATTTATCTTCAACTCGGTTCAATCAAACACCATCGCGCAATCATTTGAAGATGTCTTCAATATTCCCGATTGGTCGGTTGGATTGGGACTTGTTCTTTTGACAGCGGTCGTTATTTTCGGTGGCGTTAAACGAATCGCCAGTGTGACACAAATAGTCGTACCGATCATGGCAACTGTGTACATCATTGTGGCCTTGTATATTGTCATCATGAATTTTACTGAAATTCCGGCTGTCTTTAGTTTGATTATGAAAAGTGCTTTCGGTTTAGAAGAAGCAGTTGGCGGCGGTATTGGTGCAGCCATCATGCAAGGTGTTCGTCGGGGATTGTTTTCCAACGAAGCCGGTATGGGTTCTGTACCAAACGCAGCAGCATCTGCCAACGTTTCGCATCCAGCGAAGCAAGGACTTGTTCAAAGTTTAGGAGTGTTCTTCGACACTATTGTTATTTGTTCGGCAACGGCTTTTATCATCATCCTAGCCGGATTGTATTCAACGAGTGAAAAAGAAGGAATTCTTCTGACGCAAGCTTCACTGGATGTCCACCTGGGTAGCTGGGCGCCTTACTTTTTAGCAATTGCTATTTTGTTCTTTGCTTTTAGTTCAATTATTGGTAATTATTATTACGGTGAAACGAATATTGAATTTATCAATGCGCATAGCGGTTGGTTAATGGCTTACCGTTTTGGTGTCTTGGCGATGGTCATGTTCGGTGCACTCGCTCAAGTTCAATTGGTTTGGAATATGGCTGATCTGTTCATGGGCTTCATGGCCGTACTCAATTTGGTCGTCATTGCGATGCTTGGCAAAACGGCTTTCAAGGTACTCGACGATTATACAGAACAACGTAAAGCTGGAAAAAATCCAGTATTCTTTGCGAAAAACATTCCCGGTTTAAAAAACACAGAATGTTGGGGTGAAGGCGAAAGCCGTCACGAATAATAAAGAAAAACCCTTTTGCTAATTGGCAAAAGGGTTTTTTAGATTTCAAGAAAATAGAAGGGATGAATTTTTAAATGGGATCCCTCGATTTTTGCGAAGTAGAATCGAGCGTTACCATCGGTTTTATGAAGTCTATCAATAGGAGTCGAGTAAACGCCTAACTAAATAGTGGAGCCAAAACATGAGTGTGTCATTTAACCTACAGAACAATTAAAAGAATAATGTGTTTTTTGTGTAAATTGTCTAGCTGGACCTTGTTTATTTTGGTAAAGTAGAAGAGCAATGAGAAACATAATCCTTAAGGAGGAAAGAGCACATGACAAATGTCTTACAGAACAAAAAATTCATCGCTTCGGCAATCGCTGTAACAATGGTGGCTTCCGCAGTTTCAACCGTATCAGCGGATACGACGAAATTTCAAGATGTTTCCGACCGTTACATGAAAGCGGTTAATTTTTTAGTTGAAAATGGCATTACCAATGGTATTTCTGAAACACATTACGGTACGGCGGAAAACATAAAAAGACAAGATGCAGCTGTAATGATTGCGCGGGCAATAGGATTTAATTCAAATCAAGATTTTAACGATTCCGGATTTACAGACGTTCCGGCTTCAGCCAAGTGGGCTGTAGACGCTTTAGTGCAAGCAGGTATTGTTCACGGGAAAACAGCAAAACGCTTTGGTTCAACAGATTTGCTGACACGAAACGAACTTTCGAAAATCTTGGCCGGCGCTGCACAATACGATATAGATGACAAAGTAACAACAACACAATTTACTGATGTCAACTCCAAATTTGCAAAATACGTAGACGCATTACTTAAAAATGGCGTTACAGTAGGGAAATCTAAAACGCAATACGGTTCAGAATTCAATCTGACACGTGGAGAAATGGCATTATTCATTTTCCGAGCAAAAGAAGATTTGAAGAGAGAGTTATTCTCGATGTCTTTGATGCATACAAATGATACACATGCTCGCTTAGCGTCAGCCCCTAAACGCGTAACGGCTGTGAAGGAATTCCGAGCAAAAAATCCGGATGCTTTATTGCTAGATGCTGGGGATGTATTTTCTGGAACGTTGTATTTTAACGAATTCACTGGGGAACCGGATGTTAAAATGATGAATTTAATGGGCTATGATGCGATGACTTTCGGAAATCATGAGTTTGACTTAGGTTCTTCTGATGAAGGACATCAGGCATTAAAAGATTTCGTCACAGCTGCCACATTCCCATTCTTATCTGCTAATACAGATTTTTCGAAGAATCCGTTGTTTGAAGGCTTGTTCCAAGCAAAAATTCCAACAAAAGCAGAATCAGGAAATATTTATTCAGGTATGGTAAAGGAAATTAATGGCGAAAAAGTAGGGATATTTGGTCTTACAACAGAAGATACAGCTGCTATTTCCAGCCCGGGCGATATCACGTTCTCAAATTACATCGATGAAGCTCAAAAAATGGTAGACGAATTTGAAAAAATGGGAATTGATAAAGTAGTCGCTCTGACGCACATTGGATTTGATGACAACGCTGCCGTAGATAACGATCAAGAATTAGCAAAAGCAGTCGAAGGAATTGACGTCATTGTAGGAGGGCATACGCATACAAAGTTAACTAATCCTGTCTTGGTGAATAAGTTTGAGGCGCCAACAATTATTGTTCAAACGGGACAATACGGTGATAGTTTAGGAACCTTGAATGTTGAATTTGACGAGCATGGCGAAGTGTATGCATATGGCGGCGAGTTGATCAAAATTGAGGCGCAAGCTGAAGATGCAGAAGCGCTGAAAATCCTTAAACCTTATACAGACAGAGTAAAAGAAATTGAAGAAGAAGAAACGGCAGCAGTTGCTGTATCGGCTCTCCTCAATCCACGATCGGGTGATGAAGGCAATACAACTGGAGCTAGCGTGCGCAGCAACGAGACACCATTAGGCAATATTATTACGGACGGCATGCTGGCAAAAGCAAGAACTTTTAGTCCAGAAACTGTAATGGCTTTCCAAAATGGTGGCGGGATTCGCTCTGGGATTAACGCGGGACCAATTACAGTGGGAGAAGTCATCACTGTATTACCATTTGGCAACACATTAGCGACAATGGATTTAACAGGTGCTGAAATCAAACAAGCATTTGAAATCAGTGTAGGTCAGTATCCAAACGAAAATGGCGGATTCTTGCATGTGGCTGGAGCCGAAATTCGTTTTGATGCATCAAAACCTGCCGGATCGAAAATTGTGTCAATTACGTTTGTTGATGCGAACGGAGTTAAAACACCTTTAGTAGATTCAACAACATACAAAGTGGCTACTAATGCCTTTACAGCTAAAGGCGGAGATGGTTATGACGTGTTAGCGAAAGCCTACGCTGAAGGTCGCGCGATTGATTTGGGCATCTCAGATTGGATTAACTTCCAAGAAGAGTTAGAGCGGATTGGTCAAATTACACCTAAAGTTGAAGGACGTATTGTCGAAATTAACACACCTCAATAATTCAGTAACTTTACTATTGTCGAAAGCTTTGTCCTGAGTAAAAAGGGCAAAGCTTTTTTTTGTGATCAAAATTTTTTTTAGAAAATGAAAGAAATGTATGGTCGCTAAGATAAATTTACTATGAGTCAAAAGACAGAGTGTTTTCTTCTCACCGGAATGCAATTAAACGAGATGTCTCAATGAGTTAAAAAGAAGAACAAGATGAAAAAAAAGTAATAAAACCGAAACACTGACGTTTAAGTAAAGATCCAATAAGTGACTTTTGGTTCACTATAGTTCTTAAATTTAATTGTTAAATAAAGTAAATAGTCTTAAAGTTACATAGAATTTATATGATTTATAGTTTAAAGTGTTGATTAACAAAGTCATCTAGGAGGAATATAAGTTTGAAAAAGTGGATAATTTTACTATGTATAGCACTCATTTCTTCAGTAATAGTCCCTAACAGTCATGTGGAAGCAAGTGGAAATTTCCAAGATATTGGGGATAGTCACCGTGCTGTAACTGAAATATCTTATTTAGTGAATAAGAACATCATTAACGGTGTAACGTCAACTCACTTTGTGCCTGATAGAGAAGTGACAAGAGGAGAAGCTGCTGCAATGATTGGCAGATCTTTAGGGTTGAATGGTACGAAACGTGATACGGGATTTAAGGATGTTGGAGCTGGCAACATGGCTTCAGGTTATATCGTGGAACTTGTTAATAAAAAAGTAATTAGCGGCTATAGCGATGGAACGTTCCGTCCGAATGCTAAGTTAAATCGTGGTGAAATGGCAATTTTAATCAATCGTGCTTTTAATCTAGGAGGCACCAATTCATCAAACTCTGCTCAGATTCTGATGGATAAAGGAATTGCGCAAGGAATGACAGATGGCAGCTTTGGAACGAACGTTACGATTATTCGTTCAGACTTTGCTGTATTCTTAGCAAGAACACTCAATGCAGATTTCCGTGTGCAGAGTGGAGATACCTCTATTTTTAAAACAACACAATACGTGAATGTAGGATCGACTACATTGAATATGCGCTCTAAACCGCAAATTACCAATTCGCCTTCAAATGTTATTGCGAAACTTACACACGGACAAGCAGTAAGTGTTGCAAGTTACACTGGCAACTGGGCATATATTAAAGTCAATAACCTTAAAGGATATGTTGATAAATCCTATTTACAATCAAAAAAACCATCTGCTGTACTGCCGGCTCCTCCCCCAGCAGCTGGCAATGATATCACAGTAATTATTGATCCCGGGCACGGTGGTAGTGACCCAGGAGCAGATGGTTTCGGATTTTTAGAAAAAAATGTTGTGCTAAATGTTGGCAATCACATGAAAGCTTATTTCGACAAGACGGCGATTCAAGTGAAAATGACACGGACAGGTGATACGTTCCCGAGTTTGACACAGCGTGCTCAATTTGCTGGGAAATACGGCGGCGATTTATTTGTTAGTATTCATGCCAATGCTTTCAACAACTCGGCTAATGGACAAGAGTCGTTTTACTATAGTTCAAGAGCTGCAACAAATCCCTATACAAATCAGTCTAAAGCGCTGTCTATCTATATGCTTGGCAGAATGCAAGAAGCTTGGCCGTTAGTTAATCGCGGAGTAAAAGAAGGCAATTTAGCCGTATTGCGTCAAAATACAGTGCCTGCTACTTTAGTTGAAATGGGCTTTATTGACAGTGCAACGGATATTAAATACATTCAATCAGAAACTCATCGTAAAAATATGGGCAGAGCCTTATTCTTAGCCACTCTGGATTACTATTACCATTACGAAGGACGCACGGATTTAGCTCAGTATTACAGTGTAGCTGGATCTTCACCAAGTAAACGACTTCACTAATATGTATTCTTTTCCACAAAACCTCCACCGGTATTGTCATCAGGTGGGGGTTTTGTATTCAGGGAATAGCATATTAAAATTTGAAAAAAAATACTGTTGACTAAACAAAAGGGCCTTGATTCTGAAAAAATATATACCTTTTTATTGTAATTATTAAACATATAAAAGCGACTTGTTACACAAATGTAATGAAAATGTAACAATAACTGTGAGAATTGTCTGTTAAAATCAAAATTAGGTTAACAGCACGATTAGATGATTCGGTGCTTGATCAGCTAACCGGATCAAAAAACAATAAGAGGTGACAAATTGAAGAATCGCATATTGCTAATAATGATGATGGTACTAATACTTTCAGTAGTCAGTCCGTTTTTATCTACTGAAGCTAAGGCAACAGCACCAGACGATATTGCCAGTTATGCTCTTAAATTTAAAGGAACACCTTACAAATTTGGTGGCACTACTACAGCGGGATTCGATTGTTCAGGTTATATCCTGCATGTATTCAAAAATTTCGGTATTTCGTTACCAAGAACTTCAGCAGAACAATTTAATGTAGGGACACCTGTTTCGAAGAGTAACCTTCAAGAAGGTGACCTAGTATTCTTTGCCAATACATATAAGCCGGGAATTTCTCATACAGGTATTTATTTGGGAGACGGCGACGTAATTTCAGCAGAAAGTAAAGGTGTAGCAATTTCGAACCTTGATACAAATCCTTACTGGGGACCTAAATACGCGGGTGCCAAACGCTTAAGTGGTGCAACAAGTGTTACGCCACCTATTCAAGCGGTGTTGCCACCAGTAACAGATGGTGAATTTGTAGATGTGGCTGCGACGCATCCAGCCTATAAAGCGATTAAATCATTAAATACTTCTGGAATTATTAATGGTTTTGAAAAGCAGGACTTCCGTCCAAATGAATCAATCACGCGTGGACAAGCAGCAGCTATGGTGAATCGTGTGTTGCAACTTGAACCATCAGGCGCTGTTAAGTTCACAGATGTTTCAACGACACATCGTTTTGCAAAAGACATTGCAGCGATGAATCAGTCAGGAATTATTCTCGGGTACACAAATGGCGCATACGGCGTAGATGATACGTTAACAAAAACGCAATTGGCAGTTATTTTAGATCGTGCCTTTAAAATGTCTGAGTCCAGCAAAGCACAAGCGAGTACATCGTCTATAAAATATTTAGATATTCCTTCAACATTCTGGGCTCACAAGCCTATCGTTACCCTTAAAGCAATTGATCAAACAACGGTTTTCCAAACATCAAGATATTATGAGTCCAAAAATGCAAATCGTTCAGAATTTGCAGCTGGGTTATACAGTGCAATGAGAGTGAAGTAATCGAATACGCAAAAGAACCTTTCTCTACAAGGGGAAAGGTTCTTTTTTTGGTACTAGAGATAGGTGTAAAGAATCAGTTTCGAGAGCTTTTTTTTGATGTAGTTAAATCACATTAGGCATAAGGATCTTATTTTAGTGTATTCCCAGATTCTCCTTCTTTAAAACATATTTTTACTATAAACTATGTATAAAAGAGGTTTATATTGGCAACTAATGAACTATTAGGATGATTCAAAACTACGAGTAGGATGCGTTGCAAAACGCTATTCGTACACTCAACAGGGGGCACATATGAAGACAGTCAATAAGTTAGCAGTCATTATTTTACTAATTACCGGTATTTTTGGCTTTGCCTCAAGCAGTGAAGCTACTGACATTGTACCTGGCAGTGCGCTAGAAAAAGAAATGAAAGAAATGGTGCAAAAAGGAATTTTGACAGGGTACAAAGACGGTACATATAAGCCGACAGCTAATGTAACCCGGGAACAATTTGCTGCATTTATTAACCGTGCATTAAATTTACCAGCAGGAATCCACCCGTTTAAAGACGTTCCAAAAAATTCTAGCCTTTCAAATGAAATTGGAGCAGCCTATAGTGCAGGCTTGATGGTCGGAGTTACAGACAGCACATTCCGGCCAACTGCTAACATTACACGCGAACAAATGGCTCAAACCTTAAAAAATGTTCTTGAATACCAAGACATGGAGTTAATAGAAAAGCGCATCGAGTTTTCAGATGCTGAAGACTTTGTTTCTTCTGGCGGGATTCGCGCAGTATTTGCGATTGTTCATTACGAGATTACAGAAGGTATGCCGGATGGGAAGGGCGGTTTAAAATACGGACCGAAAGATATTGCTAGCCGTGAACAAGCTGCTGCTTTTATCTATCGCTTCTTGTTGGCTCATGAAAAAGCAAGTGTGCCACCGATTTTGCCAGACATACCAAATGATGGATCGTTGTATTATCTTGGGTATGTAGATAAAGGCGTACTCGTCAAACAGCAGTACGGTCATAAAGACTATCAGCTAGCGGTCGAATCGTTTAAAAAGGTTCCAACTGCACAAGTCATTTTCCATGGAGATGAAATCATTCAGATGAAGAGTGGATTGGCTTTTGGTAATCGAGTTTCAGGGAGCGGTACAAAAGAAGTGACCACCATTTATTATGATTCTCAATTCACCAAACAAGCTACATACATCGAACACGGCAGAGAATTGCGTTATATCGATTCAACTGAAGAATTTGTAAAAGTTCAAGTGGGTGGAACGATTGGGTATGCAAAACATAGCGAAGTGGATTTTGTTCCTTCAGAACTAATTACAAATCAAGACTATTACTTGAAAAACAAATGGGGAACGCTAGAGCATTACCAATACAATTACGTTAGTAAAACTCGCGCTAGCCATTCAATTGGGCCTGCGCCTTCAGAAATGGCTGAAGGAGTAAAATACTACAGCAAAGACGGGATACATTTTGCCAATGCAGCAGGAGTTACTCAGTTTGTTCACTACCCTTATTTCCAATATCAATCTGTTCGCACAACTACCAATTACACTGCTGAACAGCTAGATCAATATGTGATGAGCAAACTAAAAGCAGTCACGACGAGTTCAGGAACATATAAAGACGCAGTAAACAAGTCGAAGTTAATTGGTACGGGTAAATATTTTATTGCGATGCAAAACAAATACAATGTCAACGCTTTGTTCATGCTATCTGCTGCCATGCACGAAAGTGCTTATGGCATGAGTGGCAATGCACAGACCAAAAACAACTTGTTCGGAATTCGTGTTTTTGACGGCTCTCCACATGAAGGCACGGTTTACTCTAAACCCGAAGCAAGTATCGATGCTTTTGCACGCGAGTACATGAACCGCAATTACGCAAATCCGCTCGGTGGCTATGCAAACGGAGCAAGTCCTGGCAACAAGACGACAGGCTTTAACGTTAGCTATGCTTCAGATCCGACATGGGGTGCGAAAGTAGCGGGACACATGTTCCGTGCAGATTTAGAATTAGGCAAAAAAGACATCGGGCAACACAAATTAGGCATTACCAATACCGCTTCAACAAACGTTCGAAACGCACCAAACGGTCCGACGGTATTGTATCAATTCAAGCGTGGAAACCTAGGTGTCAACAATGCGTTTGGTTATCCTGTCGTCATTCTAGACACTCAAAAAGCAACGGATGGCTATACTTGGTACAAAGTCATTTCTGACTTGAATCCTGAGGCAGATACGAATAACGGTGTAGGGTGGATTCGTTCCGACTTAGTTGATCCTATTAATTGATATCGACAAATAAAAAACAAAAGGCGCGTTGGATAAAATCCAACACGCCTTTTGTTTTTTCGGGTCGTAGACAAAAGAATTTTTATAATCACTTCATCATTGATATATAAGACTCTGCGCTCCATGCTGACGCGATGTCAGTTGCCGAGGATGAAGCTTGAGCCTCCTGATCGCATTGCGCTCCAAATCCTTGAGAGAGTGCTTATGAAAACTAGATTCGGTGGTCAAACCGGTTGACTTATACACAGTTATTTATTTTGATTAAATCTTTTTCTTTTTGCATACCACTTAATTCAAAATGACTCCTAACACTACTCCATCAGAATCGTCACTTTTTCAATCAATTCAATGTTCTCTTCCTCTAAATAAAGAAGTTTCGAATCAATCATGTCATCAAAATAGGCATTGCGTTCCATTCCCAGTTTTTCTAACAATAATTGCGTTTCCAGTAAATCCAGTAACGTCAGCTGAGGATAATCATCTCCGCTAAATGTCCCATCAGGACGCGCCTGGTACCAGAGATCCCCGTTTTCGCGAATCCATCCGCCAGCATTCTGACCAAATTCTTCGATGCCGCTCGTTACGCTTTCGGCTGCCTCTAAATAATCCTTATTTTCTGTATCCCCATAGGCCTGTAGCAAAATCTTTAAGCCGCCTAATTCGTGGTTTAACGAAGCATGCGTTAACGGCGTTTGGTCATCTTCATCAAAATAATCTACGATTAAAAATCCGTTAGCAGTAGGAAGTGTTTGTTCGGCGTTGATCTGCGTTAACAAATAATCAGCATAAGTTTCCACGGCTAACTCATTTTGCTCAATTTGGTCGTCATACAGTTCAGCAGTTTCATCCAAGTAAAATGCGACGTATTCGTTATAACGAGTATCCACATAAGGTGCCGTGACTTCATAAGCGTTTTTTAACCATGTGCTGGTATATTCAGTGGGCCAACGCGATCCGTCAAACTCAGCCAAGTAATAAAGTAAGTTGACACGTGAGTTTAAAATCATCGTTTCGTGAAAAGCAGAAGGGTCTTTTTGGTTCCAGCGTAAGGCCTCATCGTCTTCGAAACGACCAATTGCGCGGCCATAGCCCATTTTGGAGCTAGGTTCAATCGAAAAAGGCAGTTTGGTATAAGGGCCGTCGGTTGTCAGCCAGTTTAGTTGAACGGTTTGATTGTTCAAGGAATGATCAATCCACTCTTCTTCGGATGCGGTTGACGAAAACAACGGCTTTTCTGAAATCATCGCCCAAGATTCAGCCAGCTGAAGGGGCTGTAACCAAAACTTCTTGACGAGGGTGTTGCCCGAAATTTCTAGGTCTCGTACTTCTTTAGAAAGCTTGCGAAGATGACTGCTTGTTCCGTCATCGTAGTCGGTTTGCATTTTTTTAGACACATAGACATTGCTTTGAAGAAGCTCGAAATCGGAACTTTTCAGTGTACCAAACGGATTAACAGTAGGGTCCATTCCGAAAACATCATGGTACTCATGTTCAATAATAGCAGGATTCCAACTGGTGAATTCAGGGTCTTCTAACCCCGATACAACGACCGTAGCAGGAAAGAACAACCAGCTATTGTTTTCAAAGCGTTCAAAAAGAAAGGTAGAACCATTGCCTAAAGTTCGTTCCGTAATATCAACAAAGCCCACTTCCACGCCAAACAACTCGATGTGTACACGGTGACTTTTGTCTATCGTGTTTTCAACTGTACGTTCTGTTTTTTCAGGTGGCATGATCGTAAATAGAGCTGGCAATTCAATGGTCACAGCCAATTCATCGCCTTCGTAAATAACGCGATTTTCTGTGACGAAGAAAAACGCAGCGAGTAGGAGCGAAGCAACCAGTAAAAAAAGGCCAGCTCCCCAAAAGACTTTCTTCAACACGTGATCATCCTTTCTTTTTCCGTTTGATTAATCCCACAAAACGTGCAAATCCGGCTGGGTGCATGAACCGCAGCAGCACGCCGTAAACAACAATTCCAATAGGAACAAGAACAGCCAGTTGAACAAGTGCGGGCCATTCAGATGCTGACAAGGCTGTCTTTGCGCCCCATACAGCAAACCCCATCGCCGTAGCCGGTACAATCACACGAACTGCCATGGACACGAAGCGTTTAAATTCGTGCATGCCTAAATCTTTGTAGACAACGACCATTGATAAAGTGAAGTAGTAGATCGAAACGATAGAGGCAGCAAAAGCCAACGCCAAATAGCCATAATCATCTACTAAGAACCAGTTTAACAAGAAGTTCAGTACGATGGTCGTCACGCTAATCCGAAGAACCACTGCTGTTTTACCGCGAGCATACATCGATTTTGACAGCATCAATTGCATACCTTGGAAAATGATGATAGGCAAATAGAACAGTAAGGCCATATACGTATAGTCTGCGTCTTGTGCAGTAAACGCGCCGCCTTCGTAGATGAACGAAATAATGGCATCACCCACGACTAACAAACCAACAGAAATCGGCACAAGCGTAACAAACGAAATTTCCATGCCTAAAAATAAAGTATCTTTGAATTTGGCTGGATCCGTTGCTTGTTCAGACATTAAGGTGAAAATGATTGCTGCCAAAGTAGCCGCATAAATGGCCGTTGGGATGCTAATGATCAACGAAGCGTTATTCAAATAAGAAACAGCCGCTTCAATCGTCCCTGAGGCAAAAGCTTTATTGACGAACAAATTTACTTGCCCGACAACCGAATTTAAAAGAGAAGGGATGATTAAAATAACGAAAGCTTTTCGGAAATCAGACTCCAACTTTAACGTTGGCTGCCAGCTGTAATTTGATTTGATCAAATAATACATCTGGATGATGGCACCGATAATGGTTCCTGTCACAAATCCATAAGCTAATGCATAAATGCCCCATATGTCACTAAACAACAACGCGAACATGGCGGACATAAATGTCGCCAGTAGCTTGGATACAAGAGTCGGAACAAAAATGCGGCGTGATTGAAGGTAAGATTCTAAAAGTCCTGCTAATGCGATAAACGTCATAAAGATAAAAAAGACTTCCGTCATCTGAATCGCAATAACTTCTGTTTCTGGCAGCATGTTGCCATAGATGAGCGGCACGATCCAACCGGCAGTGGACCAGCCGACAATCGACACACCGATAAACAGCAACATCGTCCAGTTTAAAAGCGCATTTGCGTTGCGATCGGTTACATCCAATTTACTTTGTCGCCGTTTAATATACAGCGGCAAGAAGACGTTATTAAAGCCAGTAGCGATCATGGCCACTACTAATGTAATAAAGGAAAAAGCCAAAAAATAACCATCTGTTTCAGCAGAAGCACCGAATTCCCGGGCGACAATCGATTCGCGTAGTAATCCCGATAGTTTTAATAACAGAGCCAGGCCAGTCGTCCAAATAGCCGCTTTTTTAAGACTCGACATAAATTCACTTCTTTCTCAGCAAAAAGCGGCTGGCTCAAAATAGAGAACCGGCCACTTTTTCTTTGGATACTCAGTTTGTTGTGAGCGCTTGTTGATAAATCTTTTCGTATTTCTCAGCAGCCGCAAAATGCGAATACTGCTCGATAATTTTAGTGCGGGCAGCTGTTGCCAGTTTTTCGCCTTCTTGTGGATTCGCCAGTAAATAAATCATCGCGTCCGATAATTGCTCTACATTTTGCTCTTCAACGAGCAGTCCGTCCGTGTTATGATCCACAATTTCTTTTAATCCACCCACCGCACAAGCAATCAAAGGAATACCTGAGCCCATAGCTTCTAAAGCAGAAATCGACGTCGCTTCTTCGACACCCGCGGAATAGATAGAAGGGACAAGCGCGATGTCACTAAGTGCGTAATACTGAATCATGTCTTTGTGATCGACTGCACCGAGCATGGTGACGTTTTTATCGATACCAAGCTCTTTTGCTTTGGCTTTCATCTGTTCCATCATTTCGCCAGTACCGGCAAAAACCAAGCGAGCATTCGGGTATTTTTCGAGTACCGGTGGAAACGACAAGATCGGATAAATGACACCGTTTTTCTTTGTTAACCTGCGAGGGATAAAGAAAATCAGCTCGTCTTGCGCGATGCCGTATTTCGTCCGGAATTCGGCGCGACGTTCGAGTTCGGGTTTGAAATCTTCCACATCGATAAAGTTTTTGATCATCGACGCTTCTACATTCGCTTCGCGCTTTATATATTCCTTGATTCGTGTATCAACCGTAATCACAGCGCGCGTTTTTTTGTACATGCTGTATTCCACATCTAGTAACTTTTGTGCGTGCTTGCTGCCTTCTGCAACAGAACCTTTAGAGATGCCTTCAAACGTTAAGTAACCGTGAGTCGTCGTCACTGTAGGAAGTCCCACGTTGAGCGCAGCACGTGTTGCGAATACATCTTGCGCATTAATCACATCAAATGACTTGTAAGCTTCATCTTTTAAAATCTGTTCCAGAAATTCCTGGCGGCGATTTAAGGTCCAAACGTAACCTGCTCCAAGGGATGCTTTATTCAGTAAGAAAGAAGGGCCACGTGCGATAAAATCACGGCGCCATTTAGGGACGTCTGAAAAAGACAGTGTTTCAACAGTATGTCCTAAATTTTCAAGACCCGTTTTTAATGTCGTCATATGTGTTGAAAGTCCACCTAAATGGGGATAGTCGTAAGTTGTTGCCAATAAAATTTTCATTTGACAGTTCCTTCCTAAAAAGCTTATTTCACAAAATTTTCTTGTAACAATTCGATATTGCGCATCGCTTCAGCGTGAAGCTTGGCCACATTCGGTTCCATAATTTGCTGTGCTTGTGTTTTGTTATCCAATAGGTATAACGCATTGGTTAATAGTTTGGTTTCATCTATCTCACCTAAACGGAAAGAATAGTCCCACATTCCTGAACGTTTCAAGAAACTTTCTACTTTTTTGTCGTAGCTGAATCCAAGATGAGGCACATTTGATAAAGCCGAGAAGATTAACGCATGCAAGCGCAAACCGACAGTTAGTTCGGCATGGCGAATGAAATTCAAAAACTCATTCGGCGTAAAATCAGAACCGAGCAAGTAGGTTTTGTCTGCGTGTTTCATTTTTGCCATGACGTCTTTTGAAGCGGGCACATCGTATTTGCCTTCCATTGGAACAAATACCGGTGTCACGCCGCGCTGTTCGATCAATTGATCGAGTAAGTGAGCTGTTTTCTCAATATAATCCGGATGACTAAACCACGGACGAACCGTAACGGCCACAATTTTTTCGTCGCCGGTCAACGGCAGAGACTGATACGCACGATCTTCTTCGTCTGCTTTAAACGCAAAAACGATATCGGCAGTCACAACTGTTTCGGGACGCGTCACACCAAGCTTTTTCAAATAATCTTTCGAATACTGATCACGTACCGTAATAAAATCTGCGCGGTTCGCAAAGAGCTTCATCAAGATTTTACCCCAAGTTGATGTCACAGGGCCAATCCCTTGTGAAAAGAACATGACTTTTGTGCCGCAAAGTTTCGCCAACATGACAATCAACAAGTAATAAGGAAGTGGACCAAACAAAAATTTCGTCGGGTAGGTGTCTTGCAACAAGCCGCCGCCTCCAGAAATCATCAAATCTGCACTCCGTAACGCTTTTACTTTTTCTTTGTTTTCACGTCTCCATGCGCGGTATACCGATTTGACGCCATATTCTTTTGCCGTCTGGTCTGGGGATAAGGAAAACACAGTAATTTCGGGGTTGGTTAATTCGGCTCTTAAATTATCAATAATCGCTTTTAGGATGGCTTCATCGCCAGTATTGCCCAATCCATAAAAGCCAGATAGTACTATTTTCACACTATTTCCTCCTCAAACTAAAGCTCTCAAGCCTTGTCCTTGCTAAATTCTATCACTTGTTAAACAGCCTATGCAACTACTGTTGAAATCTGCTATACTAATAAAATTGAAAGCTAGCGAATAGAGGGTACTCATGATGAAAGAAAGCTATTTAGGGGTGAATGTTTCACCTCTGTCATATGAAGGTATAATAGAAGATTTAAGACAGCGGATTCTAAATGGAGATCAGTCGACCATCATCGCTGTTAATCCGGAAAAGGTCATTGCCGCTGAGCGGGATCCGCAAGTGAAACAACTGATCAATTCGGCAACTTACCAGATTGCGGACGGCATTGGCATTTTGCTCGCCGCTAAAATAAAAGGCGGCAACATCACTTCACGTGTAACAGGTGTCGATATGATGGCGAAGTTACTAGAATTTGCGACTGCAGAAAAACTTCCCGTGTATTTTTACGGTGCACAAGAAGAAGTGGTCACAAAAGCAATTAGCAGCATTCAAGAAACCAATCCGGGAATCCTTGTCGCGGGATACACCAACGGCTTTGAAAAAGATGAAGATGCACTCGTTGAGCGGATTAACACGAGCGGTGCAAAACTCATTTTTGTTGCACTTGGTAGTCCAAAACAAGAATTGTGGATTCAACGAAACATGGAGCGACTCCAAAACGTCCAAGTATTCCAAGGAGTCGGCGGCAGTTTTGACGTCTTTTCCGGAACCGTTAAACGAGCGCCGTTACTTTTTCGCAAGCTCGGAATTGAATGGCTTTACCGATTAATTTCCAGTCCGTCTCGCATCAAACGACAAATGAATTTGCCCATTTTTTTAATGAAAGTATTACGATCACGCTAAAGGAGCTAATGTAAAAATGAAGAAGTCTATCTGTGTTGTCGGTCTTGGCTATATCGGTTTGCCGACAGCTGTTATGTTTGCCAATCACGGACATCAGGTCCACGGTGTTGATATAAATGAAAAAGCAGTGAAAATGATTGGGAATAAAGAACTTCATATAGAAGAAGATGGATTGCAAGAGCGTTTAGACACAGCAATCGACAACGGTGCTTTTACGGTTGGCACAAAACCTGTAGAGGCAGATGTATTCATTATTGCGGTGCCTTCACCGATCAATCCGGATAAAACAGCGGAACTTGAATACGTGCGTCAAGCAACGGCTTCTGTTGTGCCGTTTTTGAAAAAAGGCAATCTGGTTATTCTTGAATCGACTGTGCCACCTAAAACGGTGGAAAACGTCATGATCCCTGAACTCATTCAATCAGGTCTTAACATGGGAACGGAATTATTTGTTTCTCATTCACCTGAACGTGTGATTCCAGGCAAAGTATTTACTGAATTGGTCTCTAATGACCGGATTATTGGCGGCATTAACGAACAATCTGCTCGCGTGACGTCGGAGTTATACAATTCGTTCGTCGAAGGACGTATGCACGAAACGGATACGACCACTGCTGAACTTGTAAAAGTCATGGAAAACACATACCGAGATGTCAACATTGCATTCGCAAACGAACTAGCCATGATTGCGCAAAACATCGGTGTCAATATTTGGGAAGCGATCCAGTTGGCGAACTACCATCCGCGTGTCAATATTCATACGCCAGGACCAGGTGTGGGCGGACATTGTATCGCTGTCGACCCATGGTTCTTAGTTGAATTAGATCCGCAGAAGTCGAAAATGATCCATTTGGCTCGTCAAACAAATGACGGCATGCCGGCCTACACAGCTCAGCTAACAGCAGACATTTTAAAAGCTAAAGGCATTGTTGATCCGAAAATCGCTATTTTTGGGTTAGCGTTCAAAGGCAATATTGACGACATGCGCGAAAGCCCTTCAGTAGATGTTGTCGAGCAGTTCACGTTGCGCAACTTCAATGTGAAGGCATTCGATCCGCATATTAAAGTTAATAATATTGACCAGCAAACACAACATGCAGAAGAAGCCTTAAAAGACGCGTCTGCACTCGTTATCGTAACGGATCATCAAGTATTTAAAGACTTAGATCCGATGACGTTGACTTCGATGAAAAACAAAATCATTGTCGATACAAAAAACTGCATAAGCCGTGAAAAATGGCAAGCTGCTGGTTTCGATGTGTACGTACTTGGTGATTCGAAGAACTGAAATAAGAAGGGAACTTTGAGGTATGGGTTGGAAGAAATCGCCCCAAGTGGACGCTTTCGGGCCCGCAGGATGCGGGTCATGCAGCTGGCGCGACAGGACGTCGCGGTGTCGGCTGCCGGGGGCTCGCAGGAGTCGCTACCTTCCGCTCTTTCTTCTAGGAGTCATATTAAATAAATAAAAGTTCTAATATTTAACTGCCATTAAGATATGGAGCAAAACAATGGAGACTCCAGCGGGATAGCGAAGTGCCGAAATCCACTCGGGCGTTAAGCCCGAGTTAGTTCGGCGCAAGCCCGCAGGAAAGCGGAATTGTTTTGCGGAATATCGACTATAAAATTAAAAATTTCAACTAAACGAGGAGACAAGCCTATGAAAAAAGTAAGGAAAGCGATTATTCCCGCTGCTGGATTAGGTACGCGTTTTTTACCAGCAACAAAAGCGATGCCGAAAGAAATGCTGCCGATTGTAGACAAACCGACCATTCAATACATTGTGGAAGAAGCAATTGCTTCGGGTATTGAAGACATTATTATCGTGACTGGAAAAGACAAACGGGCAATTGAAGATCATTTTGATTCGGCTCCTTTTCTGGAAGCGCGTCTTGAGGAATCCGAAAAGTTTGAATTGCTGAATGCCGTTCAGTTATCCAGCAAAGTGGATATTCACTATATCCGTCAAAAATCACCTCTGGGTCTTGGTCATGCAGTTTGGACTGCACGGAAATTTATCGGCGATGAACCTTTTGCTGTGTTGCTCGGCGATGATATTATTCAATCAGAAGTTCCAGGACTTCAGCAGTTGATGGCGCAATACAACAAAACGCAGTCTTCGGTCATTGGTGTTATGGAAGTTCCAGAAGAAGAAACCTATCGTTACGGTATTATGGATCCGTCCACAGTAGAGGGGCGGCTATACAAAGCCAATAAATTCGTCGAAAAACCAAGAGCGGGTACGGCTCCCTCCAATTTAGCCATTATTGGGCGTTACGTCTTCACTCCAGAAATTTTTGGGTTTTTAGATAAGATGAAAGTCGGTGCGAATGGAGAAATCCAATTAACCGATGCCATTGAACAATTAAACGCAGTGCAAGATGTTTACGGATACGCGTTCGAAGGAAAGCGTTATGACGTAGGAGAAAAACGTGGGTTTGTTGAAACAACACTGGAATTTGCTTTGGCACGTCCAGAACTTCGTGAAGATTTACTGAATTTCATGAAACTGAAACTAGAAGAATACAAGTAAAGTTCGAAAGGAAGGCCTATCTTTGAAAATTTTGCTCGTATCAAACATGTACCCTTCAGAAGAATTTCCGAGCTTCGGCGTTTTTGTAAAAAACACCGAAGCCATTTTAACGGATGAAGGATTTACTGTAGACAAAGCGGTTGTAACAAAGTCTATTAAAAAATCACAAAAAATAGCGGCTTATCTTGGCCATTATGCCAACGTTCTTCGGAAAGGGCTAACAGGTAACTACGATGCGATTTATGTGCATTATGCAGCTCACAATGCTTTTCCGCTTTTACTATTGAAAAAACTAAAGCCATCTGTCAAAATTATGACAAATGTTCATGGCAGTGACGTGGTTCCGGAAGTAGCCTCTCAAGAAAAATTCCAACCTTATGTTAAAAAGCTATTGCAGCAATCTACGATGATTATTACGCCATCACATTATTACAAAGAGCTTGTTCACGAGAAATATGCAGTGACGACACCGATTGAAATTTTTCCGTCAGGTGGCGTAAACTCAGCAGTCTTTTATCCGAATCCCAGTGCACGACAACGCCAGCTAGAACAATTAGCATTAGATTCGACAATGCGTTATTTTGGTTACGTTGGACGGATGGATGTCGGCAAAGGCTGGGACCATTTACTAAAAGGGTTTTCTGCTTTTCTTGAGCAGAATCCAGCTGAAAAAAGCAAAACACGGTTAATCATGGTTGGTTCAGGCAAAGACGACGATGCATTTTTTCAAATGAGATCAGATCTCGGCTTAGACGACATAGTGGTGCATTTTCCGTTGATGAAACACCAAGATTTAGCGGCCATTTATAACATCATTGAACTTTTCATATTCCCGACGACGAGAAAAGGGGAGAGTCTCGGATTGGTTGGTCTCGAAGCAATGGCTTGTGGCACACCGATTCTAGCAAGCCGAATTGGTGGCATACTGGACTATGTCCAAGATGGTGCCAACAGCTGGTTATTTACTGCTGGTGAGTGGGAAGATTTGGTTAAACAGTTGGAGCTGTATAACCAATTAACAATGGAAGAAAAGCAACAAATCGCTAAAGCTGCCTATGAAACAGCGCAAAATTATGATCAGCGAAAGATTCAATCGAAACTTTCTGCGATATTTCATAAATTAGAGCTAACTAAATGAAAGAGGATTTAACTATGGACTCTAAAAAAATTCTACTATTTTTTATCGCATTTATTGCCGTACAACCGATCATCGATATTTTAACGACGGCTTCTATTTTTATGGTAGATACAAGTCTAACTGTAGGAGTACTTCTTCGAACGGCATATATGGCGTTAGCGATCGTATTTCTTTTGTGGATGGCAAGGACCAGCAAAAACAGCCGTCTTTTTACTGGGTATTTAATCGGTTTAGCGTTGCTAATTGGTATTAACATCGTCAGTAATCTTCAACTTAAAGACCCTTATTATTTGTTCCAGGAACTTAAGTTTTTCAACAAAGCTATTTATTTCCACATCGTCTTATTTGGGTTGTTAGTTGTTTACCGTCAGCTGAAAGACAAACAATACGACATTGCTAGTCAAACGACCAAGTATTTATGGGTTGCTGGACTATTCATTGGTGTTATTTTTATCGTTGCCCAATTGACGGGTACGAGTTTGTCTAATTATTCGCATACGAAAACGGGATTTACAGGTTGGTTTTATGCCGGTAATGAAATAGGTGCCATCATGGCAATTATTTTGCCTATCATGGCTTTGTATGCAATTGAGAAAACCGATGCCTGGAAAAAATCTTGGTCGTGGATCCCTTTTATCCTGTTAGCTGTTGGCATGCTCGCGTTAGGAACGAAAGTGGGCTATGGCGGCATTATTATTGTCTTATTATCAGTTGTGATCGGTAGTTTAATCATGCTCGCTATGAAAAAACGCACGGCGACCATTAAAATTAATTTGCTCATTGCGACGTTCTTAACCGTTGTCTTAATTGCGGTGACGCCGGTCACGCCGGTGTTCGGCAACATGTTTGCTCACATCACTTCTCTCGGCATCAATTTCGGAGAACCAGTTGACCGTCCTGGAGATGAAGTGTTAGTAGAAGGTGACGAAGGATTTGAAAAACAACAAGAAGAGGAAGAAGATACCGGAATAACAAGTGCACAAGTACAGAATTTAGTGTTTAGTTCGCGTGAAACCTATGCACAATTTATGAAGGAAGATTTTCAAAATTCGCCGATGATGCAGCAATTATTCGGTTTAGGCTTTGCAGGGAATTATGAAACGCCAGCCCCTGGCAAGTCGCCGACGATGATCGAAATGGACTTTCATGACTGGTTTTATTCGTTTGGTTGGGTGACCTTCATTTACATGATGATTCCGTTCGTTTGGTTTACCGGTAAATTCCTGCTTCACTTTTTGTTCAATATCAAAACCCATTTTACCTATTTTTATATTTTGTACGGCGTTGCCTTTCTTCTTGGCATCGGCATTGCGTACACTGCGGGACATGTATTAACGGCACCTGCTGTTTCAATTTATGTCGCAGCAATTTTGGCCATGTTAGTAGTGAATGAAGATTTGCTCGAATCAAAATAACCAATCGTAAGTTTTGCCCCGAAAGGTAGCGTTGTAATGACGCGGTCTTTCGGGGCTTTTTTTATGGAGCGCAATTGCAAGTTTAAAAACAAGGCTAAACAAGGGATAGGAGAGGTCCTTACTAGGAGAGGGTACAAAGACTAGTTGAATTTGAAGAAACTTTTTATTGAAACTAGTTAAGAAAAGAGGTGGTAAGTAAAAAGTCTTTGTTTTATTCGACAGAAATAGGAGTTAAAAGTTTTAAAATATTATTTTGATAAATATTTGTTTTTTTGATGAGGTTTAAAAAGATGGATTCCAATAAAAAATCATTTTTATTGGAATTGTATGATAAATGGGTTGATTCTCTAGGTACTAATTGCCATTTTAAGGTTTCAATATTTAGAGAATCGTATTAAATGTAATTCTTTTGTATTATTTTTGTAAGTATTAGTAAATTTTTTGATATATTATTACATTAGTGGTTGATTAAACTTAATTCTTTGGTAAACTAAGTAAGAGTTTAGTTATCTGTACAAAAACTTTCATCTGATCCACAAGAGGTAGGACCTTTGCTTCGTTCATAAGACGTTGTTAATCTACAAATAGTGGAAATGTGATGGTAAAACGGATAATTGAATTGAGTTATATGACTCAATATAGTTATAGCACCACAAACCCAAGGAGGAATTACATTAATGGCTTACCAACCAAAAAATTACAAGAAATTCGTAGCAACTGCAGCAACGGCTACTTTAGTAGCAACGGCAATCGCTCCAGCAGCATTCGCAGACCAAGCTTCAACTTCAGCTTTCACTGATGTGGGAGATCGTTATACAGACGCAGTTGATTACGTAGTATCTGGCGGAATTGCAATCGGTATTACTCCGACTCAATTCGGTGTTAGCGCTTCAATCACTCGTGGCGATGCAGCGATCATGATCGCTACTGCAGCAGGTTTGATGAACGAAAAAGCTCCAGCTTCAGGTTTCTCTGACGTTCCTAAACGTGGTGCGGTTGCAGTCAACTCTCTTAAAGAAGCAGGAATCATCAACGGCGTTTCAGCTACAAAATTCGGCTGGGATCAAACAATCACTCGTGGACAAGCAGCATTCATGCTTGCACAAGCTTATGACCTAAAAGACGGCGACGTTTCTAAATTAAACTTTACTGACGTTGGTTCAAAACACCGTTTCGCAACTGAAGTTGCATCATTAGTTGAAAACAAAATCACTGATGGCGAAACTGCAACTAAGTTCGGAATCGAATCATCAATCAAACGTGGAGATTTCGCAATCTTCCTTCATAGATTACATGAGTTAACTAAAGCTCCTATGGCACCTACAGTATCATCTGTTACTGGTCTTAACACTAACCAGGTTCAAGTTAACTTCAACACAACTTTGAACGCTGATGATAAAGTTGCTAAAGATGCAACTGAAGTTGCAAACTATAAATTAGGTTCAGCAACTCCAACTAAAGCAGAATTGTCAACTGACAAGCGTTCAGTAGTCTTAACTTTTGCATCATCAGTTGAAGGCAAAGATCAAGTTCTTGTAGTTGAGCCAACTGCTACAAACGTAAAAGACACAGACGGTAAATGGGTAAACACTGAGAAATTTAGCGGCGTATTCACTTATACGGATACTGTTAAACCAGTTATCACTAGCACTGTTTACGAAAACGGTAAAATTACTTTGACTTTCTCTGAAGACCTTGGAACAGCTCCAACAGTAATCCGTGTAAACGGTGAGCCAGTTACAGGTGCGACTACTGGAAACAAAGTTGTAATCACTAAATCGTTAAACGCTAGTCAAACAGCTTCTCTATATGTAGCAGGAGCTACTGACAACGCAGCAGTTAAAAACGAAATGGTTATCTATAACGGTTCAGTAACTGCTCCATCAGCAGATATGGAAAAACCACGCGTAACAAGTGTACAAGTAGTTGATCAAAAAACTGCTAAAGTTACTTTAAGCGAAGATATTGTTGAAGACAACGTATCTGTTAAATTGCAACAAGGTGGAACACAAACTACAGCTACTTTAGTTCGTGATACTACTGACACAACTGGCAAAACGTATTTGTTAAATGTAGGGGAATTATTCCCAGCAGGTTCTACAGCAACTTCACAAACTTTCACTTTGTACGCTGAAGCTGGAGTTATGACAGATCTTGCTGCAAACAAAAACGAATTTTACAGTACTTCAGTAACTTTCGCTAAAGACTTGACTGCACCAACACTTTCTTCTACACGTGTTTCTGCTGAAAACGAAAAATTAGAATTCACTTTCAACGAGAAACTTGTTGTTGCAGGTTCTGATAGCCAAATCACTATCCGCAACTCACAAGGTGTAAACTTCACAGCTGTTGATGCAGAATCTATGCTGAAAACTGATGACGCTTCTACTTACTTAGTAGATTTCAAATCAACTACAGCAGCTTTAGATGCTGGCACTTACACAGTAACATTCCCAGCTGGATTCTTCACAGATGTACAAGGGAACAAATCAGCAGCAGTTTCATCAACAATCACTGTACCTGGAACTCCAGCAGCAGTTGATAACGTGAAACCAACTGCTTCAGTAGTTACTACAGGCACTAACGAATTCACTGTTTCTTACAGCGAAGAAGTTGCTGCTAACGGAATCAGCCTTTCAAGCTACCGTCTAGACGGACAAGCTTTACCTGCTGGAACGGACATCTACTTCACTGGTACTGACAAAATGACAGCAGTAATCAAATTGCCTGCTGGATCTGTAAACATCGGTAACCAAACAGCTGGTACTCCAGCAGTATTAACAGTATTGAACACTACTGACAAAGCAGGAAACGTAATTGTTACTGCTAACTCTGAAGTAACAATCAAAGACAACACACCTGCAAAAATCACTTCAGTACAAACTGCTGGTGACATTGTAGCAGTAACATTTAACGAAGCAATCTCAATCCCTGCTAATGTTGATGCTAATGATGTATTCGATGTTAAAATGGGCAACACAGTACTAGATGCTAACGACCTTACATTAGTTGTCGGTAACGACAACCAAGTAAGATTCAAACTTGCTACAGCTCCAACTGGCACAGTAAGTGCTACAGTTAAAGCTGGACAAAATGAATTGGTTGACAGAAACGGCGTTCTTGTAAAATAATAGAATGTTAGTTGAGCGCTTTGTGCTCATAATAAAAAAAGTGATACCAGGCTAGTGCCTGGTATCACTTTTTTGCTATTTGGTGCCTGGCACGCACGCAATTCACACACAATTCAATAAATGGTAAGATACGTATAAAAAGAGTGCAAGAAAGGTGAAAATCACATGAGGTTTCCTCAAAAATGTAACGCTGCCGTTATCTTTACGGGACTGCTGTCAATACTCTTGTTTTTTTCGACCATAACTACGTCGGCTAGTGCCGCTGCGCCATTAAAAGATGTGGCTACAACGCATTGGGCTTATCACGACATTCAGTCGCTGCTCGGAAAAAACGTCTTGACTGGCTATTCGAATGGAACGTTCAAACCAGAACAAGACGTGACGCGTGCACAAGCGGCGAAAATTATTGCACTGGCTGCGGGTATTGAGCCGCTCAATCCGAAAACAGCGAGTTATCCTGATGTGGCGACGGGTCACTGGGCGTTTGGTTATATTGAAGCATTGAAAAAAGAAGGGGTTATTCATGGCAAAGGCAATGGGCTGTATGCTCCGGATGACAAGTTAACGCGTGGACAAATGGCCAAGATTTTGACAGAAGGTTTTGATCTTGTTGGTCATTCCACGAATTTCTTTGCCGATGTGACCACAAAAGATTGGGTGTTTACGTATGTCTTAGCACTGCGTGATAACGGCATTACGGTTGGGTATTCGGAAGACAATACCTACCGGCCAAATGGCATCGTCACACGTGCGCAAATGGCTGCGTTTGCCAATCGCGCGATGGAATGGAAAGCTCTTCAACAACCAGCACTTCCGAGTAAAGTTATTGGATTTGGAGACAGCAATACGTCAGGTTCTTATTTACCGAAAGAATTTCCCGACTACCCGAATCACAATTGGCCGGCTTTAGCAGGAATCACCAATGCCGGTGTCAGTGGCAATACGACAGCAAGTGCCTTGAAAAGATTCAAACAAGACGTGTTGGATCAACAGCCATCTACGGTCGTCATGATGTTCGGCTTGAACGACGCATTAATGCGTGCAGATACGAAACAACCACAAGTCAGTAAGGAGCAATTCGAAAAAAACATCTCGCAACTGACAACGCAAATGGTGGCAAAAGGCATAACGGTTGTGTTGATGACCAATTTGCCCGTCAATGAACGTGTGTATTACCAGTCTCAAGCAGCGCAAACCCCAGGTATTGAAAAACTCTATGCCAGTAAGGGTGGCCTTCATGCGTGGCAAGACAGCTACAATGATATTATTCGCAAAGTCGCTCAACAACAAGGTGTTGAACTCATCGATAATTATGCCAACGCGGTGCAAAAAGCAGGAGGCGCAACAGACACTGATCTTGCAAACAGCGGATTAGTCGATCCACTTCTCGGATTTCATTGGACGCCGCGCGGGCATATGATGGTGGCGCATTCCGTAAATGTGCGGGTGCCAGGCACCCACACAACTCTCGCGCAATTCAACAACAAAACCCCCACAAGCCGGTAATTCGGCGTGTGGGGGTTTTAACTGCGGTTTTAGGGTTATTTACCAAACAGTTTTTCGAGTGAGTATTGATCTCCGAACAGCAGGTCGTATTGAATCATTTCGTATTGCTGTTTGGTGGTCTCCACTTTATCGGGAGTCACTTTATAAAGTTCGCCATCTCCGTCTATTTTCACTTCGTTGGTGTAGCCGGGCATTTCCGCTTGGAAGTTTTCCAGTACTGCGTGATACAAAGGCTGCTCAATTCCAGCTAGGTCAAAGACGGTTGGTGCTAGGAAAGAGGGGCTGATTGTACCAAGGTCTGGAACTTCAGTGCCGTAGTTATTCCAAATAGCCAGCGGTGTGGATCTCATTTTCTTTTGATCTTCTAGGCTCCAATTGACGTCGCCTGCTCCGCGAGGGACATATCCAGCTTGCTTGAATAATTTGTAGTCATTGCCGATCGCAGGTAAATGGTCTCCGAAAAAGACGACAATGGTTGGTTCGTCAGACGTTTCGTAATAATCGATCAAGCTCTTAAATGCAGCATCAGCGTCTGCGACTCCTTGTGTGTACGACCGCAACAATAAATTGAAAACGGGATCCACTCCAGGAGGTGTCTGCGTTTCGACAGTGAAATCTGGGTATTTATCCACGTTGTAACTCGTGTGGTTTTGCATCGTAATTGCATAGATAAATGACGGATCTTCATTCGCTTCTGTTTGTTCGATGATGGTATCGGTCACTTGCTGGTCAGAAACGTAAGGTCCTCGGTAGACAGGATCGGTAAACCCGTCAATATCAATGAATTCATCAAAACCGATATGTTTATACACTTCTTCCCGGTTCCAAAACCATTTCGGGTAAGGATGAATGGCCGTCGTCTCATACCCGAGACTTGCTAAATAGTTAGGCATCGCTGGAATTTCACTTTTAATGTATTGCTGGTACGGAACGGAACCAGGCGGTAGGAACATATTGGTAAAACCCGTCAGCGCTTCGAACTCGACGTTACTCGTGCCGCCGCCAAAAGCAGGAGCCAAAATATGGCCATCTTGCTGTGCTCTGACGTTTGGCATAGGGTCTTCATTAAACGACAACCCTTCAATCGACGTCGGGTCCCAGAAAGATTCGCTCATGATAAAGATAATGTTCGGATCTTGTTTGGCAGTTGAATTGGATTGTGGTTCGACTTTAGTCAAGTTGTCAACAATATCCATCAGGTTCTTTTCGTTGTAGCCACTTGGTGGCAGCACGATGGCACTTTGCATATTCAACATAAACGTCAACAAAAAGCCATTGGTTTTGTAATTGCGTTCTTGATCAAATGTCAGGTTGTTAATGTCGACATCTTTTAACGTGGACTCTACTTCAGGAATGGACCGATAGAAAACGAAAATGCTCAAGTACGCGGCACCTAAACCAATAAACAGCATACGAACCCATGGGTTTAAGCGAATCCAGCGCTTTGGCTTTTTGATAAACAGAAACACCGAAATGGCGACAATGACCGCCACGATAAGTCCGAAAACAAGAATAACTTGTGTCAAGTTGATCGTTTCATATAAATTTGGCAATAAATTCAATACATTATTATAAAGCAACAAATCCCAAGGGTATAAAAATTCCCCTAAAAAACTGAATTTATAATAGCTGAAAACAGCCAGAGTCACCACTAACGCATTGGTGACGACAAAACTAACAAAATAACGATTAAAGATTCCTAAAAACACGATGAACAAGCTAAAAACAATCATGTAATTAAAGAAAAAGGCTTCTTTGTGATCACTGCGCCACACAGCGCGTTCAGCGTAACTACCGTTCAAATAGGTTTCAATTCCATTCACCAACAAAAAGAAATAAAACATGGTGGCTAACATCACCAAAACCGGCTTGTAGCTCCATTTGACTTTCATGTAAATCACCTCAAAAAAAATTTTCGACTTTGCTGCTCCTGCTGCAATCGGAATATCGACTACCCTCAAGTATAAAGGAAGTACAAGAGGCAAGCAAATTGCGCGAGAGTTGTGTGGGTGCCTGGCACCCATACAATATACCCAAAATTTTAAGAAAAAACGGTCAACAAGATAGCTTTGGAACCATGGACTTTTGATGTGTAAAATGGAAAAATGAAGGTGAATTAATTAATTGATAATTTAGATAATTTTATCTTGAAAGGGAGGAATCAAGATGAGGAAAACGAGTTTTTGGTTAATGGTGTTCATCTTATTGATCAGTAGTGTCACAGGGTTCAGTAGTCCGGTCGCATCAAAAGCGCCAAATCCCGAAGTGAAGCTGTCGAAAACCTTAGTAAAGCCGCAGTCACCAAAAGAAAAAGTGCGAATCATCATTGAATTACAAGAACAGCCGACGATTGAAATCGCAACGACAAAGGGTGTTCTTTACAAAGAGTTGCCGGAAAGTCAGAAACAACGCATTGAAGCGGCTGCCGCTAAAAAACAAAAAACGGCACAAACAGCTATTACGAAAGTGGCACCCAAAATCGATTATCTTCAAACGTTTACAGCGGTCTTTAACGGTTTCTCAGCAGAAGTTATTGCGGGACAAGTAGCCGAAATCGCGGAGTTGCCAAGTGTTAAAGCTGTATATGAAGCGACGGAGTATAAACGTCCTGCAGTCCAGCCGACGATGAAATACGCCAAAGAACTGGTTCAAGCGCAACAAGCCTGGCGTGATTATGGCTTTAAAGGAGAAGGCATGATTGTCGGAGTAATCGATACAGGCATTGACTCGGGACATCGCGACATGAAACTGAGCGATAACAAGACGGCTACCTTAACAAAAGGCCAAGTCGATGCGTTTGTCTCGGATCACGCAATTGAAGAAGGTGCATTTTTCACAGAAAAAGTGCCGTTTGGTTACAATTATATGGACGCTAACACCGAAATTCGTGACGTGGCACCGGGTGCTTCGATGCACGGCATGCACGTAGCCGGAACGATTGGTGCAAATGGCGATGAAAAAAAGGGCGGCATTAAAGGTGTTGCTCCGGAAGCGCAATTGTTGGCGCTGAAAGTGTTCGGTAACGACGCTTTATACCCAACAACTTTCGGTGATATTTACATTAAAGCGATGGACGACGCCATTAAACTTGGTGCAGACGTTATCAACATGTCGCTCGGCGCCACCGCTGGATTTGTCGATACGTCGAGTCCCGAACAGCAAGCAGTAGAACGCGCGACAAATAATGGGATTTTAGTAGCGATTTCTGCCGGCAACGAAGACATGCTGGGGTCTGGTTTTCAAGCACCTTTTGCCAAAAACCAAGACTACGGTTTGATTGGTACACCGGGAACTTCGGTGGATTCGTTCGGGGTAGCATCATTTGAAAATACAGTGATTACAACGGAGAGTTTTGTCTACAGCGTAGACGGCAAAGTGTCGGCTCGTGCGCTATACTTGCCGGCAAACGAAGTCGACCCGCAAAAACTACCAGATGCTTCTTATCAAGTGGTTGAAGTTGGACTCGGTATGCCTGAGGATTTTGTAGGCAAAGACTTGACCGATAAATTCGTGTTGATTGCACGCGGCACCATTCCATTTGCGGAAAAAGCTTTTGCAGCGCAGTCTGCTGGAGCAGCAGGGGTTATTATTTACAACAACACGACAGGACCCGTTAATATGGAATGGGATCCGTCTATTACCATTCCGTTTTTGTCGACACTTCAAAAAGATGGATTGGCCATGAAAGCAGCATTACAAGCTGGAAAAGCGGTCACCATTGCGTTTGACGGAAAAGAGCTTGAGACGCCGAATCCAAATGCCGGTAAAATGAGTGATTTTACGTCTTGGGGACCAACACCCAACTTGGATTTTAAGCCAGAAATCACTGCACCTGGAGGTAATATTTTCTCGACGCTAAATGACAACGACTACGGGTTGATGAGTGGTACATCGATGGCGGCACCACACGTAGCAGGAGGAACGGCATTGATTTTTCAGCGCATTGAAGAGCTTGGCTTAGCAGGCAGAGACCGCGTTGAGTTCGCCAAAAACTTGCTGATGAATACGGCCAATCCAGTTGAACTGGTAGCGGGTCAATTCGTGTCACCAAGACGTCAAGGCGCAGGACTGATGCAGTTGCACGACGCCTTATCGACCGACGTAATCGTCACGGACGGAGCGACTGGTGACGCCAAAGTCGCGTTAAAAGAACTGACAAAAAATCAACTCACCATCAAGTTGCAAGCTAAAAATTTCTCGGACACGGCAGCAACTTACGCAGTCACAGTTAACGTTCAAACCGATGCAATTGCAAAACACAAAAAGCGCAAGATCAACACAACCGATCCCAATCGAGCAGGATCAAAAGTGGTAACAGATCTCGTCAACATTACCGCACCCGACCTTGTGACGGTGCCAGCAAATGGCACGACGGAAATTCAAGTGACGATCGATGCGTCAACTTTAGTAGGACGTCCCGAATTTAAAGCGTTCACTAACGGTTTTTTCATTGACGGGTTTATTACATTAACCGATGCGAGCGAAGAAGTGACCGGCAACACGCCACTGACTGTGCCGTATTTTGGCTTTAATGGCAAATGGGACGCAGCGTCGATTTTTGATGACGTCGCATGGAGTCCAGAAACGTTTTACGCTTCGACGTTTTTAACGGACGACTTTGGTTTGATCGTCAACGGCGGCAGTCACCAACAAGGTTTTGTTCCTGAGCGTTTTGCTTTTTCACCAAATGGCGACGGGAGCCGGGAGTCGATTATTCCCGTATTTTCGCTGTTGCGTAACGCCAAAGCGTTGGAAGTAAACGTGCTGGACGCGGATGGCAAGAAACTCCGGACCTTGCAGACAGGAAAAAACCTAGTGAAAAACTTCACGGAAAGTTTTTCTTATTATTATGATTTTTTCAACGAATGGAACGGCGAAGTGCTCGGCAAGCCAGTTAAAGACGGCCAGTATCAACTGCAAATGCGTGCGGTTATTGATTATCCAGGTGCTAAATGGCAGTCACGAGTCATGCCGATTTTAGTGGATACCGTCGCACCTAAAGCAACTGCTACGCTGGATAGGAAAACGGGCACGGTGAAAGTCACCAGCTTTACCGATAACAAAGAAGGCGGAGGACCTGACCGCTGGGAAGTGTTCCATAACGGTGTAGAACTAACGCAAGCTCCGGACAGCTTTGAAGACCAGTCGTTATCACCGAGCGTCAAGAGTTACAAATTGCCCGTGGTCATCAAAAAAGGCGACAAGCTAAACGCAGTATTCCACGACACCGCCGGCAATAAAATCACGGTGCCACTAACCGGTGTTGTTGCAGATACACAACAACCAGCAGTGTCCATCATCTCGCCGGGGCTTTTCGAAGTGCTAAGTACGAAGAGAGTCGGCGTATTCGGTGTCGTAGAAGACCAGTCACGTATCGTCTCAGTAACCGTTAACGGTGAAAAAGCCGAACGCTTTGACGGAATTTTTTTCCAACACACCTTAACACTCAAAGACGGGCGTAACGACATCTTCGCTAAAGCCGTCGACGAAGCTGGCAACGAACTCGAAGTACGCAGCCAAGTGTTAATCGATACACAGCCGGCGCTACTGAAATTTTTGGATCTGCCAGAAACTGTGGGTGCAGAAGCGGATTCTGCAGAAGTAAGGTTTAATGTCTCAGACAACATGAACGCCATCCAAGTGTATGTAATCGACAGCGAAGTTTTTCGCCAAGACATGACCGAGCCCTACGGCGAAGTCGGCTTTGATGAAGACATCACCATCACGGTTCCAGTTGCTGCTCTAGGTGATAACAAATTCACCTTGAAAGTCATCGACGCAGCAGGACATGTCACAGAAGAAAGCTTCACGATCAAGAAACAGTGAGTGAATAATAGAGTGTTTGATTGTTTGGGTGCCAGGCACCCAAACAATTCAAACACAATTCAAAAAAATATTTTGAAAGAGAATTTGCAGGTTATCGAGTGGTTTCACAGTGAAAAATTAGTTTTGAGTCAGTATGCGTACATAAATCCAAGTTATTGTCTTTTTAGAACAATTGACGAACCTCAATCTTATTTCTACTATAGTTATAATCAGTAGTTGAAAAGGAAGGAGCGTGAAACGATGGGGAGAAGTCGACGTATTTGGACTCCGCATGCATACGAACATGTTGTGATGAGAGGCAACAACAGGCAAGCGATTTTTCAAGAGAAATCAGATATCGACGCTTTTTTTAGAGTCTTAACGTATGCACACGAAAAGTACCCGTTTACCATGTTGGCCTATTGCTTAATGACCAACCATTACCACTTATTGATCCGCTCACCCGAAGTCCCGTTAAGCAAGCTAATGGCGCTCATCAACAAACGCTACAGCGATTATCACAAGAAAAAATACAACTACAGCGGCTATTTTTACGAAAGCCGTTATTATTCGGGCAAAGCCATAACCCACAAAAGCATCCTCGCAGTTAGCCGATACGTCCACAGAAACCCCATAGATACCAGTACCCCCATGGTAGCCACAATGAAAGACTATCCACACAGCTCGTACCGATTATACGCAGATGCGCTACAAGCTCCCTATCAATTCCTCGATTTAAGTTATTTGCCAACCATTCTGCCAAGGCCATATTCCAAATGTTTAACGGGTTATTTGATGTACTGCGAAGAACGGGATCTTCCGGAGAGGAGAGATGGGGAATAGAATTGTACGAGAATTGAGCGGGTGCCAGGCACCAAATAAGAAAATTATTTCATTATTTGCATAAATTTAATAAAGCGTTTACAATTTTGCGCTATACTTGATAAGTAACTCATTCTATTCAAAGGAAGTGGAGCTTTTGTCGAGAAACACATGGACGAAGATTTTTTTGAGTTTACTACTGGTTTTGTCTGCAGTACTGCCTTACACAGCAGCAACTGCAACTGCTGCAGAACCGATTACGGTAGCTGAAGCCATTGCGAATAATTCCGGTTCGGCTACGGTGAAAGGATTTATCGTCGGGACAGTCATTAGCAAGACTAGCTACGACCAAGAAGCGCCTTTTACAGCTGTTTCAAATCTAGGTCTTGCTGATTCACCAAATGAAACCGATCCGACGAAAATTCTTCCAGTTCAGTTGCCATCAAGTTCCGCAATTCGTGCAGGCTTAAACTTGGTGGACAATCCGACTAAGTTTAAAGCAGAAGTGACCATTACAGGTTCATTGGAAACTTACTTTACAACAGCAGGTCTAAAGTCTCCAACGGCTTTCACGATTCTGTCTGAAGGTGAAGTACCACCTGAGGCAACTGTCGTCGATACGTTGGCACAAGCGCGCACGATGTCGGGCAAACTGGTCCAAGTTGACGCCACGGTGACAACGGGCATAGGATTTTGGGGCGCGACTGCCTTTTATGTACAAGACGATACAGCTGGCATGTACGTTTATGCTTCAAACGCCACCGTTGCACCGGGAGACAAGGTGCGGTTGACGGGAACGGTCGCGGAGTATAACGGCGAGCTTCAGCTGCAGCCGAATACAATAGAAGTTCTTTCTACAGGCAACGACTTGCCGTCCGTTCAAACCGTTACACCGACCGCTATCAATGAACAGACACAAGGCGAGCGTATTGAATTAGAAAATGTGACCATCACAAACTTGAAATCCGTTAACGATTTTGGAACGTTTGAGTTTTCGGCAACAGCTGAAAACGGTGAAACGGTCACCATTCGTAACGATAACCGCAACGGACTAAACTTCGAACAATTTACGAAGCAATACAAAGAAGGCGATTTAATCCATGTCAGCGGAATCGCTTCAAAGTTCAACGCTTCTTATCAGGTGAAAACACTCGGCTTCGAGAGCTTTGACCTTGTGAATAAGCCAGCTGTCTACGTAGATGTGTTTCCAGGTGTCGTTTCGGAAGGCACTGAAATCACGTTAGCTTCAGGCTGGAAAAACGCCGCTATTTACTATACGCTTGACGGTTCCACACCAACTGCCGCAAGCACCAAATACACAGCGCCAATCGTTTTGACAAAAGACGTAACGATCAAAGCCATCGCCATTACGGACGAAACGTCTGAGATTTTTACTTTTACTTACACCGTTTTGAAAACAGGGGACTTGAAAATCCGTGATATTCAAGGCGCGAATCATTACTCAGATTACCAAGGTGTCGTTGTCAATGAAATCGTCGGTGTCGTGACACACGTCTACAACTCGGCAAACTTCGTCATTCAAGACATCAATCCAGATGATGATGTGACAACTTCTGAAGCGTTGATGGTCAATAAAGCATCAAGTGGTTTTCAAATTGGTGACCTGGTTACCGTCACCGGAACTGTAGAAGAGCATTTCCAAGAAGGCTATTCAGATGCAAAAGATAACGATTTACCAATCACGCGTATTCGTGCGACTGACGCAACCAAAACAGCGACAGCCGCACTTCCTGAACCCATCATCATTGGAAAAGACGTTCAACCGCCATCTGAGATTATCGATAACGATGGCTTAACATCGTTTGATCCGACAGAAGACGGCGTTGATTTCTGGGAATCCCTTGAACTTATGCGCTTAGCTGTACCAAACGCACAGGTTGTAGGACCACAAAACTACGGCGAAGTGGTCGTCGTTGCTGAAAACTCACCAGGCACAGAATTCCATAAACAAGGTGGAATTTTGCTTTCAGAAAATGACTATAACCCAGAACGCATTACCGTTGATTTCAACAATGAAAGCTACGTAGCCAAAGCAGGCGATTTATTTAATGGTGATATCGTTGGCGTAATGGGCTTTGGTTTTGGAAATTACAAGCTATGGACACAGGAAAGTGACCTGCCACAATTAGTAGATGGAGGCACACAGCCCGAACAAACGTGGATTCGTACGTATAAAGACGAACTAACTGTAGCCGCTTATAATGTAGAAAATTTTTCTGCAGATCCGAGTCATACGTCTGATGCCAAAGCACAGCGCATTGCAGAGTCGTTCGTTAACGACTTAAACTCACCAGACATCATCGTTATGGTAGAAGTACAAGACAATGACGGTCCGGTTGCATCAGGAAACAGTGACGCAACGTTAAGCTATGAACGGTTGATTCAAGACATCAAAACAGCAGGCGGTCCAACGTATGCCTGGACTGACATCGCACCTGAATACAACAAAGACGGTGGCCAACCAGGTGGCAACATCCGTGTCGGGTATCTGTATAATCCTGAACGCGTAACCTTGTCAGAAGGAACAAAAGGAACAGCAACTCAAGACAACTCGTGGGTAGACGGCGAACTGGCTTTGAATCCAGGACGCGTTCAACCAATCGCAATGCCAAACACCCGTAAACCAATTGCTGCACAATTTGACTTCCAAGGTGAGCAAGTCGTCGTTATTGGCGCTCACTTAAACTCAAAAGGTGGAGACCAGCCACTATTCGGCAAAAACCAGCCGCCTGTTCTTGGCTCTGTTGCAGAGCGCATTGAACTGGCAACAGCGATTAACGGCTTTATCGCGGATGGACTTAAACAAAATCCAGACTTGAACGTGATCGTTGCAGGAGACATGAATGATTTCGAATTTACGCCTGCGCTAGCCGCATTAAAAGGCGATATTTTAACGAATAAAGTCGAAGATGTGCCGGTAGAAGATCGCTTTTCGTATTATTACCAAGGAAATTCACAAGTACTCGATCACTTGCTTGTGACGAACAACTTGGCACAACGTACAGAACTGGATATGGTCCACATTAACGCGATGTTCATGGAACAACATGGCCGCGCATCAGATCATGATCCGCTACTAGCACAAATTGCCTTCGAAAAACCATCAGTTCCGGGCGAACAACAAGCAAATCCTGACTTTTCAGGTGACCAGGCTGTCGTTACAGCGGGCGAGCCGAATAAAGATGGAGAACTTGCCATTACATTTACTGAAAGAAATCTAGTTGAATTGCTTAACAGCGGCAAAGACTTACGAGTCGACATGCCAACAGCAGATGTCAGCTTTTCAGCTGAAAACATTCAGCAAATTGCCTCAGCTGCAGGATCTGCATTTGTATTAGAGCTAGTAGTGGCAGACGCAAAAGAAGTCGACAAACGCCCAACTCTTACGAAACAAATCGACTTGTCGGTAACGGATGCAGCAGGAAAAGACCTTGCTTTGACATTCACTTCACCGGTGACACTGGCATTTGACACAACGAAAGACGTGAAAATCCAGTTTGGTGCGCGTGAAGATCGTAAAGGCAAGTGGAAAATCATGCAAGGCACATTAAAAGGGTCAACGTTTACTCTTCATGTGAACGAGTTAGGAAACTACACAGTCGTTACAAATAAAGGCCAAATAAAGAAAAAATAATACCCAAACAAGCATCCCCGTTTGAATCGTGCCTAAAAAGCGCGGTTTAACGGGATGCTTTTTCTTTGTGCGCACAAGACCTTTTATCAGCGAGTTGATATAATGAACACAAAAAGAAGCGAGTGAACACGATGAATCAACTCTCGAGCTATAAAAAAATACGGCCAGTTCTTTTGTTTTTTGTTGTTGTCATGAGTGCCTGTCAAGCACCAAAAGAGGACACGCGACCAGTTCCAGAAGAAACTGAAATGGTAGAGCAAAGCCAAGCAACGATGATCGCCCATGCTAAAACGCATGTCTACACACTGTATACCGATCTTGAACAAGGTTCGGGTTTTTTGATTAACAACAAAGGGGACATCTTGACCAATGCCCACGTCGTTTTAGATGCATCCTACATCACCGTCAAAAATAGCGACGGTCAAGAGTTTAATGGCAACGTGATCGGTATATCAGAAACGGAGGATCTTGCCATTGTTCGTGTCGCTGAACTGGCGGGGAAAGAGCCGTTAGCGATTAAAATGGAGCCCGTTGAAGTCGGTACGCCAGTCGTCGCAATCGGCAGTCCAAACGACCAAAGCAACACCGCAACAACCGGTGAAATCACAGCAACCGATCTCGATTTTTCGGATCAATACCAATACACAGACCTTTACGAAATGACCGCAGAAATCGCCCAAGGATCGAGTGGTGGGCCGCTCATCGCAGCAGATACAGGAGAAATTCTTGGCATCAACTCGATTATTCTCGAAGAAAAACCAGGATCTGGCTACAGCATTCCGCTCTATACAGTCTGGGATCAACTAAGCGAATGGATCGAAAACCCACTGGTTACCGAAGAACAGGAAATCGTCTTGCAAGATGTTAAAGATGCTTATTTTGCTGAAGATTTGCTGGAAAGTTTTATATCCGCCTACTACGAATTACTGCCTTATTCATTAAACGACGCTAACTCGGCTTATTACTTGTCCTACGTGTTGCCAGGCAGTCAAGCGGAACAGGAAGCAACCCGTTTGATTGGAGAGTATAGCGGACAAAATCGCATATACGATACGGTTCAACCGACAATCACGCGTATTGAGATTAACGAAGAAAGCGCAGTAGTTACTGCTGAAGCAGAGTTTACTTACCACGAAGAAACTGGCGACAAATCAACAACTGTGTCACACGCAGGTGTTTATACGGTGGTGATTGATGAGTACGGAGATTATCAAATTACGGATATTGTGAATAACTGACGAGCAGGCTCTTGAAGGGGTCTGTTTTTTCATAGGTTCTATACACCGCTTCGGTCGCTTTGGGCATGGCTCTCGCACTAAGCCGAGAAAAGCACTCGTCTTAGTGCTTCGCCTAGCCCGTGGCGCGCCTCAGCTAGGGAGTGGTGGATGCATAAGTGCACCTATTTTTATGTGGAGTAGATGGGTGTAAGGTTCTGGAGTCGCTTGGCCGCGGTGGTGCACGCGCCTTCGCTGAGTAAGGTTGCATTGAACTGGGATAATACGTTTTCTTAGGTTCTATACACCGCTTCGAACGCTTGGGCATGGCTCTCACACTAAGCCGAGAAAAGCACTCGTCTTAGTGCTTCGCCTAGCCCGCGACGCGCCTCAGCTAGGGAGTGGTGGATGCATAAGTGCACCTATTTTTATGTGGAGTCGCCGGCGCTTTTAGGGTGATGATTGCCTGGGGCTAGACACAAATGTTCTGCAATTTGTGTCTAGCCCGTTGTCGTCCCTGGGTCGGACTCAAATGTTCCTTAATTTGTGGCCGACCCAGGGACGTGCTCCCAAGCCAAGGTTCTGCACAACACTTTCAAAAAAAAGTGTTTGTAGTTTTTTGGGGGGTCTCTTAGTCGCCTTCGGACGCTTGGGGTAGAGCAAAGACGATTGCTCCTGCGCAAGCTCGTCGCACTAAGCCGAGAAGAGCACTCGTCTTAGCGCTTCGCCTAGCCCGTGACGCGCCTCAGCTAGGGAGTGGTGGATGTATAAGTGCACCTATTTTTATGTGGAGTAGAGGGTGTGAAGTTCTGGAGTCGCTCGGCCGCGGTGGTGCATGCGCCATCGCTAGAGGTGAAGGAAGAGTTGACGAGGTTTACCCGGGTGGTTGCTATCTGTACATGGAAATTTCACATCTTCATCTGATTGTTTTGCTATTCTAAATGAACTGGTTACTTCTATACACAAAATTCACTCGTTATTTCAATTTTATAGCTTAGGAAGAAACCGAGAACAGAGCGGTAGATAGTATTACCGGCAAGGCTGTAGCTTTAGCTATCTCCAACTAAATTTCCACATAAAAAAAGAGGACCGGCAAAGGCCTGCTGTCAGCAGACGTTCGGGTCACTCTTCTGAGTATCTGATTTGATTAGAAACGTTTGAAGCTGTGGAATTTTTTGCCCCAGTAAGGATCGTTCATGCTTTTCACTTCTGATTTTGCTCCGCCTGCATGGACGAACTTGTTGTTACCGATGTAAATCCCAACATGTGAGATTCCAGCGCGGTACGTGTTCGCAAAGAAAACCAAATCGCCTGGCTGTGGGCTGCTGACTTTGTAAGTCTCAGCATATTGTGAAAGCGTTGTGCGTGACACGCTTTTGCCTGCTTGTTTAAATGCGTATTGGATAAATGCGCTGCAGTCGAATCCAGCAGTAGTTGTGCCGCCAAATTTGTAAGGAATGCCTTGAAGTTCTAGCGCTTCTGATACCACTGATGAAGAAGAAGATGTTTTCGCTGAAGCTTTTTTCACTGTAGTTGAAGTAAGCAACGTGCTTAGTACCCAACCAGATTTGCCGTTGACTTTTACTTTGTACCAAGTCGATTTGCCGACTTTCTTTTGGTGAGTAGCCGTTGCGATTGAGCCTTTTTTAGCCATCGTCACAACTTTGTATTTGGTTCCTGCATCAGCACGAACGTTTGAGTTGTATTTCATTTTAAATGTACCTGATTTTGCAGTTGCTTTGCTGGCAGCAACTTGCTCTATGGATAAATCCGTAGTTACCTGAGATGAAGCGTCGTTTTGGATAGGCTGAGTTGCCTGTGCGTCTGTGGCTGAGTTAGCAAATAGCAATGATCCTGCTGTAAGTAGCGTAAAGAAAAGTTTTTTCATTGTTGTTGGTTCCTCCAAGTTTTTATTATTCACATTCATGAATTAATAATATTTTGCTCTGTCATTTACTATATAGAGAGAACAACTTAAAAACAACGTCAATTCAATTGCAGTTATATTACAGTTGTATAACAAAGTGAAAAATGCTTTGGAAACCTTGATATAGAGGGATTTTGAATGGCAATAAAAAACGAAAAAAAGGTTTAACTCTCTGAAAAAGAGCTTTTCACGTCTTTATGTAGTTGCTTTGTAACAATTAACATCCTAATAAATCCAGAATTAAAAGTCTTGCCAGCTCTATTTTAGCTACACAAAGCCAAAAAAATACAATAGAAATTCAGTTAACTAGTCTTTTTTTCATTCACCTACAAAACGCACGAACCGACATAAAGAAATAATATTACTATCTCAATAGTGTGAAAAATGAGATTGGACAAATGAATTTGGAACCAATTTTGACAACATTCGAAACGCTTCTTACAATTAGATTAATCAGAAAATTAGAGGGGGGGCACTAGCGTGAAAAAAGTTTTAGCGATCGATGGAGGCGGTGTGCGTGGCATTATTCCTGCAATGCTACTCGCCGAATTAGAAGCAGAAAGTGGAAAACCCATTTCTGAGTTGTTCGATTTGATTGTCGGGGCATCGACGGGTGGGATTTTGGCACTCGGACTTGTCGCACCAAATCTGCAAGATGCTACAAAACCGCGCTATTCGGCACAGCAATTTCTTGGGTTTTATATAGAAGAATCTCAAGAAATATTTGATAAGAGCTTTTTTTACAAAGTTACGCGCGGCATCTTCACGAGCCGTTACCATGCACGTACACTTGAAAAAGTGCTGAAAAAGTATTTTGGACGCACGATGCTCTCAGAAGCAATCAAACATGTCGTCGTTCCGAGCTATGAACTCCGCGGCCGATTTACTGCCTTTTTCAAAAGTCGTGATGTCCATACAAAGAAAATCGAAAAAGATGTACTGATGCGGGATGTAGCACGGGCAGGATCGGCAGCTCCCACTTACTTTACGCCCAAAAAAATAAAGGCCTATCCAGGTGCCAGCTTTATTGACGGTGGGGTGTTTGCCAACAATCCAGCGATGTGTGCCTATGCGGAAGCAAAAGAAATTTTTCCGGATGATGAAGATCTACTCGTTGTGTCACTCGGAACAGGAAATCCACAGCTGACCATCGAATTTGAAAATTACCGTACATGGGGCCTGCTTAGATGGGCACGTCCACTTTGGTATATCCTAATGGACGGCAGCTCAGATGTTGTTCATTATCAATTGAATTATGTGTTACCGGAACGAGAAAAAAACAAGCGCTACTACCGCTTTCAAATTGAATTGTTGCAAGATGGCAGGGAAAAACTAGACGATGGTTCTCCAGAAAATATCCAGGCCTTGGTTAAACTTGGGCAAGAGTTAGTCGACACACGAAAAGAAGAAATCCGAAAGCTTTGCCGGCAATTAGTGGAATCCTAATTTGTCATCAAAATGTATTGGTTCAAAGCTCTGCAACAAGCTAAGATGATAGAGGGAACAAAAAGTGGTGAAACTCTTTCTTCTATATATAGAAGGAGTCGAACTTGTTCAAGTGATTTTCAGTGACAATGAATACGTATCCAATTTAGTTAGAAAAAGGAGATACCCGAAATGGCCAGAAGATACGACTATATGGATTGGCTGCGGGTCTTGTCGATTTTTGTTGTGGTCGGCATCCATGTAGTATCAAAAATTATTAACAATGCTACGACAGATGAATGGATTTGGCATTTTGCCAACGCCTTTGACGCAGGGTTGCGTTGGTGTGTGCCTATTTTCTTCATGCTTAGTGGGGCGTTGCTCCTGACGCGCGGCAAAGAAGAAAGTGTTTGGCAATTTCTCCAGAAACGATTGGCAAAAGTTGTTATTCCGTTGTTATTTTGGAGCTTGGTGTACACGCTATACAATATTTACATACTGGATGAATCGTATAGCGCTTATGAAATTTTGGTGCAGTTTTTAACCGATGATATTTATTACCACTTGTGGTTTTTATACACCATCACGGGTCTTTACTTGATGGCGCCTTTTTTGAAGCTGCTCGTCATGCATATGGACAAGAAGACGTTTCAAGCCTTTTTGCTGTTTTGGATTTTCTTTTCTAGCTTTTTACCATTCTTGCCAAAGTTCTTTGACTTTGAACTTGCTTTTGCTGCCGGCTTGTTTGAACCGTATATTGGGTATTTTTTGCTCGGTGCGTATCTCGTGCTCTATCCGGTACCGAAGAAATACTTGCCAACACTTGGCATACTCGCAGCAGTCAGTTATGTGGTGACGGTGTGGGGGACTTATTATTTAAATGTAGGATTGCCGGCGGGCGAATTTGATGAATTTTTTTATGAGCATTACCGGCCGAATAATTTATTGATTACGCTGTTTATTTTTATCGGCTTTCAGCATATGGCGAAACGAATCAAACCAAATGTGTTGATCACCCGCATCAGTACAGCGACGTTCGGCATTTACATCATTCACCCGCTTATTCAAGTTTTTTTGAATAGAAGCTTTGGTTTAAATGAAACAACGTTTAATCCACTGATTAGTGTGCCGCTTGTTTGGATCTTAATCTTTGTTATTTCATTCGGCATCATTTTGGCGATGCAAAAGTTACCGGTTGTTAACCGACTGGTGCCATAGAACCGAGCCAGCCTTTCTGTTGAGGGGCTGGCTTTTAATTTTTGTGGGGTTCTGGAGTTTCTAGGCGGTGGAAAGAACGCGAAATCTTGATAGGTTTGGTGAGGTTCTGGACATCGCCTTCGAGCGCTTTGGGTAGAGCAAAGACGATTGCTCCTGCGCAAGCTCGTCGCAAATGAGGTCCCAGGAATGCCTGGTCCCTCATTGGCTCTCGCACAAAGCCGAGAAGAGCATTCGTCTTCGTGCTTCGCCTAGCCCTTGTCGCGCCTCGGCTGGGTGTTGGGGAAGTCGCAGCAAACTTACTTTGTTTGGGTTGGGTAGTGTGTAGTTCGGGTTCGAGTTTTTAGTTTTGGTGAGGTTCTGGAAGTCGCCTTCGGACGCTTTGGGCATGGCTTTCGCACAAAGCCGAGAAGAGCACTCGTCTTCGTGCTTCGCCTAGCCCTTGTCGCGCCTCGGCTAGGTGTTGGGGGAGACGCAGCGAACTTACTTTGTTTGGGTTAGGTAGTAGGTGTTGGGTTCTGGAATCGCTTGGCGGCGGTGGTGCACGCGCCGGCGCTAGGAGTGGGTAATTTGGGTTCGAGTTTTTAGTTTTTGTGGAGTTTTAGAAGTCGCTTTCGGACGCTTGGGGCATGGCTCTCGCACAAAGCCGAGAAGAGCACTCGTCTTCGTGCTTCGCCTAGCCCTTGTCGCGCCTCGGCTGGGTGTTAGGGGAGACTTAGTGAACTTACTTTTTGGGGTTGGGTAGTAGGTGTTGGGTTCTGGAGTCGCTTGGCGGCGGTGGTGCACGCGCCGGCGCTTTTTGTGTTCAGATTCGGGATTGTTGGAGGAGTTTTTGTGGAGTTTTAGAAGTCGCCTTCGAGCGCTTGGGGCATGGCTTTCGCACAAAGCCGAGAAGAGCACTCGTCTTCGTGCTTCGCCTAGCCCTTGTCGCGCCTCGGCTGGGTGTTGGGGAAGTCGCAGCAAACTTACTTTGTTTGGGTTAGGTAGTAGGTGTTGGGTTCTGGAATCGCTTGGCGGCGATGGTGCACGCGCCTGCGCTTTTATCATGAGGCTGGTTTCATGTTCACTTGGGGCTAGACACAAATGTTCGCCAATTTGTGGCCGACTCAGGGACGTGCTCCCAAGCCAAGATTCTGCACAACACTTTCAAAAAAGAATACTTGTAGTTTTTTTTGGTGGTGCACGCGCCGGCGCTTGTAGGGTGATGATTTTTGATTTTGACACTTTAGATTTAGGGGGGACGTGGGTTGTTTTCTAGACATAATGGAAATTTATTTATTCTGATATCTTTTTTTGAAAAGAGCTTTCTATCTTTGCTGGAAGTGCGTACAATACAAGTAACTAAACACTGGATACAATTGGCTTTGACGCGTATGCGGACATCTTATATACTGAAATTGGAAACGGATTTATACGTATGTTAAATATTTCTTTTATTTTTGGAAAATTAAACAAATTCAATTGTTTTAGCAAAGGGGGGGTTTTTATTGAAAATAGTTTATGGCGTGTTGAGCGCGTTACTTTTGTTCGCAGCAATGGGACAACTAACGGTTTCCGCTCAAGATCAGGATGAAAAACGCATGATTATCGTTTATGAAAAAGAGCAAAAGAGCTTTTCAATCGCTGAAAAGACCGAAGATTCTGGTGGTTCTGATGTAGAGGTTTATGATGAAGTGGCGATTGCGTCTGCTATGATGACAGACGCAGAAGCGCAGGAACTTTTAAAAGATCCGTCAGTTCGGACAATTGAGGAAGATATTGTGTTTTCGCTTAGTGCGCAAACAGAAGGCTGGGGAATTCCTCAAATAAAAGCACCTGTAGCTTGGAATTCAGGATTTACCGGAAAAGGCGTGAAAATTGCTGTCATTGATTCGGGAATTTCTCCGCATAATGATTTGGTGATCAAAGGCGGGATTTCAACTGCCGATTATACAACTTCCTATTCAGATGATCAGGGACATGGAACGCATGTTGCCGGGATCATTGGTGCCCGCAATAATGGCATTGGCATAAAAGGGGTGGCGTATGACGCTGATATTTATTCTGTAAAAGCTTTTGACTGGGAAGGCAATGCTTATTTGTCGGATTTGATTGAAGGTGTGGAATGGTCAATCGCGAATAAGATGAACATTATTAATCTTAGTGGAGGTTCTGCGGAAAATTCCAACGCCTTTAAAGCCGTTTTTGACCGAGCATATGCGAAAGGGCTGTTGATCGTAGCGGCCGCTGGAAATGTCGGTACTTTAAGTGGAAAAGAGGATAATGTGGAATTTCCTGCTCGCTATTCGTCTGTTATTGCAGTCGGTGCATTGGATCAAGATGCTAAACGTGCAGAATTTTCTTCAACAGGACCCGCTGTTGAAGTGATGGCACCCGGCGCATATGTTTTCAGTACGATGACCAGTAATCGGTACGAATATTTATCAGGAACTTCTATGGCCACGCCTTATGTAGCTGGTCAATTGGCTTTGTTAAAGCAAGCTTATCCAAAATTAACAAACAAGGATTTACGTGCGATTATAGCGGAAGAAGCAAAAGATTTAGGCAAAGTGGGCAGAGATCCGCTATATGGTCATGGCTTGATTCAAATTTCTTCCTATAAAGCACCGAGAGTATCGGAAACAAACAATCCGTTACTTAGTTTACGTCCGGACAAGTCGTCAATTACGAGTACAGTCGGCAATTCGGTTCAACTGGCGTTAACGGCTTCGTACACAAAGGGGGAAGTCATCAATGCAGCAGAAACCGCAAAATGGGTTTCTGCAGATCCCTCGATTGCAACGGTATCCAAAGGGAAAGTGACGATGAAAGCAGTTGGCAGTACGACGGTAAAAGCGACTTTAGGAAGCAAAACGGTATCGCTGAAAGTAGAGGTTGTGCAAACAGCTAGATTGTTTACGGATGTTTCTGAAAAGTATTTCCCAGCCGTTGATTATTTGGTGAAAAGAGGACTTACCAAAGGTGAGCGTTCGACGCGATTTGGCATTCAAAGCCCGATCCTGCGTGTAGATGCAGCGATTTGGCTGGCAAAAGAGTTGGAATTAGATTTAGCAGCAGCTCCAGCTTCTAGATTTACCGATGTCCCGGCACGTGCTGTAGCGTCCGTTAATGCGTTAAAACATGCGGGCTACATTGATGGCAAGACGGAGACATTATTTGGTGCTGCGCAAAGTATGACGCGAGGTGAAATCGCATTAATTTTGCAAAATAGTTATGCTTTGCAGCCAACTACCGAAAAATTGCCATTTACAGATGTCTCTCCACGCTATGAAGAAGCGGTCAATGCACTTGTAGCGAACGGAGTTACGAATGGCGTAACCGCTACACAATTTGGCGTGAGTCAAAATGTAACGCGAGGTCAGCTGGCAATCTTTATTTATCAACTATCTCTTAAATAAGATGGAATTTGATTGGTGCTTAGAAATCGTCTGCCTATGGGTAGGCGATTTTTTGTTGTCTACATCAGAGTAATTTAACTACTTCTGTAACAATTGTAACGTAAACGTAATATATATTTGACAAAAGAATAGTGGCAAGAGTGTTTTAATATGGTAAATTTAAACTGTCTTTTAGTTTGAAAATTCCGTTAGTTAAACAAGGGGGAGAAAGATTGGGGAAGATACGTTCGATTTTATTGATGGCATTGGTGTTTTTAGTCGCTTTTGGTTCGTTTTCGGCAGGTATACCGAATGTTTCAGCAGCACCGAACAAAACAGGTGCCGGCAACGAAGAATTGCAGCTCAAAAAACCAGCAGTTAAAATACCAGAAACGCTGAAGAACCCGAAAAATCCGAAAAAACAAGTTCGGATTATCGTGGAATTAGAAAGTGATCCAACGATCGAAAACGCAACACGTAAAGGGGTACTTTACAAAGATTTACCTAAGAAACAAAAAGAATCATTAGAAGCAACAGTAAGCACTGAACAAAATTCAATTCAATCGACTATTTCAGAACTTGCTCCAGAGATTACCTATTTAGAAAATTTCACGACGGTTTTTAACGGCTTTTCTGCTGAAGTCGAAGCAGGAAAAGTAAAAGAAATTGCCTCACAAACAGGTGTAAAAGCTGTTTATGAGTCAACCGAGTACAAACGTCCGGAAATCAAACCGGAAATGAAATACTCAAAAGAACTTGTGCAAGCGCAACAAGTTTGGAACGATTATAAGTATAAAGGCGAAGGCATGGTCGTTGGAGTGATTGATACCGGCATCGACCCAAGCCATAAAGATATGGTATTAACAGATGACACATCAGGTGAAATTACAAAAGCTGAAGTCGGTGCATTGCTCGGCGACCAATCCATCGAAGGCGGTCAATTTTTCACTTCTAAAGTGCCATTTGGCTATAATTACATGGACGGCAACAACGAAATTTTAGACCTTGGACCTGAAGCTTCAATGCACGGCATGCACGTAGCCGGCACAGTGGGAGCAAACGGCAATGAGGAAAATGGCGGCATTAAAGGCGTAGCACCAGAAGCACAATTACTGGCATTAAAAGTGTTCGGCAACGATCCGTTGTATCCGTCAACTTACGGAGATATTTACATTAAAGCGATTGATGACTCGATCAAATTAGGAGCAGACGTCATTAATATGTCACTTGGATCTGTTTCAGGATTTGTGGATTCTCAAAACCCGGAACAACAAGCAGTAGAGCGCGCGACGAATAGCGGTATTCTCGTGTCCATTTCAGCTGGAAACTCGGATATGCTGGGATCGGGTTATTTCTATCCTTACGCAGAAAACCAAGATTACGGCTTAACAGGTTCACCAAGTGTTTCATTTGACTCGTTTGGTGTAGCGTCATTTGAAAACGATATTATTACGGCCATGAGTTTTGCTTATCAAGCGGACGGTGCAGAAGCTGGACGCGCGATGTACTTATTGGCAAACGATAAAGACCCGCGTGAGTTGCCAGCAGCTTCTTATGAAGTGGCAAGTGCAGGATTTGGTACAGCGGCTGACTTTGCTGGAACAGATTTCACCGGCAAATTTGCGCTTATTTCACGCGGCAGCATTGCCTTTGTTGAAAAAGCAACCAATGCGCAAGCAGCAGGAGCAGTAGGGGTTATTATTTACAACAACACAACAGGTACCATCAATATGGCATCAGACCCATCGGTTACGATTCCTTATATGTCGACTCTTCAAACAGATGGCGTGGCGATGAAAGCGTTAATCGATGCTGGCAAAAAGGTTACGGTTAACTTTGATGGGCAATATTTAGAAACGAAAAGCCCGACAGCTGGCCAAATGAGCAATTTCACTTCTTGGGGACCAACGCCAAACTTGGACTTCAAACCTGAAATTACAGCGCCAGGTGGCAACATTTTCTCAACTTTAAACAATGATGAATACGGCTTAATGAGCGGAACGTCTATGGCAGCACCGCATGTTTCAGGTGGAACGGCATTGATCTTCCAACGACTAGATGAACTCGGCCTAGACGGCGAAGAACGTGTTCAGTTTGCGAAAAACCTGATGATGAATACAGCCAACCCAGTAGAATTGATTGCGGGTGAGTTTGTTTCACCACGTCGCCAAGGAGCAGGGTTGATGCAATTGCATGATGCGCTATCGACAGATGTGACGGTAGTTGAGAAATCAACAGGCGAATCCAAAGTAGCGTTAAAAGAAATCCAAGACGACAAATTTACATTTACGGTCGTTGCAGAGAATTTCTCTGACCAACCGGCAAATTATCAAGTAGCTGTAAATGTTCAAACCGATAAAGTGTTAAAAGCAAGCGGCGTCGACGTAACGGCACCAAACATTGCAGGATCGAACGTAGTGACAGAACAAGTGGTGATTGACGCGCCTAAAACGGTCGCAGTTCCGGCAAATGGCAGCAAAGAAATCACCGTGTCAGTGGATGTATCGGCACTGGAAAAAGATGCAGCTTATCAAGCCTTTACAAATGGCTTTTTCGTGGACGGGTTCTTAACATTAACGGACGTGAACGAAGAAGTGACAGGCAACACACCATTAGTTGTACCTTACTTCGGCTTTAACGGCGGATGGGACGATGCAAATATTTTTGATTACGTGGCATGGAATCCATCCACTTATTACGGCACGACGTTCTTAGCAGATGAAAAAGGCAAAACCATTACAGGTGGAACCCATCAACCAGACTTTGTGCCAAGCCAATTCGCCTTTTCACCAAACGGCGATGGTGTCATGGACAAAGTAATTCCGGTGTATTCATTGCTCAGAAACGCCAAAGAATTTGAAGTGAAGGTATTGGACGCGGCAGGCAAAACCTTGCGGACGATACGCACAGAAGATGAATTGGTAAAAAATTACGCATCAACTGAATCGTATAATTTCAACCCAGCAAATGGCTGGGACGGAAAAGTGCTTGAAAAAGCAGTAGCAGACGGCAACTACCAAATTCAATTGCGCGCGGTCATCGATTATGAAAATGCGGAATGGCAGTCATTTGAATTCCCCGTCAAAGTCGATACGGTCGCACCAGTAGCGGTCGCAAGCTTTAACGCAGCAGCTAAATTGGTAGAAGTTGCAAGCTTTACCGATAACCCACAAGGAGCGGGCCCAGATCGTTGGGAAGTGTTCTTAAATGGTAAAGAACTAACAGAAGATGCAGCAACACCGAAAGACGACTCATTAGCTCCTGGCGTTAAGAACTATGCAGTGTCAGCTGAGCTAAAAGCCGGTGACAAACTAAGTGCTGTATTCTACGACACAGCAGGCAACAAACAAGTAGTTGACTTAGCAACCGCGACGCCAGAAAAAGTCAAACCGGTCGTCTTTATCGATAAGCCGGACGTCTTATCCGTACACAAAACAAAAGAAGTGGCGATCGCTGGACGAGTAGAAGACGATTCGAAAATTGTCTCAGTGACCGTCAACGGCGAACCGGCAAAAGAATTTGACGGCAAAACCTTTAGCCACAGCCTGACATTAGCGGACGGTTCTCATTACGTTAAAGTCAAAGCGATTGACGAATTCGGCAACGAAATGGAAATTCGCCGTCAAGTGTTAGTAGACACGAAGCCTGCGGTAATCACATTAGTAGACGTACCGAAAAAAGTCGGTTCTGACCAAGACGAAGTGGAAATCACGTTTAACGTCAAAGACAATTTCGACGAAATTAGTGCGTATTACTACGACGATGAGATTTTCGCACAAAAACTAACAGCACCATACGAACTGAAAAACTTCAGTAAAAACATTACGACAACCGTACCTGTACTAACCGATGGCGCAAACGAGATCAAACTCAAAGTCGTTGATTTGGCTGGACATGTTACAGAAAAAACGTTTACCATCACGAAAAAAGCCGGGAAACCGGACAAGCCGGGTAAACCTGACAAACCAGGAAAACCGAATAAGAACTAAATGAAAAAAGCCGGAAGCTTTGCTGCTTCCGGCTTTTTTCTATTGAATTGAATTGCATGAGAATTGTTTGGGTGCCAGGCACCAATTACTGGATTTTTATCAATTCGTAGAAAACTTTACCATCAAGAGCGACCGTTTTAACATTGCCGAATCCTTCGACCATGTAATATTTATAGCCCGTGTCGTGTTTAACTGAAGGATCAACTGGGACGGTAACTTCAGTAGCATTAGTAAACGTTTTGTAGCCGGTCTTGACGGTTACATTTACACCAGTAATTTTACTTTTAGGTGCGAAAGGATTGTCAATGTTGAATACTTTCCCTTTTTGGATGGGGTAAACCAATTCAACTACATATTCAGAGTACGGATAGCCAATAGCATACATGTCGTCGGTTTCGTTTTCTGTATAGAAGATGTCATCCTCGTCTTTAGTGTAGTTTTCCCAAAGAAACCCGAGTGATTCGCCAGTTGCTGCGAGCTTAGAATCTTCCGTATAGCGAGAATTTAATGTCGTGCCATCGTCCAAACGGTATGAATAAATCTTCGTTTTATCACGCAAGTAAGAGTTTTCCATATGCGTATCATTTTTGAAGACAGGCTCTAATCCACGCGCAAGAAATGCAGAAAACTGACCGCGAGTCACAGCGTCTAAAGGACGGAACGTTTTGTCAGGATAGCCGACGGCGATATTGTAACTAACGATTTTGTTGATTGACTCAAATGCCTTCATGTTGCTTGAAACATCTTTAAAATTCAATTCAGTTGAAAGAGGTGTCGTGAAAACATTCCCAAGGACAATCGCCATATCGCCGCGAGTCATTTTTGCATCGGGACGGAACGTTTTATCTGGATAACCGTTCAAGTAACCGGCTTTTTGCGCAGCGGCAATATACCCGCTCGCTTTACTGCTTTTACTCACATCGGTAAATTGAGTCGCTTTTTGAGTAACATCCAATCCTTTTAGCTTGCCAATCATAATCGCCGCTTCGGCGCGAGTGACAACGTTATCGGGACGGAATGTGTTGTCCTCATAGCCCGTAATCACTTTCTTGCCAATCAGGTAATCGATCTCGTCGTGAAAGCGGTAGTTTTCTGGCACGTCAGATGCAGCCAAAGCAGGTGTAGCGATCAAACTCAAAGCCAATACAGTGCTACATAAAAACAAAGTTTTCTTCAAAGTTATCCAACCTCTCCAAGATCTATAGTTAATTCCATTTATAATTGTTTGGGTGCCAGGCACCAAATACGCTATTTTTACTCATTCAAACAAAAATCCATCACCCTGCATTGTGAAATTTTTGTAAATGCCTCCTATTATTTCGGTTGTCGTATATAATGGAGTTGTTCGACTATTCGATTAAAGGGAGATGGAGAAATGACGTTTGGCAGAAAAGCTTCTATGATTCTGGTGGCACTCGTTCTGGTGCTTAGCGGACTTTTCACTGCGAGTCCTAGGGCAGCGGCAGCGAACGAAGTGACGAGAGGCGAGTTTATTCAGCATTTGGTAACTTCTTTAAAAGTAGAGTTAGGAGACGGTTCGACGATCAGCTTTAAGGATGTCGATAAAAAACTCGCTCCCTACGTGGAAGCGGCATACAACTTAAAGCTCACAAGCGGCAAGTCGAAGACCGTATTTGCACCAAACGAAAAATTGTCTCGTGAGCAAGCATTTTCAATCGCTTCACGTGCAGTGATAACCGATAAAGTATATTCAACGGGATTGCTCGGCGGGTTTAAAGATCGCCATTACTTAAGTCAAAGTCTGTTAAAAGACTTGGCAAAAGGAGTGGGCATCGGTTTACTGGTCGGGTACGGAGACGGTACGGTAAAGCCATCCAAACCTGTTTCTCCGGGCGAAATGCGGGCCATTGTTCAGCGTTTGCTGAAAGAATATCAGCCAGCAGGCAGTAAGAACGTCACATTGCGCATTTTGGGAACATCTGATTTACACACGAACTTTGTCAATTACGATTATTACCGAGACCAGCCATCAAACAGTTTAGGTTTAGCTAAAACAGGGGTCTTAATCGAACAAGCACGCGCAGAAAACAGCAACTCGCTGCTATTTGATAACGGGGACTTGATTCAAGGAACGCCATTTGGCGGGTATAAAGTATCCGTCGACCCCATCGAAAAAGGAGAGTTGCACCCTGCTTACGCAGCACTCAAATCACTTGATTTCGATGCTTCAACTTTAGGCAATCACGAATTTAACTTTGGATTGGATTATTTGGACGAAGCACTAGACGATGCACCGTTTCCTGTCTTGAATGCCAACGTCTACGATGCCAAGACAAATAAAAACCGCTACAAGCCGTACACCATGATCGACAAACAAGTCGTCGATGGAAAAGGCAAAAAGCACACCATTCAAGTAGGCGTCATCGGAGTTGTTGCTCCGCAAATTATGAAATGGGACCGCGCGCATCTTGAAGGGAAAGTTACGGCAAAAGATGCAGTCGAGTCCGTTAAAAAATTCCTTCCTGAAGTGGAAAAAGCGGGAGCAGATGTAGTCGTTGTGTTATCCCACTCTGGAATGGGGGATGAAAAATACGACGTCGGTGAAGAAGACATCACCTATCAACTTTCTGAAATTGACGGCATCGATGCCATCGTCACAGGTCATAATCATGACGTATTCCCTGGATCGTACGGGGACTTGAAGAACGTCGACCAACAACAAGGAACGATTAACGGCACACCTGTTGTGATGCCAGGTAACTTTGGTAGCCATTTAGGCGTTATCGATTTACAGCTTTCTCCAAAAGGAAAAGACTGGAACGTTGCATCCGGAAAAGCGCAATTGCGCAAAATTGACACCGAATCAGACATCGTTTCACAGCAAGTGATTGATGCAGTCAAAGAAACACACGAAGCAACCATCGACTATGTGCGCAGCCCAGTCGGTGAAACCACAGCACCCATTAACAGCTATTTCTCATTGGTCAAAGACGACCCATCTGTTCAAATTGTCAACAACGCACAGAGCTGGTACGTCAAACAGCAAGTAGCAGGAACAGCCAACGCAGACTTGCCAATTTTGTCCGCAGCAGCACCGTTTAAAGCAGGCGGACGAAACGGCGGGAATTATTACACCGATATCAAGACAGGCGAAATCGCCATTAAAAACGTCGCCGATTTATACGTCTTCGACAACACCATTTATGCCTTGAAACTAACCGGGAAAGAAGTGAAAGAATGGCTAGAAATGGCGGCAGGGCAATTCCAACAAATCAACCCGTCAGCAACAACAGAACAACCGTTGATCAACACAGACTTCCGTACCTATAATTTTGATGTATTGGACGGCGTCACGTACGAAATCGACGTCACGATCCCTGCAAAATACGATGCAGAAGCGGCACTCGTCAATCCAACTTCGAACCGCATCAAAAAGCTTTCTTATAACGGAGCGCCTGTAACCGATACACAGGAATTCTTAGTCGTCACAAACAATTACCGCGCAACAGGCAACTTCCCAGGCGTTACCGATGCCAAAGAAGTCATCGACTATGCCTATGAAAATCGCCAAGTCATCATCGACTACATGCTTGAAGTCGGAACAATCGACCCAGCAGCCGATGATAACTGGAAATTCGCACCGATTGCCGGTAACCAAAACATCACCTTTGAAACGTCAGCTAACGCACAAAGCCTCATACCAGAAGCGAGCGGCATCACTTACGTCGCACCATCTGCCAATGATTTTGGCAAATACCGCATCGACATTAAGTAACATAAAAAAGCTTTCCGCGACTCGCGGAAAGCTTTTTTGAATTGTTTGGGAGTTGTTTGGGTGCCTGGCACCCAAACTCATTCTAGCTCGGCCGCTAACTTTCGAACCATCGCCAAATGCTCTTCGATATTATCTTCCGTCACCCACACACCAAAATCTTCGGGCACCTCGGCATGTTCACCTTGTTCCAAACGCTCGGAAATCAGTTTGCCGATTTCTGGATAAAAATGGTGGCCGTCGTAGTAATTCAAAATGTCGTTCGTTACATCATTGGGGTACATGAAATTCCAGACACCACCGTATACAGCGACCAAGTCACGGAGCCACATTTCGTATTCGTCCAGTAAGCCGGTTCCGACCATCGACTTGAACAACTCTGTTGAAATCGGTGTCGTGTAGACAATTTTTTCAGCTTCTGGGTGCGTATCGTGAACTTTTTGCATGATTTCTTTGTAGCGCGAATAATAAACATAATGATCGCCGTAAAACGTATTTTCAAAACGCGTAATTTTAGCTGCCGTGTCGCGTTTGGTTTCTTCTGCCGTCAGCTTTTTCGCAAACGCATCGCCTTGTCGATTGTACAAACGGTCCGCCGTAATGTCGTCCGCTGCCGATAATTTTAAGTTATCAACCGCAAAACCGAATGTGTCAAAGGACAGCAAATTTTTTGCTCGGTAAAAAGGCTCGTGCACTTTTGTTTCATAGCCCGTAATTGCACGAGCATCTTTTGCCTGTTCTTCACTCGATTTGAAAAAATCGACACCAATCAAAACCCGCTCATAATCCGGATGTTGATCAAAGGCATAAAGCAACATCGTATAATATTCGCGCATCGATAAATTGGCAACGGCGTAATTATAAACGGTCCATTTTTCGAACCCTGACGGCTGAACATACGTGCTACGGCTACTGCCAAGCAACAACGTATCGGCATCTGTCGGGTCATAAAGCTGTTGCGCGGTTTTTTGTTCCCGCTCGTCCGCGACAATTTGCACATCGTTCAACCCATGCGCATGACCATAATGCCACAAAGGATCTATCCAAAAGTTAAAAGCAGCAACAGCAAACGTCAGTGAGGCGAAAATCGCCATGACGGCAAAGCTAAATTTTTTATCGTTCATGGGATCATCTCCTAAAAGTTAAAGTACAAAAATTCACTAACTTGTTGCAGCTGCATGACGCTATAGAAAAGCAGAACAGCAATAAAAACAGCCATACCGGCATTGCGTTGCTTTTGCTCCATAATTTCAACAGAATTTTTCGCAAAGAACGCCAGCGCCAACCCAATCGCTAAAGTTAACGCAACTTCGATAGAAGACGCAGAAAACGGCAGCTTCAGCAGCCAATTTTCATCAATCGATGGCAAGAGCGAAGCCAATCCACTCGGCAAGTAAAAGCCGTTAAATCCGAACATCGCCTTTAAAACCGTCAACGCATCAGCCAAGGTCAAAGCACGGAAAAAGACCCAAGCAAGATGGACAAACAAGAACGTCACAATCCAAGCGGACACGTTATTCATACGGTGACCGGTGCCTTTCCACCAACGGCAAATGACACTGGCAAAGCCGTGCAGCGCCCCCCAAATCAGAAACGTCCATCCAGCACCGTGCCAAATCCCACTAATAAAGAAAATAATCAGGATATGTAAATACGTGCGGGCAGGCCCTTTTCGGTTGCCCCCAAGTGGAATGTAAATATACGTCGTCAAGAAATGAGACAAAGTAATGTGCCAGCGTCTCCAGAAATCTTGAATATCCAATGCTTTATAAGGCGAATTGAAATTCAGCGGCAAGCGAATGTTAAACAACAACGCCAGCCCAATCGCCATATCCGAGTACCCACTAAAATCGAAATACAATTGCAGCGTATAAGACAACGTCGTGAACCAACTATCCACAAAAGTCAGCGAACCGACATTGCCATAGCCTTGATTGGCCCATTCCGCAAACTGATCCGCAATCGCCACTTTCTTAAAAAGCCCAATCGCAAAAATCAGCAAGCCTTTGGAAATATTCTCATAAACAATGCGGTAAGAATCCTTAGACGAAAACTGAGACATCACTTGCCGGTGATGAACAATCGGTCCCGCGATCAATTGCGGGAAAAACGACACAAACAACCCGTAATTCAAAAAATTATATTCTTTCGTTTCCAACCGGTACGAATCCACCAAATACGCAATTTGCTGGAACGTATAAAAACTAATCGCCAGTGGCAACAAAATATTCTTCAAAACCAAATCTTCACCAAAAACCACATTGATGTTTTCAACAAAAAAGTCGTAATACTTATAATAACCGAGCAGCAACACATTAAACAAAATTCCGGCAGTTAAAATGCCTCTCCGGTAAACGCCACCCCGATCACGCCCAAGAAAAGCCCCAATCGCATAATTGAGCAGCATCGAAATCAAAATCAGCGGCAAATAAGCAGGATTCCAATAGCCATAGAAAAACAAAGAAGCAACCAGCAACCAAGTCTTCGCAAACGGAATATGGATGCGCCCAAGAACATAATACAAAATCCAAACAATCGGCAAAAACAAAAAGATAAACTCAAAAGAATTGAAAATCATGTCCAGACACCTTCACAATACTAGAATTAATCGCTTAAAGTACGCTCAAAACGTAAAAAAACTTTCAAAAAAGCGAGAAGCAAAAACCTCGAACAACCTCTTCGCCAAACCTCACCCAGCCCAACAGAAACGCGATCATCATTCCGCAGCAACCAAGTAAAGTTTCATAACCCATCTATTATAACGTGAGAAAAATCTATTGTCATGAAATTGTTTGGGTGCCTGGCACGAATTACCACATTTGTACTACCCAACACAAGAAAATATCATCAAAAAACAGATGTAACGAATCTCAAAAAAACAAAACCATCTCCACACCCAGCGCCGGCGCGTGCACCACCGCCGCCAAGCGACTCAAGAACTCCACACCCACTACCTAACCCAAACAAAATAAGTTCGCTGAGTCTATCCCACAACACCCAGCCAAGGCGCGCCAAGGGCTAGGCGAAGCACGAAGACGAGTGCACTTCTCGGCTTTGTGCGAGAGCCAATGAGGGACCAGGTGTTCCTGGGACCTCATTTGCGACGAGCTTGCGCAGGAGCAATCATCTTTGCTCTACCCAAAGCGTCCGCAGGCGAAGTCCACAACTCCACAAAACGAACTCCAACAAAAAAACACCCAGCGCCGGCGCGTGCACCACCGCCGCCAAGCGACTCAAGAACTCCACACCCACTACCTAACCCAAACAAAATAAGTTCGCTGATTCTATCCCACAACACCCAGCCAAGGCGCGTCAAGGGCTAGGCGAAGCACAAAGACGAGTGCACTTCTCGGCTTTGTGCGAAAGCCATGCCCAAGCGCTCGAAGGCGAAGTCCAGAACCCCACAAAACGAACTCCAACAAAAAAACACCCAGCGTCGGCGCGTGCCTCACCGCCGTCAAGCGACACCAGAACCCGACGCTCACTCCCAACCCAATACCAGTAGGCTCATGAAGTATTCCCACAACACCCAGCCAAGGCGCGTCAAGGGCTAGGCGAAGCACAAAGACGAGTGTACTTCTCGGCTTTGTGCGAGAGCCATGCCCAAGCGCCCGCAGGCGACTTCCAGAACCCCACAAAAAGAACTCCACCAAAACTCAACATTCAAAAAACTCCCACATAACCCCAAAACAGAAAGCCATTTCACTAAATCTGGGAATCATGATATGATAGCTTAGTTAATGTTTAAAATCAAAAGGAGAAAATGTCTATGAAAATTGCAGTATTACTGCCTTGCTACAACGAAGAAATGACCATCGGCAAAGTGATAGATGACTTTAAAAGAGAACTTCCAGAATCGACAATATACGTCTATGACAACAACTCGAAAGACAAAACCACAGAAGTCGCGCTAGCCCACGGTGCAGTCGTTCGCCAAGAACCTCGCCAAGGAAAAGGCAACGTCGTGCGTTCCATGTTCCGAGAAATCGATGCAGACGTTTACGTCATGGCAGATGGCGACGATACATACCCGGCCGAATTCGTCCACAACATCATCAAGCCCGTCATTGATGGAGAAGCCAACCTCGTCATCGGCGACCGGTTATCCAATGGGACGTATTTCAATGAAAACAAACGAAAATTCCATGGCTTCGGCAACACACTTGTCAAAAACTTGATCAACGGCTTATACAAAAGCAACATCACCGACATCATGACAGGCTATCGTGCATTTGACCGCTTGTTCGTCAAATCACTGCCAGTCACAAGCCCGGGTTTTGAAATCGAAACCGAAATGAGCATTCACGCACTGGACAACAACTTCTTGATCAAAGAAGTGGCCATCGATTACCGCGACCGTCCAGAAGGCAGCGAATCAAAACTGAATACCGTACAAGACGGCATCAAAGTACTGCGAATGATTTTCACCTTATTCAAAGACTACAAGCCGTTACTATTCTTCTCGTGCTGGGCTGCCTTGTTCTTCATCTTGGGACTAGCTGCGGGAATTCCTGTAATCGTCGAGTACGTTCAAACTGACTTTGTGACGCGCGTACCGTCCGCGATTTTAGCAGTCGGCTTAATGCTGTTGTCTATGTTGGCATTTGCTTGTGGCCTCATCCTCGACACCGTAGCGGGCACGCATCGCAAGCAATACGAACTCGAATTAATTCGAATTAGCGACCGCATCAAAAGCGAGAAAACTTTATGAAAAAAACGTACCTACTAGGTGCTGCATCTTTTGTTGCAGCACTTTTCCTTGCTTTTACTGCCATTTTTTACTTCCAGCCAATCCGGAATGCACATCCTTTACTCATTGTTTTTGTCACGCTCGTGCTGTTCGGCTTACTCGTATACAGTCGGTCGTTCGTGCACACAGTCAACGGGTGGACGCGCGCTAAAAAAATCAGCTTAGCTATTTTCATGCCGCTGTTCACCGTGTTAGCAGGACTCAGCTTACTTGGCGACCAGCAATACTTAGCCGACAACCACTGGCTCGTTAAAACCGCTGTTTATCTCGGTTTGTTTTTAACGATTGCACTCGTCGTGCTGTCCATCATCAAGCTCTTGCTCAGCATTCAAACGCCAGCAGGTGAACAAAAAGTATCGCCGTTTTATGTGCTGCTTTACATGTTGCCGATGCTCGGTGCGTCACTGGTCATGTTTATCGCCTTTTATCCCGCGGCCATGACGCCCGATTCGTTATCGCAATGGGAGCAGTCCGAAACGAAAGAATTTACCAACTGGCATCCCGTCATGTTCACATGGCTCATTATGTTCTTACGAAAAATCTGGGATAGCCCCGGCATCATTGCGTTGTTCCAAATTGTTGCGTTGGCACTGACGATGGGCTATATGGGTTATCTAATGAAACGCTTTAAAGTCAACACCTGGATTCTTTGGGCGGTGCTAATTGTCGCGGCGATTGTGCCCGTCAATTCCATCATGTCGATCATTATTTGGAAAGACGTCTTATACAGCACGTCGTTGTTGTTCTTTTCTTTATTAATTTTACTGCTCGTGAAAACAAAAGGACTGGAAACGAAAAAAGTTTCGTTCGTTTTGTTATTCCTGTTAGGCTCGTTTATGTTGGTGTTTTTCCGCCATAACGGGTTTCCGGTATTCGTCATCACCATGATCGCGGCACTCATTATGTACCGCCGCATGTGGAAGCAATTGCTGCCGATGACACTTGGCATCATCATCATTCACCAAGTCATTACCGGTCCCGTGTATACCGCACTTGACGTGGTCGATTCCGATCCGCAAGAAGCGCTCAGCATCCCAACGCAGCAAATCGCCAACATCGTCACCAAAAATGGCGACATGACCGAAGAGCAGCGCGAATACATCAATCGCCTTATGCCGCTCGAACTGTGGCCTGAGAAATACAACCCGTCTAGCGTGGACCCGATCAAATTTTCATGGGGCGAATACGATCGTTGGGTCATTTACGACGATCCGGCGCAATACGCCAAGCACTGGGCGCAGCTGGTCCTTCAAAATCCAGGACTTGCCGTCGAAGCCTTTCTCGACGAAACGTCCTTGGTGTGGCAGATGCGACTCGAAGAAGACGGGCACATGAACCGCTTTGTCACCAACATCTATTATGGCAATGAATTCAATCTGCTCAATCAAGTCATTTACCCAAAAGTGACCTATAGCGCGCAATTGTATTTGAAAGTCGACACAGAAGCAGAAGAATTCTTGTGGCGCCCGGCGGTGTACTTGTTCTTCATCACCTTGTTCCTGTATGTTGCGTATTTACGCAACAATTGGCGCATTTGGTTGATCTTGTTGCCAATCGCCTTAAACACAGCGGCCGTCATGGCAACCATGCCCGCTCAAGATTTCCGTTATTTGTTCAATGCGTCGCTCTTTTTCTACGCCGCCTTGCTAATCAGCTTGCTCAATTTCGACGACAAGGGTGGGTCTCTGCGTGAATAAACCCGAAAAAACGGCTCCCATCGGCATCTTGTTGATGATCTTTGCCGCCATTTCCACAGCAACGGGTCAATTGCTATGGAAACTGTCTGACGCGATACTGGACGTGCACATGCTCGGCGGTTTCGTCTTGTACGGCATGGGCGCTGTGCTCATGACCGCGGCATTCCGTTTTGGTAAATTGTCCGTGCTGCATCCATTACTCAGTCTCGGTTACGTCATCGCCATTTTTTACGGAACGTTGTTTTTAGACGAAGCCATCACGTTTAATATCTCGATGGGCACTTTGCTCATTTTGATCGGGGTTATCGTCATAGGGGGTGACAGCGATTAATCTGTTATTGGTCTTGTTGTTAGTCGTCATGACGTGGGTCGGTGCATTTGGCGGCTTTTTCCTAAAAAAAGCGTCGTCGTTCAATATCAACATGGAGCGCAAAGCATTTATGCTGCGCTTGCTGTTTGGGGTTTTCCTCTACGGCGTCAGCGCCATTTTGAACATTGTGGCGTTGAAGTTCTTGCCGTATACCATTGTGTTCCCGTTGACGGCGATCACGTACATTTGGACGATGCTGATTTCTTATTTCCTCTTAAAAGAACACATCGGCAAACGCAAAATTCTAGGTGTGTTGCTCATTGTGACGGGGGCATTCGTGCTTGTCAGTTAAGAAATAAAAGCTGCAGAAAGACTTGGCATTGCCGAGTTTTCTGCAGCTTTTTTGTGTTTAGGAGGGGGGTGGGAGCGAGTGCTTATAGTTTTCTAGGGGTTCTGGAAGTCGCCTTCGAGCGCTTTGGGTAGAGCAAAGACGATTGCTCCTGCGCAAGCTCGTCGCAAATGAGGTCCCAGGAATGCCTGGTCCCTCATTGGCTTCCGCACCAAGCCGAGAAGAGCACTCGTCTTCGTGCTACGCCTAGCCCTTGTCGCGCCTCGGCTGGGTGTTGGGGTAGACTTAGCGAACTTACTTTTTGGGGTGGGGTAGTGGGTGTGGAATTCTGGACTCGCTTGGCGGCGGTGGTGCACGCGCCAGTGCTTTTTGTGTTCAGATTCGGAATTGGTGGAGGAGTTTTTGAGGCGTTCTAGGAGTCGCCTTCGAGCGCTTTGGGCTTGGCTCCCGCACTAAGCCAAGAAGTGCACTTGTCTTATTGCTTCGCCTAGCCCTTGTCGCGTCTCGGCTGGGTGTAGGGGGAGACTTAGCAAACTTACTTTTTTGGGTTGGGTAGTGGATGTGGGGTTCTGGAGTCGCTTGGCGGCGATGGTGCACGCGCCGGCGCTTTTATCGTGAGGATGGTTTCATGTTCACATGCTCCCAAGCCAAGGGTCTGCACAACACTTTCAAAAAAGAGTGCAAGTAGTTTTTGTAAGGTGCTGAACATTGCATTCGTGCATCCAGAGCAATAAGGCGCTTCCCATATATAACACTTTTAACCAATGCCAATAGTATTTTTTTGACACCTGACCACACGAAAATACAATTTCTCCAACAAATCCTCGGTTTTAAAGATAGTCTACAAGAACCAAAAAGCAATACATCATTCTAATCAATCTCGTTTTAAAGGAAAAATACATCAAATAAATTCCATTTTAATAAATATTCCTGACTAATTAAAATTTAAACATGTCTATAGACTAACTATTTTTTCGTTTAATGATGCAAAGTATCTAATTCCGTTGTATAATGATTAAATATTTAGAAAATAATATCTTTTAACCTACTTTTAACACGGATGTCATAACATTGGAAGTATAACTGGTACGAAAGAAGGGTTGGTTAGGCTTAATTGCTTAGGTGAGACCTGATTTCAGTAATTGAGTAGGAGAGGTGAATGGCAGTGAATACGAAGACCCTACTTGTGACAGGTGGCCACGGATTTATCGGCTCCCATATCATCCATTATTATTTAAACAAATACCCAGATTACCAAATCGTTAATATCGATTACAATACACAAGCTGGCTGCATAGAAACTCTCTCAAAACATACAGCGCGCTATGCCTATCACCGCGTGGATATCCGCAATGCGCATGCCATCAATCACTTGTTTGAGCTTTATAACATAACGGACATCCTTCATTTCGCAGCAGAAACGCGCAGCATGGACTGTGTCGGGGAAATTCGGCTTTATGAACAAACCAATGTTTTCGGAACGATGAACCTTTTGTATGCTGCACAAAGTGCGTGGATGCTAGGTGCTCATCAACCTAACCCCAACTACGCGGCGTCCCGTTTTCATCACTTGTCACTGGCAGATACGAAACAAGAAACTTTATATAGCGAAAGCAAAGAAAAAGCCGACGTCATGATCCGAAATTTTCATGAGCAGTACGGTTTGAATATCGTCACTACTGCCAGTCCAGAAGTTTTTGCACCTATGCAGCAAGAGGACAAACTGACTGGGAGCTACTTTCAGCATTCAGTAGAAAGTAAACTCGCCCCCTTAGAAGAATCCACAGCTGAACTGCGAGGTAGGCTGTTTGTTCGTGATCTATGCGAGGCAATCGACACGGTTTTTCGTTTAGGAGAAACAGGTGAGCGCTATGAAATGGGTTTGAATGCGCATTTAGGGAACAACGAATTTACTTGGAATATCCCCTCGTTACTAGAGGATCATTTCCCGGGAAATACCCGAGGCAACAGACAACCCAACAGTGGCTGTGCTCTTGACTAACCAGACGCTAACATGCACCTTTCAGAATTCGCGCAGCATTCAAGCAGGACTTACACATAAGCATAAAACAAGTTATTTCTGAACAACTAATAGAAAACAGACTAGTAGATGAGGTGAATTTATGAGTACATTCAGCAATGCCCGTTTGTTTGATTTTGAAAAGCCGGAACGTCCGATCAAATCGATTGCACTGATTCATAAAAACATGAAGCCGGGTGGTGTGGAAATGCTTGTCGTCCGCATGGTTAAGTGGCTCAGCGCGAATGACTACAAAGTGACGTTGTTTCTATTTAGTAACGGTGGCCCTTTACTGCACGAACTCGAAGCGATTGAAGGCGTCACAATCGTGGTCGATGAAGACGCAAGTGATCCTTCGGTGAACTTGTGGCTCGTCACAAAAATGCTGAGCAGGCGCTTAGAACAGAAATTCGATTTGGTGTATTCGTTTGGGCCCATGTCGTTTTTGTTATCCTATCTGTTGCCGGCCAGTAAGCGCATGTCGGGTGTTTACAACCCGAACAGCTATGCACCAAAAGGGCTGCACGGAACGGTCAAAACACTCAAACTAATCGATCCCAAGTACTATCAAAAACTGCTGTTTATGAATCCGTCTGTCAAAGAAAAAACCGAACAAGTAATTGGCGAACCGTTAGAAAACGCCATTTTCCCACTGCCTCTGGATTTTTGTGCGCCAACGAAAACCTTAGGCAACTTCCATTCGCGTCGCATCGTTTCTTTCGGTCAACTCGCTGACTTTCGCACTTATAATTACTACATGATCGAGATTATGGAAAAGCTGATCCAAATCGACCCGGAATTCACCTACCACATTTACGGAGACGGTCCAGGAGAAGACAGCTTACGCAATAAAATCAACAACTCCGCGGCGCGTGAACACATTTTCATGCACGGCAAGTTTACTTGCGATGACAAGAGGCGCGGACTGCCAAACACGTTTTGCTTTATCGGGATGGGGGTTTCACTAATCGAAGCAGCAGGTTGCGGCATTCCGGGAATCACTACCAAGATCAATGATCCGTTCGGATTGACACAGGGCTTTCTCCACCAACTGCCGCCATACGAAAGCGGCGATTCGTTCTCAGCAGACAGCGAACTGTACAGCGTCCAAGAGCAAATCGAAAAGTTGCTGTCGAGTGAAGCGCATTATGACCAAATCTCCAAATATGGCCGCTTAAAAGCCAACGAATTTGAAAGCAACCACGTCATGGAAAAATTCATCAAAGAAGCAGAAGCCCCAAAATTCTCTTTCCGCTTACATTAGAAAAATAGGCATTTTGACTAACAAATTAAAAAGGACATATTTTCGTCTCTGTAGATACTTGTTTATCAAAATGTCACAATAGTTAATGTGTCATTTTGACTAGTAATATCTATACAAAGCCTTTATAATGGTAATATTAGAGAGAGAGAAGTATATAGGACCTATAAAAAAAGTGGGAAGTGAGATGAAGGACTTATGGTGGACTACGAGTCTTATAAGGAAAAAGTGGAGAAACGCCACAACAAAGCATTAGTAGAAGTCATAAAAGACCTTTACGTCAACGAAGACCTTGGGCCATCAGTGAGTGCAAAGCAACTTGGAATGCCAAGGCAAGCCTTTCTCCATTTCGTGCAGCATTACGATTTGAAGAAACTCAAGTTCGGCGAATCCGAAAAACCAAACAATTCAATCGAGACACCAGACCAACCAATAACATAATCCACAAAACCCCGCCCTTGCATTTCAAGAGCGGGGTTTTGTTGGAAGGGAGAAGGTAACATTTTTCGTGAAAGTCGTGTATAAAAGTAAAAAGAATAGATAGGAATAGCAAACACCCGGGGTTCGAAAGTAGTAAACACGGATAGAAGGAGCAACCGTTTTTGCTCTACCCAAAGCGATCGAAAGCGTCTTCTAAAACCCCACAAAAACTACAAGTACTCTCTTTTGAAAATGTTGTGTAGAACCTTGGCTTGGGAGCACGTCCCTGGGTCGGCCACAAATTAAGGAACATTTGAGTCCGACCCAGGGACGACAACGGTCCAGACACAAATTGGAGAACATTTGTGTCTAGCCCCAAGTGAACATGAAACCAGCCTCACGATAAAAGCGCCGGCGCGTGCACCACCGCCGCCAAGCGACACCAGAACTTCACACCCACTACCCACCCCAAAAAAGTAAGTTCGCTGAGTCTCCCCCAACACCAGCCGAGGCGCGACAGGGGCTAGGCGAAGCAATAAGACAAGTGCACTTCTTGGCTTATTGCGGGAGCCAAGCCCAAAGCGCCCGAAGGCGACTTCTAAAACCTCACCAAATATCTCTACTCACCCAAAACACGATAAAAGCGCCGGCGCGTGCACCACCGCCGCCAAGCGACATCAGAACCCACACCCACTACCCCCACCAAAAAGTATGTTCGTTGAAATCCCCCACAACAACCCTCATCAGCTTATAACCTACACAATTCCCAATAACAAAAAAAGCGCAATCCCACAACAGGACCACGCTCACCAACCTTACATATTCAAATGCGCCTTCAACGTCGACTGAATCTCCGCAAGCTCCGCATCATCCATAACATAATACCAAATCCCATTAATCGTCTCGCCCGTGCCATCCTCCACCATCAACTGATCAACCGTACCGATCGCATCGCGGTAATTCGACTGCACATCCATCATCTCATCAAACGTCATATTCGTCCGCACATTATCACCAAGCGCCGTGAAAATATCCTGGTAATTCAACAAACTATTCACCGAAGCCCCTTTTTTCATAATCCCTTGAATCACTTGCTTTTGACGATTCTGACGACCAAAATCACCTTCAGGATCTTGCTTACGCATGCGCACATACCCCAAAGCCTCTTCGCCATTAAGTGCAATCGTCCCTTTAGCAAACTCATCAAACGCTAGCGTGTTGTTCACTTCCACACCGCCGACCGCATCGACAATATCTTGGAAACCTTCCATGTTCACTTGCATCACATAGTCAATCGGAATATCCAATAAATTCTCAACCGTCGCCATCGACATTTCAATGCCACCAAACGCATAGGCGTGGTTAACCTTATCGGTCGTGCCGCGTCCAACAATTTCGGTATACGTATCACGCGGAATCGAAACCATTTTCGTTGATTGGTCTGCGGGGTTAATGGTCATAACGACCATCGTATCCGAACGCCCACGATCATCTTCGCGTTCATCAACACCGAGCAACAACACCGAAAACGGATCTTGATCACTCAGCACAACTTCTTGGTCCGTCGTGCGCTTATCGGATGCTTCGCGTTCGATCGGTTCATGAATTTCTTCTAAGGTGTTCGTAAAACTCGTATAAACCGTAAACAAATAAATGCCGAGACCGATTACAATGACACCGAGTATGCCGAATACCCATGGCCATTTTTTCTTCTTGTTTTTTTTTTCTCTTCTGCCCATCAAACGAATCTCCTTTAGTTAGCGATAAAATACGCTTCCAGTTCTTGTGCCCATAATGCAGCGCCTTTGTCATTGGGTAACCCGTCTTGCGTTAAATAGTCTTTTAGACCAACATCGTCCGTATCTGGCCATGCAGACCAGTGGTCGATATAAGCATAGCCATTTGTTTCAGCAAATTCACTTAACGCTGTAATCTGCGCCAAATAATAACCCGCACCAAAAATCGGTTGAGAAGGGTGGAGTACGATGGCGGCATCGTCTACCTCATTCGCAAGTCGCGCATCAAACGCTCGAATGTGTTCGCGTTCTTGTTCAATGGCGACGCGGTCGTTATTCATCAAAGTCATGGGCTCAAGAAGTACGACGTCATAACCTGCCGAAAGATCCACCGAGGCAAGTGCTTCAGAAGTTCCTTCCATAGAAGTAACCGCCACATCGATAAATTCCCCATACGCCTCTTCTAACGAAACAGCGAGTCGCTCTGCGTAACCCGGTTCACCAGACTCCAGCGCTGCAGACCCAGCGACGAGTAGTTTTAAGTCATCCCCATTGTCATTTCGGGTAGTAAAAAGTTGCTGTAACTGTTCGTCCATATTGGCAGTCAATCGTTCGATGTTCACAGAATCGACGCTTTTATCCGGCTCTTCTTTGTCTTTCTGTTGATCACCAGCCTCAGCCTCTACTCTTTCTGGTTTCACCAACACGTTATCTAGTTTCTCCTGCCACGTTAAGTAGCTAAAAACTAGCGCAATCACACAAATAATAACAGCTAACACAGCTGCGATTTTATACCATTTCATCTAAATACTCCTTTCAACAATCACCAATACGTATCAATAAACATAGCATAAATCATTCTAATAGCCTATTAAACTTTTTGAAATTGGAAGTTCTTTCTACACTCTCCTATGTTATACTATTTTATGTTGTTTATTGAACAATTATGATAAGAATTTGAAATTTAAAGGAGATAATTACGACATGGAAGAAACCATTAGCTTACAAGACCTGTTTAAAACACTAAAAAAACGGGCTGGATTAATAGCGTTGTTAACCATTTTAGCCATTACGATCGCAGGGGTTGTATCGTTCCTAGTGTTAACTCCGATGTATGAGACTTCCACACAAATCTTGGTTAACCAAGAAGCAACTGAAGCTTCCCAACTGACCAACCAAAACATCCAAACAGACCTTCAATTAATCAATACATATTCCGTCATCATCAAAAGTCCGGCCATCTTAGATGAAGTATCCAGTCAACTAGGTCTTGATATGTCGGTTGAACAGTTAAACAGCAAAATCACAGTTGCGACTGCGGAAAACTCGCAAGTCGTCAACGTCACCGTACAAGACGAAGACCCGGCACTGGCCGTTGATATTGCCAACACCACTGCAAAAGTGTTTGAAGGCGAGATCAAAGAGTTGATGAACGTTGACAACGTGTCAATTTTGTCACCAGCCGTATTAAAAGAAAATCCATCACCTGTCGCACCAAACCCGATGCTGAATATGGCGATTGCCGCTGTCATTGGCTTAATGCTCGGTGTCGGTATCGCATTCTTACTGGAGTATTTGGATACGACGATTAAAACAGAGCAAGACATCGAAGACATTCTAGGCGTTCCATTACTCGGTGTGATTTCACCAATCAAAGAAGATGCAAAACTAGAGCAACCGACAACATCGAAAAGAAGGGCGGGATAGACGATGGCAAGAAAGAAAAAAGTTCTGCAGGAAACTGCACGTAAACTCATCGCATTTACAACACCACGCTCTTTTGTAGCAGAGCAATTCCGTACACTGCGCACCAACATCAACTTTTCGTCACCAGACGCAGAAGTTCATACACTAGTCATCACGTCAGCGGCGCCTTCTGAAGGAAAGTCAACGACGGCTGCAAACTTAGCAGTTGTGTTTGCACAAGAAGGCAAAAAAGTATTGATCGTTGACGGCGATATGCGAAAACCAACGACGCATTATACATTCCGGATGGGGAACACAATTGGTTTATCCAGTGTGTTAACGCGTCAAAATACCATTGATGAAGTGATTCGTCCAACAGCGGTTGAACACCTCGACTTGATGACATGTGGTCCGATTCCCCCAAACCCAGCAGAGCTATTAGCGTCAAGATCCATGACTACTTTAATCGACCAACTCAAAAACCGGTACGACTTGATCATTTTCGATGCACCGCCTGTGTTGTCCGTAACCGATGGACAAATTTTGGCGAACAAATGTGAAGGGACGATTCTTGTCGTCAGTTCAGGCAATACCGAAAAAGACATGGCGGTCAAAGCCAAAGAAGCGATTGAATCTTCGAATAGTCGATTGATTGGTGCCGTATTGAACAATTTCGCGCTGCCAAAAGACAATTATTATTACCAATACTATGGGACAAAAGAGTAAAAAGGACTCCCTTTTTACTTTTTTTAAAGCACTAAAGGAGGAAACACCAATGATCGACACGCACGCCCATATCCTGCCTGGACTTGACGACGGGGCAGAGACAATGGAACAAACAAAACGACTGCTGGAAAAAGCGGTAGAAGAGCAACTTACCGGCATTATTGCAACGCCGCATGCTTTTCATCCGAATTTCACGACCAATCTCGCGGCTTTAAACAAGCAATTAGAGGGGGTCAATAGCTGGATTGCCGAACAGCAATTGCCAATTACCATTTACAGTGGACAAGAATGCCGACTTGGTGAAAAACTTCCTGAAAAACTAGCTGCAAAAGAAGCCTTAACACTAGCGGGATCACGCTACGTGTTGTTGGAGTTGCCGTCTTCTGGTATTCCGGCGTACACGGTGCCCATTATTCAACAGTTAATCATGAAAAACTACGTACCGATTATTGCCCATGCCGAACGCAACCAAGGCATCATCGAAAAACCAGAGCGCTTGAAAAAGCTCTTGCTTCACGGGGCGATGGCACAAGTGACGGCAGGTTCTGTTGCAGGCAGCTTTGGTAAAGCCATTCAACGCACGGCGATGAGCTTGATCGACGCCAATTTGATCCACGTTTACGGCTCCGATGTTCACAGCCTGGACAAACGGCCATTCCTCTTTAACGAAGGCCTCGATTATTTGGAGAAAAAGAACCAGCACGACATGGTGGATATTTTCCTAGAAAACAATGAACGCATTCTATTGGACGAACATTTCCATGTATTAGAGCCTGAAGACATCTCTAAAGGCAAATGGTGGAAACTATTTACTTGATAAATAACAAAAAAGTATTATTTTGTTTGAAAAATCCTATCATTTCCATTTAAACGTATGTTAGAATGAGGGAAGATTTTTACCCAGTTAAGTAGAAAGTACTGGATGATGAAAGGAATGACCCTCATGTCACTGAAAAACCGTGTTTCGTTGTTACTAATCGTTGACTCGATTATTGTCTTTTTCTCTATTTTTGTCGGTTATTATGTGCTTTATCCATATAACGATGTGTTACAAAATCAATTTTTGCTCGCCAGCGCGTTAACGATTTTTATCGCGCATCACGCCCTGGCGATGTATTACGGCTTGTACCGGAAAGTATGGGAATACGCATCCATCGGTGAGTTAACATCGATTTTCAAAGCGGTCACGTGGTCCATCGTAGTCATTGGCCTCGTCCAATTTGTTTACAGAGGCGATGTATTATTCCGTGCCTTACTCATTACGTGGATGCTGCATTTGTTGTTAATCGGCGGATCGCGGTTGTCTTGGCGCTTGTTTCGAGACAATACGATGAACCCGAAAACAGCAGACTTAAAACGCACCTTAATCGTCGGTGCCGGAAAAGCAGGCAGCTTAGTATCCCGTCAATTACTGGCCAATCCTGAAAACGGCTTACTGCCAGTGTTGTACGTAGATGACGACAAAAACAAACAAGGCCTGGATATTTACGGCGTCCGCGTTGTGCACGGCACGACCCAAAACATTGCCGACATCGCGTTAGACAACAAAATTGACATCATCATTATCGCGATCCCGTCACTCGGCAAACAAGAAACAGCCGAGCTGATCAAGACGTGCATGGACTCAGGTGTCCGCACACAAACCATTCCACTCATTGAAGACATCATGACCGGTAAAGTATCGGTAACCGATATTCAAGACGTGAAAATTGAAGACTTGTTAGGTCGCGACGAAGTCAAACTGGACATGGATAAAATCGCCAGTCAACTAACGAGTAAAACCATTTTAGTCACAGGCGCGGGTGGTTCGATCGGTTCGGAAATTTCTCGTCAAATCGCACGTTTCGGACCAAAGAAACTCCTGCTACTCGGACACGGCGAAAATTCCATTTACTTGATCGACATGGAGCTGCGTCAAACCGTAGCACCGGACACAGAAATCATACCGATTATCGCGGACGTTCAAGACCGCGAACGCATTTTAGACATTATGAATACATACAAACCGGATGTGGTATACCACGCAGCGGCGCATAAACACGTCCCGCTGATGGAAAGCAATCCGATGGAAGCAGTTAAAAACAATGTGTACGGCACGAAAAACGTCGCAGAAGCCGCACACATGAGCGGCGTTGGTAATTTCGTCATGGTGTCAACGGACAAAGCCGTCAACCCACCGAACGTCATGGGCGCAACGAAACGTTTTGCCGAAATGATTGTGCAAAACTTAGCAAAACGTAGTGATACGAAATTTGCGGCTGTACGCTTTGGTAATGTGCTCGGTTCTCGCGGCTCGGTCATTCCACTGTTTAAAAAACAAATCGCAGCAGGCGGTCCCGTAACCGTAACCGACCCACGCATGACCCGTTATTTCATGACCATTCCAGAAGCATCGCGTTTAGTGATTCAAGCGGGAACACTCGCTGAAGGTGGCGAAGTGTTTGTCCTCGATATGGGCGAACCGGTGAAAATTGTCGATCTGGCACAAAACTTAATCCGCTTGTCGGGTTACGCAGAAGGCGAAATTGGCATTAACTTTTCTGGGATTCGTCCGGGAGAGAAATTGTTTGAGGAATTGTTGAATGATAACGAGATTCAGACAGAGCAAGTGTTCCCGAAGATTTATATTGGGAAAGCGAATCCGGTTAGTGAGGGTGAGTTGACTTATCTTTTAGAGAAGTTGCCGGAGATGCGGAATGATGAGGTTAAGGATGTACTTGTTACTTTGGCTAATCGGAAGAATGTTGAGATACCGAAGATTAAAGTAGGAACTATGTAACTTTTCATAAATAACTCAAATGAATGGAACGTGTTGTTATGTATAAAAATATAATTAAAAGAGCATTAGATTTCATAACTGCTTTGTTATTTCTACCATTTTTGTTAATTATTATAGTAATTGTTGGGTTAGTTATTAAAATAGAAGACCGAGGTCCTGTATTTTATTCAGCAAATCGATTAGGTAAAAATGAGAGTACTTATAAAATGTATAAATTCAGAACGATGAAGGTTAATGCCCCTGATCTCAGAAATGATGATGGTTCTACCTTTAATTCCGACCAAGATCCACGCCTTCTGAATTCAGGGAAATTCTTTAGAAAAACTAGTATTGATGAACTTCCTCAATTAATTAATGTTCTTATTGGGAACATGAGTATTATTGGTCCACGACCGGATTTGCCGGAACACATTTTTCAGTATACTGAGCCTGAAAAAGAAAAGTTGTCTGTATTGCCGGGAGTAACTGGATACAATCAAGCTTATTTTAGAAATTCAATTGAATGGTCTGAAAGAAAAAAGAATGATGTTTATTATGCGAAAAACGTACGGTTTTTGTTCGACTTAAGAATTTTTCTTAAAACGATCCAAACAGTCCTCTTTAGAAGAAATGTCTTTAATGCAAATGAGGCTTAATGATATGAAATATGATTTTATTGATTTGCCTTGGGATACTGAATACTTCGGAGTTAAGTCAGGGAAAGTTGTAATAAATGAAGAAATAGAACTACACGATATTAAAGAAATCATTAGACTAGCGGAAGCTTACGAATTCATTACAATCAATAATATTAACAATCAGCCTCTAAATAATTTTTTGATTGGAAAATATACTAACGCATTCATAGTAGATACGAACGTTCAATTTGAAATGAATGTTCAGCATAAAAAAGGTGAAAATTATTTTGATGCTATGGATACCTATAAAAAAAATATCGATTTAATAAAGATTGCCGAAAACTCCTTTAACTTTTCTCGCTTTTATAACGACCCCTTCCTTAATATACAACTAAGCAAGCAACTATATTCTAATTGGATAAATAATTCTTTTAGTAAAAAAGAAAAATACTTTATTGTCGCAGAAGTGAACGAAGAAATACTCGGATATCTTCTATTTTCTTTTAATAAGTCGGATGCTTTAACTATTGAACTAATTTCCCTAGATAAAACAGCTCAAGGAAAAGGTATAGGTACAAAGCTGCTAGATTCACTAGTATATTTTGCTGGAAATAATAATATACATAAAATTAAAGTTGGAACTCAAATCGATAATCTACAAGCAATCAATTTTTATATGAAAAAAGGATTTAGTTTAAGCTCTAAATCATCAATTTATCATTTTTGGCCAAGAAAGGAACTTTTAAATGACTGAGAAATTTATTCCGTACTGTCTTCCAGACATAACTGACGCTGAAATTAAAGAAGTTGTAGATACATTAGAATCGGGATGGCTGGCAAAAGGTCCTAAAACAATTGAGTTTGAAGAGAAATTCGCAGAATACGTTGGAGCTAAATATGCGGTAGCAATGAATTCGTGTACTGCAGCGTTACACATAGCTTTAATAGCTGCTGGCGTTGGTCCAGGAGATGAAGTAATCACAACTTCCATGACTTTTGCTGCATCAGTTAACACAATTCTGCATGTTGGAGCTACTCCAGTATTTGTAGACATCGATGCGGATACTGGATTGATAGACGTGAATAAAATTGAAGAAAAAGTTACAGATAAAACAAAAGCTATCGTTCCAGTACACTATGCAGGACAGGCTTGTGATTTGGATACGATATATAAAATTGCAGATAAATATAATCTTTTCATATCAGAAGATGCTGCTCATGCAATCTATACCGAATATAAAGGTAAAAGAATTGGCTACAAACCTCAAGGAGCAGTTTCTTATAGTTTTTATGCCACTAAAAACCTTGCTACTGGTGAAGGTGGAATGTTGGTTACAGATAACAAAGAAATCGCAGACCGTGCTCGTGTTTTGATAACTCATGGTATGAGCAAAAATGCTTGGAATCGTTATGCTAAAGGGGGATCTTGGATGTATGATATCGAAGAGCCCGGTTTTAAATATAATATGTTTGATCTACAAGCGGCACTTGGTTTGACACAATTAGATCGATTAGATGAAATGCAATATAAACGTGAAGAACTTGCTAAAATTTATATTGAAGAGCTTTCTGAGATTAAAGGTTTAGAGTTACAAAAAGTTAATAATCACACATCTAAGCATGCATGGCATTTATTTATTATTAGAGTAACTGAAGATTTCCCCCTTACTAGAGATCAGCTAATAGAGTATTTAGCGGAAAATAATATTGGAACTAGTGTACACTTTATTCCAGTTCATATGATGACAGCATATAGTTCTTACAAAAAAAATGCGAATTTAAGTGAAACCGAAGGATGGTTTAGCGAAATCTTATCACTCCCTCTTTATTCTACTCTTAATAAAAACGATGTAAGGTATATTACTAAACATATTAAGTCTATATTAAAGAGTTCGAAAGTTTACTAAAATCAAGTTGATTTATATACAGAATGAAAGTTCTTTTACTCTTATATAAATATTATTTTATCAATTTTAAAGATAATTTACTGTAAGGAAGAGGTATGATATGAAAAAGGTTCTAGTTGTAGCTCAGTTTACTCAACTTCCTGGAGAAAAAGGTAATAACAGAAGTAGATTTAGGTATATATGTGAAAATTTAGCTTTAGATGGACACCAAGTAACACAGGTGACAAGTAGTTTTAGAGATGTTGATAAGAAACAACGCGCTTGGGAAATTCAAGAGCACACTGATTTACCCTATGAAGTAATTATATTAAATGATCCAGGTTATGAGAAAAATATAAGTTTTCAACGTATAAAGAGTCAAAGGACTTTTGCGATTAATTTAAAAAATTGGCTTACAAAGCAAGAAAAATTTGATTTGATATATTGTTCAGTACCACCACATGAAGCAGGATTAGTAGCTGCAAATTATGCGCAAAAAAATAAAATACCATTCATCATTGATGTCCAAGATTTATGGCCAGAAGCAATGAAAATGGCATTTAACATACCGATAATTAGTAATATTGCTTTTTATCCAATGAAAACCTTAGCGAATAAAGTATATTCAATGGCTGATGGAATAGTAGCTTGTTCCCAAACTTACCTTGATAGAGCGGTCTCTGTATCACATAAAAACCCTGAAAAAGCGAAAGTTTTTTTAGGTACAGATCTTTCAATTGTTGATAAAAGTAGTGATGTTACCACCAACATAATTGAAAAGAACGAAGGAGAAAAATGGATTACATATACAGGTTCATTAAGTCATAGTTATGATATTGGAACGTTAATAGAGGCAATAAAAAACTTGCATTTTTTAAAAGGGGTCAGAAATACAAAATTAATTATTATGGGAAGCGGACCATTAGAAGATAAATTTAAAAAACATTCTGAAGATGCTGGAATAAATGTAGAATTTACCGGATGGGTTAGTTATAACACAATGGTTAATAACCTTAAAAATTCAGATGTTCTTGTGAATGCAATAAAATCTAATGCACCACAAAGTATAACAAATAAAATTAGCGACTATGTCTCAGCTGGAACGCCCATAATTAACGGAAGTCCTAATTTAGAATTTAAAAGAATGATTGAAGAAAAGAAAATAGGTTTTAATTATGTTTCGGAAGACGTTAAGTCAATGGTGGAAGCAATTAATAGAGTACTTTCTTTAACCCCTTTCGAAAAGCAGGAAATGAAGAGGAATTCGAGGGAACTAGCGGAAGAAGAATTTGATCGTCAAAATTCATATAGAAAAATAAATGAGATTGTTAACGTATTACTTTATAGATAAGATGTTCAATCAATGTGGAGGGTTAAAATGATAATTGTTAAGTTATGGGGGGGGTTGGGCAACCAATTATTCCAATACGCTTATGGGTATCAACTCGCGGAAAAACTAAAAACAGGTTTAAAACTGGATATTTCTTTTTATGAAAAACAAAATTTAAGAAAACCGATTATTCTAGAATTTAATTTGAAATTCCCTGAAACTTTGTCTAAAAAAAATCTTTCCCCGATGACAAATTTTTTTAACACAAAAAATGTTAATCGAATCATTCGAATACCTTCCACTTTCTGTCTTCCAATCGAAGATGGATTCAAATACTTAAAAGAAACTAGACATTATTATAAAGAAGAACTTAAAGTTTACAACCGAAATAATGTTTATATTGATGGTTATTGGCAGTGTCCTCTCTATTTTGAAAATATGAGAAGTGAGTTGATATCGCAATTTGAATTAAAAAGAAGTATATCATTAAAAATGCAAGGGTTTATTACTAAGTTCGAAAAAGAGAACAGCATTGCGATACATGTTAGAAGAGGAGATTATGTTAACAATAAAAATCCTTTCAGTAAACTCGTGTTAATTAGTAAGGAATATTATGATGAAGCAATTAAAAGGGCTTATGAAAAAATACCAAATCCTCATTTTTATTTCTTTACAAACGATGTAAAGTGGGTTAAGGAAAATTATAAAAATTTGCCTAATTCTCATATTATTTCAGATGATATCTCCTGTGAAGATTTTGAAGAATTAATATTGATAAGTCGTTGCAAGCATCAAATTATTTCAAATAGCACTTTTAGTTGGTGGGGGGCTTGGCTCAATTCAAATATTGATAAAAGTGTCTGGGCACCTGAGCAGGGTTTTGGAAATAATGATATCCTACCAACCGAATGGTGTAAAATCCCAATATGAATTAATATATTGAAGAGGCAAATTGGATGAATTAGGAGAGAGTGTATGAAGGATATTAAGTTTAGCATAATTATAGTTAGCCTTAACGCAGGAGGTGATCTTGAAAGAACGGTGGAATCTGTGCTTAACCAAGATTATTCGGGATATGAGATTATAGTTAAAGATGGTCTATCATCAGACGGTTCTACACAAAGACTACCCGTCAATAATAGGATATCTATATACTATGAAAAAGATCTTGGTATATATGATGCTATGAACCAGGCTATTCAATATGTCGGAGGTGAATATGTTATATTCTTAAATTGTGGTGATACTTTCTACTCAGAGACTACTCTCTCCGATACAGCTAGAGAGATTTCTAAAAATATAGGAGCTAAAATTTATTATGGTGACAACTTTACGGGAAATAGAAATGTTATTCTTCAAGCACCCCGTAAGATGACAAACTATATCTGCTTTACCAAAATATTATGTCATCAATCTACATTCTATGAAAAAAACTTCTTGCAAAAACGTTTATTTGACACTAAATATAAAATTGCAGCAGATGCACATTTTTACATTTCAGCGTTTAAACTTAAAAACTTCAATTTGAAATATATCCCAGTTGTAGTGTCGTATTATCAGGGTGGAGGTTTTTCTGAAACTATATCAAATAAGAAGCGTGGATTGCTTGAACATAAACAAATTCTTAAAGAAGTTTTTAGTAGAAAAGAATATTTTCTATCTCGTCTATTGCAGATGATTATGCTTTATCCAATAAAACAATGGCTTTCAACGCAACTCTGGTTCGAAAAACCTTATAATAGAATAGCAAATATAGTTTACACTCTAAAAAATCAATATTCTATTAGATAGTAACATTGTTGTTGAAAGCTACATTAATTTTATAGAGGTGCGTATGAAAAAAAGAATTCTATTTATATATCCAGATATGATGATTGGTGGCAGCACAACAAGCTTATTATCGATTTTAAATTTATTTGATTATTCAAAATACGAAGTTGATTTAATTTTGGGTATAAATGATGGACCGCTTTATAATATGATTCCCTCGGAGGTAAATATATTAAAGCAAGCCCACCCCTATCCAAATAGAGTAGGTAGACTATTTAATGTACTATTAAAACCATCAATTGGTTTGGTGTATATTAAAGCTCAAAAATTAGCTATGAAACGTGAAAATTTGCTTATTTCACATCAGATAATGGCATATGAAAAAATTAAAATGGATCGTATTGTCGAAACTTATTATGATGTAGCGATTGGCTTCCTAGAATGCTGGCCCACAGCGTATCTCGCTTCCAACGTTAATGCAGAAAGAAAAATAGCATGGCTACATTTAGATTATTTAGGTAGTGGATTAGAACCGAAGTACGATCAAAAAAGTTATGATCAGTTTGATAATATAGTTGTAGTTTCAGAAAATTGTAAAGAAAGTTTCAATCAATCTTTTCCAGACTATTCTTTTAAGTCATTAGTAATTGAAAATATATTATCAGAGAAAACAATTCTCGAATTTGCAGAAGAAAATGATATTGATTTAAAAATAGATAAAAATTATATAAATATGGTCACGACTTGTAGAATAGTATTTTCACATAAAGGATTGGATAGGGCAATTAAGATTCTTGGTCGATTGAAAAGAGAGCAAACTGAATTTAATATTAGATGGTATATCATTGGAAATGGTCCTGATTATGAAAAATTAAGGAGTTATATTTCAACAGAAAAATTAGAAGAGAATATTTTTCTTTTAGGAGAGCAAAAGAACCCTTTTAAATATATGAAAGATATGGATTTGTTTTTTCTTCCTTCTCGGTATGAGGGGAAGCCAATGGCAATTACAGAAGCTCACATGTTGGGGTTACCATCACTTGTTACTGAGTATGTTTCATCAAGGGAACAAATAGAAGATGGAATAGATGGTGTAATTGTAAATAATGATGATATTAGTTTATATGAATCTCTAATGAATCTTAACAAGAGGCTCTATGATATAGATGAATTAAAGAAAAACATCAAGTTAAGAGAATATTCGAATATAGAAGAATTTGATAAAATAGAAAAATTAATCGAGGGCTAATATGTTAAAAAAACTAACTAACTATTTCTTGCGGCTACCCAAAATAATCTATTGGAATCTTATTTATTTAAATAGGTTGAAAGTTAGTCCATTTCAAAGTGTACATTGGGATACTGATTTGAAAATTAAAGGTAAATCTGAGGTTATAATCAATCATTCACTTGAAACTAGGAGAGGCGTAGCCATACGGGTCGAGTCTGGAAAGCTAGAAATAGGATCCGGTTGTTTTATTAATACAAACAGTAGCATTACTAGTATTGAAAAAATTTCAATAGGAAAAAATTGTAAGATAGGTAATAACGTTGTAATAGTTGATCATGATCATGATTATAAAAACTTGCCAAATGCTCCCCTTGTTTCAACTCCAGTGAGTATTGGGGAAAATGTTTGGATAGGTGCTAATAGTGTAATTCTTCGGGGGACAGAAATTGGTGATAATTGTGTCATCGCCGCGGGAACTATTGTTAAAGGGCAAATACCTGACGATACAATAGTCTATCAAAAAAAAAGTAACATATTTAAAAAAGTAAAAGGTTACTAATAAAAAAGGTGAATGTGCAGAAAATGACTAATATAATTTCTCGGAAAAACTTTTCAAGTTATATTCTAATAGCGTATTTTTTTATGTTACCTTTTGAATATCCTCTAGCTACGTCTTTTGGAAGCTTGTTGAGGTATATTGCAATTTTATATATACCATTTGTATTTATTGATATTGTAAGAAATCAACAAGAAAGAGTTCGTTTTGATAGCACTCAGTTATTATTATTATTATGGATGTTTTATGGTTTTGTTTCATTTTTTTGGGCACCCGATGATAAGGGTTATTGGCAACATTATTATTTAATTTACTTGAAAAATAGCATGATGTTATTTTTGGTTAGTTTCATTAATTATAAATCAAAGGAATACGAACTAATAAAGAGTGCTAGTATTCTAGGAGTAGTGTGCATTGGTCTATATATTATTTTTATACCAAGTGCCACAATGTATGATTCATATGAAGGACGTTTGTTACTGCGAGCGGGAGATAGTGATTTTGATCCCAATTATCTAGTCGCAACTTTCATTTTACCAATGGCGATTTGTGTCGAAAGATTTTTTACCTCACTAAAAAATAATAAAGTTAAGGCTGCAATTTATTTAGTTATTCTTATAATGTTAACGTGGATTTCTTTACTAACGGGTTCACGCGGAGGAATTTTGGGCATTACAGCTATGCTAACTGTAAGTATTTTATTACAAGTAAAAGATTTAAGAAAAACTCTTTCAATTTTAGCTATCACAACTATATTATTTATTTTATTACCGTATATACTAGAAACTTTACCACAAACAATTCAAGCAAGATTTTCTATCGATAGTATGACAGGACAGCGGGATGGTGGGGCTGCTAGATTATTAATTTGGTCATATTTAATAGAACTAATCTCGAAGTATCCAATTTTTGGTGTTGGTGCTGGGAGTACTATACCTGCATTAAAGGAGATTGGTTTTACTCTTGGAGCTGTCGCACATAACACTTATCTAGCGTTATTAGTGGAATACGGTTTCATTGGTTTTATAATATTTTCTATTTACTTATATAAAAATACAAAAGTTATTAGAAAAGAAAGAAAAGGTTTTGAACTAGCGGCTTTGGCGGGAATATTAGTTTCAATTACATTTTTGGACGCGTTTACTACAAAGTTTTTTTGGGGGATGTTAATTTTTCTTACAATACGAAAAAATATGGTAAGTGAAAAATCCATTAAAAGCGAGGTAAAAAGTAATGGATAGAATTAGATACCTCAAATATTCTTGGTGCTTTTTCAAATACCTTGTTGCATTAGTTATATCAGTATTTATGAAGCTAAATAAATCCTATAGAGACGTTTGGTTGATAGCCGAACGTGGGACAGATGCAAGAGATAATGGTGTTGTGTTTTTTAAGTTTTTGAGAGAGCATCATTCTGATATTAACGCATATTATGTAATAGCTCGTAATTCATCTGATTATAATAAAGTTGTTCGAATAGGGCCAACTGTTAATGCTGGTTCTTTTAGGCATTACCTTCTTTTTGCTTTATCAAAAGTTAAAATTAGCACTCATATAATGGGGTATTCACCCAATATAGATTTTTTTACGAGTGTAGAAAAGTATCTGGAAATTGTTTCAGGTATCAAAGTATTTCTTCAACACGGTATTATAAAAGACAATCTTACAACATTACACTCAGATCAAGTCCGTTTAGATCTATTTATTTGTGGTGCAAAACCTGAATATGAATATGTCTTGAAAAATTTTGGTTTTAAACAGGACGTTATAAAATACCTTGGACTAACTCGATTCGACTGCTTACACGATGATTTTAAAATCAAGTCGCAGATTCTTCTAATGCCTACCTGGAGATGGATGCATAATGGAATAGAAGAAAGTAGTGAGTTTAAAAAAACGGAGTATTATAAAAAATATCAAGAATTAATTAATTCATCAATATTGGAAGAAAAATTAAAAAAAACTAATATTAAATTAATTTTTTATCCTCATTATGAAGTTCAAAAGTTTATTAGTTGCTTTAATTCAAACAGCGAAAATGTGGTTATAGCGAAAATAAGTGATTACGATATTCAAGATTTGTTAAAAGAATCTTCAGTATTAATAACAGATTATTCAAGTGTATATTTTGATTTTGCTTATATGAATAAACCGATAATTTATTATCACTTTGACTACGACGATTATAGGAAAACACAATATGAAGAAGGATATTATGATTATGAAAATGACGGATTTGGACCGGTTTGTCAAGATATTAATGAACTATTAGAAGCTTTATCAGAAAGTATTTCTATTAATTACAATATCTCTGAAAAGTACTCTAAAAGGACTGATAGTTTTTTCTTAATTAATGATAAGAAAAACTGTATTAGAACATTTGAAGCAATTCAAGATCTTGTAACTGAAAGAGATAGGTGATTTAAGTCATGTGTTTAATTTCAATAATAGTACCAGTTTATAATGGTGAAAAATATTTAACACGATCATTAGATTCATTAGTAAAAGAAAAAGACCCATTAGTAGAAATAATTGTTGTTAATGATGGATCTACTGATAGCACTAATAGTATACTGGAAAATTATCCTGAAATAAAAGTAGTCAATAAGCAAAACAAAGGAGTTAGTTCTGCTAGGAATTTAGGCATAGAATATTCTAACGGAGAATATCTGATGTTTGTGGATGCAGATGACAAGTTGGCCAGTGAAACAATCGTAAGTTTAGTAGAAACAATCTTATTGAACAAACCTGATTTTATATGTTATCGAAGGCAGGATGTTCATGGTCTTCTTGAAAATGTTTCTATTAAAAATAATGACATTGTCTATTATGAACTAGGGAAGGACAGTTATGTTGAGGAATATCTTAGTACAACGAAGCATACTTTTAGCGTGTGTAATAAAGTATATAAGAAATCTACAATAGTGAACAATAATATTAGATTCGAAGAATCATTAAAACTAAGTGAAGATGCTTTGTTTAATTTAGTTTACTTTTTATATAGTGGAAATAAGATAATTTTTGATTTCCGAGCAGTCTATTTTAGATATTGGAATGAAAATTCCACAATTCATAAACCGATTAGTTCTTATTTTTCGAAGAATATAGTTTTTATTGATAGGTACAAAAAAATCTTGGCGCAAAAAGGAATCGCACATAAAGAATATGAAAGTGTAATTGAAAATTTGTATTATGCTACTGCAAAAGCTTCATTATATCGCTTATATAATTGTATTGATTATTCTTCAGCTAATGAGAGAATAATTGAAATTAATAAAATCATAAATGTTAAAGAGGTATTAAATGCAACTGCGACTATGAAAAAACACTTAGCATTACCTAGTGATAAATTAGTTAATAGATTAATTAAGTTAGGAAATGCTAGATTACTCTATATCTGTTTGATAAGTATAAGGAAATTCAGAAAAATATTAAATGTTTAAATTAGAAAACATTAGATCTTTATTTAAGTAGAATAGAGGATAGAGACGTGATTAAAAATTAAAAGTTTCCTTAACAATACCTTATGGATTATCGGCGGTAAAATTTTTCAGATGATTTTATCTTTAGTGATAGGAATATTCACAGTTAGATACTTAGGTCCTGGAAATTACGGTGTAATTAGTTATATAGAATCTTTCGTGATGTTTTTTACTGCAGTTTCTACACTGGGATTAAATGCAATAATAATTAAGGAGTTTGTTTCTAACGAAAAACAGCAAGGTAAGTTGTTGGGGACAGCTTTAATATTAAGAATAGTTGTTGGCTGCATATCTTCTATTTTGTTAATTTTAATAATATTTTTGACCGGAGAGGGAGATAAGGAATTAATTATTGTAGCATGTATTCAGTCACTAATAATTCCTTTCCAAGCTTTTGAACTTATAAATTTTTGGTTTCAATCGAAGATGAATTCTAAGAAAGCTGTTATTGCTCAAGTATATTCATATATCATATTAATAGTTTATAAAACATTCATACTAATTACTGGAAAATCTATCTTATGGTTTGCTTTCTCTACAACATTAGACATTGGATTAGCAGGCTTGATGCTATTTATTGCATATGTTAAAAATGAAGGGCCTAAATTAGAATTTTCCTTATTCACAGCAAAAAAACTTTTGTCGCAAAGTTATCATTTTATTTTTTCAAGTATGCTAGTAGTAATCTATGCCCAAACTGATAAAATTATGATCAAGTATTTCATGGATGTATATTCAGTTGGAATATATTCAGCGGCATTGAAAATAACAATTATGTGGTCTTTTATTCCTTACGCAATTATTGATTCAGCAAGACCACTTATTATGAGTGCGAAAGAAGTAAATACAGAGTCTTACGAAAAAAAATTAATTCAATTGTATGCTGTAATTATATGGTTAAGTATTTTATATGGAATATTCGTATGTTTTTTTGCAAAAAATATCATCCTAATTTTGTATGGAAATGAATATATAGGAGCCACTTCTGCTTTACAAATATTAGTTTGGTATACAGCTGCTTCTTTTATAGGTAGTATTAAAAATATATGGTTGATATGCGAGAATAAAATTAAATTCGAAAAATATTTTGCCCTTATGGGCGTAATATGCAATATAATGCTTAACCTAATTTTAATTCCTTATTTGGGGATTGTCGGTGCTGCGATAGCTTCCCTAGGGACACAATTCGTTACTAACATATTTGCACCATTGCTATTCCCAGAGACACGAGGACATACGAAATTAGTATTAGAGGGTTTGTTTCTAAAAAGAATATTATGGAATTAGATTTATCAAAATACCCGCTATATTATTGCATAATACATGGGTCTTTCAGTTTGGAAGCCAAAAAATAAAAATATTTAGCTCTTTTTGACTCAGGTCTAATGATAAGTCAAGTGACACTATTTGTAATAGGCATATACTTTGTAAATTTTTTTGGAGAAAGTAGGAGATTATATTGATGGACAAAAGTTCAAAAATATATATAGCGGGTCATAGAGGTTTAGTGGGCTCTGCTATTGTTAAGGATTTAGAGAGAAAGGGATATAGTAATTTAGTTTATAGAAATAGTAAAGAACTTGATTTAACAGAAAGAAAACAAGTAGATAAATTTTTTGAACTTGAAAAGCCAGAGTATGTTTTTCTTGCTGCAGCTAAAGTTGGAGGCATAGTAGCAAATAATGATTTCCCTGCAGATTTTATACGTGATAATTTAATGATTCAGACTAATGTAATAGATGCTTCTTTTCAAAATGGTGTAAAAAAATTACTGTTTCTAGGAAGCACATGTATTTATCCGAAAATGGCTCCTCAGCCCATGAATGAAAACTCATTGTTAACGGGTGCTTTAGAACCGACTAATGAGTCATACGCAATTGCCAAAATTGCTGGAATTAAAATGTGCGAGTCGTATAATAGACAATATGGCACAGATTATATTTCGGTAATGCCAACAAATTTATACGGACCTAATGATAATTTTAATTTGCAAAGCTCACATGTATTACCTGCTTTAATAAGAAAGTTTCATGAAGCAAAACTTCATGAAACTTCCAGTGTAGAAGTATGGGGAACCGGAACCCCAAGAAGAGAATTTCTTTACTCGGAAGATTTAGCGGATGCAACTGTTTACTTAATGAATAATTACAGTGGGAATGGGTTTGTGAATATTGGTGTTGGAAAAGACATTTCGATTAAAGAACTAGCTGAGAAAATAAAAGAAATAGTCGGCTATGAAGGAGAAATAGTATTTAACACTTCGAAACCTGATGGAACCCCTAGAAAACTAGTAGATGTACAGAAATTAAATAGTCTAGGTTGGGAAGCGAAAGTTTCTCTAGATCAAGGTTTAAAACAAGCATATAACTGGTTTTTAAAAAATATTGAGAATGCAACAGATGTTGCTAAATAATGGAGGATAATATGAAAATAGCATTGATTACAGGGGTTACTGGACAAGATGGATCATTTTTAGCAGAATTTTTACTGGAAAAAGGTTATGAAGTGCATGGTGTAATTCGACGTAGTTCTTCTTATAATCAAGAAAGATTAGAAGACGTAGTAAATAATGAAAATTTCCATTTACATTATGGAGATGTAACTGACACTTCAAGTATTATACGTGCTATCAATGAAATTAAGCCAGATGAAATTTATAACTTGGCGGCGCAATCTCATGTTCGAGTATCCTTTGATATGCCTGAATATACACAAGATGTAGATGCAGCAGGGACTCTTAAGATTCTTGAAGCAGTTAGAATTTTAGGACTAATTGATAAAACAAGAATATATCAAGCTTCTACTTCTGAATTATATGGAAAAGTCCAGGAAGTTCCTCAAAAAGAAACTACACCATTTTATCCAAGGTCTCCTTATGGAGTCGCGAAGATATATGGGTATTGGATAACAAAAAACTATAGAGAATCTTATAATATGTTTGCAGTGAATGGTATTTTGTTCAATCACGAGTCAGAAAGACGTGGAGAAACTTTTGTTACTCGTAAAATCACTTTAGCTGCTGCTCGAATTGCACAAGGGAAACAAAAGAAACTTACTTTAGGGAACTTAGAATCATTACGTGATTGGGGGTATGCTAGAGACTATGTTGAATGTATGTGGCTAATTTTGCAGCATGAAAAACCTGAAGATTTTGTAATTGCAACAGGTGAAATGCATACTGTTAGGGAGTTTGTAGAACTTGCATTTAAACAGACGGATATCGAGATTGAGTGGTTTGGAAAAGGGATAGAAGAAAAAGGGATTAACAAGACTACAGGGGAAGTCATTATAGAAGTGGATCCTAAGTTTTTCAGACCAGCAGAAGTGGAACAATTGTTAGGAGATCCGACCAAAGCAAAAACGTTATTAGGTTGGAACCCAACAAGAACTTCGTTCGAAGAATTAGTACAAATTATGATGAAATCGGATATGGAGAAAGTAAAAAAAGAAGAAAAAATAAAAAAAATGTTTGATTAAGTTACAAGATGAAATAATCAAATTATTTTATATAATATTTAAATAGAATTTATAGGTAAATTATAAATATTATATGGATAAATCATTAAGTGAGGGATAGGATGAAATTAATACTACTTTCTGGCGGCTCGGGCAAGCGATTATGGCCATTATCAAATGACACACGATCAAAACAATTTTTAAAAATGCTAGAGAAAGAAAATGGGGAAAAAGAGTCGATGATACAAAGAGTATGGGGGCAACTAGAGTCAGCAGGTTTAGCATCTTCCTCCACTATCGCTACGTCAAGACTACAAAAAGAGATGATTCATCATCAACTAGGCTTGAATGTTCCAATTGTAACTGAACCCGAAAGAAGAGATACTTTCCCTGCAATTGCTTTAGCAGCATCCTATTTATATTCAGTACAGGCAGTAGCCAAAGATGAAATTGTGGTCGTTTTACCGGTTGATCCATATGTTGAGGATGAATTTTTTCATAAAGTAAAAGAATTAGAAGCCTTGGTTCAGGAATCGAAAGCAGACTTGGCTTTGATTGGTGTTAAACCGACATATCCTTCTTCAAAATATGGTTATATAGTTCCTGAAAAGGAAACTTCTGATTTTATACAAGTGAGCCGCTTTACAGAGAAACCTACAGAAGTACAAGCGGAAGTTTTAATGGAAGAGAATGCGCTATGGAACTGTGGTGTTTTTGCATTTAAATTGGGATACATACTAGAGATGCTTGAGGAGAAAGGGTTGTCTCTCGATTATAATGTGCTGAACTCTCAATACGGTAAACTGCCTAAAATTAGTTTCGACTATGAAGTAGTTGAGAAAGCAAATAAGATTGTCGCTTTACCATACGAGGGTTATTGGAAAGACCTTGGAACGTGGAATACTTTAACAGAAGAAATGTCGACTTCGCTGCTTGGTAAGGGGGTAATTTCTTCAAGCTCTTCAAATACTCATCTAATTAATGAATTAGATATTCCGGTAACTATAATAGGTGGTAAAGACCTGGTAGTTGCAGTGAGTCCTGATGGTATTTTGGTCAGCGATAAGGCTTCAAGCCCTCAAATCAAAGATTTAATTAAAGGCTTCACTAATCCGCCAATGTATGAAGAGCGATTATGGGGATGGTCACGAACTTTGGACTACTCTAAATATGAAGATGAGCAAGAAATGATCACGAAACGTATATGTATTTTTGAGGGTAAAAATTCTACCTATCATTATCATAATTTACGAGATGAAGTCTGGACTGTCGTTAAAGGGGAAGGCGAATTAGCTTTGGATGATAAGATTACGCGTGTCAAAGCGGGAGATGTTGTTCATCTTCCGGCAGGGAAAAAACATGCAATTCTTGCGCTCTCAGAATTAGAATTTATTGAAGTGCAAACAGGATTAGGTATTATAGAAGAGGACATCCATAGAATAGCCTATGATTGGAAAGACGTTTTATCTCATTTCAAAAAATCAAAAGCAAGTATCATCTCGTAACAATATGAAAACCATTGCTTACTATATATCTGATTATGGTTTTGGACATGCACCCAGAAGTATTGCAATTATTAGAGAAGTTTTTAATCAGTCTAATAAAAAGTTAAAAATTAAAATTTGTAATTCATGTGCTCATTCTTTTTTAAAGGATTCACTAAGAGGATTAAATGTTGAATTTAAAACGTTCATACTGATATTGGATATGTTTTAAAACCAAATAGTATGGATGTAGATAAAGAAGCTTTGACGAGAAAATACCTAGATTTTACAAAAAATGGAATTTCAAAATTGAGAAGAAAAAGAATTTCTACAAAAGAATAATGTGGATATAGCTATATCAGATATTTCTCCCCTGCCATGTATGCCTGCAAAAGACCTAGGCATACCCACGGTGGGGGTTTCTAACTTCACTTGGTATTCTACCTATGAAGGTTTAATAGCGGAAGAATCTTTACAGGTTTTTAAGCAAGCTTATAACAGTATGGAAAATTTTATGCTTTATCCTGTAGTAACGAACCTGAATGGTGGTCTACGACTAATTATGACTTTATTGCACGAGAAACAAATAGTAAAGCAGTCCTTTCAATAAGACAAATACTTAATCCAAACAAAGATAAGTTAATAATATACTTTAAATTAGACATGAAGATAAACAAAAAAATTGAAGATTTAAAGTTGTGGAAAAGTGACAACTGTACTTTTATAGTTTCAAACAACATTGAAGTAATCTTTCTAGTGTATTTACCATTCCTTAAAATTTTACGGAATCTCAAAACTATTTACCTTCTGCAGATATTGCAATAACAAAAGCGGGATGGGGAACAGTCAGAGAAGTAGTCTTATGCAAAAAACTCTTAATGATTCTTGTATAGAAATAACATAAATGAAGACAGAATTACTATTAAATATCTAAATGCAATTAATGAAGCAACATTATTCAGCTGGAGAGACGTGCAGGATTTGAAAGTTGATACAGCTCTGCTAGAGAAATTAAAGTCATAAACTGATAGCCAACAAAATAATGATACTAAGCGAGTTGCATTTGATTTACTTAAATCTATAATATAGATTCAAATTTATATTTATGGAGTGATTTTTTTGGATTGGCGATCAAATTATAAAAGATGGAAGAACCATGAAAGTTTAGATGGTGAATTAAAAAGAAACTTAGAATCGCTGGAACACCATACTAAGCAAATGGAAGACAGCTTTTACAAAAACCTTGAATTCGGTACAGGTGGAATCCGAGGAGAAATCGGTCCAGGAACCAATCGAATTAATATCTATACGATAAGAAAAGCCGCAGAAGGCTTGGCCCACTACATAGAACAAAACGGAGAGCAGGCTAAAAAATGTGGAGTTGTCATTGCGTATGATTCCCGTTTCAAATCCCCGGAGTTTGCCCTTGAAGTGGCATTGACTCTTGGAAAACATGGAATACAAACCTACCTTTTTAAATCGTTGCGTTCAACACCGGAATTATCATTTGCCCTGCGGCATTTGAATGCTTTTAGTGGAATTGTCATAACCGCCAGTCATAATCCAGCAGAATATAATGGTTTGAAAGTCTATGGCGAAGATGGAGCACAAATAACACTGAATGCTGCTAAAAAGATTATCGCTAAAGTAAATGAAGTGGTGTAACCGCTAAACTAGACTAAACAGTTTTCCACAAATAACGGTAAACAGATTTCACCAATTAAGACACAACAGTTGACCAATACCGATGCGCTTTTAATATACTTGAGAGAGTCTATTGAAAGTGAGGAATGAGGAGTGGAAAAATTTATGATTTACAATGAAATTCATCAACTGCGCGATGTGGGATTTTCAAATAGCGCAATCGCCAAGAAACTGAAGATATCCAGAAATCGGGTGATTGACTACGGAAATATGACGCCCGAGGGTTTTTGTGAATTCGTTCTATCGCTGCAAAACCGGAGCAAGAAATTGGATCCTTATCACGAGGAGATTGTCAGCTGGTTAAAGGAACATCCCGATCTGACGGGAGCACAAATTTTTGATTGGTTGGAAGAGCGACTGGGTGTGAATACAATCGCTGAAAATACCGTCAGGAATTACGTGAATGAGTTGCGTGAGATTTACCACATTCCCAAACAAGCAGCAGAACGAACATTCAGTGCGGTGCCGGAGCTACCTATGGGGCAACAGATTCAAGTGGATTTTGGGCAGAAGAATGTGCTGACAACTGATGGTACGATGAAGCGTTTGTACTTCATCGGATTCGTGCTGGCACATTCGAGGTTTAAGTATGTGGAGTTCCTGGACCGGCCCTTTCGGGCAAGCGATCTGATACACATGCATGAGAATGCCTTTAGCCATTTTGGAGGCATGTCACGAGAAATTGTCTACGACCAAGACCGTTTATTAATCGTCAGTGAGAATTCGGGAGATTTGATTATGACGGCCGAATTTACCAAGTACCAGCAGACGCGGAAGTTCAAAGTCTACCTTTGTCGGAAATCGGATCCGCAATCCAAAGGAAAAGTCGAACAAGTCGTCAAATATGTAAAAAACAATTTCGTTAAAAATCGCACTTTTGATAATTTAATCGATTGGCAGGATACCTGTATGAAGTGGCTGAAACGGACCGGCAATTACAAAGTCCATCATAATATCAAAAAAAGACCCTTTGAGGTGCACGCCCTGGAAAAGCAACACCTACAAAAGGTCTCTGGTACTTACATTTTTGAAAAAGTATTCACCTCGAGTATAACAAGAGATATTCAGCATGACAACGTCATTCGTTTCGGCTCAAACCGTTACAGTGTGCCTCGTGGCACTTATCGTAAAGGCGCGCCAAACATCGCTTATGTTCAGACGGATAACAACTATCTGTACATACGCCTTCAGGAACACGGGGAAGTTTTAGCGAAACACAAATTAGCGAAAGGAAAAGGTGCAGTCATTTCAGACCCTGCCCATCGCGAAAGGAATCAGACCAAACGAGATTTATTAATCCAACAAATTCAAGACCAATTGGGCGATACGGAATTGAGTGCATGGTTCATTAAGCGATTGACCGAACGATATCCGCGCCATTTGATCGACCAACTGGAAGTCGTGCAATCCGTAATCAGAAACTATCCGGACTATGTCGAAGAGGCGCTGGTTACGTTTAAACGACTCGAGATGACGAGTGCCAATGAATTGCGAGACATCGCTATCTCGTTAGAGATAGAAAGCCAAAAGAAACCAAAGGAAGTTGGCACAATCAACGAGAAGTACAAAGACTTCGTGGCACCCGAACGGACAACGGATATTTACCTCTCTGTCCTTCAAGGAGGTGAAAATCGATGAGCCATCCCTATGAAGGATTACAAGACAAATGCCGAACCTTGCGGTTGGCAGAAACGGCCAAAGAATTACCGAATTTTCTTCGCGAAGCTGAGGCGAAGGGATGGACGTATCACGAATTTATCCATGAAGTGCTTAGCTATGAAACGCGTTGCCGAGAACGAAAAACCAGTGAAAAGCTCATGAAATGGGCAGAGTTCCCTGAATTACTGACATTTGAGCAGTTTCGCTTGGAGGAACAGACAGCCATCGGTGAAAAGCAGCTAAATGTGCTAAAGGAACTGGCATGGATTGATGACTGTTTCACGTTAATCATGATGGGGCCGACAGGCGCCGGCAAGACTCATTTATCAACTGCATTAGGTATCCACGCCATCGAGCGTGGGTATCAGGTGTCGTTTATATCGATGGAACGTCTCATCTATGTATTGAAATCAAAAGAATATACGAGCAAGTCAAAGACCAGATATAAACGGATTGCCGCTTCTGATCTAATCATCATTGACGACGTCATGTACATGGCTTATGAGCCTCAAGAGGCTCATCTGTTTTTCCAATTCATTTACGAACTGTACGACAAAGCGGCCTTCATTTTAACTTCAAATAAAGGTCCAGGCGAATGGGGGAAATTCTTAGGCGATCAGACCTTAACAACCGCCATCTTAGACCGCCTGCTTCATCGAAGTGAGATTCTTACATTTGACGAAAAGCAAGACAGCATCCGAATGAGATACAGAAAAACATTATTTAGCAATCAAGGTGTTGAATCTTAATTGTGAAAAACTGTTTGTTTCTACTTGACGGTTACAAGTGGAAAATGAATTGACTGTTGTTGTTGGAGATGAAGAAGAGCTGAAGGCAACGGGATTACTGAAATTAATTGAAAAAGAAGTGGATCAGGCGTATATAAATCAGCTTCAATCTATACCTGTAAATCAAGAAATGATTTCTCAAATCGGCGATGATTTTAGAATCATCTATACCCCTTTACACGGTACGGGTAATATACCTGTAAGAAAAGCATTAGATGCAATAGGATTTAAACAAGTTCAAGTAGTAAAAGAGCAGGAAATGCCTGATTCTAATTTCTCAACAGTTACTTCGCCGAATCCTGAAGAACATGACGCATTTGAATTGGCCATTCAGTATGGCGAACGATATGAAGCGGATATTTTACTGGGAACAGATCCAGATACAGACCGGGTAGGTGTCGCTGTTCGAAACTTACAAAAAAACTTTGAAGTTTTAACCGGAAACCAGATTGGAGCAATACTGCTTCATTATCTAATAACTGAAAAGAAGAAGAAGAACGCACTTCCTGTCAATGCCACAGTATTAAAAACTATAGTTACTTCTGAAATTGGACGGGATATTGCTGCTGCTCATGGACTGGAAACAATTGATACATTAACGGGATTCAAATTCATCGGTGAAAAAATAAAGGAATTTGAAGAAACGAAAGAGAAAAGTTTTCTCTTTGGATATGAAGAAAGTTACGGTTATTTAATCGGTGATTTTGTCCGTGATAAGGATGCTGTACAAGCTTGTTTATTGATTGTTGAAGTAGCAGCTTATTATAAAATATTGGGTATGACTTTATATGAAGGTTTATTGAGCGTTTACGAACAATATGGGTATTACCAAGAAGCTTTAGAATCAATAACCTTAAAAGGAAAAGATGGCGTCCAACAAATCCAATCCATAATGTCAAATTTCCGTGGAAATCCTCCTGAAAATTTGGCAGGAAATCGAATAATCTGTATAGAAGATTATAAAGCTGGTACTAGAAGTGCGGCAGAAGATGGAGTAATTGAATCGATGGATTTACCAAAATCTAACGTCTTAAAATATAAACTTGAAGATGGTTCATGGTTTTGTTTAAGACCATCAGGCACTGAACCGAAGATTAAGTTCTATTTTGGAGTAAAAGCAGAAAATTTAATAGCTGGCCAAGAAAAGTTAAAAGAACTGAAAAAAGCAGTAATGGAACGAGTAGAAAGAAAAGTTCTTGAATTCTAAGCCGATCAGTTGAATAGTGGTCATAAATATTGGAAGTGGAAAGTGTATAAAAAAGAGAAGAAGTTAAAACGTCTTTGGCTGAGAATATCGGTTGCACTAGTTTTATTGTTGGCGATAGCCATGGGGCATACACAATGCGAAAAACCTTTATTGATGTGATCTATGAAACTGTCTTTTTTATAGATTAAGATGCTGTTAAAGAAAAGGTAAGTAAAAAACCACTTCTCAATTTCAATTTGAAATCATTTAGGATACGCAACAGTTAAAAGTATAGAAGATTTTTAATTAGTATTAAGAATTAATTAGAAAAATAATATAATAGTCTATAACAAGTAAATAAGGAAGTGTGTGAATTGAAGCAACCTATCTTTTTAATTCCGATATTCCAAGAAAGAATATGGGGAGGAACAAAATTACGTACTGAATTTGATTATGCAATAGAATCAGATAGAACAGGTGAATGTTGGGCAGTATCAGCTCATCCAAACGGTATGAGTATTGTCAATAATGGCTATTATAAAGGCAAGTCGTTAAATGAACTATGGGAGAAGAATCCTGAACTCTTCGGAAATATTGGTGGAGCAGTTTTTCCATTGCTTACTAAAATTCTTGATGCCAATACTGATTTATCAGTACAGGTCCATCCTGATGATGAATATGCTGGAGTATATGAAAATGGCGAACTTGGTAAAACGGAGTGTTGGTATATCATTGATTGTGAAGAAGGATCGGAACTTATTCTTGGTCATAAAGCTCAGACAAAAGAAGAATTCAACGAAATTATTCAACGTGGTCAATGGAATAATTTATTGCAGCGGATAAAAGTGAAGCCGGGTGATTTCTTTTATGTACCAAGCGGGACGATCCATGCTATTGGTTCCGGAATCCTCATTCTGGAAACCCAGCAAAGTTCCGATACTACATACCGAGTATATGATTACGATCGTATTGGAGAAAACGGTGAAAAACGGGAACTGCATCTTGAGAAATCGATAGATGTCACTACTATTCCACATGAAGATTACACTATTACACCTGTAACGACAATCCTTCCTGGAGCAAAAATTACTCTGTACATACATGAAGAGAATTTTTCCGTATATAAATGGGAGATTAGTAAAGCGACTACTTTTAATCAGAACAAGCCGTTTTTAATAGGTAGTGTATTAAAGGGAAGTGGTAAAATTGTAACGACCGAGGCAACGTTTACGATCGAAAAAGGTGCGCATTTTATATTGCCAAATGGTTTAGGCTATTTTGAAGTGAATGGTGAAGTTGAAATGATTGTTTCGCATCCATAGTACTATTTTAAAGATAAAGAGTTTAAAAGTTACTTTTTTGCACATAGTAACTTTTTGTGGACTGCAGTAAGAACGATGAATGTAGTAAAGATATTGGCCTACCAGAAAATAAAAAGTGACAATGCGCACATACAAAAGTCTTTTCTCGCTACTTGGAAAGAGCGAGAGGACAATCGTAAATATAAGTAAAATCGCGCCCCTGTGAGCGAAACAATTCCGTCTATACAAAGAAGTTGAATAACGAAAACGCCATCTTCAATGAAATCAACCGATTTCGAAGATGGCATTCGTATATTTATTGAGGTTGATAAATAGTCATAATTGAACCGTGCACAGGGAACATTTGGGAACTGCTGGAAAAAAGAAAACGTTCCCTCTTATAAATAAAAACCAAATCTGGTGTGTCACCCTGGGTTGGAAACGATGCTTCGAACCTGTACACTAAAATAAAACAGAACCGACAGGAACGGAGTGGGAACATGGATAGTAAAACCTGGGTGGATTATATCTCAGCGATGGTTAATTTATATGGCATTGTACCTTTTGAGCAAGTGGCGAAGGTGATTTCAAGCCAAAACAAAGAGAGCATAGCAGCTGAGGAAATCAAGGGGTGGATTCAAGATCCATTTGCAGGGGGACTAGCCAAAGCGGCGCTTCAGAACCGGTTCGTCTATGAATACGGTGGAGGATTTTTTGTTGGAGAATGGATCATGGAATTCGAAGCGTTTGATGAACACTGGCTCGCGCAACAAGGAAAGCCCTATTATGTGCCGGAGCGGGACGAACTGCTAAAATGGAGCGACCCTGATTATTTTGAAAAGCCAACAGAATTTTTCATTCTCCAGCAATACATTGCAACGCTTTTTCCGGAAGCAGCCAGCGACAAAGTAGAAGGTACTGTGGAAGATCTGCAGATGATGGCGGAGGACCCCTTTTCACTTGAGCGGATTATTAGGGAATTTGATCGCATGGGGCTGAAGCTTGAAGAAAGTGGGCAATTGAAGAAAGTGGCGGAGCTAGTGATGGATATGCATAACCATACGCGCCTTCAAATTAATCGGGGGTATACTCCGCACGAGTTATTTCAAGAAGAAAAAAAGAGCTTGCTTCCGTTGTCCGAAAAAATTGGCCGGAACGATTCGTGCTTTTGTGGCAGCGGAAAGAAATATAAGAAATGCTGCGGGAAAGTGGCTTAGTAAAAACGCGCTCTATTAAGAAAAATAATTTAATGAACGAATCACGTCTTAGGAAAATGTATAAAGACATAACAGAGTATCGTTTCGGACAAAAAATAATACCACTCCGGACAGATTTTAGTACCATCTCTGCCATCGCAGTACCAGTCCATTCCTTGAGAAATCGCGCCCCTGTGAGCGAAACAATTCAGTCTATACAAAGAAGTTGAATAAACAAAACGCCATCTTCAATGAAATCGACCGATTTCGAAGATGGCATTCGTATATTTAATGGGAGTGATAAATAGTCATAAGTGCACCATACACAGGGACCATTTGGGAACGTCTGGGAGAATGGGAAATACAGGACAATCGCTATTTTCTAAACTTCCCGCTCCATCGCTGGCGGCTCCATGTCCTCCACATGCGGATCTTCCTCCGCGTTCTGCGCATAGGTCAGGCAGTACATGCAATACGCCGTGTTGTTCTTCTCAAACGGTACCGGCAGCAAGCCCCGCAGCAACTCCCGGTCTAAAAAAGCGGGAGCCGGTAGCGTATCGTCCCAGTAGAGGGGAAATGAACTGTACGGATACAGCTCCAGCCGCTCCACCATCGGCTGCTTCGTCTCGATCGGGTTGCGATGGATATAGCTGCTGACGGTGAGGAGGCCCAGGCGCGAATCGACTTCCTTGGCGAAATAACGCTTCTGGTAGATCCGTCCAACGTGGCTGTACCGTTTGGCGTAGGACATGCTGTAGCGCCGATTGATCAGCCCCATGATTTTGTGGAGCGGATCATGTTCGGCTTTGATCAGGATGTGATAATGGTTGGTCATAAAACAGTAAGCGAGAATCTTAAATGGGTAGTCGACATAAATGTGCTGAAAAGCACGTTTCAGTTCGAACATGTCTTCCTTCGTTTTAAAAATCGGCTGGCGGTTATTGCCGCGCATGATGACGTGGTAATAGGCATTTTGGTTGAAAGCACGTTTTCGTGTCATGGCTCACCTCATCAGCGAACTGTGGGTACGCGAAGCACTGATTTTCCATTGCAGCGCTTCATCGACCGCTGTGTCTGTGACCTGATCATCGCCTGCGACATCCGAAATCGTCCGCGCCAGCCGCAAAATTTTTATCGTGGAGCGGCTGCTCAGCTTTTCCTGGAAACTGACCGTTTCGATTTTTGCCAGTTGGGCAGAGGTGAAATGGGTCTTTTCCTCAAACAGCTTAATCGGCACAATGGCATTCGTGTAATTGGCCCCGTAGCGGATTCGCTGCCGGTCGCGTGCAGCCGCTGTCAGCTCCCTCAGTTCTTCGGACGTAGTAGCGGTTGACTGCGCCAACACGCCTTGGTTTTTCATCTCCAGCACAAAATCCACCCGATCGATGATGGGGCCGGTGATTTTCTGCATGTACTTCAACCGTACTTTGTCCCCGCAGGTGCAATACTTTTCGTGAGAGCCGTAATAACCGCACGGACATGGATTTGTCGCGGCAATCAAGTTGATGGTTGCCGGAAACTGGTCGGAGCCTTCGACGCGGTTGACCACAGCGAAGCCCGATTCCAGCGGCTGACGCAACGTATCAATAACACGCCGCGGAAAATGGCCCAGCTCATCCAGGAACAAGACGCCGCGATGCGCCAGTGATATTTCGCCCGGCTTTGGATAGCGCCCGCCGCCGATAATGGCACCTTCCGAAGAAGAATGGTGCGGACTGCGAAACGGTGGACGTTCGGACAGGGATCGCGCCTGCTTGACCATCTGGTAGATACTGTAGACTTCCAGGATTTCGTCATGCGCCAAATCGGGCAGAATCGTGTGGAAGGCATTCGCCAGCAGACTTTTGCCGCAGCCCGGCGGACCGCTCATCAGCACGTGGTGACCACCAGCTGCAGCAAGCAGCAATGCGCGTTTCGCTTCTTCGTGGCCGCGAATGGCCGAGAAACACACATGCGGGATCTTTTCGGTGTCTTCGTAGAGAATTTCGGGTTGCAAAAGGGTAAGGTCGTCGTCAAAAAGGGAAGTCTTTCCGGCTAAGTGGGAAAGCAGAGAGGGCATATCCGGCATACGGATCAATTCGACATCCGCAGCTTGCGCAAAAAGGGAAATTTCAATTGGTGGAATATAGATGCGTTTAAAGCCCAGCAAGATCGCCTGGTGGATGGTGGGAATCATGCTGTGGAACGTCGTCAGTTCACCGTTCAAGGTCAGCGCAGCAATAAAGCAGGTCTTGTCCGGTATCTCCAACGGTTTTTTCGCCATCGCCTGCAACACCGCGAGCAGCATCGCTGCGTCATAAGAAGTGCCTTGCTTTTTGACATCCGCAGGCGACAGGTGGATGGTGATTTTCTTCATATCGATGTCTTCTTTCAGCGCGTGAAGGCAATTCAGAATCCGCTCCCGCGACTCCTTGATCGACACATCCGGCAAGCCGATGATGATGCATTGTTCTTTGTCTTCCCGAACCGTCGCCTCAACACGAATCACTTGGCCGGAGAGCCCGCTCATGCCGACACTGTAGATATAGTTTGATATAAAAATCCCTCTTTTCTATTTAATTTGGTTGTTCCTTTTCATTGTAGGGGATGTGTCTAATATTGTCGAAATATTTCTTTAACTTAAATGAGTACAGATGGTGCTTCCGTATATCCATCAATTCCTGGACAGACAATCCCATCAACTTTTAGACAATATGAAACAGCATTAACATCCTACATAAATGTACAGGAAGAAGAAAACCTCTTTAATTGATTAATCGATTATAATCGATTTACTTAATAGTCGATTTAAAATGGAGGAGAAATACTAATCGGAATTGAAGATGACGGTACAGTGGTTGGCTTGACAAACGCCCAAAAAGACGTGGAAACCGTCAGCAATATCTTGAGGGACAGCATAAAGCCGGATATTTTGGTGTATAGCTCCGCTGAAATCTTGATCATTGATGGCAAGGAAGTAGTGAAAATTGAAATTACACACGGGTCGAGAAGACCTTATCATCTTGCAAGTAAAGGGATGAAGCCTTCCAGTGTTTTTGTTCGGCACGGCAGCCAGTGCGGCATCAGATGAAGCGATTCGTCAAATGATCATAGAGTCAGATGGTACTCAATAGGAGAACATGCGATGCCTCAATCAATCCTTAACTTTTCATGAAACGACTCAATTGTTTAAAGCTGAAGGGCTGGTCTTTTGCGCAATACAGCAAAGATCACTGGGAATCATTAATTCTAATAATTATTATACAAACTTGGGGCAGCTGTTGTTGGAGCAGTGCGAACACTCCATTAAAGCCGCTCGCTATAAAGGGATGACCAAGTTGGATTTTCAGGATCGATAGGGCTTGGTGGATCGTTGGGATCATACTGTGAAACGTCGTCAGTTCACCATTCAACGTCAATGCGGCGATAAAGCAAGTCTTCTCAGGGATGTCCAACGGCTTTTTCGTCATCGCTTGCAACACCGCCAAAAGCATCGCTGCGTCATATGAAGTACCTTGCTTTTTGACATCGGCAGGGGATAAGTGAATGGTGATTTTCTTCATGTCGATGTCTTCTTTCAGTGCGTGCAAGCAATTCAGAATCCGCTCCCGCGACTCCTTGATCGACACATCGGGCAAGCCGATGATGACACATTGTTCCTTATCTTCCCGAACCGTTGCCTCAACACGAATCACCTGGTCGGAGAGGCCGCTCATGCCGACACTGTAGATATAGTTACTTATGAGAATCCCTCTTTTCTTTGGAATAGTTGCATACCGTTTCAGTATAAGGGAAGGGGAGTGAGGTGTCTAAATAATCTGGAATTTAGAAAGAAACTCCACAACAATCCATTCCTTTATCCAGAAAATATGCTATTCTGAAATGAACATAGAAGAAAATGAGGTGCGTTGCATGAAGAAACTAACAGAGAATCCGGACTTTATTCCTTACATAGCAGTTGAAGGGGACGAAATGCTCGGTGGCTTTCCGTTCAATTGGCATGTCACGCGTGCCACTGAATGGATTCAAGCAAATCTGGATCAAGTTGAACGGTCTGTTGTACAGATTGGTCCACCGGGGCCGGGAGCGGATTCGTCGAATCTGGACGAAGAGTTTTTGCCGAAAGCAGATCTGACCCGACCAATCATCATGGTCCGCATGCGTCCGGAATTTTTCCGGCTGATCGACGGCAACCACCGCGTCGCAAAAGCGAGACGTACGGGAATAAAGGAACTGCCCGCCTATTACTTAACGCAAGAACAACACCGCCAGTTTTTTACCTCCACGGATATGGACAAGCGCTACGTGGAGTATTGGAACGGCAAGCTGAAAGATTTTAAAAAAGACAAAGGCCGCTGGGGAGTTGTCGGAGAAGTTCGGGTGTGAGTGGGTGGAATGCGGATGGAATGCAGCCTGATTGTAAGAGATGGTGTCCTAGGAAAGGAAGAGTTCTATACAATGCTCCATGGTGTGGTTCGTTCAGAGCATGAAATAAAGTAGACACGAAATAAAAGAGAATGCCCTTCCGGTTTTTGTCGGAAGGGCATTCTCTTTTTGATCAACGAAAGAGGATGGCGATTGTTGAGCGGAAAAGCATCTTGTTTTATTCGATCTAAAGAAAATCTGTAACGATTAAGTGGAAAACTGAGTAGAAATAGGAAATAGTAAAATAGCACCAAAAAATTATTAAAATAATATTTAAAACAGTTAGACTTTTAAATAGGCATAAATGTATAATAAAGTAAATGAAAAACAGGAGTAAAGACATGTAGGTAGCAATGGAGTAGCAGCGACAATCAACGGATCTACCTATAATCAGTTGGGGAAGAGAAATTATCCGCGCGGAATGATGAACGGAGTTGTTACGAAAGAACAGCCCCTCGTCTATTAGCCAATAGAAGAATAACGGCAAGAGAAAAACAGTGTCAAGTCACTCAGCGTCTGTAGTTTATCCAGCAGGACCACAATAGGACAGCCATACTTGGCTGCAACTCGAAGGAGGTGAGGAAGATGTGAGTAAGCAAATGACGGCAATAGAAAACCCCCGGGTGTGACAGTTTGGACAACGGTCACCCGAGGGAGAATAGCTGGAGTATACCAACTACTTGTTAGTATACTCCAAATAACTTTAAATTTTAAGGGTTAAATTAAAAGGGGGACTACGAGTGAGACAGAAAACAATTAAAAACAGTGAAATGAAACAGGAGTATGGCATCAGTTCCGAGACGATCGTCATCTTGCCGGACTTTGATGAAAATGGATTTTTGAACGCATTGATTTGCAAGAAAGACGAAATTACGAAGGCGGGCTTGAGTCCTTATGACCTGATTGATATGAATTTACGGTTTCGTGGTTCTAGCATGAGAGGGGCATTGGATGGCGCCCGGACCCTCCTGGATAAAAGGTACATGAACCCAGTGATCCTCGACAAAGAACGCGACATTATTTTGTTTCCCAGCAGGTCGCCGTTCCGGGAAGACTGTGTTTGGCTGTCGCTCCGGCACGTCAGGAGTTACAGGCGTTCTGGAACGAGTCATACCCTAGTCGAACTGAGCAACAACAGCACCATTCGTCTCGATGTCAGCTTCCACACGTTCAATAAGAGAATCCAGCGAGCCTACGAACTGCGCTACAAAATGCAGGCGCAGATGATCCGGTTTGAATCGCAAGTTGTGGAGTCGGGTGCTGGGTATCATTTGAAGAAGAGCAAAAAAGGATTGAATTATGTCGGAGTGGAAGAAAAGTAAGCGATCAGGACAGCTTTTTTAGCGATGCCGTTCAGGCAAATGGCGACCTGTGTCAAAGATAACGCGAGTGTTGGCTAACAACCTTATGCAAAAAAAGCCGTATCCGGAAATTCAGCGGAACGGTTTTTTTGTGTGTAGGTGAGTGCTTAAATAGGAGGGGATTGAGGATGATAAAGTGGTGGCTTAAAGACTGCTAAACTGTTTTGCTCGATTGAAAGTTTTATCACGAATGAGCAGCGGGAGAACCTGCAGAGTGAATCAAGAAGAGCTTCATGGAAGTATGATAAAATGACTGAAAAGGTAATCGGTTAGGCAAAAAGAAAAGATGAGTCTGGATCTGTAAAATGGAAACGAATAAATTGCTTTTTCATATGACACATATTAAGAACTTGCCATCTATTTTAAAAAATCAAGAGTGATTAGCTTATTCAGAAATGGCATTGCGCAATACGTTATATCAGGATATTGCCAATCCCCGTATTCAAGAAAGACGATCCACTACTTCTATTCCGCTGGCGCCCCATGGAAGCTTGCATGAATATGTTCCATTTTATTTTGCTGCGCGTTCACCTATGCTGTATTCGGTGCTCCATAATGGAACCAATCAGGAAGAGATGGTGTACTTAGTTACAGATACCGAAACAATCGATCAAAGCGGAGTGCCTTATCTGTTTACAGATGGCCATGCAATCATGGTGATATCAGAATTTTATTCTGACTTAACAGAATTGAACAAAATTGATTGGCCATTGATGGAAGATCCGTTTTGGAAAGACACTGAGGAAGATCCCGATAGAAAGCGGCGGAGGCAAGCAGAATTTCTCGTACATAAAAAAGTTCCAATTCAGCTCTTTACAGGCTTTGCTGTGATAAATCAACTAGCGAAGGATCGAGTAGAAGAACTTTTAAAAAATCATCAAGTCAATAAACCAGTGGGCATACGCAGACATTTCTATTATAAGTGAGGTGAGTGAAATGATTATTCGGTCTTCAGGAAATTTACTGGAAGATTCGGCAGAAGCATATGTGAATACAGTTAATACCGTCGGAGTTATGGGAAAGGGAATTGCACTGCAGTTCAAACAGGCATTTCCAGATGTGTTCAAGCAATATGCAAAAGACAGTAAGCTAGGGCAAGTAAAAGTCGGCAGTATGCACGTTGTTCCTGTAGAAGGATTGACAAACCCTAAATACGTCATCAATTTCCCAACAAAAGAGCATTGGAAAAATCCCTCAAAAATGAATTACATTGATTTGGGACTTCAGGATTTAGTGAAGACCATAACCGAATTGAGGATTCAGACAATTGCCATTCCGCCTCTTGGCTGCGGGAACGGAGGACTGGAGTGGGATAGCGTTCGCGTTAAAATTGAGCAGGCCTTCAAAGATGTTCCAGTGGAAGTTCATTTATACGGACCAGCTGGCTCGCCTTTGCCCGACAAGATGAAAATCGGGACAACGGAGCCTCGGATGACAAAAGGGCGTGCTCTATTGCTTTCCCTGATGGATAGTTATTCTGGACCTGGGTATCGGCTCTCTCATTTGGAGATTCAGAAACTGGCTTATTTTTTGCAAGAAGTCGGAGAACCCATGAAACTGCGATTTCAGAAAAATAAATATGGTCCATATGCAGACAGTTTAAATCATGTGCTTCAACGAATTGAAGGTCATTTTATTCGAGGCTACGGGGACCGGAGCAGTGAAGCGGAAATCTATCTGTTGGAAGATGCAGCAGACCATGCAATTGCATTTCTTCGGAGAGACAGAGAGTCCCTCAAACGCTTGAAAAAAGTGAATGAGATCATTCAAGGATTCGAAACACCATATGGAATGGAATTATTAGCGACGGTCCATTGGGTGGTGAAACAATATCCAGAACGATCAATGGATTTATCTTTTGTGACGGAACAAGTTCAGAATTGGAGCAATCGCAAGAAAGAACTATTTTCAGCGAAACACATTGAAAAGGTATGGCGGTATCTTTTATCGCTGAATCGTGCTTCTTAAGTAACTGGAGTCCTTGCCCAAAAGACCTTCTATTTTATAGACGAAGCTTGAAAATCGCATCTTAAGGAAAGAAGTTGAATAACGAAAATGCCACCTTCAGTGAAATCAATCGATTTCGAAGGTGGCATTGTTTAGTTAGAAATCCTATTAACGACATTCGGAGAATCGCTGATCACCGGAAGTATTCATATGTCGTTGGATTACATAGACAAATATGCGGTTCCTAACTAGAGACGAGCATGCATGTTTAGTTTGTTTTTTTATCAAGTCGTCGCCTGAGTGTTAGCGCTGAAATCGCAAGGATAACGAAAGCCATTGCTGAACCGGCCGTAAGGATCTTCCATACAGTGTCGGATGGCGAGTTGAATAACTGAGCAACCGATAGGATGAGGACAGCACCCGTTACGCCCATTCCTAAAATTGCCGACGCCAAAATTTTGTTCATGCTCTTACCACCTTTCGCTAAAGTAAAAAAAGCTACTCCTGTCATCATACCAGCGCTATGTGCCATTGCAATCATGGACTGCCAGATGTCTAAGGCTAGGGAGGAGGGTAAAAGGGAATTGTTGACTTGCGGAAACTTCTTCTACCAAGATGGGCGATTCTAAAAATAGAGGTGAAGAGGATCGGCCTGCCTGAGCAGCACCGGCCACTTTTTACTTCTATAAGATAGGGAAGAACACTATGTGGCGCATGGGAATAACAACTTTACGAAAGCCAAAGGTCGGTGGGCGTTTTGGAAAAGTGGAAGGTTAACGCATGGAGTGGGAAATTGTATGTCTAAAGCGGGTTGATCGGGTAGCTGTAAAGAACTAATCATAATTTTTTATATTAAATTATTTTAATATTTTGATAATTAGAGTGATGCAAAGTGTCTCTATATAAATTTCTCCTATTTTGTTGGAAAATTTCCTGATTTAAGTTTATTCCTATTTTGATTAGGGAAAAAATCTATATCTTGAAATAGTATTGAGGGGGAAATTCGTTGGAGCATTTTTTGCAGGGGATTGCTGATTTTTCAGCTTGGTTATGGGGAGTTCCACTCATCACCGTGTTGCTCATATCAGGTCTTTACATGACAGTGAAACTTGGCTTTTTTCAATTTCGTTATTTTGGTTACATCGTTGGGCAAACTTTTGGCAGTGTCTTTAAAAAGCCAAAAGGAGAAGGAACGGTTACGCCTTTTCAAGCATTAACCTCGGCTCTGTCTTCGACAATCGGAGCGGCTAACATTGTCGGGGTGCCGGCCGCGATTATGTTTGGTGGACCGGGTGCTGTTTTTTGGATGTGGGTCATTGCGCTGATCGGGATGGCGCTGAAGTTTTCGGAAAGCGTACTTGCTGTTGAGTACCGTGAGAAAAACAGCGTGGGCGAATTTGTCGGCGGGCCGATGTATTACATGACCAAAGGATTGAATATGAAATGGTTGGGGATTTGGTTTTCATTCGCGTTGATGATTGAATTGATCCCGAGCATCATGGTGCAAGGAAACTCCATCGCGACGACAGTCGAAGCGACATTCGCTATTCCAGCGTTGTGGACGGGCATTGCGACAGCGATCCTGGTGTCGATTGTGGTCTTTGGCGGCATTAAGCGTATTGGAAAAGTGACGGAAATTTTTGTGCCGTTTATGGCCTTGGTTTATGTCGGGGGGGCTTTGGTCATTTTGCTGATGAATGTCAGTGCCGTTCCGGAATTCTTTATGCTGATTTTCAGCAATGCCTTTTCGCCTGCACCGGTGATGGGTGGCTTTGCAGGCGCAGCGATTGTGGAAGTGATTCGCTGGGGATTTGCCCGCGGCCTGTATTCAAACGAGGCGGGACTCGGTACGGCACCTATTGCTCACGCAGCGGCGATGACCGATCATCCTGTGCGTCAAGGATTCTGGGCGGTCATTGGGGTAGTCGTCGATACGCTAATTGTGTGTACAGCAACGGCTTTTGTGGTGCTGTCCTCAGGTGTCTGGACAGAAGAAGGCGCAATGGAGAACTCCTCTGCGCTAACGAGTCTTGCTTTTGAATCGTATTTCGGCCAATTTGGCGCCGTTCTCGTTACGATTTGTTTGATTTTCTTTGTGTTGTCAACGATTTTGGTCGTTGTGTTTTACGGGGCTAAGCAGGCGGAGTTCTTGTTCGGCTTAAAGGCTTCTTACGGCATGCAGGTCGTTTACATTTTGGCGGTTGTGTTAGGAGCGGTTGGTGCAGCAGAAGTGATTTGGGGCTTCCTAGACATTATGCTCGCAGCCATTCTGATTCCGAATGTTTTCGCTATTTTGCTGTTGAGTAAGAAGGTAAAGGCGTTGACGGTCGAGTTTTTCACAGCGGATCCGTATTACAAAAAAGACCAACGAGAGAAAAAAGAGAAGAAAGCAGCAGGCGTGTAAAGCTGTGTTTTTGCGAGTAAGTTTGCGGAATTAGGTAATGTAAGTTGTGAAAGCTCTATTGCTGAGGACTTCGTGTTCTTGGGAATGGGGCTTTTTTGTAGAAAAGAAAAAAAGACGATGAATTCCACATGATTTTATTAAATAGCTCTACATAAAAATTATTTATTTGAGGCTATAGTCTTAGGCTTAACTAACTGGTACACTAAGTGAGTTAACAATATTTGGATGACTTTTTTGTCGTGAGTAAAGACGGCGGCGGAAAATTTCAGCGCAAATAATTGCGAAGAGGAGGAAACAATAATGAAGAAAATGGGTTTTGCAATCATGTCATTGATGGTGGTTATTAGTTTTACACTCAGCGCAGCTCCTACGCCAGTAGACGCTGCAGGCGTAAAAGCGAAGACCTATGCCAACTGCACCGAAATCAACAAAAAGTATAAAGGCGGCATTGCTCGTTCTTCCAAAGTGAAAAACAAAGGCGGCGTAACGAAACACAAGCCGTTTGTTTCCCAAGCGTTGTATGACGCCAACAAAAAGAGTGATCGTGATAAAGATTTGATTGCTTGCGAGAAGTAAGCGTTTGGTGTGACTTGTGAGGAAGATGCATTGCATGAAAAAACCGGTGCCAGGAATCACTCAGATTCCTGACACCGGTTTTTTTGTGGGAATTGTTTGGAAGTTGTGTGGGTGCCTGGCACCCACACAACTGCCGAGTAGTTGCGCGAGCTCCAGCATGCCGTATTTACCTGCAACCGCTTCAGCGTCCGCATTGTAATTGGTGTTGGTATTGACGTCGTACGTGAAAATATCTCCATCGCTATTGCGGATAAATTCAATGCCAGCGACCGCAATCTCGTTGAGGCGTAGGAAGTTCTCGTATTTTTCGATGATTGGATCATTGAATCCTTCCACAATTTGAAACTTCGGTTGTTCTTCTACTTGTTCACCGGCAGGGCACAACAGATCGTCAATTCGGCATGCATCTGCTGGGCACAATTCGAATCCTTCTGACGTATCCACTTGTACTGCGTAAACAAATTTTCCGCCCACAAATTCACAACGCGTGATAAACGGTTCGGGAGCTTGGATGTATTCCTGGACCAGCGTGATGCCGTCAATGGATGGCTCAAATTCGTCGCTGTCTAGGTATTGCTTTAGTGCATCGATTGAGTGGAACAAGCGAACGCCGAGCCCTTTGCCAGCGCGGTTATGTTTGGTGATGAACGCCGAAGCACCTAACTTCTCGGCAGCCTCGATGATTTGTTGCTGACCGTTCGCAGCAATTGTTTTTGGCGTTTTTATACCGGCAGCATTCAATGCCATGGACTGATTCACTTTGCTGACTTCGAGACGCAACGCGCGCGTGCCGTTAAAGACCGTTCTGCCATGGTGCTCGAGCCAAGCAAGTAAGGAATCGGCCATTTCCGGCGCAAAACGGTGACCTCTCGTGTGAGAAGAGGCACTCATGCGACTGTAAAAGACGCCTTCAGGAGGGGTGTCGTTCAAATTCACGAGCCCTTCATTGATAAACCAGTCTTCGTACGGCAATTCCAATTCGTCTAGCCGCTTAAATAAATGCGTCGTCCATTCTTCATTTTCGTGTATGACGTAAATCTTTTCAGTCATCAGTATCCTCCTTAGTTGGTAAGTTCTTTAAGAGCTTGTCGTTTTCCTTCAACGAGTGGCATGACTTGTTTTGAAAAGCGCTCCATTTCTTCCAGTTGTGGTGAAAATTGCAGCAGCAGTAAATCCAGTCCCACTTGTTCATAAGCGAAAATTCGCTCAGCGATTTGTTCCGGTGTACCGATCAAGTTCGGGCGAAGACCCCGGTTGGAGACCGAATAATCTTCCAGTTTTACTTGTTGTTCCAGTTGTGATTTGCTGACGAAATCGTCATAACCGACATAGCCGCTCGAATCTTTCATGTCGACAATGCGGGCATATTCCGTTGCCACTTCTTCTTCCGTATCGCGGCACACAACATAAGCGGCCATACCAAATGACTGGAGCGGTGCTTTCCCAGCCAGGTGTCGCAAGTGTTTCATGTCTTTGATCTTCGCTGCGATTTCCTCTACCGTACCGCCGTGCATCACATAAGCGTCGCATGCGTCAACAATCGATTTCTTGCCGCGTGGGCTTTCGCCTCCAGCATAGAGAATAGGATTCGGACGTTGTACAGGCTTTGGTGCCAGACGTGCATTTTGGACATCGTAGTATTTTCCTGTAAATGAAAACTCTTCTTCAGTCCACATGCCTTTGACGATTTGCAAAAACTCATCTGTCCGGTCGTAACGTTCATCGTGCTCAGTAAATTGCCCGCCGTATTGCCGAGCTTCCTCTGCCCACCAAGCCGATACGACATTTAACGTGAAGCGGCCATTGGAGATTTGGTCAATATTCGCTGCCATTTTGGCAGTGACCGCTGGGTTATGAAAAGCGGGACGGATGGCTGTCATGATTTCGATTTTCTCTGTCACAGCCGCAAGTCCTGCTGCGGTCGACCAGGCTTCTAACGAATCAGCGGCCATTCCTTTTATATCATTTAAATTCAGTTCAGCGATCAACGTGATGTCATAGCCCCATTTTTCCGCTGACTGCACCACTTGTTTGGCATAGTCGAACGTAGTCGGCATGTTTTCATCTTCTACATTGCGCAGCCATCCCCCGAAAATCGGTAGCCAAAAACCATATTTCATCTATCAACCATTCCTTTCAGTAGGAGATTCCACTCTCGCAACATTCACTCAATTAGTGAGTGAAACTAGTATACATTAAAACAATCTATTCTTACCAGTAAACTTGGTTTTAAATTGTTTGGAAGTTGTTTGGGTGCCTGGCACCCAAACAACTAAATACCGGTACCTTTTTCTTGAGTAGCATATTATAATCAGAATGTTAGTTAAAATGTAGTTAGAATGGAGTGGGTATAATTTGGTTGTTTAGTATACATTACCTAGATGGATGATAAGAAAAAAAGTGTAAAGAACAGCAATTTTTCATATGAAATGCGTAGACAACAAGTGAGTCTAGTTTCACGTACGGTAAAGAATAAGGTCAATCTCGGTATACTCAAGTCATGCAGTTGTCTGACTCAAATTGGAGGAGAAAAAATGAAAGTTCACTCATCATTACTTACAAAAATTGCCCAATCTTCAGCTTTAACGATGTTGGTTGTCGCTTTTGCGGTTTCACCGGTTTCTGCCGCAACATTCACAGACGTGTCAGAACGCTATGAGCCAGCAGTCAATTACTTGGTCACTCAAGACATTACAAACGGTGTTTCGAAAACCAAGTTTGGCATCGATCAAAACGTTAAACGCGGAGATGCGGCAATTATTTTGGCGCATGCGCTTGGCTTTACAGAAAAAGATGCACCTTCTTCGGGATTTGGAGACGTACCGACACGCGGAGTCGTTGCTATTAACGCTTTGAAAGCAGCTGGAATTGTTAACGGAAAATCTGCTAAGAGTTTTGGTTTTAACGACTTAATGAAACGCGGAGAAATGGCGTTGATGCTAACGAAATCAGCCGCCTATAACATTAAAGGTGACAAATCGAAGCTTACTTTTACGGATGTAAATGACCGTTATGCAGATGCGGTTGCAGCTCTTGTTGATCATAAAATCACGACAGGAAAGTCAGCTGCGAAATTTGGAACAAATGATCTTTTAAAACGTGGAGAATATGCTGTTTTTATTCATAAAATTGAACAAAGTATTGAAAAAGAACCGGTTGTGCCGTTTGCGTTAACAAAGTATCAAGGGCTTTGGGAAACCAAAAGAGCGAATAGCCAAGATCCATATCTGTCTGTGAATATTGAAAACATCAAAGCGAACACAGCTAAGGTTCAAGTCGATTCCATGTCTTCGGGTGCGATGTACATTGGCTCGGTAGACAGTGAAGCAAAATTTGTAGATAACAAAGCGAGAATCTATTACAGCGAAGATGGTTTTAATGGAAGTGGTGTCATCACAATCGAATTGTTAGAAAATGCGGTAGGGGTAACAGTCGTAAAAAGCAATGAAAGAGGCTATCTATTCGAAGGGAAATACAAAGCTTATAAAAAGTGAAAGCTCGGGGGTTGTGATTCTTTAAAAGACAATTCATAAGAACCGTTTTGAAACTAATACTATAGCTAACAAAAGCACCTTTTGGAATTGACTCGATTCCGAAAGGTGCTTTTGTTAGTTTTGTGGATCTATACAACTCATTAAAAACCTAAACTAAATAAAAATAAAATATAAAATAAATAAAACTAAATATTCAGTTTATTTAATTAAATTATGTGTTAATATAAAAATAATTATCTTTTACATGTCATATGACTTATTAAATTCACATTTTAAATTTAATTAAATTTATAGTGTGTGTAAAAAGTACTGAACTATTTATAAATATAATAATAAAAGGGAATTAACAAAAAAATAACAATTTTTTCATACACTAATTACAGAAGAATTTCTAAGCTCAAAAGCGTAAAGGAGGACATGCTATGAAAATACTGGTGATTTCTACAGGGCCGTTTGGAATGGATGGCATTACCAACGTTATTCTCAATTACTACCGGGCTACAGACAAAACAGCTGTTCATTTTGATTTTGTGATTCCCAATGAGATTGGAGAAGCTGTTAGAGTAGAGTTTAAAAAAAACGGCAGTCAAATATTCCAGCTTACTGGACGCATGAAAAATCCTTGGTTTTATACACGAAAGCTAACCAAACTAATAAAAACACAGCAGTACGACATTGTTCATGCACATGGCAATAGCTGCACATTGGCTTTAGAAACTTATGCAGCAAAAACAGCTGGCGTTAATGTCATAATTCCACATAGTCATAATTCCACCAACACATACAAATGGGCGCATAAAGGACTCAGAAGATTGTTTGATTCTACGTATACGCACGGCTTTGCATGCGGTGAGTTAGCGGGACAGTGGTTGTACAACAAGAAGCCCTTTGAAGTTATCAACAATGCCATCCATGTTGAAAAGTTTGAATACGATTCTTCTATACGGGAGAGGGTTCGTCAAAGCTACGGCTATGGCAAGGAACGTATAGTCGGACATATTGGTCATTTTACGTACCAGAAAAACCACGAGTTTGTCTTAGCGGTATTTAAAGAACTTCACAACATAGACAATCGTTACCGATTAATGCTCATTGGTGATGGAGCATTAAGGGACGCGATTGAAAAAAAAGCACAGGCGCTAGGGATAACGCAGTTTATTTTGTTCACAGGTAATACATTGGATGTTCCTGATTTGATGCAAGCGATGGACATGCTGGTTTTACCGTCCCGTTTTGAAGGCCTGCCGTTAACTTTAGTGGAAGCACAAGCTGCCAGTTTACCGTGTTACGTTTCAGATGCCGTATCAAAAGAAGCAGGCATTACTGATTTAGTGAAGTTTTTTCCGTTAGAAAAAAGTCCAGAACAATGGGCTGAATTTATTCACAGCCAGCAAGTTATTGATCGACAGGTAACGAGCAAAAATATTCACACGAGCATTGCTAGCGCAGGCTATAGCATTTCAAGCAATGCCGAACGTGTGACTGAACTATATAAGCAGTACGTAGAACAAGCAGCGACGGCGCGTTAAAAAGGGGGTTAGGACCATGGAAGAAGGAATTAGTTTAAGAGATGTCTTTAAAATAATCGGTAATTATAAAGTGCTGATTTTATCAATCGTCGTTGTCTTCGGTTTAACAGCAGGCCTTGTTTCGCATTACGTATTGCCTCCTGTTTACGAAACGTCGACACAAATAGTAGTTCATCAAAATGACATCAAAACCGGCAAAGAAATCAATCAAAACAATGAAGCTGACTTGCAGTTGATCGAAACGTATAGCGACATTATTGAAAATCCGGGTGTTTTAGCACAAGTAAGTGAACGACAAAATTTAGCGCTGACAGCAGAACAAATGAACAAACAAGTGACTGTGACGACAAACACGAACTCTCACGTAATTAACATTTCGGTCCGAGACAGTGACATTGAACGAGCAGTGGTGATAGCAAATACTACTGTAGAAGTGTTTAGTGAAGAAGTCAGTCGTTTATTAAACGCGAATAACGTATCGGTTATTTCACCAGCAGCTAACATTGGGATTCCTACACCTGTAGCGCCGAATGTCGCATTAAATACAGCGATTGCTTCTTTGATCGGCTTGTTGTTTGGCACAAGTCTTGCATTTTTGAGTAATTACATGAACACGACAATCAAAAATGAACAAGAAGTAGAAAGGCTTCTCGACATCCCGGTCCTTGCCATTATTCCGTTTACCGCAGTCAAAGAAACACGAGGAGAACAGATCCAGACAACTTTTGAAAGAAAAGAGGTGTGAGTGTATGTCCAACAAACAAAAAGCCATTCCTGAAATTATTGTTAACTCAACACCACAGTCTTTTGAAGCCGAACAATTCCGTATTTTACGAACGAGCATCGCACTTCAAACCAAAAAGCAAAAAATCAATTCCATTTTAATCACCTCTCCATCCGCGGAAGAAGGCAAAACCACAACCGCCGTGAATTTGGCCGCCGTGTTTGCAGAAGAAGGTAAAAAAGTATTGCTAGTTGATGGTGATATGCGTAATCCGGCTATTCATAAAATTTTTCATAAATCGAATACACACGGTCTTGCGAGTGTACTGATGCGGCAACTGTCTATAAAAGATGCCATTCAGTCTTCTTTTATACCTGGACTGAAAATCTTAACGAGTGGGCCCGTCCCATTAAACTCAGTTAAATTATTAGGTTCTGGCATGCTCGAAACATTTATCGCCACATCAACTGTTGAGTTTGATCTACTCATTTTTGATTCACCACCTGTATTGTCTTATTCCGATGCACAGTTGCTGGCGGATAAATGTCAGTATTCTGTTTTGGTCATTAACACGAAAGAAACTGAGCGGAATTTGGCGGTAAAAGCGAAAACTCTCCTCGATTTAACAGAATCTAAGCTACTTGGTGCAGTCTTAAACAAAACAATCGCACGACATTAAAACGTTTATGCGTCCACTAAAGGCGGTGAATCGATTGCACACTATACGTTTAAGTAAGTACGATACACAAATGGCATTGTCAGAAATGAAAAACGAAGACAATCGCTTTTTTACAAGTGATTTGTTGTTGTTTTATATGCTTTGGCCAATCCTCATTGTGCCGAAAGAAATTCAATTTTTTCTATTATTGCCGATTGCGTTGATGTTAGTGAAAAAACACAAAATCTATTTTGATTTACTTAGTTTTTTTCTAGGTTCTTATGTGTGGGTATACGTGTTTTCAATTGTTGCCAATTTAACAACGCGCTCTTCTGAGTTTACGCGCATATTGGCAGCTATAAATTCTTTAAGTATTTGGGTATTGGCTATCGTGTTTTATTTGATTTTCAAAAATACACAGCTGCCAATGAAAAACTTTATCAAAATTGGTTTTATCAATTACTTGTTATTGATCGCAATATGGGCAGTGAGCATGGTTATTCATTCACTTACGTCTTTAGGGGCATTATCGTTCCTCGGGCGCACTTTGTATTACACAGAAACCTTTAATCAAGAAGTTGTCGCTCGGTTTGTCGGGTTGATGGATTATTCCAATTTGATCGTGATGTTCTGTCTTTTTTTCTATCCTTTGTATTTTATGCACGTTCGTCAGTTTACTAGCAAAATCGTCCAACTTCTTTTTTTAGTTATCGGCATTTTTCCACTTATTAGCAGTTATTCAAGAAGTGGTTATTTGGTTTTCGGTGCCGCTACCGCAATTGGTGTTGTTTATTATTTGTATAAATCGTTAAACCGAGAAGTATTTTACTTTGGTGCTTTTTTAACGCTGTCGGTCGCCCTTGCGCTTTTTTATACCGCTGATTTAAACAGTGCCGTCCGCTTGCAAGTTGAAGAGTTGCTAACTGCTAGGGAAGGGAGCAATGATAGCAGAACGATCATTTTAGCTGAAAGTATTGACCTCACAATGCAAGACTCACCTATTACCGGGATGGGCATAAAAGATAATTCTTCGACGGGCTATCCTCTAGGTTCACATTCGACGTTTATCGGGTTTTTCTATAAAACAGGGACACTGGGTTTAATGCTTGGAACGTGGTTATTTGTTTTTATCAATTTGAAAATCCTGTTGTTGAAGAGTACATTGGATCGAAAAATTTTGAGTGTCTTTATTTTTATGATGCCGTTGATTTTTATTGTTGAAGATATTGACGGAGCCAATTGGTTGATTTGTTTGTATTTCGTATTTGTAGCAGTGCTGTTCAACGACAGCAATTGGAAAACGTAGAACTCTTTACGACGCTTCCCATTACTTTTACAGAGGAGGAGGACGATGAAAAAGTTCATTGACCGAGAATTGTTTTTGGGTACTCAAAATGATTTGATTGATCTTATTTTAACGAACACCAGCTCAGGGAAAAAAACAATTTATTATGCGCTGAATTCGGATTGCATGCTGATGTATTGGAGGGATGAAAGCTACCGAAAGATTATCAATCAAATCAAAAACATGGTGTATGTTGACGGCATGGGCATTATTTTCGCACAAAGAATACTGGCATTACCGACAGCCAAAGAGCGAATTGCCACAACCGATTTGTTTCCTGCGCTAATGGAGGAAATCAATAGACGGCCAGAGAAAATGAACGTTTTTTTGCTGGGCAGTAAAGGTGATACAGCCGATAGGGTATTAACGAGTTTTAGAGAAAAATACCCACACGTCCAATTTGTGGGGTGTCACCACGGCTATTTTGAAAAAGAGACCGAAAGCAAGCAGGTCATCGCTGCAATTAACAGAACACAATCAGATATATTGTTTGTCGGTCTTGGCAACCCAGCGCAGGAAAAGTGGGTAGACACTCATCAAGACGTTATCCAGACATCCACAATCATTACTTGCGGCGGCTTGTTTGACTATTACTCAAATAACGTAAGGCGTGCCCCATTGTTCATGCAGAACAATGGCTTTGAATGGCTATTTAGGCTATCTCAAGAACCGTTTCGTCTTTTTAGAAGATATGTTTTCGGTAACTTTAGGTATATAATGAAGATTCTTTCATTGAAGATGATTAAATAAAACCTGGAATTAGACAGGGAAAAAGAGAAGCTGTGGTCAAAAGGGGGTCGAACCTATGCGTAAAAAGATGTTGCGATTAGTAAAACGACCTTTTATACGAAATGTGCTTATCATGGGTGGCGGATCAGCAGCCGGTCAAATTATTACGGTGCTGATGTCGCCTATCATTACTCGGCTGTATGGTCCTGAAGCTTACGGACAAATGGGGATTTTTATCTCTTTTTGCTTTCTTGTGATCCCAGCTGCTGCTTTAACGTTTCCAAGTGCAATTGTATTGGCAACAAATGATTCAGAAGCAACAGGCTTAGCGAGAATTTCGGTAAAGGTATCGATTGGAGTCGCACTTTTTTCAGCAGCCGTTCTCTTTTTGTTTAGTGACCTAATTGCGCGAGTCTTTCATCTCGAACAAATCATTTCTTTGTTTTATCTCATTCCATTCGTTATTTTGTTTTCCGGGTATTTGCAAATTCTCGAACAATGGCTTATTCGAAAAGAACAATTCTTGCTAACGGCGAGAGTCGAAGTGGTACAAGCCATGGCGTTACAAGGCAGCCGAGTCGGAGTGGGCTTTTTTTACCCGACATCCTTCATTCTCATCGTCAGCTGGTCACTTGGATTGGCGTTTAAGTCGGCTCTTTTGCATCTGTTTTCTCATTTGTCGGGACCGCACCGACTTTCATTTTCAGCGGAAACTGGGGTGTCACTTAAGGGAATTGCGAAAAAATACAAAGATTTCCCGTTGTTTAGGGCTCCTCAACTGTTGTTGTATTCCCTATCGGAAACCTTGCCGCTGCTATTACTCGCAAGTTTCTTCGGTCCTGCATCCGCTGGTTTTTATTCGATAGGTCGAACTGTGTTGAACGTACCCGCAAATTTAATCAACAAAGCAATCGGTGACGTTTTTTATCAACGCTTTACCGTTGCCGCTAAAAACAACGAAAACCTTTCCTCCCTGCTCATAAAAGCGAGCTTAGCTTTAGGCGCAGTTGGAATCATTCCTTTTGGTACTATTATGTTAGCGGGACCTGAAGTTTTTGTATGGGTGTTCGGGGAGCAATGGGTTGTCGGGGGTGAGTACGGAAGATGGATTGCCTTGTGGTTATTTTTTGTCTTAATGGCAAAACCGAGTACGGTCGCCTTGCCGGTGTTAGCAGCGCAGGGATTCTATTTGGTTTACACTGTTTTGATGGTTCTTGTGTGGATCGGCGGCTTATCAATAGGAGCGTATGTTTTTGACAGTGAGCAAATCACGATTGCCATTTTTGGTGTATCCGGTGCTTTGATGAATCTGGTATTGATGATTCTTACCATGTTTATTAGCAAGCGATTTGAGCGGAACGAAAGTAGCTAGAGTTTGATACAGAGCGAGTTGCATAATTACAGGCGTCACTTTTAAAATCTGCGGATTTTGAAGGGACGTTTTTTTATAGGTGAACTAACGAAAGTTATTGCTTGAAGGAGAATTCTTAAGAAGGACTGGTTTAGAAGAAAGGATAGGGAACAACTAAATTAGCAACAACCGATTTCAGGCAAGTGGATTGAAGTTGCGACAAAGGCAAATTTGCAGAACAACGAGCATGGCTACCAAGCCAGTACCAATTCACCGATTGTCGTGACGCGAACATGTGGTCATATTGTTTCAGTCAACAGCAAAGTACTCGAAGCCGGCATCTCGGTTGCATTTTCTTCCGATGCCCCTGCAACCGCTTGGGCCGACCCGGTTAATCCGTTTGTCGGCATTCAAGCTGCTGTGACGCGCCGGGCCTACGACGGGACAGACACCGGTCAACATGAGCGCATAAGCATCGAAAAAGCCATCGAACTTTATACCAAAGGCGCACAAGAAATTACGCGCATCCAAGGCGTTGGCCAATTAAAACCAGGCTACCACGCAGATTTTATTGTCTTAGAAGAAGACATTTTGGAAATTCCCGAACTGGAGATTGGCAACACGCGTGTTTTAGAAACGTTTATGGCGGGACAAAGCGTTTTCCGTAAAGTTTCAGAGAAAACCTTAGTGGTGTAAAAGAAGAGAAGAGCAGGGAGTGAGTTTTTCCTGTTTAGGTATATTTTTTTGAACGAAAGCATTAGTGAATTGGTCTAAGAAAATGCCTCCTTTGAACTCAATGAGTTTTGAAGGAGGCATTTTGGGATGGGGATAACTGCTTGCAAGTGAAGAATTAAAAATTTTGAAGCGAATCGAAGCAACATCATTTTATGTAATAACCTTTCCGAACAACAGAAAAAAGCTGAACTTGTCTCATAGATGAATGACCGCCCAAGTAGGAGTTCAGCTTTTTAGAGAAATCGCTTATGCCGTTTTCTTCTGATTTCTACCGAAGAGCACCAGTCCGCCCATCAACGCCATCAATACCCCAATCATCGTGTAAAGCGGTCCGTTTGTAGCGGTTGTCGGCATTTCGTCTCCAGCCATTTCAACTTGACCGCGAATTTCGCCATCCGGATATTCTTCTGTATGAAGATTGACGTAAATGTCACCCGCGACCATCGCTTTCGTAAAGTCTTCCCAGCTCATATCTCCGGCAAGATCGGCTTCGGTCAACGTACCCGTCGCGACTTCTCCGTTATAATCCATGGGTTCGTCATTTTTAAACAGCATGATTTCTACAGGTCCGTCTTCTCCCGTAGCGCCACTGTGGAAATGCCCTGCCATCGCGTCGTCCAACTCATTGGCATTGACCGTGAAATCCAAGGACATGCCATCTTCGCTAAACATGATGCTCGCGTCTCCCGTAGCATCGCTTTCGATTTCCATGGTTTCTTGCTCAGGCGTCAATTCCGCCATGAATTCCTGCCCTTCATGAGCCGCAAAAACCGATCCTGCAAATCCTCCGACGGCCAATACTGAAACTAACGGTAAAGCTATGCGTTTTTTCATACATCAGTCTCCTTCTTGCAAATTTCGCCAGTAGGCGATAACATATTATACAATAAAACAATCTTAATTGATTGAATTTTCTGAACAAACGATTACAAGCTACTGGAATAAAACCTTAATTTACCAATTGGGAAGCAATTAAACAAGTCAGCAGTGCAAGAAGCTTTTCTGCGTTTATCATTTCTTTTATTGATAAAAGACTTTGGATCTTGTTAATCAAAACAAATGAATAGTGTTCGAGTAAGTGAATAGGAGTGAAAAAATGAGAAGGAGAATAGGCGTCATACTCATAGTGATGGGCTTGCTGTTCGCTGTTTGGAATGGCTATAAGTGGCTTTTTGACACGTCTTCTGGCCAGCGAGTAATCGGTGACAACGATATCGCACAAGCTGATAAATTCGATAGCGTCGATGTTCCGGCAAAAGTTCTTGTTGAAAAAGAAGCTTCGGAACAGATTAAAAAATCGGTAGAGCCCAAACAACGAACGTATGAAGAATACGATCGCGGTGATGACATCGGTTGGTTGCTGATTCCTTCTCTTGGTAAAAAGTACCCGGTCTATTGGGGAACAGATGACGACACCCTAACGCAAGGAGTCGGATACCATGTGGGCAACTTTACTGTGCCGCCGGATGGTCAGCGCCACACCGTTTTATCCGGTCACAGAGACACGGTTTTTCGCGAACTTGGTGATTTAAAAGAGGGCGACAACCTGTTTGTGCAATTTGAAGGCATGCAATACGAATACAAAATAACGCAGAGTTGGATCACGGCTGCAGAAGACCGCACAGTGATTGTGACAAAAGATGAACCGGTACTAACACTGACCACTTGTTATCCATTTAATTTCCTAGGGGCGGCTCCTGATCGTTATATTATCGAAGCACCACTTGTGAATATAACGGAGATGGATTGATAGAGAAATACTCTTTAGAAAAGGGAAGTTGTTTTATTCCATTTTTTTGTTTTGAAGAAGTATTAAGCGCATATTTGGGTTAAAAAGGTGAACACCCGGATTAACAATACAAGCTCTTTAACCAACAAGCCAATCGACTGTCGATAGCGTTTACACGGAAAGTTCAATTTAAAAAGCGTCTCGGGAGATCAACTAAATCTCCCGAGACGCTTTTTGATTATTTTTTCTCGATTCCAAGTGCAAAGCCGAGATACATCAATGCATTGCGTGCTTTAAACGCCGTCGTCATCGACAGGCGTTCGAGTTCAGCTTGCGTCATTTGATGTTTACGCAATTCACCCGTTTGTGCGACTTCTTCTTTTTTAGTAATAACGTCAACAAAGCTACGTTCCATTTGGTCGCGTAACAACAGGGCACGAACGGTTGCAATATTTTGAACCTTGGATTGCTCGTAGCCAAATAGTTCCTTGCTGTGCCAGAATAACGCTTTTAGTGCACCGTTTTTAGTGTCCCGAATAAACGGCTTAAGCGGATTTTTTGGATCTTCATCTTCAAACCACATGCGTTGCATGCCCGCACGCGAATTTTTCATGTCGAGCTCGTAGTACGAACTGATAAACTGCGCCATTTTTGAAAACAGTGAAAAAGCCTGACGGTAGACGGTTTTTAATTGTTCGTTGCGTTCTGAACTTGGCTCTTGCTCGAGTGCTTCGAATAGATTCCAGCGCAGCACGGTAAATTCCGAAACCATGGAGTCCATAAATGTTTCAAGGAACAGTCCACGTTCTTTGTCATCGGCTTTTTTATGACGGTAGTTTAAGGTATCGACTTTCATCGTGCCTTTTGGATCGATTTCATTGTTATCATTCAGCAGCAACCGGTGTTCTGCACACCAATCACGGTACTCCCGCTCACGGCCGTCAAAAAAGTTCGGCTTGTAATTGCCGGTTAAGTCGATCGGTCCGATGTCCTCTAGCATTTTGACAGCCAGTTTCAATCGGTCTGCGTACAACGCACGACCGTTAACATTGGTGATTTTCTCCAGGCCGTCACGCAGCAAGTCGCGCGACAGGTGAAGCGCCTCGGCTTTTTGTTCTTTGCTCCGTAGAAAAGTGGAATAAAACAACAACCCCCAGCCGCGCTCCGCATCTTGACGTTCGTAAGACGCATCATTCTCTGCTTCAGTCATTTGTTCGAGCACATGAAGCCCGTCAAGTGAGCGGCCGATGTAAATCAAGGCTTCTGCGTAATTCAAGCAGATTTGATTCCATATCGTGGGGGGGACTTTGCCACGGAACTGGGCATAGACACTTTCAAATAAAAACAACTGACGCTGTTTCATCGGGCTGTTCCAGTCTTTTTGCAGCTGGTGTTGAACACCGAGCTGACTTGTTTCCAGTAAAATGGCAAGCGGATAAGCAGCTTGTCCATCTAAACGTTTTTTCAAATGATCGATGACGTTTTGCAGTTTTTCCGGTTCGTTACGTGATTTTTGAAATTCCTGCAGCAAGTGTTGAGCCGCTTGGTACACTTCTTTCAATTCAAACTGCCCGTAATCATCTGACTGGGCAATCTCATGTAATGTCGACATAGAAATTCCTCCTTGGATCGGTGCTTCTGTTCTTATTGTATCGAAGAGCGGGCGCCTGGTCACCCATTTGTCCGAATTTTTGGGGATTGCGTTTGACGAAGTCGCATTAGTGGAGCTTCCGCACGGTTGTGGGGAAATCTGCGCGGTCGGATGGGGCTTACGCACGCTCACAGAGAAATACGCACGCTCACAGAAAAATACGCACGCTCAAAAAGAAATACGCACGCTCACAGAGAAATACGCACGCTCAAAAAGAAATACGCACGCTCAGGAAGAAATACGTACACTCACAGAGAAATACGCACGCTCAAGAAGAAGTACGTACACTCACAGAGAAATACGCACGCTCACAGAGAAATACGCACACTCAAAAAGAAATACGCACGCTCACGGAAAAATGCGCACGCTCAAGAAGAAGTACGTACATTCACAGAGAAATACGCACGCTCACAGAAAAATACGCACGCTCAAAAAGAAATACGCACGCTCACAGAGAAATATGCACGCTCAAGAAGAAATACGTACACTCACAGAGAAATACGCACGCTCACGGAAAAATACGCACGCTCAAGAAAAAATACGCACGCTCAAGAAAAAATACGCACGTTCACCAAAAAAGCCTGCGTCAGAAAGAATCTGTCGCAGGCTTACTGTTTTCAAGCAAGAGCTGATAATGCATATAATCGAAAAAATGAGCTTCATTTAATAGATCATCTGTTCCGAGTGCTGTTGCACGTTGGAAGACTTCGCGGGCTAGTTGTTCTTCGCCGGCAACGGTCAAATAAGCGTGCAAGTAGTAATACACAGCGAGCGATTCGTAATCGACGGTCGGCTGTTGTGTTTTTCGGTTATAGCGGCCGTAAAGTCGTTGATCGCTAGTCCATTCTTTTTTCACCCAGCTTAGAAATGTGGGGGAGGCTTCTCCCAGTTTCTGCCGATTCATCGCAATTAACAATTGATCGATAAGATGGACTTCGTTGCTTTTTTTATACGATTGCTGTTTCGTATCGTAATACTCTGGAAAAAAGATTTCAGTGGACTCGGTGTTTTTCAGTAACGCGAGCGACGTGTCTGAAATCCATTGATTCTCAGAAACATAACTTAAGGTCAGGCGCTGCGCGGGTAACGCAAGTGTCCAGTCGTAAAAATCTACGGTTGAGCCATCTTGCTGCTGAACACTTGCAATGGATTCGCCCAATGTTGTTGCGATTTCTGCGTATTCCTCACGGCTAAACAAAGTTGCCGCTTGTTGCAATGCTTCGATAATGCGCACGTCATCAATCAATGCATTGGTAGTTGCTTGTTCATTTAAACGCCAAAAAACGAAAGAAGTACCGTTTTTACCGGTAACGAAATGTGCTTTTAACAATTCGTATTGCTCGTGAAACGTTTTTTCGTCTTTGATTAAAACCAAATATTCCATATATAAGCCAATGCTTTCTGACAAATATTCGGATTTTGGATCGTCAGGATAGGCATAGATCAAGCCGTCTTCATTTGTGTAGCTTTTTTCAACGTGCTGTTGAACAGAGTCCACACTTCCACACCCACCTATCAGTAATAAAAGAATCAACAGAAAGCCAAGCTTGGTTTTCATTAGCCAATCCCCTTAAAGCGTTTTGTTTTGTCCCAGGCAATGGTTTTGCCTCGCAAGCGGCTCCATAAGTAAGTTGAAAAGCTGCGAACGAGTAGGATAATGAATAATTGAGCGTAGGTAAAGTACATAATGAAAATATACAGGACATTTTTCAATGACACGTTGCGATCGACGACCAATGCGCTCAATAATTGACTGGTGTACACAATGTAACTCATAAACCACAAAATCAATAAAGGCGCGTCCATGTTGGGGAGTTGGTAGCCCGCGACACTCATAACGAAAAATACATCTGAAAATAATAAAACCACGACAAATACCAAATAGGTTAAAACGTGTTGAAGACTGAGGAAAAACGTTTTCCCTTTCCAATGCGACAAGTCTTGCAGTGACTTTTCCAACAAGTAAATATTGCCGGTTAGCCAGCGCGTTCGTTGCTTGATGAAGGTTTTCATTTGTTCCGGTTCTTGTTCCCACGTTCTGGATGTAGGTACTACCGGCAGTAAATAGCCTTTTGCGGTCAAGCGTACGGTTAACTCGGCGTCTTCCGCCAGCGCAAAAACGTCGTAGCCGCCGAGTTCTTCGAGTACCGATCTGCGGAGCAACATATTGGTGCCGGCAAGTGAACCAAGTTTGAACAGTTTCCAACGTCCCGACTGCATCAACAATTGAAACACTTGGAACTCGAGCGCAATCATACGCGTTAAGGTGTTGGTTTCTGCGTTTTTTGTTTTCACATAACCAACAGCACCGGCAGCATCTTTTGTTGTTTCTGCTGCACGAACCAATTTGTCTAAGGCATCAAATTCCGGTTCATTATCCGCGTCGTAAACCACAAAGTATTCCGAGTTTGAAATACTGAGTCCGTAATTTAATACGCGTGACTTTCCAGAAGGCGAGCCGGGTGGCACTGGGATATAGTGAATGCGTGAAAATACCGAAGCGAATTCCATAGCGATTTCCGCTGTGTCGTCTTTGGAGTTGTCATCGAGTACGTAAATATCGAGTTGTCCTTTGTATTCGAGTCGCGCCATGGCACGCAATGTATGTTCAATCACAATGCCTTCGTTATGGGCTGGAATGAGTAAAGCCACACTTGGATAAACGTCTAACTCGTCGCTATCTTTAAAGGTCAAACGAAACCAAATGCCCGCGATGGTGACGAGTGAATAGAAGATGAGCAATATCCAGAAAAAAGCCATGATGATCATGATGATGGAACCCATTATAGACGTCCCACCAAACTAGCCAGTTGGCCCGCATTTTCAACGACTGTTTTCATAAATGAAAACGGAGGATCAATAAAATTCAAATCGTTTCGTGTTTTATCTTTGAAACGCTCAATCATTTGTTGTGCGCCTTCAGCATGCGTATTTTTGAGTAGCACGTAAATAACCCCATTGCTGCTAGTGATCAAATCAAATTTTTGGCGAATTGTTTGCAGCGCTAAGCGTTCGATGTCTTCCTGCAAATTGGCTTTGGTTCGTTTGTTTGAAAAGTGAATGTCGATTTTCACAAGCCACACTTCTTCTTTATTGCGCTCAGTTGATGTCAACAGCCACTGGGCTTGTTCATTAAATTCAGTAAGCGTTAATAACTTGGTCACGCCGGTATATTTCTGCAACAATTGCACTTGTCGCTGAAGTTCTACGTTTTCGTAACCTGTTTTTTTAATCGAATTCATCAAAATCCAATACAGCAACAGAAAGCTCGTTAACAGTAAATGATCGTACATATACAACAATTGCACTTCTTGTGATTTCAAGTTCACAAAAGAATAGGTAGTTAAAAATCCACCATATACGAGTGATACAGCAATGGCGTACAAAAAGACGAAACGTTCATGAATAACGGTCATGATGACAAGCGACAGACCCGCGATCAGGAGGACTGCGTAATAAAAAGGCAGAGCGAAATAAGCAATCGCCCAACCGTTAATCAAAACACCTAAAATCAAAGTAGCCATAATTACATTTTTTTTCATTTTTTCATCCCTTTTTGTCTAATGATTTCAAAAACCTGTGAAATAAATCTTAATGTGGTTACATAATACCATCGTATCTTTTTTTTCCCATTTATTTAGTCTTGACGCTACTAACCACTTGTACCCTCTCCTTGTGGTGAAAAAAGTAGGGCAGCGAGTATAACTAATATAAATCGGGTAAAAAAGGTGGATTTTTGTGAAATGGTGCCTGGCACCCACACAATACCCAAACAACTCCCCCAAAAAATACCCGCATCCAAGCCAGGCAGTTCAAAGTAGTTGCAAATCTCTTTCTTTCGTATTATATTAAATGAGGAGTCAAAAGTTGAGGTATCAATCATTGATGCATCACGCAATAATACACACGAAAAAGGAGCACGTCTAACATGCAAACTACGCAAACGTATCAAAAAACAAATGATTTTAATGACATTTTAACGAATCGTCGTTCGATTAAACAATACGACCCATCGGTGAAAATCAGCCGTGAAGAAATGAGCCAAATCATTGAACAGGCATCAACAGCACCGTCATCTATTAATATGCAGCCTTGGCGTTTTGTGGTCATTGACAGCGAAGAAGGAAAAGCGAAAATCGCACCACTGGCTTCATTTAACTTGGATAAAGTGATGAGCTCATCTGCTGTAATCGCTGTTTTTGCAGACCGCAAAAATATTGAATACGCGGAAGACATTTATGGCAAAGCGGTTGAACTGGGTTATATGCCTGAAGAAGTTAAACAAGCACAACTGGATTATTTCAAACCGGCTTACGAAAACGCACCTGACGATCAAATGAAAGACATTATCATGCTTGATGCAGGTCTTGTGTCAATGCAATTGATGTTAGTGGCACGTGCTCACGGATATGGTACGAACCCAATTGGTGGCTATGACAAAGAAAACATCGCAGAAGTTTTGGATATGGATAAAGATCGCTATGTTCCGGTGATGTTGATAACAATCGGGAAAGCATTAAATGAAGGATTCCCATCGTACCGTTTGCCTGTTGACACGACTACACAATGGAAATAAGTTGAAAACCGATTGATTTTAGCTTATGTTTGAGAATAGGTCAATGAATAGTGGACACTGCTATAAATTGATCTTGGAAATTACGTAGGAGGTCAATTTATGCCATGTTCGTTTTCAAAACAAGAGCAAGTTTTACAGTTAGTTAAAGGCCTCAACAATCAAATCAGTCCTAAATTTGAACGCTGTACAGGCATTAGTGCATCGCGCTATGAATTGCTTTATCAGCTTTATAAAACAGCAGAAATCAACCAGTCCACATTGCAAAAAGCCGTGAACATCGACGGTGCTGCCATTACGCGTCATTTAAAACAGCTTGAAGCAGACGGCATGGTAACAAGACGTAGAAATCCTGCGGACAATCGCGTGATCTTTGTCAGTTTGACTCAACAAGGCCGCGAGCAAATTGTCGGCTACCGAAAAGAAAATGTCGGCTTTGTCACGCAAATGCTGAACGACTTCACAACGGAAGAAGTCGACACACTGTCAGACATGCTGACGCGCATGCAACATAACATTATCGACTACTGATTTTTTTCAGTAACTACACTCAAAAAGGATGGATCCCATTGATTATTATTCACGCGAACTTACAAGTAAGAGCAGACCAAGAACAAGCATTTCTAGAAGCCAGCAAAGCACTGGTTCAAGCTTCAAGAACAGAAGAAGGCAACATCAGCTACGAATTAAAAAAATCAACTGAACAAGACCAGCACTACACAATGGTTGAAGTTTGGAAAGATCTACAAGCAACTGAAGTTCATAACAAGAGTGAACATTTCACAGCCTTTACGCAACAAGCACCAGGCTTCATGGCTGCACCAATGGACCTACACGTATTCAGCGGCGAGGCTGTAGAAGCGTAAGAATTTTGAAAGTGAATAAGCAATTTCAGAAAAAGAGCAGCCTCGGCTGCTCTTTTTGTTTTGGTAAGAACACGGCAGTGGCTCATATGAGTAAAAATATTTACAGTAGATTAAATGTTCAGTTTATTCAGGGCCGAAATAGCATCAAACAATAAAACGGACTAACAATCGTGTAGTCTTTAGTCGTTCAAATCGAGGGAAAATCCTAGTGGCTGCTCAAAGACTTCAAGCTACTTGAAAAAAGTTAATCTTGCTTCAAAATTGAGTGAAAGGATGGATACTCATGATTATTAATTATGTCCATTTGCACCTACAGCCAGGCCAAGAACACGTATTTCTAAAAGCGAGCAAACTACTTATTCAAGCATCAAGAGCTGAAGCTGGCTACGTAAGCTACGATTTATTGAAATCTACTGAGCAAGATTTTCGTTATCACGTAGTCGAAATTTGGAGAGATGCACAAACTTTTGAAACGCATATTGCTACCGAGCATTTGGCGACTTTCCTTCAACAAGCACCCAGATTCCTTGCTGCACCAATGGACATGCATGCTTTCGATGGACAACCTTTACATCTACAATAAAACTTAGTTCCCTTTCTTTAAACGACTGCACGCGATGGGTGGACATCTCAAAAAAGTGGCTCTGTCCACTTTTTTACTTATCCACAAACTTGCACTAGTTATTTAAAATCAACCGACATATAATAAGCTTAGAGAATCTACTGGAATTTTTATGTCATATATAGTGAACCGCTAGTCTACACAAAAAGGGGTTCGAAGGGAAGAATGTTTTGAAAACTAAGTACATACCGGTTGTCCTGTGGGGCTTCTGCATCCTGTTAGCTACCAATAACTACAACTTCCAAGCCTTGTTGTTCGCACAAGAAATAGATTTTCATATTCGCTTGCTTCCCGATTTCTCGGATTTGTTCATCACGAGCGACATCCAGTTAGACAGTAAAACGTATGTGTTCCAAAAAATAGGCCATGCGTTGTCTTTCGGTATTCTTTTTCTTTTGCTAGCCAAAACAATTGGAAGCAATGCGAAAGCCATCGTGTTCTGTAGCTTGTTCGCTTATTTCACGGAATTCCTGCAGTTGTTTTTCCTGCGAAGCGGAAGAATCTCCGACGTTTTGATTGACATCGGCGGTATTTATTTGGCTTATCGTTTGACTGGTTATGTCGAATCACAAGGAGGGCTATCTGCTGTTTTCGGAAAAATAGCAGATAGTTTTATAGATGACAAGTCACGCTAAAACGAGATATCTCTTAAAAAAAGAGAATCATTGAAACCTATCCGCTGTGTCGCTTCTTAAAATCTTCCACATGTTAAGCCTGATTCAATAAATCGAAAAAAGCTCCTTCACAAGGGCTTTTTTTCTTTAGCTATGGAGAAACGAACAAACCCTCGTTACTCGAGTTTATTCAATTGCCAAACAATGGTTGAAAACTGCCGAACCGTGCTACATAATAAAAAATAGGAGTATAGTCACGACCGGAACAAATAAGAAATAGAGTAAGGAGTTGCAAAGAATGAGATCAATTCTAAAAACGATCGCAGTAAGCGTCGCGGTATTGGCATTAGTAGCAGCTGGAGGGTATTACTTTATCACGAAGCAGTCCTCTGGCGGCAAAGAAATTCAGCAAGTCGCAGAGAAAATCGAGGAGCGTCAAAGTCAATCGACTGAAAAAGCGGGCAATAAAGACAGCCGAGCAGACATGGAAGAAAGAGAAGTACAGATTCACCTCCATCAAATGACGCATCAAAAAGTCGTCGATAAGGAAAAAAACGGTGCTGTCGAAATGACAGATGAAAATATTGAAGGCCTACTAACGATCGTAAACGCCAATAAACACTATTATGAGAATGGCGATTACTACGAACAAACCTTAATTTCTTGGCAGCAAGATGATTTTTCCACTATCGTGAGTGCTCACAATACGGTTTGGAGTTGGTACAGCGGCACCGCGGGTAGAGCAACAGGGCGACTGAGTGCAGAGGAAGAACAACAGTTTATTGAGAAAAATTTTAGGTAATCGGAATTTACAACCATAACTTTAAAAATAACCGCAATCAACTGGAGAGTAACTTACCTATAGGCAGAAAATGCTGTTCCCTAATTATATTGGGGGACAGCATTTTTTCAATATGACGACGAATCAAGAGATAGCGATTATTTGACTTGAAATAGTTTTTGCTATTATGATTCAATATTCTTATAATATAGGTAGAAGTTGTAAAATCGAGGAGGTAGTGCTGTGAAGCTGAATATGGAACAACGTCGCATTGTTGAACTAGAACCATCAGGACCGATGCTCGTAAAAGGGGTAGCGGGATCAGGCAAGACGACCGTTGCGATTCGGAGAATCCATTTTTTGATGGATCATTATTGTCACGAAGAAAATGATGAAATTCTACTAGTAACTTACAACAAAACCTTACTTTATTATATTAAGCATCAGTATGAGCGTATGGCTGAAAAAGAACTGCAAGAAGCCGAACGTTTTTTCTCATCAGATGCAGAAGTAGAAATAACAACAATTGATCGCTTGATGTATAAAGAGTTTAGGAAATATCAAAAACGTATAGGCAAAAAGCTTGAAATCGCTCCTAATGATCAAATTCACAAACTAATGGTGCAAGCCGTACACGAAGTGAAAAAAGCGTACCCTGAAGTTAAACTGCTGTTGCCAAAAAACAGTAAATTCCTATTAGACGAAATAGAATGGATCTATTCTTGTTCAATGGTGGATCTTGAGACGTATCAATCGGTAGATCGAATTGGCCGTGCTTCAGGAAACAGCGGAACGCCACAAAAATTATTGAAAAATTCGCAAACCCGTGAAGCTATTTATGAAGTCATGACAGTGTTTGGTCAATTGCTTGAAAGAGCAGGACTGACAACGTTCAAACAAATGAACCTCTATGCGTTAGCAGAATTACGCTTGGGTGCTGCTGGACGATACACGCATATTATTATTGACGAAAGTCAGGATTTAACGCGCGTTCAGCTGGAGTTTCTGAAAGAGTTATATAAAGAAAAGGAATATTCTTCGCTCATGTTTGTTGCAGATAACACGCAAAGCATTTATCCGCAATCTTGGCTCGGGAAAGGACGTCCGTTTACGACCATTGGCTTTGATATGAGCGGGAAATCACGTACATTGAGCAAGAATTACCGAACGACAACGGAAATTTCGACAGCGGCTTTCAATTTGATTGAAGCGGATGAAAGCATCCAGTCGAATGTCGATTTTGTGAAACCGGCCTTGATTGATCGTCACGGGCATCCGCCGATTTATCGCTTCTTTTTAACGCCTCAACAGCAGGTCCATTTTCTAGCAGAGGAAATCGCATTGCTAAAAAATGATTACGCCTTATCCGAGATATGCATTGTGGCGCGAGGAAAGCGAAATATTGAAAGTGCAGCTATCGATTTAGAGCAGGTCGGAATCCCTTGTGAAATTTTGCAAAGTAACGATCCGGATTTTGAATCCGATAAAGTAAAACTCGTAACAATGCATTCGATTAAAGGGTTGGAATTCAAGGTGATTTTCCTAATCGATTTAAACAGTGGATTGATTCCACAGGATTTGTATGCAGATGCTGAAGATCAAAAAACAGTCGAATCAGATGAGCGAAAATTGCTGTATGTAGGCATGACACGAGCAAACGAGCTTCTGTATATGTCTTCAGTAAAAAAACCATCTAGCTTTGTCAAAGAAATTCAACGAAATCATTTACGAATGAAAAAAGATGCATCTCTCCGGCCATTTGAATCCATCAGTATGACAGAATACCAGATGACGGATCAACTTGTTGATATCCATGCGAAAGAAGAAATTACTCGTCAATGGCTCATCCGAGAGTTGCACGAGACATATGGCTATCCGTATGAACTGATGGAACTGGAATTTCCTGTTCAGCAGTTTTCCAGAAAAGGGTATTGTGATATTGCGGTGCAGGTTTATACAGGAGAAGAAGCAAGGCCTTACATTCTTGCAGAAGTCAAACGTTTTGGCAGCGGAATCGAAGACGCCATTAAGCAGCTGACGAGTTATATGGAAGCCGATAGTCGCGCTTTTTACGGCATTGCGACCGATGGGCTTGAAGTCAAAATAATCGATCGAAAAGGTGAAGAAGTACAAGATTTGCCGAAATGCCGTGCCCAATTCTTACCAGATACGAAAAGTCGGCGTATCTATAAGAATCTTAAGAATGGCAGACAATACAATTATGCAGAAGATCGTGATTCGCCAGGACAAATTGAAATAAGTGAAGCTGGGCAAGAAGTGCTCACGCAAGTACATGAAACTGTGGCAGTCCCACTGATTGGGAACGTTGCGGCGGGCTTGCCAATTTTAGCGACTGAATCCTACGAAACATTTCATACGCTGCCACGTGAATGGCTAGTATCTCCAACTGAAACGTTTTCATTAACAGTGACAGGAGACAGCATGAACGGCGCTGGCATCGACAAAGGAGACGTCGTCTTTGTTCATCAGCAAAATAATGCTGCTAACGGCGACATTGTTATAGCCGTTATCGATGGCGAAGCGACCATGAAAAAATACATGCCAATGGGCAGTGAAATCATCCTGGTGTCCGAAAATCCAAGCTATGAACCAATTATTATGCGAAGTGAAGATGTCTTCATTAACGGCAGAGTGATTGGTGTGCTAAAACAATAAGCAGCAAGCATATAAAAAGCCGCCTCTTCAATCGCTGAAGAGGCGGCTTTCTAGTTAACGGCTATTCATTTCATTGGGATGCGGACCATTGCGACGTTCTTTGTTTAACGCGTCGATCGCCGCCATTTCGTCTTCTGTTAACTCGAAATCAAACACATCAAAGTTTTCTTCAATGCGCGATGGAGTAACAGATTTCGGAATGGCGATGGTGTTGTTCTGCAAATGCCAGCGCAACACAACTTGAGCGGGTGATTTGTCTTTTGACTCCGCAATGTTGACTACGGTAGGATCCTTCAGCACATCGCCCCCTTGTTCAAGCGGACTCCAAGCTTCTAAGAAAATATCATGCTTGGCACAAAATTCTTTTAAGTCCTTTTGCGCCAAGTAGGGATGACACTCCACTTGGTTCAATACTGGTGGAACGTCGCATTCGTCCAGCAATCGCTGCAAATGCTCAATTTCAAAGTTACAAACGCCAATCGCTTTTACACGGCCATCGTTATACAACTTTTCTAATGCTTTATACGTTTCAACATAATGATCAAACTCCGGAGTCGGCCAGTGAATCAAGTATAAATCCACATAATCAAGACCCAGACGCTCTAAACTTTCATCGAATGCACGCAAGGTATTGTCGTATCCTTGATCGCTGTTCCACACTTTGGTCGTGATAAACAAGTCTTCACGTGGCACCTTGGTGTCTTTTAAGGCGTTCCCCACACCGATTTCATTTGTATAAATCATGGCAGTATCAATTGACGTATAACCCGTCTCTAATGCTTTGGCAACGACTTTTGTCGCCTCGTCATTTTCTACTTGCCAAACACCAAAGCCTAGCTGTGGCATTTTCAATCCATTATTCAATGTAATAAAATCCATTGTGCATAGCCCCTTTTTATGTAGATTCCGTTGCAGTAACTATATACCCGAAGCTTCGGAAAGCTAAGCATCCCAAGTTCAGGAAAGCGCCATGGCGTTTTCCTGAACTTGGGCATTCTGAAGGTTTTTATGGGAGGAATTGGTCATACTGTCGGATTGAGAGCAAATACTGTCCAAATTAGAAAAATACTGTCGAAAAAGCGCCCTATACTGTCCGTATCGCCAAAATACTGTCCGCTCAACGATACAAGCAATCCAGCAACAAGCAAGTCTAGCATCTCAGCTAGCGGAAAGCGCGCTTTCCATGGGCTTGCATCGCTAATTCTTTTCGTTTTTTTGGGGTAATCTGGGAATACTGTCCGAATCAGTTGAAATACTGTCGGATTTGACGCGAATACTGTCCGTTCAAGCCGGAATACTGTCCAAATCTGAAAAATACTGTCCAACCCCAAATCTAACACCTCAATTCCACTTTCTCTAAAAAAGAGTATCTCTTTGCACACCGGGTAAAGTACAAGCAACTATACATTCAGGAGGAATGCACGATGACAAATAATTCACAACACAAGAAAGACGATCACGACTCCACGTTTGAAAAAATCGTCGAGAAAACAAGCGAGGTGCTGAGTGGTAGCGATGAAGGCTGGGAGTCTGACGGTCAGAACGGCAGCCGTGAAGTCGGCGAAGAACATCAACCGACACCGGACGAAAGCACAGGAGATGTTCCAACAGAAGATAAAGTGGTTCGGGATTCAAAAACGGGTGAAAAGACCGTGATTAAGAATGACAATAAAAAATGGACACGTTAACTGGACTTGAAAACCCGCTCCATCCAATGGAACGGGTTTTCTCTATTCACATGTGATAAACTTTTTATAAAGTAAAAAAATAGAATATTTAATTTTATTTAGAAAATAGAACTAGTAAGCACAAATCATAATTTCTTTAGGAATCGGAAGGAGCTGGAGGAAGATGACTGACAAAATGAAACAAATTCAACAAGAAGCGTTGCAACGCTATTTGAAATTCGAAAAAGAGCAGGAAACAGCAAGCTTTACTGCGGCGTCGACAGAGAAAATGATGACGCGGTCGAGTATTATCAATCATCACGACAATTTGGCGATTGAACGCATTATCAACAAAAGCGACTTGTTTCCGATTGCGCATTTACAGGCCGGACTCGACGTTAGTAAAGCAGTATGCCGCATCGCCATTCGTGGCAAAAACGGACAGCTTGAAGGCTACGGTACGGGATTTCTTGTGTCGCCGAATTTATTGCTGACAAACAATCATGTACTGGAAACGGCAGAATCAGCGATGTATGCAGTGGCTGAATTTAATTATCAAGACGATGTCCATTTTATGCCGCTTGAAATCATTAGTTTCAGACTGGATCCTCGCCTGTTTTTCATCACCAATGAAGCGCTTGATTTTACGCTGGTTGCAGTGGAACCGAATAATTCAAACGCGGTACCGTTGTCGAATTTCGGCTATTTGCCGCTGCTGCCAAAGCCAGGGAAAATTCTTGAAGGTGAGTACGTCACCATCATCCAACATCCAAACGGGGGGCCAAAAGCAATTACCATTCGTGAAAACGAAGTCAAGTTCATTTCTTCTGATTTTGTTCAGTATGTCAGCGACACAGAACCCGGTTCGTCTGGCTCACCTGTTTTTAATGATCAGTGGATGGTCGTCTCGCTGCACCACGCCGGAATTCCCGACCCGAATGACAACAGCGTCTGGATTGCCAATGAAGGCATTCGCATCAGTTCGATTATTCAACATCTCAGTGACAAGCGGGGCGGAATAGAAAATGAGGAGTCGCGTAAACTACTAGATCAGTTGCTTTCAGTGGTTATGCCGGGATCAACGGCCACACCGATGGAAGTAGGGGTGCTGGACGCCGATTGGTATGCTGGTGCAACAGGTTATAACCCCGCATTTTTAGGCGAAAGATTCACTGTAGCGTTGCCTGGTTTAAGTGACGCCATGCTAGCAGACGTAGCGAAAACGACAGATGGTAAGCTCGAACTGGATTATACGCATTTCTCGATTGCGATGAGTCAGTCGCGGCGTCTTGCTTTTTTCACAGCCGTTAACATCGATGGCAATCAACTCGTAGACGTCAAACGAAGCAGAGACCGCTGGTATTTTGATCCACGTATTGATGAATCGTATCAACTCGGCAATGATTTTTACCAATCAAATGATATTGACCGTGGCCATTTGGTGCGTCGACGCGATCCAAACTGGGGCATTGATGCCGTAAAAGCCAATGAGCACACGTTCCATTTTACCAATAGCTCTCCGCAGCATAAAAATTTCAATCAAAAAGTATGGCTTGATTTAGAGGATTACCTGCTCGATAATGCGCGCGATCACGACATGAAAGTGTCGATTTTTACAGGACCGGTGTTCCGTGACAGCGACCGGATTTACCGAGGTGCAAAAATTCCAAGCCAGTTTTGGAAAGTGGCTGTAATGGTGAAAGACGATACAGAGCTATCAGCAACGGCTTATGTGCAAACACAAGAAGATTTGATTGGCGGTAATTTGGAATTTGTCTACGGAAAATTCGAAACGTATCAAGTGCCGATCGAACAAATTGAAAAACTGACAGGACTGAATTTTGGTGAGCTGCAAAAAGCTGATCCACTAGCAGCGGGGCAAGTAGCTTTAGTCCAGAGCCGTGAGGACATTCGTTTATGAAAATGATGGTGGAACTCGAAGGCGTAACGCGTCGCAGAGATGACAAACTGCTGTTGGACGGAGTAGATTGGCAAGTCCAACGAGGCGAGCACTGGGTGTTATACGGCTTGAACGGTGCCGGTAAAACCTCGTTATTGGATTTAATCAATGCCTATTTTTTCCCGACACAAGGAAAAGTCACCGTGCTCGGCCTAGAGTTCGGTAAGACTTATCTGGCGGAAAAATTGCGCAGCCGAATCGGTTTTGTGTCAGCGTCTGTTCAGCAAAAGTTGCCGACTCATGATAATGCTTACGAAGTGGTGTTAAGCGGAGCGTTTGCTTCACTTGGTCTTTACCAGGAAACGACAGAAGCAATCGATCAACAAGGTGTCGATATTCTCCAAGAACTCGGCTGCCTTGAGTATGCCAATCGACATTATCACTCGCTGTCGCAAGGTGAAAAGCAACGCGTGCTAATTGGTCGCGCGTTAATGGCGAATCCTGAGTTACTCATTCTCGATGAGCCAACTGCCGGACTCGATTTTATCGCACGCGAAGAACTGCTTGAGTCGATCGCGGCCATCGCTAAAAAACCAAATGGCCCGACCATCATTTACGTTACGCATCATATAGAAGAAATTTTACCGGAATTTAAAAAAATCCTGTTGCTTAAAGCGGGCCGCGTCTTCGCTTCTGGAGATACCCAAAAACTCGTCACCAGTGAACAACTTAGCGCATTTTTTGAACTGCCGGTAAACGTCATGTGGAATGATGGACGTCCTTTGCTATCAAAAGCCAGAAGTAACAACGACTGAATGGCTAAGGGCAAGGTTCCAAGCCAAACTGCTTGGAACCGACCAATACATGCGTTCGGCGTTCAGGTTTTAGCGGAAAGCGCAGTGCGCTTTCCTTTTTTTTAGGTAATTGGATGGGGTTTGAGGCTTTGGACAGTAATGCACTCGATCTGGACAGTATTTTCGTTTATTGGACAGTATTTGGAGCGATTTGGACAGTATTTAACTCGAATCTGACAGTATATCCATTTAACTGGGAAAAGGCGATCGAAATGAAAAAAATATTCGAAATCAAAACGAATAACTAGGTAAATGGCAATTCCTTCTTGTCATGATGAACATATCGAGTTTGCTAGACGCTACCCGTTATAAAGACCTTGTCGGCGAAAAGAACATTCTAGCTAGTAAGGTTTTCATTTTGCGAATCGTTCCAAAAAGACTGAACTATCTGTGAACTGTGTTAAACTTTCGGTAGACAGCTAAGATTCTCAGACGTTTTAAAATCATCCAAATGGGGGGACTTTCGATGGTAGAGGGCATTCACAAGATTTTAGAAGAGCGGGGAATTCGAGTACCGGAGGAACATCAGGAAATGCTGGTGCAGCAGATGCAAGCTGTACAAAAGTTACGGGAAACAGTAGACAGCTCGAAGTTAAAAGATTTTGATATGGCACTGACACATGTACCAGGAGGTGAGCGTCCATGAATAACGAGTTAGCAGCACAATCGATTGGAGAACTGGCACCTAAATTGCGCGACAAGCAGCTATCACCTGTTGAATTAACGGAAGCAGTCTTAGCGAATGTGGATGCTCGTAACAAAGACATCAATGCTTTTATTGTTGTTCAAAAAGAGCAAGCACTGGAATCTGCGAGACAAGCAGAACAAGAAATCCAAAGCGGTAATTACCGCGGTTTTTTGCATGGGATTCCAATGGCATTGAAAGACATTCTGTATTTTAAAGATGAACCGGCGACGATGGGTTCAAAAATCCACGAAGGGTTTATTGCTGATTTTGATGCGACCGTGGTTTCAAAACTCAAGATGTCCGGTGTGACGTTTCACGGCAAACTCAATATGCATGAGTATGCGTGGGGCGCAACGACGACCAATCCGCATTATGGTGCTTGTCGAAATCCTTGGGATCTCAACCAAATTCCAGGCGGCTCGAGTGGTGGCTCAGGTGCTGCGGTGGCTGCAGACATGGCCATTGCCTCACTCGGAACCGATACCGGTGGATCAATTCGGATTCCGGCGGCGAGTTGTGGCATCATTGGCTTAAAGCCGACCCATGGCCGCATTAGCAAGTATGGTTGTTTTCCGTTAGCTTGGAGCCTTGATCACATTGGCCCCATGACAAAAACCGTTTTTGATGCGGCGCTGTTACTAGAAGTGCTCGGTGGTTACGACCCGAAAGATCCCACTTCGGTTGACCGGCCAACGCAAAATTATTCTGGTTTATTGAATGAAGACGTCAACGGATTAGTCATCGGTATTGAAGAAGGTTATTTTTTCAAAAATGTCGATAGCCGTGTTGATGAAGCTGTCCGAAATGCGTTGCAACAGCTAGAAAAGCTAGGCGCACGGATCGAAATTGTTCAAATTCCGTCATTGGCACAAGCAGAATTCGCGGAACTGGTGACCATTACGACCGAAGCGAGCGCCGTCCATCATGACAATCTCGTCAAACAGCCGGAGAAATTTGGGGAGGATGTTCGCTTTTTGTTAGAAGTAGGCGAGCTCATGTCGGGTGTTGACTACGTACAGTCCCAGCAAATTCGCCGCAAGCTAAATCTCGAATTTGCCGCGGCATTTGAAAAAGTGGATGTGCTCATTTCACCGACTTTGCCTTTTTTGCCACCGTCGATTGGTGACAGCATGGTCAATATTAACGGTCAGTCATTGAGTTTCTTGGATGAAGTGATTCGTTTTACGGGACCAGGCAATTTGACAGGATTACCCGCACTCAGTATTCCGTGCGGTGTTCGTGACGGATTACCAATTGGCCTGCAAATTATGGGTCCTGCGTTTCAAGAAGAAAAAGTTCTCAACGTGGCCTATGCCCTCGAGAAGCTGGAGCTAATGAAAGGCCAGAAGCCAAATTTGAAGTAATTCATTGAGTGCGAAACCTGAAGTTATGAGGGGGATCAACCAATCTCCTAGCTATGAAATAAAAGCTATTATGCACAAAAGTAGTTTAGCCTCCAGCAAATTTGTGTGGAAAGCGCAAACTTTTGTTTGCCATTTTGCGGATAATCAAACGGATTTTAGAGCGTTGGACAGTATTTCACTTGTTTTGGACAGTATTTTCATTTATCGGACAGTATTTGGAGCGATTCGGACAGTATTTCACTCCAATCGGACAGTATATCCATTTAACTGGGAAATCCAGTAGAGAATACACGCGCTATAGCAGCTCCAAATACAACTTTGACCAAAGAAAGGATATCCTATATGACCACTACCCATCAATTTCCAGAAAACCGCGTTCATTATACGTGGGACAAAGACCCGCAGCCCGTACTCACGATCAACAGCGGCGATCAAGTGGAATTTTCCACACGCGAAGTGGCTGATGATCAATTCAATAAAGACTCCGTGACAGAAGACATTGCTAGACTCGACTGGGCGAGAGTGTATCCACTCGCGGGACCCGTCGAAATTCGAGATGCCGAACCCGGAGATACGCTGGAAATTGAGATCGTCAAGTTGGTTCCCGGAAGCTGGGGCTGGATGTCGATTCTGCCGGGACTTGGTTTATTGCCTGAAGAGTTTCCGGAGGCCTACTTACGAACTTTTGATTTGAGTGACGGGCAATTCATCCATTTTAGCGACAACATTAAAGTACCCATTACACCATTTCTCGGCACGATGGGTGTTGGTCCCCAAAATGCGGAAGGGCAAGCCATTATGCCGCCTGGCACATTTGGTGGCAATATGGACACGCGGCATTTAACTGTGGGCACGAAATTGTATTTGCCTGTGCAAGTAGCGGGGGCGATGTTCAGCTGTGGGGACGCTCATGCGGCACAAGGAGACGGTGAAGTTTGCGTCAGTGCTGTGGAATGTCCGATGCAGGCATCGTTAAAATTCCGATTGATTAAAGGCAAGACAATTCCAGCACCGCAGTTTCAAACAGCTGGCGCACTGACGCCAAAAGTCGACCACAAAGGATTTTACGGCACAACAGGAGTGGGACCTGATTTGATGGAAGCTGCGCGCGACGCTATCCGCGCGATGGTGGAACACATTTCTGAGAATTACGAAATGGATCCCAAAGATGCCTACTTGCTGTCAAGCGCCTGTGTCGACCTTAAAATCTCCGAAATCGTCGATGCGGGGCAATACATCGTTAGTGCGCTATTACCACTCGCTGTGTTTACAGAGGAATAGCCTAAAACGCTGCCAAATTCGGTGGCGTTTTTTAATACACAAATTTAAAAAGATTTCTTAATTATCTGTATTATTAGTTAACTAGGTGGTAAAATGAGAACAGCATCCTTAGTAACTGGGAAAATGAAATAAATTCCAGAAACAATTTTCAGTAAGAAAGAGGGCCTCTAAATGAACGATATTTATTTTAACAAAGAGTATGGCCGTTTATATGAAAAAATTGAAAAAGGTGAATGCCAAGAGTTTATTTTTGAACATATGTTAGGAAAGATACAGCATTTGTTTATCAAGTGTGAAATTCCACACAAATTAACTGGTCAGGTGTTTTATGATTTGGTGACACCTTATGGCTATGGAGGTCCAAGAATTGTTAGCGGCGAAAATAGCAACAAGGTAGCATTGGTAAGTGCTTTTGAAGAAGAATTTGCAAAGTATTGCGCTAACCACCACATTGTTTCCGAATCGGTTCGTTTTCATCCAGTTATCAAAAATCATCTAGACTTTGAATCGTGCTACGAACTGAACTTCAGGCGTCAGACGATTCAAACGAGACTGGCAGGCATCGATGATCCGATTCTTACGGAATATTCGGCTTCTTGTAGAAGAGATATTCGTCACGGTTTAAAAGCTGGCGTCACGTATCGCATCATCGAACATCCGAAAAATTTAGAGGATTTCAAGAAACTTTATTATTCCACAATGCAACGCAATGCTGCAAAGACGATCTATTATTTTAATGATGAGTACTTTCAGCAATGCATAGACCGGTTGAGTGATTATTTGGTAGTCGTTGAAGTGACGTACGAAGAACAAATTATCGGCATGAGTTTAAATTTTGTCGGTGACTCGTTTATTCACGTCCATCTCACAGGTACATGCCAGAAGTTTCATCAGCTGGCGCCGGCTTATATTCTTCAATATGCTCTTGCGTTGTGGGGAAAAGAGCAAGGCAAAGAATTAATTCATCACGGCGGTGGTCGGACGAAAGACATGGATGACAAGCTGTATCTTTTTAAAAAGAAATTTGGACGGCGCTCAGAATTGACGTATTTTATAGGTCGCAAAATCTGGAATAGAGCGGTTTATGAACAACTGTGCTACATAAATAACGCATCAACGGGCAGCGACCAGTTTCCTGCATACCGTAGCTCGGGATCACCAGTACCTGTCTATTAGTTCAAAAAAACGCAAGTCGATTTAGGAGGAGAGCATATGGCCACTGTCATGCCAGATATTTATTTTTTGCCTGAATGGGGCAAATTTTTCGAAACAAAAGAACAAGATGGCAAAGTCCATTTTTTTGAAATAAACAATGAATTAGGCCATATTTTTTATCAATTTATCGTTCGTCCAACACCGGTACAAATAGAAGAAGAGACGTATTACGATATCATTACGCCGTATGGTTTTAGCGGACCCATCATTCTATCAGGTGACCTAGAAAATAAACCCCAGCTTATAAATCTTTTTGAGAAAGAATTTGGCGACTATTGTGACGAACACCGAATCGTTACGGAATATGTTCGCTTTAGTCCATGGTTAAAAAACCGATTGGATTTCGAATCGCTTTACGAATTTCGAGACAATGGACATGTGTTGTATATCGATTTAAGGGAAGAAGATTTTTTTATGCAACAATTTGCTTCTGTTACAAGAGGACAAGTCAGAAAAGCTTTAAAAAAAGATGTAGAAATTGAATTCGATTTTACTGGTGAACATGTTGAAGAATTTCACCGTTTGTACATGCTGACAGTTAAAAAAAATCAAATCGAACCGTATTATTTATTTTCAATAGAATCTCTTCGCAGCTCTTTTGAAAAATTTGGAGGGAGCCAATTTCTGTTGTTTGCGAAGCACCAAGGACAGTATATTTCGGCTACATTTGTACTTCACCACGGAGAGTACGCTCATTATCATTTAACAGCGAATGACCCGGAATACTCATCGCTATCCGGCAATAGTCTCATCGTATATGAACTTTGCCGCTGGGCAGTCGAGCATGACAAGAAGGAAGTTCATCTTGGAGGTGCGCCTAACGAAAATCTCTACCGTTTTAAGCGGAATTTCACCAAAGCAGAGCCACTCGAATTATTGATGGGAAAGAAAATCCATAACCAGCAAGCTTATGACCAATTGGTCGAAGCCAAGCGTCAAAATGGCGGCATAGAACTTCCCGGTTATTTTCCGTTATACCGAGGATGATATGCGAGGTACGGTTTAGTGACTGAGGTGCGGAAAATACGCTGCGAGGTGCGGAAATGGTTGATTGAGGTGCGGTGTTGACCATTTGAGGTGCGGAAACTAGCATAAAAGGTGCGGTCAGACATAAATGCAGAAGATGAAAGGGCGATCTAATATGAGAGAACTAGGCGGATACTTTGGCATGGAGAAGTTAATCCACGATGAATTTTATAGCGAGTTGCTGGCGTTAAATAGCGGCAGTAACGCATTGTTGTATTTATTGAAAGCACGTGACATGAAAAAACTCTACATCCCCTATTATTTATGCGACTCGGTTAGTAATCTGTTGACTAAATACGGCTATGAATATGAGTATTATTCTGTTGACGCACAGTTTCAACCGATTTTTGACAAGCCGTTGCTGCAAGGGGAGTATTTGTATGTCGTTAATTTGTATGGCCAAGTCACACAAGAAAAAACGCGTGCGCTAAAAACACGCTACGACCAACTGATTTTAGATCATAGTCAGGCTTTTTTCCAGAAGCCAATAAAAGGCGTCGATACGATTTACTCTTGCCGCAAATACTTTGGCGTGCCGGACGGTGCTTATTTAGCGACGGACGTCGTACTAGCAGAAACACTCCAGCAGGACGTTTCAAAAGACCGCATGACACACGTACTTGGTCGCCTTGAGGGAACAGCTAGCGACTATTACGCAGATTTTCGCAGCAGTAACGACAAACTTTCTGAAGCACCGCTCCGGACGATGTCAAAACTCACAGGCAACATTATGGGCGCTGTCGATTATGAACAGGCCAATCGACTACGAAATGAAAACTATGCCTACCTAGACAAACAATTGGGACAAGAAAATTTGCTGAAACTAACAATGCCAGAAGGGGCTTTTGCTTATCCACTCTTAGTAGAAGATGGTGTCGCCAGTAGAAGTAGACTCGCCAAGCAGAAAATTTACATTCCGTTGTTGTGGCCAAATGTTCTCGATGACTGTCCAGAAGGAAGTACCGAATACCAATACGCTGCCAACATCCTGCCACTGCCTTGCGATCAGCGCTATACTGTAGAGGACATGGCGTATTTGGTGGACATGATGAAAAAGCAATTGGTTTAACTGAGAGAAAGAACATGCAAATAGTTTAAAGGTAATTAGTTTAGTGTTAAACTAGTTGCGATAAACTAATTAAGGAGCTGTTCGGATTGAATAAATTACAAGACAAAGTAGTCATTATCACCGGTGGAGCTGGAGGAATTGGCGGAGGAATGGCAAAAGCAATGGTTAAAGAAGGCGCAATTGTCGTTGTTGTCGATTTAAACGAAGAAACAGGTAAAGCGATGGAGCAAGAGTTGCAGGCAATTTCTCCAAAGTCTATGTTCTTAAAAGCCAACTTGATGGAACGTGACAAACTAAGTGGCATTATTGATACTGTAATTGAGAAATACGGTAAGCTAAATGTCTTAGTGAACAATGCGCATGCCTCTAAACAAAAGTTAATTGAAGACACTACGCAAGAAGATATTGATTTATCATTTGGTACTGGCTTTTATCCGACATTTTACCTGATGCAAGCAGCACTTCCTTACTTAAAAGAAACGAAAGGAAGTATTATTAATTTTGCCTCAGGAGCTGGTTTAGAAGGTCATGCAACACAAGTGGCTTATGTAGCTGCTAAAGAAGCCATACGGGGGATCTCGCGTGTCGCTGCAAACGAGTGGGGGCAATTTGGCATTAATGTCAATGTGATTAGCCCAGTAGCTGACTCACCGGGTGTACGGGAATGGGCCAAAGCGCAACCTGAATACTATGAAAGAGTGAAAAACAACATTCCACTCGGCCGGTTTGGCGATTTGGAACATGATATTGGACCGATTGCTGTATTCTTAGCTTCGGAAGATTCCAAATACATGACGGGACAAACATTGATGGCCGATGGTGGTTCCATTATGTTGCATTAATTAAGCACACTAGAGCGTTGAAACCTTGTTGGTTTTCAACGCTTTTTTTGTTGAATCGAATAAAAAAGAACAACCAAGGGCTAGAAAATAACTGTCTTTGCGGTAGTTACTTTGCGTCGCGGATCAACTGTGAACACGTTTGATCTTTATTTTTAATTCGTGTTACACAATACTTATAATGTTCCCGAAATATGGTATGATGCTGAGTAGGTCAGCTTTACGGAAAAGATATAAATATACAAATTTGCTCGGCAATTTTTGACTATTGTCCGGGCACTTCTATATGAACTGTCGATTATTTGCAGATCAGTATTTACTTTATTTCATCAATTGGAGGTTTTCTTATTACTACTATAGGATTTGTTATTAGTCATAAAAACAACGAAAAACGAAGAGCGCTTTTACCGAAGGACATGCCGAATATCAAAAATATCGAGCAATTGTTTTTTGAAGTGGGTTACGGTGACGCACTTGGCTATGCAGATGCGGAATATGCAGTTTCTGGTGCACAATTTGTATCGCGTGAAGAAGTACTAAAATGTGACGCCATTGTCGACGTAAAATTAGGCAACGCAGATTATTTTGATCAATTATCACCTGGGAAATTATTGATTGGCTGGGCTCATGCAGTTCAAGATATCGCTTTTACAGATTCTGTACTTGCGGGAGACCACACCGTCATTGCTTGGGAAGAAATGTTCGAAGACGGACGTTATATTTTCTATCGCAACCGTGAAGTAGCAGGAGAAGCTGCTATTTTACAAGCTTACCAATATTGCGGCAAAATGCCGTACGAAACGAAAGTAGCGGTTCTCGGTAATGGTCACACGACTAAAGGCGTACTGCGCATTCTTCATGGTTTAGGTGCCGATGTCGATGTATATGGCCGTAAGCTCGAGTCGTTGTTTATGAAAAATATGGGCAATTACGATGTTCTTGTTAACTGTGTTATGTGGGACACCAATCGTACCGATCGCATTATTTACAAAGAAGATTTAGTGCGTCTTAAAAAGGGCGCAATGATCGTGGACGTTAGCTGTGATCCAAACATGGAAATCGAGACATCGCGTCCATCGACGATTGATGATCCCGTTTATACAGTGGATGGCATCATCCATTACACAGTAGACAACACGCCGGCGATGTTCCCACATACCGTTACTAAAGTATTGAGCGAAGGGTTTTCGCCGATGGTTGATAACTTTATCGAAGGCAACTGGACAGAGATGATTCAAAAATCGATGGTGATTGAAAAAGGCCATATTCTTGATCGTCACATTCGAGAGTTTAGAGAAGCTAGAAATCTATTAGTGAAGTAAAAGAAAAAGAGTCTCAACCGACAGCAATTGTCGGTTGAGACTCTTTTTTAGATGAATCATTTACTGGTTAATGAACGCTGTCGTCAAATAGTTTTTGAATTCACCAAACAAATAAGCTTGTCCTTTTGTGTTCGGGTACAACTTATTTTGTATCAAATCGGTTTGTGCGATTTTCTTCGTATGAACGTCATTTGACATCACTTGATAAAAATCAAATAAATAAACTTTGTCTTGTGAAGCGAGTTTACTGCTTGCTCGCATATAAGGCAGCATTTTTAAGTTGTCTTTAAAGGAAGTCGTAGGATTTGGTGTTCGAATTAGCACTTCCGTTTCACCATTCGCGATAATTTCTTCCACAATCAGTCGGTAATTTTTGGCGTATTCCTCAACAGGAATTTTCCAATCACCAAGTGCATCGTTTAGCCCAGCGGAAATAATGACCAAATCAGGAGCGTGAGTTAAAACGTCACTGGCGATTCGCTCTTTCATATGAGAAACGGTATTGGCGTTCATTCCTGCGTTGATGACGGTTATTTGCTCCGGGTATTTTTCATCCAACCATTCAGTCAACAGAGATACGTGATTGGGGTGGCCATCCGGCAATGAGTCAGCAGACGTCACGTAGTCACCTAAAAAGACAATCGTCACAGGATTCCCCGCAGCCAACTTTTCTGAAAAGCCAATAGGCTCTGCTTGTACTTTTTCTATTGTAGGAAGGAATGCCACTTCTTCTGATAGCTTGACGCTATTTAAATTTTTTTCTCCAGCTACAACAATAAAAATAAGAGCAATAATTAACAAATAGATTAATTTTTTTAGCATCTTAATACCTACCTTTCTTTTTTGAAATTAACTCTATTTTACCACAATTGTGCATTAAATTAGTTGAAATTTCAGAATATTTATGAGTAATTTGTAGTCAAAACAGTTATGAAGCTGTTTTAGCAGTTTTAATGCAAGTGGAAAGGGGATAATAGACCGACAATATAACTCTTATCGCAACAATAGGGGGCGTTTTAAATGAAGCAAATTGGCGGTAAATTAAAGCAAATGAGAGAACAAAATCAATTGAGCGTGGAAGACTTGGCGAATGCAGCAGGATTTGCCAAAACCGTCATCTGGGGATATGAAAGTGGTAAAAAGCAAGTAAGCGTTGCTCATTTAGAAAGTCTAGCTAATTACTATAAAGTATCAGTAGATTTTTTACTAGAACGCAACCAAGCAGTTACTGAGCTCGACTTTCTAAAAGTGTTGGATTTAGAATCCATCAAGTTAGTAGTAGATGACCGACCGGTAAACGATGAAGAACTGACAGAAGTTGCTTCTTACTTGCAGATTAAACGCCGCTTGCAACAACAAGACTCGTAGACCGAAAAAACAGTCTGCAACATAAACGTTAATGGATTGTTCACTCAAAAGAAGCTATCTGTGAAAACACAGATAGCTTCTTTTGAGTGAACAAATACTGTATAGTTCCTGTGCTCGGCTAGTTTAAAAAGCTATGTTTCAGGGAAATCTTTGACTTATGGATGCTTTAAATTTTGGAGGAGATGGCAATGTCAGCTGCACTCGTAACCCTACTGTTAGGTATCGGTTATTTGGTATTTACAATTGATAAAAAACAAGAAAACTTTCCTGTACCGGTAGTGCTCGTATTAATTGGGATCGGCTTGTCATTTGTTCCTTATTTTAATCAAGTAGAAGTAACGGAAAATTTAATTTACGATGTCTTTTTACCCGGCTTATTGTTTGTATCGGCTTATCAATTTTCAACAAAAGCGCTACGAGAAAATGCTGGGATGATCGGTTTGTTGAGTACAGTTGGCCTCGGGCTGACAATTGTACTTGTGGGACTGACGATCTTTTGGATCGGCGGCTGGTTTTTCTCGATTTCACTGGCTGGTGCATTCGTAGTTGCAGCGATTTTAGCACCTACTGACCCCGCATCGGTCGTTTCCATTTTGAAAAAATCAGCGTCTGATAAAAGTATTGCGGATATTGTCGACGGTGAGTCAATGATTAACGATGGCACCAGTATTGTCTTATTCACTGTTTTGTCGAGTATGTATCTGCAATCACAATCGCTCGATATAATCACTGTTTTTGGTGATTTTCTTTACGTTTCACTGGGAGGAATCCTACTGGGAGTTGCTGTAGGCTGGGTGATGAGTAAAGCGGTTCACATTACGCATCATCGTGATTATCAAGTCATGCTTAGTATCGTGCTCGCTTATGGTGTGTTTCAATTGGCTGAGAGCTTCGGATTTTCAGGCGTATTAGCAACCGTTTTTGCCGGCATTATGTTATCTTGGGAATTTTCACATACGAATAAAGAAGATCATTACCGAGAAGCGCTTTCAGGCTTTTGGGAAGTGGTTGAACCATCGCTGTTGTCGCTGTTATTTTTACTAATTGGCATCGAAGCAACCAAATATTTATCATGGGATAATTGGCTACTGGCAATCCTCATCTTGTTTGTGAGCATTGCGATTCGATTTCTTGTTGTCGGTAGTACATTTAAGGTAGTAGCTGGCAAAAAACACAAATCCATTTGGAAAAAGTCTCTCGTCATTTCGTGGTCTGGCATCCGTGGTTCGATGTCTGTATTCTTACTCCTACAGTTGGAAACGCTAGCGACTGGGGAAGCGGCAGCAGAATTGATTTCGTTAGGGTTTTCAGTGGTCATCTTGTCCTTGATTATTCAGAGTCTTGGCATACATCCGTTATCAAAGCTGCTCGCTAGCAAATAAAATAGCGCATGCCAAGAAACTGAACTTCTGGCAGACGCTATTTTTAACGATTTATCTAGTTTTTACTTTCAAATACAATTCCTCTATTTTTTCAGGCAATAAAGGCTTTTGAAAATAATAGCCTTGAGCTTGATTGCATCGTCGAGCTTTTAAAAATGTTAGCTGTTCCAAAGTTTCCACGCCTTCAGCGATTACATTCAATCCTAGATTACGAGCCATTTGGATGATTGTGTCGACCAAAGCTGCATCTTTTGAATCAATGAGAATATTGCGTGTGAAATGTTGGTCAATTTTTAATGTATCAATCGGGAACAATTTTAAATAGCTTAAAGAAGAGTAGCCAGTACCAAAATCATCAATTGATAAATGAATGCCCATCGCTTTGAGTTGTTGCATTTTTGAAATGGCGGATGTAGCGCCTTGAATGATGCTTTCAGTTAATTCGAGTTCAAGAAATTCAGGTGCGAGTCCCGCATCGTCTAAAGCTAACGTGATGACTTCGGCAATATTCCCTTGTGAAAACTGCTTCGCTGAAATATTGACAGCTACGCGAAACGGCTCTACTCCTGCATCTTGCCAATCTTTTGTTTGTTGACAAGCAGTTCGAAGAACAAATTCACCGATACGCAGAATCATGCCACTTTCTTCTGCAATTGGAATAAATTCAGCAGGAGAAATGGTTCCAAGCTTCGCATGATGCCAGCGAACCAACGCTTCAACACCAATGATTTTTTCGGTTTCAAGATCAAATTGTGGCTGATAATGAACCGAAAATTCGTTCAGCTCTAAGCCTTTTCGGATACTCATAGCAATTTTTGATTTCCGAGCAATCAGTTCATTCATCTCAGAAGTAAAAAATTGAAAGTTGTTTTTGCCTTCTTCTTTCACGCGGTACATCGCAAGATCGGCATTTTTCACTAAAGTTTCAGCATCTGTGCTATCCGCTGGAAATAAACTAGCACCGATAGAAGGCGTAATAAAAACAGCTTCGTTGTTTAATTGGAAGGGGTTACTTAACATCTCTAAAATTTTCTGTGCGGTAGTTTGAGTTTTTTCATCGTCCGTGTTGGGCAGCAGTAAAACAAATTCATCACTGCCAATCCTCGCAAATGTATCATTTTTGTGGATACAGGATTTAATGCGATCGGCCACTTTCACTAACAGCTGATCCCCTAGTTGATGACCATACGTGTCGTTGACCATCTTGAAATGGTCTAAGTCAAGGTAAAGTACAGATAAAACCATCTTACTTTCTAGTGCTTGATTGATTGTCGAACGAAGGCGATCATTGAACAATCGGCGATTTGGCAAGCTCGTTAACGAATCCAGGTAGACCAGGTTGCTGATTTTCTCTTCGTTTGTTCTCCGGTCAGTGATGTCTCGAATAATCAGGCTGTAGTAGTTGCCTTTGGCTGTTTCCCAAGATCCTATGGATAATTCAACTGGAAACTGGCTGCCATCTTTTTTTGAGCCAATTAGCTCAAGCGTTTTTTGAGTGATTGATGCTTCGACGTATTGACTCGGATCCTGGCGTGCTTCAGGAAAAATTAAACGAACATCTTCGTAAACAATTTCCTTTTTGTTGTAGCCAAAAAGAGACTGTGCGCCTCCATTCCACTGGATGATTGTGCCTTTTGCATCTGTTACGACAATCCCATCTGTTGCGGATTCGATAATCGATTGAAATTGACGATTGTATTCATCAAGTAATGATTTTACTTTGTTGTCGCTGCGAATGCTCAGTACAGCAATCAGCAAAATTAATGCCATGCCAATCCCAACATTATAAGCAAGATAACTACTGTTCATTGAAGGAGCTGTTGTTACGTGATGAGTAGACGCTTCAAATCGTGCAGCTAACATGCCGATGTAATGCATGCCTGAAACACCGATCGTGATCAGCGCAGCGCTGGCTATTTTTGACCAAGAAAATCCGTGCCGGTCTCTCGAATAATGCAGTAAAAACATGGCTAATAGAGCAGCGACTAACGCGACCACTACTGACAATATCCACAGTACGGCATCATAGTAGACAATCGCCTGCGTTTGCATCGCGGCCATCCCAGTGTAATGCATGGCAACAATGCCGGTTGCAATTAAAACAGCACCAGCGATTACCTCGAATTTTTGGACGACGGGTTTACTGATAATGCTGAAAGCAAGTCCGCTTGCGAAAAGAGCCGGAAAGATTGAAATAACAACCAACGCTGTATTATAGGTTACTTCCATCGAGAGATGAAAAGCCAGCATACCGATAAAATGCATAGACCAAATGCCAAGTCCCATGACGAGAGCTCCGAACAAGATCCATTTTATTCGTGCTTTTCCAACGGTCTCGTGCAACATTCCGCTGATGTTCAAGGCGATAAAAGAAGAAACGAAAACGACAGCGACCGAAAGAAAGATTAATCGTGGATCGTAAGACAATGGTAAAACGTTCAAGTAATTTACACTTCCTTTATTTAGTAGAGAGTAAAAAGATAGAGTTATTTATAAAAAAATAGAAATTATTGAATGTAATTAAGGACGTATGACTTATTTATCTTAGCACAGCTATCAATAAAATTGATTTATTTTCAAAATTTATTAATAAAATATTTTCATGTTAAAAGCGATTCGTCGTGCTAAGGCTGAAACGGTTTTATAACAATAGCTTTATAATAGAGAACTGTTATTATTAAACAATAAAGGCTTAGAAAATAAGAATGAGAAGGTGAAAAGATGCAAGTTAAAAAAGCAATAATTCCAGCTGCTGGTCTTGGAACACGATTTCTTCCGGCAACTAAAGCAATGCCAAAAGAAATGCTACCTATCGTCGATAAGCCAACAATTCAGTACATAGTGGAAGAAGCAATTGCTTCTGGAATTGAAGACATTATCATTGTTACTGGTAAAGGAAAGCGTGCCATTGAAGATCATTTCGACCACGCCTTTGAATTGGAAGACACCTTATTAAAAAAAGGCAAGATTGACATGCTTGATTCGGTTCTAGAAACTTCCAATGTGGAAATCCATTACATTCGTCAAAAAGAACCACTTGGACTTGGTCATGCCATTTGGTCCGCGCGCCGCTTTATTGGCAATGAACCATTTGCCGTATTGCTAGGCGATGATATTGTAGAAAACGACGAGCCTTGTCTTGCTCAGTTGATGAAGCAAAACGAGTTGACTGGTAAAAGTGTCATCGGCGTTCAGCAAGTTCCAGAAGACGAAACGCATCGTTATGGCATTATTAATCCCGTTTCAATTGACGGAAAGCTAATTAAAGTTGATAACTTTGTGGAGAAGCCAGAAGCGGGAACTGCTCCATCCAATTATGCCATTATGGGCCGTTACATTTTGACACCTGAAATTTTCGATTTTTTAGGACAGCATCAGCTTGGTGCAGGCGGCGAAATTCAATTAACCGATGCTATCCAACAGCTCAACGAAGTACAGTCTGTCTATGCTTATGAATTTGAAGGACAGCGCTTTGATGTCGGTGAAAAATTTGGCTTTATTGAAACGACTATTGAATTTGCTTTAAAACGCCCTGAACTTAAAGATCGATTGTTAAAGCTTTTTGAGGAAAAGTTAAAACAGTCATACATTAGCGAGAAATAAGCAGAAGGCCATAAAAATCGTTTTATCCAATCGGGTGAAACGATTTTTATTTGTGTCTACTGATCAACGGTATCTTTGTATGAATAGCTTAAAAGGTGAATAATCTCAAAAATCTGATTTCTTTAGTGAATAAACAAAAAAACTGTGGTAGACTATTTGATGAAGAGTGGAAAATCTTAACAGCTAGCTTTTATGATCAATCTGTCAGTGTTTTTTAAATCCAGGTGAAGGAGGCATCTTTGAGGTGAATGATATTTACTTTGAACCAAATTATGGTCGACTCTATGAAAAAATTGAACAAGGAACGTGCGAGGTTTTTGAATTTCATCATGATTTAGGAACAGTCAATCACATGTTCATTAAAAGAGCTGTTCCAATAAGCATCAATGAAGAACCCTATTTTGATATTACGACACCTTATGGCTATGGTGGTCCTCGCATTACGAAATGTGAAGAAGTCCATAAGCGTGAGCTAGTTCAAGCTTTTCAGCTTGCTTTTAAAGCGTATTGTCAAAAAGAAAATATTGTTTGTGAGTTTGTACGTTTTCATCCTTTGTTTACGAATGCGCAAGATTTTGAAAGTTGCTATGACTTAACATTTCGCAGGTATACAACAGGAACCAACTTGAAAGATCACGACGATCCTGTCAAATCAGAATTTTCGAAGTCAAAGCAAAAAAGTATTCAAAAAGCTTTACAAGCAGGTGTAGAATACCGAGTAACAGTCAATCCTCCAGATTTAGAGGAATTTAAACGTCTTTACTATTCAACGATGAAAAGAAAAGACGCGGATGCTGTCTACTATTTCAATGATGCCTATTTCAGTAAATTGCTGGATACTTTAGGAGAACACATCGTTCTTGTAGAAGTATTGTACGAAGAAAAGGTTATTGCAGTTGGCTTAAACTTGATTCACGAAAAATTTATCCACATTCACTTATCTGGAACACTCAAAGAATACCAACACCTGTCTTCTGCTTTTATTATGCGATACGCGCTCGTTAAGTGGGGGAAAGAGAATGGCATGGAGCTGACTCACGAAGGTGGCGGTGTAACAGGAAACGCGGACGATCCTTTGTATCTATTCAAAAAGCAATTCGGTAAAAACACAGAATTCAAGTACTACATTAGCAATAAAATCTGGAATCAAAAAATTTACGATTTACTGTGCACAACAGCATGGGTGGACAAAGAATCAACATCCTTCCCAGCTTATCGCTCAAAAGTAACACAAGCAGTACATAAATAAACTGCTTCTACTAATTATTTACGCGTAAAACGAGAGGTCTGCTTTGGAGCAGACCTCTTTTTGGGTTGTCTAAAAGCTTCAGGGATTCAGAAAACGACTCTTCCTATCGATAGGGCTGGTTTTCGCTTTTTAAACTACCTGTTATAATAGACTTTATTGAATATGAACTAATTTCAACAGAAAAGGACTTATCATATGACTACTTATAAATTTTTTTCATGGATAGCAGCGTTGTTCTGGATGGCGGTTATTTTTTATCTGTCTCATCAACCAGGTTCTGCATCAAGTAATTTAAGTTCGGGCGTTGTAACGGCATTGTTAGACCTCCTTAATCTAATAGCACCGCAAGTAGAATTAGATGTGGAAACATTTCATACCTTTATTCGAAAAAACGCTCACTTTTCCGCTTATTTTCTGCTGGGTCTGTTAAGTTTGAATGCCTGGAGAAGCAGTGGATTTACTGGACTCAAACAACTAATTCTTGGACTTGGCATGTGTATATTGTTCGCAACAACTGATGAGATCCATCAATTGTTTATTGAAGGACGAAGCGGAGAAGTTAGAGATGTCATGATTGATAGTGCTGGGGCAACTTTAGGCGTTTTAATCTATAGCTTGTTTGGGTATTTATGGGATTCGATGAAAGAAAAGACGTTAAAAAGAAAGTAAAGATGTAAAAATGACAACTTTATGACTGGATTAGGTTCAAAAGTCATAGATAATTCTGGTGCGCTGATAGATATGAGACTAGTAAATGTTGAGAATTTAGCGTAAGATAGTATCAATTAGCAATAATAATGGAAATTATAAGGAGTAATGCAATCATGTCAGCAATTAGTTTGCCAAAAGAGAGGTGGAGTCCATGTGGGCTTTACTAACAGGTGGTTTTGTATTCGTTGCGGCCATCATTTTTTCGTTGGGAAAAGCAAGCTCAAAACGAGAAGATGCTAGCCATCGCCATCGCGAAGAACTATTGGCACGTAACAAAGACACTGTCGCAAAAGAAACGGTTGTCACTATTTTAGAACCACAACCAGCAGAACAACAAAAATCACATAGAGAAAACAAGACACGGCATCCTTCAGAGCAACTATGAGGTGTCGTGTTTTTTAGTTCTTAATGACTAATTATGATTTTTATTTGAATTTTCAGTTTTTTAATTGTTATTTCCAGTCAACTATCTGTATGATAAGAAGTGAAGACATTTTATGCTGTAGGGGGTGATTGGGATGAACATAAGGAAAATAGGTTTTGTGCTGCTATTGCTTCTAGGCGTCGCGGGGGGTAGTTATTTCTTTTTAATAATGGAAAAGCTACCGCAAGAAGTTGAAGTTGAAAACGGAAGTGAAAGCAATCGTGCAGCTTTAGACGAAGCAGTCGATAAAACGACAGAAATTCAAAAATCCATCGACGAAACACCAGCTGGAGGAACGTTGGAAATTCCACCGGGTGTTTACAAGCTTAGCAAAAACCCAGATTTGAAAGCGGTCACTGGATATGGTGACAGTTATTTTGCATTAAAAATTTCAAAGCCAATCACTATTGTAATGGACGAAGTTATATTTCAAACAGATACAGATGACGAATACGGTGTGTTTTGGGTGAATGAAACAGAAGATGTTCATTTAAAAGGTGGTTTTCTTATGGGAGAACGTTTACCAGAAGAAGGCTCTTTAACCTCTCATATCGCAATTTTGTTTTTGTATACGAACAACAGTTCAATTGAAGACACTTACATGAAAAATTATTCTCAAGGCGTGCATCTCAACCATTCAGATCATAATATTGTTCGAAAAGTAACCTCCGAATTCAATTATGGATCAGGGATTATCAACTTTGACTCTGATCAAAATGTCATTGATTCATGCGTCGTGCGAAATTCGGGTGATGGCCATATCTCTCTTTATGGAGGTGGCAGTGACAACCGTGTAGTTAACTGCATGGTTACTGAAGATCGGCCAGGTTATGAGGATCAACAAGGAATTACTGTGGAAAGTGAAAAGGCTAGCACGATTGAAAACAATACAGTAAGCGGATTTTACTATGGCATTGATGTCAAAAATGCTTCAGAGTCGAACATCATTGAATCGAACATCGCTTTTAATAACGAATACAATATCGCGGTAAGAGGAGGAGATGGTGGTGAAAACTTAGAGTTGCCAAGCTACAATACACAGATTCTTAACAATATGGTTGTGGACCCGCGAGGTAAATCCTCCTATGGAATTTATGTTGGTGCAGGTGACGGCCATGTCGTGATTGGAAATACGTTAAATGTCGACAATCTCATCATTCCAGAAAAAGATTTAGAAGTTTATGAAAGCCAAAACTTTTTTGTAGAAGAATAAAATCAAACACGTTTCCTTTTAGAGCGGATAAAAGCTTGGGGAATCGTGTTTTTTACTGCCTGCTGTAAAGTGAGGTGCGGTTATAGACGTTCGGGGTGCGCTTCTAGCCGTTTGGGGTGCGGTTTAGTCGAATGGAGGTGCGCTTCTAGCCGTGCGAGGTGCGGCTTTACCCGTTTCAAGTGCAGTCAGTTCTCATCAATAAAATAAACGCTCTTACAAATTTTCTACAAATGATATAATTGACAATAAGACAATGTTAAACAGCTAAAGGAGGAAAATAATCTATGGCAATTTTAGTTTGTGGGGGCGCAGGATATATTGGCAGTCACACTGTTAAAGAGTTGGTAACTACATACGAGGTAGTCGTGCTCGATAATTTGACGACTGGCTTTGAAAGCTTAGTTGATAAGCGAGCAACTTTCGTCAAAGGTGATTTGGGCGATCCGGAAGTAGTAGACACAATCTTCAAAACGTATAGCATTGACGCAGTCTTTCATTTTGCGGCGAACAGCTTAGTGGGGGAATCAGTAGAAAATCCGCTAAAATACTACCGCAATAATGTCGGTGCCACTTTGGTGCTTTTGGAGAAAATGATCGAGTACAACGTCAACCGCTTTATCTTTTCATCAACAGCGGCGACTTATGGCATACCTAATTCAGAACTGATTACCGAAGAAACTGCCACCAATCCGATCAATCCTTATGGACGCTCGAAACTGATGATTGAACAAATTTTGGCTGATATGGCTCGCGTTCACGATTTTCAATACGTCGTGCTGCGTTATTTTAATGCTGCAGGTGCGCATCATTCGGGAGAAATCGGTGAGAGCCATGATCCGGAATCGCATTTGATTCCAATTGTACTTCAGCATCTTCTTGGAGAGCGTGAGCAAATTTCAGTGTTTGGTACGGATTATGAAACAAGTGATGGCACATGTGTCCGTGACTATATTCATGTAACTGATTTGGCACGTGCGCATATTCTTTCTTACGAAGGAATGACCGGTGGGGAAATTGCGAATCAAACCTATAATCTTGGTAACGGTGCAGGTTACTCGGTCAATGAAATTATCGAAACGTGTCAACAAATTTCAGGCAAGCAAGCAACGATTAACTATGCGCCGAGACGTGCAGGAGATCCAGCAGCTTTAGTTGCCTCATCCGATAAAATTAGCAAAGAATTAGGATGGCAACCAACATTCGATTTGACTGCTATTATATCGAGCGCGTGGGCATGGCATTCGAAATAACAAAACCCCTTTGAGCATAGATTGCTCAAAGGGGTTTTAAAAATGTTACAAAGCTATTTTATTTCTGAAAAGTTAGAATTTTTTGTATTTATTTTTTCATTGTATGCTAAAATGAAAAAGATACTAAGCTAGGAGTATAAAGCGATGATTTGAGCTGTCATCTCTGCTCGGTATTTCTAAAAAAACCTGTTAAACTCGTAATCTATCTTACTCAAAATTGAGGAGTGAAGCGCATGACAACTACCCCGCTAGTCAGCATTGTCTGCACGAGCTACAATCACGGAGATTATCTGGCTGACGCGATTGATAGCTTTCTTATGCAAGAAACAACATTTGATGTGGAAATCTTGATTTACGACGATGCCTCAACTGATCATAGTCCTCACGTAATCAAACAATACGAAAATAAGTATCCCTCTTTAATTAACCCAATCTACCAAACCCATAATCAATATTCAAAAGGAGTTCGAGTTGAACTTTTTAATCACAACCGGGCCAAAGGAAAATACATTGCTGTTTGTGAAGGTGACGATTATTGGACAGATCCCTACAAATTGCAAAAACAAGTTGACTATATGGAGGCTCATCCTTCTTGTAGTATGACGGTGCATGCGGCAGACCGTGTGCTTTCAGACAAGAAGAAAGTTCTATCTACGGTAAGACCGGCGCATGGGAATGCCGTTTTTTCCATGGAACGCGTGATAGAGGGAGACGGCGACTTGATTGCGACAAACTCCATGGTCTATTCAAAAGAAAAAATAGCTGTACTTGCCCCATTTTACTTGAATGCAGTAGTAGGAGATTACCCGTTGGTTATTTTAGCCGCGCTTCATGGAACAGTAGATTATTTGGATGATAATATGTCGGCTTATCGAGTAGGAGTTAAGGGCTCATGGACAGAACGGGAGTTAGCGACCAGCACAAAGCGGATCAACCATTATCATCATATGGAAGAAATGTTCGACGAGATTAACGAATACACCCATTTTATGTATAACGATGCATTGATTAAGGCGAAAAATCGCTATCAGTTTTTACGTTTACTGGATCAGGGAAAATTTAAAGAAATAAAGCAGGGGGACTACCGAAAAACTTACTTAGAGCTCAGCATGAAAAAACGAATAGTTTTGGAGATGAAACGGTATTTTCCAACCATCACAAATACGCTCCGAAAAGTAAAGTGGAAAATGATTCGATAAGGATAAGGCGAACAGGAGGATAGGAGATCGGTAAATGGAACCACAATCGTCAATGAAAAAAAAGACAATCGGCGGTCTGCTGTGGAGTTTCGGGGATTTAGTCGGCAATCAAGGCATTCAATTTCTTATTCAAATCATTTTGGCACGCATGCTGTTGCCTGAACATTTTGGGTTAATAGGCATGATACTGGTGTTTATTGCATTGTCTAATTCCTTAGTCGACAGTGGATTTACGCAAGCCTTAATACGAGAACGCAACGCGAGTCAAACGGATTATTCAACGGTTTTTTACTTTAATTTTTTGATTGCTGTCCTGATTTACTGGATTCTCTACGCGGCAGCACCAAGTATTGGTCGCTTTTTTGATGAGCCACAACTCGTACAGCTTGTTCGCGTATTGTCTATCGGTATTATGATCAACTCATTTGCCGTTATACCCAAAGCGATGTTCGCTAAAGAAGTGAATTTCAAGGTCCAAGCAAAAATTAATTTGAGTTCCAGTATTCTATCGGGACTTCTCGCGGTTGGACTAGCGATGGCAGGATATGGTGTTTGGAGTTTGGTGCTACGGCAATTGTCGATGAACACCATTCAATCCCTGTTGTTTACGCTATCGAAAAAGTGGATGCCTTCATTCGTGTTTAGCGTCACCTCGTTCAAACGATTATTCGGTTTTGGCTGGAAGCTTCTCGTCTCAGGTTTGATCGATACTTTCTATACCAATGTTTATTTCTTGATTATCGGCAAGCAATATTCCACTGCACAATTAGGGTACTATACAAATGCATCTCGTTTTAGTGAAATTGTTTCACAAAATTTAGCTGCTACTATTCTACGGGTGACGTATCCAGTGCTTAGTCGCATTCAAGATGATAATGAACGCTTAAAACAGTCTTATAAAAACATCACGAAGCTCGCAGCTTTTCTTATCTTTCCGATAATGGTAGGTATGGCAGCTGTGGGTGAGCCGCTAGTACTTCTCGTGTTTGGTGAAAAATGGCTTCCAATGATCACTTACTTCCAATTGTTATCCATCGCGGGAATGCTTTACCCAATTTTAGCTCTCGATCTGAGCATTTTCCAAGTAAAAGGCCGATCTGATTTGTATCTTCTTTTGGAAATAATCAATAAAACCTCATTGACCGTGCTATTGCTGATTGCCATTGGACTAGAATTTGGAGTTATTGGGTTGATCGTAGCTGCGACCTTAAATACGTACCTTGAATTTTTCGTTAACTGTCATTTCTCTAAAAAAGAAGTGGCATATCCAGCGAAAGAAAAAGTGCGTGACTTACTTCCAATGTACTTGCTGTCTTTAGGAATGGGCGGTGTCGTATGGACACTTGGCGAAATGTTGAAAACGCCAGTTCTTTTCCAACTGACAATCCAGGTTACGGCTGGAATAGTCGTTTATGTGACGGCCTGTTGGATTGCAAACGTCGGAGAACTGAAGACGGTCTATAAACTAATCATGTCTATTCCTTCATTAAAAAACCGGTAAGCAGGATTAGCTGCTTACCGGTTTTTTGGGACTTCTTCATTTATGTTTATGGCCATCGATAGGCTGGGAAAAGTTCGCTTTCAATATTGGAATCTGTTTCTTTTAGTAATTGCTGGTAAACTTGTTGGTCCCATATTTTATTGCCAACATAGTAGTCAAATTCCGTATTCTTCCCAAATTTCTTTTTGAATAAATACAGCGTGTCATCGGGACCAGGATTAACACCACCACCTGAATGAATATATTCCACGCCTTGTTCTTTAGCCCATAACACAATGGCGTAGGTCATGACGTAAACAGGTGACAGGTGATTAAAGTCGCCGTCAACGGTGCCAGAAAGATGAGTATGGATGACATTGCCGGAATGGAAATGGAGCTCTGCGCCAATCACTTGGGAATCGAAAATGGCCTCAACTAATAGTAGTTGATCACCAAAATTATCAAGGATTTTTGAAAAGTATTCACGATCAAACAAGTAGAAATCGGCGGCACCAACGCGTTTCATTGTGGTGAGATAAATATCTTGAAATTGATCTAAGTTAGATGGATTCAATGTAATTCGATAAGTCACACCGTCTCTTAATGCTTTTCGAATTCTCTTGCGTGTTGAGCCTGAAAATTCTTCCTGTACAGGATCTTCAAACCCTTTTAACGTGACGCCTGTAGTATGGCGCCTGAAAAGAACCGTATAACAGGACTTGAAATCTTCAGCATTGCCGGCAATCGGATGAAAGCGAACAAACTCACTGACGATATTGTGTCTTTGACAATAATCTTGAAAAGCTTGAGAAAATTGCGTAATCAGTTCATCCTTACCAGTTTTGTCCGCTAAATCGGTAATGACAGGACCTCCGTAGCCATAAGGCGTCATAAGGTCAAAATAAGGACCACCTTCTAGTGAGACCGGAATTTCTCTTTTGATAAATTGGTGATAGACCGATCCTAGAGGATGTTCGAATTCGAAAACTTCGCAGCTTCCTCCTTCCATCTTTTCATAAAGTTCAATATAATCTTTTGTCAAAAATAAATCCCTCAAAATAAAACCTCATTTCTTCAAATTGGTAGGATACATTTTAACCTTCATCTTCTCTATTCTAAGTTCAGTCATGCAGAATCCGTTTTCTTGTTAGATATAACTAAATTTTCAATTAAATTAAACTCTCTATCGATTATAGCTGATAGTATAGGTAAATGCGAGGGGGTAAATCATTTGTTTATCCAACAAACTACATAAAAATTTTAAATACAGTACAAAATGAAGGAGGAAATGGTTATTTTTTAAAGAAAATAGTATTCAGAAAAATGTGCATTTAAAGAAAAATTAGCTTATACTAGCATTAAACAGTGTGTAACAATGCTATAACCTTTCGATGTAGTGGGGAGGTGGAAGGAGAAATGTTGATGACCTACAAGAAGATTTTTCGTAGGCTTCTTTGTGTACTAGGAATTTGTGGGATGGTTGCTGTATTTATTATGGGACAAAGCTCTTTCTTACCTGAAGAAAAAATTGATGCAAAAATACAGTTTGGAGCAGAAGGTGATGGTGTGACGGATGACACGAAAGCAATACAGCGAGCTATTGATGAAACGCCAATAGGTGGGACGATGCATATTCCACCGGGGATTTATAAATTGACCAAAAATCCTAATTTAAAAGCCAGTACAGGATATGGAGATAGTTTTTTTGCCTTGAAAATTTCCAAGCCGATTACGATTGTGATGGATCAAGCGATTTTCAAGACGGAATCAGCAGGGCAATATGGTGTTTTTTGGATTATGGCTACTGCGGATGTCCATTTAAAGGGTGGTTTTTTGATGGGGGATAAACTACCGGATGGATCATTAACTTCCAATATTGCCATCCTGCTTCAAGACAGCCAAGAAAGTTCAATTGAAAACGTCTATACCAAAAATTATTCTCAAGGCATTCACTTGCACCACGCCAATAACAATATTGTTCGAAATGTGACGAGTGAATCCAATTATGGTTCCGGTATTATTAATTTTGCATCAGATTACAACACAATCGAGTCCTGCGTCGTTAGAAACTCTGGAGATGGCCACCTTTCGTTATTTGGGGGAGGTAAGAAAAACCTGGTGACAGGCTGCGTAGTGACAGAAAATCGCCCAGGCTATACCGATCAACAAGGCATTACGGTAGAAAGTGAAAAAGGCAGTAAAGTTGAAAAAAATATGGTTAGCGGTTTTTATTATGGTATTGATGTCAAAAATGGAGCAGAGTCGAATGTCATTAAAGGAAATTTAGTCTACAACAATGAATACAATATCGCTGTCAGGCCGGGTGACGGAGGTGCTAATTTGATGACGCCGAGTCATCATATTAGCATTCTTCATAATCTGGCAATCAATCCGAGAAAAAGCTCGGAGCGTGGAATTTATATCAATGTTGGAAACGGACATATCGTGCAGGGCAATACGGTTGAAAAAAACAACCTGATTCTGCGCGATGAGAGCCTAAGAGTAAAATACCAGCAAGAGAATTTCATTGTCATTGACAAACAGTAGTTGGCAGCTTGGATAATTGTAAATTTTTTGTTTATTTTTCAGAATAATCAATTTATATTTAGTTTCTGTGATAAGATATAAACTGTGTAAATGAATTGGTAAAATTTTGTTCAGCTGAATCTGACAGTGGAGAGTTGGACGAATTCATTATAGCTGCTGACAAAATATGCTTAACTGGGAAGGGGCTGTAATTTATGACAAATGAGATAATGGTGAGTATTGAATGCAACAGTTACAATCATGAAGCTTTTATAGCGGAAGCATTGGACAGTATATTGATGCAGAAAACAAATTTCGCTTTTGAAATTTTAATTCATGATGATGCGTCTACTGACCGAACAGCTGATATCATCAGAAAATATGAACGGCAGTATCCAGATATTATTAAACCATTCTATCAGACCGAAAATCAGTATTCCCAGGGTATTCCTTTTGAGTTACTTGCTAACGAACGTGCATTAGGGAAGTATATGGCGGTTTGTGAAGGAGATGACTACTGGACCGATCCAGAGAAACTGCAAATACAAGTGGATTATATGGAAAGGCATCCTGAGTGCAGCATGTGCGTACATGCTGCAGAAAAGGTCTCTGCCGTAACTAAAAAAACGATTGCTGCGGTTCGGCCAAGTTATAAGAACAAAATCTATTCGGTAGAAGAAGTGATTGAAGGAGGAGGAGAACTGTTCGCCACCAATTCAATCCTCTATTCTCGTAGTAGAATTTCCGAGATGCCTGAGTATTACCTAAACGCCACAATCGGTGACTATCCACTGGTTATCTGTGGGGCATTAAACGGGACGGTTTATTACATGGACCGGAATATGGCTGCATACCGAGTAGAAGTCAAAGGCTCTTGGACGGATACACAACTCTGTGGCATCTCTGCAAAGAAAAAACATCTTCAAGATGTTGAAAACCTACTCGATGAAGTTAATAGCTATACTCATTTTAAATACGATAAAGTCATCAATCGAACAAAACGTCGGGATCGTTTTTATGTGCTGTTAAAACAGCTAAAAATAAAAGAAACATTGAAGGCAGGTTATAGACAATTTTACGTAAAACCTGAATTTTTCAGAAGAATCTTTAAAAAAATCACAATTTGAAGTACTTGTTAGCTAAAAAAGCTTGCTTACTAACGAAAAACAAAAAGGAATTGGTTGTTTTATAACCAATTCCTTTTTGTTTTGACTTTTAATTAGCAAAATAGACCTACAACGAGTCTGAAAATATAAATTCGATGAAAATAACAAGAAACAGGAAGGATATAACAGAAAAAAACTGAATTTTACGCGTGAAATTTATCAAAAAAAGAATATGTTTTCATTTGGTCAAAATAAAGTGGAATAATTTGCTTAATTAAAATAAAAAATAATCTAAATTATCTGTTATTTATGACATGTAGTGTGATAGAATGAAAATTAAGAATTAGAATTAAGCACAAAGTAGTGTATCTGAAATGGAGGACTAATAATTTGAATGTTAAATAGATTTTATTTACCTAGATTTGATTGAAAAATAAAATCCGGCCTTAAAAATCTGAGTATTAAGTTTTTTGAAGCGTTTTAAGTAAAGTTGTTTTTCTTAATGTCTCGAACATCAATAACAATAGATGGGGACTATTAATTCGACCAAGTTACCAATAGGTTTGAGTAAATAGCTTTTCAGATAGGAGCCAGCAGATGAAACAGGAAAATTCATTGAAGAAAAAGACAATCAGTGGACTGCTGTGGAGCTTCGGAGACTTGATGGGGAATCAGGGCATTCAGTTTATCATTCAAATTATCTTGGCACGTATACTCATGCCGGAGGATTTTGGGATTATTGGAATGATTTTAGTCTTTGTTGCGTTATCAAATTCACTTGTAGACAGCGGATTTACACAAGCGTTAATCCGTGATCAAAAAGCCGACCAAACCGATTATTCGACGGTATTCTATTTTAATCTAGGTGTATCCATCGTCATTTATGCTGTGTTATTCTTTTCTGCTCCATTAATTAGCGGTTTTTTTGAAGTCTCACAACTAACATCCATTATTAAAGTATTGGCGCTAGGCGTCATCATTAATGCATTTTCAATTATTCCCCGGGCAATGTTTACAAAAGAAGTGAACTTCAAAGTGCAGGCAAAAGTCAATATGGCTGCCAGTATTCTATCAGGCGTAGTTGCAGTTGCAATGGCAATGACAGGATATGGTGTCTGGAGTTTAGTCATCCGCATGCTCTTGATGAATTTAATTCAAGCGCTACTTCTCGTTTTTTCTAGAAAGTGGCTGCCTTCGTTAACGTTTAGCATGACATCATTCCGAAAGTTATTCGGATTTGGTTGGAAACTTCTTGTTTCTGGATTAATCGACACTGCCTACAACAATGTGTACTACATGATTATTGGTAAACAATATTCAGCCGGTGCCCTCGGGTATTACACCAATGCTGCAAAATTTAGCGATGTCGCGACACAGTCGTTAACGGCGACAATTCAACGTGTGACATACCCGGTGTTAAGTGGTATTCAAGATCAAGAAGAGCGATTAAAACAAAGTTTTAAGAAGGTTATTAAGCTTTCAGGATTTTTAATCTTTCCACTCATGGTAGGTGTTGCAGCTGTTGCAGAGCCACTCATTCTTTTAATATTTGGTGCCAAATGGATAGATATGGTTCCTTATTTTCAGCTTCTAGCCATTGCCGGTATGCTTTACCCGATTCATGCCTTAAATTTAAATATTTTACAAGTAAAAGGACGCTCGGATTTATTCTTATACTTAGAAATTATTAAAACGATTGTTCCAACACTATTGATTATTACCGTTATTTGGATGGACTTAGGTCTCACGGCATTAGTAGCAACGGTTGTATTAGATTCGTTTATATCACTATTTATTAATGTTTATTTTTCGGGACGTGAAATCTCTTACAGTACGAAAGAACAATTCCTGGATTTGTTACCGATTTTTACAATTTCAGTTGTTATGGGATCTGTTGTATACGGGGTTGGCAATCTCTTGCCGTTTACAGAACTTTTAACGCTCATCATACAAATTGGAATAGGAGCGGTTCTGTACATTACGATGTGCAAATTGTTTAACATCAAAGAATTCGATACGGTCTACAAGTTACTGGTACCGGTCATAAAAAAGATAAAACCCGCTAAGACGGGATGATTCAGAAAAAAGTAGGTTGACATTGAGGGAGGGAATGGAATGGCAAAAGTTTTTGAACATCCGATTTATGTGACTCGACCGTTACTGCCAGACATCACAGACGTTACAGCACGGATAAAGACGGTGTGGGACAGTAAGCAATTAACGAATTTTGGTGCACAACACAATGAGTTGAGTGACAAGCTGAAAGTTTACTTAGAAGTGGATCACTTGTCTATGTTCAATAACGGTACGTTAGCGTTATTGCTCGGATTGAAAGCTTTAGCGTTAACAGGTGAAGTCATTACAACGCCATTTACATTTCCAGCAACTGTACAAGCACTAGATTGGAACAACTTGACGCCGGTATTTTGCGACATTGACCCTGTTACTTTTAATATTGATGCCGATAAAATCGAAGCCTTAATTACTGAAAAAACAAGTGCTATTTTGGGTGTTCACGTATTTGGTAATCCGTGCGATGTGGAAAAAATCCAAGCAATTGCGGATAAGCATGGGTTAAAAGTAATTTACGACGGCGCTCATGCTTTTGGCTCAAACATAAACGGTATACCGATTAGCAGTTTTGGAGATATGACCATGTTCAGTTTTCACGCGACAAAACTGTTCAACACAATTGAAGGTGGAGCACTAGTTTATCAGGATCCAGCGCTCGTCAAAAAACTGGATTTACTGAGAAACTTTGGAATTGCTAATTCTGAAGAAGTAGTGCTGTCAGGGTTAAATGCTAAGTTGAACGAGGTCCAGGCAGGCGTTGGGCTAGAAGTTCTGAAAGTAATGGACGAAGAACGAACCAAGCGCCATGCCGTTAAAAAAGTCTATGAACAGCATTTAGCAGCTATTGAAGGCATTAGAGTCTTGACGACTCTTGAGGATAGAGCGAGCAGCTATCAGTATTTTGTTATTGAAATTGATGAGGCTAAATTTGGGAAATCGAGAGACGATGTTCATCGCGAACTTCAAAAACACAATGTATTTGCCAGAAAGTACTTTTATCCTTTATGTAGTGATTTTGACTGGTACAGCGATTTACCGTCAGCACGACCGGAAAACTTGCCGAATGGTCAGAAGGCTGTTCAGCAAGTGCTGGCCATGCCTTATTACGGGGCATTATCAACCGATTCGGTCGCAGCGATCTGCGGCATCATCCAAGAACTTCATGTGACGCAAAAAAGTCTATCTCAACTATAAGAAATGAGGGAGTTATGATGAAAGGAATAATTTTAGCTGGTGGAACGGGTACGCGTCTTTACCCGCTAACAAAATCGATTTCCAAACAAATGCTGCCTGTCTACGACAAGCCCATGATTTATTATCCACTGTCTGTTTTAATGCTTGCGGGAATTAAAGAAATTTTAATTATTTCAACACCACGAGATATTTCTGGATTTTTAAGCTTGCTCGGTAATGGGCAAAAATTAGGAATTAAACTGGAATATGCAATCCAAGAAGAACCGAACGGATTGGCTGAAGCATTTACGATTGGTGAGAGTTTTATTGGGGATTCAACGGTTGCGCTCGTATTGGGCGATAACGTTTTTTATGGCTCGGATTTTGGTAGCAGGTTACAAGAGTCTGCAGAATTAACGAAAGGTAGCATTATTTTTGGCTGTCACGTAGCGGACCCGAGAGCGTATGGGGTAGTTGAAATAGATGATGAATTAAATATCGTTTCTATAGAAGAAAAACCAGAACAGCCAAAATCTTCCTATGCTATTCCAGGTCTTTATTTCTTTGACAATCAAGTTGTTGAAATCGCTAAAAGCATAACGCCTTCAGCGCGAGGAGAAAAAGAAATTACTTCTGTTGTCGATGAATATTTAAAGCGCGGGGAATTGAATGTCAATATTATGGGGCGTGGACTAGCGTGGTTAGACACTGGGACGCACGAAGCTTTGCTGGAAGCTTCAAACTTTGTCGAAGCTATTCAAAAAAGACAGGGGTTATATGTCGCTTGTTTAGAGGAAATTGCTTATAGGAGAGGGTATATTAGCCAAGCACAATTGATTGAGTTAGCGCAGCCTTTGAAAAAAACAGATTACGGGCAGTATTTATTAGATATTGCTTCTGAAAAATCGTTGTTGCCGAGAAATACATTGTTGCCCAATAACTCATAGAAGGAGCACACCTATGGAAAACCTATTAGTAACCGGTGGGGCGGGTTTTATTGGGGGGAACTTTGTCCAATATATGGCCGACAAATATCCGAATTATCATATTTACAATTTAGATGTACTAACATATGCAGGAGATTTAACAAAACATCAGAAAATCGAAAATGGAAAAAATTATAGCTTTGTTCGTCTTGATATCGCAGATCGGCAGGCAATTAGTGAACTATTTGGGCAAATAGATTTTACTTATATTGTTCATTTTGCAGCAGAAAGCCACGTAGATCGTTCGATTACAGAGCCAGAAGTTTTTATCCGGACGAATGTGTTAGGCACACAAGTTTTGCTAGATGCTGCGAAACGATCAACGATCAAAAAGTTTGTCCACGTTTCGACGGATGAGGTATACGGAGAGTTAGATTTCGATCCGACAACTTTTTTTACCGAAACAACACCGTTGCAGCCAAGTAGTCCTTATAGTGCCAGTAAAGCGTCATCGGATTTATTGGTCAGAGCTTATTACGAGACTTACGGTTTGCCAGTTAACATTACGCGTTGCTCTAATAATTATGGTCCTTATCATTTTCCAGAAAAGCTAATTCCGTTAACAATTTCACGCGTATTAAATGACCAGAAAGTGCCTGTTTATGGCGATGGCAAAAATGTTCGTGACTGGTTGCACGTTCTGGATCATTGTTCAGCGATTGATTTAGTGTTGCATAGCGGGGAAATTGGCGAAGTTTACAACATCGGCGGTCACAACGAACAAACGAATTTGGAAGTGGTGCGGACGATTATTGAGACTTTAGGCAAATCAGATGACTTGATCGAGTTTGTTGAAGATCGGTTGGGTCACGATAAACGGTATGCAATCGATCCGACAAAAATTGAGCAATTGGGTTGGCGACCTGTTTATGATTTTGAAACAGGCATTGCTCAGACAATCGATTGGTTTATGGAAAATAAGGAATGGTGGCAACAAATCATCAGCGGGGAATACCAACAGTATTTCGACAGGCAGTATGCAAGAAAATAACAAAATGTGCATAGTCTAGTATGCCGGTGGACGAGGAGGAATGGAATGATGGCAAATCAGCCAACAATCAGCGAGTATATAACGGCTTCTTATCCGAACAAACAAGCAGTGAAAATACTGGAATACAATGCTGAAACCAGCAGTTTGAAAAAACAGCTAGCAACTTCAGGATATAAAAACTTTCTTGGAATTTGTCGACGTAAATCAAGTGGTAAACAGGATCCAGAGCTGTATTATGCGACTGAAAAGACGCTAACTTATAAAAACAATGCCGAAGTATTGATTATGAATAACGCTGATTTTTTAGATTTGAAAAATGCGTTTCATTCATCAGCAAATTTAATTCTTTTCATTCCGTCTAACATTGTTGATCGTGCCAGTTTCTTGCCGCTTTGGGCTTACAAACTAGCGAGAAAGAAAAAATGGACGTTCTATTTTGAATCCTTTATTGACGGTTTGGGAAAAACAAAAGCGACCGTTGTCTTTAAACGAGATCACCAAAAGGACAAAGAAGCCCGACAATACTTGTCACCGGAACTTGGACTTGATTCTTTTTTTAAGCTTCTCAACGAACGCCAACTGGATTACGTTGTATTGCGCTGGTTTGATGAACTTCCTTTTCTAGACCTTAACGAAGATGTCGATCTGCTAGTTTCAGATAGACATATTGAAAAAGTCAGAGAACTGTTAAATGAGAAAGTCGGCATATTACCGTTTGATATTTATAGCGTAGGGGGGCTGACAGGCAGTAACTTTAAGAATATTGCCTATTACCCACCTTATCTTGCTGAAACCATATTGGACCAAAAAAAACTGTGGAACAACAAGTATTACGTACCGTCTAACATTCATTATTTTCTTAGTCTGATGTATCACGCAGTTTATCATAAAGGTGAAAAATCAGGAATTCCAGCAAACGTAGAAGGCCGTGTTAAAAAAATGCCTCAAGATCATGATTATCCAGCAGTTCTTCAGCAACTTGCAGCTGAAACGGGTAATTCTCTTGAAGAAATTAGTTTGCCTTATTTTCATCATTTTCTGGAGGAACAAGGCTGGGCACCTTCGACAGATACCATTCGGAAGCTTATTGAAGTCAGTGGCAATTGGTTAGAGTCTGTTATCAAGTCAAGTGAACATCATTTTGAGAAGGATGGCGAATTAATGGTTTTTGTCGTTCGGGAATGGGCAGAACAGCGGCAACTGACAGATTACATGATCGACTGGTTTGAACGTAATGGTCTATGTTTAATTCGTGCAATCAAACTCGATGATGAACAAAAAAGAAACGCTGCTCAAAATTTGCGAGGAGGAAATTGGGGGCAAGGTCCATGGCCAGTTAGTGGAGGTAAGCCTTCCACTTTACTGGTCATGTATGATTATCATCCAAAACAACTCGATTCAAAAATGAAGAAAAAGTATCCGCATGTCTCAAATGAACATTACTTACTAAAAGAGCAGCTGCGCTCGGAAATTAATGGTTCATTGTCCAAAGAACAACGTGCTAATCCACTTCACAGCGCCGATGATGAAATTGAAGCGCTGGATTATATCGCTGCAGTTGCTCCTGATCTCGTAAATGAAGTTAAAAACGTCATCAATTGTTGGGATGAAGCTTATCGAACGCAGGAAAAAGTAATTGCAGACGTTTCAGAAAAAAAGCGACGCGCTAAAGTAGAGATTATTGAATATCTAGGAAATAAAGCGGTGAAGAAAACGTATAAAGCGGGTAGAGAACGATTTTTGGAACGAGAAAAATTTGTTTACGGAGAATTGAGTAAGGAGTGTGATTTTATTCCGAAGCTGCTAGACAGTGGGGAGAATTACATTATCGTTCCGTACTTGAAAACCAAACGACTGACTGAAAGTTGGCATATTAAAAAGCAAATTCTAAAACGAAAACATAAGCAGGAGATTTTTACGATAAATGAATTTTTCTACAATAAAGGCTATGCGCTAATTGACTTTCATCCCGGAAATGTCTTGCTGAGCTCTGATGGATTAAAACTTATTGATTTTGAGTTTTTGTATCAATATGAACAACTCCCACCAAATGTTAATGATTCATTTGACCTGAATGGATTTCCAGAAGATTTTGCAGCAGACAAACCTTATGGAATATTTCCAAAGCAGCGCCGGAATATGTGGAAGAAGATTTTATATTAAACGCGATTAGAGGAATGACTTATGGCGTCTTTGAAAAACCAAGCAGTAAGCAGTGTAAAACTCACTTCCATCTCCATGCTCGTAACCAGTGTCCTTCAAATCGCTCAATTGCTGATTTTAGGTAAAGTATTGGGGCCAGAAGTTTTCGGACTAATTGCGATGGTCCAAATTGTCATTCAGTTTTCTCAATTATTTCTGGAGATGGGAATAACCGATGCCATTATTCAGAAAGAGAAAATCACCAAAATTGAGTTGTCAAGTTTGTATTGGTTTTCTATTTTTGTTGGACTGGTGCTATTTATTGTCTTGTTACTTGCGGCTCCTTTAATCGCAGGGTTGTTTGATCAACCGAGCTTAACGTCGATGATTCAAGTAGTGGGCATTAGCTTTCTCATTTTACCGTTTGGATTACAATTCCAAACACTTGCCACAAAAAAATTGGAGTTTCTGCAGATTACAAAAAATGAAATTTTAGCAACAACTGTTGGTGTGATGCTGACTATTTGTTTGGCTATTTTTACAGATCTTGGTCCGTGGTCTTTAGTGTATGGCCATATCGTTATGTCAGTGTTTAGGAGTGTTCCGTGGGTAATTGAAGGATACCGAAATCCAGAAACGAGGCCGCAATGGCTATTTTCTTGGACCGCTATTAAAGGATTTGTCGCATTTGGTATGTATCGTCTAGGATCGACCAGCATCAATTATTTCACGACGAAAATTGATCAAATGATTGTCGGCATTGTTCTTGGTTCAGCGGCACTTGGTTATTACAGCATGGCCATGAACCTAATTATGCAGCCGGTTCAGAAATTAAATTCCATGATTAATCGGGTAGCCTTTCCGGTGTTTTCGAAAATTCAGCTGGATAAAAGCAAGTTGCGTAGAACCTATTTATTCATAACCCATATGTTAACGAGCTTTAATGCACCGTTATTGGCAGGAGTAGTAGTGTTAGCACCGTATGCAGTTCCAGTAGTGCTTGGAGATGACTGGAAACAAAGCACAGTCATTATTCAAATCCTTTGTCTATATGCTTTGTTCAAAGCTTTGGGTAATCCAAGTGGCAGCTTATTTATTGCAGTGGGGAAAGTAAGATGGAGCTTTTACTGGCAATTGGTTCAATTAGCGATTATTCCAATTGTTGTCTTTTTCGCCGGTTTATCAGGAAGTGTCGTTATTGTTGCCTTAGCGGTTGGTGTACTCAGACTGGTTTTATTTTATGTCAGTTATTTTGTCAGGATTCGTCAAATTATTGGTGATAGTTTAAGTGAACTAAATAGAGCAATTGCTAAGCCGGTCATTCACTCAGTTATTATGTTAGCGCCTTTGTATATTCTAAATACTCAGCTAACGAAAGTTGGGCCACTTGGTATTATGACGATCGATGTCATTATCGGAATGCTAATTTACAGCTTGTTAGTATTCTTAAATCAACGTGAGCTAGTAATAGAAGTAAAGAGTTTTTTTCAAAAAAGAACAGCGATTAAAGAAGGGTGAAAAAATACGGCAAACAGCTGGGGGAGACGAGTCTAATCGCTATGCATGAAAAAAGTTTTAGCAGATTGGTTGAAAGTTTGTTGTTAAAATAAAAGAGAATTCATATTAATTATCAAATAGTCTAAATAATCTGTAATATTTAGGTTATTATGTGTTAGAATAAGAAAAAAATCAATTAGTAAGTATATAGTCTTGGGTACAAAGGTTTTATAGTTAGTAATTATCTTTTTTCTGAGGAACATGTAATAAATTCCAGCATCCATGAACTCATAATGGCATAGGCTGAAAAAAAGGTGGGGTACTTATGAAGTTAGATTCAAAAATTTATGTAGCTGGACATCGGGGCCTTGTAGGCTCTGCAATTGTGAGAAACCTACAGAAAAATGGGTATACGAATCTCGTATTTCGGACTAGCCAAGAATTGGATTTGACAAAAGCCGGTCAGGTTAGTGCATTCTTTCAAAAAGAGCGACCTGACTATGTATTTTTAGCTGCTGCAAAAGTAGGTGGCATTGTTGCTAATAACGATTATCCAGCAGATTTTATTCGAGATAATTTAATGATTCAAACAAATGTGATTGATACAGCTTACCAAAATAATGTGAAAAAACTACTGTTTCTAGGCAGTACGTGTATTTATCCGAGACTAGCAGCACAGCCGATGAGAGAAGACTCGTTGTTGACTGGTGAACTTGAGCCGACGAATGAGCCTTACGCAATTGCCAAAATTGCCGGTATTAAAATGTGCCAATCCTATAACCGTCAATACGGCACTGACTTTATTTCGATTATGCCAACAAATTTATATGGACCGAATGATAATTTCGATTTAACGAGTTCCCATGTTCTACCCGCATTAATTCGGAAATTCCATGAGGCGAAAATGAATCACATAACGACTGTGGAGGTATGGGGAACGGGAGCGCCAAAACGAGAATTTCTTTACTCAGATGATTTGGCTGATGCTGCGGTTTACTTGATGAATACTTACAGCGGCAATGATTTGGTTAATATCGGAATGGGGAAAGATATTTCGATTAAAGAGTTGGCAGAGAAAATTGGGGAGACGGTTGGGTACCAAGGAGAAATCGTTTTCAATACATCAAAACCTGATGGAGCTCCGCGCAAATTAGTAGACGTTAGTCGTCTAAAAAATCTCGGATGGGAAGCGGGAATTTCGTTAGATGATGGCTTAGAGTTAGCTTATAAATGGTTTTTAGAACATGTAGAAAAAAATACAACCATAACCACTTGAGGGGGAAAATCATGAAAAAGGCATTGATCACAGGAGTTAACGGGCAAGACGGTTCGTTTCTATCAGATTTCTTACTAGACAAAGGTTATGAAGTCCACGGCATTATTCGTAGAAGTTCTAGTTTTAATACGGGACGTATTGAACACCTATATATTGAAGAACTAAAGTCGAGTGAGAATTTTTATATTCATTACGGGGACATGACCGATACATCTAATATTATTCGGTTAATCAGCGAAATTAAACCAGATGAAATTTACAATTTAGCAGCAATGTCTCATGTAAAAGTATCCTTTGAGACGCCTGAATATACAGCAGATGTGGATGGTATTGGAACTTTACGTATTTTAGAAGCAGTACGTATTTTAGGGCTAGAGAAAAAAACACGAATTTACCAAGCTTCTACTTCAGAACTTTACGGCAAAGTGCAAGAAGTTCCACAAAAGGAAACGACGCCATTTTATCCTCGTTCTCCTTACGGTGTGGCGAAACTTTATGGCTACTGGATTACGAAAAACTATCGTGAATCTTATGATATGTTCGCAGTCAATGGGATTCTGTTCAACCACGAATCAGAGCGTCGTGGTGAAACCTTCGTAACGCGAAAAATTACGATGGCAGTCGCACGCATCGCCAGTGGCAAACAAGATAAACTGTTGCTTGGTAACCTGGATGCTAGGCGGGACTGGGGTTATGCCAAGGATTATGTGGAATGCATGTGGCTAATTTTACAGCATGAGACGCCTGAAGATTTTGTCATTGCGACAGGAGAAATGCATACCGTTCGTGAATTTGCGACGCTTGCGTTTAAATATGCAGGAATTGAAATTGAATGGCAAGGAGAAGGAATTGACGAAAAAGGCATCAATGCAAAAACAGGAGACGTTGTGCTGGAAGTCAATCCCGAATATTTCCGTTTGTCAGAAGTTGAGCAACTAATGGGAGACCCTTCAAAAGCGAAAAAACTACTTGGGTGGAATCCAACTGCGACGTCATTTGAAGAACTTGTAGAAATCATGGTCACGCACGACTGCAATTTGTTGAAAGAAGAAAGAACTACGATCGTTGAGTATTAGTCGAAGGGAAGTTCCTTATCCGAGTGGGGGGATCGAATGTAATGGTGGCTTCAAATGATAAAGTTAGCGTTATTATTCCGACGTATAATCGTTCAGAGTTGCTGAAAAAAGCGGTGAAAAGTTTAGAGAACCAAAGTCATCAGAACTTGGAAATCATTATTATTGATGATTTTTCGACAGATGATACAGCGAAAGTCGTAGAGAAGATGGCGGATGAACGAATTATTTATCTTAAACACAGTAAGAACAAAGGGGGATCGGAAGCTAGAAACACTGGGATCAAACGAGCCACAGGAGATTATATTGGCTTTTTAGATTCAGACGATCAATGGCTTCCGAAAAAATTGGAAAAACAACTAAAACAATTTGAAGGAAAACCGAATGTAGGTGTAATCTACACTGGAGTTCAAGTAGTGGACGAAAACAATCAATCTACTCGTAAAATAACTCCTGAGTTTCGAGGTGATATATTAGCCAAATTGTTTGAATTTAATTATATTGACACGACTTCTTCTGTATTAGTGAGAAAAGACATATTAGATCAGACGGAAGGTTTCGATTCTAGTTTGCCCAGTTGCCAGGACTGGGATTTGTACATAAGACTAGCGCAAATCACTGAGTTTGATTTTGTTAAAGAAAGTCTTGTGCTGTTTTATCATCACAGTGGTGAACGCATCACAACGAATGTAAATTCGGTGCTCAGTGGTCATTTGAGTATTTTTGAAAAGTACAGAGAGTTAGCGGGAAAACAACGCAAAGCCACTTTTCATCGTTTTGCTTTAACTATTTGGAAAGTTATTTTCAGAGCTGGTATTACGGATCAAAACAAAGAAACGATAAAGCTGTCTAGAAATATATTGATAGAAGCGTTCAAAAATAATCGAATGTCATTAAAGTTTCTCTTCTATTATATTTCTACTTTTTTAAATTTGAAGATTTTAGTCTATCTCTATACACAATCCAAAAAAACCAATAAAAAATCTCATCTTCTATCTGTGGATGCACCTTCTTGAAATAGGTAGGTAAAAATTGGGTTGTTGCAAAGGGAATCATAAATAAAGGGATGAGACGATGGAAAAGCATATTGAGGCCGATGATCGATTTGAAAAAGTCCTGTTTATCATCGTTAATTTAATAACTGGGATTTCAGTGATCTATTATTTACTTCACTTAGGCCAGACTTTCAATAGTGAAGATCCATGGAACCTGTTCATTTTGCTTATTTTTTCTCTTAAATTAGTTATGGACATCTACATCTTCAAAATAGGTTTTGCTTCTTTTTCGCTAGTGCTGTTGTTTTTACCCATTATTAGCATACTCGGTTTTGCACCGATAGGAGAAGTGCAAGCATTATTCAATGACCGCACTCACCTCATTGAAAAACACTTTTATACATTGGCATTTAGTGCGCTGTTTTTCTACTACATTTGGTCGATACTGCTGTGGATGACCAATAAAACCTATAGCAATTACGATGCTAAAATTTTGTCCTATTATTCAGGGACGGTCCATAGTTTATTGGCGACATGGGTGTTCAGTGCATTAGCTATCGTCTCTTCTATTATCTATTTACCTGATCTGCCAGGCTTAGCCTATAAGGATTTGTCGCCTAGCTTATTGCCGGGAAATGCTTGGAATTCTGTCGTCGTAATTTCCTATTTCTTTGTGCTAATGGGTGTTAAAGGCAGTGCGATTCGAAAATTTGCGTTATTATTTGTACCGTTTTGGTTGTTATCGCATTATGCGAGAGTTGATATTTTAGGGTTGTTGCTCATTCTGTATATGTTGTTAACTGCAACTAAAAAGCTGGATGTGGTGAAGTCAAAATTTTCCTTTAAAAAAGCAGCGTTGATTGCAGGAGGATTGCTGGTGTTTTCTTATTTGGGTTTGGTTAGGCATTCAGGACTCATTTTTGATGTAGAAGCAATTGTGGATTCTGTATCAATTCTCATTAATTACCCGACTGTTCAAGATTTGGTTTATTCAACAGCGGCTGCCATTGAGGTCACTCAAAGCTATGGCAATTACTATACGCTCATCGATTACATCCCTCAGCTCATTCCGTCTTTTTTTGGAATTGAAGCCCAGAGTCCGCAAGCGGCTCATCTCGTTGCTTCGCTGATTCATACAAATTATGGCTTGTTTGTATATGGTGAATTTTACTTGAATTACGAAGTCCTTGGACTGATTGCAGCGCCATTTGTTACGTATGCAGTTATTTTCATACCAGCCTTTGTACTAAAAAAACTGTTTGGGAAATTTGGTTTGGCGCTAGGCTATTACTGGATTGTGCTAACCATTGCGCGCGTATTTTGGTATGGTTTTATTTATTTCATTAAGCCGTTAGTCATTATCTTACCTATTTTTATTCTTATTTATTTTATTATTTCATCGTTCGAAAAAGATTTAGTAGACAAACCTGCGTTAAACTCTACTGATTCTCATTAGCATTTGATACACATGAATAGCGGGCAAGCAGAGCTTAGTTCAAGGAGGGGATTTAGAATGACTAGAACACAAAAAAGGGATTTAATATTTGTTGGACCTTTGCCACCTCCGATATTAGGAGAGAGTATCGCTCTTCAATCTTTATACAATTCTGACAGGCTACACAGGCAATATAAAGTGAAAAAAATCAATTTAAGTCGCAAAGATTTTGAACATCCTGGCGCTCTTTCTTTTGATAAATTGTTTCACGATTCTTTTGCCATTGGTTATTCGATCTTGCTGTCCCTTCGGATGAAAAATCCGATTTTGTATATTTCAATTTCACAGACAAAAATGGGACTTTTACGAGATTGTGTAATGATTCAAGCCTGTAAAGTAGTAGGACGCGGCAAAGTAGTGAGTCATTTACATGGGAATAATTTAGGTGGGACGATTGACGCAACTTCTGGAATCACAGAAAAATTTGTTGTTAATACGCTGAAAAAAATTGATGTCGGCATTGTGTTAGGTGAAAAATTGTCAACTAATTATCGCGGTTATGTCGATCGCATTGAAGTAGTATCTAACGGCATACCTGCAGACTTCATCTTAAAAAATGAAGTGGGTCAAGAGAAGAAGAGTGGACCACTTTCTCTCTTGTATTTAAGTAATCTGATGTTCGAAAAAGGCTATGTCGAACTAATCAAAGCAACGACTGCTTTGATCAAAGAAGGCCATAATCTTCGGTTAGACTTAGTTGGTGGAATTCAAAACGAAAGTGAATTTCAAGAAGTACAACGCTATATTGCGACAAATGAGATGGAGCAGCGTATTCAATACCATGGTCTCAAGCAAGGAGAAGAGAAAAAACGTTTTTTCCTAGAATCAGATATGATGGCTTTGCCAACTAAATACAAAGTAGAAGGTCAGCCGATGTCTATTATCGAAGGAATGGCCGCTGGATTGCCGATTATTTCTTCAGACCGGGGCATCATCGCAGAATTAATCAAAGACTGCGGGGTTGTTATTGAACCGACAGTTGAAGGCGTCAAAACTGCGATCAAAGCTTTGGTATCCGATGATGCAGAACGTATGCGCCTTGGAAGAGTGAGCCGAGAAACATTCGAAGAATTTTATACGGAAGACAAATACACCGATTCTGTAGTTGCCATTTTTGACAAACTTTAAATGGAGACGGCTTTTTTTTGCATGCTCTCTGGAAAAGGAAGTGCCATATGCTACGTAAAAAGAAAATTACTTTTGTGATTAATTATTTTTATCCTGATTTAGCTGCGACCAGTCAGTTGATGACAGAGCTGACTGGGTATCTTCAAAAAGATTTTACGATTACGGTAATTGCAGCGCAGCCAGGGTATGCCGGCGAAAATCATCAAAGCAAAAAACTCTTTGAAGAAGGATACGTAGAAACGATTAAAGTAGTTCGCATTAAACTACCCGAGGTGAATAAAAACTCGAAAGTTAGTCGATTAAAGTATATTTCTTCTTACTTTTTCTTGGCCAATATTGCTTTATTGAAGGAAAAAGGAACTGATGTCATCTTCACGATTTCTCAGCCTCCTGTATTAGGTGGATTGATCGGCACTATCGGTAAGTTGTTGAAACGTTCGAAGCATGTTTATAGTATTCATGACTTTAATCCCGAACAAGCTCAGGCAGTGGCCTATACTAACAATCAGTCCGTTTTTAAAATCGCGAAAATAATCGATAAACTAAATTGCAGTTACGCAGACCAAGTGCTGGTCGTCGGTGAGGACATGGCGGAAACCTTGAGAGGCCGTTTTGAAGATGAGACAGTGCCAAATTATACCGTTATTAGCAATTGGACAGATGAAGATGCTATTGTGCCAATTGAAAAAAGCGAGCCTGCGATACGTGGATTTTTGGAGACGCATGGCTTAAAGGACAAGTTTATTGTCATGTACTCAGGAAATCTAGGGCTCTACTACGACCTAGAGAACTTGATTCAAGTGGCGGACAAATTTAGGGAGCAGCCTGATATTGTCTTCTTATTCATCGGAGAAGGCGCTGTAAAAGAGCGGATTCAACGATACGCAGCTGAAAAAAATCTAGAAAACGTGAAATTCTTACCTTATCAACCGAAAGAATTTCTCAAGTATTCATTGAATTCGGCGGATGTTCATTTAGTTGTCAATCAAAAAGGCATTAAAGGTGTTTCTGTGCCAAGTAAAATTTATGGGGTTATGGCAGCTGGAAAACCAGTTCTCGGTGTTTTGGAACAAGGAAGCGAAGTGCAACGTTTGATTTTTGAAAGTGGAGCAGGAGTGGTCATTGAACCGCAAAATTATGAGGGTGTTATTCACGCCATTCATTATTTGCATAGCTTAGATCCAGGGGAACTAAAATCGATGGGCTTAAAAGGTCGTGCTTATCTTGAGGAAAATTTAACGAGAGCTACCTCTATCAACAAATATCGTCAAGTACTCCAAGCAGTGGCAGACAACTCACCGCTTGAACATACTTTTCAACCAAAGCAATATAAAGAAGTTGTCCACAAAAAATAATTACAGTTTAAAAAACCACTTCTGAGAAATCATTTGATTTCTCAGAAGTGGTTTTTTAATGTGGATTTTTGATAAGCAAACAAGTAAATTGCAAACACGTGATGTTTAGACAGCTAACAAACTAAAAAATGCCTTTAATTTCTAAAAAAAAAGAATAATAAAACAACTTAGAAAGCTTGATTTAATAGCATTCGGGATGTTAAATAGGTAAATATATCTGATATTTCTAATTTATTAGAAAATTACATTGAAATATTAGGTATTTATATATATAATAGGGTCATACCTCACTAAAAAGAATGAAAACAGTGGTTACTTAGTTTTGCTTTAGGATAAAAATTACCTATGTCATTTTTGTGCGTTGGTTATTTTAGTTATAAAATAAGTACAAAGGACTATTTTTTGATGGAGTTGGATAGAGAGAAGGAGGACTTACTATGAGATTAGTTTTGTTATCAGGAGGATCAGGAAAACGCTTGTGGCCACTTTCTAATGATGCACGGTCAAAGCAGTTTCTTAAAGTATTGAGTGATGAAGATGGCAATAAAGTTTCTATGGTTCAGCGGGTTTGGAAACAAATCGAACAAACAGGAATGGCTGAAAACTCCATTATCGCTACGAGTAGCTCACAAATAGATATGATCAAAACACAATTGGGGCAAGGGGTTCATGTCGTTACTGAACCAGAGAGAAGAGATACATTTCCAGCAATCGCTCTTGCAGCTGTTTATCTCTATTCTGTCCAAAAGTGCGGATTGGATGAAGTGGTAGGAATGCTGCCAGTAGATCCTTATGTTGAGAATCGATTTTTTAATCGTGTTCAGGATCTGGAAAAGGCATTGCTGGAGTCTGGCGCAGATTTAGCATTAATGGGAGTGAAACCAACGTACCCTTCTGCAAAATACGGTTACATTATCCCGAAAAATCAAGAGGATAATTCCTATTTGACAGTAGATTACTTTAAAGAAAAGCCAACTGAGCAGCAAGCGGAAGAGTTAATCGAACAACATGCTTTATGGAATTGCGGAGTATTCGCCTTTAAATTGGGCTATATCATAGATCTGTTAAAAGAAAGAGGAATGCCAATCGAATACGCTCAACTGCTGAGAAACTATCACCGCCTTCCAAAAAACAGCTTTGACTATGAAGTTGTTGAACGTACAGCTCATATTGTGTCGCTGCCCTATGATGGGTATTGGAAGGATTTAGGAACTTGGAATACGTTGACAGATGAAATGGCAGTCCAAATAACAGGCAAAGGAGTTATTGGCAAAGGAGTAGAAAATTCTCATATTGTCAATGAACTTGACATCCCAATTACTTTGCTGGGATTAAGTAATGTTGTTGTAGCAGCAAGTCCAGATGGAATTTTGGTGACAGATAAAGACGCTAGTACGAAAGTAAAAGAATATGTAGAAGGCTTTAACAGCCGTCCGATGTACGAAGAGCGACGGTGGGGGTGGTACCGTGTATTGGAATATACACGGTATGCAGAAGGTAATGAAGTATTGATCAAGCGGCTGGGCATAAATGCAGGGAAAAACCTTAGCTATCAGATGCATTATAAACGCAGTGAAGTGTGGACCATTGTTAAAGGGGAAGGGATTTTTGTTTTTAATGATCAATTAAGCCATGTCAGAACGGGCGATGTCATTCACATCCCTTTAGGTGCTAAGCATACATTAAAGGCCACAACCAATATGGAAATTATCGAAGTTCAAACTGGTAGTGAACTAATTGAAGAAGACATTTTCCGTACTTCGCATGAATGGGAAGAAATTGAAGAAATTTGCAAAGAGAAGTTAATTGCTCGCTATGGATAATGTAAGAAAAATTTTAAAGTATAAGTGACTTGCTATTTCCATGATGGGAGGAAATCTCATGTATAAGGAACCGGTTTTTTTAAAACCGATTTTTCAAGAAAGAATTTGGGGTGGAGGCAAACTACAGGAATTGTTTAATTACGATATTCCTTCTCAGACGACAGGAGAAGCATGGGTCATATCTGCTCATGAAAATGGACCGTCTATTGTCATGAATGGTGAACTGCAAGGAATGAGCTTATCGGAAGTGTGGTGGAATTACCCACAGTTATTCGGTTCAAGAATCACCGATAGTGAGTTTCCATTACTCGTAAAAATTCTCGATGCAAATGACCAGTTGTCCGTCCAGGTACATCCCAATGATCAATACGCTAAAGAGCTTGTTGACAAGCCTAGTGGAAAAACAGAATGTTGGTATATTTTGGATTGTGAAGAAGATGCCGAAATTATTATTGGGCATCAAGCGCAATCGAGAGAAGAGTTTCAGCGGCTAATGGTCAAAGGAGAATGGGGAAAGTTGTTTCAAAGTCTCAAAGTGAAAAAAGGAGATTTTGTGTATGTTCCGAGTGGGACGCTGCATTCGATTGGTAAAGGCATTGTAATTTTGGAAACACAACAAAGTTCTGATATTACATTTCGTCTATATGATTATGACCGTATCGATCAACAAGGAAAAAAACGGGAATTACATTTGGAACAAGCATTGGCTGTGATGACTTGTCCACATATGCAAGTCATACAGGACAATTTAAAAGAACAACTAACGGATCTAGAGTCTACTCGCTTAATTGAAGGAGAATTCTTCACGGTTTATCATTGGAAGCTTGGTGGAAAGGTCGAAGTCCCGTTAACGACTCGTTTTTTACTAGTCAGTGTTATCAATGGTACAGGTCAAATTGTAACTGAAGAAAGTGTTTCCACAGTAAAAAAAGGTGATAACTTTATTGTGCCATCGACTATCGGTAATTATTTTATTGATGGAAATCTAGAGATGATCGTATCTCATACTTAAACATAGTTGAAATTACCTTAATATTTAAAATTAACTGAAAATAATTTGCGCTTTACAAGAACTTTTGCTGAGTATCGTAAATTATTCAAACTACAATTCAGGAATTATCGATGCTGAACGAGACACTGGTTAGCGCTACACGCAAAAGAACCTGTTTTTTGATAACAGTAAGGTTCGCGTCGAGTAGAAAAAAGAAATCGATGTCCTGAAAAATCGAAAGGCGGGTGAATACTATGGCAAAAAAAGTGACAAAGGCAATTATTCCAGCAGCAGGTCTTGGTACTCGATTTCTTCCAGTAACGAAAGCGATGCCAAAAGAAATGCTGCCAATCGTAGACAAGCCAACTATTCAATATATTGTCGAAGAAGCGATTGCATCAGGAATTGAAGACATCATTATTGTTACGGGTAAAGGAAAGCGTGCCATTGAAGATCATTTTGATAAAAATTTTGAACTCGAAGATAATTTGTTTAAAAAAGGTAAATTTGAACTTCTTGAAAAAGTTCAACATACCTCAAATGTAGAAATTCATTACATTCGTCAAAAAGAACCAAAAGGTCTTGGACATGCGGTTTGGAGTGCGCGTAAGTTTATTGGAAATGAACCTTTTGCGGTGCTGCTGGGGGACGACATTGTAAAAGCTGAAAAACCATGCTTAAAGCAGCTAATTGATCAGTACGATAAAATGCAATCATCTATTATTGGGGTCCAGCAAGTTCCAGAACATGAAACGCATCGATATGGAATCATTGATCCAAGCGGAATCGATGGACGCTGCTACGAGGTTAGCAATTTTGTGGAAAAGCCAACTTTGGGAACTGCCCCTTCAAACTTGGCGATTATGGGACGCTACATTCTTGAACCTGAAATTTTTGATTTTCTTGGTAAACAAAGTGCTGGAGCCGGTGGAGAAATTCAATTAACCGATGCTATCCAAAAACTTAACGAAGTGCAGAATGTCTACGCTTACGACTTTGAAGGCAAGCGTTATGATGTGGGTGAAATGCTCGGCTTTTTGCGGACAACCATTGAATTCGCTTTAGATAGCCCCGAATTTGGAGAAGACGTAGAAAACATTATCAAAGAATTAATGGCGGGAAAATCAGCTGCACCACTACTTTAGTTCGGGGGGAACGGTATGAAAATAGCTGTCATAGGAACTGGATACGTCGGGTTGGTAACCGGCGTAAGTTTAGCTGAAATTGGGCATCGAGTTAGTTGTATAGATGTCAACGAAGAGAAGGTTGCAAAAATGCAACAAGGGATATCACCTATCTATGAACCGGGACTTAGTGAATTAATGACAAAAAATATCAATGAACGGCGGTTGAGTTTTACTAGCAACCATCGCGAAGGGATCGAGCAAGCGGATGTGATTTACATCGCTGTTGGAACTCCTGAAAAAAGTGATGGCTCTGCTGACTTATCCTTTGTGGTTCAGGCGGCGCACAATATTGTTGACTGTATCAATCACAATGTCATCGTCGTCATTAAAAGCACCGTGCCAGTCGGGACAAATGACATGATTAAAGACATTATGCACTGTCATTTAACCGATGAAATAAAGGTTGAGGTCGTCTCGAATCCTGAGTTTTTAAAAGAAGGATCGGCCATCTATGACTCATTTCATGGAGACCGCATTGTTATTGGCGCAAACAGTGAATACGCAGCTAGCCTAATTGAGCAGATTAATCAGCCGTTCCAGGTACCTGTTTTTAAAACCGATATAAAAAGTGCTGAAATGATCAAGTATGCGTCCAATGCATTTTTAGCAACTAAAATCAGTTTTATCAATGAAATCTCTAATATTTGCGAATTGTTAGGGGCAGATATCGAAAATGTATCAAACGGCATGGGGATGGACCAACGAATTGGGAGTCAGTTTCTAAAAGCTGGAATTGGTTACGGAGGATCCTGTTTCCCGAAAGATACAAAAGCATTGATTCAAATCGCGGGAAATGTCGAGTATGAATTCGAGTTGCTAAAAGGCGTAGTTAATGTCAACAAAAAACAGCAGGGAATCTTGATTGGAAAGTTAAACGATTGTCTTCCAACTATTTTGGGTAAAAAAATTGCTGTATTGGGACTTTCCTTTAAACCAAATACAGACGATTTGCGAGAATCAGCTTCGATTTTTGTGACGACAGAATTAATCAAGCAAGGTGCAGAAGTTGTGGCCTACGATCCTATCGCAATGACTAATGCGAAATCCATTTTAAATCCGCTCGTTCAATATGCGGTATCAATTGAAGAAGCTATTGAAAATAGTGATGCTGCATTAATATTGACTGATTGGGATGAATTTAAAAATGTAGATTTAGCAGTATTCAAAAAGATGAAAAAGCCACTCGTTATTGATGGAAGAAATTGTTTCTCTGTAAAGGAAATGAAGAGAAGCGGAATTGACTATCATTCAATTGGTAGACCTGTTCCAGCAAAAATAGCTGAAGTGGTGCCCATCTGAATAATAACGAGAATTCATAATGAAAGTGGTGATTCAAATGTCAGTGTCCGCACCTGAAAAAGAAAAAATAAATCTAAATATAAGGTATAGCGAAGCGGTATTTGAAAGCGTAAAAACAAATACGAGCAATGGTTATTTGTACACGAAGCGCTTTCTTGATATTGCCGGTTCGCTAGTGGGGCTGATTATGTTGATGCCTTTGTTTCTCCTTATCGGTCTGCTGATTAAAATGGAAGATCCTCGAGGTCCTGTATTTTTCAAGCAGAAAAGAGTAGGAAAGCATGGAGAAACCTTTGATATGTATAAATTCCGATCAATGGTCTGCAATGCAGAAGACTTGAAAGCTTCTTTGCAGCAGCAAAATGAAGCTTCAGGGCCTGTATTTAAAATCAAGAGCGACCCACGAATTACTAAAATCGGGAAATTCATTAGAAAAACGAGTATTGATGAATTGCCTCAACTAGTTAACGTACTCAATGGAGATATGACGGTTGTCGGTCCAAGACCCGCGTTACCAGATGAAGTGGCACAATACACAAATTATGAAAAGCAACGCATAAGCGTAACTCCAGGATTGACTTGTTTTTGGCAAGTTAACGGGAGGAGTAATATTAGTTTTCAGGAGTGGGTTGAAATGGATTTGGAATATATTCGCACTCGAAATACAACGATGGATATCAAACTGATTTTTAAAACTATTTTAGTACTATTCGGCTCGAAAGATGCGTATTGATACATGAACTCACGTTTCAAGCGAATTCCTTAGTTGAATTAGAGACAACCGACGCATGGAATCTACATAAGGTCCTTGCAGAAGAAGATAAGCGATACATCTTAACTCGGGGACATCAATAATTGAGTTGATGTCCCATAGCTGGGTCTACACGAAAAGGGTTGAGGAAGTGAATATTGGAGCGGTAACATCTTTGCGCTTCCCTATTTCTAAATGAAAGGAGGTTTGGCGAAATGATAGAAACGATCAGCTTGCGTGAAATTTATGGGATATTAAAAAATAGAATTCGCTTGATTTTGACTGTCACAATCGTAGCTATGATTATCACGGCATTGGTATCGTATTATTTAGTTACACCCATCTATCAAACATCTACTCAGTTGCTTATTAGTCAACAGCGCGGTGAAGTAGTAGTAGATAGTCAAAGCATCGAAGCCGATCTGCAATTGGTCGCTACATACAGTGAAATTATTAAGAGTCCGGTGATACTCGAGCAAGTGATTAGTCAATTGGGATTAGAAATGTCATACGAAGAGTTACAAGGAAAAGTGAATGTAGAAATCGCGGAAAGTTCGCAGCTGCTCAATATAACGGTGATGGATGCAGATCCTGCTGTAGCTGTCGGTATCGCAAATAAAACTGCTGAAATTTTTGAAGCTGAAATTATCGAACTAATGAATGTCGATAATGTTTCGATTTTATCACCGGCCGTAGTCACAGAAAGTCAGGCACCCGTATCGCCAAATCCTCCATTAAACATATTGCTTAGCGCAATTGTCGGACTTCTAATTGGTATGGCCATGGCCATGATCTTACGCTATTTGGATACGACACTCAGAAGTGAAGAAGATGTTCAGAACGTTTTAGGAATACCGGTCCTCGGCGCAATTTCACCGATGAATGAAGAAGAGGACATCCCGGCTAATGAGCCGATTGCCTTTAAGCGTAGGGAGGCATAAAAATGGTCGGACAACAGAAGAAACCAGAAGTGAAAAACAGAAAATTGATTACCTTCACTAATCCTAAATCACGCGTGTCAGAGCAGTTCAGAACATTGCGAACGAATATTCATTTTACTTCTCCTGATGGAGATATCCGTTCGTTGGTCGTCACATCGGCTTCTCATTCAGAAGGAAAGTCGACTACGGCTTCGAATTTAGCGATTGTTTTTGCTCAAGAAGGCAAGCGTGTTTTATTCATCGATGCTGATATGAGAAAACCGACTATGCACCATACATTTAATATTGCCAATACAAGAGGGCTTTCAACGGTATTGAGTCGTCAAATTGCATTGAAAATGGCAATTCAGCCTGCTGAAATCAAAAACCTAGACCTTTTGCCATCTGGTCCAATTCCACCGAATCCTGCAGAATTGCTGAGTTCGAATCATATGGATTTTCTTCTTGAACACGCCTTAGACACCTACGATTTACTAATCTTTGATACACCGCCCGTATTATCTGTCACAGATAGTGTGATTTTAGCGAATAAATGCGAAGGTACAATTTTAGTGGTGAACTCAGGAAAGACCGAAAAGGCCTATGCGCTTAAAGCAAAAGAAGCCATTACTACTGCGACAAAAGCTCGCTTGCTCGGTGCCGTGCTGAATAATGTCAAAGTTCAACAGGAAAGTGATTATGGGCAGTATTACGGAGTTGAAGGATAGTAAATTCCGAGTAGTTGAACGGTGAAATTCTATTCTGTTGACTCTGTACCAAGGCACTAAGCTTTAAAAGTAACTTTTCTATATATACAGTAAAAAAGTTCAATCAGTTATTGATTGAACTTTTTTGTATTTTATTTTGTCCGTTGTTGTAAACTGATTGGACGAAGCGTCCCCCAACGAGAAACGTCTATAGTCACTTGCAAGTCACGCGCTGCTTCAAGTTGAGGGCCCATCCCTTGTTCGACGTAAAATTGTTCTAATTGTGGTGCAGTGACGTTACCATTGTAAACAGAACCTTTAATGGCTCCGAAGAAAGCTTCATTTTCAATACGATCGATAACCGCATAGCCATCATCTGCCGATTTTAAAGTAAAATAAACAGAATCGTCATTGTTGATAGAAGCTGACTGCAAATCGGGGTATTGCAGCGCAACATATTCACCGTAAAATGGATCAACTGGATCAAAAGGTTCAGCTCTTAACACATACTGCTCGCCGAACCATGACGCTGCGTAATAACTAACCAGTAGAATTAAGACGACGGCTGTTTGGACGATTGGGAAGAGCCAGGTTTTCATGACGTGATACCTTCTTTCCGGCGATTGATCCACCAGGCTACAGCTGATAACAGGAACAACAGCAAAGCGCCAAGCAAGAAGAACAGCGACATGTCGAGGCGTTCCCATGCATAGATGATATAAATAACAAACTGTACAACGATGAAATAGACAAATCCTAGTCCAAGAGGTTGATTTTGACGCTGGGCCATAATTAAGTAGGCAAGGCCCCCTAATTCCGCAACAACTGCAAGGCCAATCGCTGTTTCGTCATAGAGCAATAACCCAATGGTGCCAGGAAGTGCGATCCACATGAGAGAACGGAATTTGAAAAAACTGAAAAGCAGAACGGCGATACCAGCAAAAGCTAGAGCGACGGCTTCTGCGAAATGACTTTTATCAATCAAACCAATGAACGTTTGTCCGCGAATCGCTAAGTATACGACGATTAGCATACCTGCTGTAATTAGATAAAGCGGTCGCACCATTCGCTGCTTGTTTTCAGGAATAATGGCGAACAACAAGACGAGCGCAAACAAAGTCCAAATTGGCCATAGTGTACTGTTGTAATCTACTAGAATCCATAGCATAAAACCAGAAGCGAATAGCAACATCCAACTGAATGCCAAAGGGGCAAAGGTTCGACTAAAGTAAAACCAAGCTGCTGCAATAACAATGAAGACGCTCCATTCTAGCCAACCGATTTCAGGCACGAATGAGATTAAAACAGCTGCTCCAAAGAAAAATCCGAGAACAGAATAAATAACATGTCGCCAGTAAAAGTAGTGAGCGATTGTGGCCAAAAACAGCGCCCAAGGCAAAAAGGAATTTGCCAGTGGAAAATGGAAAGTTTGTGCCACTGTCAGCAAAGTAGCACCAAACATGGCGAGACCAATGACCCTAAACAGCAGAGGATAACCAAAAGCTTTTTTCTCTGAAAAATAAGCAACACTATAAAATAGCCACATTAATGACAGCATCAGCCCGACTTTAGCTCCATCAGGTATCAACTGCCAGTTTGCTGCGATAAAGCTAAAGACGGCAAGAGAGAAGAAAATGAACCCAATCATCAAAAGCAACGGTAATTTTTTAGGCGCAGGTTGACGTTTTTCAAATGCTAAAAGTCTGTCTACCGTGTCTTGATCTATTAACGAAGCTTGTTGCCATTGCTTTATTTTTTTCTCCATATCCATAGCTAATCCCTCCCATACTCTTACTATGATTATAGTCCTGAAATAGTAGGAATGACAGTTGTGAGAGAGGAATAAGATACATTTACCCCAAAAAATAATGGGATGTTCAGCAAAATTAAGTTTAAGAAATTGCCTCAAATAGATTTCGAGAAAAGGACATTTTTTTAGAGTTGGCTAAGTTGAAAAGAGGGCTTGGTAACCAAATTAAGAGTCAGTGCCTTTTCAAAAAATGACAAAGTGGTTATGCGAAAAAGTGTTCAGCCGAATACTTAACGTGACACTAAGTCTCTTTATAGTAAAGATTTTTCTCGCTTTCTAAAATTGCTAAGTTAATAGCTTCAAGGGGTTTTTCGATCATTTGCCCATGTCCAACTGCTAGCAACTGAGGGGTTAGCTGGCGAATTTTATGAGCACTTTCAAGAGCTACTTGTTTGTCCCAAGTCGCAAAAGCAGGAAATGGAAATAATATTTTGACTGTACCGGAAACGGCGATACCGCCGCGTGTTTGGAAAGCGTCACCGGCAACGAGAAATCGGTTGCGCGTATCAATTAATGAAATGGAACCAGGTGTGTGACCGGGTGTACTTACGACTTCGAGTGAACCAATTCTGTCACCTTCTTCGAGAAGGCGATCAGGCGGCGTTTTGATCGTTTTCGGAATGCCACCTTTTATCGGTGAATTGGGCTCACTAGAGAGCAGGCTAGTGTCACCAGCAAGCAGGCGAGCGTCGCGCGAAGACATACTAACGACAACGTCAGGCCATTCTTGCTTGATAGCATCAAGTGCACCCAAGTGATCGATATGTGCACGGGTAATGACAATCTGGGTTAACGGTTTTTTCATGACCTTGATTGATAATAAAATCTGTTTGGCAGTAAATCCTAAGGCAGCATCAATTAAAGTTAACTCTTTTCCTTCATCTACGACATAGCAATTTATAGGGAAAAATCGGGGCATAAACGTTAATTGCTAAATAGGTCTTTTTTTGGTCATCTGCATTTTCGATTCGCTCCTCCTGAATCAAGTGTAGGTCACTCTATTTTATCCTATTGATAGGGTTTGGACAGTAAATGACAGGAGTTGGACAGTATTCTATCTGAACTGGACAGTATTTCGCCAGTTTGGACAGTATTTTAAGAGAATCGGATAGTATATCCATAAAATGGTAATAATAGCGCGCCGCACAATGTGATTCGTGAAGAAAAACTGACTTTTCTTATTTTTCTCATTATAATGAAGGGAAAGGAGATGTTCTTATGAGATATTTCGCGGTATTATTGCCCATGAAAGACGCTGACAAAAGTCAGGAGTTTCGAGCACAGCACTTGGCATTTCTAGCAGCCCAGCGCAACAGTGGACAAGTAGTAGTCAATGGGAAATTTGTAGATGGCTCTGGCGGACTTGTTATTTACCGAGCTGAGTCATTTGCAAACTGTGAAGCATTGGTGAAGGCAGATCCGTACATCGTAGAAGGTGCTAGAAAATACGAAATCTTTGAATGGGAAGCGGTTTGGGCGGATAATGGTACGTAAAGGGATGGCAACAATTTGAGGAGGAAACCTGGTGCATGAGTTAAAAGGCGTTTTGCCTGTTTTGCGCAATATGAAAGAATTTGAACGCTTACTAAATAGCGATCATGAGTACATCATTTTTTTGGAAATACGGTTGGCGCAGTTAAAGCAATTGGTACAAGTCGCCAAAGCAGCGAATAAAAAAGTGATTTTGCATGTGGATTTGATTCAAGGACTGAAAACAGATGCTTATGGATTCGAGTATCTGGTTAGAGAAGTGAAACCAGATGGTGTCGTTTCAACACGAAGCAATGTTATCTCCTTGGCGAAGAAGAATAAGCTGCTGACGATTCAACGTTTGTTTTTGCTAGACAGTCAGGCGCTTGAGCACAACATCAAGTTAATCAATCAAGTGAAACCCGATTACATCGAAATTTTGCCGGGAATCATTCCTTCTGTTATCAAGGAAGTTTTCGATAAAACGGGGATCCCGGTTATTGCGGGTGGACTGATTCGGACAAAAGAGGACATTCAACTTGCTTACGATGGCGGAGCAAAAGCCATTTCCACATCACAACCAGAATTATGGAAAATATAACGGTTGACAGCGTTTTCATTAACTGATAACTTTATACTTACAAGTTAAGAACTGTGTTGGAGAAATGGAGACCCGCACTGAAGCAAGCACCTTTAAAAAAAGAGTGTCTGGTTCAGTGTGGGTCTTTTTGTTTTCTTCTAATCTGTTCTGAAGCTAAAAACAAAGGGGTGTAAAACGATGACGGAATTTTTAGCAGAAGTAATTGGTACGATGATTTTGATTATCTTTGGTGGTGGCGTTGTGGCAGGTGCAGTTTTAAAAGATTCGAAAGCGGAAAATGGTGGTTGGGTTTTGATCACGCTTGCTTGGGGTCTAGCGGTTACAATGGGTGTCTATGCAGTAGGGAATTTTTCAGGAGCGCATTTAAATCCGGCAGTAACACTTGGTCTTGCGTCTGTTGGTGACTTTCCTTGGGCAAAAGTACCCGTTTACATTGCAGCACAAATGCTCGGTGCCATTTTCGGTGCAGTTATTGTTTTCTTAAATTATTTACCGCACTGGAGACGGACTGAAGACAAAGCTGCGAAACTAGCGGTTTTTGCTACAGGTCCAGCGATTCGTCGACCATTCTCTAACTTAGTTAGTGAAATTATTGGTACAGCTGTATTAGTAATGGGCTTATTGTTCATTGGTGCTAATGACTTTACTGAAGGCTTAAATCCGTTAATCGTTGGTGCATTGATCGTTGCAATCGGGATGTCGCTAGGGGGCACAACAGGATATGCGATTAACCCGGCGCGTGACTTAGGTCCACGTATTGCACACGCTTTGCTGCCAATTCCAGGCAAAGGAAGCTCTGACTGGTCATATGCGTGGGTACCAGTTGTCGGTCCTGTTTTTGGTGGTATTTACGGAGCATTGTTTTATAAAGCTATGTTTACCGGTGCATACGATTTACCATTTTGGGTTATGAGCGCCGTCTTATTGCTAGTATTATTTGGAGCAGCAAGTGTAGAATTAAAAAAAGAGCATACAACTGCAGATACAATCGAAGAAAAACTTTCATAACTTATAATAGGAGGAGATCATTTTGAGCAAAGATTATATTTTATCCATAGACCAAGGAACGACGAGTTCGCGTGCAGTATTATTCAATCATAAAGGTGAAATCGTTGAATCAAGCCAGCAAGAATTTCAGCAATTCTTTCCGAAACCAGGCTGGGTAGAGCATGATGCCAATGAAATTTGGACTTCCGTACTGGCATGTATGGCGGAAGTACTACGCAAATCAGACATTAGCCCAAGCCAAATTGCCGGCATTGGGATTACCAACCAACGTGAAACGACAGTCGTCTGGGATCGTCATACAGGCAAACCAATTTATAAGGCGATCGTTTGGCAGTCACGTCAAACAGATGGTATTTGCACCGAATTAAAAGAACAAGGGTTAAACGAAGTGTTCCGTAAGAAAACCGGTCTGTTGATTGATGCTTACTTCTCAGGAACGAAAGTAAAATGGATTCTTGATAATGTTGAGGGCGCACGTGAAAAAGCGGATAATGGCCACTTAATGTTTGGAACCATTGATACGTGGCTGGTCTATAAACTGTCAGGCGGTAAAGCGCACGTCACGGATTACAGTAACGCGTCGCGTACATTGATGTACAATATTTATGACTTGGAATGGGATCAGGAATTATTGGATATTTTGACAGTGCCAAAGAGCATGCTACCAGAAGTGCGTCAATCATCTGAAGTTTATGCCAATACGATCGATTACCATTTCTTCGGTCATGAAGTACCGATTGCCGGTATGGCTGGAGATCAGCAAGCTGCGCTATTCGGTCAAGCTTGCTTTGAAAAAGGCATGGCGAAAAACACATACGGCACAGGCTGTTTCATGTTGATGAACACCGGTGAAAAAGGTGTCGATTCGGAACACGGACTATTGACAACATTGGCATGGGGTGTTGACGGGAAAGTTGAATATGCGCTTGAAGGCAGTATTTTTGTAGCAGGTTCAGCAATTCAATGGTTGCGTGATGGTTTGCAAATCATTGAAAATGCACCAGAAAGTGAAAACTACGCGATGCAAGTTGATTCGACAGACGGCGTTTATATGGTACCAGCATTTGTCGGACTTGGAACGCCTTACTGGGATACCGATGCACGCGGTGCAGTTTTCGGTTTAACACGCGGAACAACAAAGGCTCATTTCATTCGTGCAACACTTGAGGCGCTCGCATACCAGACAAAAGACGTTGTAGATGTTATGATAGAAGATGCAGGGATTGAGTTAAAGACTTTGCGTGTGGATGGTGGCGCAGTTGCTAACGATTTGCTTATGCAGTTCCAAAGTGATATTCTAGATGTTCCTGTAGAACGTCCAGTCGTTCAGGAAACGACAGCTCTAGGCGCAGCTTATTTAGCGGGTCTTGCAGTAGGATTCTGGAAAGACAAAGAAGAAATCGCACAGCAATGGAAGATCGACAAGAGCTTTACATGTGATATGCCAGTTGAAACAAGCGAAAAGCTTTACGAAGGCTGGAAAAACGCAGTAGCGGCAACACGATCATTTAAACCAGCAAAATAACTTACAAGTTAATTATGAGAGATATATGGCCGGAGACTTTGAGAGACCAAGCCAGTTTAGCAGAAAAATTCTGCAACTGTGCCTGGATCTCTCTTTTTATATGGAAAAACGGGTATACAAGTTTGACAGGGAATAGATTGAACACACTACGTCGATTGGTAGGCCCGCAAGAACACAATTTTGGGGAATCGTAGCAGTAAAAACTCATCTAAAAAAAGGAGCAGATTAACTTATGAAATTTTCAAGCTTAAACAGAAATGAACGTTATAACCAGATGAAACAGTCACAATTAGATGTACTAGTCATTGGTGGAGGAATCACAGGTGCTGGGATCGCACTGGATGCGTCCGTACGTGGCATGAATGTAGCAGTTGTAGAGATGCAGGATTTTGCAGCAGGTACAAGTAGTCGTTCTACCAAATTGGTTCACGGAGGGTTGCGCTACCTAAAGCAATTTGAAGTGAAAATGGTTGCGGAAGTCGGCAAGGAACGCGAAATCGTTTATGAAAATGGACCACATGTGACTACCCCCGAATGGATGCTTTTGCCATTTTACAAAGGCGGAACGTTTGGACCGCTCAGCACAAATGTCGGCTTGCGTGTGTATGATTTTTTGGCAGGTGTTAAAAAAGATGAACGTCGTAAAATGTTAAGCAAAGAAGAAACATTGCGCCGCGAGCCTTTATTAAAGAAAAAAGACCTTAAAGGCGGAGGGTATTACGTCGAATACAAAACCGATGACGCACGCCTAACGATGGAAGTTATGAAAAAAGCGATTGAAAAAGGCGCAATGGCAATGAATTACGCAAAAGTCAAAAGCTTTATCTACGATAACGGCAAAGTAGTCGGTATTGAAGTAGAAGATCAAATCAACGGCACAATTCATGAATTATTTGCGAAAAAAATCGTCAATGCGGCTGGTCCATGGGTTGATACATTGCGCGACGAAGATCACTCGAAATTTGGCAAAACTCTTCAGCTAACAAAAGGCATTCACTTAGTTTTTGATGGTCGTAGATTCCCGTTAAAACAAGCCATTTATTTTGATATGCCAGATGGCCGGATGGCATTTGCGATTCCGCGTCAAGGCAAAGTTTATGTAGGAACAACGGATACGGTTTACAAGCAAGATATTGCACATCCAACGATGACGTTAGAAGACCGGAATTATGTCTTGAAAGCGGTCGACTTTATGTTCCCAGAAGTCGCGATTACGGAACAAGACGTTGAATCTAGCTGGGCTGGTTTACGTCCATTGGTTCATGAAGAAGGCAAGGACCCCTCTGAAATTTCACGAAAAGATGAAATTTTCGTTTCGGATTCTGGTTTGATTTCGATTGCGGGTGGTAAATTGACCGGCTACCGTAAAATGGGCGAAAGCATCGTCAATCTAGTAGCAGAGCAATTGCAAAAAGAAGATGGAGTCAAATATCCAAAAAGTTCAACTAAACGATTGCCGATTGCAGGCGGAGAAGTGGGCGGTTCAAAAGGTTTTGAAACCTTTATGGCTGACCGCGTCCAACAAGCAGGCAGCATGGGCTTAACAGCTGATGCAATGCGTATGCTCGTAAGTCGCTACGGTGCGAATGTCGATAAAGTGTTGCATTTCTATACAGCTGGCCTCGACGAAGCGACAGACGCGGGTCTTGATCCATTAGTGTACGCGATGTTGCGTTATTCAGTAGAATACGAATCCGCCTATAAGCCAATTGACTTCTTTATCCGTCGTACTGGAGCGTTGTTCTTCGATATCCACTGGGTTCATGCACATAAAGAATCAGTCACTGCTTATATGAGCAAAACCTTTAATTGGACCGAAGAACAAACTACGGATTACCGTGATGAATTGGAAGGCTTGCTTTATGAAGCAACGCATCCAGTTGAAGTATCTTCTCAAAGCTTAAGCTAAAAAACAATCCCGCCTGAAATCCGTAAATGGATTGCAGGCGGGATTTTTATGTAGAAAAACACCTTTTTTCTAACTCATGTTATAGTAAAATTAAAAGAAGGACTATTCTGAATTCTGGAGGAGCGATGAATATGAGCAACGCTGAATTAATGGAAACCTACGAAACGTCTTTACATCAATTAGCGGGACACGGACCGAGAAACGTAGCAGTTTTAAAGGATGTCTTTGAGTCAATCGATGGCCATTTAAAGAGTGATAATTATGGAAGTGGTCCAGTTATTGAAGGTTTCCAAGAACAAATGGCGGAATTTTTAGGAAAACAATCAGCGGTGTTTTTTCCAAGTGGCACAATGGCACAGCAAATCGCTTTGCGAATTTGGTGTGATCAACAAGGCATCAAAAAAGTTGCTTATCATCCACTGAGTCATTTGGAAATTCATGAAGAAGACGGATTAAAGGAATTGCATGGCATTGAAACGATTCTTTTGGCTGATAAAGGCCGTGTGATTGAATTATCAGATGTGTTGTCTATGGATGAAAAAATTGCTTGTTTGTTACTGGAATTGCCGCAACGCGAAATTGGTGGTCAGCTGCCCAGTTTTGAAACACTTGAGGCAATTTCAGCATACTGTCGCGAACAAGGCATTAAGCTGCATTTAGACGGTGCACGTATTTTGGAGTGCTTGCCTTATTATCAGAAAACTATTAAAGAAGTATGTGATTTATTTGGTTCTGTATATTTATCTATGTATAAGGGCATTGGTGGAATCGCTGGAGCCATTTTGGCGGGGGATCAAGACTTTATGGCCCTATCAAAGATCTGGAAAAAGCGTCACGGTGGCGATTTAATTTCATTGTACCCGTATATTTTGAGTGCAGAAACGTATTTTGCGCAACGCAAAGATCGCATGGCTGTATATTATGAGAACGCTGTTGAATTGGCTTCGTTTTTTAATCGGTGTACTGGGATTTCCACGATTCCAACCGTGCCAGTTACGAATATGTTTCATGTGCATTTTCAAGACACGGCAGAGCAAATCGCGCCTCTATTGAGTCAAGTTCAGCAGATGATGAATATTGGACTGACAAGGTATTTAAGGGCTGAAAATACAGGTTGTTCATTTGAACTAAGTATCGGAGATCAATACGAAAAAATTCCAAAAGGTAAAGTCATTGTCACATTCGAGTGGTTAGCCGAGAAAATGCGGAATGAATTTAACCAAAAGCTTTAAAGAAAGCTCTTCAAAGCTTTTTCTACTAATTAAACAGTAGGTGAAGTAGGACGTTTAGAAACCCTCTACAGATTAAAAATTTAGAAAAAATGGCGGTGATCGGGTAATGTGGATTCAGCAGAAAAGTGGATGGCAAATAGCGACGTTAAGCGGAGCTTTAAGTGTCCTCATTTACATGGCTCACGTCATTATGGGCAGTGTGTTATGGGACGGTTACAGTCACGTCAGACAGACGATTAGTGAACTGACCGGCAACGGAGCACCAGACGCCGAAATGCTGAGGGTCTTTACCATTGGCTACGGACTGCTTGCGCTGCTTTTTTCAGTTACTGTCTATGTGTTATTCCGCAAATACCAAGTTCAAAAAACTGCGCAGTTGGGAGCTATACTTTTGATTGTGATGTACATAGCTTCGTTGATTGGCTTTGGGTTATTTCTATTAGAGCAAGGAGGCGATGTCCTGACTTTTGGCAACTTTATGCATTTGGCAATAACTGCGATCGTTTTGATTGCAACAGTGGGTGCTTTGTTTATGATGGGTCATGGTCTGTTGCTGACCAAAAACTTTCGCGGCATCGGACAGTTTACGCTAGCTTGTGCCATTGTAATTGTCTTAGCAGGCATCGCAACTCCATTCGTTTTAAACAGCGATTTTCCCTATCCAGGGCTGCTCGAACGTCTATTAATCTTCACTTTTCAACTATGGATGTTCGTCTTATCTATCTATCTCTTCAGATTGCCTAAAATTATGGATATGGAATTAAAGCGTGTCGGCCTTGTGGAAATTTACAAAGAGCGATGAAAGACTTTAGTGCAGCAGTAAAAGCAATTGCGTCCGAACGTTACAACTAGCGTTCACAACGATTTTGTAATCCATATCATTGCTACTATTTCATGCACTCGGTCCTATTCGGAAAATTTACAAAAAGTTAAACAAATTTCACATAATGTCCTGCGATAATGGGTAAAGAAGTATATTGAATGGCAACGACAGTTTGCCAAGTTGAAACTAGGGGATGAGCAGATGAGAAAGATGAACCGAGGAATGATTACTTCATTAAGTGCGATTGCTGCGGCACAAGCATTAAAAATCGTCACTCACAAAACCGTGACAGGTCAATGGGATTGGAGACAGGCCTTTACAACAGGTGGCATGCCAAGCTCCCACTCAGCTGGTGTTTCAGCACTCGCCTCGTACGTAGCTGCCAATAAAGGAGCGCGTCATACAGAGACAGCCCTTGCAATCGTATTTGGTGTCATCGTGATGTACGATGCACAAGGAATACGTCGCCATACTGGAGAAATTGCTCGACTAGTGAATGAATTAGAAGACAGCTTTGTGAAATTCTCAGGCGAATTTCCAAGCTTTGAATTTGTGGAGCGTGAAAAAGACTTGAAAGAGTTACTTGGTCACCAGCCGGTTGAGGTAGTAGCTGGAGCTGCTTTTGGAACAATTCTTGGCTTGGTGTCAGCCGCAATCGAGAACCGTGTACGTGAAATCGAAGAAAAAGAAAAACGTTCAAAATCTCAACTGGCATACGATGGTCGTGGCCGCAGATCGACAAGAGCATAGAAAAAAATACAGCCATTCCAGTGGAATGGCTGTATTTTTCTGTCTAAATTGTGTGACCGCACCTCGGAAGGAGAGAAGCGCACCTCGGAAGGAGAGAAGCGCACCTCGGAGGGAGAGAACCGCACCTCGGAAGGAGAGAACCGCACCTCGGAAAGAGAGAACCGCACCTCGGAAGGAGAGAACCGCACCTCGGAGGGAGAGAAGCGCACCTCGCCAAAAAACAAGAATAGGCGCGTAGCCTATTCTTGTTAGTTTGGAATCCGCGCTGTCCACCGTGACAAATCAGGATTGCTGACTTGAAGTGTATTTTTCGGGAAAATGAAAGTCCAAGGTTTTGTTGTATTAGCTTTGACAGTGAGCGGTGCTAGTTTAAAGGAGCCTTTTACTACGGAGGAGCCCGTTGCATCTATGATTTCCAAAGGCAAATTTTCTAATTCGATCTGTTTTGAATAACCGTTACGAATAAAAACGGAAACCGCTAAATTTCCATCTTCCGAAAAGCTTGTCTGAAATCCTGTAAGATTCAATTCCTGAGAATTTAACTTAGGGAGTTTTTGGACTAAATCTCTCAATACGGATTTTTTTTCAGCTGATAATGCCTCTTCCCAGGAAATGTCTAAATCCAACACATGTGGCACAAGAGATTGAACATTAAAAGCTAATGACCAATCGGCAGTTGGAACTTGTGCCGTTTGAATCGAATCTTTTTTGAATTTGAAAATCCAAGGGCGATTGGACAGAGCGGGAATTGATCCCAATTCCGATAAATCGAATTCTTGTGACGCAATGGTTTCTTTGTTGCCATCTTGCAATACCAACTCGGCTTTTTCCATCGTAAATGGACGTTCGAGCGATGAGCGAAAAAAGGCTTGGACGTTCCAATCGCCTGTGTATGGATCTGCTTCGATATCAATTCCTGCCAACGACAATTGGTTTGCTTGCAAAGGTGGGAGGTCATTTGATAGGAATTTTAGGACGTATTCTTGTTCTTTGCTAATCTCCCACTCTTGAGAAATGGATAAAGTAGGTGTCACTTCTTGTGTTTCTAAAGATGCTGTTTCGGAACCGGCTCCTAGTTCTGTAGAAGACACAATGGAATCTTTTCCAGTTTTCCCGGTTTTGTTGAAGAAAGAAAAAATACTCAATTTTTTTACCCCTTTTCGTGGCGATTCAAGTTGCGCAGAAATCCAAGTATCTCTGAAGCAACAGAATAACGCAGATTCTGGAAATTCAAAGCGAATAGCTCAAGGCCTTCTTTTTGATAAATTCGCATAGGATCTTCTTGTTGATAAGAACGAAGTCCGATGCCTTCTTTCAGGTGAGCCATCGACTCCAAGTGTTTGATCCACATGGCATCAATTTGTGATTGCATAACGAGTTGAACAGTTCTAGCGACTTTAAGATCGTCTTGATTGGAGCCAATAAACTCGGAAATGCGGTGCAAATAAGGTTCGATTTCCGCGTCGATGGCTTTTCGTTTGCTTAAATTTTCGGAAAGTGTGATGGATTCTCCTAATAGTTGTTGCAAGTCCTGTTTGATAGCAGCAAGATGAATCAATTGAATGTCGTCGTTTTCAGGAAGTGTTTCAGAGATGACATAATCAGCGGCGTCTCGAACCATGCCTTGCACGATTGAGAAATTTTCTTGTCCGCTGAGCACGCGATTTCTAAGGTCATAAACGATTTTACGTTGCTCGTTAATGACATCATCAAGTTTCAGGTTATACTCGCGCATGGAAAAGTGAGAACCTTCTACAATTCGTTGCGTACGATCAGTTAGTTCATGGATGTCTTTATTGGTGATTTCTCCAATTTTCGACGTTTTCATTTTTTTCTCGAATTTTTCAACGTCTTCTTTTGCAAAACGTTTGAACATATCGTCTTCAAGAGAAATGATGAATTGAGATGAACCTGGATCGCCTTGACGACCAGATCGCCCACGCAATTGATTATCAATTCTCCGATTTTCATGCTTTTCGGTACCAATCACATGTAAGCCGCCAAGTTCTGCCACTCCATCGCCTAGAACGATATCGGTGCCGCGACCCGCCATATTGGTGGCAACTGTAATTTGGTTTAACTGACCTGCTTGCGAAATCAACTCAACTTCTTGTTCCATGCTTTTCGCGTTAAGTAATTGAAAAGTCAAATCGTGCTTTTTCAAATAAGCAGCAACGGCTTCTGATTGCAGGATGGATGTAGTACCAATAAGAACAGGCTGACCAGTTTGATGAAGCTTGCCAACTTCCTCAGCAACGATTTTGTATTTATGGTCCGCAGTTTGAAACACGCGATCAAGCAAATCGACCCGAATTTTCGGATGATTAGTTGGTACTGTTATGACATCCATGCCGTAAACTTCACGGAATTCTTTTTGCTGAGTTTTTGCTGTGCCCGTCATGCCGGAAAGATGCGGATACATCCGGAAAAAATTCTGTATCGTAATTTGAGCCTGTGCTTTGTTTTCTTCGGTGATTTCTACTTTTTCTTTTGCTTCGATTGCTTGATGCAGACCATCAGAAAGAGTTCTACCGTCTAAAGTACGACCCGTGAACATATCTACCAGAAGAATTTTGTCGTCTTTGACAATATAGTCGACATCTCGTATAAACATGACGCGCGCACGAAGTGCCATAATCACATAATGATAAAGCGTCTGGTGTTCGAGCTCATATAGATTGTCGACTCCAAATGCTTTCTCCACTTTTTCGATGCCTTTATCCGTCAAGGAAGTGGCTTTTGTTTCATCATCGTATTCGTAATCTTCATCTTCAATAAAACGCAGAGCCAGCAAGGACGCAATTTGATGAAGCTCAGCGCTGACTTTCATCTTTCCAGCGACGATAAGAGGTGTTTTTGCTTCATCAATCAAGACACTATCGACTTCATCGATAATTGCATAATGATAAGGACGCTGTACTTTTTCTTGCAAGCTGGGTGCCATATTGTCTCGTAAATAATCAAAGCCAAATTCGGTGCCGACACCATACGTTATATCTGCTTGATAAGCTTGTTGTTTTTCATCGCTAAGCATCATTGGAAGGTTTAACCCAACCGTCAATCCTAAAAAGCGATGGATTTGGCCTATTTGGTCATAGTCTCGTTTTGCTAAATAGTCATTGACTGTTATAATATGTACGCCTTTTCCTTCTAGCGCTCTAACATATGCAGAAAGGGAAGATACTAGTGTTTTTCCTTCGCCGGTTGGCATTTCAGCGATATTTCCTTCAGCTAGTACTAATCCACCTAGTAACTGAACATCGAAATGGCGCATATTTAGTACACGCTTTGAAGCTTCGCGAACGACAGCAAAAGCGTCTGGAATAATTTTTTCTATAGTCGTTCCTTTTAGTAGTTGTTCTTTAAAGATGGCCGTCATTTGCTGAAGTTCCTCATCGGACATGCCCTGGTATTTTGCTTCTAGTGCATTAATGGCTGCTACAATCCGATTGTACTTTTTCAACGGTCTTGTAATCGATTTAGTTGATCGCTTGAATAACGTTACCATGAATACTAATCTCCTTCTTCTCTCCAATTGCTACCTGCTTATTTTATCAAACTTTCCCAGTAAACTCCACATTACTTTGTATCGATAACCGTCTCTGCAACAAGATTGCCGCTTAAATTCAGCTTTTTTTAAAATGAATAAAACAAACTGTATCAGTGATAATATTTTGATTATATAAGAATTTTTCAGCTGAGGATAGTATAGCAATAAAACAGCTAGGAGGCTCTGTAAACTTGTACTCAAGTCTATCCTAAATTGATGTAAAGCGTATATTAAGAAATTCTAAAGTCTTAGGAAAAGGTGTTGCCTCTATGAAAAGATAGGATAAGCTGACTGTAATATCTAATTAGTTTAAAGGAGGAAACACATTTGAGAACCTTGTTTTTGAAAATGTTCATTCCCATTCTTTTTATTGGATTGTTCTTGACCATGAATGTTGATAGCCATTACATGGCAGCAGAAGCTCCGGCAATAGACAAACAACAAACACTCAATGAACTAGAGGCTGAAATTACAGAAAAATTAGTTCCTTACGAGAAACAATTAGCTGATGTAGAAGAAGCACTACACCGTTTGATTGCAAAGCTAGAAAGACAAGAAACGATTAGTTTTGAACAATACCAGCAATATCAGTCGACTTTAGATGAGTTAATACGAAGACTAAATACTATATCTCAAGAAATAGCGGCCGAATCGACTCTTTTAAGCAATAAGTTTGAAGATTTATTGCGAGTACAAAAGAAAATAGACGAGATGGATGTGAAATAAAAATGGTAACTAAAGGGAACTATCTCAAAAGGAGTCGCCATCTGCATTGCCATCAGCCCTTGAGGATAGATCGATGAGGAATATCTATGGCAGACGCCAAATTATGGAAGATAGTTTGTTCTGTCCTACAAAAGGCAATCGATCGTTCCGGTGAATTTACCTCGGAGATTTCGAAAAAGTGCACAACGACTTCAATAATGTGGACATCAACTCAAAAAACAGACAAAGAAAAGATTTCCTTTTTCTTAGTCCGTTTTAGGTTAGAGAGGTAGAAACAGTCTCTTAGGTGTTCCTAACATGTTTAGGCTTTTAACTAAGTCTCTAAATTTTCCATATTTATCAGCACACGAAATTTTGTCACGCAAAAGATGTTTGGAAAAGTAGTTTGCGAAGCTGAGCTTATTTTTTCATGTGAATTAATTTACATATTCTAAAAAAATGAAATTTTATTTCATTATTTAAATATAAATATGATTTTCATGGTAACATTATGTTCTGAATAGATAGAATTATTACAAATACGAAGAGTTCATTACATCTTGCAACCCTGAGTAGTTGTTTGACGTTATAAGGTTTATAATGGAAGAAAATAAAGAAATTTATGCTAGTTCATCAAGGGGGTTCAGCTATGACGTGCAATAAATGTGGAAAAGAAAATGAAGAAGGCTCAAAATTCTGTAAGCATTGTGGGCATTCACTTATACAGAAAAGAAGTAAAAAGCAAAAAAAACGTAATTTTATTTATGCAATCGTACTAGTTTTGACATTACTCGGAGTTGGGGTTGGATCGGCCCAATTAATGGCAGATAAATCAGCTCAAGAAGATCAAACAGAACCACCAAAACAAGAAAAACCGGCTGAAAAAGAGCCAGAAGCAACAGAAGAACCAAAAACAGAAGAACCGGGTGTAGTAGAGAAAATTGAAGAACCTGAAGAAACAGTTCCAGCGGAAGAACAAGTCGCAGGTACTGTAACGAAAGTGGAAAATGTTGTGCCACCTTCTGAGCAAACAGAAAAAGTGGAACCGAAGAAAAAAGAGAAAACGGCAATCATTAAAGAATCACAGCAAAAAGTTTACACCATAATGACTGAAGGGGGACAAGGGTCGGGATTCTTGTTTTCTGACACAGGGATGGTTGTGACAAATGCCCATGCAGTAGCAGGTTTTACAGATGTCGTAGTTCGCAACATTAACGGACAAGATCATCCAGGCACAGTCGTTGGCATTTCCGCTGAATCTGATATTGCGTTGATCCATGTAGAAGCGTTTGAAGGCATCACACCATTGCCAGTTGAAATGGAAGCAACTGATGTAGGCACTGAAGTCATTGCACTCGGGAGTCCTGCGGGTATGGAAAATACCGCTTCAATTGGTTACTTAACAGGCATTGATCGCGACTTTTATCAAGAATTTACGTACGAGGATATTTACCAAATGGATGCGAAAATTGCGCCTGGTAGCAGCGGGGGACCATTAGTAGACGCAACGACCGGGAAAGTGATTGGCATTAACTCATTAGTAATCGAAGAAGGCGATTCAATTGGCTTTTCGATTCCTATGTATTCGATGCATGATCAATTGAGTCAGTGGGTTACTACGCCGATGTCCGCAGAAGAAGTAGCCGCTTTATTCAAAGTGTACGACGATTTTAGCGGGTACGAAGATGAAGATTATGAATACGATGTTGATTTAGAAATGAAATTCGATGAAACTAATTTAAGCGAGTTTATCGGTGATTTCCGTTATTATTATGAAACAGCTTTAAAAGAAGAAGACTTCTTTTATGTTCAAAATCTATTGGTTTATCAAAGTGATATTTACAATGGTATTTCTGAATACATTGCAGACATTGCTGGGCAAGGAATGGAATTTAACTTTACGAAGCTGGAAATTTCAAGTATCGAAATTTTAGACGATCATGCTGTTGTTCAAACGGAAGAGGCCTTTGACTTTAAAGATGCAAGCGGCAAATGGTCTGTTCAAGAACGCAGCAAAACCTATACGATTGTCATGGATGAATATGGCTTTTACTATATTTCGGATATTGTCAATAAGGAGTAATTGTTAAAGCAAAAGACAAAAAAAGAAATTCCCTAAATTTGGGAATTTCTTTTTTTAATTGCTGGAAACGAGATCTGCTACTAGGATATATCGATCTGGAGCATACCCCACGTAATCGAATGGATAGCAGGTGGAAACAATTAAAGTGGCTCTTGGTTTTGGAACAATGACGGTTCTGTCGTCTTCATCCACAATTCGAACTTGACGTACTTTGTAGGTAAAGGTGCCTGAATAGGTTTCAACAATCAGCAAGTCTCCTTTGCCAACATCGCCAAGTTCTCGAAAGACCGTATCGCGATGTCCAGACAATACGGAATTATCATTTTCACCTGGCATCACGCTTTGCGCAAAATGCCCAACGCCCTGTTCAAGTTCGTCTTCATCGGTGCCATGTATAATCGGTAGCGTGGCTTCGAGCTTCGGAATAATCAATTCTCCCATTAAGTCTCCGATTTTGGGCGTTTCTGGATATTCAGAATGGGTTGTTTCTTTTGATGTGTGTTTGTCGCTATGTGCAACAAAAAGAGACTCAGGTTTACTGCTAAAGTCCGTTGCTTCAACGTTACCTGTTTTATAAAGCAGGTAGCCTTTTACGAAAGTGGCAGTGCTTGTCGTACTAAACCATAGACCCGAAACGATAAGGACGACAGAGAAAGTAAGAAAGAACCGTTGTATGTTCTTCTTTTTTTTCGGTTGGTTGATCATCATTCATTTTTCCCTACTTTAAAGCGACGGAATAATGCTAAACCGCTTAAAAGTAGTACGAATCCAAAAATTGCTTGGGCTGCAAAATCAGAAGCTGTTGCGGGTAATTTTGCACCTTTTAAAGTTTGAGTAGCAGGAACTTCTACTGGCTTTTGTACGACAGATGGTGTTGCGATGATTGTTTCAACAGCACCCAAGTCTTTCCCTGTATCTACGATTAAATCAGATCCGAACATGTCGGCAGTCAAAAGAACGTCAGCCAAAAATACATCTTTTAAATTATAAATTTCAATTAATAAATCAGCGCCTTCAGTTGATTCAAGCGTCATTAAAGTCGCTAATGAAACAGCTGTTTTTTGACCATCTTTTACAAAGAAATAAGCGGTTCTTAACTCAAATAAGTCAATCATGTCGCTGTAAATATCCAGAACTTCAGCAATTTGTTCAGCAGTTAACTCATCTGCCGATTCAAATTCTTCCATTGCCATCATGCGATCACTTAATTGTGTTAGTTTTTGCTCGAAAGCAGGATCTTCGAAATCCAATGTTTCAAGGTGAGCAACCAGCCGTTCTACTTCTTCGTCTGTCAAACCTAGTTCAGTAAAAAGTCCATCAAGTTCTAGTTCGTAATCATCCATTTCTGTATAAAAAACAATAGAAGACTCCAAGTCTTCGATAAAATCATAGTTTGAAAGAGAATCCGAATAGTTTTGCAAAAATTCTTCAAGTTCTTTTTCAGAGGTGAATCCGAATCTATCCATTAACTCTTGAAGATTGATCGCATCAATCGGAGTTCCTGCACCGTCATTTAGATAAAATTCAATGGAGTATTCAACATCCTCTATAAAAATTAAGTAAACGCCATCAAGAACATCTTGTCCATACTCGAGGTCACCGTATTCATAAAGAATTTCATTCAATTCTGCGCGAGTTAAGTCTAGTGTTGCAGTCAACAATTGAACGCCTTCTTCAGTTAAAGGGGTGCCTAATTCGTCAACTGTATCAAATTCGTCTAAAGACCAATTTTTGCTTTTTAAATACGCTAAATAATCTTGCTTCTCCCAATTGATGCCAGCTAAAAATTGTTCAAATTCAGCATCGTTTGATTTGATAGCAGATGCAGAAAGTGGCATTGTACTAAATGCAAATACTAACAGTAATAAAAATACAGCTAAACGTTTCACTTTTTTTCCTCCTGTATTAAAAAATGGAATATCCATATTATTATAGAGTCGCACTCATTCTATTAGAATAGGTATATATAACTTGTTATTTTAGACAAAAAAAGAAGCCGGAAAACAAATTCCAGCTTCTTTCTATCGTTGTGCCGTAACATTCTAAGTTTTGACTCTGCTAGTTTGGTATCATTAGCACTTGTCCTACACGAATGGAGTTGACGTTCGTTATGTTATTGGCTGTTGCGATTTTTGCGACAGTCGTTTTATAGCTACGAGCAATACTGTAAAGCGTATCCCCAGCTTTGACTGTGTATTTAATAGAAGTAGCAGGTGGAGGCGTAGATTTTCCAGGAATCATTAATACTTGACCAACTTTGATCAAATTATAGTTGGTGATGTTATTAGCTTTAGCCAATGCGGAGACCGTTACTTTGTATGTTCTTGCAATACTGTAAAGCGTATCCCCAGCTTTGACTGTGTATTTAGTTCCACTGACAGGTGCTGTAGGCAACTTCAGTAATTCAGAAATAGTAACAAATTTATAGCCTTTCGCTTTCAATTTGCTGATCATGCCGGGTAAAGCACTCGGAGTTCCAGATGCTCCTGCGCCCGTATGCATCAAAACGATGGATCCTGGTACGATGTTATTCATAACTTTATTGGTAATTTGTGTTGAAGAAACACCTTTCCAATCGACAGTATCAATGTTCCACTGGAGTGTATGGGTGTATCCTGCATTACCGACTGTTTTCAGGACGGAGGCATTGGATGCACCAAAGGGAGCTCTGAAAATGGGTTTGGTCGATTTTCCGGTAATGTCCTTAATGGTTTTTTCTGTTGTGCTAAGCTCGCTTGTTATTTTTGAGGCCGACAGTTTGGTAAAATCAGCGTGAGAATAAGAGTGATTGCCAAGCTGATGATTTTTTGCTGAAATATTTTTAATCCAAGACGGGTGATTTTTTGCTCCGGAACCTGTTAAAAAGAACGTCGCTGTGACCTTATTGGCAGACAGAATGTCTAGGATTTTATTGATGTTCGTGCCATCTGAACCGTCATCAAAAGTCAAAGCGACCACTTTTTCGGTCGTGTTGCCTTTAGTGATGTAGGTGGAACTCGCTGCTTGTGACTGACTAGAGAAAGACAAGACAGTAAACAGGATTAATACGAAGGCTGCTGAGACTTTAAGCCATTTAGAAAGCACCTTTCTCACCCCTTTAGTTGGTGCGCTGACTAGAGTCAACGTATGTATAGGGATCCGGGTGATAGAAGATTTTTCCGACAATACTATACACCTAATATACCATGAATAGAAATAATTTTCCTTGATTATAACTGAATATTAAGAAATTTTTATTGGGGAGCTGAAATAGAATTTAGTGGGAGTGAGGTGCGGTCTTTGCTGTTTGAGGTGCGGTTAGGAGCCTGCGAGGTGCGGTGTTGCCCGTTCGAGGTGCGGTTATCGGTAAATGAGGTGCGCTTTTCACCGAATAAGGTGCGGTCAGCCAAAACTCCGTAAAAAAACAGGCAGCTCATAACACGAGCTGCCTGTTTTGCTATTAATGTACCACTTAGTCGACGCGTTTTTTACGGAATTTCGATACCACTTCATAAACGATCGGCACGATAACCAATGTCAGTAAAGTCGAGCTGATCAATCCGCCGATAACTGTGATTCCAAGGCCTTGGGAGATCAATCCGCCACCGCCGCCTTCTACACCAAGAGCAAGTGGAATAAGCGCACCAATTGTAGCTAAGGCTGTCATCAGAATCGGACGCAAACGTGTAACGCCGCCTTCTAGTAGAGCCTCACGTGTAGTCAATCCGGCTTTTTCCATATGGATAACGCGATCAATCAAGACGATAGCATTCGTAACCACGATACCGATCAACATCAATACACCGATCAATGCGTTGACACTCAATGCTTCTCCAGTGATCCATAATGCCACTAAAACGCCAATCACTGTGAATGGCAGTGAGAACAGAATAGCGAATGGAGCAAGCGCGCCGCCGAATGTGACGACTAGAACAAAGTAAACAATCGCGATAGCTGCAAGCATAGCCAAGCCAAGCTGAGTGAACGATTCGTTGATTTGTTCAGTGATACCACCATGATCGGTTGTGACACCCGCTGGCAAGTCAAGCTCTGCTACTTGCTCATCAATTTTTGTCGTGATTTCAGCGGCATTATTACCGCGTACATCTGCAGTTAGAGAAGCAAACATTTGACCGTCTCTACGGTTAATTGTATCGGGTGATTTGCCTTCTTCTACTTCCATGACTTCGCCAACTGTGACAGTCGTGCCAAGTGCTGTTGGAATTTCTACAGCTGTTACATCTTCAATGCCAGCGTATTGTGTTTCTTCTGTTTCGATGTAAACATTTATGTCTTTTTCTTCATGAGTCACTGTCGTTAATACAGGTGCTTCAGCAACACTGCTTAGTGCCATGCCGACTTGTGCTGCAGTCAATCCATTTTTGCTTAAGCTTTGTTGACTTGCGACTAATGTGAATTGATCATAAGCTTCGGTTAAACTCGATTCTGTATTTTCCAGCCCTTGGTTGTCTTCCATAAATGGCTGAATTTGATCAATCGCCGATTGGATATCTTCTAGGTTGTCACCGTAGATGAACATTTCTAGACCACTTGCTCCTGTAGCAGCAAAGTCGAGACTCGCCCATTCACCGGATTCAGTAGAGCCGTTTAATTCGTCAATTAAATTAGTGCTTTCCTCACCGAAAGCTTCGAATTCATCCTCATACTCAATATAAAACAGTGCGGAATTATCTCCTCCGCCAGCCATTGCTGTCAGTGGGTTGCCACCGCCGAGTGAATATTGGTAAGATGTAACACCTTCACGTCCATCAATGGCACTTTCTGCATCTAATGCGATAGCTTCTACATCTTCACGAGTTTGACCTGGTTCAGGACTATAAGTTGCCATCACCATTTTTTGTTCTTCTTCAGGCAAGAAGCTGACACCAATAACAGGAATCAAGAACAAACTCGCCACAAGAACCGCTGAAGCACCACCAAATGTAATGATTTTATGGTTTAATGACCATTGTAAAATACGTTTATAGCTTGCTGCCATGTTACTTGGCTTATGTGCTTTTTTCGTGGATTTATTGGCATCCAAGTTTTGCAATTGTTTGCGGTACATCAAATGCGCCATCATTGGTACGATGGTAACAGCAACAAGCAGCGACGCAGATAACGCAAAGACAACGGCTAAAGCGAACGGCAAGAACAATTCGCCAATCTGTCCGCTAACAAGTGCAAGTGGTAGGAATACCGCGATGGTAACGACAGTAGATGAGAAAATGGGTACGAACATTTCGCGTGTTGCTTCACGAATCAATTCTTTGCCACGTAATTTCTCACCAGGCAAAGCCATCCGGCGGTAAATGTTTTCAATTACTACAATCGAGTCATCAATAACGCGTCCTATCGCAACAGTCAGAGCACCGAGCGTCATAATATTCAAAGTGATATCCAATTGGTTCAGTAGGAAAATCGCCATTAATAACGACAAAGGAATAGAGATAATTGAGATTAGCGTTGTTTTGAAACTACGAAGAAATAGCAAAATGATGACGACAGCAAACAAAATACCGAATAACGCTTTGCTGAGCATCGTTTCAACTGATTTCTCGATGGGTTCACCTTGGTCAAATGTAGAAGCCACGGTCAAACCGTATTCATCTTCAACCTCAGCAACGATGTCTTTTACGCCATTAACGACTTCAACGGTATTGGCATCTGGTGATTTGACAATTGAAATCCCAATCGATTCTTCTCCGTTCGTGCGCGAAATCGACTCTGCCTCACTAACAATTTCAATGTCAGCTAGTTCGCTTAAGGCTACAGTTGGAATCGCAGACGGGGTAGCTGGCGTTTCAACAACAGGTGTTTCGGCACCTGGTGCTTCAGTTCCAGGCGTACCAGGTGTTGCCGGTGTTTCACTTGGTGCAACCGGTGCAATTTGAGGGACAGCTGGGATTTGCAGGTTTTTCAAATCATCAACGGACGTAACGTCGCCGTCAATCACTAGATTTTTCAACTCGCCATCAAACTCAGTCAAGCCTAACGGGAACGTCAGATTGGATCCTTGAATTAGTTGTTGAATGGTTTCTTCAGTCAAGCCGTATGTTGCTAAAGCTTGCTGATCAAAGGACATGGTCACTTTTTGTACACGCTGACCAGAAACTTGAGCATCGGATAAGCCGGCTACTCCTTCAAGTTCAGGTAGCACGTTTTCTTCAACAGTTGCTGTTAGTTCTTCTAGTGAACTGCCAGAATCGCTGATGCTCAGTGACAAGACCGGGAAGGCATCTAAACTAAGACGCGAAACTTGAGGGTCATTCGCCGATTCCGGAATGGCTACTTGCGATAGCGCATCTTCTAACTCACGTGTTGCTTCATCCATGTCGACTTCAAAATCGTATTGAACTTGAATGGTTGACGCATTTGCTAGTGATGAAGAAGTCATTAGCTCAACGCCGTTCATGTTTTGGATGCGCTGTTCCATCGGAATCGTAATCTCTTCCATAACTTCATCGGGTGCAGCTCCCGGATAAGTTGTTACGACAGTAACTGCAGGTAAGGTAATACTTGGAATTGACTCTTGTTTCATCGTTAAGCCTGCGTATAAGCCTGCCACGACGACCATAATAGTCAAAATCCAAATCGCAAATTTGTTATTTAATGAAAAGTCGATAATTTTCTTCAAGTTGTAGACTCCTTTTTTATATAAAGTTTTCTAAATACGATACTTCGTTCTTAATAGAAGAATGTTGCTTCAAATAAACGAGTAGGGCTTCAATTAAAAATTCTTTTGACTCTTTATTGGCAACTTGTTCTTTCAACATATCCAGTGAGGCTAATAATTTATCAGGATATTCTTCGGACGCTCTAATTTTATAAGCGACTTGCTGAAAAGCTTCTTCAAGCGTTGCAGCGGGAGAACGTGCCTCAGTTAAAACTGGCTCCATGGTTTCTAAATTGTCCACTATGGCATCGATCGCACTCGTGATAAAAGTAACGAGCTTTGGAATTGGCACTTGTTTCTTTTCGAATACGAGTACGAAAATGTATTGCTGCATCAATCCTTCAAGCAGTGCTACTAAGTCAGGCAAAAAGGGTTCGATTTCTACACCATACGTGTCTATTAAAATGGTTTTGTGTAAAATCATCGTCGACTGCCTTAACTCCATGAACACCGATTTTAATTGTCCGCTTTCTGTCAGTGTGAAATCTTTGAAAATCATCATGAAAAATTCCTGATTAGAAAGTGTACGTTCAATTTCAATGGCTAATTTCTTCTTGAAAACGTCTTTGTTATTAGACCCTGGAGCATGCTGTGATTCGGAAATTTCTGTCGTGATTTCTTCGTGGTATTGCTTTAAAATTTCAATAAACATATTTTCTTTCGAATCAAAATGCTTATAAAAGGCTCCTTTAGAAATACCAACAGCTTCTGCTACTTCCTGTACAGAGGTCTGATGAAAGCCTTTCAATGAAAATAAATGCACAGCTTGATTCATTATTTCTGTTCTTTTATTCATTTGGACCCTCCCGAACTACCTAGTCACTTTTAGTGACCGCTCAGTCACTCTTTTTAGATTATCTTTTAGTTTACCTAAAGTCAATTTGGAGAGATGTTGATTTTGTGACAATCAAGTGGCTTCTTTAATTTACCTAACACCTTTTCAAACAGATTTTAAAAGAGCTTGCGGGGGTATAGAACATATAGGAGTAGTTGTGTAAATTGTTCATAAAGGAGATGGTTGGATGGTGCAGAAGTATATCAGTGAACCATTTGTAGAAGAACGTACAGAACAGCCGTATGTGGGAATTTCTGTTCTTGCTGGTTCATCGGAATGGGAAGCAATTAACAGGCTTGTGGGGGAGTTGTTTGACTGGCTAAAGGTGAATAATAGTAAACCGGCAGGAGCTCCATTTTTTCGCTATTGGTGCATGGCTGATTCGAATGGCAACTACAAGATGGAAGTAGGTGTGCCAGTCAAACGAATGGTAACGGGAGATCATCATGTAGTTGTGGGATATATTCCGGGAGGGTCCTATGCGACGGCTTTGCATAAGGGACATCCCGATCATTTGGAAAAGTCGCTGATCGCACTAGAAGAATGGGCTGTGAAAGAAGGGTTGGATATCGACAAACGTTGGGAAGGTAGAGATGAAATTTGGAACGGTCGTTTTGAATTTTACGTAACAGATGCGGATAGACAAACTGATCTAAACAATTGGGCAATCGAAATCGCCTTTTTACTCGTTCGCGATGATGCAGCTTAAGGTTATAATTCCAAGGAATTGTAAAGATGAAAAAAGACATCTCTCTCTGCACTAGCATTCTAGCTAGTGCAGAGAGAGGTGTCTTTTTATAATTAGGACTTGTTTCTTTCGCGAACGTAAGTATAAAAAATGCAGGTGACTTCGTTGCTTTTGGAGGATACGAGTAGAGACATCAATTTCTACCAAGATCTTTTATTCATCAAACAGCATACGCAATCTGGATTACTAGATGATTTTGGGGGATATGCGGCCAATCGGTCTTTAGAGATGAGAAGTGTTATTTTTTGTATGAAGTCTTGTTGCTTTTACACGACCCTCATGCATAACTATCAATCAAGATCTGAACCGAATGATTGGAATAGAATAGACCATTTTTAGGCACAATTCCAGCCTTTTTTCCTTCCTTATTAAAATAATTTGATTCAAACAATACTGCTCAACCAATCAAATGATTATCATACGTCTCCATTATTTCAAGCTCTCCTTTCACAATACATGAAAATTCTACCACTTATAACTTTTAAAATAAATATTTTTTGAAAATATATACTATTTTTACAATTAGATAAAATGAATAATTTATTTGTGATGTGTAAAGAGGGAATTTAAGTGAAGGAAACCGTTTGGTGGCCAACTGGCTACAATTATTTTTTTATTTTATTCTGAACAGACCCGGGAATTAACGAACGTTCAGAAGGACAAAACAATGAAAAACTTTGAAGAAGTTGCTGTACAGTATGCCCCTATGATTTCTGCGATGATTCGCAAACTTCATATTCATCGTGACTACGATACCTTTAAACAACTTGGCAATATCGCATTGTGGCAAGCATGGCAACGCTTTGAAGAGGGAAAAGGACATTTCACTCCTTTTGCTTATCGTAGTATTAGAGGAGCAATGCTTGATGAATTAAAAAGAGAAACGAAGAGAACAAATCAACTCTCTCTACTAGAAAGTATTTTAATAGAAGAAGGCATAGAAGAAGAGATGGAAACTTTGCCGGAATGGTTAATACTAAACAAATTAGACGCAAAAGAAAAATGGTTGCTAGAGGCACTTTTTGTGAGAGGATACAGTCTTTCTTATTTAGCTGATCAACAAGGTATTTCACTTGCTGGGATGAAAAAGAGACGCGAACGACTATTGAAAAAGGTGAGAGATGCAATAGACCATCCATTTAAGACATAAAAAGTGGTAACATTAATGGAAATGACCCTATGAAAGAAGTGACAGAAAAGGATTAAACCTTACAAAAATGAGTGGCGCGGTGAATAGCGCAGGACTAAAAAAGGGGTGACTTTCTTGGAAGCAATGATGACGGGTATGATTAATAATATCTTTTTTATTGTGTTTCCACTCATCGTTTATCAAATGTTGGCGACAGCAGGCCAACGAAATTTCTTTGTTAGTCATCGCTTTATAATGACTGTCCTTTTTTCAGTATCGCTTGTACTGTGTATGCTGTTTCCTTATCAGTTTATAACCGATGGCTATATTTTTGACTTGCGCCAAGTTCCAATGATCGTTGGAGCCCTATACGGAGGTCCATTGGTTTCAGCCATTTTGTTCCTTGTGGCTTCGATCAGTCGGATTATTATTGGTGGAGACGGAATGTACATCGCTCTTTTGAATCAATTTGTCATTGCGGTAGGAGTACCATTTTTGCGACCGCTCTATATGCGCATCAATCGTTCTCGAAAAATTATGTTGATATTTAGCATTTCAATTACTTCACTCCTTTTCAATTTGTTCGCAGGTGCTTTTTTCTTTGGAAATCCGATTCACGATATTGTGGGTATTTGGATTATGTTAATGATCAATCAAAGTACCATTATTGCGTTAACGGCTTTAATGATTGAACATATGCAGCGACAAGAATACATGTATGAAGCTTTTCTGAAACACGAAAAAATGGAAACAGTTAGCCATTTTGCAGCAGCCGTCTCGCACGAATTGAGAAATCCTTTGCAAAGTATTAAAGGGTTTGTTCAGTTAATGAAGGAATATGAGTACAGTCGCGAAAGACAGATAGAATTTCATCAAACGATTTTGAGAGAAATCGATGCAGCGGAAGAGTTAATCGAGGATTATTTAGTATACGCTAAGCCTACGTATGGTCAGCTTGAACCAATCATTGTCGCTTCAGAAGTCAGTCATGTGCTGAAAATTATGGTGCCTTATGCAAATGGAAAAGATGTAGAAATGCATACAGATGAACTGGACGAAAGTGCTGAAATTCTAATCGATCGTTATAAATTCCAACAAGCACTAGTCAACATTATCCGAAACGGTATTGAAGCGATGCCAGAAGGCGGCAAGCTAGTCCTTACCGTCAAATCGTCTCCAACAAAAGTATGGATTCGGGTAACCGATACAGGAGTGGGTATGACAAAAGAACAAGTCAGACGTTTAGGGGAACCTTACTTCTCTAGTAAACTTAAAGGAACCGGACTCGGAATGATGGTGACTTATAGCATCATCAGTCAAATGGAGGGTCAAATTTTAGTAGACTCTGAAAAAGGAAAAGGTACCGAATTTACTTTGGAATTTGCAAATCTTGCTACAACGAAAAGTAAATAAAACAGCAGCCTGTATATAGGCTGCTGTTCAGATTGTAGACAAAGTCTTATTAAACTGAATAGTGATGTACAATCTCCAACTGGGCTGGCCACTTCGCTTTCCATGGGCTCAGCTTCAGTTTCCTCGTTACTAACGGGACTTGCAGCCTTCGTCGCTTTGCTGCTTCCACAGGAGTCTGCGTGGCCATACGGGTTGTCAGCAGGTGGCTCAAATCAGCAAAAGTACCCAACAAATCTACTTTTCATCAGTACTCTCTCAAGGATTCGGAGCGCAATGCGGCGACTCCTGCGGAAGAACGAAGTGATGAGACCCCGCAGGAGTTTGCGACGAGGAGGCTCAGCGCTTCGCGGAAAGCGTCCGCATGGAGTGCAGAATCCTGTATACCTAAGATGAAACGACTACTTATTCTTTAAGTTTGTCTACAGTGTAAACAGCAGCCTGTAAATAAGCTGCTGTTTTAGTTGTTCATTAATTGACGCACGAATGGCAGAACAGACTGCTCTTTCAGTTTAGCTTCGAACATGATATCAGCATCGATGCCGTTTAATTGCCTTATTAATTGTTGGAAATCGGATTCAGAAACCAATTCGTGATGGCGTAAATCTGTAAATCCTTCTTTGCCTGTACTAATATGAACTTTCGGTGTGCCAAAACCTTGCCACGTTTTTAGAATTTCAGAAAAATCAACGGGCTCACCGTCGTTATTGCAATTATGATGATGGATATCAAAGCATACAGGAACGCCACACATGCTGTGGACGTCTAAAACGTCTCTAACGGTAAAGGTTTTATCATCATTTTCCAAGCGTAACCACTTCCGAATGCTAGGAGACAGCGACAAATAGACAGCAGCGAAACGCTGTTTAGCTACGTCTTTATCTCCATAAGCACCACCGGTATGAAGGATGATATCAGATCCACCGAGCAATTGAATCAATTGGTCATGATACTCAAGATCTTCTATCGATTTGCGAACAACTTCAGGTTTAGGTGAATTGATGACGGTATATTGACCAGGGTGTACAGAGACTCTCATGTTATGTGTGTTAACAAACAAGCGGATTTCATCTGTAATGGCCAGCACTTCTGGATCTTCCCACCAGTTCCAATCATTTATAGGGTGAGTGGACAGCGGAACGATCGAACTAGAAGCTCGGTAAAAGTAAATATCGTTTTTTAAATTCCAGCGAAGAATTTCCAGTGTTGTCTCGAAATTTTTTATCGTCAATTCCTTTATTTTGCCCGTGCCTTCTGCCTCTGCAGTCGCGACACGTAAAGTTCTAAATACGGTTTTCAATTCAGTGTTCATACAGGCATAACCTAATCTCATGTTGTTCAGCTCCTTGCTATACGTATACCCTTCCAGCATAGCGCACATGCCTCGAAATTGAAAAAGCTGTGTGCGAATTTTGAGGGAGTAACTCGACTTCGTAACGGCGTTGTAAAACCAGAATTTTCTATAGTATAATAATACCAAGGAAATCTAAAGAAGAGGTGACTCAAATGACTCATTTAACGCTACATACAGGCTATCAAGAAGAAGATACGTATTTTATGAAATACAAATTAATTACGCACAATAAGAATTTAATTGATTACACGGAAGAAGAGAAAGTCAATTTTATGTTAAAAGATGAAGAAGAAAACATTCTGGGTGGACTCGTTGGACATATAGATTGGGAATGCTTTTTCGTTGATATATTGTGGGTCGACGAGTCACTGCGTGGTTTAGGAAAAGGGCAACAACTAATTCAAGAAGCTGAGGATTATGCACGCAAAAAAGATTGTCGTCTTATTCGGTTAGAAACATTCAGTTTCCAAGCACCAGCATTCTACAAAAGATTAGGATTTAAAGAGATGGGGAAACTCGAAGATTTCCCTAAAGGGTATACTCACTATTATCTATACAAAGAATTGACGTAAAATGCCGCAAGTTTCAACAGAATGTAAATTGATTTTGAATAGATGCTACAAAAAAGAGAGGGAGCACCCAAATGGATTCAGAGGGCGCTTTTTCTCTTTTTACTTTATCTTGAAATTGAAAAGACGATCCTCTTTAAACTGGCCATTTTCATAATTTCGTTCAGCAAATGTAAGGGTGTTGTCATGCGTTATTAAGACGATTGTTGAAGAACGAGTGCCGTATTCAGGAGTTTTAATAAATATCGGAGACAGCATTCGTTCTAAGTCCAAGCTAACACCGGTAGTGGGAAGATGAGCGTCGTGTGCTTGTTCAGCATCTGAAAGTATCGCAAAAATTTCTTCCAAGTCAACTGTAGAAGTACGCGCCATATAAGAAGTGAGACTTTCTTTTCCTTTCGACACTTTTGGCCAAGGCGTGTTCAAAAAGTGATTGCTGAGTCCATGAGTACCCAGGGGAACTTCGTAAGATTTATTTTGAATATTGTTATAGTACATCAATTGTTCAACATCTCCTACAATCAGATTAAAACCCGCATAGTCTTTCGGATTGATTGATCGTAAATAGTCTTTAGGGGAAGTTGAAGCTGCTAAAAAATTTTTGACGACGGCTCCTCTAGAAAAAGTAGCTGCTTCTATATTAGTGGGATCGCGAAAATTTGTTAATGCAGCAATGCGTCCTTGCTTTGTGACACCTAACCACGTACCCATTTGTGTCAAGTCACGACCGGCTAGTATATGGGGCTCATCTTCCCAAAAATGAGCAGCTGCAGTAGGACGACTATAAAATTCATCTCGATTAGCAGCAATAATTAATTTGTAAGTTGGATGATTTCGAAATTGGAGGTTGATCAGGCACATAGTATTCTCCTTTTAGATTTAGTATATACAATAGTTGAAGTCAATGGTAAAAATAGTTGCGACACGATGCTTTTGCTATTTTTTAGCCAATAATAGACGGGCTTGTAAGCAAAAAAGTACGTAAGAATAGCAAGAAATTCGAAGCTTTGTTTGTAAAAAAGGATTATTTGTATCAATTAAATAAAACTTTTGTAGGAAAAGTATTTTTTTATTTAGGTATAAAGCTTCAATCTAATTTCATCTCTGATACACTATAAAAAGAGTTTTGAAAAGAACATATGTATTCTCAAGGAGTGGGGGAGCAGAGATGGAAAGCAAAGTAGCTTCATTGTCTTTTGCGCGCGTATTAATGGAGGGAATTAAAGAAATGGTGTTTGTTGTAAGAGTTGATGGAGCGAATTCTTTTACGTATGATTTCCTTAATAATGCAGTAATAGAGAGGACTTCACTAGTTTCTGCTTCAGTTGGCAAGAAGTTAAACGAAGTCCATTCCACATCAATGACAACATTTTTAACTGAAAGATACAATGAAGTCGTTCAAACAACTCAAAGTATAAGCTATGAAGATTCATTTTATTGTAACCGAAATAAGTTGCTGTATTCAAAAACTGTTATGACACCTTTTTTAGATGAAAAAGGTATATGTACCCATATTGTTAGCTTAGTCAAAGATATAACGAATGAGAAAATAGCCAAACTAGAAAGTGAAGGAATTCGTGAACGCCTAGAAGAAAGCAACGCACGATATCGGTCCCTCTTTGATAATAACGCAGATGCTATTTTCACCGTTGATTTTAACGGACATATTACAGGAGGCAATTCCTCAGGCAGCATACTCAGTGGATGCGCTATGAAAGAATTAGCAGGTAAAAGCTTTTTTGACTTTGTTATTACGGAGGATGTAGAACGGGCAAAAAACTATTTTCACTTGTCCATTTTAGGTGACAATAAAGATTGGCGTTTTAGCATCTCCAATAAGTCAGGTAAATCGATTGCTTGCTTAGTGAAGTTTATTCCAATAAGTGTGAAAAACAACATCCCGGGATTTTATATGATTGTCAAAGATATGACAGAGTTGGACAAAATTTCAGGTCTCTATGAAGCTGGAGAAGAGAATTTCCGAATCATTGCGGAAAATGTCCACGATGTCATTATATTAATGGACCAAGACAAACAATACCTCTATATGTCGCCGTCATGTGAAAATATTTTTGGCTTTAGAGCAGAAGGTATTATTGGAAAAAAACCATTTTATAATGTTCATCCTGAAGATACGTCAGTTGCTGAACAAGCCTTTAATCAAGCAGCAAAAGAAGGTTCTACGTTTCAATTACAAATTCGTCTTTTGCATAAAAGTAGAGGCTGGATTTGGACAGAAGTCAGTGGAATGCCGGTTTTTGGAGAAGATCAAAAATTTAACCGGATGGTTATGGTTGCAAGAGATATTTCGATTCAAAAAGAATATGAAAGTCAACTTCATCATTTTGCTTATTTTGATTCGTTAACCGAGTTACCAAACCGACGTTATTTTCAAGCGTATGCAACTGAAAAGTTGGAACAGAATGACACAAGCCAAAGAAACTTAGCTATTCTACTTATTGATATTGATGATTTTAAGGACATTAATGATCAGTGGGGACATGAAATTGGTGATGCGGTTATTCAAGAGTTCGGTTATCGCTTGAACCGTTGTATGGTTGGAGAAAATATGGCTGCCCGTTTAGGGGGAGACGAATTTATCGTCTTACTGACGGATGCAGCCGATAAGGAAAAAGTATCAGAAGTTACAGATGCTATTTACCGTATCACGAAAGAACCAATCAATGTGCAAGAGTTATCATTGTACATCACGATTAGTATGGGTGTTGCATTAGCACCAACTGAGAAAACTTCCATTTCTACTATTATGAAGCGTGCAGATATGGCGATGTACAAAGCCAAGCAACTGGAAAAAAATTCGTTTTTCGTAAGTCCAACATGAGCAAATGCAGCTCGTGTTTTTTTGTGTTCAGAAACAAACCGACGATTTATCGTAATAAATCGTATATGTGGTATTTGAATTTTCAGAAATAAAATAAGTATGCTTTCAATTTAAAAAATGGTATGCTTTTGTCAAACCATAAATCCTGATTAAAATACAAAAAATGGTTCTCTAAGTAATTATATAGACCTTTAATGGTTATATTTTTTGGAAGTATTTAATAATAATATGTACTCTAGACTATCGCTATATTTTAATATTCTCTTATAATTCCCTACTTATTTGATCAGTTGAGGTGAGAAAATGAACAATTTCTACCAAAAAACTTCTATTAGTGTGAAAGTGTGTTGCATTTTCTTGGCGTTCTTTTTTTTGAGCAATACTGAAAAAATTGCTAGTACGAATGACAGCGAAAAAGTAGTGTTGTTAAGTGAAGAGGATAAGAAAAAGACGCTTTCAAAAAATCTTCAGATTCTTGAAGATGTAGAAGGTACGCTTAAAATTAGTGACCTGCAGTCTCCACCATACAGTTGGAAATTTAGTTTAAATGAAAATGGAATTCCGAATATGGGATTTTCATCTGATGTTTATTGGGTAAAGTTTACGATTGAAAATCATGCAGAAACTGAAGAATGGCTTCTTGAACTTGCAAATCCTTTTCTCGATCATGTCATTCTTTATTCACCAGAACCTTCTGGGGGATTTTCGATTACGGAATTTGGAGAAACAATGTCAGATTCGAAAAAACTTTATTCAAGCCGCTCTCCGGTTTTCAAGTTGCCTCTTCTAAATAAAGGTGAGAATACATTCTTTATGAAAATTGAGTCACAAGGAGTCCTATACTTTCCTGTGACTGTTTGGGAACACGCAGCATATGATGCTAAATCCCAGCAAATGACGGCGATGATTGGACTAGTAAGTGGAATAAGCCTGTTGTTTTTTGGCTGGTGCATCTACTCATTTTTTAAGTATCGTCAGAAAAATTTTCTTTATTTATTAATTTTGGCGGTTTCGTTACTGTTTACCGCTGCTGAATGGACAGGTTTAAATTTCACTTATATTTGGCCGGATTTTAAATGGGGAAGTAATCAAACGATACTAGTAGCTTGTGGTGCAGCGAGTTTAATGACGTTCTTTATCCTTAAAGAATTGTTGTCAGGTGTTCTCAACATACACTGGCTTTCTATGGTTATTAAGTGGATGGTAGCGTGTGTCTTGTTTTCAGTGATGGTTTCTTTCTTTTCTTATTCACTAACAAGCCTGTTCAGCTTTGCATCTTCTGCTCTAACAATCGTCTTAACGTGTGTTCTTGCTTTTTCCGCTTGGCAAAAAGGAATTTCTTATGCTGCTCCATACACTGCCGCCTTGTTCGTATCGATAGCCATCCTCACCATTTCCTTTTTAACGGCTACGGGGGTTTTACCCTATATCGAAACTGTTCAATACGCCGTGTACGTTATCAGTTGGAGCATACTCTTACTTGCTGCTAAAGCGTTGCTGAAAAAAGAAAAAATGAAGCTTGAAAAAACACAACAGTTGGAACGTCAAGCGAATGACCGTCAACTGCTGAAAGTCACAACGCTAAAAAATGACAACAAAAGAAAAGATGAGTTACTGGCGTTTGCATCAAATGGCTTGCGAACACCACTTTATGGTGTGATTGGCATTGCAGAATCACTTCAACAATCTGCTAGTGGTAAAATGTCTCCTCAGATGATAACCCAATTGGATGAACTGGTGACCAGTAGCAAAAATATGGCACATTTGATCAATGATGTTGTCGATTTTTCAAAACAGAAGCCGTCTTCTTTACAGCGCCATACGACAGCGATTGCGCTTGATGAACTTTGCACGAATGTGATCGCAATTTATAAGCCACTTTTAAAAAATGAAGCCGTCAAGCTTTATCACACAGTACCAGCCTCGTTGCCAAAACCATGTGCAGATCCTGATCGACTGCGACAAATTTTGAGTAACCTTGTCAACAATTCTATTGAGCATACCCGTGTAGGTGAAATCGTGCTATCGGCGAGGATTTTTGAAGGAGATTTAGAAATTTCAGTAAAAGATACAGGAAATAGTATAGAGGAAAAGAAAATCCCAATTTTTTTTGAATGGAATATTCCGCAAGAAAAACCGTTGAGAAATCATGGGATGGATTTGAAAATCACTAAAAATCTAATTGAACTTCAAGGGGGGACGTTGAAACTTGAGTCTTTAAAAGAAAGTGGCTCTCTTTTCATTGTTACTTTACCCATTTGCACGGATGCATCTAATGCTCCGTTGCTAGGAGACTCTAGAAATCAGACGAAAGAATTGACCGCTTCGCAGTTAGCAGATTCCTTGTTAAAGCAGCGTCCTACTAAAAAAAATCTGCACGTTCTGGTGATTGAAACAGACGAAATCAATCGGCTTGTTTTATTGCGGCAACTGATATCAGCAAACTATCAAGCAGTCGGTGTAGAGGATGGCAAAGCAGCGCTGCATTTGTTGTCGCATCAATCAATAGATTTGATTGTGATGGATGGTAGTTTAACGGACATGACAAGCGATGAATTATGCAAACTTATACGCTTGGAGTATACATTAACAGAAATGCCGATTTTGATGTTATCGGATGCAGACAGTCTTCAAGAGAAAAAAGATGCTTTTACAGCAGGGGTCAATGACTATTTGCTAAAGCCTTGTGATAAAGAAGAGTTTTTATTGCGTGTTAAGACCTTGGCAAATATGCGCAGCTTGACTCAAGAAATTACGAATCTGAACTACTTTCTTGAACGCAATGTGAATGAACGAACAATGGCACTTGAAATTACCAATATGAATCTACTGACAGTGAACGATGAAATTCAAGAAATTGAAAAGTCTCGAAATGAAATGTTGTCAGCAATTTCACATGAGTTAGGTACACCAATCACGCTAATCCATAGTTATATACAAGCAGTGAAAGAAAGTTTAATCGAAGAAAACAACCCACGCTATCTGGATATGATTCATAAAAAACTACTACTGCTGGAACGACTCACAGAAGATCTTGTAGAGTTGACTAAATACAAGTCTGGACATATGACTCTGCGTTTCTTGGAAAAAGATTCGCTCGTGTGGATCGCAAGGCTTGCAGAATCAATGGCTTCTGATGTTACTCAAAGTGGCCGTGTTTTCGAATTTTTCGGTACAAAAAATCCCGATAATATTAGTCACTCGCTGTTAGTAATTGATTTAGATCGTCTTGATCAAGTAATTTCCAATATTTTATGGAATTCTGTTAAGCATACTTCTCCAGAAGAAGGCAAAATTACGTTATCTATGGAAATCGTCGCCAATAACAACGACAATGCATTATTAGACGAGGAGTCTGATGGAGAACTGGTGGTTCGCATTGCTGATAATGGAAGTGGGATCAAGAAAGAGGCCTTGCCCTATATTTTCGACCGTTTTTACAAAATCAATCGTTCTGCTAGCTACAAAGGAAGTGGACTTGGATTGGCAATCGCCAAAGAAATTGTATTAGCGCATAAAGGACAAATATGGGCGGATAGTATAGAAGGACAAGGAAGCGTTTTCGTCATTGTATTGCCGCTAACTTTTCAGTAAGGATGGGAGGAAAACAGATGAATGTTGCGACTGTGTTAATTGTTGAGGATGATGAAGGCATCCGCGAACTGATGCGGTTGTTTCTGCTAAAAAAAGGATATGGTGTTATCCAAGCTGAAGATGGCTATCAAGCTTTAACATTATTAGAAAAAGAAAAGCCAAATCTCATTTTGTTGGACGTAGAAATGCCTGGTATGAATGGACTGGAAGTATGCAAAAAAATCCGATTAAAAACCACTTTGCCAATTTTGTTCGTTAGTTACCGAAAAGAGTTGGTTTATAAAATTCAAGGACTTGAAGTAGGGGGCGATGATTACATTACCAAACCCTTTGATTTTAATGAGTTAGAAGCTCGGATTCGTGCAATTCTTCGACGAAACGGTTGGAGGAGCGGTGAACAAGAACAGTTAACGATTTTGAAGTATAACGACCTGCATATTCATGTGGATGCCCGAGAACTGTACGTTGCAGGAACGCAGGTCAAACTGTATCATAAAGAATTTCAATTATTGTTGTTGCTCGCGCAGACTCCCAACCGAGTTTGGACCGCTGAACAACTATACGATCAAGTGTGGGGCTATTATTCTGAAGGAGATGTCCAAACAGTCAAAGTACACATTAGTAAATTACGGAAAAAAATTGAGCAAGACCCAGCCAATCCAATTTATATCCAAACCGTACGAGGTTTTGGCTATAAATTTATACTAGCGTAAGCGGGTCTGTCCCATAAGCCTCTAACAGAAAACAGACGGAGAAAAAGAAACTCTTTTTCTCCGTCTGTTTTCTTAAAATCGCGGGCGAGAATACAGAACTTGTCAAGACTCTGGAGGTAAAGTTTTGGAATGACCAGTTGCTTTTGATAGAAATAGAACATCTTTGTATTTTTCAAATTCAACAAGGTTGTAGCCGAAAAGTCATTGTTTATGATTTTTTGACTGCATCCTTTTTTTATTGAAAAAATAAAATAAGTAGTAAGAACTACGAATAATTTGTTTTCTAAATTTTTAGATTATTTAACGTCTATTTAACCTAGTCACTTCAAAATAAGAAGCACAAAGGATAGACCATAGGAGGATTTAATTATGGAGAGTACATTCAATCTGAATAAATTCCTGAAAGCGATGCAAAAGAGAAAGGCGTTAATCATTTTTGTTACGCTTGCGTTCGTTGTCTTTAGTGCAGTAGCAAGTTATACCCTTATAAAGCCGGTTTATAAGGCGACAACTCAAATTTTGATCAATCAAAATACCGCCATTAATCAGGACTTTACTAGTTTGGATATTGATACGAACTTGCAATTAATCGGGACGTATAACGTCATTATTAAAAGTCCTGCGATTTTAACAACTGTAATTGAAAAATTACAGTTGGACGAAACGGTTCAATCATTGACCAATCGGATAACTGTCAACAATATTGAAAGCTCACAAGTAGTAACTTTATCGGTTGAAGATTCTTCTATGAAAGGAGCGGTACTGGTTGCTAATACGACTGCACAGGTTTTCCAAGAGGAAATTCAGCGAATGATGAAAGTGGATAATGTCAGCATCTTAGCTGCAGCTGAAACTACTGCAAATCCTAATCCAATTCGTCCCGATCCGATTTTCAATATGGTGATTGGTGCAATTGTTGGTTTGGCTTTTGGCGTCGGCATCACACTAATTTTGGAGCAGTTAAACACGACAGTGCGCTCGGAAGAAGACATCGAAGAAATGGCTGGACTTCAGATTTTGGGGGTCGTTAGTCAAGTAGACAGTAATTTAAAGATGGAAAAGCCGTTAAATCTAACAACTAGATTGGAGAAGGATCATTATGCGGACAGCGAACAAGACAAAAAGGTTAATGCCGCGAAAATTGGTGGCTCGTACTAATCCACATTCCATCGCAGCGGAACAATACCGAACAATAAGAACAAATATTAACTTCTCGACGCCTGATTTGCATTCGAGAGTCATTTTATTTACGTCTGCTGCAAAAGAAGAAGGAAAGTCGACAACGGCTGCAAATATGGCCATCGTTTTTGCCGAAACTGGAAAAAAAGTACTATTGATCGACGCAGACATGCGGCGTCCAACTTTATATCGAACATTTCAACTCGGCAATAATACAGGCTTATCCAATTTATTGTTGAGAAAAGGAAGCCTGAAGCAATCAGTCAAAGTGAGTGGCATAGCAAATTTAGACCTACTTATGAGTGGACAAATCCCACCAAATCCGGCCGAGTTACTCGAAGCGGATGCTTTGGATGAATTGATCGCAGAGATGCGTGAAACCTACGATTATATTCTTTTCGATTCACCGCCAATCCTTTCTGTAACCGATTCTAAAATTTTAGCCAATCGATGCGACGGCACGGTACTGGTCGTTAATACCGGCAAATCAGAAAAAATAAGCGTTGAAAAAGCACGTGATTCTTTAGCAACCGCAAAAGCCTTAATTTTGGGAGTGGTGTTGAATAATTACCCGATGAACAAGGAAAATTACTATTACCATAATTATAATGAATGACCAAATGGAACTGTAGGAAAGGAAGAAAGTGAATGAAGATTAGCAAACAGCAACTACTTGGAAATCTTCATCGTTGTCTCGTTCCTGTTCTTGTCCTCTTTCGCCATTTCCATACATTTGTGCTCGTAGGATTTGAAAACCTGGAAGAAAAAATGGAACACGTAGTCTTACCCCAAGCACCTCATCTTACTGACAAAATAGTGATGGTAATCGGAGCGGGAGGAATGATTGGTTCAGAAATTAGCCGTCAGCTCATTCACTATCAACCCGCTCGAATTTTACTGCTCGGACATGGACCGCAATCGATTTATTCGGTTGAGTACGAAGTAAGAAAACTGATGAAAAGACAGACAGAAATTATCCCCATTATCTTAAATATTCAAGACAAAAAACGTCTTTTTGAAGCAGTCGAACGATACAAGCCCGATATAATCTACCATACAGACGGTCAACAGCAAATTGATGTCACTGAAGAAAGGCCATTAAAAGCAGTATACATCTCAGCGTTTGGAACAAAAAATAGTGCAGAAGCAGCCACTCGCTATCACGTTGATGCGTTTGTGTTAGTATCTTCTGAGCACGCAGCAAAGCCGTTAAACCTCAAAGAAGCGAATAAAAGATTGGCTGAAATAATCATAAATACTATTTCAACAACTAGTTTGACACGGTACGTCATCATTCGATTACCAGCACATGTTTTTAAAGAACAACTACCGGGAAACTTCTTTCCGCTGTTCGAGCAAAAAACAAAAACTGGTTACGCAGTTCAGCACATTCTTCATGGTGGAGGACTAAAAACAGCTATAGGTAAAAGTAGCTTGTTTCAACTACAAGGGAAGTCTATCTACAAGGTACTCCAAAAATCACAAGGGCTTAGTCAACTAGACATGGCCCGTTTGTTGAAACAGTTGAAAACAGCATCTGAAGATGAGGCGCGTAAACTGGTTATTTCAATTATCGAACAACAAAAGAATTTCTAACCGGTACCTGAATGATTGCGTTTGAAGATTTTGCTTTTTAAGCAGCGAATTTTTTGTTGCTCAGTAGAATAATAAAACAGGAAAAGGGTGAATTCGGATGGGTGTAGAAAAATATCGAGATGAATTTAGTTTTGAAGAACTAGTGAGAAGCAACATACCTTTTCAAGATAGAGACATGATAGAACAGCATCCTTTCTTAAATAAAATCTATCCGTATGCTTTAAATACGATTCATCTTGTAACGTATTGCGAAAACAATACGGTATCGTTATTATCTGGCAGTTTGGAAATTGGGGCGGTTGAAAGCGATAATGGATTTGTGGAAAAGCTCGGTGAGATTTCATGTGGTTTGGATCAACAAGGAAATTTAAAATCGCATGCATATAAGTTGAATACGCTTGAGAAAATTGATAAACATCCACAGACACGTTTTGTTTTTGGCGGAAGCCAAATTCCACATTTTGATCGGCTTAAAGCTTTTGTCATCAGTTTGCATATTCAAAACAAAGTTGAAGATGTTGTGTCATGGAAACTAGCGTTAACTTCAAAAGGACAAGTCATCTTACTTACCTCACTAACGGAAAAAGAGAATTTACTTTAACAAATTTCAAGTGTCTTATACTAGCTGTTTTATTTTTTCGACATTCTACTATAAGAACTGTGCAAGATTTGACAAATTGGCACGGGCAATCCGAGAGCACATGGTAGAGGCAGGAGAAAGGGGATATCCGTCATCATGTTACAAAATTTAAAAATAGCAGTTGTTGGATTGGGGTATGTCGGATTGCCCGTAGCAATTGCGTTTAATCATAAATACCCAGTTACCGGCTACGATACGAATACCGCTAGAATTCAGGCTTTGATGCTTGGACTAGATAAGACAAACGAAGTAAGCCGTGAGGAATTTGAAAAAGCAACGATTGTTTTTACGGCGACCCCTTCAGATTTAAAAGATGCAGGGTTTATTATCATAGCCGTACCATCAGCGATGGATAAAGACCATCTGCCAGATTTATCCGCTTTAAAAAAGGCTAGTAAATGTGTCGGGGAACATATGAAAAAAGGCGCGGTTATCGTCTACGAATCCATTGTGGCACCCGGTGTGACTGAAGACTTGTGTATTCCATTACTCGAGAAGTATTCTGGGTACGAAAGCGGCAAAGAATTTTTTGTCGGGTATTCCCCTGCAAGAATTTTTCCAGGAGATAAAAAAAACAACTTTAAAAAAATGAAAAAAGTAGTTGCAGGACAAAATGAAGAAGTCACAGAATATCTGGCGATGGTTTATGGCAGTATCGTTACTGGGGGTATACATAAAGCCTCTTCCATTCGTGTTGCTGAAACAGCAAAGTTGATTGAAAATATTCAACAAGATGTTAATATAGCATTGATCAACGAATTGGCGAAGATCTGCGAGCAGTTGGGCATCGATACACAGGAAGTGCTAGAAACGGCAGGAAGTAAACGCGGTTTTTTAAAAACAATGCCAAATTTAGTTGGTGGACAGGGAATCGGACTAGCTTCACATTATTTAGCGGACAAAGCAAGAAGTTTGGGGCAGCGTTCGGAAGTGATTGTGTCAGGACGTAAAATTAATGACGGAATGGGTCGTTTTATTGCGCAGTCGTTAATCAAAAAAATGAATCAGGAGAATACTAATGTCGCAACCAGTCGTGTGACGATCTTGGGACTTTCTTTTCAAGAAGAAGTTCCCGATTTACGCAATTCTAAAGTAGTCGATATCGTCAAGGAACTAAAAGAACACGGCATCGATGTACAATTAGCAGATCCTTATGCTTCCGCTGAAGACACCACTCTCTACTACGAGTCTCATCTTTCACCTCACCACCAACTAAAACCAGCGCATGCAGTTATTTTGGCTGTTCCGCACAAGCCTTATAGAGAAAGTGGTTGGCAGCAGTTTGACAGTTTATTGATTGAGCAACAAGGAATAGTCTTTGATCTAAAAGGGGCGCTTGATGTAAAGAAAAAACCTGAAAAGATTCAGTTATGGCGGCTATAGTTATAAAAAAAGGATGAATGTCAGTTCACCGAATTGCACTAGTTGACCTATTTGCTTCTTGCAAATGGGTCTTTTTTTGTCAATGAAAAACAAGGGATTTACGCACTTACAGTTTTTTCGAGTGACTTGACGGGTATGGAACAGTATAGAACTGGAGGAGGGCGAAGTTATGGAAATTATTCCGAAAAGAGATTTGTTGAAAGATCGTTACGGAAATTTTTATAGGGTGTCTTATGCTTCTAAAAAATCGTTAACAATCGTCAATGCAGCTATGTATCATGCTTTCAACCAAACACTCGATGAAGAGCTGGTAGCTAAAGTAAAGGCAAAATATCCGAATGATGTCGCCTGCGGAAAATATTTCGCCGATTTGGTTCATGAACAAGTAGAACAGATGAGTACGGCTGAACATGCTGGCACTATTTACGACATTGAAGACGTAAAAAAAGAATACGATTTGCACATGAAACCGCTATACGATGATTCGTTTCACTTGTAACAGTTTATAAGTTTGTACCAATGAAAATTGCCAAGTTAGCACAAAAGGATTCATGCTAGTTTCAGTTTTAGAAAATCGTAAAACGGAGCAAATGAAAGAGTAAAATTCCTGCTGTTGCCTGCAGGAATTTTTACTGCGACTAAACACAAGGGATGCTAGAAAAGCAGTTATAGTGTAAGCTAGAGTTCGATATTAGTGGAAAAGGGTTGAAAAGAATGAAGTCTACAATCAATGCAAAAGATGTTGCAAAGCTTGCAGGTGTCTCGCAATCGTCTGTTTCTAGAGTCTATTTTGAAGGTGCAAAAGTTTCTAAAAAAACACGTCAAAAAGTATTGGCTGCAGCAGAAGAACTGGGCTATCGGCCAAATGAGTTTGCCAGAAGTTTAATCACCAACCGAACAAAAATTATAGGCTTAGTGATGAAAGGCGTACAAAATCCTTTTTATCCTCAAGTCTTAACACAGTTTACAGCTTCATTTAAAAAATTCGGCTATAGCATTCTATTCGTCCATACGAATAGCGATGAAATTCAAACTGAAGATATTGAGACCTTATTGAATTACAATGTTGCTGGAGTGGTCATCACAGATGCAACGATGTCGCTAAATGTTGCAGAAAGCTTCAGGGTAAATCAGATTCCGTTGGTGTTTTTTAACCGGAAATTGAGCCGTTCTAATTTCTATTCGGTCTGCTGCAATAACTTGAGTGCAGGTCGTGCAATAGCAGAATATCTGATCGCTAAAGGCTCGAAAGATATGGCTTACATTTCGGGCAATGAAAATACATCGACTAGTCAAGAACGTGAAGAAGGATTTAGCGAAGTAGTGACTCAACACAATTTGAATTTCAAAAAGTATTCATCAGATTATACATATGAAGGTGGCTATAAAACAACCCTTGCAATCATGGAAGAAGAGGCACTGCCATCCGCTTTTTTTGTAGCGAATGATATTATGGCGCTAGGTGTTATGGATGCTTTACGGAAAAAAGAAATTCAAGTTCCAGAACAAGTTAAAGTGATTGGCTTTGATAACATTGGCATGTCTTCTTGGCCTGCTTATGAACTGACAACTTGGGAACAACCGATTGAAAAAATGGTAGAAGAAACGGTGACTTATTTATTAGCTGAAATGATTGACTATACAGGCACAGCAGAGGCTGTAGAAGTGGATGGGGTATTTATTGAACGGAAAACGACATAATAAGTGTTGACATTTATCGAAAATGCGCATATTCTCTAAATAGTTTCATTTTTGCATACGTATTCAAAAATAAAGGTTTGGAGGAATTATGATGATGAAAGTATTGAAAGCAGGAAAATCCCAAGAAGAAGTAAGCGCTAACGATTCGAAAGTTTCACAAATAGTGGCGGAGGCATTATTAGCCATTGAAGAAAATGGCGATCAAGCAGTGCGTGAACTATCAGGTAAATTTGATAATTGGCAGCCAGAATCTTTTCGCTTGTCTCAAGCTGAAATAAATGAAATCGTTTCCACTGTTCCTGATCATGTTATCGAGGATATTAAGTTTGCCCAAAAAAATATTCGCGACTTTGCAGAAGCACAACTGGCTTCTATGAATGACGTTGAAGTAGAAAATATACCAGGAGTTATTCTTGGACATAAAAACATTCCAGTGAACAGTGTAGGCTGCTATATTCCAGGTGGACGCTATCCAATGGTTGCTTCCGCTCATATGAGTGTGCTAACAGCAAAAGTTGCTGGTGTTAAACGTGTAATCGCTTGCACACCGCCAATCAATGGAGAAATTCCAAACGCGACAATTGCCGCAATGTCACTTGCTGGAGCAGATGAAATCTATTTACTTGGTGGAATTCAAGCGATGGCAGCGATGGCGATCGGAACGGAAACAATTAAATCAGTTGATATGATCGTCGGGCCGGGAAATGCCTTTGTAGCGGAAGCGAAGCGTCAATTGTACGGACGCGTTGGAATCGACTTATTTGCTGGACCGACTGAAACGCTAGTGGTAGCAGATCATACAGCGGATGCCGAAATGGTGGCGACAGATCTTCTAGGTCAAGGAGAGCACGGCCCCACTTCACCAGGAGCATTGATTACAACTTCAGAAGAACTAGCAAATGAAACAATTAAAGAAATCGAACGCCAATTAGAAACATTAGTAACGGCCGATGTTGCACGCGTTTCATGGGAAGATTACGGCCAAATCTTACTAGTCGATTCAATAGAAGAAGCACGTATTGAAGCAGACCGTTTGGCATTTGAGCATGTTGAAATCCTAACAGAAAATCCTGATTATTTCCTTGAAAATATGACGAATTATGGCTGTTTATTTTTAGGACCCGAAACGAATGTGGCATATGGCGACAAAGTAATTGGGACTAACCATACATTGCCGACAAAAGGCGCTGCTCATTACACAGGTGGATTGTGGGTAGGTAAGTTCATCAAAACCGTTACGTATCAGAAAGTAACACCAGAAGCGAGTGCTTATATCGGTGAATATGCAGCACGTTTATGCCAGCTTGAAAACTTCGCAGGACATGCAGAACAGGCGCTTCTCAGAGTCAGAAGATACGGCAGTAAATAAGTTAATCTAAGGGGTATGGGAGGTTGTTTTATGCTTGGCATGTTGGGAATGTTTGGTGGCTTAATTTTATTGATCATTTTGACGATGCGCGGGATGAACTTGTTGATCGCAGCACCGTTAACTGCTTTGTTTGTTGCGTTATTAAATGGATTGCCGTTGTTTCCTCAGCTTGCTGAGGAAGGGGCAGCTAACTTTTTAACAAATTACATGACCGGTTTTACAGGCTTTATCGCTTCTTGGTATTTGATGTTCTTGACCGGTGCCATTTTTGGTAAAGTGATGGAAGACAGTGGTGCAGCTGACAGCGTATCAAAATGGATCGTTAGCAAAATTGGGATGAAACGTGCGGCTCTAGCTGTTGTTCTTGCTTGTGCGGTTTTAACTTATGGCGGCGTCAGTTTGTTCGTTGTCGCTTTCTCTGTGTATCCGATGGCACTCAGCCTATTTAGACAAGCTGATTTGCCGAGACGTTTTATCCCAGCGGCGCTTGCTTTTGGATCGACCACTTTTACAATGACTTCTGCTGGTTCGCCTGAAATCCAAAACTGGATTCCCATTGAATTTTTAGGAACGACACCGTATGCAGGGTGGGAGGTCAGTATCATCGTAGCCTTATTCATGATGATTTTTGGGTACTGGTGGTTGAAGAAAATGATTTCCAAAGCGTTAGTAAAAGGGGAACGATTTACCGCTCGGAAAACCGATCCGTCTGCAGAAGAACGCACAGAATTACCAAATCCTTTACTCAGTATGATTCCGCTTGTTGTCGTTCTAGGCATTTCATTTCTTTTCCACAATTCGCTTGGAACTTCGGCATTGATTATTGCGTTAAGCGGCGGTATTGCAACAACTTATTTTCTTAACAGAAAATATTTCCGCAATATTGGGCATGCCTTCAGTGAAGGTGCAGTAGGAGCTGTTATCGCAATTGCTAATACGGCAGCAGTGGTTGGTTTTGGTGGAGTTGTCAAAGCGACACCTTCTTTTGAAACAGCGGTTGATGTCATGACGGGTATTCCAGGAAGCCCGTTAATTGGGGGTGCACTGGCGGTGGCGGTCATTGCCGGATTGACAGGTTCGTCTTCGGGTGGACAAGCGATTGCTTTACCCCTGCTTGCACCTCATTATTTAGATATGGGAGTCGATCCAGAAGCCTTACACAGAACGGTTTCCATTTCTTCAGGTTCACTCGATTCAATGCCGCAGGGTGGTTATGTCGTAACGACTATTCGCTCAATTGCAGGTGAAACACATAAAGATGCGTATCCTGCATTTGGTGCATTAACCGTTGTCGTGCCACTCATTGGTGCTGCACTGGCAGTTGTATTATTCTCACTTGGATTATAAGATGAAACTGCCCAACAAACTTTCGGTTCCTTGTTTGTTGGGCAGTTTGCGTGAGACAGTCAAACGACAGAGGGGTGTAAGGGATGGAAAAAATTTCAATTCTCGGAGCAGGAACGATGGGACACTCAATTGCCTTATCGGCAGCATGGGCAGGCGAAACTGTAACGGTTTATGGCATCGATGAACAAGATCTTAGCAATGCGAATAGAGGATTACATAACAAACTCAAAGTCATGACAGACAATAAACTGGTTACTGTCGACCAAGCAGAAGAAATTAGACAACGAATTCAATTGACCACTTTTTTTGAAAAAGCTATTTTGAACTCGACGTTCATTATCGAAGTTGTACCCGAAGTATTGGAGCTGAAAAAAGAACTTTATAGTCGATTGGAAACGTTGATCAGCGATGACGTGATCATTGCCAGCAACACCTCAGGATTTAAACCGAGTTTATTGGCTGAAGAGATGCGGCTACCCGCTCGCTTTGTCGTAACGCATTTTTGGAATCCAGGACATCTTATTCCTTTAGTAGAAGTAGTTAAGGGGGAGCAGACAGATGAAAAGACTGTTGAGCGAGCAATGGCTGTTTTAAAAGAAATGAACAAAAAAGCAATTTTACTCCATAAGGAAATTCCAGGATTTATCGGCAATCGTCTGCAATATGCCTTGTTCCGTGAAGCACAAGCTTTACTGGATGCTGGAGTTGCTTCAAAAGAAGATATTGATGCAGCTGTCACGTATAGCATTGGGCGAAGATTACCCGTAACCGGACCACTTATGACTGCGGATATGGGAGGGCTTGACGTCTTCTCGGCAATCTCTAACTATTTGTTTGAAGAGCTAGCGACAGATCAGCGATCAGGCGAAACGCTGTCCACACTTGTAGTTGAAAACAAGCTTGGGGATAAAACAGGAGAAGGGTTTTATTCGTGGGAGCCTGATGTTTCGGCAAAATTAAATAAAGAACGAGAACAGACCTTAATTCACTTTTTGAAAAAGGATTTAAAGGCAGGTGCCTCAGAATGACTGCCTATTTTTCTGAACTTGAAAACAAAACAGTAATCGTCACAGGGGGCAGCAAAGGAATCGGTAAAGACATTGCGTTGACTTTCGCAAAACTAAAAGCCAATGTGGTGATTTCTGGACGAGACGCAAAAGTTCTCAAAGCGTCTTTGAAGGAACTACAAGAATACAATCCGAAATGCCTCGCAGTTTCCGGGGATTTGAGTGATATCGGGGAAGTTCAGAAACTGATTGATAAAGCTGCGTCAGAATTTGGAACTGTTGATGTATTGGTTAATAACGCGGGTATTAACATTGCGAAACCGGCAATGGAAGTAACAGAAGCGGACTGGGATGCGGTACTCGACTTGAATTTAAAGACGGCATTTTTTGCTAGTCAAGCAGCAGCTAGATACATGCTCGAACAAAACAGTGGACGAATCATTAATATCGCGTCGCAAATGGCCTTTGTCGGTTATGTGAAGCGAGCGGCGTATTGTTCAAGTAAAGGAGGTCTCGTGCAACTGACAAAAGCTCTCGCAGTAGAGTGGGCAAAGCAAGGAATTCGTGTCAATGCGGTAGCGCCGACCTTTGTCGAAACCGAGTTGACTGTCAATATGTTCAAAGACGAGACGTTCAAACAAGAGATTGACAGTAGAATTTTACTGGATGGCTTGTCTCAACCAGCAGATATCTCGGGAGCCGTGTTATATTTGGCTTCTAACTTAGCTAATTTTGTAACCGGTGAAACCATTAAAGTCGATGGTGGCTGGACAGCTATCTAACTAAAAAGAAGAACTGAAGAAAGTTCAGCAGCTTGTAGACAAAGTCTTATTAAACTGAATAGTGATGTATAATCTTCAACTGAGCTGGCCACTTCGCTTTCCGGTGGGCTCAGCTTCAGTCTCCTCGTCACTGAAAATCCATGCTCCTGCATCGCTGCGCTAGCTTCGTCGCAAAAGCTTGCCCTCGCAGGCTTCGGCCAATGCTATTCCTGCGGGGTCTTCAGCTTTCGTCGCTTCGCTGCTCCCACAGGAGTCTTCGTGGACCAGCCCAGTTGAAGAGTTCCAGCTCTAATCAAAGTGAGATTATTTAGTCCATTTCACAATAAAAATACATGATCAAGCCTTTTCATCCACTCACTTAAGGATTCGGAGCACCAAGTGGCGAAGGGCAAAGATATGCTCCTGCATCGCTGCGCTAGCTTTCCTGCGGAAAATCCTAGATGCATACAAAAAAATGAATAAGTATTCTTTTGTCTACAAGCTGAACTGAAGAAATTTCAGTTCTCTTTTTGTTAGCGTTTTTTAAACAGTAGATACAGAAAAACTTTATTACTGTATCCGCCTAAAGTCTGAATATTGAACAAATTAATTGAAAACTCTTTCAATTATCAAAATACTCTTTATAATAAACAATTATGAACAAAGGGAGATGAGGCACATGTCTAAGCTAAAAAACGATTCGTTGCAACTGCACAGGACGCATCAGGGGAAATTGGAGATTCGGTCAAAAGTAGCAGTGGAAAATGAAAGGGACTTGAGCCTCGCCTATTCTCCAGGAGTAGCAGAACCTTGTAGAGAAATCGCGGCAGACCCGTCAAAGGTTCACGACTACACAATGAAAAGCAATATGGTCGCGGTAGTGACAGATGGGACAGCAGTTCTTGGCCTCGGCAACATTGGTCCGCTTGCCGCATTGCCGGTTATGGAAGGAAAGGCTATATTATTTAAAGAATTTGCTGGAGTTGACGCGTTCCCGATTTGTTTGGATACAACCGATGCGGAAACCATTATCCAAACGGTTAAATTGCTTGAACCAGGATTTGGCGGCGTCAATCTTGAGGATATTTCGGCCCCGACTTGTTTTATTGTGGAAGAGCGTTTGAAAAAGGAAATGGGAATTCCCGTGTTTCACGACGATCAGCACGGTACAGCAATTGTTACTTTGGCAGGCTTGATCAATGCATTAAAACTGGTCGGCAAAGACGTACAGGAAACCAAAATTGTCGTTAACGGTGCGGGAGCTGCAGGAATTGCCATCGTTAAATTACTGAGTAAATTTGGCTTTGGTCACGTGATCATGTGTGATACAAAAGGAGCTATTTTCAAAGGACGCAAAAATGGCATGAATCCGTTTAAAGAAGAAGTGGCTGAAATGAGCAATTACGAACGCAAAGAAGGTCTACTGGCAGATGTCATCCAAGGAGCAGACGTCTTTATCGGCGTATCAGCAGAAGGTGCATTGACTGGAGACATGGTCCGGACGATGAATGATGATGCCATCATTTTCGCTATGGCCAATCCAAACCCTGAAATTCTTCCGCACTTGGCGAAACAAGCCGGTGCCAGAGTAGTTGGCACAGGACGTTCTGATTTCCCAAACCAAGTCAATAACGTATTAGCCTTCCCTGGACTCTTTAGAGGTGCTTTAGACGTATTGGCTACTGACATCAACGATGCGATGAAAATCGCTGCAGTCGAAGCGATTGCGGGATTACTAGAGGCAAATGAGCTGAATGAGGACTATGTTATACCCAAACCGTTTGATTTGCGTGTGGCCTCAGCTGTTGCGGCGGCAGTAGCAAAGGCTGCTATGGATACGGGCGTTGCTCGGAAAGCAATTGAAATAGAAGATGTGAAGCAAAAGACAGAAAGCTTGTCAGTCGTCGGCGAACACAACACCTTATAATAGAAGAAACCCATTCGATTTTTTTCGAATGGGTTTTTGTATGGGTTTAGTAAACCACTCTATTGGAGGGCTGTTTTTAAATACGAACTAATTCTTTTTCTTCTACAATAGTAGGTGCGTTGCGAGCTTCTTGACGATAAACATCGAGTAAATCACAAGGACGACCAATAAAATCAGTACTGCCGTCTTTGATCTTAACAATTCGATCAGCTAGAATATGAGCATCTTTCTCATCGTGTGTTACGAAGATAGAGGTGATATTGGCTTTCTTTAAAATATCACGCAACTCTTTCCGAATTTTCTCTTGAAGCTCGGCATCTAAATTACTAAAGGGTTCATCGAGTAATAATAGATGTGGATTTGGCGCGAGCGCTCTAGCAATCGCAACACGCTGCTGCTGTCCACCACTTAATTGGTGCGGATAACGTTTTTCATAACCCTGTAATTCCACGAGTTCCAAGACTTCTTGGAGCCGCTTTTGCTTGGCCGCTTTTTTCATGCGGAACAGTCCAAATAAAATGTTATCGGCAACCGTCATATGAGGGAAAAGTGCATAATCTTGGAATACCATGCCGATGCCACGTTTTTCAGGTTGAACGAAAGTATGTTGATCACAAAGAACTTGATCTTGAATCGTCACTTTTCCAACTGAAGGATTTTCAAGCCCTGCAAGTAAGCGAAGGACAGTGCTTTTTCCACTACCGCTTCGCCCAAGGATGGAAATGACCTCTCCTTTTTCAATCTCTAAAGAGAAATTATCAAGTGCTACAGCTTTTGTATTTGGGTAAGAAAAGCAAAGATTTTCAATGGTTACGAACATATTAATCCAACTCCTTTTCCAAAAACTTATAAAAGACCACAATTGCTAAGGCACTAATACCAACAATCAGCAAAGAAGCTTGAGATGCTTCCATGATTTTTTCGTCGCTGGCATATTGGAAAGCTTTTGTAGAAAGTGTATCGAAATTAAAGGGTCTCAAAATTAAAGTCAATGGAATTTCTTTTAATACGTCAATGAATACGAGAATAAATCCACTAATGATGGCACCTTTCATCATTGGCATGTCTACCTTAAAAAAGGTTCTTGTCAGTCCGGCTCCAAGAAGGCGAGAAGCATCTTGGAAGTCGGTGCCGATTTTGTCGTAACCCGTTTCAATGGAACTGTAGCCAATGGCGAAAAATCGGATGATGTAAGCTGTGACGAGCAAGATGATGCTCACGCTAAGTACAAGTGTCGTGTTCATGCCAACTAGTTTATATAGTGGTGCTAAAAATTCATCTAATGAAACAAAAGCAGTTACTACGGCAACTGCAATAACAGCTCCTGGAATAGAATAACCTAAAACTGTTAGTTTGGGCAATAATTTAGCAAGTCTGCCATGAACGAGGCGGGCAAAATTGCCGACAATCAATGCGAAAACGATAATGACTGCAGCGCTGAATCCGGCTACGAAAACAGAATTTCTTATATAGGACATAAATTCATCTAATGGAATGGTTCCAAAAGTTAAAATGGTCCAGTCGATCAATTGCGCAACCGGGATGAAAAAACCTAAAGCCAAAATAGCGAAGCCATAACTAGCAGCAGCAAAAGCTTTCCAACCGGTTAATTTAACAAGTGGCAGCGGTCTGACTTTTGTAGAAGCGTAGCTATATTGACGTCTGCCGCGCAGAATTTTTTCAATCAGCAGAATAACAATGACAAATCCCATTAAAGAAGCGGCTAGTTTAATAGATGTTTCGATGTCGCCTAAGCCAAACCAAGTTTGAAAAATCGCTGTTGTGAAGGTTTGGATACCATAGTATTTCACTACACCATAATCATTCAACACTTCTAAGACGACCAAACTAGCACCTGCGATAATCGAAATCCGCGATATTGGGACGACTACTTGAAAAAACGTTCGCCATGGGCCTTTCCCAAGTAATCGTGTACTTTCAATGAGTGAAGCCGACTGCTGTGCCAAAAAAACTTGTGTGATGGTGTAAACATAGGGATACAAGAAAACCGTGTAAATGAAAATAGCACCTGGCAAGTTCATGATGTCAAAATATGCTGGATTTAGTTCCATATCAAAGCGCTCACGGAGTGTTGTCTGAATCACACCCGTATAATTAAAAATCCCGTGGTACGTGTAGGCCCCAATAAAAGGTGGGATTGAGAGGGGGAGAATCAGTGCCCATTTTAAAAATCGTCGGAAAGGGAACTGATACTGGGCAATCAGCCAAGCTAAGCTTAGACCGATAAAAATTGTTGAAGCAGCGGTGGCTACAACGAGTATTAAGGAGTTTTTTACAAACGACCAAAGGACAAATTCTTTCATATGTGCCCAGTTCTCGTTAGAGGGGGTGAAAAGACCTGTCACAATTGTTAAATTCGGTAAAAACAATGCAGCGATAATGACGATGGCTGCAACCGTCCAAATATTTATATTAGCTAATCTTCTTTGCATGGTTAAGCCACCTTCTCCAATCGCCAGAAATCCCTTGCTGTAAACATACAGCAAGGGCACAGCATATTCATTATTTCCAGCCGACTTCATTAAAGATCAGAATTGATTTCGCATTATTGTCTCCTAAAGCAGAAAGCGGAATGTCCTGTTCTTTAAATTCACCCCATGATGTTAGTAACTCAGAAGGTTCGACTTTTTCATTTACTGGGTATTCGTAATTTGTTTCTGCAAACGTTCCTTGTGCTTCAGGTGCAGAAAGGAATTCAAGAAGTTTTATAGCATTTTCTTTGTTTTTAGCTGTTTTCACAACACCCGCACCACTAACGTTCACGTGAGTACCAGTCGTATCTTGGTTCGGGAAGAACAATCCAAGTCCTTCTGCTACTTCTACTTCAGCAGGATCTTCAGAGTTCAACATTTGTCCAAAATAATAGCTGTTCATAATAGCAACGTCGCCAACTCCAGCAGCGATTGCTTTAGCTTGGTCCCGATCTCCGCCTTCAGGATCACGTGCGAAATTATTTACTAGGCCTGCAGCCCATTCTTTCGCTTTTTCTTCACCCTCTATTTCAATAAACGAAGCAAGTAGCGATTGATTGTAAATATTTTCAGAGCCACGAATCAATACACGGCCATTCCACTCGTCTTCTGTCAAAGCTTCATAAGTAGATAATTCTTCAGGTTTTACAGTTTCTTTGTTGTAGACAAGTACACGTGCACGTTTTGTTAAGCCATACCACATTTGGTCTGTGTCTTGGAATTTTTCAGGAATTTGTTCGTCTAGTATGTCACTTGATACGGACTGTAGCAAGCCATCTTCTTTAGCACGGTATAAACGTCCAGCATCTGCAGTCAAGAATAAATCAGCTTCAGTGCCATCTCCTTCACGCTTAATGCGCTCAAGCAACTCATCTGCGTCACCTTTAATTAGATTTACTTTAATACCCGTTTCTTCTTCAAACTTTTTGTATAATTCATCATCTACATCGTAATGTCTTGCCGTATATAAATTAACTTCTTTGCTTTCAGCTGTTTCTTCAGGTGCATCTGTTGCCGGTTCGGATGCATCATTGCTTCCGCATGCAGCTAAAACAAGAACTAATAAAGCGATAACCAGATAAAAAAGTTTGTTCATGGATGTCTCTCCCCTTAATGTGTAATTGAGATTTCAAATGAAAATCATTCTCATCATCAATTATAAAGTTCCAATTGAGAATGTCAATCATTATCAATAGAATCTCTTGTTTTTTTAATAATTGTGTCTAAAAAATGAGTGAGTAATTACCAATCATTATTCATTTGCGATTCCCTGTTGTTGCAGAAATGGAAATGAGCGAAAAACAAGAGATAGCTTAAAGCCAAGAAGAATTTGATAGAGGATTGCAAGATAAATCGAGTTCTCTATTCATAAGAAACCCTCTTGCCAGATGAGGCAAGAGGGTTTCTTAGAACAAAAGTTCTTTCTATAGAAGGAACTTTAATTTGCGATGCTTAATCCTTTTCGACGGGCTACTTGTAATAGTGCTTGGTTTAGATCTTGCACCAAATCATCACAATGTTCTAAGCCGACAGAAAAACGTAGCAAGCCGTCGGTGATTCCACGTTTTTCGCGTTCTTCTGGAGGCATTGAGCCATGAGACATCGTTGCAGGATAGGACAAAATCGATTCGACTGCGCCTAAACTAACTGCAAACACCGGAATTCTCAGATGTTCGACAAATATACGAACGGATTTTTTATCAGCTAAACGAAATGATAGAACCGCTCCTGCATTTGTAGCTTGGCGTTCGTGAATTGGGTTTCCAGGATGGAACGAAAATCCGGGGTAGTATACTTCTTCAATTAACGGATGGTTCTGCAAGTATTCAGCAATAACGCGAGCCGATTGAGATGACTGGCCTAACCGAGCGCCTAAAGTTTTTATGCCTTGGATTAACAGGTAAGAATCTTGAGCTCCTAGAACAGAGCCAAACGTGTTTTGGATAAAGCCCAAACGGTTTCCAAGTTCTTCATCTTTGGTCACAGCAAGACCTGCGATGACGTCGCTATGACCTGACAGAAATTTCGTTGCACTGTGAAGAACGATATCTGCACCAAGCTCCAGTGGATTCTGGTAAAGCGGTGTCATAAAGGTGTTGTCAACAAACGTTAAACAGTTATTGGCTTTCGCTAGTTTTGCAGCGATTTCAATATCCGTAATATTCATAACAGGATTTGATGGCGTTTCCAAGTAAATCACTTTTGTATTTGGCTGGATGGCATTAGCCATTTCGTTTAAGTCCGTCATATTCACAAAGGTATATTCGATATTGAATTTGTCCAAAATTTCCGTGATAAAACGATAAGTTCCGCCGTAAACGTCTTCTGACACTAAGACATGGTCACCTGAAGACAACAGCATAAAAGCAGAGGAAATAGCAGCCATCCCTGAAGAAAAGGCGAACCCACGCTTGCCTCCTTCTAGCTTAGCGATGGTTTCTTCTAACGCTAGGCGAGTGGGGTTTCCAGAACGGCTATAATCAAACGGTCCAAACGAATCCAGGCTTTGTTGGTGGAAAGTGGAAGATAAATAGATAGGTACATTGACAGCTCCAGTTTGTGGGTCGACTCCAGTAGAGTGAATAAACTTCGTTTCAATGCGATCGGTCATATTCAACTACCTCCTTATTTAGTTCTGAAAACGCTTGTGCTAAATCAGCAATTAAATCTTCAGCAAGTTCCACCCCGACTGAAAATCGCAATAACCGATTGCAAACGCCACGTTTCGTCCGTTCTTCAAAAGGCATGTCTGCATGAGTTTGGGTGGCGGGGTAAGTAATAAAACTTTCAACACCGCCAAGACTTTCCGCAAAGGTGATGAGTTTAATGTGTTCAAGAAAAGGAGCTATCCATTCTTCTTTTTGCAAACGGAAGGACAACATGCCGCCTTTTCCAGGATACAACACATCAGACACAGACGACTGCTGAGACAAGAACTCAGCAATGGTTTTCGCGTTTGCGTCATGCTGTCGCATCCGTAAAGGCAATGTCTTTAATCCGCGAACCAGTAACCAAGAGTCAAAAGGGGACAAAACGGCACCAACCGAGTTATGGAATGTTGCCAGTTTTTCGCAAATGCGATCGCCTTTAGCGGCAACAAGTCCAGCTAAAACATCATTATGACCACCAATATATTTCGTTGCACTATGGATAACAATGTCTGCACCCAGTAATAGGGGCTGTTGGAAGAATGGCGTTAAAAATGTATTATCGACGATTAATAGAAGCTTATGCTTTTTAGCCAATGCGGCATAAGCAACGAGATCAATTTCTTGCATCAGTGGATTGGTGGGCGTTTCAATAAAAAGTGCACGTGTATGAATGGTTATTTTTTGTTCTGTGTCTTGGACATCTTTGAACTCGGCGTAGTTGGGGTGAATATTATAAGCTGATGCAAAGTGATCTAATAGGCGGTATGTTCCACCATAAATATCTTCCGGTACTAACAATTCATCACCTGGACGAAAAAGAGACAAAACGAGTTGAATAGCTGCCATTCCAGAACTGCAAGCAAATGCAGCATCTGCGCCTTCAAGTTCTGCAAATCCTTCTTCCAGAACAGAGCGAGTCGGGTTTTTCGTGCGCGTATAATCATAGCCAGTTGATTGGCCAAGTCCTTGATGTTCGTAGGCTGTCGACAAGTAAATGGGCGGATTAACGGCTCCTGTTGTGGGATCGCTGTGATTGCCTAATTGAACTAATAAAGTTTCCAAGCTGTGTTTTGTCATGTTACTCATCCTCTCAATAAGAAAACAGGGGCTTTTCTTCATAAAGAAGAAAAGCCCCTGTCCGGAAATGCATTCTTCTCATCTGTTAGGCAGAAGCCTATTGGAATTAGCACCGTAGTCTTCGTCAGACTGGTTGCTGAGACTTCACAGGGCCAAATCCCTCCGTCTCTCTAGATAAGAAATATCTTATTAAGTTTAGTGTTTCTGTTTAGATGTTCCTAATCATAAATCAATTAATGAAAGAAAGCAAGTGTTGAATTTTAAATAATGCAAATATAAGAAGTGGGTAGGCAACTAGCTTGATTAGTAAAGGGAGGATAGGAAAAGAAAAATTTCTTTATGCCCGTCGAATCTACATGGCAGCTTGCGCTTTTCGGTGTCCAGTTGCAAGTGCCTAGCTCTTCGGGACATAAGTCAACCCAGCTGCGTGGCAAAGAACGCCACACTGCTGATCTGTCTTATGCCTGTCAGAGCTGACGAGGCACTTTCACTTTTCATGTTGTCCAGCTCCAGCTGCCAGATTCTCGGGTCATAAGCCACTCCGGCTGTGTGGCTGAAAACACGCCACTTCGCCAGAGCGTCTTATGCCCGTCGAATCTACATGGCAGCTTGCGCTTTTCGGTGTCCAGTTGCAAGTGCCTAGCTCTTCGGGACATAAGTCAACCCAGCTGCGTGGCAAAGAACACCACACTGCTGGTCTGTCTTATGCCTGTCAGAGCTGACGAGGCACTTTCACTTTTCATGTTGTCCAGCTCCAGCTGCCAGATTCTCGGGTCATAAGCCACTCCGGCTGTGTGGCTGAAAACATGCCACTTCACCAGAGCGTCTTATGCCCGTCGAATCTACATGGTAGCTTGCGCTTTTCGGTGTCCAGTTGCAAGTGCCTAGCTCTTCGGGACATAAGTCAACCCAGCTGCGTGGCAAAGAACGCCACACTGCTGGTCTGTCTTATGCCTGTCAGAGCTGACGAGGCACTTTCACTTTTCATGTTGTCCAGCTCCAGCTGCCAGATTCTCGGGTCATAAGCCACTCCGGCTGTGTGGCTGAAAACATGCCACTTCGCCAGAGCGTCTTATGCCCGTCGAATCTACATGGCAGCTTGCGCTTTTCGGTGTCCAGTTGCAAGTGCCTAGCTCTTCGGGACATAAGTCAACCCAGCTGCGTGGCAAAGAACGCCACACTGCTGGTCTGTCTTATGCCTGTCAGAGCTGACGAGGCACTTTCACTTTTCATAGCTTGAGCAAAAAAAGGGACGGTTCAGATAAACATCGCTACAATGGAAGAGAATAGGAGTGAACGTAATTATGCACATTAAGAAATTTGAAAATATCCCATTGGCGGTGCTTGATTTAGCACCGATAAACGAAGGTGCAGAAACAGCGCAGACCTTTAAAAATAGTGTGGAGTTGGCACAGCATGTGGAGCGATTGGGGTTTAATCGCTATTGGCTAGCTGAACATCATAATATGCCGGGTATCGGCAGTTCTGCGACATCTGTCCTTATTGGACATATTGCAGGCGCAACAGAGTCGATTCGTGTAGGTTCAGGTGGAGTTATGCTACCGAATCATGCACCGCTTGTTATAGCAGAGCAATTTGGTACATTGGAAACTATTTATCCTGGACGCATTGATTTAGGTCTAGGGCGTGCACCTGGTAGTGATCAAGCTACTGCGCATGCGTTACGTCGGAATTTGAATAGCAGCGGAGATGATTTTCCCCAGCAAGTTGCGGAGTTAGAAAATTACTTTTCAGCTAACCCTGTCGGACGTGTTCGGGCGTACCCTGGTACTAATATAAAGATTCCGCTTTGGCTACTCGGATCGAGTGGATTTAGTGCACAGCTGGCTGCGTTAAAAGGTTTGCCATTTTCATTTGCTAGTCATTTCGCACCGGATTACATGATGCAGGCTTTGCAACTTTATCATCAAAACTTTAAACCGTCACAGGTGTTGGCCGCTCCTTACGCGATGCTTGGCGTTACGATTATTGTTGCAAAAACACAAGAACGTGCAGAATGGTTGGCGACTTCTTCGCAGCAGCAGATGTTCTCCTTGATGCGAGGCGAGCCAACTACATTTAGAGCACCCATCGATCACTTGGAGGAAGTTTGGACAGACCGCGAAATTGCGATTTTCCGGGACAAATTAGATTCTGAATCGACGATGGTTGGAACACCGGATCTTGTTAGACAAAAGTTGAAAAACTTTATTCAAAAAACAAGAGCCAATGAGATTATCGTCAATTCGCCGGTTTTTTATCAGGAAGATCGTTTGCGCTCATATGATTTTGTAGCAAAAATGATGAATTAAGTAAAGGGGCTGCCCCAAAAGGTCATAAATTAGGACCTTTTGAGTGTAGCTCCTTTTGCATGCCACTCCCTTTTTGTTATAAAAAAAATCGCCTCTCCGGTAACGGAAAAGCGATGATTCAACATTAATGAAGATCTTTTTCTTCTTCACGCTGCCGTTCTTTTTCTATCTTGAATTCTTTGTAAGTTGTGTAAACGGGTGCACCTTCGCCAATCATATTCAGAATCGCATTAAAATCATCATCTAACCGAAGTTCTATTTCTTGTGAATCGAGTACTCGGCGTTCCATTATGACCAACCTCCTCATATAGTAATCAGCCGCCGCGTAGCAACAGAAATAAGGTTTTAACTCACTTTAATTATACGGAATTTTTAGTTAATTTGAAAGCTAACTGCCTGGGTATTAAGAAAAGAAGATAAGAATATAAAAAAGCGTTAAAGCAGGGGCTTTAACGCTTTTTAGATGATTATTGATTGATTTCAGCATTTAGTATCATGGACTCAAAGAACAAAGAGGGCGAAGTTTCATTCCATTCAAGGGAAGAGAGGTCGGCCGTTCGCTTATCGATATACCCATAGGCAAGTTGTGTTCGTGGGTCGTCCGTCAATTGAAGCTTAACGTAAGGACCTTGAGGCGTCAGCCAGTTTAACTGCGACAAACGATTTTCGAGTGAAAATGCAATCCATTGGTCTTCATCTTCTTCTGTTTCGAATAACGGTTGTTGAGCTGCCATTAGCCATGTCTGACTTGAGTGCTTAGGTGGCAACCAAAGGTTTTTCGACAAGGTGCCTTCTTCTGTAGTAAAATCCGTAATTTCATGACGCAATTCCTGCACGGAGTCGCCATTTCCTAGTTGTAGATTCCGCGATACGTAAACATTGCCGATTAGAATTTCACCATTTTTGGTTGTGAAAATGCCATGCGGATTGGTCGTTGAGTCTAACCCATACAACGCTTCGTCAAGTTTGGCTACCGGCTGTGGATTCCACGATTTAAAATCGGTATCTTCTAACTTGTTAACATTCATCGACAATGTGTAAGGAATCCAACCGGTGTTTTTGATTTCTTCGAAAATAATGGAAGTGCCGTTTTGAAGCGATCGATCGACTAATGTATATGTGCCGACCTCTATTCCAAGGAAAGTCATCGTGTAAACTTGCGTAAGATCTGAACCGTTGTTACTGACTTCCGGTTCGCTGAATGTAATGAAAGTCGGCTTTTCAATGGTTAACGACACATCGGTTTCCGAATAAAGTTCTACTTCATTTTTTAAGAACATGACAGCTGTAAAGATAATCAGCGACATGAAAAATAGGACGCCTATTAAAATAACGATTTTTCTAAACACATTTTCCACCTCTGTTTTCTGCGTGTTTGCCAGCTTCGATTATAACATGCAGAAATGAGAAGTAACGCCAACACATTTGAGCATCAAATGAACAAATAGTGATAAATAGAAAAGCAGGTACCCAGAAGGATACCTGTTACAATACTTTATCCAAAAAATCCTTAGCGCGAGCAGTTTTCGGATGACTAAAGAATTCCATCGGCTGGCCTTCCTCGACTAATACACCATGATCCAAAAATAAAACACGGTCTGCAACTTCTCGAGCAAAGCCCATTTCGTGAGTCACGACAACCATCGTCATTCCGGATTTTGCTAAGTCTTTCATGACATCGAGCACTTCTTTGACCATTTCTGGATCCAGTGCCGAAGTAGGCTCATCAAACAGCATTAGTTCGGGTTCCATAGCCAAAGCACGTGCAATCGCAACACGCTGCTTTTGACCGCCAGACAAGCTGTTTGGGTAGGCCTTTTCTTTTTCAGATAAGCCAACGCGTTCAAGTAGCAATCGTGCTTTCAATTCTGCTTCCTCTTTTTTGATGCCTTTTGCTTTCATCGGTGCATAAGTTAAATTCTCAAGCACCGTCAAATGAGGAAATAAATGAAAATGCTGAAACACCATACCGATTTGCTGCCGAATTTTGTGGATATTTTTTTTAGAAGCCGTTAAGTTTTTACCGTTGATTTCAATAATGCCTGAAGTCGGTAGTTCCAGTAAGTTTAAGCACCGTAGAAAAGTGGATTTGCCTGAACCAGAAGGACCGATAATCGATACGACTTCACCTTTCGTGACAACAGTAGAAATGTCACTGAGGACTTCATTCGTACCAAACTTTTTATAAAGCTGTTGAACTTTAATCACTTTGTTTTAACCTCCGTTCGAAAACTTTACCAATCATCGTCAAGCCCATCACGAGACACCAATAGATGACGCCGACAAATAACAACGGTTCAAAGTTACGGAACAAGTCGGCACCCACTACTTGTGCGCGTCTCATGAGATCGAGGTAGCCGATGGTCGAGACGATAGCGGATTCTTTTGTTAAGGTGATAAATTCATTCATTAATGCGGGTAAGATGTTTTTCAAGGCTTGAGGCAAAATAATATCTTTCATCATCGAGCGGTACGGAATACCGAGCGCTTGAGCCGCTTCTGTTTGTCCTTTATCGACTGCTTGAATTCCAGCACGAATAATTTCCGATATATAAGCGGATGAATTCAGTCCAAAAGCCAAAATGGCCGAAAGAAATGCTGAAATGTCATAGCCTGTTAGCTGTGGAATCGAGTAATAAATAATCATCAATTGCAAAATTAGCGGTGTTCCCCGGAATATCGATGTATAGGCATCGGCAAACCATCTAAGAGGTGCAACGCTACTTATTTTGAGTAGAGCGAGCAAGGTTCCAAGAATCGAACCTAAAATAATCGCAAAAAATACGAATTTCAAAGTGGTCCAAATTCCTTCTAGCATGAACGGAATATAAGGAACTATTTGTGAAAAATCCAGGTTCATCGATTACAACTCTTTTCTACAAGGTAATTTATTCTTCTTCAGTCAGCCATTGTTCTTTTAATTTATCTAACTCGCCGCTTTCTTCCATTTCAGCAAGTATGCCATTCACTTCTTCTACTAGCTCACTGCCTTTCGGGAAAGCAACGGCCATACCGGGTGAAGCAGTTGTTGGGTCATCAAATGCACCCAGATCCTGTGCTTCGATATAGCCAAGAGCCACTTGTTTATCCATGTAGGCGGCGTCGATACGACCAGATAAAATTTCTTGTATTAACGCACCAGAATCATCTAACGCTTTTAACTCGAAATTGATGCCTTCATCAGCGATAATGCTTTTTGCTCCTTCTTCTTGAATCGTTCCAAGTTGGACCCCAACACTTTTCCCCTCTAATGACTCAAGGCTAGTCAGTTCTGAATCTTTGACAGTGACAAACATTTCGCCAGAATGATTGTACTCTGTTGAAAAATCAACGTTTTCTTTACGTGATTCGGTAGCGGACATACCCGCAATGACCATATCAACCCGGTCGTTTTGCAACGCTCCGATCAAGCCATCAAATTTCATATCAGTAATTTCAAGTTCGTAGCCAAGTTCATCTGCTATATGGTTGGCAAGGTCAATGTCGAATCCGACAATATCACCTTCAGGATTGCGTGATTCAAATGGAGCGAATTCAGCGGATGTTGCCATTTCCAAAACCTTTTTTTCTCCTGAAGTTCCTGAATCACTTTCACTTGTGCTGTCATTTCCACAAGCCCCTAATAATAATGCAGACGATGCCAACAAAGCGATAAATGGTTTTTTCTTAATCATGTATATTCCTCCTGTTTAATGTATAATTATTCGGTATAATGAATTTTAACACAAGAGTTGGTAATTGAGAAGAGTTTTTTAATAGAGAATAGAAAAAAATGTGTTGATCTAACCCGGCTGTCCTTAGTAGGAAAGAATGACAAAATTGCGTATAATAACGACTAGGTAAATCGAATAAATAATCGTTCCTAGTAGTGGAAAGCCAGTTTAGTAGAATTTTGTCTGCGCTACAGATCGTGCACTTTACTCTTAAGAATTGTGACAAGAAAAGTCTGTAATATAGGTAAGTGGAATATCAAGTTGAAACAGGAGGAGATAGCAATGAAAAAGTTATTATTGACCGGCTTTGAGCCATTTTTGGCTTACACAGTCAATCCAACGATGAAAATTGTTGAAGCACTAGATGGGACGATCATTGGTAACTACCAGGTTGTCGGTAAAATAATGCCAGTGGATTTTAATTCTTCAGGAAAGGCTTTGCTCAAATTTATCGACGAGGAAGTTCCAGATGCAGTCGTTTCTCTCGGACTTGCAGCAGGACGCTATAAAATTACACCAGAGCGAATTGCTATTAACATCAAAGACGGAGATGCTGACAACGAAGGCAACAAACCTGTCGATGAGCTGATTAGAGAACAAGGAGAAGACGCGTATATGTCTACGCTGCCGATTCGAAAAATGGTGGACAGTCTGCTTGCGAAGGGGCTTCCCGCAACCATTTCGAATACAGCAGGTGCATATCTATGCAACAACGTCATGTATGAAGGATTGCATTACGCCAAGGTCCATAACCCCAAACTTCTTACTGGCTTTATTCACATTCCGGCGTCGCATGAATTAGCGATCGAACACGGTGGGATTCCAAGCTGGTCTCACGAGGATCTACTAAAAGGCATTCGAATTTGCATTGAAACATTAAATGAGACATAAAAAACGGACTGCAATTGCAGTCCGCTTTTTTTATGATTAAATGATTTCCCAATGCCGTTGCTCAGCCACTGTACGCAGCTTAGACTTGGGTTGAACCGCTACTGGATGTCCAACGAGTTCAAGTACAGGTAAATCTGAGTGACTATCCCCATATGCGTAGCTATTAGCCCAATCAATATCTTGTCCTGCAAGTGCTTCTTTGATTTTTATTGTTTTTAACGGTCCTTGAACATGTGACAAGGGAGTACGATGATCGACGACGTTATTTTTATAGAGAATTTCTGTACCAATAATGGTCCTAATCGGCAATTGTTTAGTCACTGCGTGAAGAAGTGGCGTAAAAGCGCCAGATACGAGCATGACGTAATCGTTATTCGCCACATGGTTTTTCAGTCGCTCCACGACAGTCAGATTCAGATCGCCGTGCATTTGTTCAGCAATCTCCCCAAAATACTGCTCAAGTTCAGTTTGTGTAAAAGTGTCCAATGCGGCTAAATATGCCTGGACAGAACGTTCACGCATTTTCTGCTCAGGATAAATTTTCAGCTTATGACCGATATAAGGAGGCATAATGGTACGATAAAATTGACGATAGCGGCTGCTATGTTCAGGATGGTTCTTTAAATGGTTCATCATCAACTGAAACGTTTCCTTCGAATACAAAGTTCCATCAAAATCAAATATAGCTACGCGCAAAGCGATCAACTCCGGTTTCTCAATTTTTTCTGCTCTTTCCATCATAGCGGAAATCGAGAGCATCTTCCAGTGAATGGCAAATGAAGGTTTATGCATTTTCAATTGACGGGTATAGAAGAAGAAACGATAGATTAAGCTACAGGAGGTTTTAACATGGAAAAGCAACACATTACCGTCGGATACGTCGAATTATCACCAGATGAAGCTGAACGATTATTTGAAGAAGTTAAAAAAGATAAAGGCATTAAAACTTACAAAGAGCTCCAAGGCTTGATGGATGATTATGATTCAGCCATCATCGAACCAGAAGCACGTCCACTTGCTGAAATTTTAGATGGAGACGAAGCGCCCAACGGACGAGAACAAGGCGGCATTCGTTATATCGAAGTTTTTAACAAGCTTGAAGAAGATCGACGATACCGTTTCAAATCATCCAACCAACAATAAGACAACTGTCTAACAAGTGCTTGATTAAAAAACATCGTACGATCCAACAACAAAAATTTCATGAAAATATCAACATCCCAATTCTCGACGTTCGAGTCACTTGAACGATGATTGTTGAGGGTGTTTTTTTGTTGTAAGAAAATTGGAACTTTTAAGAGGCTGATTCGTATAATAGTAAATGATTTTTTTGAAATAGGTTGTAGTCCATTCAAAGGGGGAATTAAAGATGAACATTTTCACAAGGAATAGATGGCTTTTAGGATTCCTACTCGTAGTTGTTTCTTGTTTACTCATCGTGGGTTGTTCTAGTAACGAAAAAGCAAAAACAGCAGAAGCTGAAAAACCAACCGAGTCGCTTGAAAAAGACAAAGCGGCAATTCAAGCCGTCATTGAAAAACAATTTAATGGACCAGACAACAGGTACCGACAATTATGGGACGCAGCAACGGCAATTCAAACAGCCAATATGAACGAGGAACAGTATGACGCTTGGCTCAAGACGCCAGAATACAACGCATTAATCGATTATATGAACAGTACGTACGCTTCTTATTTTACTGAAAATGCCTATGAAACCTTTAGGAACACAGATGCATTTCTCTATAGTTACTCAGATCGAGAATACAAACTCACAACTTCTGCGATTGAAATCACTCAAAGCGAAAAGGAGAGGACCCTTTATCCTTTCACATTCCAAGTCATGTATGAAAACGAATCAGGAGAAACTGAGATAGTTGATTTTGAAGGACAAGCCATCGTGCCAGTAGCAGGAAAAATCGGTAAAATTCAATTTAACAATCAAGAGAAATTGCTACAAAAAATCGAAGAATAACAATGAAAAGAGGAAAACCAGTAAAGTGGTTTTCCTCTTTTCATTGTTATTCTTCTTGCTTCCCGATGCAGCGTTCGCATTCATAAATGATCGATTCACGTTGTTCGTTTATCTCACAACCACATTCCCGGCATTCTTTTTTCGTCCGGATTTCGTATGTTTGAGTGTTTGTCATGTCGATCTCCTCCAATCGTTTAGTTTAGGATTTCATAACCTGGCAGTGTCAAAAATTCAGCGAATTCATTTTGTACGGTAAGGTTTATAAACAATGCACGAGCTTCTACGTAATTTCCAGATGAATAGTTGTCTTCGCCAACTGCTTGTTGAATTTTACTAACTTCTTCTTCCAACACTTCATGAAATAAAGGAAGATCAATTTTTCGGCCGTCGTCGAATCGTCCTTTTGGATGGCGAATCCATTGCCATACTTGCGAACGAGAAATTTCAGCTGTTGCAGCATCTTCCATCAAGTTATTAATTGGCGCTGCGCCGTTTCCAGATAACCAAGAAGCGATGTATTGAATGCCGACTGAAATATTTGAGCGTAGTCCGTCTTCAGTAATGGTACCTGTTGGCACTTCAACTAATTGTTCAGCTGTTACTTGGACGTCTTCGCGCTTATTATCAATTTGGTTCGGTGTTGGCATATGCTCATTAAACTGTTCCATCGCGATTGCAACCATTCCAGGATGTGCAACCCACGTACCATCGTGTCCGTCCATCGCTTCGCGTCGTTTGTCTTCTGCGACTTTCTGGAAGGCAACTGTGTTGGCATCATCATTTCCTTTGACTGGAATTTGGGCAGCCATGCCGCCAAGAGCCGGTGCATTACGCTTGTGGCAAGTTTGAATACAAAGTTGCGTATACGCGCGCATAAACGGTACAGTCATTGTCACTTGAGAGCGATCTGGGAAAATATATTCGGGTAAATTACGCAGTCGTTTAATCACGCTAAAGATATAATCCCAACGTCCACAGTTCAGACCAGCAGAGTGGTCACGCAATTCGTATAAAATTTCATCCATTTCAAAAGCAGCCAGAATCGTTTCAATCAACACAGTTGCGCGAATCATGCCTTGTGGAATCTCTAGCTCATTTTGTGCGAAGACGAATACATCATTCCATAAACGAGCTTCCAAATGACTTTCTAATTTGGGGAGGTAAAAATAAGGGCCAGTTCCCCGATCAATCAGTTGTTGTGCATTATGGAAAAAGTATAATCCGAAATCGACAAGACTGCCGGAAATTGGCTGGCCATTAATATGAATATTCTTCTCCATCAAATGCCAACCACGAGGTCGAACCATTAACACCGCAGTTTCTTTATTTAATGCGTATTTTTTTCCGGTTTCAGGAATTTCAAAATCAATTTGTCTTCGAACCGCATCACGTAAGTTGATTTGACCGTCAATAACGTTAAACCAATTTGGTGCAGTAGCATCTTCTAAATCAGCCATAAACATCTTGGCACCAGAGTTTAATGCATTAATGAGCATTTTGCGGTTTGTGGGTCCCGTGATTTCAACGCGGCGATCCTTCATATCTTCCGGCAGGGGAGCAATCGTCCATTTGTTATGTCGAATGTGCTTTGTTTCTGGAAGAAAGTCAATTTTCTTACCAGCATCAATTTCTTGTTGGCGTGTTTGACGTTTTTTTAACAGTTTGACACGACGTTGATCAAAGTTATGATGTAGCTTTTCAATAAAATCTAGCGCTTCGGGTGTTAAAATCGTCTCTATTCCTGGTACATCTTGACCTGTTATCGTAACATTCGATTTTGTTAACAACTAAATCATTCCTCTCTAAAAATAATTTTTAGTAACTGTATTAATACAGTTTATTTTGATGTATATTAATATATAACAGAAAATTCTAACTGTCTTGTAAACAGGATGGAAAGGAACATTCGGCGACAAAAGCGATTATTAGGCGATAAGCACATTTGGAAGGGGAGCTGGGGATGACTACTAGTATGTTGGAACAAATCGGATTTATCATTGGAGATTGGATTCCGAAAGAAGCATCGATTGCGATTGCAGATGAAGAGAGCTATATCTACTATAAAGCGGGAGTTCATGATTTGCAGATTCGAGAAGGGCAACTGGTTTTACCCGGCAGTATCGCTGCGCGTGCTAAAAAAGAAAAACAACGAATCGAAATGTTTGTGGAAGAGTCTATTCTCGGAACAGCGTATTACGGTATTGGTTATCCGATCAAGTTAGTGGAAAAAGAAGGCGTTCTTGTTATTATTCTGCCTCCCGATTACTTGGTTCGTAAAAACAAACCAATTCAATTCCTAACAGGGAAATTTCAAGACACGTGGCGTCCCATTCCAGTAAACAAGGTATCCCATATTGAAAGCAGCCAAAAGAAAACATGGTTTTATACAGATGATGAAACCTATTGTGCAATTCATACGTTGAAAAACTTAAAGCATCAATTGCCGGATAGCTTCTTGCCAGTTCATCGGTCATATATTGTGAATATTGACTATATAGAAGAGATATCTCGAGACATCGCCTCAAACTATCAATTGACACTGAAAGACGGCTCAATTTTACCGGTTAGCCAAAATTATACAGCAAGTGTTAGAGCGCGACTCGGGTTCTGAAGCTCCAATACGACAGCAGGAGGAACAGTATTGTGTGCTATAGTTATCTGTGAACTTAATTATAATAGAACTTAGTTAAAAGAAAGGTTGTCACTCATGCCTATTTCAATCAACAGCCAGATCGAAGCTATTCAAATTTCGGGTATACGTCAATTTTCAAACCAATTGGTCGATTTTCCAGATGCGATTAACCTGACAATCGGTCAGCCAGATTTTCCAACGCCTGAACCAATTAAGCAAGCTGGAATCGAGGCGATCCGGCACAATCATACGAACTATACACATAATGCAGGAATGCTCGAATTGCGGACAGAAATCGCTTCTTTTTTTCAGGATACTTATGAGTTGAACTTTGAGCCGAAAACAGAAATTATCGTTACCAATGGTGCAAGCGAAGGCTTGGATTCTCTATTTCGAGCGATTTTAGAAAAAGGGGACGAAGTTATTTTACCTGCCCCGGCCTACCCTGGATACGAGCCAATTATTAAGTTGTGTGGAGGCAAAGTAGTTTATTTGGACATGTCAGATACGGGATTCCAACCAGATTCAACGCGTTTAGCAAGCTTAATCACAGACCGCACGAAAGCGGTATTGATGAATTTTCCATCTAATCCAACAGGCGTCACAATGGATTCTACGCAGCTTGAAAAAGTTGCAGCTGTATTAGAAAAACACGAGGTCTTTGTCGTAACCGACGAAATTTACAGCGAAAACGTATACGGTGATAAGCATGTTACGGTTGCGCATTTTGAAAAGATGCGCAACCGTACATTCTTAGTTCACGGTCTGTCAAAATCGCATTCCATGACAGGTTGGAGAATTGGTTTTGTACTGGGCCCAGAAATGTATATGAAACACGTGTTAAAGGTTCATCAATACAACGCCATTTGTGCATCCGTACCAAGCCAGTATGCAGCGCTTGAAGCGGTGAAAAATCAGCGTCATGTTCCTGCTGAAATGAATAAAGAATATGTCAAACGAAGAGATTTTGTTTACAGTCGCCTGACAGTGATGGGCATTGATGTGATTTTGCCAAAAGGTGCCTTTTACATTTTTCCGTCAATTGAAAAATTCGGCATGACTTCTTTCGAGTTTGCAACACGGTTATTAAGAGAAGCAGGAGTCGCAGCAGTTCCTGGTTCTGCATTTACACGTTACGGAGAAGGATTTATCCGGATTTCTTATGCTTGCAGCATGAAGGACCTTGAAGAAGGCATGAATCGATTAGAAAAATTCATTCAAAGCTTAACGTGATTGGTGAAACCGTTATTTCTTACGGACATTGGCGTAAACGATGATAGAGGTTTAGTTATTGAAATATGGATGTAACCAGATAAAAGCCCTTTGCCAGTACTTGGCGAAGGGCTTTTGAGTTTTAGTGAATTAACTTTGGCTTATCCTAAATTCGTTACTCATAATAGCCTTCAGTCGATTTACGGAAAGTCTTAAACTGTGCAGCGTCATGACCAAACCACACATCAGAATTGGTTTCTTGCGACAGTCTGCGGATTTTTTCAACAGCTGACGTATAGCCGACAGAATCATATAAAATGCCAGGTGGCTTAACGGGAGGACCAAAGCTTTCAGCCGTATAAATAGCATCAGATGCAAGAATAATGCCACCCGTTTCGGGAAGTTGAATTTGCAGACCGAGCATTCCCCAAGCATGCCCACTGCCAAAATTCAGCAATTTGATTCCTTCGGCTAGTTGAAGTCCATCCTCAGTTCGTTTGACAGTTTTCCATTGTAGATTGTTTTTAATCCAAGCATCAATATCGCCCCAAATATAAGCACCTTCTTTCGTGTTCCTCGCATAGGTTTGAAGGGCTCCATTTAGTTCATCTTCGTGAACGATGATGGTCGCATTGGTGAATAATTCAAGACAGCCTGCATGATCCAAATGGAGATGAGAAGCCACAACGTATTTAATATCTTCTGGACGAACGCCAAGCTCATCTAACCGGTTATGCAAATAGCATTCTTCCGGCATGTCAATCGGAAAAAGAGATTGTGTTACTTTGCCCCAGCGTCCTTCAGCACCCATGGAATTTGGGTTACATGCTGTATCAAATAAAATTTTGCCTTCCGGGTGATCAATCAATACTGTATAAACGGGAAATGTAGCCATTTCACTTGGCGGATTCGGGTTTTCCAAACTCGCCGGATTGTGCATGGAAATTAAAAAATTCTTGTCCATGCTCAAGGTACCGTTGTCCATTACGTATAGCTTTGGGTGAGGCTTAATAATACCAGTCATCAATGTTCCCCCTCTCAGAATAATTCCATACTATCACAATTTTCAGTTAATGTACCGAGACAAATAAAAAACTCTTGAGTAGCGAGCTCAAGAGTTAAAAGATGGGGGAGTGTTGATTAATGAACCAAAGCAGGTTCAAAGAATTCTTTGTACAATTCGTTCAATATTTTTTGTTCATCTTCTTTCAAGATGCCAAACACCAAACTCACTTCAGAAGAGCCTTGGTTGATCATTTCAATATTGACACCAGTTCTAGCAAAAGCGTTCGCGGCACGAGCTGTCAGTCCTTTTTGATTGTTCATGCCTTCTCCAACAAGAACAATCATAGAAAAATCACTTCGGATGTGAACGTCATCAGCTTGCAGTTCTGATTTAACGCGTTCTACAATGCGCTGCTCTTTATCAACAGTCAATTGGTGACTGCGCAAAATAACGGAAAGGTTATCAATGCCAGACGGGATGTGTTCATATGAGATATCTTCGTCTTCTAATATTTGCAGCAGTCTCCGGCCAAAACCAACTTCGCGGTTCATCAAGTATTTACTGACGTATAAAGTTGAGAAGCCACTATCAGCTGATATGCCTGTAACAGGACGTAAGGAATGATCTCGCTCTGCAACAATCATCGTTCCGGGTGCTGATGGATTGTTGGTATTACGGATACATAAAGGAACAGACGCTTTAAAGACAGGCATAAGGGCTTCGTCGTGAAGAACCGCAAATCCAGCATAGGAAAGCTCACGCATTTCACGGTAAGTCATTTGTTCGATTTCAACAGGGTTTTCAACAACACGGGGATTAGCTGCAAAGACGCAGTCCACGTCGGTAAAGTTTTCATATAACTCTGCCTGAACTGCAGCTGCTAAAATAGAGCCGGTAATATCTGAGCCACCGCGTTCGAAAGTTCGTAATTGGCCTTCTTTTGTATACCCGAAAAAGCCTGGGAAAACAGTTATCGTTTTTTTGTTGCGCAAGTCAGACAAATTGTCGTAAGCTTCTGGAAGAGCTTGTGCACGCTCGGGTAAGTCGTTTACAAACAACCCTGCATCAAATGGGTTGACGTATTCTGCAGCTAACCCGATAGATGTTAAGTAAGCAGCTACTAGTTTCGCAGAGTTATCTTCACCGCTCGCTTTAATTGAGTCTGCAAAAAGAGGAGGTGAACTTTTGTCTGCTTGAAGACGGTTCAACAAATCGGTTTCAATGATTTTCTTGATGTCTTCGTCTAGTCCTAATCCATCAGCGATTTCAGCATACCTTTCCATAACGTTGGCAAGAGGAGTTGCTGTTGGTTCGTCACGTAATGCCGCTGCTGATAGATGAATGAGCAAATCTGTCATTTTTACGTCTCCATCAAATCTCTTGCCTGGAGCAGAGACAACGACGATTTTGCGAGAAGGCTCTGCTTTAACAATTGCAGCCACTTTTTTTATCTGTTGTGCACTAGCTACTGATGTCCCGCCAAATTTGCTTACTTTCATCTAATCAAGTCCCATCTTTTTTAATAGTCTGTAAAAAGGTTGTTTTAACTAAGATATAATACTATAATGTCCCTATGACAAAAACAATTGTTTTTTCACAGTGTACACACCATGGGAGGAATCGTCAATGAAAAACGAAATTTCAATCGGATTATTAGGCCTTGGAACAGTGGGCAGCGGGGTTGCTAAAATCATCCAGCAGCATCAGCAGGATTTGCATCATAAATTAGGTGCCCAAGTTCTAATCGGAAAAGTACTGGTCAGAGATACAAATAAGGACCGACTTTCTAGTTTAGATCCGAGTGTATTCACGACGGACATAGAAGAGATATTGAATGATTCTTCTCTCGACATCATTGTAGAAGTGATGGGTGGCATAGATGGTGCAAAACTAGCGATTGAAAAAGCGCTTAGAGCAGGTAAGCAAGTTGTGACAGCGAATAAAGACGTCATGGCAGAATACGGCCACGATTTATTGAAATTAGCAGACGCTGAAAAATGCGATCTTTTCTATGAAGCCAGTGTTGCCGGGGGTGTACCGATTATCCGCACTTTAGAAGATGGTCTTGCTTCTGATCGAATCTCTAGTTTGATGGGAATTGTCAATGGCACAACAAACTTTATCTTAACAAAAATGAAAAAAGAAAACATGAGCTACGATGATGCATTAGCCGAAGCAACTGAATTAGGATATGCCGAAGCTGACCCATCAGCGGATGTTGATGGGATCGACGCAGCACGGAAGATGGTTATCCTATCTTCACTGGCATTCTCTACAGAAGTGCATTTAGATGACGTACTCGTCAGAGGCATGAAAGAAATCCGTGATGGCGATTTGGAGCTGGCGACTAAATTTGGTTACACGATGAAAATGGTTGGTTCTTCAACAAAAGACGAAGACGGCATCGAAGTTTCAGTGGAACCTATTTTTCTCGCAAACTCGCATCCATTGGCGTCCGTTAACAATGAATTCAATGCCGTATACATATATGGAGATGCTGTAGGTGAAACGATGCTTTATGGTCCCGGAGCAGGATCTTTGCCGACTGCAACTTCAGTTGTTTCTGATATCATCGCAGCTTGTCGCAACTTACAGCTTGGTGTCAACGGAAAACGTGCGCATTCAGCGCAACACGAACGTGTTATTAAACCAGAAGCAAAACGTTTTGCGAAATATTGCCATCGCTTGCTAGTAAATGATGAAGTTGGCGTTTTATCCAAAATGACTTCAATTTACAGTAAGCACGAGGCGAGCATTCAATCAGTTATGCAGTCGCCCGCTGAAGAAGTTGGCAAAGCAGAATTAGTCTTGCTGACTCACCAGATTTCCCGACAACAACATTTAGATGTATTGAGTGACTTAGAAGGAACGGCGAGCGTTATCAGCCATTACCGCATAGAAGGGGAGGAAACAGCATGAAATGGCAAGGGTTAATCGAGGAACATAAAGAGTGGCTTCCAGTTACAGAAAATACTCCTTCACTGACTTTGCAAGAAGGCAATACACCACTGGTTCGTTTGGGAAAACTATCACAAGAGTGGGGAATTGAGCTTTACGCAAAACTAGAAGGTGCCAATCCGACAGGTTCTTTTAAAGATCGCGGCATGGTGATGGCTGTCGCCAAAGCAAAAGAAGAAGGCAAAACTGTATTGATCTGTGCGTCAACAGGCAACACGTCGGCCTCGGCTGCAGCATATGGTGCAAGAGCCGGTATGCGGACCATTGTTGTCATTCCAGAAGGCCGCATTGCGCTCGGGAAACTGGCACAGGCAAAAATGTATGGAGCGGAGATTCTTGAAATCAAAGGGAATTTTGATGAAGCACTGCAAATGGTTCGTGAAGTTGGCCAAGAAGCAGGCATTGCTTTGGTCAATTCGGTCAATCCTTACCGCTTAGAAGGACAGAAAACAATCGCATTTGAAGTGATTGATCAATTAGGGCAAGTGCCAGATATCTTCGCATTGCCAGTTGGTAACGCAGGCAACATTTCAGCTTCTTGGAAAGGCTTTACAGAATATGCGGAGCGCACTGGTGAAAAACGTCCGGTGCTTCTCGGCATCCAAGCAGCAGGTGCAGCACCCATCGTCCATAATAAAGTTGTGGAAAATCCAGAGACGGTAGCAACTGCTATTCGCATTGGGAATCCAGCAAGTTGGCAATTAGCGCTGGATGCTTTAAATCAATCAAATGGAACGATTTTAGCAGCTACTGATGAAGAAATCCTTGAAGCTTATCAGCTCTTGGCTCGAACTGAAGGGATATTTGCTGAACCGGCTTCGTGTGCTTCTATTGCAGGGATCAAAAAGCAAGTAGAAAATGGCATGTTAAAAAAAGGGGTAAAAGTGGTTGCTGTTTTGACAGGAAATGGACTGAAAGATCCTGAAACAGCAATTTCAGTTAATCAGCACAAAGCACTTCTCGTTCCAGAAGATATGGAACGTTTCTGGGAGGATTTGAAAAAAGGAGTGAGCGTATGAACTGGAAAGAATTCTCAGTGACTGTGCCTGCATCGACCGCAAACCTAGGTCCCGGATTTGATTCGATTGGTCTAGCATTAGATCTTCATATGGTCGTTCATGTGTCTCCCGCGATCACGTGGCTTGTCGAATACAACAATCAAGGCTATCAGCAGATTGAGACCGGTACTGACAATCTGATTGTCGCAACGGCACAGTTTGTTGCGGAAAAGTATGATCAATCACTGCCGGCTGCGAAATTGGCAGTGGATACAGAAATTCCTTTAAGCAGAGGTCTTGGCAGCAGTGCAACAGCGATCGCTGCTGGCATAGAAATTGCCGATCGTTTGATGGGTTTAAAACTGTCAATGAAAGAGAAATTGAAAATCGGAACAGAATTAGAAGGACATCCGGACAATATCTCAGCTTCACTTCTTGGAGGGCTAACGATTTCTTATTTTGATGAACAAGAGTTAGAAATTGTTCACGTCCCAGAAGTAGAAATTGGGGTTGTTATATTAATTCCTCCTACGGAATTTCTGACTTCAGAATCGCGTGAACTCCTGCCAAAAACCTTATCTCATAAAACGGCTGTGCAAGGGAGTGCTGCAGGCAATGTTGTGTCTGCAGCTTTAGCAAAGGGAGACTGGCAGACAGCGGGACGCATAATGCAAAAAGATGTTTTTCATGAACCTTATCGTAAAGACAAATTCCCTAAATTTGATGCGATACAGCAAAGTTGCCTTGAACTTGAGGTGTTTGGTTCAGCTATTAGTGGAGCAGGACCTTCTTTGTTTATCGCAGTGGAAAAAGGAAGAGAAACGGCAGTAGCGGAACACTTGGCAAAAGAATTTCCGCTATACGAATGTTTAGTTACAAAACCATCTTCTACAGGAATCAACATATGTGAAACAGTTGTATAAAAGGATAAAGAAGCTACCCGGGAATTTCCGGATAGCTTCTTTTTATCGGCAGAATTTAAATTTTGATTGAAACGTACTTTGTTTCCAAAAATGCATCTAAACCTTCTTGGCCACCTTCTCGACCGACACCACTTTCTTTCATTCCGCCAAATGGAGCCTGAGCAGTAGAAGGAGCTCCATCGTTCCAGCCGACAATGCCGTAATCTAGATTTTCAGATAGATAAGTACCACGAGACATGCTTTCGGTAAAGAAGTAAGCAGCCAAGCCAAAGCGTGTATCATTTGCTAATTTGACGGCTTCTTCATCTGTTTCAAAAGACATAATGGGAGCAACAGGACCAAAAGTTTCCTCATTCATGACTAACATATCTGAAGTTGCATCAACCAATACTGTTGGGTTATAGAAATAAGCATTGTTCTCTGAACGCCCATTTCCGCCAACAAGCACTTTAGCGCCTTTTTCAATAGCGTCGTCAACGTGTTTTTGAACTTTATCATAACCATCTTTGTCGACTAAAGGACCTATCTGCACGCCTTCTTCTAGTCCGTTGCCTACTTTTAAGTTGCCAGCAGCTTGTTTAAGTTTCTGTGAAAACTCTTCGACAATGCTTTGCTGCACATAAATGCGGTTGCCACATACACAAGTTTGTCCGGCATTTCGGAACTTCGATGCCATAACCCCTTCAATTGCTAAGTCCATGTCCGCATCTTCTAAAACGATAATGGGTGCGTGACCTCCTAGTTCTAAAGACAAGTTCAACATCGTTTCTGATGCTTGTTTCATTAATTCTTTACCAATTTCAGTCGAACCGGTAAACGTTAACTTACGGACGTCTGGATGACTGGTGAACACTTTACCGATTTTGCTGGCACTGCCAGTCACCAGGTTGATGACGCCTTTAGGAAATCCAGCTTCAATAGCAAGTTCGTACATTTTGACTGCCGTCAATGGTGTCATTTTCGCCGGTTTGGCTACAAATGTACACCCTGCAGCAAGTGCAGGAGCCATTTTTCTTGCCATCATTGCTGCTGGAAAATTCCAAGGTGTAATAGATACTACCACGCCAACTGGTTGTTTGTTGATTTGAATTCGTTTGCCTTCTTTACTCGCCGGTATTGTGCGACCATACATGCGCTTGCCTTCTTCAGCAAACCAAGAGACGAATGAAGCGGAATATTCTACCTCTCCGATGGCTTCGGAAAGAGGTTTGCCCATCTCTTTCGTCAGAATTTCACCAATTTCTTTTTTGTGTTCGAGCAATAAATCATGCCATTTCATTAAAAGTTCAGCACGATGGTAGGCAGTTGTTTTCGACCATTCTGGAAAAGCTAAAGCCGCAGCCTCGATTGCAGCGGTGGCTTCTTGTTCGCCTCCGTTAGGCACTGATCCGACAACTTCACCAGTTGCGGGATTTATCACTTCAATCTTGCCATCTCCTGTATCAGTCCAGTCACCATTAATATAATGTCTACCTTTCATTCTTCTGAATCCTCCTTTTGATTTACACTTATCCTCAATAAATACCTCTTATTGTTATTGCGTAAACGTTCAAGCAAAAGCTTAATATACAATGTTCACGAAATGTACACATTTTAAAGGAAGTGCATGAACTAATTCAATATGCAATATATAGCAATTGGGAGCGCTTTCTAAAAAAGACAGTTAAACTAAAAAGAATATTATTTTGGAATAGTCTTTTTATTCCATTCATTATTGAGTTATATTGTGCTACTATTTTGATATTAAGAAAAATTCAGCGGAACACTAAAGGGTTGTTCGCTGAAAAAGAAAAAGGAGGAAACAAGTATGTCTCAGATGCTGGCATTAGCAATTTTGATTTTAGTATTATTTATAGGCGAAGCAGTTTCAATTCGCACAAAAGCATGGATTCCTTCGATTTTTGTCAGTGGGGTTTTGTTCTTACTCGGATTTTGGACATTCTTTCCTCCTGAAATTGTTACACTTGCAGGAGTTCCACCGGCTGTTGCCGTCATGCTTATTTATTTACTAATCACAAATATGGGCACTTTATTGTCTTTGCAAGAATTAAAAAGTCAGTGGAAAACAATCTTAATTGCGATATCAGGTATTTTAGGAATCATTGCCGCGTTATTTGGCATCGGTACTTTGTTATTCGATTTTGAAACAGTGGTAGTTGCTATTCCACCTCTAGTCGGAGGATTGGTATCTGCTTTAATCATGTCAGAAGGAGCTGCTGCTGCAGGACTTCCAACGTTAGCCGTCTTTGCAATCGTCATTTATGTCGTACAAGGATTTGCAGGATATCCATTGACCTCGATTATGTTGAAAAGAGAAGGCAAAAACCTTTTGAAGAAGTACAGAAATAACGAACTGACAGCTAAGCAAATGCCTGGCGAACAACAAGAAACTACAGGGAAACCAGTTAAAGAACCACGGATGTTTGCGAAGATGCCGGATAAATACAATACCGACTTCTTTAAGTTTTTCCGCTTAGCTTTTGTTGGTTATCTTGCTTATTTAACTTCTGTTCTAATAGCTCCGGTAGTAGAAATCAGTCCTTTCGTTTTATGTCTATTGTTTGGTGTTATCGCGCGTAGCATTGGTTTCTTAGAACGCCATCCACTACAAAAAGCGAATGGTTTTGGATTTGCGATTATGGGCTTATTGCTATTTATTTTTGATGGCTTAAAAAATGCTACCCCAAGCATGATGGTAGAAATAATGTATCCGCTTATTGGCTGTATTGTTATTGGTGTTGCAGGAATGTACATTTTTTCATTAATCGTCGGTAAGCTTCTGAAAGTTAGTAAAGAAATGGCGTTTGCAGTTTCTTTGACTGCTCTTTACGGATTCCCAGCAGATTATATTATTACGGTAGAAGTCATCAATTCCTTGACTAAAGACGAAAAAGAACGCGAAGTTCTAACAAGTCATATGTTGCCGCCAATGCTAGTGGCAGGCTTTATTACGGTCACAATTGTTTCTGTTATATTAGCTGGAATATTTGTCGGGTTTCTATAAACGGCAACACCGTGTTGATTCTTCAACCTATTAAGTACGGTAAAATAGAAAGTGGAGTGAATTGAAGATGATCAATCAAACAATAAAAAACGCCATTATAGAAAATAATGCCGAAATGATTCAAATACGTCAAAAGCTTCATAGTGAGCCCGAATTATCATGGCAGGAATTTGAAACTTCTCAATTTGTTTATGATTACTTAACTGAACTTGGCATCGATGCACGCAAGACAGAGCCAACTGGTGTTATTGGAGAGCTAAAAGGTGGGAAACAAGGACAGACTGTCGCGTTACGTGCGGATATGGACGCTTTGTCTGTTGAAGAACTAAATACAGACTTGCCGTACAAATCCAAAAATCTTGGCAAAATGCATGCATGTGGACACGATGCTCATACGGCCATGCTCTTATCAGCAGCTAAAGCACTGGTCAGTGTTAAAGAAGAAATTTCAGGCAATGTTCGTTTTATCTTTCAGCCTGCTGAAGAAGTGGCGACCGGTGCTAAAGCAATGGTTGAACAAGGAGCAGTTGAAGGAGTCGATGACGTTTTTGGTATTCATATTTGGTCTCAAGGAGCTACCAGCAAAGTGGCCTGTAATCCAGGACCTGCATTTGCCTCAGCAGACATTTTTAACGTGCGGTTTAAAGGACAGGGTGGACATGGAGCGATGCCGCAAGCTTGCATTGACGCGGCAATTATTGCTTCTTCATTCGTAATGAATGTACAATCAGTGGTCTCTCGTACAGTTGATCCTATGCAGTCAGCAGTAGTAACAATTGGAAAAATGGTCGTAGGAACTCGTTTTAACATTATTGCTGAAAATGCTGAAATTGAAGGAACGGTCAGGTGTTTCGATCCCTCAATCCGTGACCATATCGAAAAGCAGCTACAAGTTTATGCGGATCATACAGCTGCAATTTACGGAGGTACTGCAGAAGTTGACTATATTAGAGGTACACAAGCTGTTATAAATGGAACTGAAAGTGCCCAATTGGTCCAAAGAGTAGCAATCGAAGCATTTGGAAAAGATGCGATTTATAACGAAGAACCTACAATGGGTGGAGAAGATTTTTCATTTTACTTAGATGAAGTTCCCGGAAGCTTTGCGTTAGTCGGAAGCGGCAACGTAGAAAAAGATACGCAGTGGGCGCATCATCACGGGAAGTTTAATGTGGATGAAGATGCATTGACAACAGGTGCAGAACTTTATGCACAATATGCGTGGTCTTTTTTAACTAAATAATACACAGGCTACTAGTTAAAAACTAAGGAGGAAGTTATGAGTACTACTAATGATAATCCTTTATATGAAGAGTTATTAAAAGATTACGATACAAAACTTGATCATTCAGGCATTAACGGCAAACGTATTGCGAAACGATTAGTTGAATTGTCTAAAATAGGATTTGTTCAAGTTGGCGGAGTCAAACGACCTGGTTTCTCAAATGAAGAAAAAGACGCAAAAGTTCTCGTTAAAAAGTGGATGGCTGAAGCGGGATTAACGGTTTCCGAAGACGGGGCAGGAAATGTCACGGCTCGATTGGAAGGAAAGAACAATCATCCAGCCATTGCGTCGGGTTCCCATGTCGACAGTGTGCCAAATGGAGGTAATTTTGATGGTCCGTTGGGCGTTTTATCGGCATTAGAAGTTGCAGAATCATGGAAAGAAGAGGGATACATTCCTCAAAAACCGTATGAAGTCATTATTTTTTCTGACGAGGAAGGATCACGATTTAACAGTGGATTAACAGGAAGTCAAGCGATGACGGGTGCTATTTCTGAAGAAGAAATGGCACAACTAAGAGATTATAACGGGGACACGCTAGAACAAGTGTTAACGCATTACGGCAGTACACTGGGAGCATTTAAAGCTGCAGGTAGAGATTTGGCTGAATTGGAATTGTTTGTAGAAGTACATATCGAACAAGGAAAAAAACTAGAAATAGTAAATCAACCAGTCGGAATTGTCAGTGGCATTGCCGGACCTGCTTGGCTTGCTGTGGAATTTGCTGGGGAAGCCGGACATGCTGGAAATACGCCAATGATTGGCAGAAAAGACTGCCTAATAGCGGCAGCGGAATTTATTCAATCGATTCCTCAGTTTCCCAAAACAGTTAGTGACACCGCAGTAGCGACCGTTGGAAAAATGGATGTTTTTCCAAACGGTGCAAATGTAATTCCTGAAAAAGTAAAATTACTTGTCGATATTCGAGATATAAACGAAGCACCAAGAGATCAACTCATTGATCAACTCATAGAACAAGCTGAAAAAGTTGCTGCCAAAAATGACATTCACGTAACAGTTAAATTGAATACGCGAATTCAGCCAGTGCCGATTGCTAAAGATTTGCAGAAACGCTTGGCCATTTCTTTAAATAAGTTTGGAATTTCGCCAACTTATATTCCGAGTGGAGCTGGTCACGATGCCATGAATCTGGGGCGCTTTATTCCAGTAGCTATGCTTTTTGTCAGAAGCAAAGATGGTATTAGCCACAATCCAAAAGAGTGGTCTAGTCTAAATGATTGTGTGATGGGAATACATGTATTAAAAGATTTTATTCAAGACGCAATGAAAAAATGAAAATACTAAGTCGTTTAACTTAAAAAAATGAAATTTACGAAATTGCAAAACAAACAACAGAATATATTTCTGTTTTTTGTTTTTTTTGTTTAGAAAACCTTTTAATGGGTATTTTTATATGATTTTGGAATTATCAGTATTATATGAAATAGTATGTATATCTTTAGAGTGGAAGGGTATAGAGATAGTAAGCACGCTTCGATGGGCTGCAATTTTTGGAGGTGGTTAGATGAAAATAGTGGAAAATCTTATGCACAGTAGAACAGAAAATTTTTCGGAAGAGAAAATCTTAAGTGAATGCCGGGAGTATTTTTCATCAGAAACTGAAAAGACGGCAGAAACGGGAGAGAAGTTCATAAACTATTTTCTGAGGAATAGTTCGTCAGAAGGTGTACTTTTCAAAACGATCAAGGAAATTACAGCAGATATTAACATTTCACATCAAACTTTGACAAAAGTGTTAAAGACTTTGGAGTCAAAAGAAATTATTTATCGTAGAAATGGCATCATTGGCTTGTGGAAAGAGTAAAGGATGAATTTTTAACTTTTTCGAAAATAAACCTTACTGTGAACAGAACAACAAATCCATTTTCGCAATAAAAAATTCAAAGGTTTAAGTTAATTAAATTTGTTTATAGACGAAAGGGACTGCCTAAAAGGTCATAAAATGACTGTTAGGGTGCAGTCCCTTTTGCATGCTAAAAGACAGTTTAATGCCCGTCGCCAAAGGTACTTTCAGTGAGCACAGCCATAGCCATTTTAACTCTAAAAAAGTTCTTTCTACAAAAAGAAAAAAGTTTAAAGAAGCGACGTTACTTTCAGGAAATCCAAAAAATACACGCCCAGTTCAGGATTCTGAGCCAGCTATTCAATAAAACAGACGCAGAAAAAAGTTCTTTTTCTGCGTCTGTTTTATTTTTGAGGCTTCCGGGACCCCTGCTTTTTTGGTACGTCTGGACTTATATAGCTGAAGAAAAATTCTTAACGGTGAAGAGACAAACCATAGTTCTATCTGTGTTGATCGGTTAATCACGAACAAGTTGACGCTAGCTAGGTAAACATCTATAGGAATCAAGACAATTGCCACAAGTTAATAAGAATGAGACACGAACTTGGTGGGGTTAAACTTAACAGATAAGTCTTCAGTAGCGGTTAATTTATTTAATTCTAATTACCTAATTTAGAATAAAAATATAAAATAAAATTCGTGTCTTTGGACTAAATACTTATTTTTATTAATAATAATTTTAAAAATATCCTTAAAAGTGTAGATTGAACCACCTAAATATGATATAAATGAACTATAATAATCTGAATTTTTAGAAATAAAAATAAAATTCATGCTGTTATTGAGCACAAGGAGGTAAATCTAGTGAAAAGCAGAAAGATCATTGCGCATTTATTGGCAAGTTATAAAAAACAAATCTACTTTTCGCTCAGCTTTACTTTTTTTCTAATGCTGACAGCCTCCTTGATTTTTGTTTTTATCATTGATTCAGAGTATCAGGCGTCTAGCCAATTGCTCGTGGAAAAATCACAATCGGTATTATCAAACCAGCTAAAGGAAAATAAGCAGATAGATTCCCGAATGATAGAAGCATATGCAGCTTTTATTGAAAGCTCGGAAGTACTGGATCAAGTTAGTAAAGATCTGCCGTTAAAAACGTCTGTTTCTGCTCTTCGCGAACAAATTCTTGTAAGCTATGCCAGTAACTCTCCAGTGTTAACGGTTACTGTTTCTTCTGCTAGTAGTCAGGAGTCAGTTAGCATTGCTAATGCAGTAGCAGCTGTTTTTCAAACTAAAGTAAGTGATTCTTTTCAAACAAATCCAGTCACTATCATTTCACAAGCAGTTCCTGAAAATGGGAGTAAAGAGCCTAGTCAGAAAGAGTTACTAATGAAGATAGCGATAGCTGGTACTTTTGGTTTTATTAGTAGCATCCTTTTAATAGCTAGTACCCATTCAGTGAAAAAAACGACAAATGCTAGAGATAGAAACATGCGGAAAAAAAATCGCCAATTACAGACAGTATTTAAGTAATTTTCTAGGTAGAGCAGGGGTGGAATGAATGTATGAACTGATCACGATACAAGATCGTAGTCGCTGGCAAAAAATTCTTGATAAATTACAAATAACAGACATTTATTATACAAGTCAATATTTTTTGGGAGCTCTAAAATTAGATCCTGGAGAAGCTTTGCTTTTTTACTATAAAGATGATGATGGGGAGGTCGCTTACCCTTTTATCAAAAGGGTAGTAAATGACGGAGATATCACTTATTTTGATGTTACAACGCCATTTGGTTATGGAGGACCTATATTGAACGTGGAGAAAAATGGTGCTAACTTGACGGCTAATTTCAGAAAATCTTTTATGACGTATTGCCAGAATGAGAAAATCATTGCCGAATATGTACGTTTTCATCCACTGAAAGAAAATGCTCAATTTTTCGGGACTCATTTGAAAATTTCTTCATTATTTGAAACGTACACAATCAACTTAAAAGCTCATTTTACCCCTTCTCAAAAATTACTTCTGCCAAATAAAGAAGATGTTGATAATGCTTCAGAATTAATAGTAAAAAAGCTTGGAACTGTGCGTCATCTGTTTGAATTTCTAGTGTTGTATTACGCGGCGGCTAGAAGAAGAGAAGAAGCGGATAGCTATTATTTTTTTACCAATGATTATTTTGAAACATTGATTGGTTCAATGGGATCTAACCTACACTTATTTGGTGCCTTTCACGAAAACAAGCTAGTGTCAGCATGCTATGTTCTGACAATGGGCGATACGATTTATTATCATCTTGGGGGCAGTTTATCTGAAGTGGACAATGAAATGACTATGCGGACCTTATTGTTAAAAATAGCTGAATGGGGAGAAGAAAACTACTATGTCTTCTTTCATTTAGGTGGAGACTTTCAAGTAGAAGAAAATGAGAAACAAGAGATAAAAAAAGAAATTGCTAATTGCGGACCTGCCGTGTTTTATATTGGGCAACAAATACATGATCAACAAACCTATGATAATTTGGTGTCATTAGAAGAAGAAGACGTTATTCGGAGATATGGAAACATTTGATGATCATGTTAATTCGGCAGACATAAGAGCTAAATTATTTGGGGGAGGTATAATGATGAAGTATATGCAATATAAAGGTGTAGTGGAAAGAGAATATAAAAAATCTCTAAGAAAGATTATGTATGAAATTTGTGTAATAGAGGGACTTAATGCGTCTCTTGGAGCGAAGAAGTTGGGAGTGGCAAAAGAGATTTTTGTTTTTTGGAGAAATTTTTATCGCTTGGATAAGAACCAGCAACTATTTGATCACACAGTTGCTAATATGGATCAGATGAAGTTTCTCTATCTCAACGAAGCGACCGGAATCGATTTAACGCGTCCATTAGAGCATGAAGATGAACAATCACTTGAAGGTTTTGAGGAATTGCTCGATAGAATGATAGAGTATTATAAGTATGTACACGCTGAAAGTAATGGACTTGCAGTAGAAACAGGGAATCTGCCATTATATGAATGTGCGCAGCAACTTCTGGAGGAATATAAAACGGGAAGTTTATTGGCAAAAGTCGAAAAACAAAAGAAAAAAGCCTTATAAAGATTTTGGTGGGACGGATGAAACGGATGCAGACTTTTACTGAAAGAGCTTTAAGAATTATCAAACAAATTCCGCCTGGTAAAATTATGACTTATGGCCAAGTCGCAGCGGCTGCTGGAAGCCCGCGTGGAGCCAGACAAGTAACGAGAATATTGCACAGTATGAGTGCCAAGCATAGTTTGCCATGGCATCGAATTGTTAACGCTAAAGGTCAAATTGTTCTACGGAATGAAGAGGCTCGATTTTTTCAAAGAAAAACGCTGCAAGAAGAAGGCGTGGAAATAGACAAGGACGACCGAATTGACTTACTCAAGTTTCGATTCCATCCTATTGCAGAGGAAGAAAAGATAGACTGTTTTAAAAACCCATTATGAGAAGGGTTTTTCGTTTAAAGAGTTTTCCTGAAAAACCAATAAAAATAAACATTTAAAGGATTCAGCATTGCGCTGAATCCTTTAAATGTTTATTGATTTTACTGGATAGGGTATATAGGAGGATATGAACAAATAGAGAAGAGGAAAAAATGATGGTAGCAAAAGATAAACCGGTAATTGGTATAACGGCACGTGTAGAAGAAGATCAGACTTATTCGCTAGACCCAGTGTATGGTAGAGCCATTCTTCGAGCAGGAGGGTTGCCGTTGATTGTTCCTATCGTAGACAGGGAAGATATTCCGTTGCTATGTGAGCGATTAGATGGACTGATTGTTACTGGCGGAGGGGATATTAATCCGACGCTATATGGAGAAGAGCCTCATTTACGTCTCGGCGCTGTTTATCCCGGCAGTGACGAATATGAAAAAGAATTAATTTTAAAATTTCTAGAGTTAGATAAGCCTTTTATCGGCATGTGTCGTGGACTGCAAATGTTTAACATCTCACTAGGTGGGACTAATTATCAAGATTTAGAATCTCAATTCGAAGGAAATTTACATCAGCATAAGCAGAATGCCATGCGAACTCATCGTACACATTCCGTAACTTTAGAAGATGAAAGTCTATTATACGACATCATGAAGGAGAAAAAATTCAACGTGAATTCTTTCCATCATCAAGGAGTGAAAGATGTTTCAGATCAATTGACAGTAGCAGCTCATGCTGCTGATGGTCTTGTAGAAGCGCTGGAAAGCAAAAATCATCAGTTTGCTATGGGTATTCAATGGCATCCAGAAGAATTTGCTCTTCAAGGAGACGAAGCTTCCATGAATATTTTCAAGCGTTTTGTTGATGAATGTCTAATAGACAAAAAACAAAATCAATAAAAAAAGAACGGCAAACAAGAAAACATCCAAGGATTAACTCATCCTTGGATGTTTTCTTGTTCTAACGACGCTAAGTTTTGAGTAGAATAAAAAAGCTGCCGCAATAAAAAAGCTGCCGCAATAAAAAAGCTGCCGCAATAAAAAAGCGGCAGCTTGATAAGATAGCAAAAAAATTATACTTGCTGAGTTTTAATAGACCAAGGCTCAGGAACGCGAGCTTGAACGGCAACTTCAGTACCGGTAGACCAAGGCTCAGGAACACGAGCTTGAACGGCAACTTCAGTACCGGTAGACCAAGGCTCAGGGACGCGAGCTTGAACGGCAACTTCAGTACCGGTAGACCAAGGCTCAGGAACGCGAGCTTGAACGGCAACTTCGGTACCGGTAGACCAAGGCTCAGGAACGCGAGCTTGAACGGCAACTTCGGTACCGGTAGACCAAGGCTCAGGAACACGAGCTTGAACGGCAACTTCAGTACCGGTAGACCAAGGCTCAGGAACACGAGCTTGAACAGCAACTTCAGTACCGGTAGACCAAGGCTCAGGAACACGAGCTTGGACAGCAACTTCGGTACCAGTAGACCAAGGCTCAGGAACACGAGCTTGGACAGCAACTTCAGTACCGGTAGACCAAGGCTCAGGAACACGAGCTTGAACAGCAACTTCATCATTTAAATTGAAATTACTACCAACTGATAAACTACTAATTGCAAGAATAGAGAAGAACAAAATCGTCATGCCTTTTTTCATCACTTTCACTCCCTAGATAAAGTATTAATATTCTTATATGATTCTCTTGCTTTGTTCATAATTTCAGCTGATTCTTTGTAACGTCCTTGCTCATAGTGGATTCTGCCCAAGTGACCGAAATAATAGCCACTTTCGAAGTAATTGTTTGTTGCTTCAAGACTGGGGATCAACTGGCTTAGGACAAATTCTCCAAATTTTTCGTAGTCCTCGTTTAAAAGATGTACCAAACATATAAATTCAATATAGGCTTCTTTAAAAATATGATTAGTAGGTGAATCGATATTTAATTTTTTGTTTTCGACAAGTTCTGAGCCTTTGCGGATCCATTCCTTTGCAGCACCAAAGTTCTCTACCTCATATTGGCATTTAATTAAAATGCAATAACTTAATAAAAGGTCAGCACTATATTCTGGATGAATGTATTTCAATGAATTTTCCATATGAATAATTGAAAGCTCATAGTTTTGAAACAAGAAATATGAATATCCTAAATTAAATTCTGTCGTAAAGCGTAAAATATCAATTTCCAACTTATTGCCGATAGTTAATGCGTTTTTATAATGCTCCATCGACATTCGGAAATTGCCGAAATGCTGATGAGTAATTGCGATATTCAAATGGCATTCCACAATGCGTTTAGGAATGAATTCTTGCTGATAAATTTTCAGAGCCATTTCGGAATACTTAAAAGCCATTTCTGTTTCTCTACACTTCGTACTGGAGATGCCGATTGAATAATAAAGATCACCAAGTTCTGAAGCAGAAATCGTATTCGGTGCAATTTTTTCTGCAACGAAATAGGTTTTTAAGGCCTTTTCAAAATCGTTGAGAATATAATTGTAGTTTCCGATGTATTTATGAAATAAATAAAACTGTTCCTGACTCATAAATTCTCTGAAACGGTCCATTTCTTTAATTTTTTCTTCGGCACTATCTAGGTCGCCGGTAATAATAAAATACCGAATTTGTTGAATGCAGTACTCAAGTTCCACATCTTCATCAGCGCTCAGTAAAGGATGGCCTTGGATGTCGTTGTACTGTTCCATAATTTCGGCTTTGTTATGCGGATGTAATAAAGAGTTTTTAAAGTTTTTTACAAGAACTTTTCCAATTGGGTTATCTTTTGGTGCCAGCGGAATAGTCAATTTTTTGCACAAAGCTTCCAGTTCTTTTAACGCTGGGTCTTTAACGCCACTTTCAATTTTTTTCAGCTCTCTGGGAGATAGTATGCCAGAGGAGAATTCTTCTAAGCTAATTTTCTGTTTTAAACGATGGTATTTTAAGCGCATTCCCGTGTCCATTACTGCTCTCCTTTCTTGTTGCAAGGGCAGTACTTCCGTTAGCCATGTAGGAGAGATGTTTTCGACCTTCCTCGGTCCATCTGAAAAGTAAGAAGAAAATAGATCACCAAGTACAATGATTGCCGCCTCCACATCCTGTTTTTCACTTTGATTTATGTCTTTAAGCTATGATATCATCAATTTTCGAAATAAACTGCTTTTTTATATTAGAATTATGAGAAAATGAAAAAAAGGTAAAATATGCCTACTTCGGTAAATGTTGAATGCAGAAAAATGAAAATATCTTTTTAAATAGATCTATTGAACTATTACCTAGAAGGAAATTAATGTTTCTGTCTAATCTTCTTTTCCACGATTACTAGTAATAAGAACAAATACACGATTTGACAAATCGTAACTAGTGAAGAAGAGATTTTTCTTACTCTAATGACAAAATAGTTTATTGGATGCCCAATAAGGGGTAAACATTACGTATAATAGTCTATTAAATTGACGGAGGTTTTCAAATGAGTTCACACACTAAAGTGCTGGCAGTAGTTTTCTCAGAAAGTGATTTGCAGAAAAAAATTGGGGAATTAAAAAGCCAAGGCTACAAGGAGCAGAATCTTCATATCATGGCTAAAGACACATCGCATTTTGAAGAGTATTCATTTGATAAACAAGAAGTTGATACGTTTACTGATAAATTTAAAGGATTCATTTCTGGAGACAGTGGTGTTCGTGAGGGAGTAAAATCGTTAAAGCTCTCAGAAACGGAAACCGCACGGTATACTGCAGATCTTGCAAAAGGCGGAATTCTTCTCTACCAAGATGAAGATGAAGAAACGATACTCGATACGATTTCTGTTAACGAAGTAAGTGCAGAAAAAGAAAAAACAAATGATTCGCAAAGACAGCAATTCATTAATTCTGTCGATAATAATTTTGATGAACAAGAAGACCGCTTTGAACGAGGAGAAACATTCCAACAAGACCCTACATTAATTCAAGACGAAAGACACAATTCATTTACTACTCAGGAAAATCCTGAAGTTGAAAAAGCTAGAGGCGGTTCTAGTGAAGCTGAAAAACATAGCCAGAGCGATAAGAAATATAAATAGAACTTTACTGTATCTTGAGCTCTCGGGTAAGAATTAAGCAGTTTTGCAGGTTTCGAAGATTGCGATGACGAGGTAAGTAAAGACAATAACAGTACACAGGAGGTTTAATAAAATGAAATCAGGAAATCGTGAATTTGAGATCGTTTACAGCAAGTCAGAAATGGAAACAGTAATTGAGTCATTAAAAACAAAGGGTTATCGTGAAGAAGATATTCATGTGATGGCCAATGATAGAGAAGTAATTGACTCTGCAGGTAGCAAAGGGGTTCATGCGAATCAGGCAAACTCTTTTTCCAATCGCTTTAAAACGCTGCTAAGTGGAAAAGACGTTGTAAGAAAAGAATTAGACCGTTTTAATATGAGTAAAGATAGAACAGATGATTATGAACGTAAAATTGAAAAAGGTGCCGTTCTTCTTTATACGGACGGAGAAGGAAGATCAGGTGAAGAGGAAAATTTTTCGTCTTTCGATGATTCAAATAGCTCAATAAATCTAGAAGAAGGAACTGCTGGTACGCCTAGTTCCGGAACAGTCACTCGCCACCAAGCAAGCAATCCTGGATCTGATGAAATTTACGCACGAGAAGTTTCTAGAGAAGACCAACATGTACGTTCTAGTGACAATGATCGTCTGCAGGATTCTCGCTTAAAGGGTGATGAAATTCACCCGACCAGTGGGTTGAAAAAGGATGAAGGTTCTACTCTCGAGAAAGAATTAGATCATGAACCAGCTCTTCAAACAAAAGAAGGTGCGGAAAATCTATTACACGAAGAGGGTATAAATAATCGGCAAGATGAACCTTCACCAGGCGCAGATCCAAATTTAGGCCCAGCTCCGTTTGGGAGAAACTCTGAAGAAGAGGAACTGATGAACAACCGACAAGGTGATTTTAAAGAAGGCGCAAATCCCCACGAACATCGCGATATTGAGAGTCAAAAAAATAAAGACGATAAAAACCCACCAACACAAAGACTATTTTAAATTCAAAAGAGCTTTCCCGATAGTAATCGGGAAAGCTCTTTTAGTTTTTACTATGTGTAGAATGCGCAATTATAATTCCTATCGAAGTTCCGATGACAGCTGGGAGAATCCAGCCAATCCCTTGTTCAAAAAACAGTAAATACTGGAAAATTGAATCTATTTGTTCGAAAGCAATCCCAGTTGAACGTAAGGCATCGAAAATACTGACAACTGCAGTTACAGAAAGAGCAATTACATAAACGAAAGGTTTTCTGTAAAATAGATGGTCAAAAAATGACAATACTACAAGAACGATGGCTACAGGGTAAATAGCCAGTAGCACCGGTAGAGAAATAGCAATCAGCTGTGTTAAGCCGACATTTGCAATGGTAGCGGAAAACGATGCGAACAAAAATACATAAGTGATATAAGAAAACTTAGGTAAAATCTTAAAGAAAAATTGAGCGGTAGCAGATACTAAACCGATGGAAGTCGTCAGACAAGCAAAGGTGATTGCTGCAGACAGGATAATTCCTCCGATTTCTCCATATAAGACACGTGACGCCATGGCGATAATCATGCCGCCGTTATCTTGAAGGCCGATAGCTTCCACGCTGGTTGCACCAATATAACTTAACGACAAGTAGACAGCAGATAAACCAATAGCAGCAATAAACCCTGCATAAGCAGTAGTCCTTAAGATGATTCTAGTATCGGTAATTCCCTTACTCCGAATAGATTGAATAATAACAATTCCAAAAACCAGTGCGGCAATAGCATCCATCGTAAGGTACCCTTGTAAGAAGCTTTCAAAAAAAGCTTCCGTATCGTAATTTCCGATAGGTGACTTTATGGGGCCCATGGGTGTTAGAAAGCTTTTTATAGCTAACAGCCCAATAACTACTATTAATAAAGGTGTTAAAATTTTACCAATTCTATCAACTAATTTTGTCGGGTTCATCGCGAACAAAACAGTAATAGCGAAAAAGACAAAGGTGAAAATTAGTAAAGACCAAAAAGAATCAGCGAAACTGGCTGGTAGAAAAGGAGAAGCACCAATTTCAAAAGCAACAGTAGCTGTACGCGGGATTCCGAAAAAGGGACCGATAGCTAAATAAACAATTAACGTGAATACGATACCGAATAATGGATGGACGCGTCCGGCAATGGATTGAAGATCTCCGCCCGCTTTTGCAATAGCGAGAATACCTAATAATGGAAGACCGACCCCTGTTAATAAAAAACCGGTAATAGCAACAAATAATTGATCACCGGCGAGTTGACCCAAATAAGGGGGAAAGATGATATTCCCTGCTCCCAGAAACAAAGCAAAAAGCATAAGTCCAAGGGTCAGAATATCCATTTTTGTAAGCGCCTTCTTTATCATTATAAGCTCCTTAATAAATAACATTTATACACGGTTATTTATTATAACAGAATGCTTTAATTTTTGAAAACTTTTAAAAACCAAAAAGAAAAACCCGGTTATAAAACCGGGTTTTTCTTATTTCTTATCATTATTTTTGAAATCGCCAATCTTATCTTGAATATTGCCTTTAGCTTTATCCATTTTGCCTTCAGCCTGCGTACTCGAATCATTAGTAGCATTACCGATTTGGTCTTTAATTTCGCCTTTGCCTTTGTTTACTGCACCTTTTAATTTGTCGGAAAATCCTTTGTTATCACTCATCAATGATTCCTCCTTTAAATTTTAACTTACTACTACTAATAACCTTCTATTGAATAAGTTAAACATCAAAGCGGACAATCTGTTGGAAGTTTAAGGTTTAACAAAGTTTGTTTAGCGGTATCTTTAACAGTAATGCATAAATCTTCTTTACTCAGCCTTTTCAACGTTTGAAGAGGGGTATTGGCGTTTATAGCAACACTGAATCTCACTTCTGGGTGTTGATCCATAGACAAGTCAACAAGTAGTCCTTCACAGTTGATAACTTTTGCGAGATCTGCGCGGCGCTGGTAATCCATTTTCAATACAGCAGCTTCATCTGAATGTGTCCACACCTTTTTCAGTGAGTAGATTTGAAGCGTGTCATCCATCTGGTTTACACCCCTAATAAAATAATAGAAAATTCTTTATATTCCATTCAATATATCATACTATTAAGAAAAAAGTAAGTAAAATTACTTATAAAGGAGTGAGGAAATGATGGTATTAGTCCTTGAAGGCACTTCTTTTGTAGGGAGACATATGGTAGAGAAACTATTGGGCAAAGAGCATGAAGTAGTTTTGTTTAATCGAGAAAAAAGTAATCCTCGATTTTTCCGAAATTAAGATGGTTCGAGTGAATTTTCAGAGGGTTTCATACGTGTGGATAATGACAAGGCGAAAAGAGCAGGACTTGTATTTCATACTCTCCAACCGACCTACTTGAATGGAGTGGCAAAAAAGAAGTTTCAATTTTGAAAGTAGGCATAAGCAAAGAAAAAGAGAGAGAGTTATTACTAGGTGACGAAATAAGAACGCCTGATTAACGAAATTATCAGTTGAACAAGAGTGTGGAAACTTTCTGAGGAAAAATACGTCCCACTTGTAAGGAAGAAAGAAGCTTGAAAAGCTTAAAGACAAGTATGTTTTTATTCATTTATTGCTGGGGCATGTTATAATACCAATTGGATATGTATAGAAGATACTTTAAGGAGGAAAGATATGCTATACCTCATGATGGCCTTGGCATTTATCGCTTCGATTGTGCTAACTCCAGTTGTCAAACGCATTGCCTTTCGTGTAGGGGCAGTTGACAAACCGAATTATCGAAAAGTTCATGCGAGAATTATGCCGCGATTAGGCGGATTAGCCATTTTTGGTTCGTTTTTAATTGCGTATTTTATATTTAAGCCTCAAGATCCAATTTCAAATGCTATTGAAGCTTCATTTATTCCCATTGAAACAGCGATTATTATAGGTGCTTTATTGATTATCATTACAGGGGTACTGGATGATATGTACGAAATCAGTGCCAAAGCAAAATTAGTTGGGCAATTGGTTGCCGCTGGAATCGTCGTAATTGGTGGGGGGCTCGAAATTTCTTTTATTAACCTGCCATTTGGTGGAGTATTGGATTTTGGCTACTTTAGTATTCCACTGACTGTTCTATGGATTGTTGGAATTACCAATGCAATCAATTTAATTGATGGGCTTGATGGATTGGCTGCTGGGGTATCAACGGTTGCCTTATTAACTTTAGCAGCTATGGCGTTTATTATGGGCGACGTTTATGTGATGTCAATGGCTGCTTTGCTAGCCGCCAGCACTTCAGGATTTTTGGTTTATAATTTTCATCCTGCCAAAATATTTATGGGGGACACGGGTGCATTATTTCTAGGATTTATGATTTCAGTGCTAGCATTGATGGGCTTTAAAAACGTCACAGTTGTCGCATTGATCATTCCTATTATTATGTTGGGTGTTCCAATTTCAGATACGTTTTTCGCTATCGTTCGTCGAGTTCGTGAGAAAAAATCAATATCAGAAGCGGATAAATCTCACCTTCACCATTGCCTGTTAAATATCGGATTTTCGCATAGTCAAACTGTTTTAATTATCTATGGAATTGCCGCTTTGTTTGGTCTTGCAGCACTCTTGTTTTCGCAAGCTACATTGTGGGGAGGCATTTTGCTAATTAGTATTATGCTGCTCGCTATAGAGCTTTTTGTAGAGGTAGTTGGTTTGGCAGGGAAAAATTACCGTCCATTATTAAATTTAGTGCGTCTGATTGGGAAATAAAGAGATTGAACTCGAAGCTTATCGCTTTTGGTTCAATTTTTTTTGTGGAAAAAGGTTTTCTCAGTTATTAACTAGTTCGATTCAATAAAAAAACACCGCAGTTTTCACTGTGGTGTTTCGTTTTCTTCAGTTGGGTAATCAGCAATTTCTCGATGAGTGCCCATATCAGTTAAATTAGACGTATCCGGTTTCAATCCCAAATGGCTTTGCAATACGTCTTGAATTTCTAGTAAGGACTCTTGTTCTAACTGCCAATAATAAATGCCGGTTGACATGTCATCATAGCCATCAAGTGTCATCGTTTCGACATCCGGTTTGCCATCTTTGGCATATTCGAACAATGCACGCATGTTTTGGAAACTTAAATCTGTTTTCATATTATCTCCAACTGCCTCAAAGACATCTCCATATTTAGTAATAGATCCGGCTGATAAAGCGCGGTCCATAATGGATTCTAAAATCATTTGTTGGCGTTTTCCACGCTCAATATCATTGTCGTAATGACGAGTTCTAGCAAGAGCAAGTGCTTCGCTGCCGTCGAGAAATTGAATTCCCTCTTTTAGTTCAATCGCATTCTTTGAATCATTTTCATCTTGTTCCGTAATATCATAGGGAACTTCCACTTTGATGCCGCCGAGTGCATCAACTACTTCGATAAAAGCATCAAAATTCATACGGAGATAATAATCGACTGGTACATCTAATAATTCTTCTACGCTTTCAATAGTAGAACTTGGTCCGTTTAAAGCATAGGCATGTGTGATTTTATCTTCTTTTCCAGCATCCGGTATAAATGTGTAAGTGTCTCGAGGAATACTAACCAACTTAATGGATTTGTCTGCATTGTTTAACGTAGCCAGTACGAGTGCATCTGAGCGGATATTGCCATCACTTTGATTGCGCTGTTCACTGTCGTCGACTCCGATAAATAAGATGGAAATGTTATCTGTAAGCGGTTCAACATCTTCATTTATATTACCGACAGGTTCATAAGCGGTATCCACTGCAGATTCAGCTTCCTTAATTAAGTAAATGCCGTAAGCAGAGACACAGATAAGTAGCGAGACAGCTAAAGTAACGATTATTTTGATAATCGTTCTTTTTTTGTCTACTTTCGTTTTCCGATAAATTTTTCGGTTCATCTCTATTGCTCCTCTATGAATTATGGGCTAACCGAGTAGTTGATACGGATCAATCCAATCTTTTAATGAAAACGTATTAATTTTTTTAAAAGTCTGTTTCATTTTTCTATGCTTTTGACAGTATACAGTGATTTTTGAGATGCGTAAATGAAAAGAATTTAAGGTGCTGGGAATTCAAGAAATTGGCTGTCTGTAATACTGATATGAGCTTGTCCATTTGTCAGTTCATTTATCCAGTCCATAAACTCTTTTTCTTTTTCAATGGGGACATGAATATAAAGATCAACAGATTCCATATATTCTATATGATTTAGCGGAAATGGAGATTGGCGAATTTCGTTTTCTAGTTTGCCAAGCCATGTATAATCAATGGAAGTTTTCATTAAGAAATGAAGCTTCCTTTCTACGATACCAGCAGCTGAGAGTGCAGCCGATGTGGATTTTCCGTAAGCACGTATCAATCCGCCACTACCTAGCTTAATGCCACCATAATAACGGGTGACAACAACCACAGTGTCTTGTAAACCTTGTTTTTTTAACACTTCGAGCATCGGAAATCCAGCAGTACCGCTTGGTTCGCCGTCATCGTTTGCTTTTTGGATAGAGCCATGTTCTCCAATAAGATAGGCAGAACAGTTATGAGTGGCAGTTCGGTGAAGCGATTTAATCGATTCGATAAATGTAATGGCTTGCTGTTCATTTTCTGCGCGTGCAGCATGCCCAATAAACCTAGATTTTTGGATAAGTATTTCTGCGTTGGCAGTATCGCCTACAGTTGTGTAATTTTCTCGCAATTTGATTCCTCCTGTTGTAAAATGAAATCAGATAATTTGTAACGTATATTTAACATAGTCTTACGTATATAGTGATATACTTATTACAACCGACAAGGTATAAAGAAGCAAGAACAATACCTAGATACAGTCAGTATAGCTAAGGCGGTTTTAAAATGGCAAAGAAAATCGGTGGAAAAGCACCTGATTCTATTTTTAATACAATGTTAGATGGAATGGAACAGGCGAAGCAGGATATTTTCGCCATTAGTGAAGAAAGTCGCCAAAGTTATGAAGTGATGAAAGACGAGCTGGAAGAGGTCCGGATGGATATTACAACGGTCATTGAAACCGGAGATCTTTTAGAAGAAAAAACACGTACTGCCAGGAGGCGTTTAGCGGAAGTATCTCAGTTTTTTGATTCTTTCACTGAAAGTCAGGTTCGTCAAGTGTATGAACAAGCAAACGAGCTTCAAGTACAATTATCCTCTAATCGCAGCGAAGAGAAAAAGTGTCGGCAAAAGCGAGATAAGTTACAGCGACGGCTTCAAACTTTGCTTCAAACAATTGAGCGAACTGAAAGCCTAGTCAATCAAATAAATATTGCTAGCAGTTATTTAGTGTCAGACTTTAAAGATGTCGATGAAGCCATCGATAAGAGTAAGTCAAGTCAAGATTATAGCTTTCGAATCATTGAAGCACAAGAGGAAGAACGAAAGCGTTTATCAAGAGAAATTCATGACGGGCCTGCTCAAATGATGGCGAATGTGCTGCTTCGCTCAGACTTAATTGAAAGAACCTATCGTGAAAAAGGTCCTGAACCGGCTTTTCAGGAAATTACTTCATTGAAGGAAATGGTCAGACAGGCACTTACTGAAGTAAGAAGGATCATTTATGATTTGCGTCCGATGACGCTTGATGATCTCGGTCTAGTACCGACTTTAAAAAAGTACATTGATACTATTGAAGAGTATAATAAGGGCATTAAATTGAAGTTTTTGTCTAAGGGCAAAGAAGAACGATTGCCTAACAACTACGAAACTGCTATTTTCCGTCTTGTTCAAGAAGGTATTTCAAACGCAATCCGTCATGGGAAATCGAATGTAATCACCGTAGAGATGGAATGGTTAAGTGAGCAAGTAAAAATTATGGTAACAGATAACGGCACTGGTTTTGATCAAGGAATTGTAAAGAACCAGTCATTTGGGTTAGCAGGCATGAGAGAAAGGATAGAATTAGTCGAAGGAGACTTCTTTATCAATTCCTCACCTGGGAACGGTACGGTCTTAATGTTTCATATCCCTTTTAAAAAGGGTAAGTAAGATAGGGTATTCGAGGAGGACGACGTAATGACAAAAATTATTATTATTGATGATCATCAATTATTCCGTGAAGGTGTAAAAAGAATTCTGGATTTTGAAAGTTCGTTCGAAGTTGTTGCTGAAGGCGGGGACGGCACCGAAGTTGTCAAATTGTATGAAGAAAATAGACCGGACGTTGTATTGATGGATATCAATATGCCGCAAAAAAATGGTGTAGAAGCTACAGGTGAATTGATTGAGCAATTTCCTGATGCAAAAGTTATTATGCTGTCTATCCACGATGATGAATCCTATGTGACGCACGCATTAAAAACCGGTGCTTTGGGATACATGCTTAAAGAAATGGATGCAGATGCAATTATTCAAGCGATCAAAGTGGTAGCAAAAGGCGGGTCTTATTTACACCCTAAAGTTACACGCAATTTAGTAATGGAATTCCGTCGCTTAAGCGAACGTGAAAACAAAGGCTCTTTCCATCAAACGGAAATTCGCCGTCCATATCATCTTTTGACAAAACGCGAAAGTGAAGTTCTTCAATTGTTGACTGATGGTCAAAGCAATCGTGTCATCGGAGAAACTTTGTTTATCTCTGAAAAAACAGTTAAAAATCACGTATCAAGTATTTTACAAAAAATGCAGGTAAATGACCGGACACAAGCAGTTGTGACCGCCATTAAAAATGGTTGGGTTGAAGTAAGATAATAGAAAAGACGGTGCATCTGCTTAAATGCAGATGCACCGTCTTTTACTTTGTGGATGAATTAAAGGACTTTTTGTTGTCTACTGGTGTTTTTCTTCAGATTCGGTCATAGCAGTACTGGTAGATGGCTGCGGTCGCTAAGCAGTCGCCTAGGGCATCGTGGGCATCGTGTTCGAGTTTTAAAAAAGCTGTTAATGTCGTTAGTTTATGGTTAGGTGTCTGAGTAATGGCTCTTCTGGCTAATTTGACTGTATCGATTACCGTATATTCTGGAATCGGCGTGATTTCTTCCAAGGCGTAAAGAAAGCCCATATCAAAAGGAGCATTATGAGCTATAATGGGCAGCCCGTCGATAAATGCTATGAGTTCATGAGCGACTTCTTCAATTACGGGTGCATCTTGTACATCTTTGTTTGTAATGCCCGTAATTCGAGTAATTGTGCTTGAGATGGAGCATTGGGGATTGATCATCAGGTACATCGTGTCTTTGCGCTCATGATTGAGGTATCTGACCGCACCGATTTGAATGATTTTATCACTTCCTGCACGCAAGCCTGTCGTTTCAAAATCTAAGACGATATAATTTTCGACTTTTTGCATACTTGATTTATATCTTTTAGGACGAGCAGGTTGTTTACGGCTCCATTGAGGGCGCGTTTCTTTCATTTTTTGTTCTAGAATTTGTCTGGCATCTCTTTTTTCCAAATGGTTTCCTCCTTTATTTGTACATACTAGTGTATCGTAAAACTAAAAAAAATTCTGTTTTGACAGATGACACAGTTTCTTCATTGTATTCGCCATCTGCCTATGGCAAAATGAAGCGCAGGAGGAATGCATGATGAAAAAAATGATTATTGCAGTTGGTCTCATTTTGACACTCGCTGCCTGTTCAGATTCTGAAGAACCCTCTGTCAATGAAAATACAGTTGAAGATGGTAATGCAGCAAGTGAGAACAATGCAGTCGAGCATGGTATTGATGAGGAAAAAGAAGAACAAGTGGGCTTTACGGTGGATGATGAAGGAAATATCCTAGCGGCTGAAGTGCCAGAAGAACCGGCACGCGAACTTTTAGCAGCTTATGATGAGTATATCGCGGCTTTTAATGCGGAAGATATCGATCGTTATATGGAAACTATTGCAGAGAAACCGGACGGATTTAATCGCGAGGAAGACAAAGCTGCATTGGTTCAAGCTTTTAAAGCTTACGATAGTCAATATGAAACAAGTGATGAAACAATCGTAAAATATGAAGAGAATCGAGCCGAAGTTTTTGCATCACTTAATGTTCACATGAAGGATGCTAACTCGGACGATGCGGTTGAACAATCGGCACGTCAAGTTGTCATATTTAAAAAAGAAGACGGCGAGTGGAAAGTAAACGGCGTTCACCTTGTCGGCAATCAATAAAAAGTTTCCGCTTTTTGCGGGAATTTTTTTATTTTGTCTAATCTATTAATGTCTTTTTTGATAAACTAACAGAGGGGGGCTGATTCATTAATGAAAACGGCAGTTGTTACAGATAGTACGTCTTATTTACCTAAAGAAAAACTTGAAAAGCTCAACATTCACATGGTTTCGCTAGAAGTAACATTTGGAAACGAATCATTTAAAGAAGCAGAAATGACGGAGGAAGAATTTTATCGGAAAGCCAGAGACGAATTTCCAAAAACGTCGCAGCCACCTTTAGGGGAATTTGTTGAACTATATAGCAAACTATCATCCCATCATGAAGAAATTATTTCCATTCACTTATCAAGTGGCATTAGTGGAACTTACGCAGGTTCGCAACAAGCGGCAGAAATGGTTGATGGCGTAAAAGTTTATTCTTTTGATTCGGAACTTACATGTGCTCTTCAAGGATTTTATGCTGTGAAAGCGGCAGAGATGGCTAGAGACGGCGCAGATGCTCAAACGATATTGGTGGAATTACATGAAATGAAGAAAACGTTGAGAGCTTACTTCATGGCAGAAGACCTGAAGCACCTTCAGCGTGGTGGAAGATTGTCCAGTGCACAAGCTTTAGTTGGTGGTATGTTACAAATCAAGCCTATTTTGCATTTCCAGAACAAAGTGATTGTTCCTTTCGAAAAAATTCGGACACGTAAAAAGGCGATGAATCGAATGGTCGACTTGTTAAAAGAAGCAAGTAAAGATGGGCAAAAACTACAAGCAACTGTTATTCACGCAAATCGTTTAGAAGATGCACAACGGTGGCAAGAATACCTAGAAACTGAATGTCCACAAGTGGACTTTGAAATTTCCTGTTTTGGACCGGTTATTGGCACACATTTAGGAGAAGGAGCAATGGGTCTTGGTTGGGTAGAAAAATAATCCTACTGAGACTTTTTCTCTATCGAAAGGTGGTTGAAAATGGATCAATTAGAAGAATTTTTGACTGGTAGAATATGGCTTAGGGATTTTGGTCCTTTCTCTAAAGAGCAAGTGGATAAAGCGATAGTAAGTGGTTTTGTCAATGTCCGTTTGGGTATTACTGCAGAAAAACAATGCATCAGATGCCTTGAAAAATCTATACACAAAATTATTCCATATTGTTGTGAGGCGTGTCAGAAAATCTGCTATTACTGCCGAAACTGTCTAAAGATGGGGCGTATCAGTTCTTGTACCGAGTTGATTACGTGGGCACTCCCTTCCCAAAAACTTCCTCAGCACCATTCATTAAATTGGACGGGCAAACTTACTCCTCTACAAGAAATAGCCTCACAAGAAGTACAACAAAGTCTCTTACAAAAAAATGATCATCTTATTTATGCTGTCTGTGGAGCTGGGAAAACCGAACTGCTTTTTGCACCAATCTTCGATGCTTTAAAGAAGGGACTGCGAGTTTGTATTGCGGCTCCAAGAACAGACGTAGTATTAGAGCTAACCCCACGCTTGCGCGCTGCATTCTCGACAACCACTATTCATAGTTTATATGGAGGTTCTCCAGTTGAACCGGGATTTGCGCAGCTTGTCATTGCAACAACGCATCAGCTGTATCGATTCGAAAATGCTTTTGACGTCTTGATTGTCGATGAAGCGGATGCGTTTCCCTATTCTTATGATCCTGCGTTGAAACGAGCTGTTTTAAAAGCGAAGAAAAAAGAAGCACCCATTGTCTATGTATCAGCAACTCCTTCGGATCAGTTAGTTAAGCACGTTAATAATAAATCGCAACTATTTCGGCGTTTTCATGGTTATCCGCTACCGGTTCCGGAATTCCGGTCTTTGTGGGGATACGAGAAAGATTTTGCGAAAGGAAAAATCCCTAAAAAGTTAAATGCATGGGTAGATGAAAAGATAGAAAAGAAACAACCTTTTCTCTTGTTTTTCCCAACAATTGACTTGATTGAACAAGCGGTTGTTTTGTTTCAAAAAATACATCCAACAATCGAGGCTGTTCATTCAAAAGATGTAGATAGAAAAGAAAAAGTTTTGAAACTGCGTCAAAGACAAATCCCTGGTGTCTTGACTTCAACGATTCTAGAACGCGGAATAACAATTCCAAATGTCCAAGTTGCAGTGGTAGGTGCAGATCAATCAGTTTTCGATGCCGCTGCATTGATCCAAATTGCAGGAAGAGTTGGAAGAGCTAGTGATTATCCAAATGGAGAAATCGTATTTTTCCATAACGGCATTGTGCGACAAATGGATCAAGCTAAAAAAACCATTATTTCTTACAATGGAGGACGATAATGAATTGTTATTTATGTGACAGCCATATGCCACTCCAAGTAACTTGGCGAAGTATCTTTTTCAATGAACTAGAAGAGGTTATTTGCAAGCGCTGCCGAAACAGTTTTGAGCGAACAGTAGCAGGTTGTCCGCTATGCAGCGCCCGCGTGGAAGGAAAATGTTTGGATTGCTGTGAATGGGAAACGACCGAATATAAGGGGATCATCGACTCAGGAAAAAGCTTATACCATTATAATTCAGCTATGAAAGAATATTTGCACCAATATAAATTTTTGCAAGACGTGGCATTATCCGAAGTTTTTGCGACGCTCTTGAAAGAACAACTGCGTGATCATTCGTCGGTCATCGTTCCGATACCGATGAATGAAGCAAAACTGAAAGTCCGAACTTTTTCTCAAGTTGATCGATTGCTGGATGCGGCGTCTATTCCATATACACATCTTCTAGGGAAAAGTGAAGTAGGTATAGGGGATAAACCAAAGCTTGAGAGAATGGCTTTACAAGATGTCTTTTGGTGGAATGGAAAACCTGTCCCTGAAAAAATATTGCTATTTGACGATGTGTATACAACAGGAAGTACGATGCGTTTAGCAGCTAAAGTTTTAAAAGATAAAGGTGCTAAGGAAATTAAGATGATGACGCTAATTCGAGCATAACCATCGTTCAAAACAAAAAACTTGGGAGTGACCACGATGTTTTATAAACGCTTAGAAAGCTTTCGCTACACATTTGGGGCACCGCCAGAAATCTATTTACAATTGCTGGATTCAAACAACAAGGACGCCTTATCTCAGAAGGTTTATTGTCTACTGCTTGATATTTCTCCTAAAGGAGCAAAACTATTTACTGAGGAAGAATTGGCGACGAGACAAAAAAAGGCGCGTATGAAATTTATCTTAAATCACGAAACAATAACAGTAGATGCAACGATTGTCTGGAAACAAAAATATGAAGAAGGCTGGTTATATGGTGCGGATTTTGAGCGCAACACAGTAAAGGAAATGCTTATTTTAAACGAAATTAGAGAGTTGAAAGAAATAGAGATGAATTAAAAAAACCGGCAGCTGCCGGTTTTTTAATTCAGAAAAATTTTCAATATAATTGATGCCCGTCGAAACTAGATGGCTGCTTCCGCTTTTCTTAGTGTCCAGACTCCAGCGCCTAGCTCCTCGGGACATAAGTCAACCCAGCTGCGTGGCAAAGAGCGCCACACTGCTGGTCTGTCTTATGCCTGTCAGAGCTGACCAGGCGCTTCCGCTTTTCTTAGTGTCCAGACTCCAGCGCCTAGCTCCTCGGGACATAAGTCAACCCAGCTGCGTGACAAAGAGCGCCACACTGCTGGTCTGTCTTATGCCTGTCGGAGCTGACCAGGCGCTTCCGCTTTTCTTAGTGTCCAGACTCCAGCGCCTAGCTCCTCGGGACATAAGTCAACCCAGCTGCGTGGCAAAGAGCGCCACACTGCTGGTCTGCCTTATGCCTGTCAGAGCTGACCAGGCGCTTCCGCTTTTCTTTAGTGTCCAGACTCCAGCGCCTAGCTCCTCGGGACATAAGTCAACCCAGCTGCGTGGCAAAGAGCGCCACACTGCTGGTCTGCCTTATGCCTGTCAGAGCTGACCAGGCGCTTCCGCTTTTCTTTAGTGCTCGTAGATCATTTTTCTTGTCATGCCGCCGTCGATATTTAGGCATTCACCCGTAATGAATGAATTTTGTGGGTTACTTAGAAACAGACAGGCGCGAGCAATGTCTGCAGGTTCTCCAACTCTTCCGCTCCAATGTTGCTGATGATCGCTATCTCTTAGGTCAGTATGGTCTCCAGTGTGAATCCAGCCTGGAGCTATCGAGTTGACGCGAATTCCTTTTTCACTGAACGTAGCGGCCAGCGAATGGGTCAACGCGAAAATGCCACCTTTTGATGCCGAATAAGTTTCGGTATGAGGTTCGGACATAAAAGCGCGTGTTGAAGTCATATTGATAATTGAACGAATGTCTTCTGTCATGTAACGAGCCGCTTCTCGACTGCAAATGAAAACACTCTTTAAGTTGGTATCGATCACTCGATCCCACTCCTGTTCGTCTACTTCCCAAATCGATTTAAAGGTCGACAGCCCAGCATTGTTAATTAGTGCGTGGATGGCGCCGTAGTCTGCATGGAGTTCTTTAAATACAGATATAACTTCACCAAAATTTCCGACGTCGCATTTTCGGTATTCGACGTCCTTTAATTCGACTGGATTGATATCCAATCCAATGACGCGTGCGCCTTCAGCGGCAAAATGCGCTGCAATATGATTGCCTATTCCTTCAGCTGCGCCTGTGACTATGACAGTCTTCTCCTTAAACATGAGCTTCATCTCCTTGTATTGTAGTTTACCTGAAATAAAATTTTTAAAACTTTTTTTGGTTTTAAGAAGGGAAGACAAGGGAATGTGTAGAATTGTATAGATAGCACAATAGAAGGAGGAGTTAATATGTTGCAATTCAACATTAGAGGCGAAAATATCGAGGTAACTCCCGCAATACGCGATCATATTGAAAAGAAAGTAGAAAAAATTGAACGTTATTTCACAGACGGTGCAAATGCTACCGCAATGGTCAACTTGAAATCGTATAATCATAACCAAACAAAAGTGGAAGTTACAATACCTATGAAAAATTTAACATTACGTGCTGAAGAGCGGCATGACGATATGTATGCAGCAATAGATTTGATTGTTAGCAAATTAGAGCGTCAAATCCGTAAATACAAAACGAAAGTAAACCGCAAGTTCCGTGATCGAGATGGTATGGGCGTGTCATTTGCAGTTGCTGAAAATGATACACGCCACCAAAACGAAACGGAAGAAGAGGACGAGGATTTCACAATCGTTCGCACGAAGCAATTTGAGTTGAAACCGATGGATGAAGAAGAAGCGGTTTTACAGATGAATATGCTAGGACATAACTTCTTCGTCTTCACGGACGCAGAATCTAATGACACGAATATTGTTTACAAGCGAAAAGATGGAAGTTACGGCTTGATCGAAACTTCTGCACAATAAAAAACGGTGCTTTATCCATTTGATAACCTCACAAAAGCCTCTCAAACCGAGAGGCTTTTGTTTTACGTTTATTTGGAGCAACTCCTTGGTAATCTGCCACATTGCGACAAATTGGTTCTTTAGAACACAACGCCATTATTTGCACGCTTTTCTGCGCAGTGTTAAAATAAATAGTGAGATTTTTTTTGAATAGACTGATGATGATTTTGATAAGTGTATTATTGCTTACTAGGGCACGATAAAAGCTAAAGCAGTCATCCGGTATGTTGAGTATCGGCGGACACTTACGCAAGGAGCGGTATAGATATGTTGGGAGTATTAAATAAGGTATTTGATCCGAATAAACGGGATTTAAAACGATTAGAAAAAGTAGCAGATCGCGTAGAAGCACTAGCTTCAGACTTTGCAGCTTTGACTGACGAAGCATTAAAAGCAAAAACAGAAGAATTTATAGCGCGTCATGCTAAAGGTGAGTCATTAAATGACCTATTGCCAGAAGCATTTTCGACAATTCGTGAAGCATCCAAGCGTGTCCTCGGATTGTATCCATTCCGTGTACAGATTATGGGTGCGGTTTCGTTACATGAAGGTAATATATCAGAAATGAAAACCGGTGAAGGTAAAACCTTAACTTCAACCTTATCTGTTTACTTGAATGCTATTAGTAAAAAAGGCGTCCACGTCGTAACGGTCAACGAATATTTGGCTAGCCGTGATGCTTTGGAGATGGGCGAATTATATGAATGGCTTGGATTGTCTGTTGGATTAAACTTAAATAGTTTGACGAAAGACGAAAAACGAGCAGCGTATCAGGCCGATGTAACATATAGTACAAACAATGAATTGGGCTTTGATTATTTGCGCGATAATATGGTTCTTTACAAAGAAGATATGGTGCAACGTCCACTAAATTATGCAGTCATCGATGAAGTCGATTCTATTTTAATCGATGAAGCACGTACACCGCTGATTATTTCAGGACAGGCAGCCAAAGCGGCTCAATTGTATTTGCAGTCAAACGCTTTTGCTCGTTTGTTAACGAAAGACACAGACTATACCTACGATGAAACAACAAAAGGCGTTGTGTTAACAGAAGAAGGTATCGAAAAAGTTGAAAAAGCATTCGGCATCGATAATCTTTTTGACATTAGCCACGTTCGTTTAAATCACACGATTAACCAATCTTTAAAGGCGTACGTAACCATGCACAAAGACGTAGATTATATTGTTCAAGAAGAAGAAGTTGTTATTGTTGATCAATTTACGGGTCGTTTAATGAAAGGTCGTCGTTATTCTGACGGCTTACACCAAGCGATAGAAGCCAAAGAAGGTTTAGAGATTCAAAATGAATCGATGACGATGGCCACAATTACCTTCCAGAACTATTTCCGTATGTATGATAAATTGTCTGGGATGACAGGTACAGCGAAGACTGAGGAAGAGGAATTCCGCAATATCTACAATATGTACGTTATTGTCATTCCGACCAACAAGCCAATTATTCGTGAAGATCACGTAGATTTGATTTATTCTACGACTGCCGGTAAATACAAAGCAGTAGGGGATGATATTGCTGAACGTAATGCCAAAGGTCAGCCAGTTCTAGTCGGAACAGTGGCCATTGAAACCTCAGAAATCATCTCGGAATATTTGACAAAAAAAGGCATCAAGCACTCTGTGTTGAATGCAAAAAATCATGCACATGAAGCAGAAATAATTTTAAATGCTGGTCAAAAAGGTTCTGTAACAATTGCCACTAACATGGCAGGTCGAGGAACAGATATTAAGCTCGGAGAAGGTGTTATTGAAGCAGGTGGACTTGCAGTTATCGGTACAGAACGCCACGAATCACGACGCATTGATAATCAGTTGCGTGGACGTTCAGGACGTCAAGGTGACCCGGGTGTTACTCAATTTTATCTGTCGCTTGAAGATGATTTGATGCGCCGTTTCGGTTCAGACGCAATGCGTGCGATGATGGGCAAATTAGGAATGGACGATTCCCAACCATTGCAATCGAAAATGGTAACACGTTCTGTTGAATCCGCGCAAAAACGAGTGGAAGGTAATAACTTTGACGCTCGAAAACGTTTGCTTCAATACGATGATGTTCTTCGTCAACAACGAGAAATTATCTACAAAGAGCGTATGGAAGTGCTAGAAACTGAAAATATGCGCGCCCTAGTTGAAAACATGATCAATAGTTCAATTGAGCGTATGGTCTACACGCATACAGCAGAAGAGAAACAAGAAGACTGGCACTTGAAATCATTGACTGAACTGATTGCAGCAAACCTTCTTCCGGAAAACACGGTGACAGAAGCTGTTCTTCAAGGCAAGTCTCAAGAAGAGCTCATTGCATTCATTAAAGAAGCGGTAGCTGTTCGTTACGATGAAAAAGAAGTGGAAATGACGCCTGAGCGGATGCGTGAATTTGAGAAAGTCGTTTTGCTTCGTTCAATCGATACAAAATGGATTGACCACATTGATGCAATGGATCAATTGCGTCAAGGAATTCACTTGCGTGCGTATGGACAAAATGATCCACTTCGTGAATACCAAAGCGAAGGATTTGCAATGTTTGAGGCAATGGTTGAAGCCATTGAAGAAGACGTTGCGAAGTATTCGATGAAAGCTGAAATTCGCAATAACCTCCAGCGTGAGGAAGTTGCAAAAGGTCAAGCCGTTAACCCGAAAGAAGATGGACCAGCTCCGACAAAGAAAAAGGCGCCTGTCCGTAAACAAATGGAAGTTGGCCGCAATGACCTTTGTCCATGTGGCAGCGGCAAAAAGTACAAAAATTGCCACGGTACAGCTTTATAAGAAATGTGTGAAAGGACCGAAGAGCATTTGCTCTTCGGTGTTATTTTGAGGAGGAACAGATGATGGAATTAGCAGACATCCGCAACGAGCTCGACAAATCAGCCAGTAAATTGGCCGACTTTAGGGGGTCACTTTGACTTAGAGAACAAAGAATCCCGCATACAGGAATTAGATGAAATGATGCTTGATCCTGATTTTTGGAACAACCAAGAATCAGCACAAACCGTTATTTCAGAATTGAATGGATTAAAGGAAATCGTTCATACGTATTACGGTTTCATGGAAACGCAAGAAAATATGGAAATGTCTTTAGAGTTATTAAGAGAAGAAGACGATGAAGACTTGCACGAAGATGTCGACAAAGAAATGAAAGAATTCATTTCTAAGTTAGCTGACTATGAATTGACGATGTTGCTTAGCGAGCCATACGATAAAAATAATGCCATTTTGGAATTGCATCCGGGCGCAGGGGGCACGGAGTCTCAGGACTGGTGTTCGATGCTACTACGCATGTATACGCGATGGGCAGAAAAACGTGGCTTCAAAGTTGAAACATTGGATTACCTGGCAGGCGACGAAGCGGGGGTCAAATCCGTTACTCTTGGTATTCGAGGACACAATGCGTACGGATACCTAAAAGCTGAAAAAGGTGTTCACCGTCTAGTTCGTATTTCGCCTTTTGATTCGTCTGGTCGTCGTCATACCTCGTTTGTGTCTTGTGAAGTCATGCCAGAATTCACTGGTGAAATCGAAATTGATATCCGCACTGAGGATCTGAAGATTGATACGTACCGGGCAAGTGGAGCTGGTGGACAGCACATTAATACAACAGACTCCGCTGTTCGAATCACACACCTTCCTACGGGAGCTGTCGTGACGTGCCAGCAGGAACGTTCGCAAATTAAAAACCGTGAAAAAGCAATGCAAATGTTAAAAGCAAAATTATATGCTTTGAAGATTGAAGAAGAAGAAGCTCGTCTTCTTGAGATTCGCGGGGAACAAAAAGAAATCGGTTGGGGAAGTCAAATCCGTTCTTACGTATTTCATCCATATTCGATGGTTAAAGATCATCGTACCAACTACGAAACAGGCAATTTAGGAGCAGTTATGGACGGCGATATTGATGGATTTATCAATTCCTTATTGCGTTCTAAAATGGAATAAGAATAGCAAAGCAACTGAAAGCTATTCTTTTTTAGTTTTGCAAAAAGGCCTGAAAGCCTGCCAGCTTTCAGGCCTTTTTTGGTGATCCTGCTTTACTCAAATGAAGTTCACAAAGCGAGAAGCTTTTGGTATACTCTGACAGGGTTTAATCGAAGAGTAGAAAAGAGGAAGAAACTAAATGACTAAAAAAAATCGTCGTATCCGCAAAGATCCACATCCAATGCTGACGTTTTTCATAGACTATACGAGCGTAATTATAGGGTCAGCGATTGTGGCCATTGCCTTTAATGTATTGTTGTTGCCAAATGAAGTAGCCTCTGGAGGCGTGAGCGGCATTAGTACAATATTGAAAAGTGTACTTGACTGGAGACCAGCATTTGTACAATGGGCTTTTAACATCCCATTGTTTATTGCAGGATTGATTTTGTTAGGAAAAAATTTCGGGATTAAAACGGCTGTAGGCACTGTATTTTTACCACTCGTTGTCTTCTTGACAGAGTCGTGGGAACCGTGGACACTCGACCCCTTGCTCGGTGCTTTGTTTGGCGGGATAATGGTGGGTCTTGGGCTCGGCATTGTCTTCAGAGGCAAAGCTTCTACAGGAGGAACTGATTTAGCTGCACAGATTATTACAAAGTTCACAGGGGTCAGTTTAGGGACAAGTGTTGCAATGATTGACGGCTTTATCGTGCTGGCCGCGGCATTAGTATTTGATATTGAAAAAGGGCTTTACGCATTGATTGGTTTGTATGTAACAACGAAAACAATTGATCTTGTTCAAGTTGGCTTCGGTCAATCAAAATTGGTTTATATCATTACGACGAAACAGAAAGAAATTCGGGACGCGATCTACGATGAAGTTGATCGAGGTGTAACGGAACTCGCTGCTACAGGAGGATATTCGGGAACTGAAAAACCCTTATTAATGGTAGTTATTCCTCAAACAGAATTTACTAGACTAAAACAATTAGTTAAATATATCGATCCATCCGCCTTTGTTATCGTGTCCGATGCTTCTGAAGTTTTGGGAGAAGGTTTCAAACGACCATAACTTTGGTATACTGTAAGAAGAACTAGATAAACTATATGAGGAGGTCACTAAATGAAAAAGCAATTAATGGTCATGCTATTTGGCGCAGCGCTTGTTCTTGGAGCTTGTGGTGGAGAAGATACATCAGAACCTGATGCACCAGCTGACAGCGGCGGAGAAGAAACTGCAGCCGTCGATGCGGAGCAAGTGGTTCAACAAAACTGTATTTCTTGTCATGGTGAGAACTTGGAAGGCGCGGGTAATTTTCCAGCTTTAAATGATGTTGGATCTCGTTTATCAGAAGAAGAGATTCGTTCTGTCATCGAAAATGGACAAGGTGCAATGCCAGCTGGGCTTATTGAAGGCGAAGAAGCTGATGCAGTTGCGAAGTATTTAGCTGAAATGAAATAAACCTGCTGACTAGCAGGTTTATTTTTTTTGTTCAATTTTAGTTGTTTTTAACACTTTTATCTTCTTTTAGTGGATGAATATGTAATATTTTTAATCTAAAATATCTTTTTTCATTCAATTTCCATATCGTTCTGTTTATTCAGATTGAATTTTAAATGATACAAAAATGTAATAAAAAAGTAGGTTTAAGGTGTTATAATGGGTTTGCTGTGAAATTCTAAGGAAAAAATTTTGGCGCAAGCCAATTACTAGTAGGTGGTAATAAAAATGATTCAAATGAAGAATGTTTACAAGAAATACCCGAACGGAATTGTTGCCTTGAACGGTCTCAATGTTGAAATTGAACAAGGTGAATTTGTATATATAGTAGGACCAAGTGGTGCAGGGAAATCGACGTTCATCAAAATGATGTATCGCGAAGAACGACCATCTTCTGGTCAGATGTTTGTGGATGACATTGATATCGCCACATTGAAGAATCGGAAAGTTCCCATGTTGCGTCGTCAAATTGGCGTTGTGTTTCAAGACTTCAAATTGCTCACAAAATTAAATGTCTATGAAAATGTAGCATTTGCATTGGAAGTAATTGAAGAAAAACCGGCAGATATTAAAAGACGTGTCATGGAAGTATTGGATTTAGTTGGGTTAAAACATAAAGCCAAAATGTTCCCGACTGAATTATCCGGTGGCGAACAGCAGCGTGTATCAATTGCGCGTTCAATTGTGAACATGCCGAAAGTGATGATAGCTGACGAACCAACAGGAAACTTGGATCCTGAAACAGCCTGGGATATCATGGATTTGTTTGAACGAATCAACAAAGCGGGCACAACCGTTATTATGGCAACGCATAATCAACATATCGTGAATACATTAAGACATCGCGTTATTGCAATTGAAGGCGGATTAATTGTCCGTGATGTAGCTGGAGGTGACTACGGCTATGAAGGCTAGAACAATGGTGCGTCATTTCAAAGAAAGTTTTAAAAGCATTGGTCGAAATAGCTGGATGACGTTTGCTTCAGTAAGTGCCGTTACAGTCACACTATTATTGGTAGGCGTATTTGTTCTCATCATGATGAACTTAAACAAAGTGGCTGATGATCTTGAAAAAGATGTCGAAATCAAAGTTTTCGTCTCTTTAGAAGCTGAAGACAAAACAATCGAAAAATTAGAGTCTCAAATTAGTGAAATTCCAGGAGTAGACTCGACCAATTTTTCAACGAAAGAAGAAGAGTTAACAGACTTGGTTCTTGATTTTGGAGATGAGTTGAGTTTATTTGAACAAAGTAATCCACTTTTTGATGTGTTTTATGTAAAAGCGACCGATCCGCAACAAACCGAAACCGTTGCGAAAAGTATTGCAAAGCTTGAGAACATTGAAGATGTGAAATACGGAGAAGGCAAAATAGAAAAACTTTTTGATTTCCTAAATGCCGGAAGAAACGTGGGCTTGATTTTAATCTTGGCTTTGTTATTTACCGCAATGTTCCTAATTTCTAATACAATTCGTATTACGATTGTCGCGAGACGTCGTGAAATTGAAATCATGAAATTAGTGGGTGCTACAAACTGGTTCGTTCGCATTCCTTTTATTTTGGAAGGCATGTGGCTTGGGATATTAGGTTCTCTTATTCCGATTGGTCTCGTAGCGCTACTTTATAAAAAAATTACCGAATTTGCACAACCTCGTTTGAGTGGAGAATTATTCCAGCTATTGGACTTCTCTCCCTTCATCTACCAAGTAAGTGCCTTGATTTTATTGATGGGCGTATTTATTGGGGTATGGGGAAGCTTTATGTCAATCAGAAAATTTTTGCGCGTGTAAGAGTAGCTTAGCATGTGGAACAGCCGGCATATGGATGTCGGCTGTTTTTTAGATTCCAGTTATTCTGTCACATTTTTAAAGAAACTTAGTGGAATAGTCGGTCTCATTTATCGTATGATGAAAGTTGAATGGAGTGAATAACAGATGCCTAAAAAAATAATCGGCTTATTGGTACTGGCCACTATGGTAGTACTCGTTATAATCGGGGCTGTTAAGAACAACATGGCGGAGTCCGAAGCGCTTGATAACATGGCAATCGGCAGTAACGTGGATTTTTTGCCAACAGATGAGGGCTTGGCTAAAGGAGAAAAAGCTCCAGATTTTCAATTGACTACATTAGATGGTCAAGAGGTGACGTTATCGGATTATCAAGGACAGAAAGTGTTATTGAATTTTTGGGCTACTTGGTGCCCTCCGTGCAGAGCTGAAATGCCGCATATGCAAAGTTATTTTGAAGAGCATGCTGAAGAGGAAAATGTAGTCATTTTGTCTGTCAATTTAACGACAGAAGACAAAGGCTTGGAGGAAATCGAAGAGTTTGTCGAAGAATTTGGGCTAGAGTTCGCCATTCCGATGGACGAAAAAGGCGATGTTGGTGCCACTTATCAAGCGGTGTCTATCCCGACATCGTATATGATTGATACTAAAGGACGTATTCAGAACAAAGTTGTAGGTCCAATGGATTTACCAATGATGGAGAAATTAGTGGAAGCAATGGAATAGGAGATGGAAAAATGACATCAATCGAAACAAAATCAGTGCATACCGCTACAATGAAGGAACGTACGATTCAATCGAAAGTTATGCCACTTTATCAAACTTCAGCGTTTTCTTTTTCATCTTTGGAAGAGCTTGAAGGTTATTACGAGGGCAATGGTACGTATTTGTATTCAAGAACAGCCAATCCCAACACTGATGCACTTGGTCAGACTGTAGCTGATTTAGAACAAGCACCTAAAGGAGTTTCGGCATCTTCTGGAACTTCAGCGATTCTAGCTGGAATCCTATCTGTAGTAAAATCGGGCGATCATGTTTTAGCTGCTCAGGATGTTTACGGCGGAACGTTTCATTTGTTAAAGGAAGAGTTAGTGCTGATGGGAATCCAAGTTCATTTTGCGGACTTTTCGGATCGTAGTGAAATCGAAGGGATTTTAATTGATTTCCCTGAAGTCAAATTGCTATTTAGTGAATCGATTACTAATCCATTTTTGCGCTTAGAAAACATGGAGAATTTATGCCAATTAAAAGATCATTATGGAGTACGTATTATGATAGATAATACGTTTGCTACACCTTACACAATGACTCCGTATTTGCTTGGGGCAGATCTAGTAGCACATAGTGCGACAAAGTATCTAGGGGGTCATAGCGACGTTACATCTGGCGTTTTAGTTGGAGATGCAGACTTGATTGGCATTGCTGAAAAGCGTGTAGTCAATTTAGGATTGAATTTAAGTCCATTTGAAGCATGGCTGACGATTCGCGGGATTAAAACCTTGGCGCTCCGAATGAAAACACAAACAGCAAACGCTGGGGCAATTGCTAATTTTTTAACAGATAAAGCACGCGTCTGGTATCCAGGAGTTGGAGCAATCGTTTCTTTTGAATTGCCGGAAACAATTGATGTGTCGAAGTTTTTTTCATCACTTGGCTGGATCAAAATAGTACCTACGTTAGCTGGCGTGGAAACGACTGTATCGTATCCTTATGGAACGTCGCATAGAGCACTTTCAGCTGAAGAAAAAGAGAAAGTTGGCGTGACACGCCAAGTAATTCGATTGTCTGCTGGAATTGAAGGCATTAAAGATATTTTGGAACAATTAGATGCCGCATTTGGTTAACTGAAAAAGAAGTGTAGAAAGCCGGCAATTTTTGGTACAATGAGAGATAGCGTTTATTGTCGGTGATAGGGATGGTGTAAGTATAGTGATAATGGATTTAATGTTAGCGATTGGTGGATTTTTTATAAATCCGGTTTTATACATAGCATTGCTCGCTGCAGTGTTGTTGGGATATTATCGTGTAAAGAAAGAAAGAAGGATTTTTCGAATTCGAATTGTCTACGGATTAACTGAATTTAAACGATTATTGAAAGACGGTTGGTTATATGCAGTCATTTTTTCAGTCCTATTTGCAGGAATTGGACTCGTCGTGCCACTGGATTGGCTAATTGCTTTAGCGATCATTTCTATTTTGTTAATGGCAACAAGCTTTTATCAAGCAGGCTCATTTGTTTATCTAGCTACAGCTGCTGTAGCACTCAGCTGGTTGTTTCAGGCTAATAGCTGGACGTTGAATTTTGGCTTATTTACATTCGAAGGAATTGCTTTTGACTACCAGTGGTTAATTCCTGTCGCACTCATCACGGGGGCACTGGTATTTGCTGAAGGGAAAATGATTGATAAAGCTGCTGCTGAAGCAGCATCGCCGAGGTTGCATAAATCTGGTCGCGGACTTAAAGCGGCAGCTTATGTTTCAAAAAGGTTGTGGTTATTGCCAATTCTATTAGTCGTGCCGGGTACGGTAATTGATACGTATGCACCATATTGGCCGCAATTGCCAATTGGTGAAACAAGTTTTTCATTCATTCTATTCCCGTTTGTTTTTGGATTTTTTGGCCGCTCACAACGGACATTGCCAGTTTACCTATACCCACTGGTCGGCAAAGCGGTTTCTACTTTAGGAATTAGCATTGTGGTGATTGGTTTGGTCGCATTATTGTGGCAGCCTCTAGCCGTAGTCGCATTAGTTGTAGGAGTGATTGGACGTATCGCGATCTCCATTCACTTTGTGTTAAGAGAGCGCGGCGGCAATTTTGCCGTGACACCGCAATCTCAAGGAGTCATGATTGTTGATGTGTTGCCGGGGTCTCCAGCTGACAAAATGGGCCTATTGCGCGGAGAAGTTATTCGTAAAGTAAATGGTATTGCTATTGCAAACGAATCGGAGCTGTATGAAGCGATTCAAGTTAATGCTGCTCATTGCCGTCTGGAAGTACTGGATCATAACTTGGAAGTGCGTTTACGCCAGCATGTTATTTTCCGTCACGATCACCACCGACTGGGATTATTAGTGGTCAATTAAGGAGATAACTAAATGGAATCAATGGTAACGAAATTCTTTCTGTCTCTACTCGTGCCAGGATTACTCGTCATCCTGTTTACAAGAGTGACATTTAATCACATTGTGGCATTAATTTTAACAGTGGCGCTTATGGCAGCAGCTGTTTATGCAGGATACACTCATACGTGGTTATTGTTTATCGCCAATGCGGCTTCTCTTACTGCCGGATTCTGGTATGCCACAAATATGTTTAAACGTAGAAAAAAAGCCGAAGCTCATGAAAATGAGTAACGGCTTTTTTTGTTTGAAAAGATTGTTTACGCATCAGTACGATTTGCGATGCATTATTTCAGATAAACAGACTGTAAACTGCTAGCACAGCAATAGAACCAAGAACGACAAGCATAACGTTAGCACCTGCAATGGCAAAGCCAAATGCTGCAATAGCACCAATAATGCCAAACCAAACGTTTTCTTGAATGAAAAATATTGCCGGAAAAATCAGTGCGCCTAAAACAGCATATGGAATATTGCGCAGCACATTTTGTACGGCTGCAGGCAACTCGCGGCCTTCTAGAAAAGTTAGCGGAATGGCACGAGGAATATACGTTACGACAGCCATGCCAAGGATCATCCACCAATACCAAGAATTCATGTTGCCTTCACACCTTTCCGAGAAATCCATTCAATGAAGATTGCGGATACTAAAGTTGAAACCATAATGGCCCACCCCGTTGAAAGCCATTCCGTAAAGTAAAACAGGGAATTGGTCAGACCTGCCAAAATAGCTAGACTGACGACTTTTCGATTGCCGCGCATTGAAGGTACTAACAATCCAACGAACATTGCATAAAGTGCTATGGTCATAGAAGCTTGTAGGAATTGCGGCAAGTTGGCACCGATTAAATGACCGATTGCTGTAAATATGACCCAACTTCCATAAGCGATGACGATAACACCAACAGCAAACGCAGTAGATAATTTAGTGCCCTTTTGTGTAGCTAATACAGAAAAAGTTTCGTCCGTAATTCCAAACGCGTAAAGCGCTTTTTTCCAGCGATCGTCAGGCTGCATCTTTTCGTTGAGTGCCGCCGTCATAAGGAAATGACGGATGTTAACGATAAAGGTATTTAACACAATCAAGACTGGAGCGACTCCAGCTGTAATGAGAGAAAGTGAAATATACTGTGCCGCACCAGCAAAAACAAAAATACTCATCGCCGTGGCTTGTAGTAAAGAAAGCCCAGTAGTCTTTGCTAATAAACCAAAGGTCAATGCAATTGGAAAATAACCAATCGCAATGCTAGTTCCAGCCTTTAATCCAGCAGAAAACTCACGTCCGTTCATTTTTTTCGCTCCCTATGTATAAGTATTTCCTTTTCCAAACTCTTTGAAAGAGTGTAAAGTAATTATAATAGCATAGCACAAAAGCTTTTTAGTTTGGGCTAGTATTTTGAAAAATTAAACAGATTAAAGGACTGAGCTTATGACAGAGTTTTTTTCTATGGAGAATATTGTTGAATTGACCCAGTCCTACCGAGCATTTGGTCCATTAATCGGCTTCTTGTTGCCGTTTATCGAAGCCTTCTTGCCGTTTTTACCATTATTTGTTTTTGTTTTTGCTAATGCCACGGCTTATGGATTATGGTTTGGGTTCTTGCTATCTTGGGGTGGCTCAGTAATTGGCGCTTATGCTGTGTTTTTACTGGTCCGCAAATACGGGCGAGCCCGCTTCATGAATTTTATGACGCGTCATGACAAAGTACAAAAATTGATTCACTGGGTAGAACGCAATGGTTTTGGTCCGTTATTTCTATTGCTTTGCTTACCTTTTACACCATCTGCGCTTGTTAATCTTGTGGCTGGCTTATCCAATATCCGCAAGCATTATTATTTATTGACGGTGATGGCGGGAAAACTTGTTATGGTCTTTACAATTTCTTATGTGGGTTACGATCTGCGTGCGCTTTTTACACAACCAATTAGAACGGCAATTGTGATCGCAGTCATTATTTTATTGTATGTAATCGGTAAAATTCTTGAAAAGCGATTACATAAAAAAGTGGAAGCGGATTTTCGCTTAGCAAAAGAAGAACGCAAAAAACAACAACAGTAAGTCATTCCAAAGGTGGCAATCAAATTTTAATAAACGTATAATGAGAACAAATGTTCTTTTGGGGAGTGGTTATATGTCTTTGCGCATTGTATACGGCAGAGCGGGAGCGGGAAAAACTCGTTTTGTTCAAGAAGAAATAGTAGATGAATTGAAACGACAAGCAGACGGAGAACCGATTTTCCTCATCGTTCCGGATCAGATGTCGTTTTCCACCGAATATCAGCTTGCGGCAGATTACGGCATGAACGGGATGATTCGAGCACAGGCCGTTACTTTTAAACGACTGGCTTGGCGTGTGCTACAAGAAGTTGGAGGCATAAGCAGGAAAGAAGTGGATACGTTCGGATACCGCATGCTCATCCGCAGCTTATTGGAAGATCACCGAGATGATTTTCAATTATTTCGTCGGGCAGCCGGCAAAAGAGGTTTTACCGACCAAATTGAACAACTAGTGAAAGAGTTCGCTCGCTACTGTGTGGATTGTTTAGAATTGGGATCAATCCGTTCTTCATTAACTGAAGCTGGGGCGCCGAGAACGCTGCTCGATAAAGCACAAGACCTCGAACTAATCCTTACCGAGATTGAAAATCGTTTAGGAAAAGTTTTTGTTGATTCTGAAGGTCACTTGGCTTTACTGAGTGAAAAAATTCCATATTCGGATTTAGTGAAATCAGCGACGATCTACATTGATGGATTTGTAACATTTACAGCGAGAGAATACGAAATTCTTTTTGAATTAATGAAACATGCTAAATCGGTGACGATTGCCTTACCGATGGATGAACAAACAGATCCAAACGACGAACAGGCTTTATTTTATCAGTCTGCTAATACGGCCAGACGATTAACTGAACAAGCTGCGAAAGAAGGCATCGAGATTGACCATTCGGTGCATTTGGATTTGTCACGTCGATTTACTAATTCAGAACTTCAACATATTGAACAGCATTTTGACGTGTTTCCAACTCCAACAATTCAAGGATCAGGTCATGTTACGCTAGTCGAGGCCTCAAACAGAAGAGCTGAGATGCATGCGGTGGCACGCGCGATAAGAGACCAAGTAAGAAGTGGGTTTCGTTATAATGAAATTGCCATCCTCTACAGACAGCCTGAAATTTATGATGAACTGATTAATACTATTTTTCCGCAATACGAAATTCCTTATTTTATTAGTCAAAAAAAATCGATGCTCCATCATCCATTGATCGAATTCAGCCGCTCTATTCTTGAAGCAGTTGTCAATAATTATTCCTATGAATCAATTTTTCGGGCAGTTAAGACGGATTTGTTTTTTCCTCAAGGACCTGTCTCCAAATGGAGAGAACGCAGTGATGTGCTGGAGAACTTTGTCATAGCAAATGGGATATACGGAGAGCGTTGGTTTGAGGAAAAGCGCTGGTTTTACAAAAAATACCGCGGACTGGAATTTCATACGTCGATTCAAACAGATGAAGAATTGGCAGCTCAACTAGAGCTTCACGCAGTTCGTGATGTAATCAGAGAACCGATGGCACAGTTAAAGGAACAATTAAAACTTAGTAAAACAGGAAGAGATATAGCGGAATCACTGTTTCTTTTCATAGAAAAAATGAACGTATACGCCAAAATTCAAGATTTGAGAGAACGTGAAGAACAGGAACATCGTCTATTAGCGGCTACCGAACACGAACAGGCCTGGAACCAGTGGATCGGTGTACTGGATCAGTTTGTGTTGATGTTTGGAGAAAAAGAAATCGATTTACCAACAGCGGTGAAAATCTTAGACGAGGGTTTTGAGACGCTAGAATTTTCACGAATTCCGCCTTCATTAGATCAAGTCATGGTATCCAAAATTGATTTAGCGCGTTTGATGGATATCAAATCGGTATTCGTCGTCGGAGCTAATGATGGAGTATTGCCGAAGCGAATCGAGCAAGATGGGATTTTGACGGATACAGACCGAGAGTGGTTTGCGCAGATCGGGTTTGAACTAGCGCCAACTTCGAAAATGCGTTTAATGGATGAGACTTATATGGTTTACCGTGCATTTACCTCTGCATCGGATTTGTTGACGGTGTCGTTTCCGATTGCAGATGAGGAAGGCAAAGCACTGTTGCCTTCTCTTTATATTCAAAAGCTGAAAGATATGTTAGCGATTGAAACGATTCCTGCTGTTATCGATCCGGAAGAGCTACTAAACGCTTCTCCATTGGCATATATTTCGCATCCACGAGCGAGTTTAGCTTATTTAACGTCGCAAATTCGCGGTGGGGATTTGTCAGCAGAATGGCATGCCGTTTTACATTACTATCAAGAAGATCCATTTTGGTCTTCTGTCATTCACCGCATTTTAGCGCCACTTAAGCCCAATACAGCGGATTCACTGCGCAAAAACATTGCAGATCCTTTATATGGTACGCCAATTTCCTCTAGCGTTTCACGAGTTGAAACGTATTATGGCTGTCCGTTTGCGCATTATGTGGCATATGGTTTACGCCTTGAAGAAAGAAGTCAATATAAATTAGCAGCTCCTGCTATGGGTGATCTTTTTCATGCAGCGATTAAATGGATATCAGATGAAGTGTTGCGACTTGGCGTATCCTGGTCATCACTGACAAAAACACAGTGTCAAAACTTAGCGAAACAGGCAATTGAACAATTATCGCCTTATTTCGTCAATCATATCTTAATTAGTTCACACCGCTATCGTTATATTCAACATAAACTAGAAGGGATTATTCGTCAGACAGCCTTCATGTTAAGCAAGCACGCCAAAGTTTCTGGCTTTGTCCCAGTTGCACTTGAGGTAGGGTTTGGACCGAAAGAAACCATTCCACCACTTGAAATCTCTTTAAAAGATGGTCGCAAAATGAATGTCCGCGGACGCATTGATCGAATTGATTCGACTGAAATCCACGGCAAACCGTATTTACGTGTCGTCGATTACAAATCATCTAAACAAGGTCTTGACCTTAGTAATGTCTATCACGGTCTGTCGCTACAGACTTTTACGTATTTAGATGTAGCATTGACACATGCTGATCGCTGGCTTGGAAAAGAAGCCGAACCTGCTGGCGTACTGTACTTCCATATGCATAATCCTATGCTAAAGCTCACAAAGTTGATGACGGCTGAAGAGTTAGAAGAAGAACTGGCAAAATCCTTTAAAATGAATGGCTTGGTCGTGGAAGATCCAGAAGTAATTCAAGCGATGGATGACGGCATAGATGGCTATTCCAACGTTATACCTGTGAGACTCAACAAAAGTGGTGCAGTATCAGCTAGCCAATCAAAAACAGTCATGAAAGAAGACATGCAAGCCATTCGGCGGTTTGTCCGTGGCAAGCACCAAAATGCCGGGAATGGCATACTAGAAGGCAATACGAGCATTACTCCTTATAAAGTAAAAGAAGATACACCTTGTCAATTTTGTTCTTATCGCTCGGTTTGCCAATTTGATCCGGCAGATCCACAGCAAAACTACCGAAAACTTTCAGCTTTATCACCCCAACAGGCAGTTGAATTGATTAGAAAGGAGACCGCTGCAGATGATACCGAAAAAACCGATTGATGCCACATGGACCGATGAACAATGGCAAGCAATTTGGGCAAAAGGACAAGATATGCTCGTGTCAGCCGCAGCTGGTTCAGGAAAAACAGCTGTTTTGATTAATCGTATGATTGAAAAAGTATTGGCCGAAGAAGATCCTATATCCGTAGACGAACTTTTAGTCGTTACGTTTACCAATGCGTCAGCTGCTGAAATGCGTCACCGAATGGCAAATGCTTTGGAACGAGCAGTTGCAGAAAATCCTGAATCGACTCATTTAAGAAAACAATTGCGCCTAATTAATAAAGCACAAATTTCCACGTTGCATTCTTTTTGTTTGCAAGTCGTAAAACAATACGCGTATTTACTGGAAATTGATCCAGGTTTCCGGATTGCTGGAGAAACTGAAGCTGCATTGTTGCGGGATGATGTACTTGAAGCCGTTCTTGAAACAGCTTACGAAGGACAAGGCGCAGAGGCGGTGTACCGCTTAGCAGACAGTTTTACTTCTGATCGCAGCGACCAAGCAATGGAAGTTCTCCTCAGCAAGCTTTACGATTACTCACGTGTGCATCCTGATCCTGAAGCTTGGCTAGTACAAGTGCCCGCGTTATACAATGTACCGGCATCTTCCACAGTTGATGAACTGCCGTTTATTGACGATTTAAAATTGACGATACGTCATGCTTTGGAAGAAGCGTTGCAGTTAACTCGAGAAGGACTTGAGTTGGCGATACAGCCTGATGGTCCAAGCGTACTAGAAGTAACCTTTAAAACAGACGCGGAGGTCATCCAGGCAGCCATTGTTTCTTTGGAGGATTCTTGGGACAGCCTTTCCGATTTTTCGAAAACGTTTAAATGGGAAAAGGCAGCAAGTATTCGCAAAGATTCGTGTGACCCAGACATTGCAGAAGAAGCAAAAGCTAGACGCAATGAAGTAAAGAAAATTGTCAGTGGATTGTTTGACGCCTATTTTACTCGCTCGCCCAAACGCTTACTTGAAGAAATGCGCGAAATGGCACCTATGATGAAAACCTTAGTTGAGCTCACACAACAGTTTGCAGAGCAATACAAGGCGCTGAAAATTGATAAAGCGTTAGTAGATTTTTCTGATCTTGAGCATTATGCATTAGAAATTTTAATGGATGAGGGCAAGCCTTCTGTAATTGCGGAAGAATACCAAAGTCGCTTTAAAGAAGTGTTAGTGGATGAATATCAAGATACGAATTTGCTTCAAGAAACAATTTTGAACCTCGTAAAATCCGGCGGAGAACAAGACGGCAATCTCTTTATGGTAGGAGACGTTAAACAATCCATCTACCGTTTCCGTCTCGCCGAACCAATGCTCTTTTTAGGGAAATATGCTCGTTTTCGCTACGATGCAAAAGATACCGGATTGCGAATTGATTTAAATGCGAACTTCAGAAGCCGTAAAGAAATACTAGACGGTACCAATTATATTTTTTCTCAAATTATGGGACGACGAGTGGGAGAAATTGACTATGATGAAGCAGCGGTGCTAAAAGCAAAAGCTCCTTATCCGGAACAGCCAATTCCGATTAAATTGGCTTTGATTCACGAACCTGAAACGGAAGAGGAATTAGTAGACGAAGACTTGGTGAAATCGCAATGGGAAGCCCGTTTTATCGCCAAAAAAATCAAGAAACTGATGGACGGCCAAACAATGGTTAACGATCCATGGACCCGGCAACAACGAAAACTGGAATATCGCGATATTGTAGTTCTGATGCGTTCTATGACTTGGTCAGGAGACTTTGTAGACGAATTTAAGATGGCTGGAATTCCGCTGTATGCAGAATTAAGAGGAGGCTATTTTGAGGCGCTTGAAGTGATGATTATGCTCAACACATTGCGTGTCATTGATAATCCTTACCAAGACATTCCACTGGCTTCTGTTTTACGTGCACCATTTGTTGGATTAAAGGAAAATGAATTAGCTGAAATCCGCTTAGCGGCACCTCAAGCTTCATTTTATGAAGCAGTAAAAACCTTTATGCGTGCGGGTACTGGAATTGATCCCGCTGCCGCTGAGAAGTTGCAACGTTTCGTTCTTCAACTAGATCAGTGGCGAAACCTTGCGCGTCGGGGTTCTCTGGCAGAGTTAATATGGCAGGTGTATTTAGACACCAATTATTATGAGATGGCCGGTGCGATGACAAATGGCAAACAACGGACAGCTAATTTACGTGCTTTACATGATCGGGCATTAGAATATGAAAAAACATCGTTTCGTGGACTGTTCCGGTTCCTACGCTTTATTGACCGGATGCGTGAGCGTGGAGATGATCTAGGAACTGCAAAATCACTTAGTGAAAAAGAAAATGTCGTTCGGCTTATGACGGTTCATAAGTCAAAAGGACTTGAGTTTCCCGTCGTCTTTTTTGCGGGTACCGGTCGTTCATTTAATGAAATGGATTTCAGAAAATCGTATTTGTTTGATCAAGATTATGGACTAGCAGTAAAAGCAGTCAATCCGGATACAAGAATCGAATATACGTCGTTGCCGTTTCTGGCGGTCAGAGAAATGAAACAGCTACAGATGAAAGCGGAAGAAATGCGGGTTTTGTATGTAGCGATGACACGAGCAAAAGAGCAATTATTTTTGACCGCTTCTGTTAAAGAGATTGATAAGCTAGTTGAAAAGTGGAAAGTCAGCACAAATGATGTGCTGCTGCCAGATTTTATGCGTTCACGTGCAAAAGGGTATTTAGACTGGATTGGTCCAGCTGTAGCTAGACATCCTGATGCCAAAGAGTCATTAAACAGTAACGGCAATTTGCTTAACCATTGTTCTCATTTTGATGTTGAAATTATCGAATCTCAAACCTTGCTTCCAGCTATAGTGGGTTTGGATGAATTGCTAGAAGACAAGAGTACAGCTGAAGATTATCAGCAACTCGTCAATGAGCGTTTCAATTATCAGTATCCACACCAGCGGGCAGTCGACAAACGCTCTAAACAGTCGGTGACGGAAATGAAAAGACTGCAGATGTTGCAGCGTCTGGATGAACCCGAATCCTTCGTTCAAACAGCAAAACCTAAAACGGCAAAACTGCTGCACCGGCCAGATTTCATGATGGACAAAAAGTTGTCAGCAGCTGATGTTGGAACGGCTGTCCACGCGGTCATGCAACATATCCCATTGGATCGTACGATGACTGCTAGTGAAATAAAAGAATTCATCGACAGTTTAGTTGGGATGGAAATTTTGTCGCCTGCTGAAGGGAAAGTAGTGAGTGTTAAAGAAATTGAACGCTTTTATAAAAGCGAAACAGCTGGACGTCTACGCTTAGCGAAAAATATTAAACGAGAAGTACCTTTCACCTATGCCAAAAAAGACGCTGATGGAGACCATCAAATTATCCAAGGAATCGTCGATTGTCTATTTGAAGAACAAGATGGCTGGGTTTTGCTGGATTATAAAACCGATCGCGTTGCGAATATGGGCAATGTGACAGATGAAATGACCGAACGCTATAGCGTCCAGCTGACTGTCTACCAAGAAGCAGTCGAGTCAATCCTGAGAATTCCAATAAAAGAACGGTGGCTCTATTTGTTTGCAGCGAGTCAAGAAGTGATTATTTAGGAGGATTATTTTGAACTTACAGCCAGTTTCTATTCAAGAACGAGTAACAGCGATTGATTTAATGAGGGGATTCTCACTGTTTGGCATTTTGATCGTAAACATGCTAGCTTTCCATTCGCCTTTTTTCTATATCGATCCATATAAGTGGTTTAATGGAGCGATGAATGAAGGAATTTATTTTGTTATCGATATATTCATCCAAGGCAGTTTTTACCCGCTCTTTGCAATGTTGTTTGGCTATGGACTAGCCATGCAATACATGCGTGCAGAAGCGAATGGACGTCCCTTTATGCCTTTGGCTAGTAAACGACTTGTGGTTTTACTGTTATTCGGCATGATTCATGCCTTTTTGATTTGGTATGGGGATATTTTAATCACTTACGCCATTATGGGCTTTTTACTTATTGGCATGATTCGTTTGCCATCCAGTTGGTTAGTAGGATTTGGTGCGATCATTTATACAGTACCGCATGTATTGTTACTGGGTATTTTATTTTTAGCAGTAGCCGCTGATCCTAATATTTATGTTGGGTATATGGAAATCGAAAGTTCGATACAAGCGTATCAATCAGGGAGTTTTGTGGAAATTTTTAGCCAGCGATTGGCTGACTGGTCCTATAGCAATAATTTAGTTGGCTTTGTTATCTTAATAGCTACCATTCTGCCATTTCTAATGGTTGGAGCGGCTGCTGCAAAATGGCGATTAATTGAACGAACACAGGAAAAGCGGAAATTGTGGCTGTTTTTAGCGATTGTCCCGCTGTTAATCGGTTTGGCGCTAAAATCTTTGCCGTTTCTATTAGAACCGAATTATGCTTTTGTTTATTTGCAAGATATTTTCGGAGGACCGCTTGTAGCAATTGGCTACGCGGCGATTATTGCTTTACTAGCTCAGAACAACGCGATGCAGAAACTACTTTCTCCAGTTGCTAAAGTAGGACGTATGTCGTTAACGACTTATATTACGCAATCTATTTTTGCAACACTGATTTTCTATTCATATGGATTGGGATTATATGGCCAAGTGGATTTGTTGACGGGGACATTGATTGCCATAGGTATTTTCGTGATTCAGCTTATTTTTGCGGAACTGTGGTTTGAGAAGTTTTCGCGTGGACCGCTTGAAAGTGTCTGGAGAAAATGGACTTATTGAAATAATTTCGAAAAAACTAACAATTCAAAACCGTGAATGTGTATAATGAATTCAACCACAGAAAAGGAGTGTTTGACGAATGAAGCTGTTATCATTTCGCTATGAAGGAAAAGAAGGATTTGGACCAAAAGTTAAAAAGGAAGAAGCTGTATGGGATTTAGTTGCGATTCAACAGCAATTAGAAGTTCTACCTGCGTTTCCTACACAATTGATTGAAGGAATCCCGCAAGGAATGGAATTTGTTGAACAAATCCGTAAATTGACGGAAGCCGCTGTCCAATCTGACCGCTCTGAAGAATTCAAACACTCTTTTTCAGAAATTGAATGGTTAGCTCCAATTTCGAGAACGCCGAAAAATATCATCTGCGTTGGAAAGAATTACGCGGATCATGCAAAAGAGATGGGTGGAGAAGCTCCTGTAGACTTAGTAGTTTTCACAAAGTCGGCTACTTGTATTTCAGCTGACGGCGAAACCGTCTCGGTTCACAGTGATGTAACGGATTCCTATGATTACGAAGGCGAATTGGCTGTTATTATTGGTAAAGCCGGACACAAAATACCAAAGCAAATGGCTTATGACTATGTTTTTGGCTATACCATTGCAAATGATTTGACTGCACGGGACTTGCAACAAAAACACCAACAGTATTTTCTTGGGAAAAGCTTGTCGGGCTCATGTCCATTAGGTCCGTACATCGTCACAAAAGATGAAATCCCACGAGCACAAAATCTATCAATCGTCACAAAAGTTAACGATGAGGTACGCCAAAACGGCAACACGGAAAACATGATCCGTCGTGTTGATGACCTTGTAGCGGAAGTATCGAAATATATTGCGCTGGAACCAGGGGATGTTCTTCTTACTGGGACACCGGCTGGAGTGGGCAAAGGTTTCAATCCGCCAAAATTCCTAAAAGCGGGAGACACGATTAAAGTGTCGATTGAATCCATTGGGACTCTCGTCACACATTTGTCATAAGATATAGGCTCTTCCCATCGTCCAACTTGTGATAAACTGGAAAGGACTTTATTAGAAGAGGTGAGCTTTTGAGCATTTTTACAGACACTACACATTTACACATCACGACATGGGTTGTTGCAGTCATTTTGTTTCTGATCGCCGCATTTATGCAGCGCGACAGTAAAGGCCGTAAAATTTTGCACATGGTCTTGAGATTGTTCTATGTTTTGATCATCATTACAGGATTAACATTGTTTATCGCCCATTCTTCCTATGATGCAATGTTATACGGCATTAAGTTCTTATTGGGTGTTTTGACAATTGGAATGATGGAGATGGTGTTGGTCCGTTCGAAAAAACAAAAACCAGTTACGATGTTCTGGGCATTGTTTGTCTTGTTCTTACTTGCAACAATGTTCATCGGTTTCATGTTGCCAATCGGATTGGATTTCTTTTAAGGAAAGTAGGCAGGTGCATCTAGCACCTGTCTTTTTCTATGCAACTTTTCACAGTTTAGACGAAACTCCAGCAAGTCAATGCTGAAACACTAACTTTACATGGCGGCGATAGCTGGAGTTTGATAAAATGAATCGGGTGGAATGTACCAACAACCTCATTGAAGGAGGACTTAGAATTGAAGACAAAATGGATTTTGAGCATAATAACAACTGTACTGCTACTGGCACTAGTTAATCCAGTGTTTGCTGCAGAAGAGCGGGAACTTAAAGACGAACTTATCTATGATGTGTTAGTTGACCGTTATTTCAATAAAAAGATTAATAACGATTATGAAGTAAATGCATTAGATCCTGCGGCTTTTAATGGTGGCGATTTTGATGGAATGGCCAGTGAACTATTATTTGCGAAAGAAATGGGTTTTACAGCTCTTTCAATAGGACCTGTATTTTCAACAGCTACATATGATGGCAAAACAGTAAGAGACTATACTAAATTCGAGCGTCATTTTGGTACAGAAGAAGAATTTCAAACCTTGGTAGATGAAATCCATAATCAAGAAATGAAAGTGATTGTGGATATTCCGACGCAACAAGTAAGTGCAGATCATGTGTGGGCAGTTGAAAACCCAGAATGGTTTACAGAAAACGAAGACGGCAGCTTGGCACTAGATACAGCAAACACAGAGGTCCAAGAAGCGCTAATTGCTACATTTGTAGAATTTAGTGAAGCCTATCAAGTTGACGGGTTCCGACTACAAGACGCAGACAAATTAGATGCAGCTTTTGTTAGCGATTTTTCTAAAGCGATAAAAGAGGTGCGAGATAGTTACATTTTAAGTGATCAAGAAATGGCAGACAGTGGTGCATTCGATGCGGTAGTGATGCCTGGTGTGGAAAAGACATTACGTGCGGCTTATAAGAATTTTGATCAGGATATGACCGACGTAACGACGATCATGGAGCAAAGCAAAAACAATTTGATTCAAGTAGATTCATTGACTGGATCTCGATTTACAGCAGACATTGTAGCGGAAAATGGATTTCCGCCGACACGCTGGACGCTATTGTTGACTCAGTTGTTGACGATGCCTGGAATTCCAGTCGTTCAATACGGTTCAGAATCTGCTATGAATGGGACAGAGTTGGATGAATCTCATCAAATTTTAGATATGGCCGTAGATAAGGAACTTGTTGATCACATCACTAACTTGACGTCATTGCGTAATTCGTCTGAAGCATTACGAACAGGGGAATTGGAAGTGCTACACGATGAAGATGGATGGCTCGTTTATAAACGTTCGAATGACGAAGAATCATGGATTGTTGCTATTAACAACGCGTCTTCAACAAAGAGCATTAACCTATCAGCTGATGTCATTGGACAAGGACAGGAATTACGTGGATTATTTGAAAGTGATATTATTCGCCAAGGAGATAATGGGGATTACCGAATAACACAAGATCGAGAAATCGCGGAAGTGTTCCACGTAACAGAAGAAAGTAAACTCAACTCTGCGTACATTGCAACGCTAGTTGTTATGTATGTTGTGTTCATGATGTTCTTGTGGTTTGTTTGGCGTAAAGGCAAACAACGTAAAGCAGATGCAGCGAAACAGTCGACAGTTGAGAAAAATCCGAAATAATCCGAAAAAATAAAACAGGCAGAAAAAGCAATCCGCTTTTTCTGCCTGTTTTTGATGTTGGCATTATTTACTTAATGCTTTATAACCTACCATATTAATTGGGTCTTTCGGCGATGAATAGGGAGGTGCATAGCAAAGTTCGAGTGCCTGCAAATCGTCAATCGTCAACCCCCCGTAGATTGCTGTCACAATGACATCGATTCGCTTGTCAACGCCTTTGCCACCAATACATTGTGCCCCTAAAATCTTACGGGTTTGTGGATCGTAATGGACTTTTAACGTGATTTCGGAATGATCAGGATAATAACCCGCATTCGAATTGCCGGTATGCGTCACTGTAGCAAAAGCTAAATTTTTATCTTGAATCGCTTTTTCGTTTAACCCTGTCATTGCAGCAGTTAATGAGAAAATTTTCAAGACGGAAGTTCCGAGCAAACCTTTTTTCGCTACCTTGTTGCCCGTAAGGTGACTCGCTGCGATAAATGCTTGACGATGCGCAGGAGAAGCAAGTGGAACTCTTTTGGGATCTCCCGTTACCATATCAAAATTCTCTGAAGCATCTCCAATGGCGTAAATCGATGGATCATTTGTTTGCATAAATTCATTTGTTTGAATACCGTCAGTTTCACCAATTGTTAAGCCCGCTTTCATAGCCAGTCTAGTATTCGGTCTCAAACCAACACTCATAATAATGAAATCTGCTTGTATGTCAATGCCATTGGACAGGTGGATGGTTTTGCCTTCCGTTTTTTTGATCTCTGTTCCAGTAATTAATTTAACATCTTGAAGTGCCAGTTCTTTCTCAATCATTAATGAAATATCGGTATCCAAAATAGACATAATGGTTGGGGATCTATGCACTAAAGAAACGTCCAAGCCGATGTTTTTAAGGTTTTCTGCCATTTCTAGCCCGATAAAGCCACCACCTGAAACGACGCAATTTTTGGGTTGTGCAGTTTTGATGAACTGGTCAATTTTTTGCATGTCTTCAAAATTGCGTAAGGTAAAGACTTTCGATGTATTTAGACCTTCGATTTTAGGAACAATTGCAGAACCACCTGGAGCTAAGATTAAGGCATCGTACGACTCTTCAAATTGTTCGCCACTTTCCAGGTTGTGCACAAGCACTTTTTTGGCTGCTCGATCGATTGCGATTACTTCGTGTCTCATGTGAACATCGATATCTCGTTTTTTCTTAAATCGTTTGGGATCGGTCATAATGATTGACTCTTCATCTTCGATGACACCGCCTATAACATACGGCGTTCCACATGCTGCATAAGACATCGTCGAATCACGATCAAAAACAATAATCTGCACGTCTGGATCATAGAAGCGCAGTTGACCTGCGGCAGTAGCGCCTCCGCCAACTGCGCCTACAATAACTATTTTGTTCATCGTCAATCAGCTCCTAGTCAATTGTATTGAAGAAAAATACTGCCAGTGTACCAGGACCCGTATGTGCAGCAATGACCGAACCAATCATATGGACTTCAACGGATTGCGGGTGGAAGTTGCTTTCAATCTCCTGTTTTAGTAAAGCCGCAAACTCTGCGTCGTCACCGTGGCTAATGGCAATTGTCTGTTGATCTAATTGAGTTCCGCGTTCTCTCATTAGGTCAATCATCCGTTTGATCACTTTTTTACGTCCTCGAAGTTTTTCAATCGGTACAAGTTTGCCATCTTCTACGTGAAGCAATGGCTTAATATTTAATAACCCGCCAACAAAAGCGCTACCTTTGGAAATGCGGCCGCCTTTAGCCATATAATCTAAGTCTTCTACAGTAAACAGACTTTCTAAATGATCAATCATCAAACGAGTTTTCTTAATAATAGTTTCGAGAGGCTGTCCAGCGGAGCGCAATTTTGCGGCTTCTTTTACTAACAGTCCGTAGCCGAGCGAAGCGGCTTTTGAATCTAGTATTGTTAGCTTCAAATCCGGGTATTCTTCACGTACCTGATCCGCCACCATTACGGCTGTATTATAAGTACCTGATAGCTCAGAAGAAAAGGCAATATAATAGCCCTCGTCTTTGTCTTTTGCCAGCTGTTCAAAAGCTGACCACATTTCTTCAGGTGAAACTTGGGATGTTTTAGGTTGATCACCACCACGAATTGCATCAAACACTTTAATGGATTGAATGCCTCGAATGTCTTCGAAATCCTGATCTCCAATATGAACACGAAGCGGCAATAAAACAACATTTTCATTTTCGAAAAAGTCTTTTGGCAGATCAGATGCGCTGTCAGCAAATAGTCTCATAGTCAATCCCCCTTTTGTAGTTACAGCTTCAACCGCTCTAGTAACAACTCAGCAATGCCATCATCGTTATTAGTTAACGTGATTTCATTGGCAATCGTTTTTAACGGTTCAATGGCATTGCCCATGGCAACACCGACTCCTGCAAAATCGATCATTTCAAGATCATTGTCTTCGTCACCAAAAGCAATAATGTTTTCTCGTGCAATGCCCATTGATTTGGAAACACGATCTAGTCCAACGGCTTTACTCATCCCACTTTTCACAATTTCAATCACGTGCCACGGAGCTCCCCACCGGCGATGATCGATTACTTCTGCATGTACAGAAGATAAATGGTCATGGATTTCCTGTACGCGTTCATATGGAGCATGAATCAAAATAGACGTCGGATCTGTTTTTAAGTAATTGCGTAAATCTCCAGTTGTGATTGTAGGATCACCGAAGCGGAAAATATCCATAAGTTTTTCGTCATGATGGTGGACATACACATCGTCCAAGACCTCTGCCACGATATTATGGAAATCAAAGTTATGCATAGACTCTACCACTTCATGGACAACGTTCAATCCGATTGGTGTATGGTGTGTTCCCCAATGATTGTTTGTAGGATGGTGGACAAATGCACCGTTAAAATTGACGATGGGGGTTGTTAGTCCTAGCTCTTTATAGAAAGTTTCGCTTGAACGATAAGGTCGACCCGTAGCAATCATTACCTCATGTCCTGCTTCCATTGCTTTATTTAACGTTCGTTTTGTTTTCGGGGAAATAACTTTCTGGTCGGTCAATAATGTGCCGTCTAAATCAAGAACAATTAAATGTTGTTTCATAAAAATAGCCGTCTCCTTTCTATCTATTCCTAGTGTAGCGATAGTACAAGCGATTCGTCAAAAATTTCAGAGGAGGAAAAGACTTTTCTCTAGAGAGAATTGGCGTTTGCTGGGAATCGAGAAGATTGGTACGATTAGAGGTGAAGGAAGTGATTTTAGTTGAGAGTTCAACGACAAATTTGGGGGCACATACCGTTGCTTCATATAACACCAGATCAATGCGAAAAAGTCGCATTGCCAACAGTTGTCTTTTTTCATGGCCATACGAGTGCAAAAGAACATAACTTGCATTACGCTTACCAATTGGCTGAAAAAGGACTTCGTGTAATTTTGCCGGATGCGCATCTTCACGGTGAACGAAGTGAAGGATTGGATAATGTTCAGATCAGCCTGCGATTTTGGGAAATTGTTCTGACGTCTATAGAAGAATTAGCATTTTTACAAAAAGAACTGCACAAGCAAGATTTAGTAGTTGGAGAACCAGGAGTAGGTGGCACTTCTATGGGTGGGATTACCACTCTAGGAGCAATGACAGTTTATCCGTGGATTTCAGTAGCTGCAGTAATGATGGGTGCAGGGAATTATGTAGAATTAGCGCAAGCACAAATGGCCCAATATGAATCAAGAGGATTCAAGCTGCCAGTTAGTGAAGAAGAACGTGAACGGATGCTTTCGACTTTAGCGATTTTTGACAGCGTTCAACATCAAGCGAAATTTAATGGCCGTCCCATTTATTTTTGGCACGGCGAACAAGATATGACGGTACCTTTTGAACCAACTTATCGCTTGTATAAAGAACTTAAGAAGCATTACGAAGCGGTACCAGAAAAAATAACCTTTACTCGGGAAAGAGAAGCGGGACATGCAGTAAGTCGAAAAGGGATGCTTGAAGCGACAGAATGGCTCGCGAAGTATTTATCTAACTAAGCATGTCGATTCCATTTTCATATGAAGTTTGTTAAGATAGTTTTAATAGTAAGGGAGGGATTTAGATGGATCAAGATATGAAAGATAGTATGATGGGTGCGTTAGAAACAGTAATCGATCCTGAACTAGGAGTCGATATTGTTAATCTTGGGCTTATCTATGATGTGATGTTGACAGAAGATGGTTTTGCCGTAGTGACGATGACGTTAACGTCTATGGGTTGTCCAATGGGACCACAGATCGTGCAAATGGTTAAAACTGCTTTGTATGAACTACCTGAAGTAGAAGAAGTCGATGTAAAAATCGTCTGGCAGCCGGTATGGGGCAAAGAACATATGTCACGCTATGCAAAAATGGCACTTGGCGTTCGATAAATAGTACGTAAAAAACCCTCATTGGATTTATTCCAGTGAGGTTTTTTTGTTTGATACGAGTACTAAAAAAAGGTCGAAATAATTGCTTAACAGTGAATAATTAGCTATAATTTAATTAGTCAAAGATAGTCAAACTTTTAAAGGAGTGGATAAAATGGTTCAATCCCAAAATAACGAAGAACAAAAATCTCCATTGGAGCAGTTTGGCCGGAATATGGTTGAACAAGCGCAATCAGGAAAAATGGATCCTGTTATCGGTAGAGATCAGGAAATCCGTAATGTGATTCGAATTTTATCGCGTAAAACAAAAAATAACCCCGTGTTGATTGGTGAACCAGGTGTTGGTAAAACAGCAATTGTTGAGGGATTAGCTCAACGCATTGTTCGTAACGACGTACCAGAAGGATTAAAAAACCGAACCATTTACGAACTCGACATGAGTGCGTTAATTGCTGGTGCTAAATACCGTGGAGAATTTGAAGAACGATTAAAAGCTGTTTTAAAGCAAGTAAAAGATAGCGAAGGTCAGATTATTTTGTTTATCGACGAAATTCATACGATTGTTGGAGCAGGGAAAACCGAAGGAGCAATGGATGCAGGGAATATGCTGAAGCCCATGCTTGCAAGAGGAGAACTGTATTGCATTGGTGCGACTACGCTAGATGAGTATCGCATGCATATCGAAAAAGATCCGGCTTTAGAACGACGTTTTCAACAAGTACTGGTGCGCGAACCATCTGTTGAAGATACGGTATCGATTTTGCGTGGCTTAAAAGAACGTTTTGAACTACATCATGCTGTTCGAATTCATGACCGTGCGATTGTCGCAGCGGCTGCTATGTCGGACCGCTACATTACAGAACGTTTTTTGCCTGATAAAGCCATTGATTTGATTGATGAAGCTTGTGCGATGATTCGTACAGAAATCGATTCAATGCCTCAAGAACTTGATGAAGTGACGCGTCGTCTGATGCAGCTAGAAATTGAAGAACAAGCCTTAATGAAAGAAAAAGACGTAGCAAGCAAAGCGCGACTCGACACCTTGCGTAAAGAAATTATTGAACTGCGCGACTCTTCATCTGGCATGAGAAGTCAATGGACGGAAGAAAAAGAATCATTGAAAAAAATTCAACAAAAACGTGAGCAATTAGACCAATTCCGCAGACAATTAGAAGATGCTGAAAATCGTTATGATTTGAATGCGGCGGCTGTCTTACAGCATGGCAAAATTCCCGAACTCGAAAAAGAATTAGTCGCACTAGAAGCCGCTTTAGAACAAGAGGGTACTGAGCGTTTACTGCGCGAAGAAGTAACGGAAGAAGAAATTGCAGGAATTGTCGCAAGGTGGACTGGAATTCCAGTAACAAAATTAGTAGAAGGCGAACGTGAAAAGTTATTGCGTTTAGGCGAGACGTTAAAAGAGCGCGTAATTGGTCAAGACAAAGCAGTCGAACTGGTTACAGAAGCTGTATGGAGAGCGCGTGCGGGTATTAAAGACGAAAGAAAACCGATTGGCTCTTTTATTTTCCTTGGTCCTACAGGCGTAGGAAAAACAGAGTTAGCAAAATCGCTGGCCGCAAATCTATTTGATTCGGAAGATCATTTTATTCGAATCGATATGTCAGAGTATATGGAAAAACACAGTGTGTCACGTTTGGTCGGGGCACCTCCTGGATACATCGGTTACGAAGAAGGTGGCCAACTAACAGAAGCCGTTCGCCGGAATCCGTACTCCGTTGTATTGCTCGATGAAATTGAAAAAGCACACCCGGATGTTGCCAATATTTTACTGCAGATATTAGACGACGGCCGTATCACTGACAGCCAAGGACGATTAGTTAACTTCTCCAACACGGTAGTCATTATGACTTCTAATATTGGTTCTGCCTATATTAACGATGCGAGCAATGAACACGATATTGAAGACATTGTGATGGGAGAATTGCGCAGACATTTTAAACCTGAGCTATTGAACCGTATCGATGATATTGTTATTTTCCACGCACTTAACAACGCTCATTTTTATGGCATAGCGAAGAAAATGATTGCTGAACTAGCCGTTCGTATGAGTAAACAACAAATCAAACTAACCGTAGATGATTCAGTTATTGACTATATCGTTGAAGCAGGAACCGATCCGGTGTTTGGTGCGCGACCATTAAAACGCTTTATCCAGCGTACGATTGAAACAAATATTGCCCGGGAATTAATTGGAGGCGGAATTGTTGCCCATACCGAATTGGAATTAACCATGGACGATAATAAGCAAATTGTTATCAACAAAAAAGAAGCGTAATCCGGAATTCCGGATTACGCTTCTTTTCTTATTAGTGTTTTTCAGGAGCTGGTTCGCTAGGAATAACAGCTACCATAACGAAGATTAAAATTGAAAATACGATCGAAATGTAAACGCCGACCATAAAGTCGAAAGGTACGTTTTGTACTGCACTTACCACGTAGTTGACTAATGAAATCAATAAGAATGACCAAAAAAATGTTCCAATATATTGCATCTAGTTTCACCTCTACATAGAATATCTAGTTTAATCATAGCATAAGCTCTTCAAGACAGAAAGAAAGATTGTAGAGAATGAATATTTTTTGTCGGAAATATGTCAGTTAGTTGAAATTGAGTATAGTATGGCGTATTATTAACACCAGGTACTAATATATGATGATAATCGAAATGAGGGACATAAAATGAATGCTGGAATAGTCGGTATGGGCAGATGCCTGCCAGAAGAAAGATTGACGAATTTTCAATTAGAGCAGCGCATGGATACGAACGACGAGTGGATCCGCACTATGACAGGCATAGAAGAACGCCGGATTGCAAAAGACGATCAGGATACTTCTGACATGGCGCGTGAAGCGGCAAAAAAAGCGATTGAAGATGCTGGTATTGATCCAGCTGAAATCGGTTTAATCTTAGTGGCGACGGTTACACCTGATCAACCTTTCCCATCGATGGCCTGTGTGATTCAGCAAGAAATAGGAGCTGTTAATGCTGCGGCTATGGATATTTCAGCTGCATGCGCAGGATTTATGTATGGAGTTATTACTGCGAAACAATTCATCGATTCGGATGTTTATAAATATGTGTTGGTTGTAGGTGTTGAAAAACTATCGAAAATTACTAACTGGGAAGATCGCAACACGGCTGTTCTTTTCGGAGATGGAGCCGGAGCTGCAGTTATTGGGAAAGTTTCTGAAGGGCGAGGTATTTTATCTTTTGAACTCGGTGCTGATGGTTCTGGAGGCAAACACCTCTATCAGGACGAGTATTTAGTAATGAATGGTCGCGAAGTCTTTAAATTTGCTGTGCGCCAAATGGGCGAATCTGCAATAAATGTCATCAAAAAAGCGGGTTTGGAAAAAGAAGATGTCGATTTTTTGATTCCCCATCAGGCGAACATTCGTATTATGGAAGCGTCTAGAGAACGATTAGGCTTGCCAGTTGAAAAAATGTCAAAAACAATTCAAAAATATGGTAACACTTCAGCAGCTTCAATCCCAATTTCTCTTGTCGAAGACTTAGAAGAAGGCCGTGTTAAAGACGATGATGTTATCGTGATGGTTGGATTCGGTGGCGGCTTGACTTGGGGCGCTATTGCTATGAAGTGGGGCAAATAATTAGGTATGCGAAAGGAAGAAGATAGAATGGAAAATCGCCGTGTAGTTATTACGGGAATTGGTGCTGTAACACCGTTAGGTAACAATATTGAAACTACTTGGGAAGCTGTTAAAAGTGGTAAATCTGGAGTCGGTCCCTTAACACGATTAGATGCAGATTTGTATTCAGCGAAAGTGGCTGCAGAAGTAAATGACTTTTCGATAGAAGATTATATTGAAAAGAAAGATGCTCGGAAAATGGACCGTTTTACGCATTACGCGCTAGCTGCTTCGATTATGGCAATGAAAGATGCCAAGCTTGAATTAGATGACAAAACAGCTTTGCGGACAGGTGTGTGGATTGGTTCGGGTATTGGCGGTATGGAGACAATCGAAAGTCAAATGAATGTACTAAATACGCGAGGCGTTCGTCGCATTAGTCCGTTCTTAATTCCGATGATTATTCCGGATATGGCTTCTGGCCAAGTATCAATTTACTTTGGTGCTAAAGCAATCAACTCTTGTTCAGTAACAGCTTGTGCTTCAGGCACTAATTCGATTGGTGATGCGTTTAAAGTTATTCAACGTAACGATGCAGATGTGATGATTTCAGGTGGAGCAGAAGCGCCTATCACGCAATTATCTGTAGCTGGATTTACAGCAAATACAGCTTTGACAACAAACACAGATGCCGCTACAGCATCTCGTCCATTTGATAAAAACCGCGATGGATTTGTCATTGGAGAAGGCGCAGGTATCGTTATTCTTGAAGAATACGAACATGCGATAGCACGAGGTGCTACAATTTATGCGGAAGTCGTTGGCTATGGTTCTACAGGAGATGCTTATCACATCACTGCTCCTGCTGAAGGTGGCGAAGGTGCAGCTCGTGCAATGGCACAAGCTTTGGCAGATGCAGGCGTTGAAACTACGGATATTGGATACATTAATGCACATGGTACCAGTACGGCTTATAACGATCTGTATGAAACAATGGCTGTCAAAACAGTCTTTGGCGAACATGCTTATAAATTAGGAATGAGCTCAACTAAATCCATGACAGGTCATTTGCTTGGAGCTGCCGGTGGAGTCGAAGCGATTTTCACAGCACTGGCATTACAAGAAGGCATTATGCCTCCAACGACAAATTACGAAACACCTGACGAACAATGCGATTTAGACTATGTTCCAAACACTGCACGTAAAGCAGAGTTTGAATACGCGATGAGCAATTCACTTGGATTTGGTGGACATAACGCTTCGTTAGTATTCAAGAAAGTATAACAAGACGAAAATGGCAATCTACAGGAGATCCTGCAGATTGCCATTTTTATGCTTAATAAAAGTAAAAGAAAAGAAAAAAACCCATAATTTTATAAAAAATGAAAAAACCTCTCGACACCTTAAGTTATTGTGCTATTCTAAATATAATGAAAAAAAGATGTAAACTCAATTATTAACAGAAAGACAAACGTCGATTTGAAGGCATTTTTTATCTGTTTAAGTCTGAATATTTAAACTACTAAGGTATGAAGAATGTGAGACGTTAAAAGAAATGGTAGAACGCTTTATTTTGAGGAGGATAAATGTGAATGAAGTTTTGCTTGAAATCAAAAATCTAAAAACGTCCTTTAGAATTAAAGATAATTATTATGCTGCAGTTGATGATGTTTCCTTGAATGTTAAAAAAAATGAAGTGCTGGCAATTGTGGGGGAATCTGGCTCCGGAAAAAGTGCATTTGCGTTCTCCATTATGGGTCTTCATACAAGAGCCCAAATAGAAGGCCAAATCAATTATAAAGGAAATAACTTAGTAACGGCAAATCCGGCTCAAATGAAAAAGTTGCGAGGCAGCGAAATGGGGATGATTTTTCAAGATGCTCTGTCGGCGCTAAATCCACTTATGGTAGTGGGCGCTCAGATTGATGAAGCGATATTCCTTCACAATCCGAAAAGCTCAAAGAGTTTGAGGAAAAAACAAGTGATCAATCTATTAAACCAAGTCGGCATTCCGCGACCAGAAAAAACATATCATCAGTATCCACACGAATTGTCAGGTGGTATGCGTCAACGCATTGTGATCGCCATGGCCATCTCCAATCAGCCTGAGTTGCTGATTGCTGATGAACCGACAACTGCGCTAGACGTAACCATTCAATCTCAAATTTTGGATTTGATTAAAGAACTAAAAGAGACCATTCATGCTGGCATTATTCTGATCACGCATGATTTAGGTGTAGTCGCTGAAATGGCCGACAGAGTCGCTGTTATGTATGCCGGACAAATCGTAGAAATCGCTGATATCTATACCTTAATGGAAAACCCGAAGCATCCGTACACACGGTCATTATTAAATTCGATTCCAACATTATCAGAAGTGAAATCAGATCTTCATGTTATTCAAGGTGTGGTTCCTTCCTTACAAAAGTTACCGAGAACTGGCTGTCGCTTTGCTTCTCGTATCCCATGGATTGATGATTCTTCTCATGAGGCTTCACCTGAACTCCATGAGATAAGCACAGGCCACTTTGTGCGCTGTACGTGCTACAAGGATTTCTACTTTCCAGAAAAAGTCGAGGAGGAACACAATTATGTCGCTAATTGAAGTTGAAAATTTAAAAGTTCACTTTCCTGTTCGTGGCGGTGTCTTTCAAACGGTACAAGATCATGTCCGTGCAGTAGATGGCGTATCGTTCTCGATTGAACAAGGTCAAACTTATGGACTTGTTGGAGAATCGGGGTCTGGAAAGACAACGACCGGTCGTGCCATTATCGGATTAAATGACATTACTTCAGGAAAAGTTCTGTTTGAAGGTAGAGACTTGGCGACAGTTAGCAAAAAAGAGTACATTGATGTGCGAAAAGATATTCAAATGATTTTTCAGGATCCTTTCTCATCGCTCAATCCAAAAAAAAGAGTCGCAGATATAGTAGCTGAACCACTCCGCAACTATGAAAAATTATCTGCAAAAGAAGAACGGATGCGTGTGCAAGAACTGATGGAATTAGTAGGACTTAGTCCAGAGGCTATTTACAAGTATCCTCACGAATTTTCTGGAGGGCAGCGTCAACGAATCGGTATTGCCCGGGCAATTGCCTTAAATCCCAAATTGATTATTGCTGATGAACCTGTTTCTGCATTAGATGTATCGGTCCAAGCTCAAGTATTAAACTTTATGCGTGAAATCCAAAAAGAACTAAATTTAACGTATTTATTTATTAGTCATGATTTAGGAATCATTCGCCATATGTGTGACCATATTGGCATTATGTATAAAGGGAGATATGTTGAGAATGGCACAGCAGAAGAAATTTTTACCAATCCACAGCATATTTATACGAAGCGTTTAATAGCAGCTATTCCAGATAGTAATCCACGCAATCGAGATATGCACTATGAAAATCGTAAGTTGGTAAAAGCTGAATATGACCGGCTGGAAAAAGACTTTTTTGATGAAGAAGGTTTGCCTTACTCGTTAAAATCAATTTCAGCTACCCACCAAGTAGCGTTAGCTGAGAGAGGTTGAATGGTATGTGGAAATTAATTGTTCGCAGAACACTGATCACTATCCCGCAAATAATTGTATTAAGTTTATTGGTCTTTATTTTAGCTCAAGCCATGCCAGGAGATGCATTAACAGGATTGATCGACCCAAGTATTGATCCCGCTACTATCGAGGCAATGCGTGAACGTCTCGGGTTAAACAATCCTTGGTATGTGCAGTACATCGACTGGATTAAAGGAGTCTTACAAGGTGATTTTGGTCAATCATTCCGCTTTAAAATGCCAGTATCTGAATTAATTGGCGGGCGAATGATTAATACGTTGTGGTTGTCTTTAGCAACATTGATTTTAACGTATTTGATCGCTATTCCTCTTGGAATCATTAGTGGCCGTTTTAATGACACGTGGTTGGACCGTGCGATTACAGGTTATACGTACATTGGCTTTGCAGCACCCTTATTCATTTTCGCATTAGTGATGTTGTTCATTTTTGGTTTCCAACTTGGTTGGTTCCCGACAAGCGGCAGTGTCGCACCTGGTACAGAACCAGGAACCTTTGCCTATTTCATCAGTAAAGTAAATCATTTATTATTACCGGCATTATCGATGGCTTTAATTACTACCGTATCTACCGTTCAGTACTTACGAAGTGAGATTATTGATACGAAACAAAAAGATTTTATCGTAACAGCTCGCGCTAAAGGGGCATCTGAATCACGGGTTTATAACCGCCATGTACTTCGTAACTCGTTGCTTCCAATTGCAGCATTCTTTGGATACGAAATCACAGGATTGATTGGGGGAACCATATTCATCGAAAACATTTTTGGCTATCCAGGAATGGGTGAGTTATTCCTATCTTCTATTAGTTTGCGTGATTATAGCGTCATGACAGCCCTTGTTCTGTTATTCGGACTTGCCGCAATTATTGGTGCGTTATTATCAGATATCATCTTAAGTTTAGTAGATCCACGTATCCGGATTAAATAATAAATGATAATTTTGAGGTGTAACTATGAGACTTGATAAAGACGTTGGAACACAAATTCCAGATTTGGATCTCGGTAAAAGCCCATCTGGATTTAGTATATTGCTAAGAGAATTAATACGAGATAAAGTAGCTTTTGTTTCTTTATTGTTTTTATTTCTAATTGTTGCTGGCGTATTCGGGACATCCATTATTTTGGATCAAGCTGAAATCATTAAAGTGGACTTGTTTGCTCTTTATGAAGCGCCATCTGAGATGTATTGGCTCGGCACCGATTACGGCGGACGAGATATTTTTGGTCAATTGATTATTGGGACGCGTAACTCTCTGGCTATTGGAATCATCGTTACGTTATTGACAGGAATTATCGGCATATTGGTCGGACTGATCTCCGGGTACTACGGAGGCACTGTTGATAATGTTTTCATGCGTTTTGTCGACTTTTTCATGGTCTTGCCAACGCTCATGATTGTCATCGCTTTTGTTACGGCTGTCCCTGGTTATAGCATTGTATCGTTTTCATTAATCATGACGGCTTTCTTATGGATGGGAATCGCCCGTCTAATTCGGTCTAAAGCATTACAGGAAAAAGAGTTGGATTACGTAAAAGCCTCTAAAACATTAGGGACGTCCGATTTTAAAATTATGTTTTTCCAAGTGTTACCAAACCTAAGTTCGATCATCATCGTGACGATGACGTTAAACTTAGCGGCAAATATCGGAATTGAATCTGGATTGTCCTTTTTAGGATTCGGTTTTCCAGAGTCAACTCCAAGTCTGGGGACGTTGATTAGTTACGCACGAAATCCTCAAACGCTGGAGCTGAGATGGTGGATTTGGTTACCTGCATCAATTCTAATTTTAGTATTGATGCTTAGTATAAATAATGTTGGGCAAGCGTTAAAACGCGCTACCGATGCCCGGCAGCGAAGAGGGTAACAAAATAGGGGGAGAAGGGGGAGAAATTGAACTGCGGCTAGAACAATTCAGTATACAGCAATTATTTCATTTAAAACTAGAGGGGGAAATAAAGAATGGGGAAGAATAACAGGTCTAAGTTTTTACTCTTTTTAATCATATCTTTTGTCCTAATTTTGGCAGCTTGTAACGGTGACGATAAAGCGAAAGACGGCGACGACAAAGGCGCTGAAGACGGAGATAAAAAGAAAGACGGCATGTATTCAATAGAAGATTTTAGCAATGTTAAAACCAATGAAGGCGAAGCCATTGATGGTGGAACGATTACATTTGGTTTAGTATCCGATACGGTATTTGAAGGAACGTTAAACTGGAACTTCTACTCTGGTGCACCAGATGCAGAAATTTTAAACTGGTTTGATGAAGGCTTGTTAACGTGGGATGAAAACTACGTGTATACAAATGATGGAGCTGCGACATATGAAATTTCAGAAGATGAACGCACATTTACATTCAAAATCGGCGATAATGTCAACTGGCACGACGGCGAGCCTGTAACTGCTGAAGACTGGCAGTTTGCGCACGAAGTAATCGGTAACAAAGATTACGACGGTCCTCGCTACAACTCTGATTTCACGAACATTGAAGGAATGGAAGAGTATAACAGCGGAAAAGCTGATACGATTTCAGGCATTGAAGTAGTTGATGAGAAAACATTGAAAATTACGTACATCGAATCAACACCTTCTCTATTAACAGGAAGCATTTGGTCATATCCACTAGCGAAGCACATTTTTGGCGACATGGCAGTAGCAGATATTTCATCTTCACCAGAAGTTCGTCAAAACCCAATTGGTTTTGGACCGTTTAAAGTAGACAGCATCGTACCTGGTGAGTCTGTAACGCTTACTAAAAACGAAGACTACTGGCGCGGAGCACCAAAACTTGATGGCGTGACAATCAAAGTAATTAGCAGTTCAACAGTTGTTCAAGAATTGGAAACGGGTGGCGTTGACTTGATCAGTGATTTCCCAGTAGATCAATTCCCGGACAATGCTGAAATGTCTAACGTTGAATACTTAGGTACGATTGATCGTGCTTATACGTATATTGGCTTTAAACTTGGAACATGGGATGCAGAGAAAAACGTAGTAGCGCCTAACCCAGATGCGAAAATGGGCGATGTCGAACTTCGTCAAGCAATGTGGCATGCTGTAGACAACACGGCAGTTGGCGAGCGTTTCTATAATGGATTACGTTGGAATGCAACAACATTGATTCCACCGTCGCATCCTGAATTCCATGACGATAAAAACGAAGGCAGAGCGTATGATCCTGAAGCCGCAATGAAGCTTTTGGATGATGCAGGATATGTTGATACGGATGATGATGGATTCCGTGAAGATCCGGAAGGCAAACCACTTGAAATCAACTTTATTTCGATGACGGGTGGAGACACTGCTGAGCCATTAGCTCAATACTATGTACAATCATGGGAAAAAGTTGGATTAAAGGTAAACTTGGAAATGCTTGAGTTTAATACATTCTACGACCGTGTTGGTAACGGCGGAGAAGACGATCCAGAAGTAGATGTCTACCAAGCAGCTTGGGGAGTTGGAATTGACGTAGATCCTTCAGGTCTTTACGGAGCTGAAGCTCTATACAATTTTGCTCGCTGGGAAAACGAAGACAACGAGCGTCTTTTAAAAGAAGGCCGTTCACCAGAAGCATTCGATTTAACATACCGTCAAGACGTATACAAAGAGTGGCAGCAGTTGATGGTTGATGAAGTGCCGGTATTCCCGACTCTATATCGCGCATTACTTAGCCCGGTTAACAATCGCGTATTGAATTATGCAATCGGTGATGGAACTGGCATTTACTTGTCTGATCTTGCTGTGAGTGAAGAAAAAGCAATTACAGCAGAATAATAACCAAATAAAAAAGAGCTGCGATTTTGCAGCTCTTTTTTTATTTTCTTTTACGTCCAAGACCCATAGCATTTTCCATCTTCGTTAAGGTTTTAGTGGCTAGGAAATTAGCTTTTTGGGCACCTGCGTCAAGAATGGTATCTAATTCGTCAGAATCAAGAAGTAAGGCATAACGTTCCTGAATAGGAGCTAAATGTTTGATAACAGCTTGTGCAACGGAAGATTTAAAATCTCCATACCCCGCCCCTTCGTACTTTGTCACCAAATCATCGATACTTTCGCCAGTTAACGCAGCTTCGATTGTTAAAAGGTTGGCAACACCAGGCTTATTGATTGGGTCGTAGCGAACAATTCCTTCTGAATCAGTGACAGCACTCTTAATTTTCTTTTCAATTGTTTTCAAGTCATCAAGCAAAGTGATCATTGCTTTTTTGTTGGGATCAGATTTACTCATTTTCTTTGTAGGGTCTTGCAAGGACATAATACGTGCGCCATTTTTAGGAGTACGTATATCAGGCATAGTAAAGACATCGTTGTACTTCCGGTTAAATCTCTCTGCTAAATCACGCGTCAATTCAATATGCTGTTTTTGATCATCGCCAACAGGTACAATATCAGTTTGATACAAAAGAATATCGGCTGCCATCAATGGCGGATACGTTAACAATCCTGCCAAAACAGAAGCATTTTTCGCCGATTTGTCTTTATATTGTGTCATGCGTTCTAGTTCTCCGATGGTTGAAACACATTGTAACATCCATCCGGCTTGTGCATGCGCTGGAACTTCCGATTGAATAAACAAAGTTACTTTTTCGGGATCAATTCCAACGGCTAGATAAAGTGCCGCCAACGCCTTAATATTTTTACGTAACGCTAGTCGATCTTGAGGCATTGTAATGGCGTGTTGATCAACAATACAAAAAATACAATCATATTCATCTTGCAGCTCAGTAAACTGTTTAAACGCACCTATGTAATTTCCGAGTGTTACCGTACCAGTAGGCTGAACGCCTGAAAAAATTTTCTTCTTGGTCATTATTATTCCTCCTCAAAGTAAAAAACACAGCACACATCCCCTAAAAAAGGGACGAATGATGTGTTTTCCGCGGTACCACCCTAGTTGCCGTCACCGGCCACTCTTCTTCATAACGTGAAGAACACGGAATCAGCTACTACCTATTCACCGATTCAGCTCAAAAGTCCATTCGATGCAGCACTCCATCTGTTTTCACCAACCACAGACTCTCTTATAGAAGGAACTGCATTTACTCTTCTTTTTCATGGCTCATTTTATATCCTATTATTATAATACATAACCAATTTAGGAAGCAATACTAAAGGCTATAAATTACTAGGCAAACCATCATGATCAGCAAGGTGATCGTGCCAGTAAGGAGCAGATACGAACTGGAAAAAGCAATCACTTCAGAAGGCGGCCGCATCTCATCATCTTCAAGAGTCGATTTTAGCTTGAAAGCCTTTCTCATACTTATAGTGAATATATCAAACACACCTGTTCGAACGACAAAAACCCAAGAACCCAAAAACAATAAAATGCCGCCGTAAACAAATGAATTATTAATATACGACAACAACGTGACATGATCAGTCCTAAAAAAAGCAGTAATTAAAATCAATACTTGAATAATTACGATAGAAAAAAACAATTTTTTCAAAATTGGCACCTCGATTCTTACCAATTGTAGAAGAAATTCTAAAAAAAATCAAAATATTTTTTGTTTATCGTAGACTGCGTAAACGCTTACAAATCCAACATTCTCAAGGTTTCTTGTAATATCAATGTAACGCAATTGTTACAAGAGTGTAAAAATTAGCAAAAAAGTTCTGTACAAGAAAAAATATGTATGTATAATTAAGAGTGTACCAAGTTTTCAGAAAATTCGAGGGGGTCAATTTAGTGAAAAACAGTAAGATTTTTTGGCTACTAAGCCTAGTTTTAGTTCTAAGTGCTTTTCTAGCAGCGTGTGGTGGCGGCGATGAAAAAGAAACTGGAACTGACAAACCAGATGACAAAGAGACAGCTGGGGAATTAGACTCAGAGCAAGTATTGAACTTAATGGAAAGCGCAGAAATTCCAACAATGGATCTTTCATTAGCTGAAGATGCAGTTGCGTTTAACATTTTCAACAATGTTAACGAAGGTCTATTCCGTTTAAATCAAGAAAGCGTAGCTGAACCAGCACTTGCGGATGGCGAGCCTGAAGTCAGCGAAGATGGACTAACTTATACATTTAAATTGCGTGACTCAAACTGGTCAGATGGAACACCTGTTACTGCTAAAGATTTTGTCTACTCTTGGCAACGTTCAATTGACCCTGCTACAGGATCTCCATACGGAGCATACATGATGGGCGGATCAATTTTAAATGCTACTGATATTGCTGAAGGAAAAATGGAACCAACTGAACTTGGAGTTACGGCTGTAGACGACAACACGCTTGAAGTAAAGCTTGAACGTCCAGTACCTTACTTTATGTCATTAATGTCTTTCCCAACTTTCTATCCACAGAACGAAGCTTTCGTAACTGAAAAAGGTGACGCTTACGCTTCTAACTCTGATAACTTGATCTTCAACGGACCATTCACATTGACTGATTGGGACGGAACTGGTTTAACTTGGAAAATGCAGAAAAACCCTGAATATTGGGATGCTGAAACAGTTAAACTTGAAACAATCAACTGGGACGTAGTAAAAGAACCTGCTACTTCAGTTAACCTTTACAACTCTGGTGAAAAAGATCGTGCTGCGTTGAGCGGTGAATTTGCAATGCAATACGCAAATGACGAAAACTTAGTAACTGATTTGGAACCAACTGTTTTCTACTTCAAACTGAACCAAGAACGTAAGGGCGAGAAAAATGCTCTTGCAAACGTAAATATCCGTAAAGCAATCGCGTCAGGCTTTAACAAGCAAGATCTAGTTGACGTAGTATTGGCTAACGGTTCACTACCAGCAACATTCTTAGTGCCAACTGAGTTTGCTTTTGATGAAAACAAAGCGGACTTCCGTGAAGTTAATGGCGACCTAATTGAATTCGATGCTGAAGAAGCTGCAAAACTTTGGGCTACTGGTCTTGAAGAATTAGGAGTGGAAGAAGTGACACTTGAAATCTTGGGTGGCGACACTGAAACTGCTAAAAACATGGACGCTTATTTGAAAAACCAACTTGAAACAAATCTTGAAGGGTTGACAATCAACCTTAAAGCAGTACCTTTTGGAGTTCGTTTAGAACTTGATGAAGCTCAGGACTATGACATTCAAACAGCTGGATGGGGACCAGATTATCAGGATCCTATGACATTCATCGACTTGTTCGTTACTGGATCTCCTCAAAACAAAATGGCTTACTCGAACCCTGAGTATGATGCTTTAGTTGAATCAGCTAAAGGCGAACTAGCAACAGACCCAGCTGCACGTTGGGAAGCAATGGCTAAAGCTGAAAAAATTCTTCTAGAAGATGATGCAGCTATCGCGCCACTTTACCAACGCGGAGCAATGGCTCTACAACAACCGTACGTAAATGACATTATTAAACACCCATTCGGTGGAGATTTCTCTTACAAATGGGCATACATTTCGGGCAAATAATAACTTAATCCCGCTACTGTGAAAACAAAATAGAAAGAGAGTATATCGTATTTTGGATCGGTATACTCTCTTTTCTAATGCTAAGTAATTGACGGAAAATTACCACTTTTCTGCTAAATCATGAATGCTGCAAATTCATTGTTTTTTGATGAATTTGTCAAATAGAATTATTTTTGGAGGTGCACCATGGCGAAGTATATTGGCAAGCGTTTAATTTATATGTTTCTCACATTAGCATTAATTGCTACATTCACTTTTTTCTTAATTAAGATTTTACCAGGTTCCCCTGTTGCTTCCGCAGATAAATTATCTCCAGAACAAAGGGCAGTTGTAGAGGCTAGATATGGTTTGGATAAACCACTCCCGGTTCAGTATTTTGACTATATGTTTGGTCTCGTACAAGGAGATCTAGGAATTTCTATCAACCAGTTTAAAGGAGCAGAAGTGACAGATGTCATTTTAAGTCGAATGGGTCCATCCGCTCAAATTGGTTTCCAAGGCATGCTGCTTGGCACCGTTTTAGGAATACTTTTGGGAATGGTTGCCGCTTTAAGACAAAACACTTGGGTTGATTACACCAGCACATTCATAGCGATTGTCGGAATATCAATTCCTTCTTTTGTTTTTGCTTCACTCTTGCAATATTGGTTCGGATTAAAATGGGGACTGTTCCCAGTGGCTTTGTGGAAAGATGGCTTTATGTCCAGCGTACTGCCTTCTGTCGCGTTAGCGATGTTCCCACTTGCTACAGCAGCACGTTTTATCCGGACAGAAATGATTGAAGTTCTTGGGTCGGATTATATTACATTAGCAAAAGCTAAAGGCGCAAGCGGATCAGAAATTGCATTTAAACATGCGTTTCGTAATGCGTTGATTCCATTGATTACGGTTTTAGGACCGATGGCTGTAGCTATTCTAACGGGGTCACTTGTTGTTGAACAAATTTTCGCAATTCCAGGTATCGGGGAGCAATTTGTTAAATCGATTATTGTCAGCGATTTCTCCATCATTATGGGAACTACTATTTTCTTCTCAGTATTCCTGATTGTGGTGATCCTATTGGTAGACATTTTGTATGGTGTCATTGACCCTCGTATCCGTCTTTCAGGAGGTAAAAATTAATGACTCAGAAAATTGATAAAATCCCAGAACTGCCGCAAGGTTCGTTTGAGCGGATTACATTAGATTCGAAGCAAGCTGAACGCATTACAAAACCAAGCGTTAGTTTTTGGCAAGATGCTTGGTACCGTATTCGGAAAAACAAAGGTGCTTTGTTCAGTCTAATTCTCTTTGGTTTGATTGCAATCATGGCCTTTTTAGGACCAGTGATTAGTCCTTATGAGCCTAATGCGCAAACGATTACTCATGCAAACTTACCGCCGAAAATTCCGGGTATAGAAAAATTAGGGATTTTAAATGGTGTTGGAACTTTGGGTGGCCAAAAAGTCGATCTGTATGAAATGAAAAATGTCGAAGTCAATTATTGGTTTGGTACAGATGGACTTGGCCGCGATATGTTTTCTCGTGTGTGGAAAGGGACTCAAGTGTCCTTGTTCATTGCTTTTGTAGCAGCAGCAATTGATATGTTAATTGGTGTAATCTACGGGGGTGTTTCAGGATACTTCGGCGGGCGTGTGGATGACTTCATGCAGCGGATTGTCGAAATCCTGACAGGTATTCCGAACTTAGTTGTTGTTATCTTGTTTATCTTAATTATGGACCCCGGAATACTGGCCATTATTATTGCCTTAACCATAACCGGATGGACCGGAATGTCCCGGGTCGTCCGTGGGCAAGTTCTTAAATATAAGAGTCAGGAATTTGTTTTGGCTGCCCGTACTTTAGGTGCCAGCGATAGTCGCATTATATGGAAGCATTTAATGCCAAACGTTTTGGGCGTAATTATTATCAATACAATGTTCACCATTCCAAGTGCTATTTTCTTTGAAGCTTTCTTAAGCTTTATCGGTCTAGGTCTTCAAGCACCAGATGCTTCGCTTGGTACATTAATCAATGATGGTTACGCGTTAATCCAATTTGCGCCGCATATTTTAGCATTCCCGGCCATCTTGCTGAGTTTGATTATGATTGCGTTTAACTTGATCGGTGATGGACTTCGTGATGCCCTCGATCCGAAGATGAAAGATTAAGGAGGAAAGTTTATAATGGAGAAAATTTTACAAGTAAAAGACCTTGAACTTTCCTTTAATACCCAAGGTGGGGAAGTTAAAGCGATACGTGGGGTCAACTTTGATTTATATAAAGGTGAAACTTTAGCAATCGTTGGAGAGTCGGGTTCAGGAAAATCTGTTACGACAAAATCCATTATGCGTTTGCTACCAGAACAATCAGCAGAATTTAAAAATGGTGAAATTTTGTTCGGAGGTCAAGATTTAACGAAATTGAGTGATCGCGAGATGCAGAAAATCCGTGGAAAAGAAATATCGATGATTTTCCAGGATCCAATGACTTCTTTAAATCCGACAATGCCAATTGGCCGTCAGTTAACAGAGCCTTTGTTAAAACATCAGAAAATTAGTAAGACAGAAGCAAAAAAAGTTGCGATCGACTTGTTGCGTTTGGTCGGCATGCCAAAACCTGAACTGCGGATGAAACAATATCCTCACCAATTCTCAGGTGGACAGCGCCAGCGGATCGTGATCGCCATTTCATTAGCTTGTAACCCGAAAATTTTGATCGCGGATGAGCCCACAACTGCACTGGATGTGACAATTCAAGCGCAAATATTAGAGTTAATGAAAGACTTACAAAAGAAAATTGATACTTCGATTATTTTCATTACACACGATCTTGGTGTCGTAGCCAACGTAGCCGATCGCGTAGCCGTTATGTACGGAGGGAAAATTGTTGAAATCGGCACAGTGGATGAAATTTTCTATAACCCGCAGCATCCATATACATGGGGCTTGTTGAGTTCAATGCCTTCACTCGATACAGAAGATGCAAAGCTGTATGCGATTCCAGGAACGCCTCCTGATTTGTTGGATCCACCAAAAGGAGATGCTTTTGCTCTTCGGAGCGAATATGCACTAAAAATCGATATGGAGCAAAATCCGCCATTCTTCAAAGTCAGTGATACGCACTCTGCTGCAACTTGGTTGTTGCATCCAGATGCGCCTCAGGTAGAACCGCCTTTGACCGTTATTGAACGCATGAAGAAATTCCCGGGAAGCAGATATTATGAAGGGGGCGCGGTATAATGGCTGAAAAGTTACTCGAAATTAAAAACCTAAAACAGTATTTCAATATCGGTAAAGCAAACGAAGTCCGCGCAGTAGATGACATTAGCTTTGATATTTACAAAGGCGAAACTTTAGGACTTGTTGGAGAGTCAGGCTGTGGAAAATCCACAACTGGACGTTCGATCATCCGTTTATATGATGCAACAGACGGTGATGTTTTCTACGAAGGTGAAAATGTTCATGGGAAAAAATCAAAACAAGATTTAAAGAAATTTAACCGTAAAATGCAAATGATTTTCCAAGACCCTTATGCTTCGTTAAACCAGCGTATGAAAGTTATGGATATTATTGCTGAAGGCATCGATATTCATGGCTTAGCAAAAAATGCAACAGAACGTAAAAAAATGGTTTATGACTTGTTGGAAACAGTAGGTTTGAACAAAGAGCACGCGAACCGATATCCGCATGAATTCTCAGGTGGACAGCGTCAGCGTCTTGGAATTGCCCGTGCTTTAGCGGTAGATCCTGATTTTATCATTGCCGATGAGCCTATTTCTGCACTAGACGTTTCAATTCAAGCGCAGGTTGTAAACTTACTGAAAGAACTTCAAGTTGAAAAAGGATTAACATTCTTATTCATCGCGCATGATTTATCAATGGTTAAATACATTTCAGATCGTATCGGTGTTATGTATTTTGGTAAATTAGTAGAGCTAGCTCCTGCTGAAGAGTTATACAAGAATCCATTGCATCCATACACGCAATCCTTGTTATCAGCGATTCCGTTGCCAGATCCAAACTATGAACGCAACCGGGTACGTAAATCATATGATCCTGCTGTACACGAATACACAAAAGCTGATGATGTTCGGATGAGAGAAATCAGTCCTGGCCACTTTGTTCAGTGTTCAGAGCGCGAACTTGAGTCTATAAAAGCAGCTGCAGTGAAGTAAAGAAAAACGATGTCCTTATGGGCATCGTTTTTTTAATTACTCTTTTCTTCATATATAACAACTCTATTCACCATTCTCGTAATTTCCTTATTTTATAAGTCAAATAAATGATAGAATGGAAGAACGATGGATAAAGAAAAACTTTAACGAGCAGACCGTTCTTTATCAGTACTCATCGTTAGTCGCCTTAATGCAATAATGGAAAAAGGAGTGCAGCAAATGATGAAAACGTGGAAATGGATGACCGTTTGTGCAGTGAGCATTAGTTTAGTAAGTATAGGAAATGTATATGCAGATGAAGAAGATAAAACGCCTAATTTTACACAGCGTGCCTATGAAACAGCTGAACTTGACTCTCAGGTATTGGCATCATCCAAACTATTCAAATTTGATTCTGGACTGGAGTTTACTTACCCAGATGCTGTACGAGGAATTTTTGTAACGGCCCATTCGGCTGGAGGAGAACGCTTTGATTCGCTAATTAATCTTGTGGATAAAACAGAATTAAACGCTATGGTTATTGATATAAAAGAAGACTTAGGCCACTTAACGTACATACCTGAAGAAGGTTCAGATTTGGCGAAACTGGATATGGGACAAGCCCTAATAAAAGATCCGCGAGCAATGCTAGAAAAATTAGAGAAAAAAGAGATCTATCCGATCGCCCGCGTCGTTGTATTTAAAGATACCGTCTTAGCTGAAAAAAGACCGGAACTAACATTTATGGACGGAGATCAAGTATGGAAAAATAACCGCGGAGAATCGTTTGTGAATCCATTTCTAAAAGAAGTATGGGATCATAATGTTCAAATTGCCATCGAAGCAGCAAAGCTTGGATTCAAAGAAATCCAATTCGACTATGTCCGCTTCCCAGAAGGTTTTGAGAACCGGGCGAATGACTTAACTTATTCACTCGGTGATTACGAAGATTCTGCTGCTGACCCTATACAAAGAAGAGTCGAGGCCGTGACAGACTTTGTGGCTTACGCTAAAGAACAATTACAACCTTATGGAGTAGAAGTATCAGTCGACATTTTCGGCTATGCGGCTACTTTGCCAGAAGCGCCAGGTATCGGTCAGAATTTTTCGAAGATCTCTGAAAATGTCGACGTGATTTCATCCATGATTTACCCGAGTCACTGGACCTCTTATTTTGGAATCGCAAAACCGGACTTAGAACCTTATCAACTAGTGACAGAATACGCGAAAGTAGAAAACCAAGTGCTAGCAAGCTTAGACAATGCACCTGTTTCAAGACCTTGGCTTCAAGACTTTACAGCGAGTTACTTAGGCGCTGGTAATTATAAGCGATACGGAAAAGTAGAAGTAGAGGCTCAGATCAAAGCACTCAATGATCAAGGAATAGAAGAGTTTCTGTTGTGGAACGCTGGAAATTCCTATTCCGAGGGGGTAGATTATACGCCTTAAAAATGTATTCAAGAAATAACTCATTAAATTAACTAGCTTAAAATGAAACCTTTTTCAGACTGAAACGTAATATATAAGTATGAAAGACATTTTCAAAAAGAAATGGTAAATGAGAATAAAATATTTTGATTTGGGAGTTTACGACAAAATGAAACAGGGTAAATTTAAGATATAACTTACAAAGTATAAAGAAAATATAGTCAAAATGTGACGAAATGCTTCTTTTTTAATTTATTTATTGAGATAGACTATTAAAATAGCTCCAATCGTTGTATAATGAATGTAGAGCCTCTAAACTATAATGATTCTAAATTGAAAAAAGAAATACACTAAAATTTTCATGAATCCGAAAGGAAGTGCTCCACTATGATGGTTACACTATTTACTTCTCCGAGCTGCACATCTTGCAGAAAAGCAAAAGCATGGCTTGAGGAACATGACATTCCATATACAGAACGCAATATTTTCTCTGAGCCACTAACTATTAGTGAAATTAAAGAAATCTTACGTATGACTGAAGACGGTACGGATGAAATCATCTCTACTCGTTCTAAAATATTCCAAAAATTAAATGTAGATGTTGAGAGTTTACCGCTTCAGCGTTTGTATGAGTTAATTCAGGAGCATCCTGGTTTGTTGCGTCGTCCGATTATTATGGATGAAAAACGCCTTCAAGTAGGATACAATGAAGATGAAATTCGTCGATTCCTACCACGTAAAGTCAGAGCTTATCAGTTGCTTGAAGCTCAGCGTATGGTGAACTAACAATAAATGCATTAGCTGCCCGGTCTTTATGGTATTTCATAAGAGATCTTCGGGCAGCTTTTCTTTATCCTAAATTAGTTGCATAAATCAGTTAAGTAGATTAAACTCTATGTACTTGCAACTGCCAGTAGAGATAGGCATAAACTTTTTCTTTATCTGCAATAGAAGTTATACTTATTAAAAGTAATACAGCACGGCTCTGAGGAATGTTCTCTTAGTCCAAACCGTAAAGGAGAGGTGTAAAATGGAAATAGAACGCATAAACGACAACACAGTTAAATTTTACATTTCCTATCTCGACGTTGAAGAGCGAGGGTTTAGCCGTGACGAAATCTGGTTTAACAGAGATAAAAGTGAAGAGCTTTTTTGGGAAATGATGGATGAAGTCAACGAAGAGGCCGATTTCGTAATGGAAGGTCCACTGTGGATCCAAGTCCAGGCTATGGACAAAGGTCTTGAAGTGACTGTGACACGCGCTCAATTAACTAAAGATGGGCAAAAACTCGACTTGCCTGATGATATAGAGGAACGTCGAAAAATGTTTGCAAGCGAAGATGCAGCTGCTCCAGAATTTGATGAATTCGAGCCAGTTTTTGAAGAACCTGATGTTAAGAAACTTGAATATACATTTGTCTTCTCAGAAGTGGAAGAATTGCTACCGATTGCAAGGCGCTTAATGTACGTGCCGATTGCATCAGCTATCTACCATTTCGACAACAAGTACTATCTTTATACAAATTTCGATGAAATTCTTCATTCACAAGAAGACATCAAAAATAATGTCAGTATCATTGCAGAGTATTTGCGTACTTCACCTGTCACAATTCACCGTCTTGAAGAATACGGTAAACCTATTTTTACAGAGGATGCACTTTCAAATGTGCTTCACTATTTCGGCTAAGATTTCCTGAGAAGGAGATCTTTTTTTTTGTTGCCAAACTCCTGTTAATTTCATAAACTGAATAAAAGGAGAGTGATTACTATATTAGTGGCCAAAACCAAGCGCCAGGAATTATTTTATTTAACCGGCAAGCATACACGACAAGAATTGCAGGAAATTCGTTTGCAAGAACAGTTTTATTGCCCCTCCTGTCAAGCCTCGCTGCTGTTGAAAATTGGACAAATTAATATTCCTCATTTTGCACACAAAACTCTTTCAGACTGCGACCATTCCGGCGAACCTGAATCCTCTTTACATCTTCATGGTAAACTTCTGCTTTATCACTTCTTCCAACAGTTAAAATTCAACGTTGAACTAGAACAATACTTACCCCCGATTCGCCAGCGTGCGGATCTTTTAGTCGATAGCCATTATGCTATTGAATTCCAATGTAGTTCAATACCTGTCTCGCAGCTTGTGCAACGCTCTAAAGGTTACCTAACAATCGGTATTCAGCCTATCTGGATTAAAGGCTTAAAAGAGCCTTGCCAAGAAGAAATTGGACTGCTTCGGATAAAATCAGACGAACTTGCAATGCGACAAAGTGCAGGTCAGGTTTCTTTTATTCTTTTGTTTTATCCGCCGAATAACCAATTTTATTATCAGTCTAATTTGTTTTATGTGGGTCCGAACCGGTGGGTAGGGAAAACTAAGTCACTTCAAGCGACTAAACAGATTTTTCCTTTCGCATTGCCGAAGTCGTTATCAAAAGAGGAATTCAAAGTGGTCATGGAAGTTTTTTACCAGGTGAAAAAGAAATATATCCGCAATCAGTTATATGCCGAAAATCGGATTAAAAATGTATTTTGTCGGCTGTGCTATGAATTGCGAGTAGATGTGATGAATGTTCCGAAATTAGTTGGAATTCCTTTATTGGGTGCAGACTGCATAAAGCAACCTGCTATACTGTGGCAATTACAAGTTGTAGTGGCTTACGATAAAGGCATTTCAATAGCGGCGTTGGTAGCTTCAGGGAAATTGACTTTAACCAATCCTGCACTAACACAACAAGCCGTGCTAATCATGGAAGATTATTTGTCTCTATATGTAGCTTTTAAAGACAAAAAACTGGAGAATGCCAATCTTTTGGATATCGTCTATGATATCTATTGCAAAAACTTGAGAAAATTGAGAAAATAAGGTGTAGTTCGATTCCCGAAAGAATGGAATAGAGGAGGAAATAGAATGGTTGAAAAAGTTCTGACAAGAGAAGAAGTTCCAACAGAATTGACATGGCGATTGGAAGATATATTTGCGAGTGATGAGCTTTGGGAAAAAGAGTTTGAAGAGGTTACTGCTCTTAGCGATAAAGCAGAATCGTATCAAGGAAAGCTACAACAAAGTGCAGAATCTCTTTATGAGGTGTTGGTTTATAAAGATGAGTTGACGGAGCGCTTGAGACGTCTTTATACTTACTCGCACATGCGTTACGATCAAGATACGACCAATTCAAAATACCAAGCACTAGACAGTCGAATCAAATCATTATTTGCAAAAGTATCAGCAGGTTTGTCATTTTTAACACCTGAAATTTTAGCTCTAGACGAATCGACTTTAAATGAATATGTCGCAAACCATGAAGGATTGAGTTTATACAAGCAAGCACTTAAAGAATTAAATTCGATGCGTCCTCATGTGTTACCGGCTGAACAAGAATCTTTAATGGCTCAAATGTCAGAAGTCGCCCAAGCGTCTTCCGAAACATTTGGCAGCTTAAACAATGCAGACCTTGAATTCCCAGTTATAGAAGATGAATCTGGCCAACAAGTTCAAATTACACACGGCAATTATATTCGGTTCTTAGAAAGTAGCGACCGCCGCGTACGTGAAGATGCTTTTAAAGCGGTTTACGCGACGTACGGCAAGTTCCGGAACACCTTTGCATCTACCTTATCAGGTAACATCAAACGCGATAATGTAAATGCGCGAATCCGTAAATTCGATTCAGCTCGCCAAGCGGCTTTAGCTGACGACCATATTCCAGAAGCGGTTTACGATAACTTGGTTGAAACGGTCAATGACAATCTTCACTTATTGCATCGCTATTCTGCTTTGCGTAAAGAAGTACTAGGACTCGACAAAGTTCATATGTGGGATCTGCATACACCACTCGTTCCAGAAGTGAAGATGGAAATGCCTTACGATAAAGCAACAGGCGTTATGCTAAAAGGGCTGGAAGCTCTAGGAGATGAGTATGTAGGAATTGTCAAAGAAGGCATCGATAACCGCTGGGTAGACGTGAAAGAAAACAAAGGCAAGCGCAGCGGAGCTTATTCATCAGGAGCATATGGAACCAATCCGTATATTTTGATGAACTGGCAAGATAATGTGAATAATTTGTTTACGCTGGCGCATGAATTTGGCCACAGTGTCCATAGTTATTATTCACGCAAAAATCAGCCTTATGTTTACGGGGATTATTCGATTTTTGTCGCAGAAGTGGCTTCTACAACAAACGAGGCTTTATTGAATGAATACATGGTCGATGCAACGGATGATGACCAGGAACGTATTTACTTATTGAATAATTGGCTTGATGGCTTCCGTGGCACTGTATTCCGTCAAACGATGTTTGCCGAGTTTGAACATATGATCCACAAAATGGACCAAGACCGTGAAGCATTGACTGCAGATCGCTTAACAGAAGTTTATTACGAGCTAAATCAAAAATATTATGGGCCTGACGTCGCGGCTGATGAAGAAATTGGGTTGGAGTGGGCACGCATTCCACACTTTTACTATAATTATTATGTTTTTCAATACGCCACTGGATTTAGTGCAGCTACAGCATTGAGCAAAGGCATTCTAGAAGAAGGGCAACCTGCAGTGGACCGCTATATCAATGAATTCCTCAAGGCAGGAAGCTCAGATTACCCAATAGAAGTGCTGAAAAAAGCCGGTGTTGACATGACCCAATCGAAAGCTGTTAAAGAAGCTTGCATGGTATTTGAAGAAAAATTAAACGAACTCGAAAAATTATTGCTGAATAAATAAAGCTTTAAAAAGAGGCAGCCCTCATGAGGTTGCTTCTTTTTAATATTATTTAAGAATAACAAGCGGGTGGATTGAAGATTTCATTGTGACTACAAATATGACAAGTTTGTGAAATCGCTTGTGAAATATTGATTTAACTATTATTCCATGATAAGATAATCTTGTGAAATAAATCACATACAAACATACACCCCTTTGTTTGAGCGTGAACATTTCTCCCATCCCCTTTGTGTAATATAGAAAGACGCCTTCCGGACGTGGAAGGCGTCTTTTACGTTTAATAGAAGGATGAATTTTTTATTTTATCCTAAAATTTGGTGATACTGTCCGATTTGAATGAAATACTGTCCAATTCAGCTCGAATACTGTCCAACTTACATAAATACTGTCGAATGTCGAAACGCATAATAAACGCTTAAAAAAATAACCTGTCTCCCAAAGTTGGGAGGCAGGTTATTTAACTTTCCATAACGTTTCTTTCGGCATGCAAATGCGTTCTAGTTTTTGTTGAAGTACTTGTTTTTTTAACTCACATTCTGCTGTTTGTTCAGAAATGTTGTATATAGAAGCAATTTCTCTAGTTGCCATTGTCGAATATTTAGTGAAAAGATCATCTAAAGAAGGTGGAGTTTGTCGATTTAAACTTTCTTCTCCCATCATCTCTTGTAAAATGGTTTGATAAACGTCATATGAATAAAGTCCAGATACTTTTACACCTTCATCTTCAATGCATTCATTGAAAAACACGATGCTTGGCACTTCGTTAATTTCCATTTCACGAGTAATCTTTAAATCGCATTGAAACGCTTTTGCGGTATGCACCGAATGAAAATCCAATTTAAATTCTTCTTGGTCTAGCTCGGCTTCTTCTGCAATCTCTAACAAAACGCTGTAAGAAGAAACGTCTTTTGACTGAAGAAAGAGGTGTTCTTGCAATTTGTGGAGAAATCGATTTCCTGAACGTTTTCCTTGAAGCTCTGCCGCTTTGATCGCAACGGAAGGTAACACGGGATGAGTCAAGTTGTCGGTCTCGATATTTGCTGAAAGTATTGTTTTGTTTAAGTTGAGTAATTGTGTACTTAGCACAATACGCATGGAAAAATAATGGCCATATTCAATTTGTAATTTTCGAATGACTCCTTGCATCTCCCAGCATTCTGGGTTGAGCGGATCCACAAAAACATACAGCTCCATTGGTTTAAAAGAACTCACAGGTTCATGAATTTCTTCGACCAAATCTAAGTTACTCACTCCAACTCCTCCTCACTATCAGACTCATTGACCATATGATGTGCCGTTAAAACAAGTCTGTTGTATAAGGTTTCACGGAACATTCCATTTAGCCCCACTTCATCCATCGCTTCGCTCATGCACTCTAACCAAGCTTGAGCTCGAGTAGGGGTGATGGCAAATGGGTTATGTCTTGCTCTTAGTCTCGGATGTCCATGTTCTTCTGAATAAAGATTCGGTCCACCTAAATATTGGGTTAAAAATTGTTTTTGTTTACGGGCGGTTTCTGAAAGGTCATTTGGGAAAATAGGCTGCAGCTTTGGATGTGCCGCTACGCGAGCATAAAATGCGTCGACTAGCTGTGATAATGTTTCCGCACCAATCTCTTCATACGGAATAATCGGTTTTCCAGTCATCATCGTGTCTCCTTTGCTTTAGCTGTCATTTCATTCTAACAACGGATCCCGAATATCTCAAACAAATCGACTGCAGAGCTGCCAGGATTTGGGGATTGAAACTAGTAATCAGTAGAACGTGCTGCAGCAGATTTCATGAAACGCGCAATTTTCTTATCTGCTGGACGTTGTTGAATGCCTTGTTGCTGCAAGAAATTCAAAAAGTTTTCCTGACCAGTTGCAGCATCGGAAACTTCGTATTCCAATTCGAAATCTTCTTGTCCATTGTATTCGGAATGGTCAAGTACCAATAAGCCTTGCAAGTATTCAAATTCCACACGATGGGTCGTTAAGGTGCCGATTGATGTTAACTTTTCTGTTAGCACCTCAAGTTTTAACAGTGCTTCGGCTACTTCTGTAGCTTCGAAAGACTGTGATTCAAGCATGCGACGTGCTTGTTCATTAGTCAATTGATCGGTAATTTCGTAATGTCCAACTGGGGCTGGAATTTTTAAGGTACATTCAAAGTGCTTGTTTTTATCGCGTATGCGCAATGCGCTAAGTTGCTGTTTTAATTGGAAATCAGCGGTATCAAAATAATGATTGTGTTGGGTGATGGGGCCACTATGAAAATCGGAATAATCTTTCAGTAAACGGGTATATTCTTCTTTTGTTAGCATGTTTTTAAATTCGATTTCAAGTTCTTTTGTCATGAAAAACACCTCTCTAGTAACTTCATTATCGGATAGTTGGATGCAAACTGCAACGAATGGCAGAGCTGTGTTAAAATATCATTATCAACAAGCTAGAAAGGAAGGTTCGATTTGCATAAATTAGTGGCAGTAAACAGGACCGAAATAACTGAAAAAAACATTGAGTTTATTATCGAAGAAATGGAACCGGCCGAAGCGCTTGAAGCATCCGGTCAAATGTTGACAGATTCTGATCATCAAGCGTTTGTCTATTTGTTGGACACAGGTACTGATTATATATATGTCCAATTTAAACTACATACATGGTCAGCGTTAACGCAAGCGTTACAACTGAAAAAAGTTCCGCTTCTGACGTGGGGTAAGCAAATTATGCCATTAGCAAATTTTCACGAAGAACTGTGGATGCTGGTGGAAAACATAGAAGGCAACGACAATTACGGGGAAGATTTCCGTACCGCTGTCGAGCAAGCATTTCATGAGGCACTTGCTTCACGAGCTTAAAAGAAGTAAGGGGGTCCGGTGATGGGGCAATGGAATCGATTTTTAGCACCATATAAACAAGCAGTAGACGAATTAAAAATTAAATTTAAAGGAATGCGGAGCCAATTTGAAAATGACAACACCAATTCGCCAATCGAATTTGTAACGGGACGTGTCAAACCGTTAGCAAGTATTTACGATAAGACTTTAGAAAAAGGGATTGCGTTTGAACCCTCTGAAAAGCTTGCGCATCAATTGCAGGATATCGCGGGTATTCGAATGATGTGTCAGTTTGTAGGGGATATTGAAACCGTAGTAGCTTTACTAAAACAACGTAAAGACTTGCGAATTGTAGAGGAAAAAGACTATATCTCAAACGAAAAGCAGAGCGGCTATCGATCGTACCACGTAATTGTAGAATATCCTGTTCAAACGATTAACGGCGAGGAACTGATTTTAGCAGAGATCCAAATCCGTACGCTGGCTATGAATTTTTGGGCTTCAATCGAGCATTCCTTGAATTATAAGTACAAAGGCGTTTTTCCAGAAGAAATAAAAAATCGGCTTCAACGAGCAGCAGAAGCCGCGTTCCAACTAGATGAGGAGATGTCCCAGATTCGGGATGAAATTCAAGAAGCCCAAGCTTATTTCACCGAGTTTAAGGAATCTCCCGGTACACATTTCCTGAGTGATAGAGAAGGAGGTCGAGCAGAACGATGAAATTTCATATCATATCGAGAACAGACAAATTATCCAATGACTTGATGAGGACCGCAAAAGACTATTTAGAGGATTTTGGCATGGAATGGAACGAGGAATCGCCAGACGTTGTTTTGTCTATCGGCGGAGATGGGACGTTGCTTCACGCTTTTCACAAATACAGCGAAAAGTTGTCAGAAGTCGCTTTTGTCGGAATACACACCGGTCATCTTGGCTTTTATGCCGATTGGAAACCGATTGAAATTGAAAAGCTTGTTTTGTCTATCGCGAAAAAAGAATATGAAGTAATCGAATATCCTTTACTTGAAGTCAGCATTCATTATCAGAACTTAGACGACCCCGCTGTTTATTTGGCTTTGAACGAGTCAACGGTAAAATCTCCTGATGTGACATTGGTAATGGATGTCTTTTTGAATGAAAGTCATTTCGAACGTTTTAGAGGAGATGGGTTGTGCATGTCGACCCCTTCAGGCAGTACAGCTTACAACAAAGCATTAGGCGGTGCCATCATCCATCCATCGCTGCAAGCAATGCAATTGACGGAGATGGCATCGATCAATAACCGTGTCTTCCGAACAGTCGGTTCCCCACTGGTGCTGCCTGGGCATCATAAATGTGCATTGCGCCCTGTTAAGGCCCCTGATTTTATGGTTACCGTCGATCACTTACAACTGCTCCACAAAGACGTTAAATCAATCGAGTATAAAGTGGCCAAGGAAAAAGTACGCTTTGCGAGATTCCGTGCATTTCCATTTTGGCAACGTGTCCACGACTCGTTTATCGACAGTGAGCTTTCAGATTGAATGCCATGAAACCTTTTCAATTGACGTATACCGCTGAAAATCCGGGATTGCTCCGAGACGCGCTAGGAGGATGGGGCATCTCCAAACGGACACTAGCTTCTGTTAAATACGGAGGTGGTCAAATTCTGGTGAATGGTGCAGAAGTAACGGTCAGGCATGCCTTAGAAAAAGGGGATGCTGTGACCGTTATTTTTCCGAATGAAGAACATGGCAAAGGCTTAAGCGCAGAAGACGGACCACTGGAAATTGTCTACGAAGATGAAGCGCTGCTAATTGTGGAAAAGCCGCCTATGCAAAATACGATTCCGTCCCGTGAGCATCCTATTGGCAGTTTAGCCAATATTGTTGCAAAGCATTTTAATGACCATGGCATTCCGTCTACTTTGCATATCGCAACTCGACTCGACCGTGACACTTCCGGACTTGTTTGCATCGCAAAAAATCGCCATATTCATCATATGATTTCATTGCAACAACAGGAAAAAAAGATGAAGCGGCGATATGAGGCGCTAGTTCATGGACTTTTAGAAAAAGAAAAATTTACGATAACAGCTCCGATTGGTCGAAAAAACGCCAGCATTATCGAGCGAGAAGTTCGGGAAGACGGTCAATTTGCGGAAACTGAAGTTTGTTTGCTTCAAAAGTTAGCAGGCTATTCGCATGTTTCTTTGCAATTAAATACGGGAAGAACCCATCAAATACGCGTTCATTTAGCGCATATTGGTCATCCCTTAGTTGGAGATGATTTGTATGGTGGCAAGAGAAATCTCATAAAGCGCCAAGCACTGCATTGTACAGAGTTGGAATTGATCCATCCAGTTACAGACGAAAGGCTGTTCTTCCATTCGTCATTAAATGGGGACATGCAGTCGTTGATTTAAGTGTAACGATAAAAGCGGTCTGGTTGATAAGGCTGTTCGGAAGAGACGGATACGATTTCTTTTTCAGGAAAACGGAAGGCTGTTAACGAACCCCCAAAAACACAGCCGGTATCAATATTGACGGTGTTGTTGATAAAATAAGGTTCTCTCGTCGGCGTATGACCATAAACGACCCATTTAGGACCTTTATAGGATTTGGCCCAGTCGCGGCGAACAGGGCGACCATCAGCGTGAAACTTTCCCGTAATATCGCCGTATAGTACAAAGACCGCGATGCCTCTACTCAGCGGCTTTCCAACCATTTCAGCCTTTAGTCCGGCGTGAGCAACGATTAAATCATGATCAAGTTGTTGGTAATGAGGCAACTGTTCATAAAACTCAAGATAGCGTTTGCGAAATTGCTGTTGTTCTTGTGGAGGCAGCATTTTCCATTCCGCCACGGTCATTTCTAAGCCGTGAGCAAGCTGGACATCATGTCCTTTGAAAAAGCGGAAAAGTTTATTGCAATGATTGCCAGGGGAATAGTAAAGAATACCCTCATCCTGTAAGGCGAATAATAAACGTAGAACTTCAAGTGATTCAGGACCGCGGTCCGTGGCATCTCCAACAAAAGCGAGTTGCCTGTTTTCAGGATGAATAAAGACATCTCGCTGTTTTTCGTACCCTAATCGATCAATGAGCTTTAGTAGCTCCTGGTAGCAGCCATGAATGTCACCAATTACATCAAATTTCATCGAACACACCTCTTTTTAAAAATTTACTATACATATGAGTGGTACAGCGTATAGACTACTATAGCAAGCATAGAAGATCTTCGAAAGGAGGGAGTATACATGATGGAAGAAAAAGTAGTACGCGATGAAGAATTAAACGAAGCATTGTTCACTGAATTACTTATACGCGGAGATGTTAAAGAATTCCGTGATGAGTTTTTATCCCACCATCCATACGACCAAGCAAGTTTTTACGAGAAGGCGGATTCGGGGACAAGGCAATTGCTGTATCAGTATCTCTCTCCTAAAGAGATGGCGGATTTGTTTGAAGCGATTGAATTAGATGATGATGATTACGAAGATCTATTTCTCGAGATGGATGCTCGTTATGCTTCTGATTTGTTGTCCTATATGTACACAGATGACGCGGTAGATATCTTAAACGAATTAAATAAAGAGCAGGTCGCCACTTATTTAACAATCATGGATAAAGAATCGGCGCAGCAAATTAAAGATCTACTGCATTACGAAGAGTATACGGCAGGTTCCATTATGACGACAGAATTTGTGGCTGTACCGAAAAATTCGACAGTACGTTCTGCGATGAATATTCTTCGTAATGCAGCACCTAATGCTGAAACCATCTATTATGTATTTGTCGTTGATGATGAGAAGAAGCTGTCAGGCATTGTCACGTTAAGGGATTTGATTCTTGCAGAAGAAGATACCCTGATTAGTGCTATTATGAACGAACGAGTGGTCAGTGTTTCGGTTAGCGAAGACCAAGAAGAAGTAGCGCGAATGATTAAGGATTATGACTTCCTGGCATTGCCGGTAGTCGATTTTCAACAGCATTTGCTAGGCATTATTACCGTTGACGATATTATTGATGTATTAGAAGAGGAAGCTTCAGACGATTATTCGAAACTCGCAGCTGTATCAGATATGGACACGTTTGACAAAAGTTCGTTGACTGCCGCTAAAAAACGGTTGCCTTGGCTGATTTTGTTAACATTTTTAGGTATGCTGACGGCCAATTTGATGGGCATGTTTGAAGCAACGCTGGACCAAGTGGCGTTATTAGCTGTTTTTATCCCACTTATTGCGGGTATGGCTGGTAACAGTGGCACACAAGCACTAGCTGTAGCAGTTCGAGGAATTGCGACAGGAGACATTGAAGAAGAAAGTAAAATGAAACTGTTATTTCGCGAAGCAGGTACGGGACTCATTACGGGCATTGTGTGCGGAGTCGTCGTTGTTGGCTTGGTTTACTTCTGGAAAGGTGAATTGTTAATCGGCATGCTCGTCGGAACTGCTGTTATGAGTTCTATTTTTGTCGCCACGTTAGCCGGTTCCTTTATCCCGTTATTAATTCATCGGATGAAGATTGATCCAGCTGTAGCATCAGGTCCTTTTATCACAACGTTAAACGATATTATTTCGATTTTAATTTATTTAGGCTTAGCTACCACTTTTTTGAGCCGCCTCTAGAAAAGTGCAAATTGCACTTTTCTTTTTTGTGATGTATTATTAGTACCAGGTAATAATAATCGACGCAGGAGGAATGGACATGTCAATATCATTACAAGGAAAGACTTTTGTCATTATGGGAGTAGCCAACAAGCGGAGCATTGCTTGGGGGATTGCACGTTCGTTAGATCAATCTGGAGCCAATCTAATTTTTACTTATGCAGGTGAACGTTTTGAAAAATCAGTACGGGATTTAGTCGCAACGTTGGATGGGAACCATGAATTGATTTTGCCATGCGATGTGACCAATGATGAAGCTGTTGCGACTTGTTTCACGACAATTAAAGAACAAGTTGGCACAATTCACGGATTAGCGCATTGTATCGCTTTTGCAAAAGGCGAAGAATTAGCAGGCGATTTTTCAGATACGTCGCGAGATGGCTTCTTGTTAGCACATAATATTAGCGCGTACTCGTTAACAAATATCGCGAAAAATGCAAAACCATTGATGGCTGAAGGCGGTAGTATCGTTGCACTAACTTATATCGGTGGCGAACGTGTAATGCCTAACTATAACGTCATGGGTGTTGCGAAAGCTTCTCTTGAAATGTCCGTGCGTTATTTAGCAGCAGACCTTGGCAAACACAATATTCGTGTGAATGCGATTTCTTCAGGTCCAATTCGTACGCTTTCTTCAAAAGGAGTCAGTGATTTCAACTCGATTTTGCACGAAATTGAAGAAAAAGCGCCATTACGTCGTAATACGACACCTGAAGAAGTGGGCGATACAGCGGCATTCCTTTTCAGTGATATGTCACGCGGAATTACAGGAGAAACTATTCATGTAGACAGCGGGTTCCATATTTTATAAGCAGCAAAAAAACAGATCAGCCGATTTACCGGTTGATCTGTTTTTATTATTCTTAGTTTAATGATTTTTCCATCGTTTTATGGGGAATATCTGCGTCCATAAATTCGTCTGATGTAATTTCATAGCCAAGCTTTTCATAAAAGGCAAGCGCATGAGTTTGTGCATTCAATTTAAGTCTGAAAATGCCATTTGTCTGAGCATAATCTTCCATTTCGTTCATCATCATGACGCCAATGTGCTGACCGCGATACTCGGAAAGTACGCATACGCGTTCAACTTTGCCAAGACCGGTTTCAACTTCACGGATACGCCCAGCAGCAATTGGCTGTTCAAGTTGATACGCGATAAAGTGAATGGCGCCATCGTCATGTTCATCCATTTCGATATGAAGGGGCACCTTTTGTTCTTCTACAAAAACTTTTCTGCGAATATCAAAAGCTTGTTCTTTTTCCATTTGGTTTTCAGCCATTTTAACTTTCAACACTTATTGATCATCTCCAGTTAAACGGAATGTCTCATAAACCGTCCACGATCCATCTTCTAATTGATAAAGCAGATGCACCCGGTCAATGATTTCTTCGTGATCAATGCCGGCCATTTTTAACTGACCGTAGACATCGGCATGTTCTGTATCAGACAATTTTTGCCCGATTGTGATATGCGGTATGAAAGAGTGTTTGGACGTGCCACCAAAGAAATCAGAATTTAAATCCTCATGTAGCCCTTTGATTTCAGCAGTCGGTTCTACTTTGAAATACAAAGTAGTGTTAACCGGAGAAAATGTGCTAACACGCGTAGCATGCAATTTAAATGGTTTATGGCGACTTGCAATATTCCGCATTTCTGCTGCCATTTCCTTAATCTGTGATGCATCCACCTCAAATGGATCTTTTAATGTCATGTGAGGAGTGATTAACTCATAATGCGGATCATATCTTTTCCGGTACGAATTGGCAATATCCTGTAATTTTTTTGAAGGAAAAGCTGCGACTCCATATTTCATCCTAATGACCTCCTTGTCTGTAATAACCATCTTATAAGTATGTTGCTCATGCTACTTTGGAGCATCATCAGCCTCTACATGCCGAAGTTCTGAATAAGTGCACGTCTTAAATCGGGCTGCCAATGCTTCCAAGTGTGGTCTCCTTCAAATTCTTCATAAAAGACCGAAAACCCTTTATTTTTCATTAAATTATTTAATTTTCGATTTGGTTCGAGAAAATCAGCAGTTTCTCCTGATCCCAATTTTACGGCTGTTTCTTCTTTTCCAATTACATGATAAACGGTAAACGAGTTTGCTGATTTAAAAGCTTCCACGGCCGTTAAGAGGTTTTCGCCAACTTTCGGTGACTGAAGAATTACGCGCCCAAAAATATTTGGGTATTTCAAAGCTGCCATTAGGGACACAGTCGCGGCTAACGAGTCACCAATCAAAGCGCGTCCCATACCCACTTGGTAAGTTGGGTACTTAGCATCTAAAAACGGTACCAGTTCGTGTGCTAAAAAGCGCAGGTAAGCGCCATGTTGCTCGCCAGTCGGCTCGTATTTTTTATTGCGATCAGCTACGCTTTTATACGGAACACCGACCACAATAATATTTTCTATTTCTCGATTTTCCAATAATTCATCCACAACTCGCGGAATTCTCCCCAGCTGAAAATAATCTTTGCCGTCAGAAGCAATAACGAGTGTGTATTTATACAAAGGTGAAAAATTGGAAGGGAGATAGACAAGCAGTTGCATATCTTCTTGAAGCTCTTTGCTGTAGATCGATAAATCTTCTACCTTTCCAGTAGTCATGTCTATGCCTCCTTTAGGGTTTTGTAAGAAAATTGTACCACATTGCATAGACAAGGTATAATGGAAAGGAACATGAATAAGTTAAGATGAGAGGGGTTTTGGATATGGATGGCAGAAGATTCCGGGTTCACTCAGATGATGTGACAAAAGCTACTCATGAAGCATTAGAACGTAGAGGCGTTACAAATGAAGACATAGCCAAAATAGTTCTGGATATGCAATTGCCTTTTAACGAAGGACTTAAAATCGAACATTGTATGGAGTCCGTTGAAAGTGTTTTACGTAAACGTGAAATGCAGCATGCCTTACTTGTGGGAATTGAGTTAGATGAACTTGCTGAACAAGGCAAACTATCCCGCCCACTTCAACAAATTGTAGGTTCGGATGAAGGTCTTTTTGGCGTTGATGAAATGATTGGACTCGGTGCAGTGTTAACGTATGGCAGTATCGCAGTAACGACATTCGGTCATTTGGACAAAAATAAAACAGGCATTATCCACGAGTTGGATACTAAATACGGTGGACAGGTTCATACTTTTTTGGATGATTTAGTCGCTAGTGTTGCTGCATGCGCATCAGCGCGTATCGCTCACCGCACGCGTGATTTGGAAGAACAAGGTAAGACTTTTGAAGATTTGGCTCCGGAAGACACAGCCCCTGAAACGTATGTAGAAGGTGCAGAGACGTAAACGAGTATTCTAAATGTTCTTTATGTAAGCGGTTGTATTTTTCGAAATGCATTGAATCTAGTAAGAAAGACATGCTATTATGAATAAGAACGTCAAAAATTAGTTTAGAAAAGGGAGGTCACTTTATGTTGAGAAAGAAATTTGGTTTATTCGCTGTAGTTACTCTTGCAGGATCTGTGTTTTTAGCAGGTTGTGGAGATGACAAGGCTACTGAAGGTGGAGGCGGAGAAGAAGCTTCTAAAGATCCAGAATTCCTTAGTATTCTGACAGGTGGAACAACAGGTACGTATTATCCACTTGGTGGCGCAATGGCATCCATTATTGAAACAGAGACAGGCTTAGATACAACTGCCGAAGTTTCACAGGCATCTGCTGCGAACATGACGGCACTGGCTGATGGAGATGCACAAATCGCATTTGTTCAAACAGATACGGCATTTTACGCTGCTGAAGGATCGAATATGTTCGAAGGCGAAGTGATTGATACGGTTTCTGCTATTGGGGCACTTTACCCAGAAACAATTCAATTAGTTACAACTTCAAGTTCAGGTATCGCTTCATTTGACGATTTAGCTGGGAAGAAAATTTCAGTTGGTGCACCTGGCTCTGGGACTTATATTAACGCTGAACAATTATTAGAAATCCATGGCATGACAATGGACGATATTGATGCACAGAATCTTGACTTTGGCGAATCACAAGAAAGCTTGCAGTCAGGTCAAATTGACGCAGCATTCATCACTGCTGGGACACCAACAGGCGCAGTTGAAAGCTTAGGCGCAACTTCTGACGTAGTAATCATTCCTGTAGAAAAGGATAAAGCCGATGAATTGATCGAGAAATATCCTTACTATGCGCACGACGTTGTACCATCTGGTATTTACGGATTGACTGAAGAGGTTCCAACGGTTTCTGTTTTAGCGATGTTAGTCGTGCAGAATGACCTTTCAGAAGATCTTGTTTACAATATCACAAAAGCAATTTACGAAAACACAGATAAAATCCAGCATGCAAAAGCTGAATTGATCAAAGCTGAAACAGGCCTTGACGGAATTGGAATCGATATCCATCCAGGTGCACAAAAATATTTCGACGAAGTAAATTAATTGAATGAGCGATTAACTGACGGTAAAGCGCAAGCTTGCCGTCAGTTATTTGTTTACATAGGGGAGAACAGATTATGCGGTGTAACCGGATACAAAAAATCCTTCTTTTCGTAACCATCCTCCTCATCATCAGCTCCTTAATCGCATTTATCCCTTCCCAGAAGTATTATGTGTTTATCGACAATGAGACTGAAGAAGTAGCGGCTTATGTACCAGTTGTCAGCCCGTACTTCCAACTAATCTACACGCATTCAATTCACTTATCAGAAGTTATTGAAAGCTACAAAGTAGTAAGCGATAATAGAATAATGATGACAGAACTTGAATACGAAGACTTTAACATTGGCATGCCTTCAAATGCAGGAGAAGGAGAGACCTTTGTCGAAAAAGACGGTAAATACTTTATCAAGAATATGACAAAGGAAATTCCGGAGTTTCGGTTATTTGTGGGAGATGTGGATGCCAACTTGTCATTCAAAACCAAAGGACATCAGATGGATTTAAAAAGAACACTTGAAAGAGGACAGTCCTATACGTTTCGTGTAGAGCACTTATCCCTGTTTCAACTAAGAAAAGGAGTGAGAATTGATGAGCGATAAGTTATCTCCAGAAGAACTTCAACAGAAAAAGCTTCCACCAGAAGATGAATCATACGTCTCGGAGGAAAAACAAAAGGAAATTCTACAAAAATACGATCCTGAATCCAATACGAGAGATTTAAGTGGAATAATTAAACATGTGGTCTTTTTCGGTTTACTAGCCTTTTCTTTATTCCAATTGTATACCGCTATCTTTGGGCAGTATACTGCTTACATTCAGCGATCGGTTCACTTAGGGTTTGCACTGTCCTTAATCTTTCTATTATTTCCTGCTAGAAAACGCAAAGGGGCTCGTCACAAAGTTGCCTGGTATGATTACATACTGGCGCTATTATCAGTAGGCGTAGCTGCCTATTGGCCAATTATGTATGATGATTTAGTCTTCCGTCTTGGACGGGTTACCGAATTGGATTTAATTGTCGGGATATTAGCAATCTTGCTGACACTTGAAGCAACACGGCGAGCAGTCGGTATGCCAATTACGGTCATTGCCAGTTTGTTCTTGGCATATTCCTTTTTCGGACCTTATTTCCCAGGATTTTTACGCCACAGGGGACAGGATTTAGATTCGGTTATCCAACTGATGTTCTATACTACCGATGGAATCTTAGGAACACCCATCAGTGTCTCAGCTACCTTCATTTTTACCTTCTTGTTATTTGGTTCGTTCCTAGTGAAAACGGGGGTCGGGCAGTATTTTAATGACTTGGCTGTATCACTCGCAGGTAATTTAGTTGGTGGCCCCGCGAAGGTAGCAATCTTCTCAAGTGCTTTGCAAGGAACCATTTCTGGAAGTTCAGTGGCCAACGTTGTCACATCAGGTTCTTATACGATTCCGATGATGAAAAAATTGGGTTACAAGAAAGAGTTTGCTGGTGGAGTAGAAGCAGCGGCTTCAACAGGCGGTCAATTAATGCCGCCAATTATGGGTGCTGCAGCTTTTCTAATGGTTGAATTTATCGGAGGAGTAACCTACTGGGAAATAGCGAAAGCCGCTGCTATACCGGCTCTTTTGTATTTCACAGGTGTTTGGATCATGACTCATTTCGAAGCCAAACGAATTGGCCTGAAAGGTCTTTCTCCAGAAGAAATGCCAAATCGTAAAGAAGTATTAAAAAAGATTTACTTACTTACGCCAATTGTTGCCATTATCGTATTTTTATTGATTGGTGTGCCAACAATGCAAGCAGCACTTTACGGAATCTTGTTAACGATTTTTGTTAGTGCTTTCAACAAAGAAACACGACTTAGCTTTAAAGATATGATTTTAGCTTTAGTCGATGGTGCAAGAACAGCGTTAGCAGTTGCAGCAGCTACAGCAGCAGCAGGTATTATCGTTGGAGTAGTTGTAAAGACGGGGCTCGGATTGAGCTTGGCAAATGGACTGGTTTCAGCTTCAGGAGGAAACATCCTGTTAACGCTGTTCTTCACAATGCTAGCAGCAATTGTTTTGGGCATGGGCTCTCCAACAACTGCCAACTATGTTATTACGTCTACAATTGCAGCACCTGCTATTATTACGCTATTAATGTTAGATGAGCCAGTTGGAGCAGCAGTTCCACTAGTGGTCGCTTTATCTGCTCATTTATTCGTTTTCTACTTTGGTATCATTGCTGATATTACACCACCGGTTGCACTTGCTGCATTTGCAGCGTCAGGTATCTCAGGTGGAGAGCCGATTAAAACCGGCTTTATTGCTGCTAAATTAGCAGCAGCAGCGTTCATCATTCCATATATGTTCGTGTTATCTCCAGCGCTGTTAATGATTGATACAAGCTGGCCAGAATTGATTTGGGTATTAATTACAGCTCTTTCAGGTATGGTTGCCATCGGAGCAGGACTCATTGGTTTCTGGTACCGAAAACTAAACTGGTTCGAGCGCATTATTACATTTGCGACTGGACTGGCGTTGATTTATCCAGAAGGCTTGTCTGATACAATTGGCGCAATACTATTCGTAATTTTGTTCGGAATTCAATGGATGGCACGTGAAAAGAAACCTGCTAAAACAGTAGCAGCGTAAAAAAGACAAAACCGTTTGGGCCAATGCCCGAACGGTTTTTTTTCATTGTTTTGGTTTATGAAAATACGAAAAAAGCCACCACCCGAAGGTGATGACTTTTTCAAAGCAAACTTTGTTCCTAAAGCTTGCAGTGGGTTTGGCACCCAATGATTTTTACTGATTTCAAAAACAATAAAAATGTTGGATGTCGAACTGCTTACTTTATTCATCATATACGGTTAAAAGAGAAATGTAAAGTTGTTAGAAAGTTTGGTGTTTCAAAAAATCACTAACTCATATAGAGTACAAATTGATTGCCTACGTACAAAACTATGAACAGTTACTAAAAAACAGGTACTAGTCTGATGTTCATTTGCTAAATTACCAAACGGCTGTTTTTATTTTCCTTAAAAGGATTGCCGTTAGTATGGCTGTGGTATAGAATAAGAACAAACGTTCTATTCGGAGGTGGTAATTATGAAGATGCCTGAATTACCGGAACCTTATATTTTTTGTATCGACATGTGCGGCTTTTACGCCAGTGTTTCAGCGGTCGAGCTTGGATTTGACCCTTTAGAAGTTTGTCTTGCAGTTGTCGGGAATCAACAGCGAAAAGGCAGTGTTGTATTGGCTGCATCACCCATGATGAAAAAACGTTTTGGTGTGAGAACAGGTACAAGGCTGTTTGAAATTCCAAATCACCGAGATATTTTGTTGATCGAGCCAAAAATGAAATTGTATTTACAGAAATCCATGGCCATTTCAGAGTTATTAGCAAGCTACGTGCCGAAAGAATCGATTCACATCTACAGCGTGGACGAAAGTTTTGTTGAACTTACAGGAACTGAAAAGTTATGGGGAGCACCCACAATGACGATGCGCCGCATTCAACAAGAAATACTAGAGCACTTTAAACTGCCTTCTTCAGTCGGCGGAGGACCGAACATGCTACTAGCAAAACTAGCACTGGATTTAGAAGCGAAAGAGACTGGATTTGCCTTTTGGACTTACGCCGATGTGGCCATGAAGTTGTGGCCCGTTAAACCGTTGAGCCGCATGTGGGGCATTGGGTCTCGAACCGAGAAGACCTTAAACAATATGGGGATTTTCTCAGTTGGTGATTTGGCTTGTGCTGATGTTTCAGTTTTAGAAAAACAGTTTGGTATTTTAGGAAATCAGTTGCATCAGCACGCCAACGGCATCGATCTGTCAGATATGGGCACACCTTTAGTCGAAGGACAAATTAGTTACGGCAAAGGACAAATTTTATACCGGGATTACATAGAAGAACAAGACATCATGACCATCATCCTGGAAATGTGCGAAGACGTCGCGATGAGAACACGCCAAGCGAGACGTGCAGGACGGACCATTCACTTAAGCATCGTTTACAGCAAGACAGCTTTCGGTGGTGGATTTTCCCGCTCACGGTCCATTGACGAAGCGACAAATGATACATTAAAAATTTATAAGGTTTGCCAAGGCATTTTCAGAGAGTATTTTCAACACAAGCCAGTTCGGCAAATATCATTAGCTATCAGCAATTTAGAAGAAGAGTCATCGATGCAGTTAAGTCTCTTTGACGAAAAAAAGTTTGAAAACAGACAGCTTGGAGAAGCGATGGATCGGATTCGTAAAAGATATGGCTATTCAGCTATATACCGCGGTGTATCAGCTACACAAGCGGGTACTGCGATCGCACGAACGAAATTAATCGGTGGGCACAATAAAGAATAAGGGGGCGAACCGAATGAAACGCAATAAGTATTTAAAAGTTGTCGGAGACATCAAAGACCGCGGACGCATCAAGTGGACTGCGTTAATGTTACCCGAGCATATTGAAATGATTCGGGAATGGTATGCCAAAGATGAACAAGTACCGAAGCCACAGTTAACGGAAGCCGATTTGCAGCTGCTTCAAGAAGAAATGGACATTGCGTTAAAGCGACAATGTGAAGTGGTAATTCAAAGTTGGAAAGAAGGTGTCATCCATGAGTACCGTGGAACAATTGAAGGCATTGATGTAAGAAGTAGAGTGCTAATTTGTGTGGAGTCAGAGAAAAAGTATAGGTTACCGATCGATGAAGTGGTTGCGATTGTCATGGTGGATTGACGTTCAATCGAGTGCCACGAAAGGTACTGAATTACAACAAACCCTTTGAGGCATTCATGAATTTTTTGCCGCGTTCGACTTGAATTGACAATTTACATATTTATAGGCTATTGGATATGATAAAGTAAAAGAAAAAAGGAGGTAATATGAGTGAAGAAAATTATAGTGTTCGTTGTACTATTACTTATGCTTAGTGGTATTTTTACTAATCAATCCTTAGCAGCTACTAATTTAAAGGATGTAGAGAAAAGTAATCGCTTTTATAATGAGATTCAATACCTTATAAACGAAGAGGTAATTTCAGGTTTTCCAGACGGTACTTTTCGTCCGAAAAGTAATGTCACAAGAGCACAAGCGGCAATCATGATAGGGAGAGCTATGGGTTATGATGGAAAACAAAGAAATACAAGCTTTTCAGATGTAAGCTCTTCAAAAGTTGCAAGTGGCTATATTGCTGAAGCTACTGAAAACTCTTTAATATCGGGGTATCCTGATGGAACGTTCAAGCCCGACAAAGTAGTAACAAGAGCAGAAATGGCAATAATATTAAATCGAGCTTTTTTCAATAAGACGATTACGCCTACCGTCTCTTTTAGCGATGTGGGCAAGAAGATGAGCTCATATTATTCTATTATGAATTTAGCTGCGATGGGAATCGTAAGCGGCTATGAAGATGGAACGTTCAAGCCCAATAATAGTTTGAACAGAGAACAGTTTTCTGCTTTTCTGGCAAGAGCATTTAATGCTGATTTTATCAAGTCACCTGACAAGACCGAAACGGTGTCACAACAACAAGCGATAAAAAAGGCTAAAAGTTATCTAGAATACACATCATTTTCTAGAAGCGGTTTGATCGCTCAATTAGAATATGAAGGGTTCAGTAATGCAGATGCGACGTATGCTGTGGACAAAATTAATGTGAATTGGAGAGGGCAAGCCGTAAAAATGGCCGAAAATTACCTCGAATACACATCCTTTTCAAGAAGCGGTTTGATCGCTCAATTAGAATATGAAGGGTTCAGTAATGCAGATGCGACGTATGCTGTGGACAAAATTAATGTGAATTGGAGAGAGCAAGCCGTAAAAATGGCTAAAAATTATCTCGAATACACATCCTTTTCAAGGAGCGGTTTGATCGCTCAATTAGAGTTTGAAGGGTTCAGTAATGCAGATGCGACGTATGCTGTGAATGCCGTAGGACTCTAGTAGAAGTATGTAGATAATCGAAAGAATCAACGGTGAATATGAGTAAAGATTTTGGTTACACATATTTTTAATTAATGATGAAAATGTAAGCTATAATATATTCATTTTACGACTTCTAAGTAGAAGTCGTTTTTGATTTCATCAAATTTATTTGTTGGAAGATTGACAATAAGTAATGCTTAATATATCCGATAGGATTTTAGAAAATACTAAACTACACAGAACATATGAAGCTCTTTTAACGTTAGTATATAGATTTCTAGGAATTTAAGAGAAAGGTTTAGAAGCTTCTTGTCATCTCTATAGTCTTGCATAGTAAACTTGAATAAAAAAAACCACTTCCTCTCTGATTTCAATCAGATAAGGAAGCGGTCTTTGGTAGTGGATTCTTATTCGGTATCCAACCACTACACCATTGAAGTTTGAAAAGTGCCTCAAACCATTGATAGATTAACATGTATGATTCCTACTGGGCTCGAACCAGCGACCTCTACCCTGTCAAGGTAGCGCTCTCCCAGCTGAGCTAAGGAATCTCAATTTCCAGGACAAATATAAGTATAGCTCGTCAGCAGAAAAAGTCAATAGTTTACAAAGAAGAAAAGAAGCCTGTTTAGGTCATTCGGTTAGTAGCATGTGGCGATTTGTATTGCTACAAGTCGATTAACCTACTGTCCAACACCTTTAAAGCCGGCATTTTTTGCTTCTTGTTCGGAACAGAACCATTCTTCTGGATTGGTTTGCTCGTAAGAAGAGTCGCTTGGCAGGTGGTAGATTTTATTGCCACTGCGGTTTATGTTGCCTTTAATATCGCAGTCGGTAGTTGCTTCTTTAGGGGGCGTGCTCGGAGTACTAGTTGGTTCTTGTCCGTAAGCTTCCGAGTCAAAGCCGCGGTCTGTTGAATAATTTTCATATTGCCAAATGCCTGTTTGGCTGTCTTTGGCGACTTGCTCTACTTGTTCAAAATCGTCAAGGTAACGTGTGTTTGGGGGAAAGACGTAAGCAACTCTGGCCAGTCCAGATGCTAGCATTTGTTCTTGAACGCTCTCACCATCGACATAAATGTAAGCAAGTAAACGGTCATAATCATCAAAGCGGTCACCGACATCAAATTCAATCGATACATCACCGGATTCGATCAAACGTTTGTTTTCTTCAGTGGCCTCACTACCAAGCGGTTGTTTGCCGAGGCGTGGATGATTGGTTTCGGGTGTGTCTATTAATAGGTAGCGAACCGTCACTTCTTCGCCTTCGTATATAATTTTTATAGTATCGCCATCAATAACTTGTGTTACTTCCACATCAATTTGGTCCGTGGTGCCAGAAGTGTCGGTCGATTCTAACATTCCGCAGCCCGATAGGAATAATACAGCAACTAGCATCAATTTTAGTTTCATCACAATCCCCACTTTCAGTTCTTCATAAGTATATAAATAATTATGTTACCTGGCAATTGGATAACGGCTCTAAGTCGATCGTTCCCGTCGTTAACGCTAAAAAACGGCATAATAAAACGCCTCTTTCAATCAAAATTGAAAAGGCGCCTTTATGTACGGGAGTGATAGAGTCTAATCCGTTTCCGCAATTAAAGTGTTGTCTCCGCGGGTGATGCTGTTTCAGCGTAATACAAAAGCGATTCTTCCGTGAGACCTTCTAATTTTTCCTTATTAACCCCAACTTCTAATTCACCCGTAAAAATAGTTTCCCACCAATAGGTCTGTTCATTCATTTTATTTCCCCCTCTGGTTTTAATTGTATTGTTTGACTATTCTATACCCTTAAAGGTTACACTAATAAACAAATAAGGTAAAAAAGCTGAAAAGCATTAAAAGGAGAGATTTGGCATGATTTCAATTGGCATCATTGGAACAGGAATTGTTGGCGAACGAATTATTAAGCAACTGGAACAAGAACATCATGTGGACATAAAAATAGTTTTTGATCCACAAACAGAGCGTCTTACGCAAATCAGTGAAACTTACGGAATCCCTATGGCGAAATCAGTGGAGGAAGTGCTGCATTCAGACATCAATTGGGTTTATATTGCGACGCCTCCCGCTTTTCACGAAGAAATCGCTGAACGTGCAGCTAGTGCAGGGATTAATATCCTGTGCGAAAAACCATTGGCCCACAATGTTGAAGGTGGCAAAGCGATGGTAAAAACTGTACAAAATAACCGAGTGCAAACTGCCATGCATTTCCCCTTAATGTATAAACCTGCAATTCGTGAAATGGCCAAGCGCATTAAGGAAGGCGATATCGGAAAAATTGTCCGAATCGAACTTCAAACTTTTTTCCCAGACTGGCCGAGGTTATGGCAACAAAATCCGTGGATTGGTTCAAGGAACCAAGGTGGATTTGTTCGTGAAGTGTTCCCTCATTATTTTCAATTAATGCATCGTCTCTTTGGAGCATTGTCGTTTACATCTCATCATATTACCTATCCAGAACAAGCGGATAAATGCGAAACTGGACTCATTGCACACGGACTTACCGAAGCAAAAATTCCTTTTTTACTGACAGGTATTAGCAATATTGGTCAAAAAGAATTATTGCAGTTTAAAGTGTATGGAGAACAGGGCGTGCTGACTCTAGAAAATTGGACAACCCTTTATAAATCAAGGTACGGAGAAGACCGTCAATTGATTGAAGAATTTGAAGAAGTCCCGTCGCTGTTTGAAGAAATGAATAACCAGTCTACTTTATTGGTTAATTTCGAAGAAGGATTAATTGTTCAACGCTATATCGACCATTTACTGATGGAATAACTCTTTGTTTTTTCTATAATCCTTTTGGGTAAAGAACTTAAGGTCATTAACTTCGCTTATGCAATGCCAAAATTGCTATACTGAAGAAACTTAGAGGAGGTTGGACAATGAATTTTACAGCAACTGATGTGGAACGCATGATAGAAGAACAACGTGCTTACTTTTATACAGGTGACACGAAACCAGCGGATTTTCGAATCGAACAATTGTACCGCTTAAAAAGTGTGATCCAATCTCATGAAAAAGAAATTATCGATGCTTTGAAAAAAGATTTAGGAAAAAGTGAATTTGAAGCTTATGCAACAGAAGTCGGTTTTGTACTCGATAGCATCGGCAGCATGGCAAAAAATGTAGAAGACTGGATGAAGCCTGAACACGTCAAGACACCAATTCATCTTCAGCCGGCTAAAAGCTTTGTTATCCGTGAACCATACGGCTCTGTGTTAATCATTGGGCCTTTCAATTATCCATTCCAATTGGTTATGGAGCCATTAATTGGAGCGATTGTCGGTGGGAATTGTGCGATAGTCAAGCCTTCAGAAGCAACACCTCACGTGGCAAAAGTAATTGGTACTATTATTGAAGAAGCATTTCCTTCTTACTATGTTCGCGCAGTCGAAGGCGAACGTGAAGAAGTAACCGCATTAATTCATGCCTCATTTGATTATATTTTCTTTACCGGCAGTGTGAATGTCGGAAAAGTCATCATGAAAGCTGCATCGGAGCGCTTAACGCCGATTACCTTAGAACTTGGAGGCAAAAGCCCGGCGATTGTCGACCAAACAGCGAACCTGGAACTTGCTGCAAAACGAATTGCTTGGGGGAAACTGATGAATACCGGTCAGACATGTGTGGCACCTGATTATATTTGTGTACACGAATCGGTTAAAGAAGAATTCCTGAAAATTTTAACGAAAACAATAAAAGGCTTTTACGGCAAAGATGCACAACAGAGTCCTGATTTTGGGCGGATCGTCAACACTCAACATTTTGATCGATTGACTGAAATTATTCGCAAAGAAGCGGGACAAATTATTTATGGCGGCAATACGGATCGCAATGACTTGTATATCGAACCGGTCCTTCTAAATAATGTTAGCTGGGACAGTCCCTCTATGGAAGACGAGATTTTTGGTCCGATTTTACCAATTATTAGCTATACGGACTTGCCGTTATTATTGCGTCAAATCCGTAACTTGCCGAAACCATTGTCGGCGTATTTGTTTTCAGAAAATGAACGTGCGACACGATTTTTCTTAGATCAATTACCATTTGGCGGCGGCTGTATTAACGATACGGTTTCTCATGTGGGGAGCTCTTATTTACCGTTTGGTGGCATCGGAACGTCTGGTATCAATTCCTATCATGGTAAATCCAGCTTTGAAACCTTTACACACGCTAAATCCATCTTGAAGAAATCAACTAAACTATCGACAAATTTACTGTTTCCTCCTTATAAAAATAAAGCAAAATGGATCAAGACAGTACTGAAATAAGCGGCCTTCGGGTCGTTTTTTTCGTCTCTGTCTGTCTTATGCCCGTCGAATCTACATGGGCACCTGCGCTTTTCAGTGTCCAGACTCCGGCGCCCAGATTCTAGGGTCATAAGCCAACCCAGCTGCGTGGCAAAGAGCGCCACACTGCTGGTCTGTCTTATGCCGGTCGAATCTACATGGGCGCCTGCGCTTTTCAGTGTCCAGACTCCGGCGCCCAGATTCTAGGGTCATAAGCCAACCCAGCTGCGTGGCAAAGAGCGCCACACTGCTGGTCTGTCTTATGCCCGTCGAATCTACATGGGCACCTGCGCTTTTCAGTGTCCAGACTCCGGCGCCCAGATTCTAGGGTCATAAGCCAACCCAGCTGCGTGGCAAAGAAAGCCACACTGCTGGTCTGTCTTATGCCGGTCGAATCTACATGGGCGCCTGCGCTTTTCAGTGTCCAGACTCTGGCGCCCAGATTCTAGGGTCATAAGGCAGACCAGCTGCGTGGCAAAGAACGCCACACTGCTGGTCTGTCTTATGCCGGTCGAATCTACATGGGCGCCTGCGCTTTTCAGTGTCCAGACTCCGGCGCCCAGATTCTAGGGTCATAAGCCAACCCAGCTGCGTGGCAAAGAGCGCCACACTGCTGGTCTGTCTTATGCCCGTCGAATCTACATGGGCACCTGCGCTTTTCATGAATCTGATATGATACTTAGTAAGAGGTGATGGCAATGGCAGAACGCATTTTAATTGTTGAAGATGAAAAAAGCATTGCGCGTGTATTGGAATTGGAATTGAAGTTTGAAGGATATGAAACAGGCGTTGCTCATACAGGCTCTGAAGGGTTGATTCAGTTCCGGGAGCAGAACTGGGATTTGGTGTTGCTCGATTTGATGTTGCCAGAAATCCATGGCTTGGATGTGTTAAAGCGTATCCGCATATCGGATGCGGCGATTCCGGTTATTTTGCTAACAGCTAAAGACGATGTAAAAGATAAAGTGGCTGGTTTGGATTTAGGTGCCAACGATTATATTACGAAACCGTTTGAGATTGAAGAAGTGCTGGCACGAATTCGTGCGTGTCTGCGCCTATCAAATGGTAATGGGAATTCAGCGCTTCACCGTTTTCATGAGCTGGAAATGAACGAAAGTACGCGGGACGTCAAACGTAACGGGCGGATGATTGAATTGACGCCACGGGAATTTGATTTATTGCTGTATTTGATTAAAAACTCACAACAAGTGCTTAGCCGTGAACAAGTCTTGAATGCGGTGTGGGGCTATGATTATTACGGAGACACCAATGTAATCGACGTTTATATCCGCTATTTGCGGAAGAAAGTAGATTTGGGTGAACGTTCTACGTATATCCAAACTGTTCGTGGAGTGGGCTATGTGTTGAAGGAGCAAAGCCATGAAACTAAAAAATAAAATTCATATTTCCTCCACGTTGTTGATGCTGGTGATTTTGTTAATCTTGGCTTTCGTTATTTATTTTTCATTTAGCCGATTGACGTATTCGACAGAAGTTGAACAGCTTCAGACGGAAACGAACGCACTGGTGGCGAAGTTTAATAATACGGAAACGGAAGATCCAAGTACGGTGCTGCGTGCCTATGTCCCTGTTAATGGGCTTGTGAAAGTTACGACAGCTGATGGTCAACAACTAGCACCTATCCAATCTCCAACGGTAACTGTCAAGCTCCCCGATAAACTAGAAGAGCTGTCGGGCACAATCAACGTGGAAGGCGAGCGCTTTGCTTATGTTAAAGCACCGATTATTTGGACGGATGGTCAAGTGGCAGAAGTTACAGTTGCACAGTCGATGCAGGAAACGACAAAAAACTTGGAGACGCTGCGGCTGGTTTTAGTTGCTGTCACTTTGCTAGCTATGATTCCCGTGATTATTTCGAGTGTCGTTCTAGGAAGAATTGTTACACGACCGATTACCAATTTGACGACTACCATGACACGCATACAGCGTAACGGCAATTTTGAAAAACTACCGGTAGCAAGCAATTCACACGATGAATTGACTGAAATGGGCAATACCTTCAATGAAATGATGGACTTGTTAGAAGAAAACTATTCCAAGCAAGAAGAATTTGTTTCGAATGCTTCCCACGAACTAAAGACACCGCTAACGGTAATCGGTAGCTATGCCAAATTGCTCCAGCGACAAGGCATGCACGATGAAAAAATTGCGGAGGAAAGTTTGATAGCCATACGTGCAGAGACCGACCGGATGAAGGGGTTAATCGAGCAATTGCTGCATATTGCCCGCCGAAGCGAATCACAAATGGAATGGATCACTGTAAACGTTGTCGATATACTGGCGCAAACCGTTACGGCCATGAACACATCTTATGATCGTGAGTTCGAGTTGATTACAGCTGAACAGTCACTACCGGTCGTTACCGATGTCTCGAAGTTCAAGCAGCTTCTCTATATTTTGCTGGACAATGCCAGAAAGTATAGCGCTAATAAAATTGAGGTAATCGCTCAAAAAAATGGAGACACCGTTATTCAGATTCGTGATACAGGAATCGGCATTCCAAAAGATGCAGTGCCTTTTGTCTTTGAACGATTTTATCGTGTAGATAAAGCAAGGAACCGAGAAACTGGGGGATTTGGGTTAGGTCTATCATTGGCAAAACAACTGGCTGATTCATTGAAGGTTGAAATTAGTCTGGAGAGCATCGAGCAGTTGGGTACGACAGTAACCATTACTTTCTCAGAGAATTCTAATGTTGCTGATGTACACTTGAAACAGGAGGGATGATGATGCGAAAGTGGATTTTGATGACCTTAGCGACGATTTTACTTGGTGGGTCAGTAATAGCCTTTCTGCTGTTTCCACGCACTTCTCCTGAAATTTCAGAAGAGCAGGCCGAGGAAACGGTAATTAGCTTGTACGGAGGAAGTATTGAACAAACTACAGCCTCTGGAGAAGATTACCAAGTCGAATTCCAACGGACAGATGGACGCTATCTCGCTCTAGTAAACCGACAAAACGGCCAAGTAGAAAGCATGAAACTACTAAAAAAAACGGAAAAAGCTAAAAAATTAACCGAACAACAGGCAGAAAAGATTGCTTTAGAGAAAGTTGAAGGAATAATTGGGAGCAACACCTACAACAAAGATCGAAACGAGTACACCGTTAAAGTCGAGGAAGAAACGCAAGTCTCGACTTTGGTGCTATCTGCTGCAACAGGGGGAGTATTAACAATCAGTGAAGAGCCGGTTCAAGTAGTTCCGTCAGAAGAACCAGATCTCGAGCGGATTATTACACGCAACGAAGCGATTAGACTGGCTAAAAAAACATTGTCAGGAGAAGTTCAAGACGATGAATTCGTGGAGACCGAAGATGGTGGCTATTACTTGATTGAAATTGAGAATGACGAAACGGATCAAGAAGCGACAATTCAAATTCATGCAGTTCGTGGCGATACAATGACAGTCGAATGGGATAATTGACTTGAACGAATCTGCATTCATTTCTCATCAGTTTCTCATCTTGCCTTAATCTTCTACTCAGAAGAATAGGTTATTGTAAGAGTAACAACAAATGAGGAGGAGAAATTACATGAAGAAATTAGTGTATATTCCAGTAGCAGTCGGGGTTTTAGCTTTTGGAGGCGTTGTATTAGCCAATTCGGAAACAGCAGCTGTTAATGGCAAAGTGACTGATGACGTACAAGAAGTCGCAACTGAAAAAATGATGAGCACAGAAGAAATTTCAGCGAAAGCGCTTGAACTGGCAAATGGTCGCATTACGGATATTGAATTGGATACAGACGACAAAAGAGCCAATTACGAAGTAGAAATTGATTTTGATGGCTACGAATACGACATTGAATTTGATGCTTATACGGGTGAAGTACTTGAGCAGAAGCGTGAAAAAGACAACGCTGAAAAATCTCAGACAGCTACAGCGGGAGAATTTATCAGTTCTGACGAAGCGATTAAAGCGGCGTTAGCTACAGTGAATGGAACTTTCGAAGGGTTTGAGCTAAAAGCCGAAGAAAATCCTGCTTACTACGAGGTTGAAGTTCAAGATGGACGCATAGAACATGAAGTTGATGTTAATGCTAAAGACGGCTCTATTCTGAACGTTGCTTCAGATGAAGAGGATGATGATGACGACGACCGCGATTAATCAAAACTAAATAAAAACACAAAAGACCAGAGGAGAAATCAGTTGATTTCTCCTCTGGTCTTTTAACTAATGTCTTTAAACAAACTAACATCATCGGACATTCAATAAGACTAAAGGGATTTCAGCAGTGAAGCTTTCTTTAATAAGCGGGCAGGATGATTTTGGCGACTGTCCCTAGTCCGGCCGTACTCGATATGGTGAGAGTGCCGTTATGTTCTCGTATAATCTTTTGAGAAACCAATAACCCTAGTCCCGTACCGCTAGCTTTGGTCGTATAAAAAGGTTCGAAAATACCGTCTAAATCTTTTTCGGAAATTCCGATACCTGAATCTTCGAAGCTGATGGAAAACTTATTATGTTTTTCAGAAGTGATTGTTATTCGTATTTTTCCTGGCTGTTCCATTGACTCGACTGCGTTTTTCAATAAATTAATAAAAACTTGTTTTAAATGATGTTCTTCACCGTTGACTTGGAAGTCTTCTTGCCATTCTTTTTTTAATTCAATGCCGTTCAGATTAAGTTCAGAACCGAACAAGGTAAGAATATCTTCCAATGCTTGCTGGATACTAAACTTTTTTTGTGTGACGGCTTGTGGTTTGGCAAGCACTAAAAACTCACTAATGATCAAGTTGATCCGGTCTAATTCGGATTGAATCAGTTCGGTATATTCCGGAAAAAGATGCTTCGGATCGCAATGCATCATTTGGATAAAGCCAGAGATGACGGTCATGGGATTTCTGATTTCATGAGCGACACCAGCTGCAATTTCGCCTGCAAGCTTGAGTTTTTCAGATTGTAAAATCAGTTTATCGGATTCTTTTTGGTAGCTGATGTCGCGAGAAATGATGGATGTCGCTACTACTTTTTGGGAATGGTCAAAAATAGGTGACAAGGTGATTAACGCGTGAAAGCGGCTGCCATCTTTTCGAAGATCTATTGTTTCTAAGAGAGAGTAACTTTTTCCTTGCTGAACATCCAATGTGCGTCTCTCGACGTCTTCTTTCATGTCCTGTGGATAAAGTGGCAAGGTGTTTCCTATGCATTCTTCAGAGGTCCAACCGTACAATTCTTCAAAAGCAGGGTTGACTGCGATGATTTTATTGTTTGGATCGAAAACAGCGATAGCATCTTTGGCTGTTTCAAAAAATAACTGTAAGTAACCTTCTTTGGATAACAAAGCTTTTTCCATCGATGCATTAGTTAGTTCTAGCTGCTTCCAATAGCGACTAAAGTAAATACTATGAAGCAAGGTAATCGATAATATCGATAGTATAAAAATAACGATGGATAATTGTGTGTAAGAAAAAGGATTTCCAGTATCAAAGCGGTCAAACAGTGTTGATAGGAGTGTGAATTCAATGGCAGTTGCTAAGCCGAGGATAAGAATAAGTTTGGTATCATTGTACAAAGCAGAAATAATAATTGGTACGACAAAATAAATAAGTGTAATAGGAGACAAAGATTCAACGTTCAAAATGAAGATGTACAGATTCATAGCAAAAAGAATGGCATACTGCAAGGTGCGTTCTTTCATTTTAGCCATAGCCAAAAGAAACAAAAAATAACTGGAAATTCCGAAAAGCGGAGAAACCACTGCTGTATTTGTTTCTATTAATTGATTGAGCAAAAAATGGAAAATACTTAAAAATCCGAGTACATGAATGAACAATTGGCTTCTTTTGCGATTAATAATCTTGCTTTCCATAAGTCACCTCAGCGTTTTGCTTTAAAATGATATCAGTCCTACTTAGAAAGTTATGAATAGTGAGTACAGTCCTAATTGGGTATATTGTGACTAAAATGACGCGTCTAGCTAATTTTTGCAGCTAACTAATACTATAATACTATAAGACGGGACTGTGCGAACATCATTGATTTTGATATGATTAAAGAACCGAGGAGTGGTAGAGATGACTTATCAATGGAACCAAAACGAAACAATCGATTTGTTAAAAGAATTAGTGGAAATTCCAAGTCCATCTGGATACACCATGGATGTTATGTCAAAAATTCGTACTGCATTGACACAGTGGAATGTGGAGTATAAGACGACTCATAAGGGAGCAGTCATTGCGACGATCCCAGGAAAGAATCAACAGCAGCACCGTTTGCTGACAGCGCATGTCGATACGCTTGGAGCTATGGTGAAAGAAATCAAGTCGAGCGGTCGTTTAAAGCTATCGTTAGTTGGCGGTTTTAAATTCAATGCAATTGAAGGTGAAAATTGCCTCGTACATAAAGCGGACGGTTCAACAGTTTCTGGAACAATCCTTTTACATCAAACGACTGTGCATGTTTATAAAGATGCCGGTACAGCAGAACGTAGTGCAGACAATATGGAAGTTCGTCTAGATGAAAAAGCCTTTTCGAAAGAACAAGTGAAGAACTTAGGAATTGAAGTAGGAGATTTTGTTTCTTTTCAACCAAGATTTGAAGCGACAGCGTCAGGTTATATTAAATCTCGTCATTTAGATGACAAGGCAAGTACCGCGCTACTGCTTCAATTGGTAAAACATTTTAGTGAAACGGGAGAGCAGCTGCCCTATACAACGCATTTTTATATTTCAAACAATGAAGAAATCGGTTACGGTGGAAACTCCAGCATTCCGAAAGAAACACAGGAATATATCGCTGTTGATATGGGAGCTATTGGAGACGGCCAAGAGTCGGATGAGTACACGGTTTCCATTTGTGCAAAAGACTCAAGTGGTCCTTACCATTATGGACTGACACGCCATTTAATTTCTTTGGCGCAAACCAATGCAATCGATTATAAAGTGGATATTTATCCTTATTATGGATCAGACGCGTCAGCTGCCATTAGTGCAGGACATGATGTGAAGCATGCTTTGTTTGGTCCTGGAATTGAAGCTTCCCATTCATATGAACGTACGCATACAGATTCATTACAAGCGGCAGCAGCATTGCTTTATGCATATGTGCTGTCTTCAATGGTTTCTTAAGAGTTAGGAGAGTGTTTTCATGAACAGCAAAGAGTTACTTACAGCCATTCCGTATAAGCAGATTAAAGGTGCCTTGCCTGATCGCATTGAGCATTTAACTATAGATTCACGTGATATTAAAAAAGATTCAATTTTTGTTTGCATCACTGGCTACACAGTAGATGGCCATGATTTTGCCCAACAAGCGGCAGACCAAGGAGCAGCAGTCATTGTAGCAGAAAAACCTTTAACAATTGATAATGCAACAGTGATCCTTGTCGAAAGTACGTCACGAACATTGGGACTTCTAGCTGCTAAATTTTACGATTATCCTTCTAAGCTTCTTCACATGATTGGAGTTACCGGAACTAATGGCAAAACGAGTGTGGCTGGTATTCTGCATTCGATGCTAATGGAGTTAGGCGAGAAATCGGCATTAACAGGAACGATTGGCTTTAATCTAAACGGGCAACTACACCCATCAGCTAATACGACAAATGATGTACTGACGACGCAACAAATGATTGCGCGTGCGCGTGACGAAGATTGTTCGCACATGACGATGGAAGTTTCGTCGCACGGTTTAATTTTGGGTCGTTTGGCTGGTGTAGAGTTTGATACGGCTATCTTTACTAATTTGACACACGATCATTTAGATTTTCACGGAACGATGGAAGAATACGGTCATGCCAAAGCGTTATTATTTTCACAGCTTGGCCAGGATGTAGCCAATCAAAAGCAAGCCATCTTAAATGCGGACGATCCGTGGTCTAGTGAAATAGCAAAAATGACGCCTCATCCGGTGTACACATATGGCATTCAAAATGATGCACAATTCCGAGCAAAAGATATTCAATTGGCGCATACAGGGACTACGTTCACCTTGCATTGTCCTGCAGGCCAGTTTCCGGTAGCGATGAAACTGCTCGGTGAATTTAATGTTTCTAATGCGTTAGCTGCGATTGCCGCTTTATACGCAGAAGGCTATAAGTTAGATGAAATCTTACAAGCAATTGCGGCAATTGCGCCGGTAGAAGGTCGCATGCAAAAAGTGGAAGTTGAAGCACCTGTATCGATTTTTATTGATTATGCGCATACACCTGATGCGATTGAAAAAGCAATTGAAGCTGTTCAAGATTTTAAAAAGAATCGCATTATTTTTCTTGTTGGAACGGGTGGGAATCGTGACAAGACTAAACGTCCGATTATGGCTGAAAAAGCATCGGTTGCTGATTATGTGGTCTTGACAACAGATGACCCACGCGATGAAACGTATGACAGTATTTTAGAAGACCTGAAAAGTGGCATGACACATGAGCAGTTTGCTTGTATCGGTGACCGTGCAGAAGCAGTTAAGCATGCTGTTCAGCAAGCAGAGAGTGGCGACATTATCATTCTTGCTGGAAAAGGGCATGAAGATTATCAAATTATCGGCAACACCAAATACCCACACAGTGATAAAGAAATCGCGATACAAGAAGCATTGAAGAAGTTTTAGTGGAAAAGGAGCCTCTAACGGCTTCTTTTTTCTGTAGACGTTAAAATTCCTTGTTTTTTTCAGGTTCGTTCTCTAAGATGAAGAGAGTAGATTAAAGGAGCGTATAAACATGTCAGACCAATTAACGAATGAAATTCAAAATAGAAGAACTTTCGCTATCATTTCCCACCCGGATGCCGGTAAAACGACCTTAACCGAAAAACTGTTATTATTCGGTGGAGCTATTCGTGATGCGGGAACAGTTAAAGGAAAGAAAAGCGGCAAGTTCGCAACATCCGATTGGATGGAAATTGAAAAGCAACGTGGCATTTCTGTAACTTCTTCCGTTATGCAATTTGATTATGCCGGACATCGTGTCAATATTCTTGACACACCAGGACACCAAGATTTCAGTGAAGATACGTACCGTACATTGATGGCTGTTGATAGTGCAGTCATGATTATTGATGTTGCCAAAGGAATTGAAGCGCAAACTGTTAAGCTTTTTAAAGTCTGCAAAATGCGTGGCATTCCAATTTTCACCTTTATCAACAAAATGGATCGTCAAGGGAAAGAGCCATTAGAATTAATGGAAGAACTTGAAGAAGTACTTGGCATTCAATCTTATGCCATGAATTGGCCAATCGGTATGGGGAAAGAATTTCTTGGAATTTATGACCGTTTTAACAAACGCATTGAACCGTTTCGTTCAGCAGGAGATCGTTTTCTTGAACTTGATGAAAACGGCAAAATGATCGAAGAACATGAAATGAAAAAAACTTCTTATTATACACAGGCAATGGACGATATTGAGTTATTGGATGAAGCCGGTAATGACTTTTCGATTGATCGTGTAAAAAAAGGTGAATTGACGCCAGTATTCTTCGGTAGTGCATTGGCTAACTTTGGTGTGCAAACGTTTTTGGAAACCTATTTGCAATTTGCTCCTTCTCCGCAGCCGCGTATTACGCAACAAGAGGAAATAGTTGATCCAGTGGACATGCCGTTTTCAGGATTTATCTTTAAAATCCAAGCCAATATGAATCCTGCTCACCGCGACCGAATTGCTTTTGTACGGATCGTGTCTGGTAAATTTGAACGAGGAATGACTGTTACTTTAGCGCGTACCGGAAAAACGATTAAACTATCACAAACTACACAGTTTTTAGCAGATGACCGCGAAATGGTTAATGAAGCCGTAGCTGGCGATATTATCGGGTTACACGATGTAGGAAATTACCAAATTGGTGATACAATTACAAGTGGCAAGAAATTCGAGTTTGAAAGTTTGCCGCAGTTTACCCCAGAGCTTTTTGTGAAAGTAACGGCTAAAAACGTTATGAAACAAAAACATTTCCATAAAGGGATTCTTCAATTAGTTCAAGAAGGCGCGATTCAGTACTACAAAACGCTTCATCTAGAAGAAGTTATTTTAGGGGCTGTCGGACAACTTCAGTTTGAAGTATTCGAACACCGTATGAAAAATGAGTATAACGTAGATGTGCGTATGGAACCGGTTGGTAACAAAATTGCACGTTGGATTGAAAATGAGGAAGATGTGAAAGAATCGATGTCAAGTGGGCGTTCAATGCTTGTGCGTGACCGTTTCGATCGATACGTCTTTTTATTCGAGAATGAGTTTGCGACACGTTGGTTCCAAGATAAAAATCCTAATATTCGACTATATAGTTTGTTATAAAAAACCTGCTGCTAGCAGGTTTTTTTTTTTTTTTTTTTTTTTTTTTTTTTTTGAGTAAAAAAGTGGCAGATAAGTGAACAAGCTCTGTTAAATTTGCGGTTATAAAGGATTTTTCTTATGATAGAAGAACACAGTAAAGAGAGGGTTTGAAAAGATGAAAATAAGTGATTTTTCGATAAAAAGGCCCGTCTTTACATTGGTCATTATGTTTTTGATCATTATTCTTGGGGCGGTATCATTTACACGAATTCCGATTACGTTGATCCCTGAACTTAACCCGCCGATTGGCGTTGTGGTAACTAATTATCCAGGTGCTAGTCCGACAGAAGTAAGTGAAAAAGTAACAAAGCCTTTAGAAGCAAATTTGGCGACATTGCCGGGTATTAAATCGATTCAATCGAATAGCCAAGAAGGCTCGAATTTTATCTTGCTGGAATTTGATTGGTCAACAGATATAGATGATGTCCAATCAGATATCGCACAAAGAATTGACCAAACGCCGATTCCTGACGATTCGAATGATCCGCGCTTTTTAAAGTTCGATCCTTCTCAATTCCCCATCTTGCAGTTGTCTTTGCGTTCAAGTGATCCGGATGCAGACGTGCGAGTGATTGCCGAAGAATTAGAGACAGAACTTCGTCAAACAGACGGGGTAGCAAGTGTCAATGTTTCAGGTTCTTTAATAGAGGAAATTCAAATTGAATTAGATCAGGCAGCACTTGAAGAAAAAGGCTTGCAGCAATCGGACGTTGTTCAGCTGATTCAAGCAAACAATATTTCTTTGCCTGGGGAACCGATTGAGACCGAAAATGGTCGAAACCTAACAACCCGCATTATTAGTACCCTGACTAATGTGGAAGAAATACAGGATCTGGTTTTGACTATCGATCCGATAGATGGCAATAATGTCACAATCGGAGATGTAGCAAAGGTTGGCATTAGTGAACGTGAAAGTAGCAGTGAAACGAGAACAAATGAAGAGCCAGCTGTCCTACTGTCTGCTCTTCAGGAATCTCAAGCAAATACAGCTGAAGTTTCAGACGCATTCCAAGAAAGGCTAGATGAACTGCTCAGTGAAGAGCGCTTTGAAGGCGTGGAGGCAGATATTCTATTTGACCAAGGAGACTATGTCAAACTGGCTATCGGTAATATCGGACAGACATTGATTCTAGGCGGAATTTTTGCCATGTTAGTTCTTTTCTTTTTCCTACGTGGCATTAAAAGTCCAATCATTATCGGTGTAGCGATTCCTTATTCTGTTATCGTTACTTTTGTTCTTATGTTTTTTGCCGATTTTGCTTTGAATATTTTAACTCTAGGGGCACTAGCGTTGGGAATTGGAATGCTAGTGGATAACGCCATTGTCGTTATCGAAAATATTGAACGTCATTTGGCGATGGGCAAAAACGCCAAAAAGGCTGCTTCTGAAGGTTCAAAAGAAGTAGCAGGTGCAATTATTGCTTCAACACTTACGACTGTAGCGGTTTTCATACCGGTTATTTTCATCTCAGGATTGATTGGAGAAATTTTCTTTGAATTTGCTTTGACAATATCCTTTAGCCTTTTTGCATCGTTGGCAGTCGCTTTGACCGTTATACCGATGATGGCATCAAGGATGTTGGGTAAGCCTGGTACAAAACCGAAAGTCCAGAGAGATACTTCTAGAAGTGTCAAAGCATTCGAAGGATCGGTCATTTGGGCTTTGCGCCATAGAATGATCGTGTTGTTTACAGCACTGGTATTACTAGTGGTAGGTGCTTTTGGCATCATGCAAGTCGGCACAGAATTTATTCCGGCAACAGACGAAGGGTTTGTCAGTGTTTCTGTAGAACTGGAAAATGGTTCTTCAAGAGCAGCGACAGATGAAGTAGTCAATCTGATAGAAGAAGAATTGAAACTTGAAGAAGATGTCGATGTGTACGTTAGCCTAATTGGCTCGACTCAACAGGGACAAGCGCAAGGATCTGCGGAAACAAATGTTGCTGAAATTTACGTGAAATTGGTAGATTTAGCAGATCGGGATCGTTCGGTTTTTGATTTTGTAGATGACGTACAGCCTCGAGTTCTGGAAACGGTAGGAGAGCGTGCGTTAGTCAGCTTTAACTTGCAGACAGCAGCTGGTTCTTCGCCAAATACGTTATCCTTTACTGTAACGGATACAGACCGTTCAAGACTGGACAAAGCGGTCGTCGATATTGAAGCGGCATTAACCGAACTTCCTGAAGTAACAGAGTTGACGAATGATCGTCAAGAAACTATTGATGAAATCCAGATGACTATTGACCGTGAGGCGGCTACTGAATATGGCCTGCCACCGGTCCAAATAGCTCAATCTGTCAATAACATTACACGAGGTGTTTTAGCTACTCAGGTATTGGCTGAAAATGATGAAGTTCTCAGTGTCTATGTGGCCTATGAAGAAGGGGAAAGAAACAGTCTTGAAAAACTACGCACTTTATCTCTTCGGACACCTGCAGGCGAATTTGTGGAACTCCAGGAGTTAGCTGAAATTGAAGTTGCTCAAGGTCCTGTGAGTATTCAACGTGTAGATCAGGCAGATAGCGTTTCTTTCACGTTGCAACATCAATCGAGTATTACACTAGGTGACATGTCTGATAAAGTCGACGTCGCAATTGAAGAGTTAGAGTTGGATGATAACACACTGATTTCGTTTGGCGGGGACCGGGAATTACTGGATAACTCGATCAATGATATGTTACTTGCCGTCATGCTTGCAGTGGTGCTTGTCTATATTGTAATGGCTGCACAATTTGAATCGTTCAAGTATCCACTAGTTATTATGTTCACGGTGCCATTGATGGCAATCGGCGTAGCAATCGCACTGTTCGTTACGCAGACGCCGGTTAGCATTACTGCTGTCATTGGATTGCTTGTTCTGGTGGGTATTGTCGTCAATAATGGGATTGTGCTGGTTGATTATATCAATCAACGAAAAGAGGATGGCATGGACTCTTATGATGCCATTATTACCTCGGTTCATGATCGCCGCCGTCCGATTCTGATGACAGCATTAACAACTATTTTGGGCTTATTGCCTCTAGCAATTGGTATCGGCGAAGGTACTGAAATTAATCAGCCGATGGGTATTACCGTTATTGGTGGGCTTATCAGTTCAACTTTACTGTCACTTTATATCGTGCCAATTGTCTACAGTCTATTTGATCGACAAACAAGAAGAATGAATAAAAAGTAAGCCTTCGGGTTTACTTTTTTTTACTTTATAAGGTGAATGTCAAAGAAACTTTTCGTAATAGAGGGAGCTCAGTGAATTATTTTCTTACTTATCAAACATATTGATGGAAAATTTAGTATGATTTAAAAAAGGGGTTGAAGTTATGAAAGAAGTTGTGTTTACTGGTTTTCCTGGATTTATTGCGAGTCAATTGATGTACAAACATGCACAGCAAAATAAAGCGATTTCTGCCATTATCCTATCGTCGGAACGAACAAAGGCAGAAAAAGAAGCCAAGCGAATCGAAAAAGAAACAAATTGTCGAACGATCCAGCTGATTGAAGGAGATATCACTATTAGTGGATTAAATCTTAAAAAGGCTGATAAAGAGTATTTACAGGAGAAAGAGGTGACATTCTGGCATCTTGCGGCTATTTATGACTTGGCAGTTCCAAGAGATTTGGCATGGAAAGTCAATGTGGAAGGAACTCGTCATGTGAATGAATTCGTTTCAGAATTGCCAAATGTAGAACGCTATGTTTACTTCAGTACAGCCTATGTAGCTGGAAATCGACAAGGAACTATTTATGAAGTCCAATTGCAACGACCAGAAGCGTTTAAAAACTTTTACGAAGAAACGAAGTTCGAAGCAGAACTACTAGTAAATGAGATGAAGAAACAAGTACCTGTCACAATTATTCGACCAGGCATTGTCCGTGGACATTCGATTACAGGGGAAACCATTAAATTTGATGGTCCATACTTTTTCTTGAATTTAATTGATCGAGTAAAATTTCTGCCAATTATTCCATTCGTTGGACGTTCCAAATCGTATCTAAATGTCGTGCCGATCGATTATATTTTGGAAGCATCGATGTATCTTAGTGAATTGGCAGCCGCTGCCGGACAAACTGTTCATTTAACGGATCCCAATCCCCATCCTGTGGAAGAAATATATCGTGGTATGGTCCATTTGATGACAGGGAAAAATCCCAAAGGACGAGTGCCTCATAGCTTAGCGAAGATGTCTTTGTCTATTGGTTTCGTAAGAAGAGGATTGGGTGTCGAAATTGAAACCCTAGATTATTTAACGTGGTCAGCTGATTTTGATACACAAAAAGCGGAAAATTTATTGGCAGGAAGCGGTATTTACTGTGCAGATTTTATAGCGACTATGCCTGCAATGGTTGAATTTTACAACGTACATAAAAATGACAAAAAATTTCAAATTGCTATCCGTTAAACTTTCTTTGGATTTGAAATGATGCTATACTAACATTACAACTCAATACACTTTGACTTTCAGTCAAGGGGGAGTAGCTATAGGGAAACCTATTTCACAGTCGTCAATACATGGTTAGTAGCCATCGGTTGTGATAGCAAACGAAATTTGCTTAGCGAGACCTTTGCCTTTATTTAGGCAAGGGTCTTTTTTGTTGGCAAAAAACAGGAGGAGAAAGCAGAATGGAAGCAGTTTTATTAGAATATGCTTGGGTACTACTCGTTTTAGTAGGACTTGAAGGATTATTAGCTGCAGATAATGCAGTAGTTATGGCGGTAATGGTTAAGCATTTACCGAAAGCACAACAGAAAAAAGCGTTGTTTTATGGATTGGTAGGAGCATTCGTGTTCCGTTTTGCAGCCTTATTCATGATCACGTTGCTCGTAAATATCTGGCAGATCCAAGCACTTGGAGCAGCTTACTTATTGTTCATTTCAATTAAGAGTCTCTACGATCAACGCAAGGGAGATACAGATGAAATCCTTGAAGGCGTTGATGGTAAACCTGAGAAAAAAGGTTCAGGTTTCTGGATGACGGTATTGAAAGTGGAATTAGCCGATATTGCTTTTGCTATCGACTCAATGTTAGCAGCAGTAGCTTTAGCAGTTACATTGCCACATTTAAATGTTTTTGGCGTTAATGACATTGGTGGCATTAACTCAGGTCAGTTTATGGTTATGCTTGCCGGTGGATTGATCGGTGTAATCATTATGCGATTTGCGGCACATAAATTCGTACAATTGCTTGAAAAATACCCGCAACTTGAAACAGCAGCGTTTGTTATTGTTGGATGGGTTGGAGTAAAGTTGCTAGTGATGACTTTATCTCACGAAAACGTCGGTATCTTGCCTACTGACTTCCCACACTCTACAGGCTGGACATTGGTCTTCTGGTCAGTATTACTCGGCATTGTCGTGGTAGGCGGAATCCTTGGAGTCAAGCAGAACAGAGAGCAAGCTAAAGAACAAGAAGTAAAATAAAGACGGTTTTAAAGAATAAAAGCTGGGGCTGTCACATCAGCCTCTACCATAAAACAGACGGAGAAAAAGGAACTCTTTTTCTCTGTCTGTTTTTTTGTAGTGCCGCAGAGAATGAAAAAAATAGCATCGTTGATGATAATGAAGACGGTGCAACCTGGCTGTGTCCGCTAAAGTGTCCGTCAAAGTAGACCTCAGTCCGTTCTGTCGGCATTTTACTGACAAATTGCAGCAAGACAATAAATAAGGTAAATAAAAAGGGAAGTAGTTATATGGATACCCCGCGATTGTTTCACAAAAAATCATCATTCATACAACATATGTAGAGACCGACAAAAAAATAACTATAAAAGCGAATAATGGTAAGAACAGTAAAGTCCACCTCTTTTCAAACACGCATTCCAAAGTTACAATTAACTATAGGCAGTGACTTAGAGAAGAGGTGAATAGTGTGCTTTTAGCTTTATTAGGTGGAAGGTTCGGACGCAACAAAAAGTCTGATGCTGAAATAATGGTTTTGCAAGCACAAGGTGGCGATGAACAAGTATTGCATGAGTTGCTTTTTTCCTATTCACCTTTTATGAAAAAGACAGCTTCTCAAGTATGCAAGCGATTTATCGATGACCATGATGATGAATACAGCATTGCACTTTCTGCATTCAACGAAGCAATTGAAAAATTCGATCAAACCAATAATGCTTCGTTTCTAACATTTGCTCACCTCGTCATTCGCAGACGGCTAATTGATTTTATACGTAAAGAAAGCCGAAGAGATGAATTTAGCCACGACTTCATGACAGCGGAAGAGCCAGAAGCACATAATGGCCTTGCTGATCATGCTGCAGCTATGGCTTATTCGATCGAACAGCAAAATCAGAAAAGAAGTGAAGAAATATTTCTGTATGAAAAAATGCTTCAACAATTCGGCTTATCTTTTCAAATACTGGTAAAAGTGTCTCCAGTTCATCAAGATACACGTCTTACTTCTATTCAAATTGCCCAGTTAGTAGCCGAAACTGATGAGTATAAACAATACTTGATGGACAAGAAAAAGTTGCCAATCAAAGACATTGAAGCGCTCGTAAAGGTGTCGCGCAAAACGATAGAGCGCCATCGAAAATACATAATAGCAATGGCTTTACTGCAGATGAGCGATTTGCATTTTTTAAAAGAATATTTGAAGGGGCGATTAAACTAATGCGGAGACAATTGGGAATATGCATTGAATTGAATGACAATCGCTCTGTTTTTCTATTGAAAGATGGTCGAATCGTTAAAGGACTGCCTGTGGGTAAACCTGTACTAGGAGAAGAAGTTTTGTTTGATCTAACTGATAAGAAAAGAGCAATCTATCGGCAGCCCGTTATGGCTCCTCTAACAGCCGCTCTAGCTGCTGTTGCGTTGTTCGTTTCTGTTTTGGTGTTTCCCGCTGAAGAAGCATTTGGCTATGTCCAAGTTCAGATCAATCCAGGCATAGAACTAGGGATAAATGATGACTATGAGGTTGTATCTATCCGTGAACTAAATAGCGATGGGCAACAGCTGATTGAACAACTCGGCGGTTGGGAAAATGATTCTCTTCATGTTGTATTGGATCGAGTCTTTGAGCTGGCAGTCACAGAACGAACAAAGCAAATCACCATTACTGCAGTCGAAGAAAATGACAACAAAACCGACGAGTCTATAAAGAAAGTTGTTATGGCGGTTTCTTCAGATGTGAAAAATGAACAACTGGCAATTCAACTAAAGAGAGCCACAAAAGAACAATGGCGTCATTCAAAAGAAAACCAAATGCCTGTCGGACAATTGATTCATAAAGTTGAAACTTTGGAAATTCAGCAATCGCCTAAAGTAAACGATTCAAATCAGGAAAAAGAAGAAATGCCTACAAAAGAAAATAAAGCAGAGAATGAACACAAAAAACAGAATAACACCAAAGACATAAACAAAAAAGAGAAGGAAAATAAGCCAGTAGTAGGTCCGAAACCGAATTCGCCCGCAGTTCAAAAGAAAAATGAAAATCAGTCTATCCGAGCAAATCAACAACAAAAAACAGCAACACAAAACATCCATCCATCAAAGTCTCTCAATAAAGTTGAAACTCGCGCTCCTATAGAAAAACAGCAAAAAATAGATCCGGTAAAGCCAGTTCAAAAAGAAAAATCTACGGGAAAAAACCAACAGAAAGAGACACAGAAACAGCAGCAAAACAATAGAGCTGTAGAACAGAAAAAGAATTCATCAACTACTATTAAAAATAAGTCTCAGTCAATACCAAACGACCAAAAGAACAATGAAAAAAATCCTGAACAAAGCAATAAAGACCAGCTTTATAAACAAAAGAATAAAGATGTATCTCCGAATACAGAACATAAACCAAAAGACAAAGAGTAAATTTTTTTCTTTGCACTGACAGCTGTTCTAGAGGACGTAAGGTATTGTTTTTGAATTGCTAAAAGCTTGTTCATTGGACCAACTAAAATAGATTATCGATTTCTCTTTCTTTTTGTCTCATCTTTTCATAGAATGAGAAGAGAGTAAAACGCCGAAGGGAATCAATGTCTTATGAATAATTCATTTCAAAAAGTACGAAATCTAACACCTGCACAGGTTATTGTTTCGTATTATTTTGTGGCAATTGCTGTTTCCTTCTTATTATTGAGGTTACCAAATGTCCATAAACCAGGGATGACCATCCCCTTAATTGATAGCTTGTTTACTGCAGTAAGTGCTATAAGTGTAACGGGCTTATCCGTAATTAATGTTGTGGAAACATATACAGTATTTGGTATCGTTGTTTTAATGTTTATCTTGCAACTTGGGGGCATTGGAATTATGTCCATCGGAACATTTTTCTGGCTTCTTGTGGGTAAACGTATTGGGTTACGTGAACGCCAATTAATCATGGTTGATCACAATCAATCGAGTATGGCGGGCGTTGTTAAACTGATTCGCGAAATTGTGAAAATTATGTTGCTAATAGAAGCGGTCGGTGCAATTATCCTGACAATTTATTTTACGCAGTATTTTCCAACATTCCAAGAAGCGTTATTACATGGTATATTTGGTTCAATTACAGCCACCACTAATGGAGGATTCGATATTACAGGCGAATCGTTAATGCCGTATTTTAATGATTATTTTGTCCAAATTATTAACATGATTCTCATTATTTTAGGTGCTATTGGTTTTCCGGTATTAATTGAACTAAAGGAATTTATTTCGAATAAGCAAAAATATTTTCGTTTTTCTCTTTTCACAAAAATCACAACGAGTATATTTGCAGTGTTACTAGCAGTTGGAGCTATCGGTATTTTCTTATTAGAATCAGTAAAAGCGTTTAAATCGATGAGCTGGCATGAATCGATATTTGCGTCGATTTTTCATTCGGTTTCCTCTCGATCAGGCGGTTTGGTTACAGTCGACATCACGCAATTCAGTGACGCCACAAATGTTTTTATGAGTGCCTTAATGTTTATAGGTGCATCTCCAAGTTCAGCTGGTGGCGGTATTCGCACAACTACTTTTGCAATCGCGATTTTGTTTTTGATTAATTTTGCACGAGGAAAAAACACCATTCAAATTTTCAAGCGCGAAATTGAGCTAATTGATGTCTTTCGGGCGTTCGCAGTTATTTTCTTGGCATTTTTTATCGTCTTTGCGGCGACCCTTGCACTTCTTATTACGGAGCCCACTGCTACGGTTGTGGAAATCATATTTGAAATCACCTCTGCTTTTGGAACATGTGGAATGTCTTTAGGCATTACAAGTGATTTGTCAGAAATCGGGAAGTTTATCATCATGGCTTTAATGTTTGTTGGGCGTGTTGGACTGATTTCTTTCCTCTTCACAATTGGCGGTAAAACAGATCCAACTAAATTCCACTATCCGAAAGAACGCGTAATTATCGGGTAGACCCAGGAAGGTGTCATTTGAGAAGAAAAAGACTATAATTAGTGCAATGCAGCTTAAACAGCGGAAAGAGTGAATAGGATGAACGAAGAAATCAAACAATCTCTGAAATTATTTATTGTGCTGTCGCGTGCACATAAAGCAATTACTGAACAGACCAATCAATTTTTCCAGGCGAGTGGCGTAAATCCAACTGAATTTGCAGTTTTAGAGCTTTTGTACCATAAAGGGAAACAACCACTTCAAAAAATAGGTGGCAAAATATTGCTAGCAAGTGGTTCTATTACTTATGTTATTGATAAACTCGAAAAAAGAGGCTATATTACGCGTGTTAATTGTCCGAGTGATCGCCGTATCACTTATGCAGAAATATCAGCGCAAGGTAAAGAATTCATGGCACAGATTTTTCCGGAACATGAAAAAAAATTGCATGAATTGACGGAAGCGTTATCGAATGAAGAAAAAGAGCAAGCCATTGAATTGATGAAAAAACTAGGTTTGTCGATCAAAGATTTATCATACTAATTCAAAAAAAGGCCATCCAAATTTTGGATGGCCTTTTTTGAATTGATGGATGTCTCTATTGGAGTACTCATTATTCAACTGATTGAATCGTTTTCCCCATAGAAATAAAATCTTCTGTTGCGTTAACCGTGTTGTCATCAAAAATAGTTAGACGCACGATCAGTTTATCGTTTTCGTAAACAATCCCGGTTACACTGCCTTCAGTACTTGGCACTTCGAAGGCCGCGGATTGTTTAAAGTTAGCACCATCGAAATTACTGGCTTCAACTGCTTCTGTATCTGGATTAACAGCTTTTAAGGTTTGTTTCATGCTTTCTGTTGCAGAAGCAAAATCGATGTCCTCAGAAGAAAACGTCTCAATTCTCATAAAAACGGCTGAATTATCCGAAACATACAGTGAATCTTTGTTTGGCTCTTCTGCTGTTAGTTCGTAACCATCTAAGACATGCAGTTTGTAGTTTTGTTCATCGCTTTGAATTAAGGTACCTGCAGCTTCTTCAACTGATTCGTCATCGCTTGTAGTGGTGTCTTCAGTACTTTCTTCAACTGATTCGTCATCGCTTGCATTGGTGTCTTCAGCTGGTGCTTCTACTGGCTCAGTGTCTTCTTCGACAGTAGCTGCAGTTCCACAAGCTGCCAATAGCATAGCGATCATTAGAGCGGATGAGAATAAAAATAAGTTCTTCTTCATAAAAAAAATTCCTCCTATCGGTTTGTCTAGTAGACGTCCCAGAAAGAGGAATGTTTCACTTTAAATCGCTAGTGGGAAAATCAAAAATAACAAGACGATCATAACCAAATGAGAAACGATGATAACAGGTAAACTTCTTTTCCATTCATAAAGCAAACCAAGAATCAATCCTGTGATGATTCCAGTCCAAGCTCCTGGCCAAAATCCACCTAATGCCAGCGCCAGACCAAACAAAACAGAGCTCGCTAAAACTGCCAGTGGCGTCGAGCAATAGTGTTTAAACTTCTGCTGAACAAGTCCTCTCCAAAAAATTTCCTCACCCGGTACGATGATAAACATTAATAGTAGGTAGTGCCAAATCGTAACAGGTGCAAAATTTGCTAGAAAACTTTTGACAGATCCAGCTATATTGAAAGGTGTTAATAGTAATAGCTGAAATCCGGCAGCAACGAGCCCGTAAAGAAGTGTTCCAAAGACTAATCCGTAAACCAAAGATTTCCACGTAACAAGCTCATCAAAAATTTTAACGAATATAATAGCGAGAGACATTAATATCAGCATCGCAAATGTGTACATATACCAAAAAATAGCAGTATTTTCAAAAGCTAAATTGTATAAAAAGAAAGCTAGCGGCAGCATCAAAATCAACGGATGCTGTTTTAAAAAGTTAATCATGTAAATCCTCCTAAAAATTAAAGCCGTATTCCATTTTAATGACTCAGTAAAGACAAAGGTGTTCGACTTGTTTTCTTGCTGTATACTAATTCTAGTACAGGTGTTTTTTGACATGTCTTAAGACAGACCCGTACAGTATATGCTAAATAGAATAGTAGCGTCCGTTTAGTATTATACCAGAAGGAATTAGTAAAACTAAGACAAAAGGAGAACAATTCATGACTGACTATAAAGAGCAACTCGAAGCGTTAAAAAATGGTGAAATCGAATCTATTACAATTGAAAAAGAAGATTTTCTAGAATTCCGCAAGGTTTTGATTGAACGTGAGGATTTTAAGCATTTTAAAGGCACAGCCTATCATCACGGAACGACCAGTTATATCTACACCGAAGAACCGTCGAAATAAGAAAGCGTAATTAGAAGCGGAGGGGACAATGTGGAGAAATTAACACAGGCTAGAACACAATTAAATCAATTAGTAGTAGGTAGAGAAAAAGAGATTGATTTTATGTTAATCGCGTTGATTCAAGGGGGACATGTACTGCTTGAAAGTGTACCCGGTTCAGGTAAGACGTGGATGGCTAAAGCATTTGCGGGGTCATTTGCTGGTCAATTTCAGCGAATTCAATTTACACCAGACGTTTTGCCGTCAGACGTGACAGGCATTCGTTTTTTCAATCCGAAGACGCAGGAATTTGAATTACGGGCTGGCCCAGTTCAAACTAATTTACTACTAGCGGATGAAATTAACCGGGCGACACCTAGAACGCAGTCAAGCCTGTTGGAATCGATGGAAGAAAAACAGGCGACCATTGATGGAGAGACTATACAATTGCCAGATCCGTTTATCGTCATTGCTACACAAAATCCCGTGGAATCGCAACAAGGAACATTTCCACTTCCTGCGGCACAACTGGATCGCTTTTTGTTTCGCCTAGAAATTGGGTATCCAAATCAACAAGAAGAGTTGTCTATCATTCGGAATTTTCGAGATAACGTTTCCCATAAAAAAGAAATTCTACCAGTGGCATCAGTTGAAGATGTTCGGAAATGGCGCATTGAAGCGAGTAAAGTAGCAGTTCACGAAGACATTGAGATGTATATTGTTTCACTTGTCCGCGCAACACGTGAACATCCATCAATTGAACTTGGCTTGAGTTCTAGGGCGGCTCTGGCACTTGTTCATGCAGCTCAAGGAAGAGCATTTATCGAAGGTCGAAATTTCGTAACGCCAGATGATGTAAAGTATATACTCGAACCCGTCGCGGTCCATCGGTTAATGCTGACAGCTGAAGGTATGCTCATTCAGGAGCCCACAGCTATTTTACGTGAAATTTCCACTTCTGTTGCTTCACCGGTAGAGGCGTTTTAGATGGTGTGGATGCGTCATGCTGACGATACGAAAAATATGAAATGGGTATTGGGCTTATTAATTGCCTTATTCTTTATGGCAATGATATTTTTACAGTTTTTAGCTGCAGCTGTCATCGGTTTTGCAGCAACAGTAGTGGGGTTGCAAATTCTCTATTTAGACCGAGCCGGCAAGAAATTGGTTTTTCAAAACAACCGCATACGTAAGCGTCTTCTTTATGGAGGAGATTCTTCTTGGGAACTTGTTTTTAAAAATGAAGGCTTGCCTATTTGGAACGGTCAATTGAAAATTTGGTTTCATGATGCTGTAGAGCCGAAAGGTGACAGTGCAGTGAGCTATGGAGATTTAGTAGAAGTTGATCTTCCTTTTACCATTGGCAGTAAGCAGACAATTGAAATTGATGTGCCAATTACAGGTAAAAGAAGAGGACTGTCGCGTATTCAGAAAATGGAGCTACTCATTGCTCATCCTTTTGGAGAAGGCAGCATAACTCTGGAGTATCAGCCGGCGATTTTACATGAGCAGCTGGTCTTTCCAAAACTCCAAAAATACCCTTTTCGGTATACGCCGTCCCGTCAAAAACCGGGTCAATTCAATTTGCAACATACTTTGTTTGATGATGCCTTTCAGCCAATTGGTACGAGGGATTACGTATCAACAGACCAATTCAATCAAATCCATTGGAAAGCCAGTGTTAGAATGCAGCAATACCAGACAAAAATTTTTTCGACAGTAGCTAATGAATCAATGCTCTTTGCGCTTAACGTGTCAGCCTTTTATGGCACCATCCATGATTTAGAAGATAGAATTGAAGAATTGGCTAGTTATATTGAGAATTGCTTTAGCGCCGGTGTGCCTTATGCAGTAGCAGTTAATATTCGTTCAGCCGGTAAAATGCCTTATTTATATTTGTCTACAGGACTCGGACAAAAGCAACGACAACAGGCGTTAGAACTGCTATCGATTATTTCCAAAAATAATGCTACACTGCCTTATCGCACAATGCTGGGACATTTGGATATGCATATAGAACTGCCTTATACGACTTATCTATTAACTGATACACCAAGTGACGCTTTACGCTTTATTACGAAATGGAGTGGTCAAACAGAATTGACCGTACTGCCAAGCAGAAAGGAACGTGATTTGGCATGACATCACGCTTGCCATCTGCCATTCACTTTATGCTAGATGCTTTTATCATTGCGTTGGTTCTGGTTTTTGCTGATACACAAGGAGCCTTGTCTGTAGCTTGGATTTGGCTGTTGCTCGCATGGCTAGTCTCCGTTAGTTCGTACCTCCTTTTTTCAAGGTATTCGTATCAATTAGTAGGAGGGATCGGTCTTTCCACTGTTGCGACAGTAAGTATGTGGGCAATGGGTATGTCGTTATGGTTGGCGACTATTTTAGGGATGCTGTCTGTTTACTTGCTTCATGCACGGTATTCAGTACGTTACAAAGAATTCAATTACGGTCACTATTTTTTAATGAAATTCACCGTAGTTTTTAGCATCTGCTGGACATTGGTACTGCTAAATCCAAACCAGCAAACAAGTCGCCTCCTGTTTTCCATCGTACCTGTTGCCATCTTATTTTATGTGGGTGCGCAATTGCTCTATAGCTATCTTCATACGAGACAAACCGGTGCAAAATTTAGCCAAGTAGCGAGTGTGTTTGGACTTCTCGTCAGCATTCCTTCCGTGGTAGCAATCAGCATCTTTTATATAGCTGATGATGTTCGGAGATTAGCCGGATGGGCAGTGGGAGGAATGATACGGGTTGTATTTTGGCCACTTGCGTTATTGCTTGAGCAGGTAAATGAATTTTTAGCAGGCTTATCAACAGAAGAAGAAATGCAAGAAACCTTAGAGGTACTTGGTCCCGATGAGGAAACAGGGCAACGTGAAACTATGGTAAGTGAAACAATGCCGTCAGATTTTCCAATTGAAATTCTTTTAGGAATCGTGATGGTCATAAGTGCAGTAGTACTGATAATATGGCTAAGAAAAATCAAGCCGGATTCAGAAACGCCTGTACCCAAAAGCACAATCCGTATGAAAAGGCATGATCATTTATCTACAGAACTGTTCGTATCGACTGCTAAGGAATCGCCAGCTAGCAGGGACTTGCATCAAATTAGAGAAGTTTTTCGCAGTCTTGAACTAATGGCCAAAGAGCAAAAACTAGAACGGCAAAGTCACGAGACAGTCCGAGAGTGGATAGCACGAATGGATTGGGACGTATCAGCTTCTTTTTACAAAACCTACGACCGCGTCCGATATGGCGATAAACAGTTGCCGGAATCACAAGCTTCAAACTTTATCGCTGAAATCGAAAAAATAAAAAATCACTATTTGAATAAAAATGTTTAATTTGTTTTCAAGTCGGGCATAGTATACTTGAACAACAGCAACATTCTCATTTCCCCCTTTTGTGGTCGGTCCGTTTACGGATCGGCTTCTTTTTTGCGCTTAATAAGCGAGAGCGTAGTTCTTGTATCTACATAAGTGAATATCCTAAAGATGTTTGCTAAACTGAAGCTATATACAAAAGGAGGAACTACATATGAAGATTGGATTTATCGGAACTGGCGTGATGGGCAGTAGTTTGGTTAAGCATTTGCTCGACCATGAGCACGAGGTTTCAATCTTTACACGAACTGCTAAAAAAGCGGAAAGCTTAGTAAAAGCCGGTGCATTCCTTGTTGATTCACCTCAGCAAGTAGCGAATAACTGTGAACTCATTTTCACTATGGTGGGCTATCCAGCTGATGTTGAAGAAGTTTATTTTGGTGAGCGAGGCCTGTTGGGGAATGCTAAAAAAGGAACGATACTTGTGGACCTAACCACTTCTCAGCCACAGTTGGCCCAAAGAATTTTTGAAGCAGCTACGCTAAAAGGTCTCCATGCGCTGGATGCACCCGTTTCTGGTGGCGATATCGGTGCTAAAAATGGCGTATTATCGATTATGGTAGGTGGAGAAAAAGAAATTTTCAAGCAGATTTCTCCAGTTTTCAACTTATTCGGTGAAAATATCGTATTTCAAGGTCCTGCTGGTTCAGGGCAACATACCAAAATGTGCAACCAAATTAACATTGCCAGCACAATGATTGGGGTGTGTGAATCGCTTATTTATGCAGAGAAGGCGGGATTAGATCCTGAACGTGTACTGCGTTCTATTTCTTCAGGCGCAGCCGGTTCCTGGTCACTGTCAAACTTAGCACCTAAAATGATTAATGAAGATTTCCGCCCCGGTTTTTACATCAAGCATTTTATAAAAGATATGAAAATTGCAGCAGAAGAAGCAGAAAACTGGGGATTGGATTTACCGGGTCTTCGCTTATCTCTAAGCATGTATGAAAAAGTAGCAGCACAAGGTCACGAAGAACAAGGTACGCAAGCTTTAGTAGAATATTATCGATCATAAAAAAACTGGAAACCTCTACAGGTTTCCAGTTTTTAAAAATCAATCAAAATAGGATTTTTTAGGTGAATAAAATCGGTCAACTTGTCTTGGCTGATAGGATTTAGTAAAGTTAGAACGTACCACTTCTTTTTTTTGCGGTTCTAATCCAGTCAGCATCCGTAAAATTTCTTTCGCTACTTTCAAGTTCATTCGGCTAGGAGGATTGCGGTACGTATCGTCCAAGTGGCCTAAATGTTCGAGCGACGAGAAGTCTTCTTTTTTCGGAAGCATGTGAAAATAATAATTGCCGCATTTTACGAGGACTGAAGATTGCTGTTGACTTTTCTGAGGGTTTTTACTGAAGTGTAAACCAATTTTTAATGCACGTTGTTGTACAATCATTAAATTTAACGCTTCTTTCTTCAGTGCATACAAATAATGATTATCAGGAGCAGTTTTTGCATGGCGGTTAACAGTGAAAATGGCTTGCGCGATATCTGAATCTGATTTAGTAACTGGCATGAACTCATTCCTTTCTTACAAAATAGTGAGTAGTTCGACTTTATCATATCAAAATTATTAAGCACTGTATACAAAAGCTCCATGTGCAATAAAAGGGGAAATCAATGACTTTGTAGAATGCTTTAGTTAAGGTGATCGAAACTGTCTGCAGTTTAGCTAACGAAATGTGGGCAAACAAAGAGCACTGATTTATGCGTTGTAATTTAATCAAAAGGGGATGTTTACATGTTTACGGATCAAACGATTATTGTTACAGGTGGCTCAAGTGGTATGGGACTGCACATGGCTAAGAAATTTGCCTCAGAAGGAGCTAATGTCGTCATCACAGGACGCGATATGGAAAAACTCAACGAGGCTGTGAAAGCGATTGCAGGAGACCGCGGTTCTGTCGAAGTTTTTCAAATGGATGTACGGGAACCTGAACATGCTAAAGCAATGGTAAAATTCGCTCATGAAAAATTTGGCAGAGTGGACGGATTGGTGAATAATGCTGCTGGAAACTTTATTGTTCATGCAGAAAAGTTATCGCCAAATGGCTGGAAATCAGTAATTGATATTGTCTTGAACGGAACTTTTTTCTGTTCGCATGCAGTCGGAAACTATTGGATTGAGAACGGTACAAAAGGCAACATTGTAAATATGCTGGCAACGTATGCTTGGAATGCTGGAGCAGGAGTTGCCCATTCAGCTGCAGCTAAAGCAGGCGTGATGTCGTTGACACGGACGCTTGCTGTTGAATGGGGTACACAGTTCGGTATTCGCGTAAACGGTATTGCGCCTGGACCGATTGAACGAACGGGTGGAGCTGACAAGCTTTGGGAATCTGAGAAAGCCGCTAAACGGACATTAGAGTCAATTCCTCTTGGCAGACTTGGAAAACCCGAGGAAGTGGCTGAACTGGCCGCCTTTATCATGTCAGATAAGGCTTCTTATATGAATGGGGAAATCGTCACCTTAGATGGTGGGCAGTGGCTGAATAAGTTTCCTTTTTAAGTAAGTTCACGCAACAATTAATTAGTTTCCGAAATCTTGATGTGTTATGATGAGTCTAACTAGACAGCGTCTAATACAGGAGATTTAAAAGGAGTAGAGTACATGATTTCATTGCCAAGCAAAGATTTTCTTGATACACCAATCGAAGACTATATCATCTCTTCCGAGAAAGTAGCGCATGTTCAAATGGGGAACAGTGCCGAACATGCACTGCTCGTCTTAACGAAGACAGGCTATTCAGCCATTCCGGTATTGGATTCGAAATACCGCTTTTGCGGTTTAATCAATGCACAACGGATAACTGACGCAATTCTTGGAATGGATCATATAGAATACGAGCGGCTTTCTGATATCCGCGTGGAAGATATCATGGAAAAAGATTTGCCTTTGATCCACGTCAATGAACGTTTTCAAAAAGCGCTTGATATGGTCATTAACCAGAACTTTCTATGTGTAGTAGACGACGAAGAAATGTTTATGGGGATTTTGACGCGGCGTGTTGTATTAAAGCAGTTAAAAAAACAAATTTATCAATTGAAAAGATGAGCACAGTAACTGGAAAAGGTCTCGTCATAGAGGCCTTTTTTACGATGGAAGCTAAATTTTAGCGTTTCATATTAGCTGTAAAACTTTAGCGCCCGTGTAGACGTAACGGGCGCTTTCGCTTTTTTAATAGCTAATCGAAAAGAGGTTTGTTGAATGGAAGGAACAAAAAAACCACTCGTTTTAGCGTCTGTCATGCTCGCGATGTTCGTCAGTGCTGTCGAAGCGACGATCGTCTCGACAGCCATGCCAAGCATCGCAGCTGAACTAGGTGGGTTTTCAAAATATAGTTGGGTGTTCTCAGCCTATTTGTTGATGAGTACTGTAACCGTGTTACTCTACGGTAAACTATCCGACATATTCGGACGTAAGCGCATATTTGCTGTCGGCATGCTTTTGTTTTTACTCGGTTCTTTATTATGTGGGTTGGCCAATTCAATAGATGAACTTATTTTTTACCGATTTATCCAGGGAATGGGTGCAGGTGCCGTTATGCCAATCGCCACGACGATTGTCGGAGACATCTACTCTAGAGAAGAACGGGCTAAAATCCAAGGTTACCTATCAAGTGTCTGGGGAATTTCGGCAGTTACGGGTCCTGCAATTGGAGGTATTCTCGTCGTCACGATTGGTTGGGAATACGTCTTCTGGATCAATTTGCCTCTTGGGATTATTTCGCTGCTCGGTGTTCTGTTGTTTTTAAAAGAGCCAGTCAATACGAAGAAACCGGTAATTGATTATAAAGGGGCTGCTTTATTGACAGCTGCTTTATCGACTATGTTGTATCTGATAGTTGAAGGCGGCGTATCATTTGATTGGTTTTCTACGAAATCACTGATTTTACTAACTGCCAGTATCTTGTTTTTTGTGTTATTCATATGGGCAGAGCGAAAAGCCGTCGATCCGATGATGCCTTTTGAGATTTGGCGCAATAAAACTATTTTTTATGCCAACTTGGTTTCTTTGACAAATGGTGTTATTTTAATAGCAATTTCTAGTTACTTGCCAACATATGTAACGGGTGTCATGGAACAACCTGCCGCGATTGCAGGCTTCACGTTAACAGCTATGTCAGTCGGGTGGCCATTAGCTGCTTTTTTCTCGGGAAGACTCTTGCTGAAAATCGGGTATTTTAAAACATCTATTGCTGGTGGTGCTTTTTTACTAATAGGATCTTTGTTGTTTGTTTTGATGCAACCCGGATTCGGTCCTTTATGGGCGGCTATGTCGAGTTTTTCCATTGGTCTTGGCATGGGCTTAACTAGTACCGTGTTTATCGTTGCAATTCAGGCTGCCGTATCTTATGAACAGCGTGGTTCTGCCACTGCTTCAAACATGTTCATGCGGAACTTGGGTAGTACAATTGGTGTCGCATTGCTAGGTAGTATTCTCAACAGTTCATTACTGCGTTATTTCGCTGACAGTGGTCAAAACTATTCTTTAAGCGCTATCAATGATTTGCTTAGTGCAGATGCTCGCGCAGGAATTCAAGTAGAGTCATTGAGGTTTTTACAACAAGCATTAGCTGAATCGCTTCAACATGTCTATTTAGTCACTGCATTTTTCGCATTGCTTAGTTTTATTTTGATCTTTGGGCTTCGTGGGAAAAAAGGAGTGAAAAGTCGTGTCAAATGAAGAGTTAATCATTAAGATATTGGCAGAAGAAGGCAATATGAGAAAAGCTGCAGAGCGTCTGTTTTTATCACAGCCAGCCTTATCGCAGCGGTTGCAGTCTATTGAAAAAGACTGGGGCCAACAATTATTTATTCGTTCGCAAAAAGGATTATCGCCTACACCTGCCGGAGAACTGGTCATTCAATATGCCAATGAAACCATACAGCGAAAAGAAGAAGTGTTCGAAGTCCTGCATACGTTAACTTCCAAAGTACACGGCACGTTAAAAATTGCCTGTGCTACGATTATTGGACAAAATTGGTTGCCAAAAGTATTAAAGGACTTTGTGACACTTTATCCAGAAGCGAAAATTCAGTTGATTACAGGATGGAGTTCAGAAATAGTTCGTGCGTTATACGACGGCGAAGCTCATATTGGGATTGTTCGCGGCCATACAGATTGGAAAGGACCGAAGTTGCATTTGTTCAAAGATACTTTGTATCTGGTAGACAAAGAAATTCGCTCACTTGAGGAACTTCTTCAAACCGATCGGCCGTTTATCCAGTTTAAAAGTGATTCTACTTACTATGAAGAAATTCAACAATGGTGGCAAAAACATTTTGCTTCAAATCCGAAACGACAAATTACGGTTGATCAGATTGAAACATGTAAGCAAATGGCCGTTAACGGAATTGGCTATGCGATCTTGCCATCAATTACGCTGACAGGAACTGAGGAAGTTCATATGATGCCATTGACTAACAATGAAGAAGAGTTAGAGTTAACACGAGATACATGGCTTATTGGATACGAATCTGCTTTTCAGTTGCGCCAAGTAGAAGCATTTGTTGATATCGTTGAAAAACATGCCGCTTTATTAAGATGAAGTGGATGAATTTTTATGCTAAATCAGATATAATAACAACATCACTTAATAGAAAGAGGTTTTATTGATGAAACAGATGGATGCAACTGAAATAATCTCGTACATACAAAATGCAAAAAAAGCGACACCCGTAAAAGCGTACATAAAAGGTCAAGGCGTTGCTGATTTGGATTATGGCACAGAGTCCAAAGTTTTCGGACAAGGCAATTCAGTAACTGTATTCGGCGAATGGGCAGATATTCAAACGGCACTAGAAGCAAATGCTGCGCTTATCGAAGATTCTGTAGTGGAAAACGATCGTAGAAATTCAGCGATACCACTATTAGATATGAAAAACATCAATAGCCGCATTGAACCCGGTGCATTTATCCGTGAAAATGTAGAAATCGGAAACAATTGTATCATTATGATGGGTGCTGTAATTAATATTGGTGCTGTTATTGGCGATGGTACAATGATCGATATGGGCGTAATCATGGGCGGTCGGGCGACAGTTGGCAAAAACTGCCACATCGGTGCTGGAGCAGTACTAGCCGGCGTTATCGAACCGGCATCAGCAACTCCTGTTATCGTCGAAGACGATGTTATGATCGGCGCCAACGCAGTGGTTCTCGAAGGCGTTCGGATTGGTAAAGGTGCAGTTGTCGCAGCGGGCGCAATCGTCATCGAAGATGTGCCTGAAAACTCCGTAGTGGGCGGCACACCAGCGCGCGTATTGAAATTAATGGACGAAAAGACTCGTTCAAAAACAGAAATCAAACACGAACTAAGACAGCTATAATCGGTGAACCCAATGGAATTAGTGAGAATTAGGAGAGCATTGCATCAGATTCCGGAAATTGGTTTTCAAGAAGTAAAAACACAAGCTTATTTAATGGACATCATTTCTCAGTTTCCTCAAGAACGTATTGAACTTGTAAAATGGCGGACAGGTCTTGCAGTTAAAGTACGTGGTGATAACCCGACAAAACTGATTGGTTGGCGAACAGACATGGATGCTTTGGCGATTATGGAAGAAACCGAATTGGAATTCCAATCCCAGCATCCAGGATTTATGCATGCATGTGGTCATGATATTCATATGACCATTGCAATCGGGTTGTTGCACAAGCTAATTGATGAACCCATTCAAGACGATGTTGTCATTTTGTTTCAACCAGCTGAAGAAGGACCTGGAGGCGCCTTGCCTTTTCGGGAATGGCTGAAAACCGACAAGCCGGATTTTCTACCTGATTGTATTTATGCTTTGCACATTGCACCAGAGCTGCCGGTTGGTACTGTTGGTACACGATCTGGATTATTGTTTGCCAATACATCAGAACTGTTTATCGATCTTCATGGTAAAGGCGGACATGCGGCTTTTCCTCATTTGACAGAAGACATGGCGATTGCAGCCGCTTCTATGCTGATGCAGCTCCAAACCGTGGTCAGTCGCAATGTGAACCCGATGGATTCGGCCGTGCTCACCATTGGCAAGTTAAGCGCTGGAACGGTACAGAACATTATTGCGGAACATGCACGGCTAGAAGGTACAATTCGCACACTTACTAGTGAATCGATGAGCCAAGTTAAACAGCGTATTGAAGCAATTTGCCGAGCGGTTGAACAAGCAAATAATTGCCAAGTCCACATTGATTACGGTTCGAGTTACCTTGAAGTTAAAAATGATGAGACTTTAGCAGAAAATTTCTTGCGCTACGCCAGCCAGGTTAAAGGCATCCAAGCAATGCAGAGCGATGCCGCGATGACTGGTGAAGATTTTGGTTACTTTACCGAACAAATTCCAGGGGTTATGTTTTGGGCAGGTGTTTCGTCAGCGTATGGACTGCATCACTCAAAATTGAATCCTGATGAACAAGTTCTTGAGTTGATGCCAGATTTTCTACATGGCTTCTTTTTAAAAAGTTAAAAGCAGACAGCTCAGGCTGTCTGCTTTTTTGTATCAGGAAAATTAAATAAATAGAACGATATAGATTGAACTAATGATTGCCACTTGACGATATTCCGCAAAACAGCTGTGCTTTTGGGTTCATAGGGTGTGAGTCATACAACTGGGGCTACAGGACGTCGCACCAGTTGAAAAGAGCTAGCAGGAGTCTCCATTGCTTTGCTCAATATCTTCTAGTTAACAATAGAGATATAGACAACACTTTCTTATTCAACGAGAAGCTTGTTTACTAGGATATCATCAGCAAGAATTTTTGATTCAAATTATTTAGAATTAATTGTGAGAAGATGGAACTAATTTAATTTACTAGCGTACTAATAAGGAGACGAGTAAAAGGGGGATTATCATGCATAAACGCTTGCTGGCATTTTTTGTTTTCGCATTATTCATGAGTTTGTTTACTATGCCACAACCTTCTTTAGCAGCGCCACAAATCACTATTGATTCGAGTGCTGGTTTTCAAAATAAAGTAAAGTATGAAAAAGGGTTGCCTCTTCAGTTCACAGTAACCAATGAAGGATCAGCATTTTCTGGAGATTTGGTACTCAGTTTTTCAGAGACGTATAACCTCGGAGCTGGTATGGCCTTGCCAATAGATCTTGCAGAAGGCGAAAGCAAAACGCTGCAAATCGCTTCATCCGGATTATCTGATATGTATTACTCCGGGGCACCGAGCGACCAAAGTATCTTCTTGTTTGAAGGTGGTTGGGAAAAAGGAAAGTCCATTAAGTTTAAAGGCAAGAAAACGATACAGCCATCTTACTATACACCAATGTCATTATTTGTAGCGATGTTAACAGATAATCCAGATCGTTTATCCCCTTTAAAGCAATTGAACGTTCCAACAAGTGAAGGAATCGAAGTGTTTCACCTCAATCAACTAAAAGAATTTACATTACCGACTGAAGTGCAGGCATGGGACATGATCGATTATTTGGTCATTGATGAGTTTGCTTATAGTGATTTACCGGCATCTACCCAAAAAGCAGTTTTACAATGGATTCAACAAGGTGGACACGTTGTTACAGGATCCACAACTAACCTACAAGCAGAACTTGGCAATTTGAGCGAATACCTGCCTTTGGAATTAGCCGATGTGACCGATGTGAAAGTTCCAGGATTAGAAACAGCAGTTCCTGTTTTTCAAGCAACAGTCAAAGAAGGGGCGACAGCTAAGCTGCAAAAAGACGGTCAAGTTTTTGCTGCCACACAATCAGTTGGCTCGGGTAGTTTGACACAAATGAGTTTTTCGCTTGGAGACGAAACGGTTTCCACACAAAAAGGCTACAGCCAAATGATGTCGAGTTTTTTTCCAGCAGTTGCTACAAACTCTAACTCAATGGGTGGACAATCCATACTCGATTATATGACCTATGAAGTAGGAAGTGTTAACGAGTTGTTTGAAAGCTTTGAAGTGTCAAAACCATTTATATTGGCGATTGTATTGCTCTATATTTTATTGATTGTCCCAGTACTCTATATTGTACTGAAGAAAAAAGACAAACGAGAATATGCCTGGGTTATCATTCCAGCAGTTGCTGTATTAACTTCTATTGGATTATTCGCTTTTGGTGCAAAAGACCGAATTGGTAATCCACAAATTCAACAAACTGGCTTTTTTGAAGTAGACGCGGATAGTGGATTAAAAGGTTATTACGTTAATTCATTATTGTCAAACCGCGGTGGCAACTACCAGTTTACAGCGCCTGCTTCTACTACAATGACTAGTCGCATAGCTAATGAATTTTCTTCAACAGAGCCTTATCTTTCGGCAATGTTGGAAAGAGGTGCAACCAATAGTCAAATGACTTTGCGAGATATGCGTTACTGGTCTGTACAATCGATTATGGGACAATCTTATATAGAAGATAGTGGTGACTTCGCTATCGATTTAACTGTAGCTGACGAAAAAATTACGGGAACTATTCAGAATAACTTTCCGTTTGCGGTTGAAGAGATTTCAATTTGGACAGGTACACGTCTTATGGATGTCGGTAAGCTCAATCCTGGTGAAACCTTGAAAGTTAATGAAACCGTTCAATCAGCGATCTTGTCACCGGCTGCGCCTGTCGGACAATCCTATGCCTATCAGCCAGTAGCAAATGTAAAAGAGTTGGAAAAAGCGCGTCGTCAAACTTTACTATCCACATCTTTCGAACAATTATCTAAAAACGGTAAATCGCCTTACGTAATCGCTTATACGAAAGATGCGATTGTGCCAATCACACTTGAAAATCAACGAGCATCTGTAGAATCTGTCCACCTGATTGCACAAAGTTTTAAACCGCAATTAACATTGGAAGGCGATATCACATTAAATGTAGATGCCTTGACGTTAGATCTTGTGGCAGCCAATAATACAGGTTTTTTTGAAAATGTCTCAAATGATCCGTATCTCTATTATTTTGAACCTGGTGAATTTGACCTGACCTATACTTTACCAGAAGAAATTGAGTTAAAAAAATCAACATGGACTGAATTAGCACTTACTAAAACAGGACAAAACGTTACTGTCAGCCTATTCAATGTGGACAGCGGAAGTTACGAAGAAATTACAGAGACTAACCCAAAGTTTGCTGAAAAAGCAAAACAATATATCGGTCCAGAAGGCGCCATCAAACTAAAGTTGAAAGTTACCGAAAGTTCGAGCAACCCTGAAGTGGTTGTGCCGAAAGTCAAATTGAAAGGAGTGATTGCTCCGTGATTGAAACAATTGGATTAACAAAAAAATATGGGTCTTTTTATGCCTTACAAGATTTAAATTTAGTAGTAGAAGACAGTACAGTTTTCGGCTTTGTAGGTGCAAACGGGGCGGGTAAATCAACCACCTTTTCAATTTTGGCTACGCTTCTTCAACCAACAGCTGGTGATGCCTTTATTAATGGAATAAGTGTGACGAAAAACCCTCAAGAAGTGCGCAATCAAATTGGTTATATGCCCGATTTCTTTGGTGTTTATGACCAACTAAAAACAGATGAATATTTAGATTTTTACGGTGCTAGTTATGGGATCAAGCCAAAAGAACGCGCTGTGTTAATCCCGAAGCTTTTGGAACTGGTTAATTTAGAACATAAGCGTTATGACTACGTCGACTTATTGTCTCGCGGCATGAAACAGCGGCTTTGTTTAGCGCGGGCGCTGATTCATGATCCGAACATCTTAATATTAGACGAACCTGCTTCAGGACTAGATCCACGTGCACGTGTAGAAATGAGAGATATCTTACGAGAGTTAAAAGCTATGGGCAAAACGATCTTAATTTCTTCTCATATTCTTCCAGAACTTGCTGAAATGTGCGATAGCATTGGCGTCATTGATAACGGAAAATTGATTGTACAAGGTTCTGTAGCTGACATTCAAGCGCAACTTCAAAGTGAAAAAGTACTTCGTGTCAAACTAGTGGGCGATATGCAATCAGTCATTGCATTTTTTGAAATGGATCCGTTTGTTTCTCAAATAGAAGTACAACAAGACAAAAATAGCATTCAATTTTTCTACAGAGGAACAGATGAAGATCAACTGCAGTTGTTGCAACGAGCTATCCACCAAAAACTGCCGATTTTATCGTTCTCAGAAGAAGAGACGGATTTGGAAGATGTCTTTATGGCGATTACAAAAGGAGTGGAAATCGGATGAAAACCCTTTTTGGCAATCCCGTACTAGTGAAAGAACTTAAATTGCGCTTTCGTAACTTAAAAAGCTTTACCGGGATTTTGTTTTATTTAATTGCGATGAGCGTCTTTGTTTTCGGTTTCATCTTTCTAGCTACATCCTTAACAGGTAATGGTTTTTTTCGTCCGGATGAAAGTTTTATGTTATTTAGCATCATGACGTATATTCAATTAGGATTGATTTTATTCATTACGCCAGCATTAACAGCTGGGACCATTAGTACAGAACGTGAAAAACAGACCTTGAATATTTTACTGACAACTTCGCAAACTTCTTTCCAAATTATTTTTGGGAAAATGACATCATCCATCGCCTTTTTGTTGTTGATGATTGTGTCGGGGTTACCAATATACAGTTTAGTGTTTTTATACGGGGGCGTTTCGCCCAGTCAGTTATTTTATATTTTCTTGTTTTATATGCTGACCTTACTGGCAATTGCTAGTATAGGTGTCATGCTATCGACCTTGATTCGAAAAACCATTGTTGCCATTATCGCAACATACGGAGCCATGATTTTCATCGCTGGTGTTACCGCCTTTTTCTTACTGATTTCGGTTCAAGTTTCTCAAATGGGTTCGGCGGTGTCTTCAATCTCACCAATGGCTCATTTTTGGGCTACCATTAACCCGCCGGCAGTGTTGCTAACTTTGCTGCAGCCCTCAATGGAAGAGCAATTGCAAAGCTTAACGATGGTCCCCATTCCTCTGTGGATTGGTTATGCCATTTTCTATGTTTTGGTATCAGCCGGCTGTCTTTTATTGGCTGTCAAAAAGCTGCGCGTCAATATGAATAAATACAAATAAGGAGGGACTTTCATGAACAATCGTGATATACGCAGCTATGTTAAAAAAGTTGAGCGGCTGTTAAAAATGCTTCATATCAGCCGTGTTTTTCAGTTTGCATTATTTGTAGGTCTGACTTTAGCTACAGTATTGCTGTTAGTATCACGGTTGTTCGTGCTTCCTTATTATGAATTTTATGCATATGTAGCAGGAGTTGCTATCGTGATAAGTTTGATTGTGTTGTCTAGTAAAGGCTTACCTAACGTGCAACAAGCGGTGCAAGAATTGGACCGTTTTACACCTCATAATCAGTTGCTAACCGTGTGGAAGCTAACAGAACAAAACACATTAACTAAAGAATTATCTCGTGAAACAGCCAAAATCATTCCGTATAGCTACCGACTATTCCGCAAAGAACGCAAAGTATGGCTACGTCCTAAGTGGTTAATCGGAGCGGTCGTTAGTGCGACGTGTATGGTCTTGCTTTTAGTGTTTCCTAGTAATTTGCAAAATCAGGCAAATGATGTGGAAAAAGAACTTGAATTGGTAGAAGATATTAAGAAAGAAATTAATGAGATAAAAAAGCAAGCAGAAACAAAAGTGGTTAAAAAAGAATTGGATGCATTACAAGCAACAATCAAAGATAAAGAAAATCCAGAAGCTATATTAAAAGAAATCGTCAAAAAACAAAAAGAATTAGATTTGAAAAAACGCCAGCTGGCAAAAGGCAAAAACCCGGATGCTAAAGAAATTAGCGAAGATATTGAAAAAGCTGCTGGGCAATTAGCTGAGAAGGCCGGAAACACACAAACAGCTTTGAGTAATATGGGAAAACCTGTAGCATTTCCATTACAACAAACTATAGCCAAGCGAGAACAATCAACTAGTAGCAAAGAAAATGATTCTTCTGAAGGCAAATCTTCTGACGCAGAAGGGAAATCTAGTGAATCTAGTTCTAGTGGGCAAGCATCAGAAAACGAAGAAAGTGAAACTACTAAAACAGCTGGAGAGTCAGAAAGTAGCCAATCACAAAACCAAGAACAAGAACAAGGGCAAGGACAAGGACAAGGGCAAGGACAAGGACAAGGACAAGGACAAGGACAAGGACAAGGACAAGGACAAGGACAAGGGCAAGGACAAGGACAAGGACAAGGGCAAGGACAAGGGCAAGGCAGCGGAGCTGGTAAAGGTCAAGGAAGCCGAGATTTGTTAACTGTACCTTCTCGAATTGGAGGTCAAAGTGACACATCAGTCGATAGCGGAAAAGTGGGAGAAGGACAAGCGGCCGGCGAACAATATGGTGCTGTTCCTGCAACTAAAGGAACGGTCCAGCCTTATGCGGACGTAGTGGGAGATTATTCAACTTCATATTTCTCAAGTGCAGATCGTCTCCAACTGCCAGCTGATTTACAAACCATTGTAGAACAATACTTTACAGATATTGAATCCGACAAATAGAAAAGAGGGCTTTTTATGACATACACGACCGATCAATTTACAGAAATGAGCCAATTGCTTCAACAAGTCAAATCCGAAATTGGACGGTTTATCGTCGGACAAGAAAGCGCGGTTGAGTTTTCTTTGTACGCTATTCTAGCGGATGGTCATGCCTTACTAGAAGGCTTGCCCGGTCTTGGTAAAACAATGTTGATTCGGACCATTTCAGATGTGCTCGATTTGTCGTTTTCCAGAATTCAGTTTACACCCGATTTGATGCCTTCGGATATTACTGGGACGAGTCTTATTGAACGAGATGCAGAAGGACGCCAACAATTTACTTTTCGAGAAGGTCCGATTTTTCACCAAATGGTACTTGCAGATGAAATTAACCGTGCTACACCGAAAACACAAAGTGCGCTGCTAGAGGCAATGGGTGAAAAGACAGTGACCATACTTGGTGATACGAAAAAAATGGCGCGACCGTTTTTCGTTTTGGCAACACAAAATCCTATTGAAATGGAAGGGACGTATCCGTTACCTGAAGCACAAATGGACCGTTTTCTTTGTAAAATTCTGGTTGCTTACCCAAGTCGCGAGGAGCTTGCGGAAATTAGCCGCAGAACAACGGGATCTCAACTAATTCTTCTTAGTAAAAAAATGAATACAGCCAGCTTAATTGATGCACAAGATATGGTGAAAGAAGTGTTGATAGCAGAAGACATTTTAATGGTGGCTGTCGATATCATTCAAAATACGCATCCAGAGCATTCAGAACATCAAGAAATCCAGCAATTTGTTCAATACGGTAGCGGTCCTCGTGGTCTGCAAAGTTTGATCCGTTTAGCAAAAGCACGTGCTTTAATGGAAGGACGGTATCATGTATCAATTGGCGATTTAAAACATGTGGCAAAACCAGTACTGAGGCACCGCTTGTTATTAAATTATGAAGCAGAAGCAATGGGTAAAAATGTAGATGAACTGATTGATAGTGTGCTAAGTACAGCAGGAAAAGGCGTATTGAAATGACGTTATTAAATTTACCAGCTGATTGGGGCTCACGTCTTAGTCGCTATGCTATTGGAGCAAAAGCAAAAATCAAGGGACACCATAAAGGTTCTCACCGGTCAATGCGTTTTGGTAGTTCATTGGATTTTTCCGATTTTCGCGAATACCATCCAGGAGATGATGTACGCCATATTGACTGGAACGTTTACGCAAGAACTGAACGTATCTATATTAAACGTTTTCTAGATGAACAAGAAATGCGTATCCATATCTTACTTGATAGTTCAAAATCAATGGACAATAAATGGCTGTTTGCGAAGCAATTAGCGTTTTCACTCGGTTTAATGGTGTTAGGAAGAGATGACCGCTTGACGGTGTCTGCTGGACAAAAACAACTGATTCCTTTTCGTAAAAAAGGGAAATCGGCAAAAAAGCTGTTTGAACATTTCGTATCTACTATGCCCAATCCTGAAAACGTGTCATTTGCGAGTCAGGCAAGTTTTCACGCTGCTAAAGATTCTACGGTATTATTCATTGTATCCGATGGACTAGAACCACTTACGGATTGGCAGGTGTTTTTCAGACAGGCTCCGGCTTTTGCGCACGATATTCGATTTATTCATTTGACTACACAAGATGAACGGCTGCCGTCTTACAAAGGTGATTTGCGTTTTATCGACGATGAGACGCAGCAGGTAACGAGTGTGACGGTGACAGAAGAAGCACTTCGTGCCTACCAAAAGCAAAGTGACTTGCACAGTCAAGGCTTGGAATCTCTTTGTCGCACATATGGTATTGCTTATTTGCCGGTACACGTAGAAGACGGAATCGAGCAAGTGTTATTTCATCAAATGATACGAAAAAATTGGATTGGGTGAGGTGAAGCGGTATGGGAGTAGCAAATTGGGGAATGATTTGGACGGCAATTATGCCGCTAGCCGTCATTCTCTATTATTTCTTTAGAAAAAAGTACAAAGACCAGCGCGTTTCTTCAACGTTATTTTGGCAAGAACGAATGAAAGAGCTGCAAGCATCGCCTTATTTAAAAAAATTGCAGCATCATTTATTGTTTTATCTTCAATTAGTAGCTCTTATTTTTTGTGTAGTGGCGTTAATCGAGCCTTTCAGCGAATCGGAAACATTAGCTGGTAATGATTTTATATTTATTGTCGATACGTCAGCAACGATGCTAGCTGGTTCTCCAACGCATTTTGAAAAGCAGCAGGTCCAAATGAAGAAATTGGCGTCACAAGCAGGAGGTAAGCCTGTGACAATTGTTACGACGGGTGTTAGCCCGGAAGTGGTCATTCGCAATGAGCAAAATGTTGAGCGAGTCGAAAAAGCAATTGACGAATTAGCGGTAAGTTACGAAAATGCCGAAATGGAGCAAACGATTTTATTTGCGGATACGCTCGCGACTAATGACTCAACGATTATTCATATTTTTACCGATTACTTGGACCGTGCCATCCTTGCCAATAAAACCGGACAAAGTTATCAAGTTCATGGATTTTCAGAAAAACTGACTAATGTAGCCATTCGCCAATTGGGTCTTTCAGAAACGGACAATGGGATAAGAGGTATAGTTCAAGTAGTTAATAATAGCGAAAAAACGATGAATGCTACTGTCCGTTTATCGTCTGGCAGTTTCGAGAAAGCAGTAGAAGTAAAACTCGAAGCGGCGGAAGAATTGCTCGTTCCGTTTGAAGCGTTGCCAAATCATAAGCTATGGCAAGCAGAACTAGAGGTATCGGATGATTATGCGGCGGATAACACAATGGCAACATATCTAGCCCCACCAGTTAACGCAATTGTCATTGACTCGGCTTTGCATGAATTAATCGCAAGTGGTTTTCGTTCACTCGCTTTAGATGTTAGTTTAGCCGAAGCCACTCAATTGCAGCCTGACGCTGGATTACCCATAGTTACGAATCAACGTGACTTACTAGAAGCAACAACACCCATTTTAATGTTTGGGCGAAATGATGAAAATCCGTTTGAAGTGACCGGACAAATTGAGACAAAGCCGCATCCGCTTTTCACATATGCCTCATTGGATGAAGTTTATGTTTCACAACTGTACCCATCTTTTGAAAACTATGAAACCATCGCCACCATAGATGACCATCCGTTTATTCAAATTTCTCCAAAAGGAGATATTGTCGTGCTGACAGATATTCAATTGACCGACTGGCCTCTTTCTCCTTCTTTCCCTTTGTTTTTATGGAGCGCCATGGAAAGTTTATCAGGCGATGCGGAATTTCTTGGTTTTTTCCAACCGAACGAACACCGATCTGTATCGTTAGCTTCACCAACCGGAGAATGGGGAATTTTTCGAGACGGTGCTTATCGCCATTCCTATATTGAAGGGAACGGTCCTTTTGCGGCACCTAATGAACCGGGTGTTTACCAAGTGGTGGGTGACGAAAAAGACATGACTATGATTGTACAGTTAACTTCTCAAGAAAAAGAGCTTTCTGCTGGGGCGTCTTATGCAATGGGGCAGGCGAAAGCAGCACAAGATACCGTCCGCTTTTCGTTTGTGCCATTTATTATAGGAATTGTCTTACTGTTAGTGCTTCTGGAATGGGAGGTGTATCGTCGTGGAATTACAACTCGATAAACCCATCTGGCTGTTGTTACTCATTCCGGTACTGTTTTATTTTGGCTGGTTTGCACTCAAGCATTTTTCAGCTAGCTCTAAAGTGATAAAGGCTGTGTTTGTTTTAAGAACCGTGGCTGTCACCTTGTTGATAGTTGCTTTGGCAACTCCTTCGTTATTCAGTCCTGTAAAAGAAGAACAAGTTATTTTTCTTATGGACCGTTCTGCGTCTCTTGAAGGAATGCAAACAGCAATGACCGTGGCAATTGAAGAAGCAGTAGAGGCCAAAAAAGATTATCAATCTATCGCGGTCTATACATTTGCAGAGGATTTCCAAAGCTTGTTGCCAATGACTAACGATCCGCAACCTTTACCGGCAGAACTAACCGTTGGAAACAGTAGCCACACCAATATCGCGCGAGCGTTAGAACTTGCTTCAAATAGTGGAGATACCAACTTAGCGACGCGACTTGTTATTTTAACGGATGGCAATGAAACACAATCGTCTGCTATTGAAAGTTTAAATCGACTTCAGTCTGAGCGCCTTCAAGTGGATATCTGGCCGGTCGAACAAATCGCTAAAAATGATCTGGCGATTAGTCGCTTTGAAACACCTCCACGTGCATTTTTAGGTGAATCGCAAACGTTTACTGTAGCCATTGACTCAAGTACCGAATCAACAGCTAAACTTATTTTTTCTGCTAATGATAAAGAGTTGGATAAGAAAGAAATCAAAGTTGTTGAAGGTCAAAATGTCTATAGCTATTCGTATCCTGCCAATTCGGAAGGGCTTCAAAAGTATGAAGTCCGTTTAGAAACGGCGAAAGATGCGTACCTTGAAAACAATTCATTGTTTAGCATGACAGAAGTTTCTGGAAACCCAGAAGTGTTAGTCGTCAATGGCGGTGTTCCAAGCCCAATTCCACGTTTATTGGATACAAATAATTTAAGCGTAACGGAACTAACTGCGGATCAATTGCCGAGTAGTTTGTCTGCCATCCTTCGTTACGATTCGATTATTTTTGATAATGTCTCTGGAACGTCTGTAGGAGAACAACAAATGACGATTATTGAACAAGCGGTTCGTCAATTTGGTGTTGGATTTATGATGGTTGGTGGCGATCAAAGCTTTGGCTTAGGTGGCTATTTTAAAACGCCAATTGAACAGTTATTGCCAGTCGAAATGGAAGTCAAAGGCAAGCATGAATTGCCTTCACTGGGATTGATGATTGTTATGGACCGTTCGGGAAGTATGATGGGCATGAAAATGGAACTAGCGAAAGAAGCAGCTGCTCGTTCGGTTGAATTGTTGCGTCCTGATGATACATTAGGAGTTATCGCATTTGATGACAAACCGTGGGAAATCTTACCGACAGCTAAAGTAGCAGATCCGGAAAATGCAGTAGATAAAATTTTAAGTATTACACCTGGTGGCGGAACTGAAATTTATCGTTCGTTGCAGCAAGCCTATATGGAACTAGAAGATTTAAAACTGCAGCGTAAACACATTATCCTGTTAACAGATGGACAATCGGCAACATCCAATGATTATGACGCGTTAATCGAAAATGGAAAAGACAATAATATTACCTTATCGACCGTCTCCATTGGACAAGATGCAGATCGAAACTTACTAGAGCAACTAGCTAATACAGGTAGCGGGCGATTTTACGACGTTACGGATGCCACGACAATTCCCGCTATTTTATCCCGTGAGACGATCATGATGTCACGAACATACATTGTGGATAAGCCATTTTATCCCGTGGTATACGACAGCAAATGGAATAATTTGTTTGCAGAAGGTGTCCCGCAATTGAATACCTATATTGCAACGACAGCGAAAAATACAGCAACGGTGGCACTCGAAAGTGAAGAACAAGATCCGGTACTCGCGAGTTGGAATTATGGCCTTGGAAAAACAGTTGCTTTTACATCCGGAAGCGGGGCCTGGAGCGGTGATTTTCAGAGCTGGTCGAAGTGGCCAGAGTTTTGGAATAAAACTGTAGCTGAATTACAGCCTAGTTTTGAAGAAATTCCTTTTTCAGTGGTACGAAAAGAACAAGGCGTTTACACAGTCGAGGATCCTACTCATAGCTCGGCAATTTTAACGATTGCGGCAGTAGATGAGCAAGGCAACGAGATTCCGCTGCAGACGGAACCGGTAGCACCTGGAAAAGTAGACGTGAAAATCGATGCTGAACCCGGATTAGTATTTTTGAGCGTGAGTAACGAAACAGGAGCTGCCTATAAAACAGGCCTGACGATCCCTTATGGAGATGAATACCACCCGGCAGAGGCAAACATGTCTTTACTAACAACATTGGCCAAACGGACAGGTGGACAGGTTTTAGAGACATTAGATGTAGCTTTTCGAGATATGTCGTACAAGAGTGGTAGTATTCGGTCGATTCAGCTGATTGTCCTGTTTATCGCAATGGTCTTGTTTTTTGCGGATATCACGCTTCGTCGTTTCGGACTACCGGCACCTCTAGTTAAGAAAAAAGCTACAAAAGAAAAAGATTCCTCGCCTATGGCAATTGATCAATTAATAAAAGCGAAAAGTAAAAAATAACACTTTTGTATTTTCCCATTAAACAACAGTAGCTCAGACCTAAAAGGTCTGAGCTACTGTTGTTTAACTCCGGCTTGTAGCCAAAAGTTGTTGTTTTCGCATCGACCAGGTGTTGGCGATAAAGAAACAGGTGATTAAAATGGCAGTTCCTAAAATATAAGGATAGCTCATATCGATATCAAAAAGAATACCTGCAAGTGCCGGACCAATCATATTGCCAAGACTCATGTAGGCATTGTTCATACCGGCGGCAAAGCCTTGTTCATCACCCGCTAATTTTGAAATCAACGTATTGATCGCAGGTCGAAGTAGAGATGCTGCAGTGAAAAATACCGCTGATACTAAAAGAATAGCCCAGAAAGAACTAACGAACAGAATACCAATCATCCCAGCTGCAGATATGAGAAGGTTAACCAAAATAACTTTCATCTCACCGAAACGCTTAAAGAGTTTGTCGATTACAAATGTCTGAACAATAACGCCGACAAACCCACCAACTGTGATTAACACAGCAATTTCTTTCGGTGTGAAACCAAATTTTTTATCGGCATATAATGCAATGGTCGATTGAAAGTTAGATAAACCAAAAGCGAAGATGAACATCACCAATAACATGACGAAGTAAGGCGTATAAGTAGAACGCTTCATCTGTTGCAGCAAGTTTTCGGATTTTTTATCCGTTGCTTGAATCGTAGGAACCACATTGGGTAGCACAGCGAAGGAGATCAACGCCGCAATTAAGGCAACTGCAGTAGCGATATAAAACGGAAATTGAATACTAACTTCGGCCAAAAAACCACCAATACCGGGACCAATCATAAAGCCGAGTGACATAGAAGCACCAAGCAGACCCATGCCTTTACCTCGTTCTTCGTATGTCGTGATATCTGCAACAAATGCCATCATCGGAGGAATCAGGAATGCCGCTCCCAGTCCACTAAAGAAACGGGCAACATAAAGCATCCATAATTCGGTAGACATACCGAATGCTAGTTGAGACAACCCGAAAACAATCAATCCAAAGATAATTAGTTTTTTGCGACCATATTTATCAGAAAGTTGACCGGAAAGAGGAGAAAATAAGAATTGCGCTAAAGCAAAAGTGGCGATTAATGTACCGAGTGCTTGACCAGCGACGCCAAACGTATCTAAATAGGCAGGCATAATCGGAATGATTAATCCAATACCGCTCATCGCAATGAACATATTGAACATCAGCACATAAAGCGCTGATTTATTTGATTGTACGGCCATAGAGAGACCTTCTTTCGTTATTATTTCGTATTACTAAATTTCAGTCTGTAGAATCTACATACTATACCCCAAAACGTCAAAAAAAAACAGGCAAACGTTCTGCCTGTTAGTTTTCCATATCCATTTTAAATTCCAAAAACAACTCGTTATAAGTTCCCAGCATTTCAAGACCCAAATTCTCATAAACTTCTAGTCGTTCTCGCAGTTCTTCAGGAGGATAAAACCGTTTATCCTCTGTAACCTCGGGATCCATCAAAGCAATTGCTTGCTCGTTCGGTGTAGAGTACCCGACATAATCTGCGTTTTGAGCAGCTACTTCAGGATCTAACATAAAGTTGATAAAAGCATGAGCACCTTCTACGTTATCCGCAGTTTTAGGAATAATCATATTATCAAACCATAAATTCGAGCCTTCTTCTGGAACAACGTAATCAATGTCTTCGTTAACCCACATGACGTCTGCAGCTTGGCCAGACCAAATAACAGCTACCGCTGCTTCCTCGCGTCGCATCATTTCAACAATTTCATCGCCAATAATGGCTTTAACGTTGGGACCCATTGTTTTCAACTTGTCTGTCGCTGCTCGCAATTCATCCATATCGGTTGAATTTAACGAATAGCCGAGGCTGTTTAACCCCAAACCAATCACTTCACGGGCGCTATCAACTAGGATGACTTCTTGTTCAAGTGACGGATCCCACAAGTCGTTCCAGCTTTCAAACGTCTGTCCGTCTAGTAAGGTAGGATTAAAGGCTATACCGACAGTCCCCCAAAAATAAGGAATAGAATATTCATTGCCTGGATCAAAAGGCAAATCAAGAAAATAAGGATCAATATTTTTCAAGTTTGGAATCAGCGCATGGTCAATCGGTTGTAGTAATTTGTTTTCCTTCATTTTTTCAATCGCATATTCAGAAGGCATCGCGACATCATAAGTGGTTCCGCCTTGCTCAATTTTTGTCATCATTGATTCGTTTGAATCGAATGTTTCATAAACTACAGAGATATTGGTTTCTTCTTCGAATTGCCTGATTAGTTCAGGATCAATATATTCGCCCCAGTTGTAGACAGAAATGGTACCACCGCCTGAAGTTGCTGAACTTTTTTCCAATACATTGACGGTATACAACAGTATGGTCGAAATGACAACAATCGCGATTGCAACTCTCACAAGTTCTTTCATAGTTTGGCGCCTCCAGTCCCAGGAGATTGTCCCGCACGTTGATTAAAGAAGTAATAGCCGAGAACCAAGCCAAGTGTTACAACAAATATTAATGCGGAAAGCGCATTGATGGTTAACGTGATTCCCGCTCGTGCCATTGAATAAATTTCGATGGATAAAGTCGAGAAACCGTTTCCTGTGACGAAAAAAGTTACCGCAAAATCGTCTAACGAATAAGTTAATGCTAGGAAAAATCCAGCGAAAATACCCGGCTTAATATAAGGGATAATTACGCGCGTCAAAATATCACGTTTCGATGCGCCAAGATCTGTTGCAGCATCGATCAATGACCGGCTCATTTCCTGAAGTTTTGGCAAAACCATAATCACCACAATTGGAATACTAAAAGCAATGTGTGAAATTAAGACAGATGCAAAACCGAGTTTGACACCAACCAACGTGAACAAGATTAGAAACGATGCGCCAATAATGACGTCTGGACTAACAATCAAAATGGTGTTTAAGGACAAAACAGCTTTGCGCGTTTTGCGATTTCGTAAAAATACGATACCAATAGCACCTAAAACACCGATTGCTGTTGAAATAAGTGAAGACAATAAGGCAATAATTACCGTATTCATCAAAATAATGAGTAATCTTGTGTCATTAAAGACCGCACCATAATGCTCCCAAGTAAACCCTTCAAAACTCGACATTGTGCCACCACTATTAAAAGAATAAAAGATCAAGTAGAAAATAGGCGCATAGAGAATGGCAAAGACCAGCACCAAATAGACTTTTGCTGTTTTACTTAGTTTTGCCATTATACGAGCCTCCTTTTTCTTTCTGACCTGTCAGCATCATAATGATGATCATAAACAAGATTAAAAACACTGCAATAGTTGAACCCATTCCCCAGTTTTGAGTAACGAGGAATTGCTGTTCAATTGCTGTTCCGAGCGTAATGACCTTGTTTCCTGCAATAAGACGAGTAATAACAAAAAGCGACAGAGCGGGGATAAATACGGCTTGTATGCCTGACTTTACACCGTTGATGGCTAATGGAAAAATAACACGTCTAAATGTTGTGAAAGCTGAAGCACCTAAGTCTCGGGAAGCATCAATCAATGCAGGGTTTATTTTATCTAGCGAGTTGAAAATTGGCAGCACCATAAACGGAATAAAAATATAAACGGAAACAAAGATAAAACTGAAATCAGTAAATAAGATTTGCCAAGGACCTGCCCCGAGCGTTTGAAGAAGCTTGTTAGCAGGTCCATACAATCCGAAAATACCGATAAAAGCATAAGCTTTTAGCAATAAATTAATCCACGAAGGAATAATGATGAGTAGTAGCCAGAGTTGTTTGTGCTTTGTTTTTGTTAGCCAGTAAGCCGTTGGATAAGCAATCACAATAGTGATTAACGTAATCAAAAACGCATACCAGAAAGAACTCAGCGTCATCCGCAGATAAACAGAAGAAAAGAAATTCTGATAATTTTCCAAAGTAAAAGCGCCAGTCAAATCCAAAAACGAAAAATAGAAGATTAACGCAATTGGCGCTATGACGAATAAGGCAATCCATAAATAATAAGGGATAAGGTAAAGCGGACGTGAGGGGTTATCTTTCATTGACTGACGCTCCGTAGGACTCCAGACGTGCATCAAACGCTTCTTCCGATTCGTTTAGACGCATCACGTGAATAGCTTCTGGTGAAAAATCTAAGCCGATTTGAGAACCGACTTCTACTTTTTTCGTAGAATGCACAAGCCATTCATTGCCAACTTCATCGATGGTTGAAATTTCAAAATGAACCCCTCTAAATAGTTGCGTATCAACCGTAACCATCATTTTGCCTTTTCCACTTGGCGTGATTTCCAAATCTTCTGGACGGATGACGATTTCCACTTGCTCATTCGGATTGAGTCCAGCATCGACACATTCAAAATTTTTATTGGCAAATCGAACTTGGTAATCCGCAATCATTTCTCCACTGACGATATTCGATTCTCCAATAAAGTCCGCAACAAAACGATTGATAGGTTCATCGTATATGTCCATAGGGGTGCCACTTTGCTGAATTTTCCCTGCATTCATAACGAAAATTTCATCCGACATGGCGAGCGCTTCTTCTTGGTCATGTGTGACAAAGACAAAGGTTTTGCCTAAACGCTGCTGCAGTTCCCGCAATTCATACTGCATCTCAGTGCGTAATTTCAAATCCAAAGCAGACAGTGGCTCATCTAGCAAAATAACTTCGGGGTCATTGACGATAGCTCGTGCAATTGCCACACGTTGACGCTGACCACCAGACATCTCTGAAATTTCTCTTTTTTCATAGCCTTGTAAGTTAACAAAAGCGAGTGCTTCTCGTACACGTCTTTCAACTTCAGGACCTTTTACTTTCTTAATCCGCAAGCCAAACGCAATATTTTCAAAAACATTCAAGTGAGGAAACAGTGCGTAGTCTTGAAATACCGTATTCACTTGACGCTGATTAGCAGGTACCGTGTTCATTTTTTTGTCTTCAATATAAATATTGCCGCTAGTAGGTGTTGCAAATCCTGCAATTAAACGTAAGATGGTTGTTTTTCCACAACCAGAAGGTCCAAGCAATGTATAAAATTTTCCTTTTTCGAGTTCGAAGCTAACATTATTTAAAACATTGCCGGCTCCTTCGTAAGTTTGCGTCACATTTTCAAAGCGAATGATGGGTATTTCCGCCATAAGATCCCTCCTGAATTATAAATAAGATTGTGTTGTGACAATGATCATTTCTGAAACACCATCGCAATCATTGATAAGCTGATGATGATTAGAAGCTTCATAGTAAATTGAATCTCCAGCAGCTGCAGCGTACTGATGATCGCCAATCTGAAGCAGCACCTGTCCTTCAAGAACATAGATAAAGGTTTCTGCTGAAGATGGCTCAAACTCTTTAAAATGACCGTTTGCCTGAAGCGTTAAAAAGACAGGTTCTATTTCTTTTTCGTTGGATGTAGGAATGAGCCATTCCACTTCATAGCCCGCATCTTCATCAACATGTGCGATATGATCTGCGGTCGAATAGACGATTTTAACTTCGTGATCCTCCGTAAAAAATTCTTTTGGCGTGGTTCCTAACACTTCGAGTAAACTAAAAAACGTTTCGATAGAAGGGGAATTCATGTCCCGTTCTAATTGGGAGATAAAACCTTTACTCAAATCAGTCCTTTTTCCAAGCTCTTCTTGAGTTAATCCGTTTTTTAATCGAAGGCGTTTGATTTTTGTGCCGATATCCACCAGAGTTCTCCTCGATTCTTTGTATATGAATATTTGCAGAAAGTTTAGTTAAAATATACTTTTAGTTTACTAATAGCATATATTCATTATACGGAATGACACTATTTTTTCAAGCCGAAAATTATTTTCAATAAAGGATTGTTATCTATTGCAATTTACTAGCAACTTTTACTATCATAGAGAAAGTGTGAAATAATAAATAAACGAGATAATAATGATATGATAGATAGTAGGGAGATAGCTGATTTTATTGGCAACCAATTTTAACATACATGGTGCTCCTGCATGGTTACGAAATCGCTAAGCCAATTAACTTAAAGCAAACATTTATAAGTGGAATTTTCAAGTGAATGCATATAAAAATATACAAACAGTTCGACCCAAACTCTAGGAGTGATCAATGTGAACGGAAAAATGAATTTCTTTCTTGACCCTAAAAACCGGGTCATTCAAAAATCTTCAATTATGAACTACAAACAAGACCAGCAAGGATTGTATCTTGTAGCCGACAAGCGATTTATCAACTGGATGGATGTCCATACGTATTGTCATACGTGTTTGGCAGCTTTGACTTTTGATGACGAATTTGATGCAAGTTATTGCGCGAGTTGCAACGAATGGCGAGAAGAACCATGTACAGATATTAGTTGCGAGTATTGTGAAAACCGTCCAAAACGTCCATTAGATCCCCGCCGATAAGCGGGTTTTTTTATTTATTGAAATAAGTTTATCAACTCACGTACACGGTACTAGCGAATGCGATAACTTTTTCGATTAGTTTGCAAAAATTTAACAAGCATTGATGTAGCTAGGATGATCTATGTTAAAATAAAGCCACTTGAACAGTTGGAGGATGGATATGAAAAAAGAATTTGTAGTCATTGGACTTGGCCGTTTTGGCGGTAGTATTGTAAGAGAATTGATTGAACAAGACGCAGATGTAATGGCAATTGATAAAGACTCAGAGCGAGTCGATGAATACGCTTCGATCGCAACGCAAGCTGTTGTGGCCGACACAACAGACGAGGCAGTGTTAAAATCGCTAGGTATCCGGAATTTTGAACATGTTATTGTGGCCATCGGTGAAAACATCCAGGCGAGTATTTTAACAACATTGATGTTAAAAGAAATTGGTGTAAAGAAAATTACGGTAAAGGCGCAAAATGACTATCACGCGAAAGTATTGAATAAAATCGGTGCGGATAAAGTGGTTCATCCCGAACGTGACATGGGCATTCGGATTGCGCATAATATTCTTTCTAACAACGTATTGGATTACTTGGAGCTATCGGATGAACATTCTATTATGGAGATCAAAGCAAATCATAAACTTGCAGGCTACACCTTGATCGGTCTCGATATTCGGGCGCGTTATGGCATTAATATTGTGGCCATTAAAAGAGGAGACGATATTATCGTTTCTCCGCAAGCAGACATGGAAATTGAACAAGAAGATATCTTAATCATCATCGGTTCTGATGCAGATATTAATCGGTTCGAGAAAAAAATGATGAATTAGTAGAAAGACCCGTAAAAGAAAGTGATTCTTTTACGGGTCTTCATGCGTTTAGGAAGAATAAAAAAGGTGTGTGGGAAGTTACTCCCACACACCTTTTAAATGCCATCTTATTAAACTTCCATAATTACTGGCAAAATCATTGGACGACGTTTTGTTTTTTCATACAAATACGGTCCAAGAACATCAGAAATATCATTTTTCAATTCTGCCCAGTCCGTATTTTTGCTATGAATTTTTTTGTTTAAGTGACGATTAAGCATTTGCTGAGCTTCGTAAATCATTGTACCTGACTCACGCATGTAAACAAATCCACGTGAAATAATATCAGGACCCGAAACCATTTTGTTCTTTTGCATATCCACACTTACAACAACGATAACTAAACCTTCTTCAGAAAGAACACGACGATCACGTAACACAATGTTGCCAATGTCGCCGATTCCACTACCGTCGATATAAACATCACCGGAAGGAACGCGCCCCGCAATAGAAGCTTCATCTTGACCTAAAGCAAGAACTTCACCATTTTCCATAATGAATGTGTTTTCTAATGGAACATCACATTCAACAGCTAAACCGGCATGTGTTTTTAACATACGGTATTCACCATGAATTGGCATAAAGTATTTTGGTTTAATCAAACGAAGCATTAATTTGTTTTCAGGCTCTGAACCGTGACCAGACGTATGGATGTTGTTAAGCGATCCGTGAATAACGTCTGCGCCGGCACGGAACAATAAATTGATTGTTCGGTTGACGCTACTCGTATTGCCCGGAATTGGCGAAGATGAGAAGACAACCGTATCATTTGGTTGAATTTGGATTTGACGGTGAGTCCCGTTGGCAATTCTTGAAAGAGCAGCCATTGGTTCGCCTTGTGAACCGGTACATAAAATAAGTACTTCGTTAGCAGGTAGACGGTTCAAGGTTTGTGTATCCACAAACGCATCTTCAGGCGCGTTAATATAACCAAGCTCGCGACCAATCGTCATAGCGTTATCCATACTACGGCCGAAAACAGCTATTTTGCGTCCTTGTGCCACGGCTTCATCTGTCACTTGTTGCAGACGATAAATGTTTGAAGCGAAAGTAGCAAAAATCAAACGACCATCGACTTTTCTCATAATGTCTTTAATCGTTTCGCCGACTTTTCGTTCAGACATCGTGAAGTCAGGAACTTCAGCGTTGGTACTATCGGATAGAAGACAAAGAACACCTTCGCTACCGATTTGAGCCATTTTCAATAAATTGGCAGGCTCTCCTACAGGCGTGAAATCAAATTTAAAATCACCTGTATGGACAATATTGCCGGGCGGTGTTTTTACAACTACACCAAATGCATCAGGAATACTGTGAGTTGTACGGAAAAAGCTAACGGCCGTCTTCCGGAACTTGATGACATCTTCTTCTTCGATTTCAGTCATTTTTGTTTGACGCAATAAACCGTGTTCTTCTAGCTTTTTACGTAATAAGCCTAATGCTAGTTTTCCGCCATATACAGGAATATTTATCTTTTTAAGTAAGTAAGGAATACCGCCGATATGATCTTCATGGCCGTGTGTAATGAAAAGACCTTTGATCTTATCGACGTTTTTTACTAAGTACGTGTAATCCGGAATAACGTAATCGATTCCGAGCAAATCGTCTTCCGGAAATTTAATGCCGGCATCAATTAGGATAATTTCATCCTGAAATTGAACACCATACGTATTTTTGCCGATTTCACCCAGTCCGCCGAGTGCAAAAACAGCTGTTTGATCATTTTTAACGAATTTCATCGTTATTCGATGCTCTCAACTTCGTAATTTTGACTAGCTTGTTCATACTCAAGGTGATTGCCTTCAAGTAGTTGAACAAGTTCAATATTGTAGTCACGATCTTTTAAATGGTGTCGGACTTCGCGCTCGGATGCTGCTTCCACATAAAGGCTTTGTGTATTTTCACGAACAGGTACTTCAAAACGGTTTTCTTGGTAGTATACTTTAAAAATCATTGTTTGCTCTCCTTTTTCCACGCTCAAATAGATGCACTTCCTTTATATTATCATGACATTAGACTAAAATAAAGAATAGCCCTCCTTATTTATAAAGAAGGGCTAAAACGTTTATGCGATTTTCTTTTTATTCATGATGCCATTGAGCTGTCTGAGAAGTTTTCTTTTCAACCGTTTCAGCATGGCTAACCACTCCTTAACGCGATTATACTGCGTTTTCTGACAATTGTAAAGAAGCTGAACCTGTGTATTCAACCCTAATTATATTAAGAATGGAGATTCTAAAATGCCGAAATTATTATTGCTAGATATCGATGGAACTTTGTTGGATTCACACAAAAAACTACCGGCTTCTGCAAAAGAAGCACTGCAACAAGCACGATTGAATGGACATGACTTAGCCATTGCCACTGGACGCGGACCATTTATGATTACTTCTATTCTAGAAGAACTAAAAATCGATACGTACATTACGTTCAACGGACAGTACATCTCACATAACAACAAAGTGGTTCATAAGCAAGCAATCGAAGCTAACATGCTAAATGAAATTCTTGCGTATGCAGAGCAACGCAATCATCCCATTGTCTTTATGAACGAAGAGAAAATGGTATCTTCTATCGATTTCCATCCGGATATTGAAGAAAGTATACAGACGCTGAAAATACCGCATCCTGAAACAGAGAAAGATTTTCATTTGAATCACGAAGTCTACCAAGCACTGGTGTTCTGTGAAAAAGAAGAAGAACAGCAATACCACGATGCATTTAAAGAAGTAGACTTTGTCCGCTGGCACCGCGTCTCTTGTGATATTTCACCAAAAGGTGGTACTAAGGCAAGCGGAATTAAAAAGTTGATCCGCGCAACAGGTCACTCTATTGAAGACACAATCGCATTTGGTGATGGTTTGAACGATTTAGACATGATGGATGTCGCCGGATATAGTGTCGCAATGGCAAATGGTCACGAAGAAACCAAAAAACGCGCATCCTATGTAACGGAACACGTAGACAACGACGGTCTAGCAAAAGCGTTCAAGCATTTAAAATTAATTTGACAAAGAAAAGCGAAAGCGCCTGTTCGAGCTAGGTGCTTGAGCATATAGAATAAAAAAGAGACGCGGCTTATTCAGCCGCGTCTCTTCCGATTGCAATCGCATTTTCAATTTCAGCGAAAGGATTTGTTGGATTGATGTGATCGAAGAACATGACTCCATTCAAATGATCAAGTTCATGCTGGAATGCAATAGCAGGTAACCCTGTCAAACGCATTTTGAATTCTTCACCATCTGGATTAAAAGCTTTAACGGTAATTCGCGCATATCTTGGAACATATCCAGGAACTGCACGATCAACGGACAAACAACCTTCTCCAGCAGCTAAATAAGCTTTTTCTATAGAGTGACTGACTATTTTAGGATTAATGGCAACGAGACTAAGATCTTCTCCTGTACTCTCGTCAAAATGCAAAGCGAACATTCGTTTTGCTTCATTTATTTGAGGGGCTGCAATACCAACACCGGGACGCAAATCATATTTTTCAGCCAGTTCATCGTCTTGGCTGTCAACTACATATTCCATAAGGTCTTTACTCAATTGACGATCTTCCTGAGACAGTGGAAATTTCACTTCTTCAGAACGTTTTCTGAGTGTAGGATGACCTTCGCGTATTATATCTTTCATTCGTATCAACTGATTTCATCCTTTCAAATGTCTTGCTATGTATTTTATTATAACGCAATTTTTCTATTTTGAAAAAAGAAAAAGCTGCAAAGCGTAGTTGTATTTTCCGTATGTGCATACTATAGTTAATTCATGGGAATTAAGGAGTGAACTAGATGAAAAAAACAGCCGTAGCGTTAAGTTTTTTCGTAATTTTTTTGTTAACTGCTTGTTCAGGTTCAGGAATTCGCGGAGATTTAGATCAAGTACTTAACGATACTTTCGATGCGGAAGAGGAGTACCGTGCAGTGCAAGACGATTTGGAAAAGCGGGAGAAAACAGAACAACAATTGTTTGAAGAAATTATGGCATTGACACAAGAAGAGCAAGACCAAGTAGCTAAACAAGCACAAACTGCGCTTGATTCGGCAGACGAACGTCTAGAGTTCTTAAAAACTGAAAAAGAATCAATGCAGTCTGCAGAAGAAAATTTCACTGACATTGATAAAGTGATCAAAGCTGCCGAAGAAGTAGCTGTAAAAGCAGACGTGGAAGCGCTGAAGGCAAAAATGAAAGAACGCTTCACAGCTCATTCGGAGTTTACGAAAGCTTATGAAAAGTTGATAGAAAGACAAAAAGAATTGTATGAGATGTTGAAGAAGGAAGAAACTACGTTGCAACTGCTTCAAGAAAAAGCTGCGGAAGTAAATGAACAAAACGAACAAGTTCAACTGGCTGTTACAGCATTTAACGAAGTAACCAAACAGGTCAATGAATTAAAAGATGCCACAATGAAAAAAATAGATGAAAGTGAGGAATAAGCGGCCTTTATGGTCGCTTTTTCTGTCCTATAAAAGATGTGTAAAAACGACTCTGTATTATAATACAGGACATTAAACGAACTGATACAGTTCAAGAAAACAAAATTGTCATGCAATTATTATTGCTTAAAAATGTCAGGTTCTCTATGATTGACCCACGTTTTGTCGTAACGTATACTAAGTAGGAATGCGAAATTGTATCATAACTTGTATCTAATTATTTTAATACAGATAAAAAGGAGAGTTGCTTTTATGGCTGCGAAAAAATCACAGCAGTTCGATCCAGTAGAGACGCTGAATGCAATCGAAGAAAAGTTTGAAATGGTTCAGATTTTAAATGAAGAAGGCGAAATCGTTAACAAAGAGGCTGACCCGAAACTTTCGGACGAAGACCTACAGGAATTGATGAGCCGGATGGTATATACACGAATTCTTGATCAGCGTTCAATTTCTTTGAACCGTCAAGGACGTCTTGGATTTTATGCTCCGACAGCAGGACAAGAAGCTTCACAACTAGCTTCTCATTTTGCCTTGTCAAAAGAAGATTTCATTTTGCCAGGTTACCGTGACGTTCCACAATTGATTTGGCATGGATGGCCACTTCATCAGGCATTCTTGTTTTCACGTGGACATTTCATGGGGAACCAAATGGCTGAAGGTTTGAATATCTTGCCTCCGCAAATCATCATTGGTGCTCAATTTATTCAAGCTACTGGTGTTGCTCTAGGTATGCAAAAACGTAAAAAAGAAGCTGTTGCAGTTACTTACACAGGTGATGGCGGTTCTTCTCAGGGAGATTTCTACGAAGGAATCAACTTTGCAGGCGCGTTCCGCGCACCGGCTATTTTCATTGTGCAAAATAACCAGTATGCGATTTCGACTCCTCGCGAACTTCAAACTTCAGCGAAAACGATTGCTCAAAAAGCAGTTGCAGCTGGAATTCCTGGTGTTCTTGTAGATGGTATGGATCCACTTGCAGTATATGCTGTAACGCGTGATGCTCGTGAACGCGCAGTTAAAGGCGATGGACCAACATTAATCGAAACACTTTGCTACCGTTATGGACCACATACGATGGCGGGCGATGACCCTACACGTTACCGTACATCAGACATTGATAGCGAATGGGAAAAGAAAGACCCTCTTATTCGTTTCCGTAAATATTTGGAAGCAAAAGGCATTTGGGATGAAGCAAAAGAAAATGAAGTAATCGATAAAGCTAAAGAAGAAATTAAAGCAGCAATCAAAAAAGCTGACGGTGCTCCAAAACAGAAAGTATCAGATCTTTTAGAGCTTATGTATGAAGACGTGCCGTTTAATGTTCAGGAACAGTTGGATATTTATAAAGCAAAGGAGTCGAAGTAAGCCATGGCACAATTAACAATGATCCAAGCAATTACCGACGCTCTGAAAACAGAGATGAAGAATGATGAAAACGTTCTTGTTTTCGGTGAAGATGTAGGAAATAACGGCGGTGTATTCCGCGCGACTGAAGGTCTACAAAAAGAATTCGGCGAAGACCGTGTTTTTGATACTCCTTTAGCTGAATCAGGTATTGGCGGTTTGGCTATTGGTTTAGCTTTGCAAGGATATCGTCCAGTTCCAGAAATTCAGTTTTTTGGATTTGTTTTTGAAGTAATGGATTCAATTAGCGGGCAAATGGCACGTATGCGTTTCCGCAGTGGTGGAAGCTTAACTTCTCCTGTAACAATCCGCTCACCATTTGGTGGCGGTGTCCACACACCTGAAATGCATGCTGATTCATTAGAAGGATTGATGGCAGCTCAACCAGGTCTGAAAGTGGTTATTCCGTCTACACCTTATGATGCTAAAGGATTGTTGATTTCAGCAATTCGTGATAACGATCCTGTTATTTTCTTAGAGCACATGAAACTATACCGTTCATTCCGTCAAGAAGTACCTGAAGAAGAATACACAATTCCTTTAGGTAAAGCTGATGTGAAACGTGAAGGGAAAGACTTAACGATTATCGCTTATGGTGCAATGGTACAAGAAAGTATCAAAGCTGCAGAAGAACTGGAAAAAGAAAATTATTCGGTTGAAGTGGTCGATCTTCGTACGATCCAACCGCTTGATATTGAAACAATCATCGCATCAGTTGAAAAAACAGGTCGTGCTATGGTCGTTCAAGAAGCTCAAAAACAAGCTGGAATTGCAGCGAGTGTTGTAGCTGAAATTACAGACCGTGCCATTCTTACTTTAGAAGCACCTGTTCTTCGTGTAACAGCACCAGATTCAATATTCCCATTCTCACAAGCGGAAGAAGTTTGGTTGCCAAATGCGAAGGATATTATCGAAACAGCGAAGAAAGTTTTAACTTTTTAAATTAGACAGAACCGAAAGGGTGATATACATGGCTTTTGAATTTCGTTTGCCGGATATCGGAGAAGGTATCCATGAAGGTGAAATCGTAAAATGGTTCGTAAAAGCGGGGGACACAATCGAAGAAGACGATATTCTTGTCGAAGTACAAAATGACAAGGCCGTTGTCGAAATTCCTTCACCCGTTTCAGGAACAGTTGAAGAAGTATTGGTGGCAGAAGGAACGGTTGCAGTAGTAGGCGATATTTTAGTTCGCATCGATGCACCGGACGCTGAAGAAATGAGTTTTAAAGGGAGTCACGGTGACAAAAAAGAAGTCGCTCCTGAAGTAAAAGAAGAAACAGAAGAACAAGTCCAAGCCGGTACAGCTGAATCTGGTGGAGATGTGGATAAAGCATCTGCTAAAGAAGAAGAACCGAAAAAACAAACAGGTGCTGGATCTCAACCACAGGCTGACTCAACAGAGGAGTCTGATCCGACTGCACGCGTAATTTCAATGCCGTCTGTTCGTAAATTTGCACGCGACAACGATGTCGATATTAAGCAAGTAACAGGATCTGGTAATAATGGACGAGTGTTAAAAGAAGACGTGGAAGCGTTTAAGAACGGCGATCAAAAAGCAGCAACACCTGCAGCTTCTGAAGAAGTATCACAAGAAGTAACAGAAGAAAGCACTGATAAAGCAGCAGCTCCGAAAGCGGCAGTAGCTCCTGAAGGTGAATTCCCTGAAACGCGTGAGAAAATGTCAGGAATTCGTAAAGCAATCGCTAAAGCAATGGTTCATTCAAAACACACTGCTCCGCACGTAACCTTAATGGACGAAGTAGATGTGACAGAACTTGTAGCACATCGCAAAAAGTTCAAAGACATTGCAGCAGAAAAAGAAATCAAGTTAACGTATTTACCATATGTAGTAAAAGCGTTAGTCAGCACATTGCGTGAATTCCCAGCTTTAAACACATCGTTTGATGATGAAACAAGCGAAGTGATTCAGAAGCATTATTTCAATATCGGAATTGCTGCAGATACAGAAAAAGGGTTAATGGTTCCGGTTATTAAAAATGCAGACCGTAAATCAGTATTCGCTATTTCTGATGAAATCAATGGCTTAGCGACAAAAGCGCGTGATGGTAAATTATCAGCTGCTGAAATGAAAGGTGCATCATGCTCAATCACGAATATCGGTTCTGCTGGTGGACAATGGTTTACACCTGTTATTAATCATCCGGAAGTAGCGATTCTTGGAATTGGCCGAATCGCAGAGAAACCTGTAATTAAAAATGGTGAAATTGTAGCGGCACCTGTGTTAGCATTGTCATTGAGCTTTGATCATAGAATGATCGATGGTGCAACAGCACAGCACGCATTAAATCATATTAAACGTTTATTAAGTGAACCTGAATTACTATTAATGGAGGCGTAAAAATTATGGTAGTAGGAGATTTCCCAATCGAAACAGACACGCTCGTAATTGGCTCAGGCCCTGGCGGTTATGTTGCAGCAATCCGGGCAGCGCAAACTGGCCAAAAAGTAACAATCGTAGAGAAAGAATATATTGGTGGCGTTTGCTTGAACGTCGGCTGTATCCCTTCAAAAGCAATGATTTCTGTTGGGCACCGTTTTGAGGAAGCTCAGCATTCAGAAGACATGGGAATTATCGCAAAGGAAGTTTCACTTAACTTTGAAAAAGCGCAAGCGTTCAAAGATGGCGTCGTTAAGAAATTGACTGGCGGCGTTGAGTCTCTTCTGAAAGGCAATAAAGTTGAAATTTTACGCGGTGAAGCTTATTTTGTTGATGAAAACACTGTCCGCATTATGGATGACAATTCAGCACAAACGTATAAATTTAAAAATGCTATTATCGCAACTGGATCTCGTCCAGTCGAAATCCCGACTTTCAAATTTACAAAACGCGTAATTAATTCAACTGGCGCTTTGGCACTGACTGAGCTTCCGAAAAAACTTATCGTTATTGGCGGCGGATATATCGGTACAGAGCTTGGTACTGCATTTGCAAACATGGGTTCTGAAGTAACGATCCTTGAAGGCACACCGGATATCCTTGCTGGGTTTGAAAAACAAATGACAGCAATCGTCAAAAAAGGATTGAAGAAAAAAGGCGTTGAAGTTATCACTAAAGCATCTGCTAAAGGTGTAAAAGAAACTGATTCTGGCGTTACGGTATCGTATGAAGCGGGCGGAGAAGAAAAAACGCTTGAAGCAGATTATGTTCTTGTAACTGTTGGCCGTCGTCCAAATACAGACGAAATGGGTCTTGAAGAATTGAACTTGAATATGTCTGACCGTGGCTTGATCGAAGTCGACAAACAATGTCGTACAAACATCTCCAACATTTATGCAATCGGTGATGTAGTAGCTGGCCTTCAGTTAGCGCACAAAGCTTCATACGAAGGTAAAGTAGCCGCAGAAGCAATTGCAGGAGAAAAGTCTGAAGTTGATTACATGGCTATTCCAGCGGTCTGCTTTACAGATCCGGAACTTGCAAGCGTTGGTTTGTCTGAAGAACAGGCAAAAGAAGAAGGATTCGAAGCTGCGGCTGCGAAATTCCCATTCGCTGCAAACGGCCGTGCTCTTTCATTAAACGCAACTGAAGGATTCGTGAAGCTGGTTTCGCGTAAATCTGACGGTTTGCTGTTAGGTGCACAAATTGTTGGAGCTGGCGCATCAGACATGATCGCTGAGCTTGGTCTTGCTATCGAAGCTGGAATGACAGTAGAAGATATCGCGATGACGATTCATGCTCATCCAACACTTGCTGAAATCACTATGGAAGCTGCTGAAGTAGCTCTTGGAACACCAATTCACATTATTAAATAAATAGTAGAGAAGTCGCTTTTGCGGCTTCTTTTTTTTGAAGAAAAGCTATTTTTCATGGTAAGATTTGTTTGACAAAGGAGTGTTTGGATTGATAAATAGAAAAGCAATGGTTTTGGTAACCGCCCTGTTATTACTAGCGGCATGTGGAAATGACGATGAAGCAGTTACAAATAAGGAAGAAAAGACAGTTAAAGAACAAGTTGCAACTGAAGGAAAAAAAGCCGAAAAAGATGAAGAAGTAATTGAAACAAAAGAAGAAGCAGTTGAAGAAGAACCAAAAGAAGAAGTAACGTCGGAACCACAATATCGCATCAATCCTGCTAATTGGTCAGTACAACCTATAGCAGATGCTGCTGAAAAAGTAGTATTAGTAACTATTGATGATGCGCCGGATAAACATTCAATAGAAATGGCAGAAACATTGAAAAGTAAAGAAATTCCAGCAATTTTCTTCGTCAATGGTCATTTTTTAGATACAGATGAGGAAAAGCAACAGTTAAAAGAAATCTACGATATGGGCTTTGTAATTGGGAATCATACATATAGCCACGAAAATTTAAAAAATCTTTCTGAGCAGCAGCAGCAACAAGAAATTTTGGAGATTAATAAAGTTGTTGAAGAAATTACTGGAGAAAAACCAAAGTTTTTCCGTGCTCCTTTTGGCTCTAATACTGACTTTAGCAAACAACTTGTCGAAGACCAACAGATGGTTCTCATGAACTGGACCTACGGCTACGACTGGGAAAAAGACTATCAAGACGCTGCGGCATTAACAGAAATTATGGTTAATACGGAGTATTTAAATAATGGTGCTAATTTATTGATGCACGATCGAGATTGGACTGCAGAGGCATTACCCGGAATTATCCGAGGACTACAAGATAAAGGATATAGCTTTGTGGACCCGAAAACAATCGAAGGTATGTAAAAAAACGATCCACAGGTATTTTTCTGTGGATCGTTTTTTTAGGGTTCATTACGTAAACTTATGCCTGTCGAATCTACATGGCTGCTTGCGCTTTTCGGTGTCTAGACTCCAGCAGCCAGATTCTCTGGACATAAGCCACTCTGGCTGTGTGGCTGAAAACACGCCACTTCGCCAGTGCATCTTATGCCTGTCGAATCTACATGGCTGCTTGCGCTTTTCGGTGTCCAGTTGCAAGTGCCTAGCTCCTCGGGACATAAGTCAACCCAGCTGCGTGGCAAAGAACGCCACACTGCTGGGCCGTCTTATGCCTGTCGGAGCTGACCAGGCACTTTCACTTTTCGTGTTACCTAATCGCTTGTTGTTCTTTTATAACCCGTAGCATTTGCAGTGTGTCGTCTTCTGGTCCTTGTACGGGTAACCCGGCAGCTACGTTCATATGGATATAGTTGATATTTTCTTGGGTGATGATTTCACCAGGAATGAAAATAGGGATACCGGGTGGGTAGACCATGATAAATTCAGCAGAAATGCGTCCGACTGCTTCATTGATTGAGATAACTTCTGTTGTTGCATAGAAAGCGTCACGTGGTGTCATTGCGAGTCTTGGAATGTCTGGCATCAATACGACAGGTTCGATGACTACGGCATCACTTTCTAAGGTCTCAGTCATACGTTGAAGTGCATTGATCAATAGATTTACTTCTTTGCGGCTATCGCCAATTGTGATGAGGCATAAAATATTATACAAATCGGAAAGTTCGATTTCAATATTAGCATTTTCTCTCAGCCATTCCTCGGCCTGATGTCCAGTAATACCTAAATTCTTTACACTGATTAATAGTTTCGTCGGGTCCATATCAAAAGTGGCGGACGAATTTAGTAATTCTTTACCCACACAGTGTAAATGAGGGATTTTGTTGATGCGTTTGCGCGCATCTTGAGCTAACCGAATCGTCCGATCAATCAAATCATAGCCATTGATTGCCAATTGACGGCGCGCAGTATCAAGAGACGCTAAGATTGGATAGGACGTCGACGTCGTCGTTAGCATAGAAAGCGTCGATTGTACGCGCTTTGGCGATACTAAACCTTCTCGTACATTTAGCACTGAACTTTGTGTCATAGATCCACCTAATTTATGGACGGAAGTTGCTGCCATATCCGCTCCTGCCGACATTGCGGAAATCGGCAATGACTTATGGAAATGAATATGAACCCCATGTGCCTCATCGACCAGAACAGGGACATTTCGCGAATGTGCAATATCGACAATCCGTTTTAAGTCAGCGGCTACACCGAAATAAGTCGGATTAATGACTAGTACGGCTTTAGTATCTGGGTATTCAACTAATGCTTTTTCTACTGCTTCCGCCGAAATTCCATGAGAGATACCAAGCTCAGGATCTACTTCAGGATGAATGAAAATCGGGATAGCACCAGCGAAAACAATAGCCGACATGATAGATTTATGGACATTTCTTGGCACTAGAATTTTATCATTGGGACCAACGACACTAAGAATCATTGTCATAATTGCGCCACTTGTACCTTGTACAGAAAAGAATGTATAATCTGCTCCAAAAGCTTCAGCAGCTAGCTCTTGCGCTTTTTTGATGGCACCTTTTGGAGAATGTAAATCATCCAAAGGAGCGATGTTAATTAAATCGATAGAAAGAATGTTGTCGCCGACAAATTCTCTAAAAGCTGGATCTACACCTTGCCCTTTTTTGTGGCCAGGAATGTGAAACTGGATTGGGTGCCGGTTTCGATGCTTGAGAAGCGCATCAAATAACGGAGTTTCTAATTGAGACAATGATAAGCCCACCTCGCTAAATAAAATGAAAACAAAATGAATTATAGCATGATGTACTCACCTATAGTACAAATTAAAAGGATTTTACATCGTGAAAGCGAATACATGAACAGATAGAGAGAAAAGGAGTGATTCGATGGAGTTCAAAACAAAAGTGACGGAACTATTAGGAATTCGTTATCCGATTATTCAAGGGGGGTTGGCTTACTTAGCCTATGCGGAACTAGCTGCGGCAGTGTCAAATGCAGGAGGACTTGGTCAAATTACAGCAATGAGTTTGTCAACGCCTGAAGAATTGAGAACAGAGATTCAAAAAGTAAGACAATTGACGGACAAGCCTTTTGGTGTTAATTTTGCAATTGGCGATCACGGTCGTTCGTTTTCTCATATGTTGAATGTAGCGATTGAAGAAGGAGTGCCGGTTGTTTCGATGACTGGTGGCAATCCGACGCCAATATTCGAGCAACTAAAAGAGACCAACATTAAAAAGTTGGTATTGGTTGCTGCAAAAAGGCAAGCTCAAAAAGCAGAAAGTCTCGGTGCTGATGCTGTTATGGTCGTGGGTCAAGAAGGTGGTGGGCACTTGGGGCGTGACGATATTGGGACAATGGTGCTAATTCCACAAGTGGTAGATGCTGTAAAGATTCCGGTTATCGCTTCAGGAGGAATTGGTGACGGACGGGGCTGGATGGCCGCTCTTGCATTAGGTGCTGAAGGAATTGAAATGGGCACACGCTTTATTGCCACAAAAGAATGCGTCCATGCCTCAGCAGCATATAAACAGCAGCTAATCAATAGTTCAGAGAACGATACAGTTATTATCAAACGCAGCATTGGTGCGCCTGCGCGAACGTTACGGAATAGTTGGACCGACAAAATTTTAGAGATTGAAAGTCACGCGCCCACTTATGAGGCTTTAAAAGAATACATTAGTGGTGAAGCCAACAAGCGTTTCATCTATAATGGAGAAACAGACCAAGGCTTTGGTTGGGCGGGACAAGTGACTGGATTGATCAAAGATGAGCCGACAGTTCAGGAACTGATTGACTCAATGGTCAAACAGGCTGAAGAAATCCGAGGTAAATGGTCAGTTACTAGATGAAATGAGGGATGAACAATGGATTATTCTTATCCATTTTCAATTGAATGGTCAACAGAAGAAATTATTGATGTTGTCGGTTTTTTTGAAGCAATTGAAATGGCTTATGAAAAAGGCATTACCCGACAAGACTTATTGACGCGCTATCGTAAGTTCAAGCAAGTAGTTCCTTCGATATCAGAAGAAAAAACCTATTTTCGTGAATTTGAAGAAGAAAGTGGGTATGTAGCCTTTCCGGTTATTAAAGAAATGAAAGCTGGAACAGGCGATGAAACCATCAAACTAAAAAACAAGTAATAAAAAAGAACCTGTAGCCTTAGCGGCTGACAGGTTCTTTTGCTGGTTGGAGCAAAGCTGTATAAACAGGCAGTAAAGCTTGGAAAGTTTCTTCTGTGAATTGAAAAAATTGTTCCTTATTTAAAGAAGCGGCCTGTTCTCTAGTTAAATGGCGGCCAATTACAAATTCGCCTTTTTTTACATCACGCAACCGAATTAGCAGTTTTTCAATACCTGCGTCACCTAATTCATATAACGTATCGGACTGCGGTTTCATATGATCTCCTGAAGCGGTGAAATCGGTTGGCAACTGTTGCAATACATCAGAATGCAATAAGTTTTGCGCCATTGCAGTTTTATTGGGAGCCTCATAAATAACCGCTAAAATAATGAATACGTGACTTTCCCACATGCCAATTTGAAAATGAGGAACGGCTTTATAGCCTCTTTTAAAAGGTGCAAAGGCTACCCAACTATCATTTGGCGGATTTACAGTTCTTCGCATATGTTTAGCTACGTGAGGGAAAAATTCATTTCCGGTTTTTCCAGAGAAAAATGATGAAAATTCAATGCCAAGTTCTTCGAATTTTGGCCGGACAATATCAGTCAGTGCAGACATTCTAGCATCTAAGCCAGGAGTGTTAAAAACTTCAAAATCTTGTTCGTTCCAGTAAGGTTTCAAATAAATATCCTCCTCTAATTTAAGCAATCAGGTTTCATTTTAACGAAGTTTGGGAAAAAAGAATATAAATACGTTTCTGCCAATGGATTTCGTTAGAAAAAAATGTTATTATAAAGTTGTAACAAGATTAGTCGGAATCTTCCGACTTTGATGAGAAAGGGGTGCTCATTATGAAACAGATGGTTCAGATAATCCGCAAAGCGGATGTAGAGAAGGAATATGTACATGTATTAAAGTTAGAACTCGATTATGAACTTGCTTCACTGTTTGATGCAATGCAGCAAAAGGACGACCATGAAGTGTCTAAAAGTAAACAGCGACTTCAGGAAATTCACCTAGAACTGGAGGCCCTCCATGCGCTCTAATTCATCTATACATTAAAGGCATCTGCTAGAGTAAGACAGCAGATGCCTTTTTCGTTATACTGAAACAAACAAGGAGGGATGCACAGATGGACTTGCATGCTATGGATAGATACATAAAATCACTCATTAAAGAAGCAGGGCATCGAATTCGTAATTCTTTTTTAACGGATATTACGATTGAATCAAAATCGAATGCCAATGATTTGGTAACCAATATGGATAAAGAAATTGAACAATTTTTTATCGAGCGGATTCGCAGAGATTTCTCAGGGCATCGAATTTTTGGAGAAGAAGGCTTTGGAGATGATATCCAAAACACGAACGGAATTATTTGGTTGCTCGATCCAATTGATGGCACGATGAATTTTGTTCATCAGAAACGCAACTTTGCTATATCTCTAGGAATATACGAAGATGGGATCGGTAAACTGGGCTATATATATGATGTTGTCAACGATGATTTATACCACGGAGTTAAAGACGGTGGAGCATATTACAACAATGAAAAGCTAAGACCGCTTATGGAAACAGACATATCCGAATCCATCGTGGCAATGAATGCGACATGGTCAATCCCAAATCGTTATTTAGATCACGAAGCTATCATTCAATTGATTCGCGATGTACGTGGTACACGCTCTTATGGTTCGGCAGCACTTGAACTTGCTTATGTGGCATCTGGGCGTTTTGATGCTTACATTTCAATGAGGTTATCTCCGTGGGATATTGCTGGGGGTATGGTTATTGCTCAAGAAGTAGGTGCAATAACGACGAATTTTAAAGGAGACCCAGCAAATCTTTTAAAACAAGACACTTTTATAGCAGCTAATCCCGCAATTCATCAAGAACTGTTAGAAAAATATATAAAATTCAAGTAAAAAAAGATGCGGAATTCCGCATCTTTTTTTATAATTATAGTAATCCGGCTTCCCGCATTTCTTTTTTCTTCTTGAATCCCATGCCCATGATTAAACACAGGACTAAGATTGCTGCGAATATGCCCAGTACACTGCGCAAGCCAACAGCCAAGCCGATTCCTGCCATCGCTAGTAACGCTGCCAAAGAGTACAATACGAAGATCCATTTAATGTTTTTTATTGATTTTTTCACTTGATTTGCCTCCTGTAGCTTACAAACTGAAATAAAATCTTAGGGTTTTACACCTATATGTGCTATACTAGCACAGTTATAGGCATGAAAAAAGAATATTGGAGTGAAATTATGACTAAATTACGTAACGACTTAAGAAACATTGCAATTATTGCCCACGTTGACCATGGTAAAACAACGCTAGTGGATCAGCTTCTACAACAATCCGGAACTTTCCGTTCGAACGAACACGTTGACGAACGCGCAATGGATTCTGGCGACATCGAAAGAGAACGCGGAATTACAATTCTTGCGAAAAATACTGCAATTCAATACAAAGACGCTAAAATCAACATCCTAGATACGCCTGGACACGCGGATTTTGGTGGAGAAGTTGAACGTATCATGAAAATGGTTGATGGTGTTCTATTGGTAGTAGACGCTTATGAAGGCTGTATGCCACAAACGCGCTTCGTACTGAAAAAAGCATTAGAACAAAACCTGAAGCCAATCGTAGTTGTAAACAAAATTGACCGTGACTTTGCACGTCCTGAAGAAGTGGTTGACGAAGTCATCGAATTGTTCATTGAACTTGAAGCGAATGACGATCAATTGGAATTCCCGGTTATTTTTGCATCAGGTATGAACGGTACAGCAAGTCTTTCTTCAGATCCTGCTGATCAAGAAGAAAACATGCAGGTTGTTTATGATGCGATCCTGGAACACGTCCCAGCGCCAATCGATAACAGAGATGAGCCACTTCAGTTCCAGGTAGCTCTTCTTGATTATAGTGATTATGTTGGACGTATCGGAATCGGCCGCGTATTCCGCGGGACGATCGAAGTTGGACAATCGGTTTCATTGATGAAACTAGACGGTTCATTCAAAAACTTCCGTGTGACGAAAATGCACGGTTTCATGGGCCTAAAACGGGTGGAAATCGAAAAAGCAGAAGCTGGCGACTTGATTGCCGTTTCAGGTATGGAAGACATCAACGTAGGGGAAACGGTTTGTCCTGCAGAACATCGCGAAGCATTGCCAGTCTTACGCATTGATGAGCCAACTCTACAAATGACTTTCTTAGTTAACAATAGCCCATTTGCAGGTAAAGAAGGTAAATGGATCACTTCAAGAAAAATCCAAGAACGTTTGGATGCTCAATTGCAAACAGACGTATCTCTACGTGTAGACAATACAGATTCACCTGACGCTTGGGTAGTTTCTGGTCGCGGAGAATTGCATTTGTCGATTTTGATCGAAAACATGCGCCGTGAAGGATTCGAAATTCAAGTTTCTAAACCTGAAGTTATCGTTCGTATGGTTGACGGAGTTCGCTGCGAACCAGTAGAACGTGTTCAAGTAGACGTTCCTGAAGAATATACAGGTAACATCATTGAGTCATTAGGTGAACGTAAAGGCGAAATGTTGGATATGGTAAACAACGGTAGCGGACAAGTTCGTATGGTGTTTAATGTACCAGCACGTGGTTTGATCGGTTATACAACTGAATTCTTAACGCAAACTCGTGGCTACGGAATTATTAACCACACATTCGACAGCTACCAGCCAGTTGCTTCTGGTCGTGTTGGCGGACGTCGTGAAGGCGTATTGGTATCTATGGAGCGCGGTAAAGTTTCGACTTACGGCTTGATGGGTATCGAAGACCGCGGAACTTCATTCGTTGAAGTTGGCGCTGAAATTTACGAAGGTATGATTGTTGGACAACATAACCGCGATAGCGACCTTACAGTAAATATTGTAAAAATTAAAGCTGCAACTAACATTCGTTCAGCTAACAAAGACCAAACAACAACAATGAAAAAAGCACGTCTAATGAGCCTTGAAGAAGCACTTGAATACTTGAACGACGATGAGTATTGCGAAATTACACCGCAAACGATTCGTCTGCGTAAAAAGATTCTTGACAAAAACGAACGTGAACGTATGGCTAAGAAAAAGAAAGTTGCCATCGAAGAATAAGTGAATAGGAAGGATGTATAACCGTGGACGAACAAGCTTTTGTCTATGACAATATGTATCCGGTGGCTCGAATTTTGTATCAAAATTTGCCGAGTTTTGAAATGGCAGGATACGCATTGTTTGCGATAATTTTCCTGCTCTCGGCGTTTGTTTATAAATTGGGGTTTGCTAAAAAGTTATCACTTGGAAAAAATGTAGCGATTGGCTTGTTTTTGGCAATTGGCGGTTTAGGGCTTACGTTTCTTGCTTTTTTCCTACCGATTGTTGAAGGGTTAGTCATTGCAGCGCTCATACTGATTCTTTATAAAATCCGCTTATGGCGCGAAAAACGCGAAAACGCTGTATCTCATTGAGATACAGCGTTTTTGCGTTCAAAAGTTTTATAGAGAATAGGCAGCAACAAGGAGTATGTGAGGTGAGAAAAGACCCAATACAGAAACGCTCCCCAATCAGTAACAGCTGGAACATTAGCTTCAATTGCAAGATAAGACAATAAAAAGTAAAGGAACGGAAAAGGAACTGACATCAGTAAACTGATAAGCACCAATTGACCAAATGAATAATTGCGTCGTTTGGCTAAATAAACGAAGACAACTCCGATAATCAATGAAATCGTCATATGAAAAATAAATTCCGTAACTTCTGACCATTGTATTGTCCCAATCACGGGAACAAAATCAACATTCAATAATAATGTATATATTTGAACGCCAGTGACTGATTGAATCCATTTCATCAAAAGCCCTAAAATTAACCCACTCCAAAAACCAATCCAGAGACCTTTTAAGAGCTTCATCAGAAATCATCCTCAATGCTACGAGAACTGCGATAGAATCGAAAAGAACCCGTGGCAATGCGCTCTTTTGTTCTATCTGTGATCCGGTCGTGGCATTCGTTGCACATATGTGTATGGATTGGTCTATTGCGCAGGCGCTTTGCCTGGAGTGTATCATCGACTAACTCTTCAATCTTATCGCAGATTACACATTTTACACGCATGATGAATCACTCCTATTCGACTCGGATGGCTTGGATATCGGTAATTGGATTTTCCTGATTAGAACCGTCTGGAAGAAGTACGTGGACAGGACCATCTTCTTTTAAAGGTTTACCGTGATCACTGAATTTGAAAATTAGTTGTGCAGCATGCTCAATTGGGAATTCGAATTCACCGTTTAAGGTTTCAAAAACCACACGTTTTGCATGTTCAAAAGGTTCTGCATTCAAAAGGAATGGCTTAAAAAGAATGCCGAAAGTTCCTGTTAGCATTTCTTTTTTTTCTTTACTCTTATAGGTTTTTTCTGAATTCAAAGTCGGCGGCACGGTACTGCCTTCCATGATTTCACGAGACCAATGTTCACCCATTCCGCGCTTATAGTCTTCAAGTTCGTCTTTTTCGATTCGCTCTTCTTGAAAATACGTTTCCAAATTCAACTTACGGTCGTCAAAAATCCATACAGTAGGATCCAATATGAGTTTAAATTTCACTTCACCTTTAAAAGGTACAATAAATTCCATGGGTAAACCCTCCATCTTAAATAGTTGCTCTCTTAATAGTATACCTTTTTGTGTCAAGTTCCTAAAGGGATTCATCTCTTTCATTATAGAGGCTTGCATTTTCTCTTTTTAAAAGATACACTTTAAACAGGAAAACAGAGAAGAAAACTCATAATATGGGGGGATTCCTCATGGAACATACAGAAGAACAAACATACCATCTGAAGGCCTTGGAACTCCTCAAAGCTGATGCAGAAAAAATTGAGCAATTGATTAAGGTGCAAATGGATCATTTGACATTGCCATCTTGTCCTTTATATGAAGAGGTGCTTGACACCCAAATGTTCGGCCTATCGCGTGAAATCGATTTTGCGGTTAAGCTGGGGCTAATCGAACGTGAGGCTGGAAAAAATTTAATGGATACGCTGGAAAAGAAACTTTCCATTCTTCACGAAGCGTATACAAATAAATGATCTAAAACTCAAACGAAATTTGTTTGAGTTTTTTTAAAATTTAAGGACGTATTCTAGTTAGACTCTTCACCAATTAGAGGTTCGTTGGTGCTAGGCACCAGTGAAAAGTCAGCCTTTAAGGTAGCCTTTTTTTCATATAGCAGGCAGACTGGCATTTCATTTAAAATTGTTGTTACCTATCAAATTTATACAGCGATCTGCATTTTCTTCCTAATCCATCAAATTTAAAAGAGGTATTAAAATGAAATCTTACATCAAGAAATACGCAAAGTTCTTTGATTATCCTTTGTTTTTTACTTATCTGGCTTTAATAATATTTGGCTTGATTATGATCTACAGTTCAAGTATGGCCTGGTCAGTCAATTATTATGGCTCTGAGCCGGACCGATTTTACATACAACAATTAATAAATTTAGCAATTGCGTTTCCAGTTTTCGCGATTGCAGCAGTTTTCCCATACAAACATTTTAAAAAGAGATGGATGATGATGATCATTCTAGCAGTGGTTTTTACTGGTTTGGTTGCTGTGCATTTTGTCGGTTTTGCAGCGGGTGGTGCTAAAAGTTGGATCAGCCTTGGATTTGCTAATATACAGCCTTCAGAAGTAGCAAAAGTCGGCATCATTCTCTATTTATCAGGAGTGTTTTCAAACAAATACCACAATGGCACCATCAACAAATTGAATGATGCGATTATACCACCTGTTATTATTTTGACGCTTGTCCTGTTTTCTGTATTTCTTGAGCCCGATCTTGGTTCTATGCTAATTATTGGAGCGGTCGGTTTATCAGTTATGTCAGCGAGTGGTGTTCGCTTAAAACCATTTATCCGTCTTGCAGGTATTTTTATTGCGGCAGCATCTATTATTATTGTGCCTTTCATGATTTTTGCAGGAGATATGATTTTTACTGAAAAACGTCTTGGACGTCTGGATGCTTTTTTTAATCCGTTTTCGGATGAATTAGGATTTGGTTTTCAGATTGTTAACGGCTATCTAGCTATTGGCTCTGGGGGATTGAGTGGTTTAGGACTCGGTCAATCTATTCAGAAATTGGGCTATCTACCGGAACCCCATACCGATTTCATTATGTCAGTCATTGCTGAAGAACTGGGTGTGTTGGGTGTAGTGTTTGTTTTAGGTGGTTTAGGTTTTATTGTACTTCGTGGACTTTGGATTGCGATGACAACGCATGATCCGTTAGCGAGAATGCTTGCAGCAGGTATTGCCAGCATGATTGGAATCCAGTCATTTGTGAATTTAGGGGGGTTAACGGGCATCATTCCGTTGACGGGTGTTACACTTCCTTTTATCAGCTATGGCGGAACGTCCGTAATTTTGTTATCTTTAGCTATGGGAGTATTAATGAATGTTTCCATGTTCAATAAATACGAAAAAACCAAAAAGTAAAGGGTGTGCTGCGGTGTGAAGGAGATTGACAAAATCTTGGTGGCCAACCGCGGAGAAATCGCTATTCGGGTTTTCCGCGCTTGTACAGAACTGAAAATTCAAACAGTTGCGATTTATTCTCAAGAAGACAGTGGTTCGTTTCATCGGTACAAAGCGGATGAATCCTATTTGGTTGGTAAAGGAAAAAAACCAATTGACGCTTATTTGGATATCGAAGACATCATTCGTATCGCTAAAGATTCCAATGTGGATGCAATCCATCCAGGCTATGGCTTCTTATCTGAAAATGTTCATTTTGCTAGACGTTGTGAAGAAGAAGGAATTGTTTTTATTGGTCCAACTTCGCGGCATTTAGACATGTTTGGAGACAAAGTAAAAGCGCGCACACAAGCAATTGCGGCTGGTATTCCTGTGATTCCAGGGACAGATGGTCCTGTTGAGTCACTTGAGGAAGTTGAAGAGTTCAGCAAAACAGCCGGATTCCCGTTAATGATCAAAGCGTCTCTTGGCGGTGGTGGCCGTGGAATGCGAATTGTTAGATCTCACGAAGAATTAGCATCTTCTTATGAACGTGCGAAGTCTGAAGCGAAAGCTGCATTTGGATCCGATGAAATGTATGTGGAAAAATTTGTTGATAAACCAAAACACATTGAAGTTCAAATTTTGGGGGACTCTGAGGGCAATGTTATCCATTTGTACGAAAGAGATTGTTCGATCCAGCGTCGTCACCAAAAGGTTGTGGAAATTGCACCTTCCAATTCAATCAGCAATGAATTACGCAATGAAATTTGTGATGCTGCAGTCAAGTTAATGAAAAATATCGACTACATAAACGCCGGTACTGTCGAATTTCTCGTAGCAAATGATGAATTTTACTTTATTGAAGTAAATCCGCGTATTCAAGTTGAACATACGATTACAGAAATGATTACAGGAATCGACATTGTTCATGCGCAAATTCATATTGCAAGAGGACATATGATTCACAGCGAAGAAGTAGGAATTCCGCAACAAAGTGACATTCCATTATTCGGTTTTGCCATTCAATCACGTGTTACGACAGAAGATCCATTGAATGATTTCATGCCAGATGCCGGAAAATTGATGGTTTACCGCTCGGGTGGTGGATTTGGCGTAAGACTTGATGCAGGGAATGGTTTCCAAGGGGCTGTTATTTCACCTTATTACGATTCTCTTTTAGTGAAAGTATCGACTTGGGCATTAACATTCAAAGAAGCAGCTGCTAAAATGGATCGCAATCTTCAGGAATTCCGTATCCGTGGAATCAAAACAAATATTCCTTTCTTAGAAAATGTTGTAAAACATAAAAACTTTATTACAGGCGATTTTGATACGAGCTTTATTGATACGACTCCAGAGTTGTTTATTTTCCCAGTCCGACAAGACCGCGGTACTAAATTATTAAGTTATATCGGTAATGTGACAGTTAACGGCTTTCCTGGAATTGAGAAGAAAAAGAAACCTATTCATACGGCTCCAAGAAAACCGGAAATCGATCTCTTGTCTCCAACGCCAAATGGCACAAAGCAAATTTTTGATTTGCAAGGAGCGGAAGGATTAACCAAATGGATTCATGAACAAAAAGATGTTTTGATCACGGACACGACATTCCGTGATGCGCACCAATCGTTGCTTGCGACACGCGTTCGATCACATGATTTGTTTGAAATTGCGAAAGAAACTGCTCGTTTGCAGAGTGATCTATTTTCTTTGGAAATGTGGGGAGGCGCCACGTTCGATGTCTCTTACAGATTTTTAAAAGAAGACCCTTGGGAACGTTTGATCAAACTTCGTAAAGATATTCCGAATGTCTTGTTCCAAATGTTGTTCCGAGGAGCAAATGCGGTCGGCTATAAGAATTACCCGGACAATGTGATTCGTGAATTTGTTCGTAAATCTGGAGATGCAGGAATCGATGTATTCCGTATTTTCGATAGCTTAAACTGGATCAAAGGTATGGAAGTGGCGATTGATGAAGTCCGCCAATCGGGCAAAGTCGCTGAAGCGGCAATTTGTTACACTGGAGATATTTTGGATCCGAGTCGAGACAAATATACGGTTCAATATTATAAAGATATGGCTAAAGAATTAGAAGCAGCAGGCGCACATATTTTAGCGATTAAAGATATGGCGGGACTGTTAAAGCCAGAAGCGGCATATCGTTTAGTATCTGAACTTAAAGATACTGTGTCATTGCCAATTCACCTTCATACGCATGATACGAGTGGTAACGGAATTTATATGTACTCGAAAGCGATTGAAGCAGGTGTTGATATCGTTGATACAGCTCTAGGGTCGATGGCAGGTCTTACATCACAACCAAGTGCAAGTTCTCTACATTATGCTATGAGCGGTGGCAAACGTGAAATTCGATCAGATGTGAAAAATCTCGAAAAAATGTCCCATTATTGGGAAGACGTTCGCAAATACTATGTAGATTTTGAAAGTGGCATGAATAGCCCGCATTCAGAAATCTACGTCCACGAAATGCCAGGTGGTCAGTACAGCAATCTTCAGCAACAAGCTAAAGCTGTAGGGCTTGGGTTGCGCTGGGAAGAAGTAAAAGCAATGTATTCACGCGTCAACTTATTATTTGGAGATGTCGTAAAAGTAACTCCTTCTTCTAAAGTAGTAGGGGATATGGCATTGTTTATGGTTCAAAATGAGTTAGATGAAAAAACAGTAATCACACGCGGGAAGACAATCGACTTCCCCGAATCAGTTATTGAATTTTTTGAAGGGTATATTGGACAACCACATGGCGGATTCCCAGAAGAACTTCAGAAAGTCATTTTAAAAGAGCGTGAACCAATTACGGTTCGTCCAGGTGAACTGCTAGAACCGGCAGATTTTGATGCCATTAAGAGAACTTTGTATGATAAATTGGAACGTCCAGTAACAAGTCATGAAGTTTTGGCTTATGCACTTTATCCAAAAGTATTTGATGAATACACAACGACGAATACCCAATTCGGCAACGTATCTGTTCTTGATACATTAACATTCTTATACGGAATGAGACTGGGCGAAGAAATTGAAGTAGAAATTGAAAAAGGCAAGACACTTATGGTGAAAATGGTATCAATTGGTGAACCACAAAAAGACGGGACACGCATTATCTATTTTGAATTGAACGGCCAACCGCGTGAAGTGAGTATTCAGGATATGATGGTGGAAACCGATAATACGGCTAAACCAAAAGCAGATCCAACAAATGAAAACCATATTGCTGCGACAATGCCTGGAACAGTATTAAAAGTACTTGCAGAAACAGGCGCTAAAGTAAAACGCGGTGACCATTTACTCGTGACAGAAGCGATGAAAATGGAAACAACTGTTCAAGCTCCTTTTGCTGGAACGATTCAAGCAATCCATGTAGTTGCTAATGACGGTATTTCTACAGGAGATTTGCTAATTGAAATGGAAAGAAAATAAAAAATAGGGCTGGCGCAAAAGCGCAAGCCCTATTTTTTATGAAGATTTTTTGATTCGGCTGCGTGACACAAGCAGCACCATGTAGCACAGTAAACCAAACAGCATAGAAATTAGTAAAGAGTGAAGCAATGCAACAACTAAGTTTAGTTTTGTTAGCACAACAAGCATACCGGTCGTTGCTTGAAGTAAAACGATGATGAAAGCGATGCTCCATCCCCAGTAAATGACGCGCTGATCTTTATACTGCTTGATTGCATGCCAAGCGATATAGCCTAACCAAATGACAATCAAGCCGGCAGCGGCACGATGCCCCATCTGTACCCATTCATACATATTGCTCGGCAATGCGAAACTGTCATTTCGACACAACGGCCAATCTGCACAAACGAGACTGGAATCTGTGTGACGAACCAAAGCGCCAGTATAAACGACGAGATAAGAATACAAAGTAACGCCGATTGTGTGAAGACGTAATTTCTTACCAATTTGTAAGCGATCTGCATCAAACTTCCGATCTACTTCAAAAATTAATAAAGTCAGAAGCAATATAGAAGCAAACGATAGCAAAGAGATTCCAAAGTGAAGAGCTAGAATGAAATCACCTTGTCCCCAGAGAACTTGCGCTGCGCCGATCAATGCTTGCAAGACTAAAAAGAAAACGGCCATGACTGCTAAGAATTTAGTTTCACGAATGTGTCCGAACTTTCTCCATGCCCATACTGCCAAAATGACAATTAGTATACCAACTACTCCTGTGACGAGACGATGTGAAAACTCGATTAATACTTCAGCTGTAATATTATCTGGAATCAACTTGCCATTACAATCTGGCCAATTTCGTCCACAGCCTAAGCCGCTGTCGGTCTTTGTGACAAGAGCGCCGCCTAAAAGAATCAATAACATGCCTATAGTAGCCGCTACGGCAAACCATTTAATGTATTTATTTTGCTGCAAGTTACCACCTACTTTTTCTATAGAAAAAATTTAAAACTTCTATTTACCTGCATACTCGATAATAGCGAATGTTACTTCAAAATACAACGAGAAATCAGCAATAGTGGAAACTTTCAAGATTTGGACATAATAAAGGGGGCTTCACAAACTGTTCAAAAACTATTATTTTTCTATCTTAAAATAGTGTAGCCGTTAGGGTATGATAAGAGATGTATATTTGTGAGACCAATTACGTGAAAATCATCTCTTTTATCAGGAAATTTCAGTTATATGTAGAAAAACAACTGGAATTTAGATATAGTTATGATTAGCGGAGTATGCTTACAACTTTGAAAGGAGGGACTTATATGTCAAACGGCCGGGCAATGTCTGCAGAGACAAACGAAACACCGGAAGCAACTACATTTCTGAAAGACTTTTTGGCACTTATAAAGATTGGAATCGTAAATTCTAATTTGATTACAGTCTTTACAGGATTGTGGCTTGCATTTCAGTTTTCCGACCGACATTTTCTGAATGAGCTGGATATCCTTGTGTATACGATTGTCGGTTCAGCATTAATCATTGCGGGTTCAGCAGCTATGAACAACTATATTGATACAGATATAGACCCTTTGATGGAAAGTAAAAAATCACGTCCGACAGTAACAGGAAGATTCAAGCCATCAGCTGTATTGGCACTTGCGATTTCTTTCATCGTTATAGGCGAATTATTTTTGTTTTCCGCTTCTGTATCAGCTGGTCTATTTGGGATTGCCGGAATTTTAGCTTATGTCGTTTTGTATTCTATGTGGTCAAAAAGACGTTATGTCAGCAACACGATAGTGGGAAGCATCTCTGGTGCCATTCCTCCACTAATCGGATGGGCTGCTGTCGAACCAACACTCGGGACGGGTGCTTGGGCATTGTTTTTGATCATGTTCATTTGGCAGCCACCGCATTTTTATGCGTTAGCTATGAAACGAACAGAAGAATATCGGGCAGCGAATATTCCTATGCTACCGGTAGTTAAAGGTTTTCACAGAACCAAGAAATCTATGCTTGCATGGGTTGTAATGCTTTTCCCGTTGCCATTCCTATTAATGGAACTTGGGACAGGCTTCATCATCTTAGCGACACTTTTAAACATCGGTTGGCTTGTATTAGCTATTCGTGGCTTTAAGGTGACTGATGACTTGAAATGGGCGAAGACGATGTTTATTTATTCATTGAACTATATGACCATTCTTTTTGTTTCAATGATTATTTTTGCTGTCTTCATCTAAAACACCATTTCTACAGAGAAACTACTTATACAAGAGAGGGGTATGAAAAGCTATGATGAAAGGGATTAAAAAATGGCGGCTTTTCGCATTGATGACCACATTATTGGTTTTTCTTGCGGGATGTGGGCGCGAAGAGATTTCGACCTTGATACCAGCGGGCAAAGTTGCTCAAGATCAATTTAATCTGTTGATTTTATCATCAGTTGTTATGCTATTTGTCATCATCGTTGTAACAATTATTTTCGTTTTAGCAATCGTTAAATTCCGCCGTTCGAAAATGGGGGAAGACATGATTCCGGAACAAGTTGAAGGAAGCGCGAAATTAGAATTTTTATGGACAGCGGTTCCGATTGTCTTACTTTTAATTCTTGCTGTTCCAACAGTTTATTCAACATTTGATTTGGCTGACGTTTCTACGATGGACGTTGAAGCAAAAGATGGTAAGTCATCTAACTTAACGGTCAACGTAACTGGAAAACTTTACTGGTGGGAATTTGAATATCCGGAACAAGGAATTGTAACTGCTCAAGAATTGGTCGTACCGACTGATGAACGCGTTTACTTTAACTTGATTTCAGCAGACATTAAACACTCGTTTTGGATTCCATCTATTGGCGGTAAATTGGATGTAAACCCTGAAAACGTCAACACGTTCTATTTAGAGTTTGACCAGGAGTCAGCAGAACTTGAAGACGGTGTATTCTATGGTAAATGTGCTGAACTTTGTGGACCTTCTCACGCATTGATGGATTTCAAAGTGAAATCTGTGGATCGCGAAGAGTTTGACCAATGGGTAACTGCTATGCAAGCCGAAGAACCAGCTGCAGTTGAAGGAGATCTTGCTCAACAAGGCGAAGAATTGTTTGGAGCTGATGGTTTAGCATGTATTTCTTGCCACGCAACTTCTGGTGCTGGCGGAACTGGTGGCGTTGGTCCTAACTTAGCAACATTTGGCGATCGTAACCGTGTTGCTGGGTACTTGGAACACGACGAAGAAAATCTTAAAAATTGGATTCAAGATCCACAAGAATACAAACCTGGTAACTTAATGCCAGAAGCGGCTTCATTAAATAATGGAAAAGCACTGTCAGATCAAGAACTTGATGCTCTTGCGGCTTATCTAATGGGCCTATCAGTTGAAGAGTAGAAAAAAGCTTAAAAAAGGGAGGTATTCACTGTGAGTTCTATTGCTCAAAAAAAGGGCTTCGGCGCTACAATATGGGACTTCATGACAACTGTCGATCATAAAAAGATCGCGATCCTTTATCTCATCTCAGGTGGTTTCTTCTTCCTTGTTGGTGGCGTTGAAGCGATGTTGATCCGTATCCAGTTAGCTAAAGCAGGAAATGATTTCCTAAGTGCTGGAACATATAACGAAGTTATTACCATGCACGGTACGACCATGATTTTCTTGGCAGCCATGCCAATTTTACTGGCTTTCATGAACGCCATTATGCCTTTGCAAATTGGTGCGCGTGATGTGGCTTTCCCATTCTTAAATTCACTTGGTTTCTGGTTATTCTTCTTTGGTGGTATTTTCTTAAACCTTTCTTGGTTTATGGGAGGCGCACCAGACGCAGGTTGGACGAACTATGCTTCGCTCGCACTTGCATCTGAAGGTCACGGAATCGACTTTTATTCACTGGGATTAACGATATCTGGTTTTGGTACATTGATAGCAGGGATTAACTTCCTAGTAACGATTATCAATATGCGCGCACCAGGTATGACGTACATGAGAATGCCATTGTTTACGTGGACAACTTTTGTTGCTTCTGCTCTAATCTTATTGGCCTTCCCACCACTTACAGTCGGACTATTCTTTATGATCTTTGATCGTATGTTCGATGCTAGCTTCTTTGCAGTTGAAATGGGCGGAAACACGATTATTTGGGAGCATTTATTCTGGATCTTCGGTCACCCTGAAGTTTACATTTTGATTTTGCCGGCTTTCGGTATTTTCTCCGAAATCTTTGCAATCTTCTCACGTAAGCGTCTTTTCGGATACACGGCACTTGTTTTTGCTACAATCCTAATTGGTTTTTACGGATTCATGGTTTGGGCTCACCATATGTTCACAGTTGGTTTAGGACCAACAGCTAATGCTGTTTTCGCTTTAGCGACAATGATCATTGCTGTTCCAACCGGAATTAAAATCTTTAACTGGTTACTGACAATTTGGGGAGGCAATATTTCCTTCACTGTTCCAATGATTTACGCTGTAGCGTTCATCCCTACGTTCGTAGCTGGTGGAGTTACAGGAGTCATGCAAGCAATCGCACCTTTGGATTACCAATTGCATGATTCGTACTTTATCGTAGCTCACTTCCACTATGTTATTGTCGGTGGTGTTGTACTAGGTATTCTTGCAGGTACACATCTATACTGGCCAAAAATGTTTGGAACGATGCTTAGCGAAAAATTAGGGAAATGGACATTCTGGTTCTTCTTTATTGGATTCCATTTAACATTCTTCATTCAGCATTTCCTAGGGTTAATGGGTATGCCACGTCGTGTTTACACGTTCAGCGCAGATCAAGGCTGGGATTTGTTTAACGCAATTAGTTCAGTTGGAGCTGTTTTGATGGCGATTGGTGTCATCATTCTTCTTGTCAACGTCGTGATTACAACGGTTAAAAATGAGCGTGTCGGCAATGACCCATGGGGCGACGGTCGTACATTGGAATGGGCTATTCCATCTCCACCGCCATTTTATAACTTTGCACAAACACCATTAGTTCGTGGTCTTGATACGTACTGGATCGAAAAAATGGAAGGCAATAAAAAAGGCATGATTTTCGCAGAACCTCTTGGTGATATCCATATGCCGAATGGCTCAATCATTCCTTTCGTAATTTCACTAGGAATGTTCGTCGCATCATTTGGTGCATTGTACTTCCTTGATGGCGACAAGCCTTGGGCATTAGCGGTCTTGATTCTTGGACTAGTCATTACTTTCGGTTCAATGTTGCTTCGCTCGTTGAAAGATGATTTAGGCTTCCACATTACAAAAGCAGAATTACTGAAAGATGCGAAAGGAGGCAACACTGATGGACATTAATCAACGATATACTCCTCAATCATGGCCCGAACACCCTGAGACGGCTACGATGGAAGGAAAAAATAAGTTTATTGGCTTCTGGTTGCTTCTTGCAGCTGAGACAGTAACATTTGCGACTCTTTTCGCAACATATCTTGCATTAAAAGACAAAGGGCCAAGCGGCATGGAATTTTCTGCCGCTGAACTTTTTGAACTGCCGTTAGTTTTTGCTATGACGATGATTCTTTTAACATCTTCATTAACAAGTGTTTACGCTATGTATCACATGAAAAACTACAATTTTAAAGCCATGCAGGCTTGGCTTGGGATTACCGTTTTGCTTGGTCTAACTTTCCTTGGATTGGAGATTTATGAGTTTAATCATTACGTCCATTTAGGATTTGGCTATACCAATAGTGCGTTCAGTTCGGCGTTCTTTACACTCGTTGGAACGCATGGTGCGCACGTACTATTCGGTCTTAGCTGGTTTATCGCCTTAATGCTTCGTAACGCAAAACGTGGCTTGAACATGTACAATGCACCAAAATTCTATTTAGCTTCGTTATACTGGCATTTTATTGACGTCGTATGGGTATTCATCTTTACTGTCGTCTATTTGATGGGAGTGATCGGATAATGGCACACGATACACATATTCATGTTAGATCGCAGGCAGAATTCGAGTACGTTAAGAAAAAAAGAGCAGATGAAATGAGAGGCCATCTAGCCACTTTCGCAATTATGATTTTCTTAACATTAATTGCTTTTACCATGGTTGCGGCTGGATTTTCGGTTTACTTGATTGTTCCTATTATTTTATTGTTAGCAGGCATTCAAGTAATTCTTCAACTGTATTACTTCATGCACATGAGCGGTAAAGGACACGGCATGGTTGCGTTCTTTATGTTCTGTGGAATGTTTGTAGCTTTCATCACGGTTCTCACATTTGTAACAATTATTTGGTGGTAGAATCTCTTAGAAAGGGGCTGTGCCAAAAGGTCATGATCAATGACTTTTTGAGTGCAGCTCCTTTTTGCGTGCGACAGAATGAACGGATGTCTATTGAGAGGGACTGTTTCCTCAGCGTCTTGGCTGCCATTAGCCTGTTTGGATCTTTTAAAAGACCATTTCTTTAAAATGAAAGCAAAGGTCAAATCAGCTTTTGCTAATAAATCGATGACAGAAATCTACAGTAGATGCAAATTGGCGTGGCAAGTGTTTTCGTTCCTACCAAGGACAATCGGTCGTTTTGTAAAAGTCATCTCGGAGAACTCGAAAAAGTGCACACCGATTTCGGGATTCTGGACTGCAATTCAAAAAACAGACGGAGAAAAAAGAATTCTTTTTCTCCGTCTGTTTTATGTTAAAGACTTACATGACAGTTTCTTTTCTGCAATTGATTTGTTGTGTACACAAAGCGACAAAGAGTCATGAGGCATCGAGCTATGGAAATAATGCGTTCGCTTGATTCATGTCAGATTCGACATGAATCTGTATGTGTTTTGTATTGTTCATAGTTCGTTCATTGATATAGTTCATAGACCACTATATAATTAGGGTACTTGAGGAAAAGGAGGTCCGTTCCATGCCAATCAGTATCTTCGGATTCCAAGCTTTATGGAGTCCCGTTTACTTAGCCGTCCTCGTTTTAGTGACGATTCTCTATTTTTTAATCACTGTAGAATGGCGCGGAAAGTTTAAAGGCCATCAGCCGCTTAACATAAAAGAAGCTGGACTTTTTGTAACTGGTATAATTCTGCTCTATATTATTAAAGGTTCGCCTGTAGATTTATATGGACATATTCTTTTTACTATGCATATGATCCAGATGGCGTTATTGCTCCTGTTGATTCCGCCATTGTTGATTATGGGGATACCAACTTATCTTTGGAGAGCGTTTATCAATCTGCCAGTCGTCAAGCCATTGTTTAATTTTTTCACTAATCCAATGCTTGCTCTGATTTTGTTCGGAATGGTCTTTTCTCTCTACCACATTCCAATGGTTTTTGATTTTGTTAAACAAGATATGCTCATTCACGGAGTGACTAACGTTATATTGTTTACCTCTGCTATATTTTACTGGTGGCCGGTAGTGAATAAAATGGAAGGCATGCATAAATTTCATGGTTTAAAGAAATTGGGGTATTTATTTGGACTTAGCGTGTTAATGACCCCTGCATGTGCATTGATCATCTTTAGTGGAACTCCTTTTTACGCAACCTATACGGATGGGGAAGCTTGGCTGCAAGCAATGGCGTTATGTGTGCCTGCTGGAACGCTATCGCAGCTTAATTTATCAGGCCCTGAGCTGTTCTCTACGATGTCAGCGATTGAAGATCAACGAACTGGTGGAATTACAATGAAAGTGCTTCAGGAGCTTGTTTTTACAGGTTTCTTATGGCTAGTATTCTACGAGTGGTTGCGTAATGAAACAGAAAATGCGGATGCAATTACAGCAAAATCTTTGCAAGACCGTAAAGATATGGCTTACCACAGACACAACGCTTGAATCATAAAGGAGAATAACTTAAATGAATTTGCCGCTATTGCCGACTATCAGTACATTTTTTATCGTATTAAGCGCAATTTTAGTAGCGATTGGCTGGAATCTAGTCCTTCGCCGCAAAATTGAAGCTCACAAGAAAGTGATGGTGGGAGCAGGGGCTTCGGCACTCACTTTCTTCATCATCTACATGTCTCGCACTATTTTTATCGGCAATACCGCTTTTGGCGGGCCAGATGATTTGAAAATCTTTTATACCGTATTTTTGATTTTTCATATTACCTTGGCTACAACCGGTGGAATTATGGGCCTTTTCACTATTTACTGGGGCTGGAAAAATCAATTGACGAAACATCGCAAAATTGGTCCGATTACTAGTATTGTCTGGTTTTCTACAGCAATCACTGGTGTCATGGTTTACTTACTCCTTTATGTATTTTATGAAGGCGGCCATACAACCTCAGTATTCAAAGCTATTTTAGGTGGATAAAAAAGAGGTTGTCCAATCAATCTCTAACATAAAACAGACGAAGAAAAAGAATTCCTTTTTCTTCGTCTGTTTTTTTGGAATTATCGCCTAAAATGTAGAAGTGGCAATGCCACAATCCCGAGCGCCGTGTGCACTTTATCGAGACCCTAGAGGAGAAATCACCGGAATGACGGATTGCCCTTGATAGACCGAACACACTCTCTCCGTCAATTTTGCGTTATCTGTTTAAAGAGGACGTCCATCATCACTTTTCCGTGCTATCCTTCGGAGAAGTCAACTTCAGATTTCACATAAAAATCTTTTTTTCTACTGGTGGTGTGATGACTCCCATTTTACAGAAATGGACGATTTTTTGTCTCATTTTTCGTTCCAGAACGACTGATGGGAATGGAGAGGGTGTAGCCGGCTGAGGCCGTGCCTGCGGAAAGCGAGCGCTGGAAAGGAAAGTAGCCTGTTTTGACACATGCAAAAGGAGCTGTACCCCAAAAAAGTCATTGTTTATGACCTCTTGGGACAGCCCCTTTTTTTATACTCTAAAATCCATTTTAATCATTCCAGCTTCGCGTGCTGATGTAAAGAGAATAACAATCAATGGTCCAATAAAAAATCCGAGAAAACCAATCAGCTGCAATCCGATAAACATCGCGATTAGCGTAGCTAATGGAGACAGGCCAATTTGTGTACCCATAACCTTTGGCTCTACCGTTCTTCTAATAATCAATAAAACTAATGCTAGAACTGCTAATTGAGTTCCTTGGACAACGTCACCCGTTATAAATTCATAAGCGAACCAAGGAGTTAAAACGATAATAGATCCCAAAATTGGAATGAAATCAATTAGCCAAATGATTAAAGACATAACGATAGCATATTCCGGGGTAATGAAAGCTAAAGAAATGAGTGACACGATGAAGATGATACAACTTACGAGAAATTGAGCCTTTAGAAATCCAAAAATCACTTTATTTAAACGTGCAAACATGAAACGAACTTTTTCAGCTGTCGATTCTTTTAGCCGTTTGAAAAGCAAGATTTTCAAATCGGGTAAATCCAACATAAACAAAAACAAGGCAATTAAAAACACAATAAAGCTAACAAGAAAAGAAGGAATACCAGTCAATAAATTTGTTACTGTATCGTAATTGACAATGGTCAGTACCCAATTGCGAATTCCTTCCATAAAGCCCGCCAGTTCAGTTTCAAATGAAGAAACGACTTCAACTGGCATATCTCGTGTTGAGCGGAAGAAAAAACTTTGAAACTCATCCCACATGACGGACAGGGAATTCGTGTACTCTGGAACCATCTTAGAAAATTGGATAATTTGTCCGATTAATTGAGTAACAATCCAATAAAGCAGCAGAGAAACTACTAATAGAAATAAGATAAATACAGAGATGACGGCAGACTTTCTATGCCATTTGAATTTTTTATGTATAAAGTTTACGAGCGGTTCTAAAAAAATAGCAGTGATCAAAGCGATGATCAGAGGGATAGAAACAGGTAATATGTAAACTGAAATTAAAATCAAAGCCGCTATTACAATAGCGATTGTTACTGTTCTTTTCGTCAACCACTTCACGTATTAAATCCTCCTTATGAAGTTAAAATGTTCATGGATTGGTTAAAAAAACCGCAGTTCAATTGATGAACTGCGGGATTTTTATACGCTGATTTCGAAAGCTTCGACGTCTTTTTTAATAGCGTCTAATATTCCGATACAAGTTTTAACCAAGTGTTCTGGGAAATTTTCATCTTCACCGTATTCAACGCCGTGTGGATAATAATGCTTACCAAGTACGGGTTTTAAGACGCGCATTGTGGCATCGTTTGAATCGACGTCTCCAGAAGTAGCATAAGCAAATACGCGTAAATAATAAGTGCCTTCACGCACGATGAATTTACGGTCATAAGTGACACGCTCATAATCCCACTGACCTTCTTTGGTCAAGCTCTGTTTGTTCATAATGCTTTCAAGTAATGCGCCATCAACGTGAATGTTTTCAAGTCCTGTATTTTCAAAATACATAGGATCTCTCCTCCTCTTTAACAAAAAAGACTACATGCTCCTTTAATAATAGATCATAATTTAAGTTGTTGCAATGGCTAGATTGTGTCAGTGTAGAGGCGACTGTTATAATGAGGAAGATACAATAGCAAAGGGGCTGTTCGGTTGAAAGACTTGTTGCGTATTATGATTTTTCTATCGATAGTTCTGATCGGGTTATTTTACTTGGATCCTTCAATAAACGAGAATGATGTTCTTGAAGCTCCGCGCACGGCAGATCCATTGCCGAGCGAACATATTACAGATGAGTCTTTGGATATTGATCGTCCTCTAAAAGGAATTTCAAGTTATATAGGTAAATCTAGCGATCATTGGATTGAGCAGTACGGAGAACCTGAACGGAAAGAACCTTCTGCTTACGGCTACGAATGGTGGATCTACAATGCCAGCTATGTTCACTTTACAATGGTAGGGATAAAAGACGACAAAGTAGTTCAAGTTTATGCAGCAGGTGCTGCAACAGACGCCACTCCTTATCAGATTGGGCAAAGTCTAGATGAAATATATCGGTTTACCATATTAGAAAATGAAGTGACGGTTAAATATGGCGCTAATGTTTATACATTCAATGTCACTGCTGAAGATATGGATAAGCGCATCCTGGTTAAATTCGATGGCGTTTACGCACAGCTCTATATTGACTCTACTGATCGTGTATTAGAAGCTGTTCGCTTTATGGACGCTGAGACTTTAATTCGTCATCATCCATACGACATGATGTTCTCTGGTGAATTGCTGCCAATCCAAGCTCCTTCTTCCACTATGCAACAATCGATTGATCAGGCAAATGCTAAGCAAATCGCCGACTTAGTCAATATTTATCGTCTGCGTCATCAATCAAAAACACTAAGTATTGATCCGCAAGCAAGCATTGTTGCTGAAGCCAATAGTGAAGATATGGCCAGACAGAATTTTTCTTCTGAAGAAATAGAATTTAAAGATTTACATGCGCGTTTGCAAGAGGGCAATATCTTATTTAAAGAGGCAGCTGTCAATACAGCTGCACGTTATTATGATGCAGCAGAAACTGCACACGGATGGATCAATTCAGACATTCACCGTAAAACCTTACTGAATGACCAATACACTGAAACCGGAGTCGGAGCGTTCGGAAAATATTATACACAGATTTTTCTTGAAAAAGAGTCGGTTACTGCTGTAAAGCAGTAATCGACTCTTTTTTTTCAGGAATAATGAAAAAAGAACCGGTTGCAGTCGCAATGTGTTTTCCATCTGCTTGAAAGATATTTCCTTCAAGTACCATCGTATGTCTCCCGCTACGAATAATATGGGCACGTGCACTTATGGTTTCTTCGGTAGCGACCGTCAAATAATGAATGGTCAGATTTGTTGTGACAGCTGTAGTGCCGTTTGGACATTTACTGTTTGCCAAAGTACCCATTGCCGTGTCGAGCAAAACTGCAAGAATACCGCCGTGTGGAATGGCTACATTGTTATGAATAAATGGCGTATTCGGTATAGCGACGACAGAAGATTGCTCGTCTGTAATGCGTGTCATGTTTAGACTAGCACTCAAATAAGTAGAAAATTCGCCTTGTTGTTTTTTCTCGAAATTACTTAAGTAATCAGTTAAAATAGCTAAATCTTCCTTGTTACTATTTTCTATAATGCGAGCAAATTGCTCAGTTATTGTACACATAAGGACATTCCTTTCAAGTCTATAGTGAAATGCAAAAATATCTGCTATGATTAAAGCGTAAAGGAGGAAAATGCTATGATTATGACCTATGAATGGGCTGAAATAACTGACTTTGCAGATGAGTTGAGCCAAATGATTCTACAATCAGAGCAAGCCGATCTTTACCGAGAAGCTTATGACTCTGTCTATAACGATAAAAATCTGGCAAATGAAATCCATGCCTTTGCTAGGTTAAAAGAACAATATGAAGAAGTTCAACGCTTTGGCAAATATCATCCAGAATACTCGCGTGTGATGAAGCAAATCCGGGTGGATAAGCGTCGCTTAGATTTAAATGAAAAAGTAGCCAATCTGCGTTTAATGGAGAACGAGCTTCAGGATCTAATGGATCAAGTAAGCTTTATCATCGGCCGATCAGTATCAGAGGCAGTGAAAATCCCGTCCTCTAATCCGTTTTTCTCTTCAGACTCTTCCTGTGGAAGCAGCTGTGGCACTGGTGGCGGTTGTTCGTGTTCGGCATAACGACTCGACGTCGAAAATTTTCATAAAAAAAGTGCAACGATTGCGTTGCACTTTTTTTATGCCTATTATTCTGCAGTTTCTGAAATAGCAGCGACAGCAAGATCAGGGCGATCCGTTATGATGCCTTTTGCACCTGCATGAATTAATGCACGCATCGTGTCTGGTTCATCGATAACCCAATAATGTACCGGAATATTCAAATTCTCTAGAAATGCGATAAAGCGAGAAGAATCTAACCGGAACAGAGAAGACTTTAGAGGAATCTGAAAAACATCTGCTCGTGGCTGATACAAATGCCCGAATTGACTATTAAAAGACGTAAACGCTTTCCGGACTTCATTTTCTCCGGCACCTATTGCTACACGATTTTGAGCATACAAATTAAAACGATCGATTTGTTCATCGTAGAAAGAAGTAACAGCCACGCGATCTTGGGCTCCAAGCGAATCAATCAGTCGCCACAGTTTTGAAGGCACTAAACTGCCCTCATAAGTTTCTGGTGCATCCTTAATATCGATATTGATATATAGCTGCGGAAATTGTTCAATCAATTCGCGCAACAAGACCACTTTTTCATTTTTGCCACGGTAGGAATGTTGTCCGTCTAAATCGATAAAATGATACCCAAGATCAAAAGCTTTTAATTGCTCGAGTGACATATCGGCAACTCTACCGGCTCCGTCTGTTGTCCGGTCAATAAATTCATCATGAAAAACGAGGATTTCTTCATCATTTGTCATGCGAATATCAATTTCAAAGCCGTGGACGCCAAGTTCGGCTGAGCGATTAAAGGCAGCCATCGTGTTTTCAGGTGCCAGTTTGGCACCGCCACGATGTGCCAGCACAATCGGCTGTTCGTAATTTAGTACTTCTTTAGCAGGACGTTGATTTGGATTAGCTAAAGCCTTTGAGCCTGCCCAAGCTGCGGCTCCAACGGCTACAGCTGCTAAACCGATAGTAGTCTTTTTTCCCATACTGTAAATTACCTCCCTGGATTTCTCTAATAAAAACAGTATAGCGAATAGATTGCCGTACTGTCAGTTTATTCGGTTGCGGCTTTTTTCTTTCCTATGGTATTCTAGACTCTAAGAAAAGAGGGATAGTTATGCATGATCGCCAAGGCCTCATTGTCTATGTGCATCATTTGAAACAAGCCAAATCGCTACGGAAATTCGGGCACGTTCATTATATTTCACGTAAATTGAAATATGTAGTCCTTTATATGGACCAAGAAGTCATCGAAGCAACCAAAACAAAGCTGAACAAATTACCTTATGTGAAACAAGTACTTGAATCCCAACGGCCATTTCTTAAAACAGAATATGAAAACGCCAAGCCGGATAAAGCAAAGGAATATGATTACAAAATCGGTCTTTGATTATTGCATAGGCGGAATATAGTGATTTAATCTTAAAACTGAAATTAGATGGCTATGATAGATTTTTTTATCTGCATATACGGATGAGTGCTTGACTTCCATCTTGATGGGACTGTGTCCGAGTTCTGAAACGACTTGCTCAAAAACGGCTAAACGCTTAGAGTCGACTGGAATTCCTTCACGGCAAAGATAGATTGGCATAAAGTTTCCTTCCGAAGCCGGTTTAAATACTGCTGCAATTGACAATACATTGTGTCCCTGCGGATTTGTTGAAACAAATACAAATCCGTGCATAAAGCGTTGTTTGTTGCTTGTGATTAGTTCACGGAGCTCATAGATATCTCCGTACCCTTCTCCGAGTTCAATAAAACGTTGTATCATCATTTCACGTCCTTTCCAGTCTTCATTTTACCATTAGGCAGTTAAAATGCATCAAGAAAATCATTTAAGTTAGAGGCGATAAGTATGCGTGTTGTAGCAGGTTCTGTTAAAGGAATTCCATTGAGAGCGGTTCCGGGCAATTCGACCAGACCGACGACAGATAAAGTAAAAGAATCTATTTTCAATATGATTGGTCCATTTTTTGACGGGGGATACGCGTTGGATTTATTTGCAGGAAGTGGTGGATTGGGAATTGAAGCCCTAAGCCGTGGTATTGATCACGTCATCTTTACGGATAAAGACAAGCGGGCTGTTGAAACAATTCACGCAAACTTGGAAAAAGTCCGTTTAGCCGACCGTGCTGAAGTTCACCGGGCAGATGCAGAACGTGCATTAAAAGCGATTAAGAAAAATGGTGTGCAGGCCAGGCTGTTGTTTCTCGATCCACCTTATCACATGAAAAAATCTTATGATTTGATGGACCAAGCGGGAGAATTAGGAATTGTGACAGAAGATGCGATTGTAGTTTGTGAACATGATCGTGGAGTAGAACTTCCAGATCGAACGACGTATTTTGAACGCTATAAAAAAGAACTTTATGGCAGTACGATGATTTCAATTTACCGCTATCAGGGGGAAGAAGGAGAGCAAGTTGACTAAAATTGCTGTAGTTCCAGGGAGTTTTGATCCGATTACCATGGGTCACTTGGACATCATTAAACGAGCATCTACTATTTTTGATGAAGTAAAAGTAGTAGTGATGAATAATTCTTCCAAAAATCCATTGTTTAATGTTGAAGAGCGAATGGAAATGATTGCGAAAGTTACAGAGTCTATGCCTAACGTCAAAGTGGATTCATTTTCAGGTCTTCTAATCGATTATTCAGTTGAAGTGCAGGCCAATGCCATTATCCGTGGTTTACGTGCTGTCAGTGATTTTGAATACGAAATGCAAATCACTTCGATGAACCGGTTTTTAAACGAAAATATTGAAACCCTATTCATGATATCGAATAACCAATACTCATTCCTTAGTTCAAGCATTGTAAAAGAAGTGGCGAAATATCAAGGCAATATTAACGGCCTAGTTCCTGACGTAGTTGAAAAAGCACTTCAGTTGAAATTCCAATAAGTCACGAATCTCGTGACTTTTTTTGTAGATTTGACAAAGCGCAAGATGCTGGTTAAAGAAGGGAAGAATTTGATGAAAAATAAACGATTATTCATTTTTGTTATCGTCATAGCACTGGTGATTTTTCTTTCTTCCTATCAACTAGATGCTTATGTAACGAGACCAGGCGGGGCCTACGAGTTGTCACCGCTAGTCGAAGTTGCTGGAGGAGATGAAGACGATGAGGGCAGCCTCAGCTTAATGACGGTCTCAATGCTGACGGCTACACCGGCGCTTTACGTATGGGCGAAAGTTCGAGATGGTTATAAAGTTTTACAGCCTGAACAAGTAAGAAGCCCTCATGAGAGCGACGAAGAATACAATGTACGCCAGTTAAAACTAATGTCCGATTCACAAGTGAATGCGCTGCAAATTGCATTTGAGCAAGCAAAACTTCCTTACGAAATTAGCAATAATGGTGTCTTTGTCTTAAGTGTCTTGATGGGAGGGGCTGCAGACGGCGTCTTATCACCAGGTGATCGTGTACTTGAGGTGGATGGCAATAAATTTACCGAAATGCAGCAATTTATCGATTACTTAAGCGACAAGAGGGTTGGGGACAGCGTGGAAGTTCTCTACAAACGCAAAGACCGCGAAATTAGTACAGACATCCAGTTAGCTCCATTGCCTTCAGACACGAAACGAGTGGGTTTAGGCATTTCTTTTGTTGAAGATAAAAGCATTGAAACGACGCCTGAAGTAGAAATTGATTCCGATACAATAGGCGGACCGTCAGCGGGACTAATGTTTACGCTTGAAATCCTCAACCAATTGGTGGATGAAGACATTACGAAAGGCTTTAACATTGCTGGTACCGGTACAATGGAAAGTGATGGTTCAGTCGGTAGAATCGGTGGCATCGACCAAAAAATTATGGCAGCCGACTCTGCAGACATTGACATTTTCTTTGCACCGAGTGAACCAGTTGAGGGTGGTGGTGACAGCAATTACCAAACGGCTGTTGAAACCGCTGAGAAAATTGGAACACCAATGAAGATTGTTCCAGTCGAAACAGTTGAAGATGCGTTAGCTTATTTAGAGGAGCTTCAGCCCCGGTAAATTGGGGGAGTCGTAAACTCTTTTTTTAGATGAACTGAGCCCATGCCTTGTAAATACATGGTGGTGGCGTGAATATCAAGTTTTCCCATTGGGTCGCCCAGATCAGCTGCGCGACTTATGAGGGGAAGCGTGATGTTCTTTTTTTTGTGGTTTAAATAGTGTTTTCCGCTGTTAGACATACCGAGAAGCCTAACATAAGTGGGAGAGTTAAAAGACCTTAGCATAGACCACGTGAAGCCTGTATAGATGTGCGTTAACATACGTTGAATCCGAGTTCGCGTAAAACGTTTTGATTTGACTAGTGAAATAAAGGATTCAAAGTTGTCGGCTGTTTTTGCCGACTGGTAAATTAGATTTTCAATACCTTCTGTTACTTCAGCGTAGTGTTTTATTTGTTCAGGGCCTGCACGCAAAATAGTAAACCGCAGCAAAGGGTAGAATTGCTCCCAGCTGCCAAAGCAGCTATATTCGTCTTGCGCTTTTTTTAATAAGGCAATTGAAGATTCTGGCATGTAAGTGGATAGTTCATCAACCGAATCTCCCTTAAAAAAAGCTTCGCGAATTCCAGTAGCACTGGCAATCGGCAGACCTGTTTCTATTGAGTCGTGATAATTTGCACCAATCCGTTGAATGGTCAACGGTTTCATAGAGGAACCCAAATTTTGAGCAGCTTCTAAGTAATGAAACCCTAAAATATTATTCGGTTGCGTTAAATCCGCAAAATTCGGTTGCTTGCCTGTCAAAGTTAAGTAGGAATTGTTCAAGGCTTTTGGATAGCTAATGCCAGTTTGAATAGCGTCATGGATAAGTTGTTGATAGTTGTCAGACTGCTCAGTCAACAACTGCAAAGAATTCAAAAAAGGGTCAATCGTTCCTTGTTCGCTGCCAAAACAAAAAGAGTCACAGCCGATTGCATCAAGTAATGCAATTCCGCCTTTCGCGAAATCGGCAGCTTGTGCCGTAGCATAAACGTAAGGAAGTTCAATTACCAAATCGATACCCGCATCTAACGCCATTTGTGTCCGTTTCCATTTATCCGTAAATGCGGGTTCGCCGCGTTGCAAAAACTGGCCACTCATGACCGCAATGACGAGGTCGGCACCAGACGATATGCGTGCTTGTTCAGCATGGTGGCGATGTCCGTTGTGGAAAGGGTTGTATTCAACAATAATTCCTACAGCTTTCAATTTGTTCACCTCTTTGGTAGAATTAACTCCAGTATACCGATGTTTGAAATAGAGTGACAAGATTTTTTCTTGACATCTTTTTCTGTGCATTATATAATCAACTTTGTTGTCTTGAGGTGATTACTTATGAAAATAGCGATTCAACAGCTTCAAAAGCATCGCAAAGACGGACTGCCAATTGACCAAATGGTTCATTTGGATGCAGTGAAATTACGGAATAGCGATATTCGGGAAATTTCACCTGTACATGTTACAGGACATTGCACAATTGGTTCGCAACAATTAACGTGCCAACTCCATCTCGAAGGTATGCTTACGCTACCTTGTGCTAGAACTTGGGAGGATGTTGAGTTTCCGATAAACGTTGATACGGTTGAAGTCTTTGATTGGTCTGGAAAAGGTCAAGAAGACAAGCTTAGTGATGTTCACTTTGTAGAAACTGAAGTTATAAACCTTCAGCCACTACTAGAGGAACTTGTTTTGCTGGAGATTCCGATTCAAGTGTTTAAGGAAGACGCTGATCAGTCTGTTATAAAAGGCGGAAATGATTGGTCGTATTCAACAGACGAAGAGTACGAAGCAGAGAAAGAAGCGGCACCACCAAAACCGGATCCAAGACTTGCTGATTTAGCAAAGTATTTTGATCAGTCAGATGAATAGAATTAGTGTAAGGAGGTGTCACCAATGGCTGTACCAGCTAGAAGAACGTCCAAAACCGCTAAAAGAAAGCGCCGTACACATTTTAAATTGTCAGTGCCGGGCATGGTAATTTGCCCAAGCTGTGGCGAAAGTAAATTGGCTCACCACGTCTGCAAAGCATGTGGATCATACAAAGGGAAAGAAGTAGTAGCAAGCAAATAAAACAGTATTTGTTGCTGAAAGGTTATTGAGAGGCCATGGCTCTCGATAGCCTTTTTCTCTATACATAAATAAGTGCGAAACGCCTACATGAAAACGGGATGAAGAGAGGGATTTTTGTGTCTTATACGATCGACCTGACAGATGGCATCATGACGTTTACCATTGATCGGCCCCATATACGCAATGCAGTGAACAATGAAGTGACAGCAGGACTTGAAGAATTAGTCGTTAAAGCGCAACAAGCAAGTGTCCAGATGGTCGTTATTACAGCTTCTGGTAAACAGGCTTTTTGTTCAGGTGGTGATTTGTCGGTGTTTCATACTTTGCGAACTGAAGAGCAATCCTATCGCATGTTAAAGCGGATGAGTGATGTGCTGTATTCAATCAAAACGTTGCCTGTGCCGGTAGTTGCGGTCGTTAATGGCACTGCTGTTGGGGGTGGCTGTGAAATTGCCACAGCATGCGATTATAGGCTTGTGTGGAGTCATGCGAAATGTGGCTTCATACAAGGCACGCTCGCTATTACGAGTGGTTGGGGTGGCGGAACTTATCTATTGGAAACCTTGCAGCACGATCAAGCATTAAAAATGCTCAGTGAAGCAAACGTATACACGGCTAGTGAACTGAAAGAATGTGGCTGGGCATCGGTGATTGTTGATGACGAGCAAGATGTTGAGGTATTTTTTAGTCAGATGAAAAAAATTCATCCGGACGTGCACCGGGCTTATAAAGAAATAGCCATTCGCAAATGGCAAAAAACAGATTTAGCTGAACGGGTCGAACAAGAGGTTAGAAGATGTGCTGTGTTGTGGGAACGAGATGCACATCACGAAGCAGTCGACCGCTTTCTCAATAAAACAAAAAAATGAAATCCTTTTTGAGAGGGTTTCTTTTTTTATTCAACTACCAAATGAGTAAAGCGGTTTTAAACAAAATAAAAGAAATATTTCAACGAATAGTTGAAATCGCTTACAAAATTCGTATATGCTATAGAAGGGAGAAAACATAGGGGGTATTTCAAATATGAAGAAAATCCTAATCGCGAACCGGGCAGAAATCGCACGTCGAATTATTCGGACATGCAATCGCCTTGGAATCGAGACAGTCGCTATTCACTCTGAAGCAGATGGGGATCTGCCTTACGTCAGTGAAGCGACTGAAGCTGTACTGATCGGTCCAAATCCGGTCGTACAGTCTTATTTACAAATCGACAAAATTATTGAAGAAGCTAAAAAACGTGGAGTTGATGCTATCCATCCGGGATATGGTCTGCTGTCGGAAAATGCCGATTTTGCACGCAAAGTGGCGCGAGCCGGAATGATTTTTATCGGCCCTTCAAGCGACATCATCGAAAAAATGGGTGATAAGATCGAATCTCGTAGAACGATGATTCAAGCAGGAGTACCGGTTGTTCCAGGAACTGAAGAAGGCGTGACGACGCTTGAAGAAGCTTTGCAACAAGCGGTGGAGATTGGTTATCCATTAATGTTAAAAGCAAGTGCAGGTGGTGGTGGTATTGGTATGGTTCGCTGTGAAAATGAGCAAGCGCTCACTCAACAATTCGACTCGGTAAAAAATCGCGCCAAAGCTTATTTTGGAGATGACGTTGTGTATCTGGAGAAGTTTATCGCGGATGCGCGTCACATCGAAGTACAAATTTTTGGGGATCATCACGGCAATCTCGTTCATTTATATGAACGAAATTGTTCAGTTCAGCGCCGCAACCAGAAAGTGATTGAAGAATCGCCTTCGCCCAATTTGCCGCAGGATGTTCGTGAACGGCTTTGCGCCGCTGCATTACAAGCAGGAAAAGCCGTGAATTATACGAATGCTGGAACCGTCGAATTTATCGTCGATTCTAATAATGAATTTTATTTTCTTGAAATGAACACGCGTCTTCAAGTAGAACATCCGGTTACTGAAGAAGTTACGGGGCTAGATTTAGTTGAGTGGCAACTGACTGTAGCTGACGGGGGCAAACTACCTTCTCAAGACAAGATCCAAACGAAGGGACACGCTATTGAGTACCGGGTTTACGCAGAAGATCCTAAAACTTTTTTCCCGTCTCCTGGAAAGCTTGAAAAACTCCAGTGGGGGGAAGGCGCACGAATTGAGACTGGCTATGAAGAAGGCAATCAAGTAACTCCTTTTTACGACCCGATGATTTCGAAAATCATCATTCACGGTAGTGATCGTGCAGATGCATTATCAAAATCACAAACTTTTTTTAATCGTGTTACAATTAATGGCGTAAAAACCAATATTCCTTTATTTAAGGAATTTATTGGATCAGAACAATTTGTCTCAGGCAATTATGCAACGGCAGTATTACCGGAATGGATGGAAAAAACAAAGGAGGAACACACATTATGAAAGAACTAAAAGCGTCAATGGCAGGAACGGTATTAAACATATTAGCAGCTGAAGGACAGGCAGTAACAGCAGGGCAGGCGGTTTTAACAATCGAATCGATGAAAATGGAAATTCCAGTAGAAGCTGAAGTTGGCGGCAAAGTGGAGAAAATTCATGTGGAAGTCGGCAGCTTTGTTAATGAGGGCGACGTACTGATGACTGTCGGAGAATAATCGGTTAAGCAAAGGGGACAACGAAATGACAAAAACGACTGAAACAACAGGATATAACGAACGTCTAGAACAAAAACTTTCAAAGATTTTTGCTGGGGGGCAGCAAAAATATCACGACAAAATGAAAGAAAGCAATAAACTCTTTGTCCGTGATCGGTTGAAATTATTATTTGATGATGAAAACTACGCGGAAGATGGGCGTTTTGCTAATGTAGAGGCGGCTGACTTGCCAGCTGATGGCGTTGTCACAGCTATCGGTAAAGTAAACGGCGAAACAGTTTGTGTGATGGCGAATGATTCTACTGTTAAGGCAGGTTCTTGGGGTTCACGTACTGTTGAAAAAATTATTCGCATTCAAGAAACAGCAGAAAAAATGCAAGTACCGATGCTGTACTTAGTGGATTCTGCGGGTGCGCGTATTACAGATCAACTGGACATGTTCCCAAATCGCCGCGGTGCAGGTAAAATATTCCATAACCAAGTAAGAATGTCCGGCATGGTTCCACAAGTATGTCTACTATTTGGTCCATCTGCTGCGGGTGGTGCCTATATTCCAGCTTTCTGTGACATCGTCATTATGGTTGAAGGCAACGCCTCTATGTACTTAGGATCACCGCGCATGGCGGAAAAAGTTATCGGTGAAAAAGTGTCGCTTGAAGAAATGGGTGGCGCCCGTATGCACTGTACGGTTAGTGGTGTGGGCGATGTTTTAGTGACAACTGAAGAAGAAGCCATTTCAGAAGCACGCCGCTACTTGACGAACTTCCCATCAAACTTTGCCATCAAGCCTGAAAAAATTGCGGCTAAAGCAGCGAAAGCAGGGCGATCGCTAGAAGCAATCATCCCAGAAAACCAAAATGCGCCGTTTGATATGTATGAACTGATTGATCAAGTAGTCGATGAAGGTAGCTTTTTTGATATTAAAAAATTATTTGCCGGTGAATTGATTACTGGTATCGCGCGTATTGACGGACAAGTTGTCGGTATTCTGGCCAACCAGCCAAAAGTAAAAGGTGGCGTATTATTCGGTGATTCTGCTGATAAAGGCGCTAAATTTATCAATCTTTGCGACGCGTTCTCGATTCCATTACTGTTCCTCGCTGATGTTCCTGGCTTTATGATTGGAACGAAAGTAGAACGTGCCGGTATTATTCGCCACGGCGCGAAGTTTATCGCTGCGATGAGTTCTGCAACTGTACCGAAAATTTCAGTTATTGTGCGAAAAGCATACGGAGCTGGTCTTTACGCGATGGCAGGTCCTGCATTCGAGCCGGACGTTTGTATCGCATTGCCAACAGCGCAAATTGCAGTAATGGGTCCGGAAGCGGCTGTAAACGCTGTTTATTCAAATAAAATTGAAGCCATTGAAGATCCAAAAGAACGACTTAAGTACGTTCAAGAAAAACACCAAGAATACAAAGAAGAAATCGATATTTATCGCTTGGCATCTGAAATGATTATCGACGAAATTGTGGCACCTTATCAATTGCGTTCAGTCCTTTCACAGCGTCTATCTTTTTACGAAACAAAAGATTTGCCGTTGCCATATCGAAAACATCCGATTTATCCTGTATAATAAAAACTATTATTGGAAGTCTGCCTAATATGGGCAGGCTTCTTTTTTAAGAAAATTTTTGGCACTGTAAGGAGTGATTTTATGAAATTTGCAATTATTGGAGCTGGAGTCACCGGATTGTTGACGGCTTATCTATTAAAAAAAGCCGGTCATGAAGTGCAAGTGATTTCGCAACAGCAAGAACAAGTGGCGTTGATTAATGAGAACGGAATTATACATGGTGAAAATCGTCAGCAACTGACCGCTTATACGGATCTCGAGCACATTGATTCGGATGCTTTTGTTGTGTTGACAAGCACTTACGAAGAGCTGTCACCGATAGTAAGATTGTTGAAAATTCGGTGTGCAAGCAATAAAATTATTTTTCTGCAACAAGGAATGCTGTTTTTAGAAAAAGCGAAAACTTTATCACATCGCCATATTGCAGCAGCAATTCTGGAAACGGATTGTGTCAAATTGAGTGACACTGAAATTCACTTCGACAAAACTCCACAAGTGATATTCGGATTAGTCAAAGGTCACGTGGAGGAATTCCAAAGTCTTCTAAAGGCGGCGAGTTGGAAAGCTATTTGGGTAGAAAGTGTGGAAGCGCAGCTATTTGAAAATGTGTTGCTTGCCAGTTTAATCGATCCACTAACAGCTATGATGAAAATTCAAAACGGTGAGCTGGTTACTAATCCCCATGCTTATGAGTTGTTTAGAAATCTATATAACGAACTTTATCTCGCATTTCCAGAAATTGAATCGTTACAACCTATTGAACTTGTAGCAGCGTCGTGTGCGGCAGAGCCTAATGCTATATCACGAATGCTGGCAGACCGTCTAGCGGGTGATCCAATGGAGGTTGAGGGATTGATGTTGTATGTGTTAAATCGGACGAAGTTGGAATTGCCACTCTTTAAATCTTTATATCATCTTTTGAAAACAGTTGAGGTAGCAAAATGACGATAATATCTACAATTGGAACTGTTTTTCTTTATATTCCTTTTCTCCTTTTCGCTGTTATTTATTTTCTTTCACTGAAAAGAAGAAAAAGAAAAGCGTTAGGCTTAGCATCGGATATAACAACATTTGTCTTGTTTTTTTCCGTGCCGGCTTGTGTAGAAATTTTATGGGGATATTCTATCTCTGCGTATATTTATTTTGTGGCGCTAGTATTGGCCATTATTCTTTTAATCATTGAATGGAGAACTGCTAAGGAAATTGAAATCATTCCGTTTTTTCGAAAGCTATGGAGAACGTACTTTTTGCTGCTAGCTTCTCTTTACGCGGTCGTATGGCTAATTGGCCTAGTGACAGTTATTGTTAAATCAATTTAGCAAGCGTATTTTTTTTCTTTAAGTGATGCGTTTGCTATAGTAGATTTGAATGTAAAGGGAAAAGGGGACTTTTTTTTATGAAGGTAGAGGAACAATACGTAGAGCCAACGAGTAAACTAATGAGTGATTATATAAATAGGCAATCGTCAATCCGCCATTATTTTTCATACGATCCGCAAATGGCATCATTTCCTGAAAGATTGAAAAAACTGCAAAACCATTCTGTTGATCGCCAGAAACTAGCAGGCATTATGCGAGCTTATATGGGACGCAGTGAAATGTCTAAAGCAGCAGAACACAACGTAGAGTATTTTGAAGCCGGTGCACCAGTAGTGGTCACAGGACAACAAGCAGGTATTTTAACAGGACCTTTATATACGATACATAAAGCGATATCGGTCATCATGTTAGCAAAGCAAGCTTCACACCAATTAGAGACACCTGTAGTGCCGTTATTTTGGATTGCTGGTGAAGATCATGATTTGGCTGAAATTAGTCATCTGTACCGGGAAGTCAGTGGGCGAGTGGACAAATTGAATATCCCACACGCTGAATATGGCAAAAGCTCAGCGTCTGCTGCAAAGCTTAATAAATCTAAAACTGCTTCTTTTTTAGAAGAATATTTTCGCAGCATGCCCGAAACTGAGCATTCTAAAGAAATTCATGATTTGGCTTTTGGGTTATTGGAGCAGTCTATTTCCTTTACCGACTTTTTTGCGTCGCTTCTTCGCTATTTCTTCCAAGAAGAAGGCTTGCTTTATATTGATGCTGCAAATGAAGAACTACGCAAATACGAATCTCCTTACTTTATAAAAATGATTGAACAGGCAGCTGAAATTACGGAATCGGTTACAGCAGCAGAACAATCATTGGTACAAGACGGTTACAGTGCAGTAATTGGAACAGAAAAAACGGCAGCCAATCTGTTTATTACGGTAAAAGGAGAGCGTCTATTACTAGAACGTCAAAATCAAGAGTTTGTCGCAAATAATGGCGCCATCCGCTATACTCAACAGCAGCTTTTGGAAATTGCTCAACACAATCCAGAACTTTTAAGCAATAACGTCGTAACGCGCCCGTTGATGCAGGAAATGGTCTTTCCGGTTTTGGCTTTTGTCGGAGGACCTGGGGAAATCGCTTATTGGGCGGCCTTAAAAGACGCTTTTGCATTGTTTAGTATGGAACTACCAGTCATTATGCCGCGCTTGAGTTTAACCTTGATAAATCGTCAAACACAGCGTTTGCTGGAGAAATACGAATTGGACTTTGATGCTGTCGTCAGCGATCGTCAAATTACTGTGATGAGAAATAATTTGATGGGATCGATTCGTGAGCAAAAAGCAGAAGCGTTAATTGACGAACTTCAACAACAGATTGACGAAATGTACAATAAAATCAATCAACAGTTTTCTTCAATCAGTAAAGGATTGACCCCAATCGTTGAAAAGAATTTACAGTTGCACAGTAAACAAATAAATTTCTTGAAGCATAAACTGCAGGATGAAGTGATACTTCAAAACAGTATTGAATTTGGTCATTACACCGCTATTGAAAACGAACTATTACCTAACGATGGATTTCAAGAACGCGTGTACAGTCCATTTGTTTACATGAATCAGTATGGAACTGGGCTTGTGAAAGATCTTTTAGCACTTCCGCTCTGTTATGACAAAAATCATAAGATTATTTATATTTGACTGAAAAAGCCTGCATATGTAGGCTTTTTTTATGTCAAAATAACTTGTTGAGATATTTTCCTGTAACAAACTTGAAATATTTCAAAAACAAGTGGTGACAAGTGGGGGATTGTGGTACATTTATTACAATAAGTGGGGTGAAGGGTATGTTCATGGGCGAATATCAACATAGCGTTGATGCAAAGGGACGGCTAATTGTGCCAGCCAAGTTTCGTGAACAGTTAGGTGACAGTTTTGTCATCACCCGCGGCCTGGATCAATGCTTATTTGGCTACACGATGGACGAATGGCAGAAAATTGAAGAAAAGCTTAAAGAGTTGCCAGTCACTAAAAAAGACGCTCGTGCTTTTACACGGTTCTTTTTCTCAGGCGCTACAGAAGTGGAACTTGATAAGCAAGGACGCGTCAATATACCGACAACCTTAATTTCTCATGCTAAACTTGAAAAAGAATGCATTATCTTAGGTGTCTCCAATCGTTTTGAAATATGGGCAAAAGATTCATGGGAAAGCTATTTTGCAGAATCCGAAGATTCCTTTAATGAAATCGCGGAAAATTTAACTGATTTTGACTTTTAAAAAGTGAACGGGGGGAATGGATTGTTCAATCACACCACGGTTTTACTGCATGAAACTGTCGATGGTCTGAACGTTCGTCCTGATGGCATATATGTGGATTGTACGCTGGGCGGAGCAGGACACAGCGAATATTTGGTTCAGCAATTATCTGACCAAGGTCATTTATATTGTTTCGATCAAGACGCAACGGCAATAGCTCATGCAAAAGAAAAACTACAAGATTATTTACATAGAATCACCTTTATCCATGCCAACTTTAAGTTTTTAAAAGAAGAATTGGAAATGCGTGGAGTGGAAAAAGTCGATGGCATACTTTATGACTTAGGCGTCTCTTCTCCACAATTGGATACACCAGAGCGAGGCTTTAGTTACCATAATGATGCGCCTCTGGATATGCGAATGGATCAAAGTGCTGAACTTAGCGCTTATCATGTAGTAAATGAATGGTCTTTCGAAGATTTAGTAAGAATTTTCCATCGCTATGGTGAAGAAAAATTTTCTAAACAAATCGTACGCAAAATCGAAGCTGCAAGAGAAAAGCAACCCATTGAAACAACTGGCCAATTGGTCGAATGCATCAAAGAAGGCATTCCTGCTTTTGCTCGTCGCAAGGGCGGTCATCCTGCAAAACGTGTATTTCAAGCCATTCGTATCGCAGTGAACGATGAACTTGGCGCTGCTGAAACTTCTCTGCAGGACGCAGTCAATGTTCTTTCAATCGGTGGAAGAATTAGTGTAATCACTTTTCATTCGCTTGAAGATCGACTGTGTAAAGCCATATTTAAAGAAGCATCTTCACTTCCTGAATTGCCGCCGAATTTACCGGTAATTCCAGAGGGAATGGAGCCAATCCTAAAACTTATTACTAGAAAACCTATACTGCCTTCAGAAGAAGAGCTAGCACATAATAATCGATCAAGGTCCGCTAAATTACGAATTGCAGAAAAAATAAACGAGTAAGGGCGTGTTCAGATGGCACTGAATGCAAGAACTGAAATTTATATCCAACAGCCGGCCACTCCTCAAAATCCGAGTCAGCAACCGGCAAGAAAAAAAAGTTTAATTACTAAAGGTGAAAAAATTTTATATTCGACTTTTATAACAGTTTGTATTATGTGTGCATTGCTGGTTTTGCAGAATCAGTCAACGATTCAAGCGTCAACTCAAGAAATTCAAACAATTGAACAATCAGTCAATGAAAAAACGAAGCAAAACACAGATTTGTCGGTACAGGTGAGCGAATTATCTTCCTATGAGCGCATTTGGTCAAAAGCAAAAGAACTTGGCCTTAAGTTAAATGAGCAAAATGTAAAGGTAGTGCCTGGACAATGAAAAAAAAGTTTCGATTTCAAGGAGGAGCCTTTCTGCTGTTTTTGTTATTTGCAGGGCTCTTTTTCCTTTTACTGGCAAGAATTGTCACAATACAAGCCACGGGTAAAGTGGAAGGGCAAGAACTCGCTGCTAAAGCTGCAGCGAAATACAGCCAAGAAGAAGTGTTAACTGCTGAACGTGGACGTATCATCGACCGTAATGGAGAAATTATTGCTGAAGACACATTGACATATAAACTGGTTGCAGTACTCGACGAATCGGTTACTCAAAAAGCGAGCGACCCGCAGCATGTAGTGGATGCCGAAGAAACTGCTGAGAAATTGGCGGGGTATTTGGATGCTTCGGAAGAAAGTATTTTAGAAACTTTGAAAACAGGGATTGAAAAAGACCGTTATCAAGTGGAATTCGGTTCTGCTGGTCGTGAAATCAGTCATACACAGATGCTAGAAATGAAAGAAGCAGACATTCCAGGTCTTTTATTTGTTCGAGATTTAAAACGACTATATCCTAACGGTGTCTTTGCTTCGCATTTAATCGGCTATGCCATGAAAGAAGAGTTAGAAGATGGTGAAACAAAAACAACCGGTAGAATCGGACTAGAATCGATACACAACGAAGTATTAACCGGTAAAAACGGGAAAATGGAATTCGATACCGATAAATGGGGATTCCTCTTGCCGAATAATGAATCTGTTATTACTCCAGCAGTTAATGGCGCAGATGTCCAACTGACATTAGATAAAACCTTGCAGAATTTTTTAGAAGACGCAATGACCAGTGTGCAAGAGGAATACGATCCGACACGTATGATCGCTGTAATCGCTGATCCAAAAACAGGTGAAATTTTAGCAATGTCTCAGCGTCCGACATTTAATCCCAATACGCGAGAAGGTTTATCTGATAACTGGCTGAACGAAAGCATCGAATTGACCATTGAACCTGGCTCTCCAATGAAGATGTTTACACTTGCTGCTGCAATCGAAGAAGGCAAATGGGACCCTGACGCAACTTACAAATCAGGGACTTACACCTTACTGGACAGTACGATTGGTGACCATAACAGTGGAGAAGGATGGGGAACTATCTCGTTTCTAGAAGGTTTCCAACGCTCCTCTAACGTATCAATGGCATATTTACTGGAACGACTCGGAGCAGACACCTTTATGACTTACGTGGATGCTTTTGGTTTTGGTGAAAAAACAGGCATTGACTTACCGAAAGAGGCAACTGGAAAAATATTGGATCAATATCCGATCAATAAATTGACGACCGCATACGGACAAGGGTCTACAGTGACTCCGATTCAGATGATTCAAGCAGCATCGGCAATTGCAAATGACGGCGTTATGATGAAACCATATGTTATTGATCAGATTAAAAATGCCGACACAGGAAAAGTCACTGTTAAAAGTGAACCGCAAGAAGCCGGACAACCCATTTCAGCTGAAACAGCTGATCAAGTTAGAGAAGTTTTAGCTTCAACTGTCACTTCTGAAGTAGGATCAGCACGAGGATTTGCATTGCAAGATTACACAATAGCAGGCAAAACAGGGACTGCCCAAGTTCCAAAAGAAGGCGGTGGCTATTTAAAAGGGCGAAACAATTATTTGTTTTCTTTCCTTGGTATGGCACCTGCTGAAGATCCGGAATTGCTGATCTATATTGGTGTTCAACAACCGAACGTACCGGCCGATGAATATGGTTCTGTACCGGTCGCCAAGATTTTTACATCTGTCATGGAAAATAGCTTAAAGTATTTAAATATTGAGCCAGAAAATATGGCGAAAGCGACCACGATGCCTGTTGAAGAATATACAGGCAAGTCCGTAACCGAAGCCACAGAAGAATTAAAAGAATTAGGACTAGAAGTTATTGTTACCGGAAATACTGGAGAAGTTATCTCTCAGTACCCAAAAGTTGGGAGTACAGTGTTAAAAGGTGGACGGGTGATTTTAAAAACTTCTGGGGAAACGGCTTTGCCTAATTTCAGTGGATGGTCTAAACGCGAGCTACTCGCATATCAATCCTTAAGCGGATTGTCGCTAGAAATTGCTGGGCAAGGATATGGTTTAACGCAAAGTGTTGAAGAAGGCCAACTGGTGAAGGAAAATGAGCCAGTAGTCATCGAACTTCATCCACCTGAAATATACTATCCTGCTCGCGCAGAAGCCGAAGCAAAAGAAGAACTACAAGAAACGGTTAACCCTGAAGTTGAAGAACTAGAAGTAGATTCAACTTCAGAAACACAAACAGACGAAACAACCGAGTAATCTCGTGTTAAAGGAGCTCTATAAATGAATAGTTATGTAGTAATGGGTTTAGGAATTGCTTTATTGTTAACGGTTATACTAATGCCAGTATTTATACCGTTATTGAAACGAATGAAATTCGGACAAAGCATACGTGAAGAAGGACCTGAATCACATATGAAGAAAACGGGTACGCCGACTATGGGCGGTCTGGTATTCCTAATCTCAATCATTGTCACGGTGTTGCTAGTTGCTTGGTTAGCTGACTTGGTAACTGCTAAAATACTAATTTTATTGTTGGTACTTTTTGGATATGGCTTAATTGGCTTTTTGGATGACTTTATCAAAGTAGTACTAAAGCGCAATCTAGGGTTAACATCGCTACAAAAATTAATTGCTCAAATCGTTATAGCGGTCATTTCATTCTTTGTTTTGAGTGGGACTGACTTTGAGACAGGTGTCACTATTCCTTTTACTGACATCTCACTTGAGTTATCATGGCTATACGTGTTCTTTATCGTCTTTTGGTTGGTTGGATTTTCCAATGCAGTTAATTTGACAGATGGTCTAGATGGATTGGTAGCTGGAACAGCGTCTATTGCATTTGCTGCATTTGGTGTATTAGCTATTTATCAAGACGAAGTAGACATCGCGATTTTCACTTTTTCTGTAACAGGCGGACTGTTTGGATTCTTGATCTTCAATAAATATCCTGCAAAAGTCTTTATGGGCGATACAGGTTCGCTAGCATTAGGTGGGGCACTTGCAATGGTCTCGATTTTACTAAAACAAGAATTATTGTTGTTGTTAATCGGATTAGTTTTTGTTATCGAAACAGCTTCAGTTATTTTACAAGTAGGTAGCTTTAAATTGCGTCAAAAACGAATTTTTAAAATGAGCCCTATTCACCATCATTTCGAGTTGAGCGGTTGGTCAGAATGGAAAGTGGTCCTTGTTTTCTGGTCAGTCGGTCTTATCAGTGCGGCAATCGCCGTCTTTTTGGAGGTAATGTAAATGAAGGAAGCTCCACATTTATATCAAAAGAAAGTCCTGGTTTTAGGGTTAGCGAAAAGCGGATTTACTGCTGCTCGTATTCTTCACAAGCTAGGTGCATTTGTTACCGTTAACGATTCTAAGCCTTTTGAAGAAAATCCTGAAGCACAGGAATTATTGAATATGGGCGTTACCGTTATTTGTGGCAGACATCCTGAAGATTTGTTAGAAGAGGGCTTTGAATTAGTTGTCAAAAATCCAGGAATTCCTTATTCCAATGTATTGATTGAGTCAGCAATAGAAAAGCAAATTCCAGTGTGGACTGAAATTGAATTGGCTTATTTAATTAGCGAAGCTCCCTTTATCGGAATTACGGGCTCTAATGGTAAAACAACAACAACTACTTTATTGTTTCATATGCTCAACCAAGACAATAAAAATCCATTAATTGCAGGAAATATTGGAACAGTAGCAAGTGGCGTCGCAGAAAAAGCAAAAGCAAAAAATATAATTGTTACGGAATTGTCTTCTTTTCAGTTGAAGGGAACTGTAGATTTCCGTCCAGATATCGCAATTATTACAAATCTGTATGAAGCGCATTTGGATTATCATGGATCAATAGAGGATTATCGAACTTCTAAAATGAAGCTGACTGAAAACCAAACAGCGGAAGATTACTTTATCTATAATGCAGATCAACCAATTCTAGTCGAGCATGCAAAGAACTGCAAAGCGCAGCTCATTCCTTTTACGTTGCAAGGACGCACCGCTACAAGTATCAGTGCAGACGATCAATTTGTTTATTGGCAAGGCGAAAAATTGATTGAACGTTCGAAGATTATGTTGGGTGGCCAGCACAATCTGGAAAACATTTTGGCTGCTACAGCAGCAACTTTGATTCAAGGCGGAACAAAAGAAACCATTACACGTGTCTTAACGTCATTTACGGGTGTAAAGCACCGTTCTCAATTTATTGTTGAGTGGCAGGGGCGCAAATTCTATAACGATTCAAAAGCTACCAATGCTTTAGCGACTAAGAGCGCATTGGAAGCTTTCCCGAAAAACATCATCTTATTAGCGGGTGGATTAGAGCGAAACCATTCACTTGAAGAAATTCGTCCATTTATGAATCGTGTCAAAGTATTAGTGACCTTAGGTGAAACAGCAACGCGGTTCACGGCGTTTGCAAAAGATTGTGGTGTGCCAACGATAGTTCAAGCAGGAAAAATGGACGATGCAGTTGACAAAGCAATTAAAGAATCTGCTAGTGGCGATACAATTCTTCTATCACCTGCTTGTGCAAGCTGGGACCAATACGATAGTTTTGAAATTCGGGGCGATGCTTTTATTACAGCAGTTCAACAAATGACAGAAGCAAACGAATAATAGATAAGGGGCAGCAATTATGGACAAAGTGATTGATATCGAAGAACGCATCCCGTCGCTTCGCGAGCGGCGAAAAAAAAGAACCAATCGCAAGTTCGTGGCGCTGCTGCTCATTTTTCTCACTTTGCTTGCCGTACTATTATACAGCCAGTCGAAGTACAGTGAAATCCAGACCATCACTATTAAAGGTGCCGTTCTCTTTGACCAAAAAAGCTACCAAGCTGCAAGTGGACTAGCTATCGGAGATTCGATGTGGTCTTTTGATGCAGGGACTGTTGCGCAACAACTGGAAAAGTTGGAGTGGGTAGAAGAATCGACGGTTAAGAAAAACTGGTTGACCGGTGTGGAAATTGATTTAAAGGAATATGTTCAAATGGGATATCTAGATCGCGGTAACAGCTATCAGATTGTCTTGTCGAATAACTTGGCTTTAGATCAGCCAGTGACAAATGTTGATGGTCCGATTTACTCAAACTTTGAAAATGAGAAAATACGAGAAAAGTTAATTGATCAGCTAACAGATATTGATCCTGAAGTACTTCAGCTGATTTCCCAAATCATTCTGGATCCTGAGCAAAAAGACGCGGATTATGTGACCTTATATATGAATGATGGAAATGAAGTTCGTGGTATTTTAAGCACATTAGCAGAAAAGATGAATTACTATCCATCTGTCATCGCGCAATTAGAAGATGATCAACAAGGCATAATTGATATGGAAGTGGGAATATTCTTCCGTTCTTATGCGGATGTTTATGGTTTTGCAAAGGAGGGTCCTGAAGATGAAGAAACCGAAGAAGAGCAACCGTAAAAGTTTTAGCAAATCGGTTGTTTTTTCCCTGGTTTTCTTGGTGCTCGGATTTATCATGGCTTATTCCTATAGTTTATCAAATGCTAATAGAGAGACGGCAGAGTTTACAGGTGGTGCATTTTTCGAACAGGAAGAACGCTACCGAAAAGAGTTGATTGATCAGCAAGAGCGCAATAAAGAGTTGAAAAATGAATTGCAAGAAAAGCAAAGCGAAGTTCAAGAATATGAAAAATCCTTTGCCGATGGCGAAAATCGCTATACAGAGTATGCAGAAGAAGCCAAAGAGCTTCGAAGATATCTCGGTTTAGTGCCCGTACAGGGAAGTGGATTAAAAGTGACATTGCAAGACGGGGATTATGATTCAAATTCAGTTAATCCAAACGATTACATTGTGCACGAAAGCCACGTTTTCCAAGTAATCAATGAATTGTATATCTCAGGAGCACAGGCTATTTCAATCAATGGTCAGCGTATTCATGGAAATTCATACATTGTTTGCACGGGACCAGTCATTACTGTAGATGGTGCACAATATCCTGCTCCTTTCGTAATTGAAGCTATCGGTGAACCTGAAGTACTAACAGCATCGATGGAGTTGACTGGCGGAATTATGGACCAACTGCTCAGTGACAACATTATCGTCACATTGGATGAAGGGCAGGTTATTAAAATGGCCGCCTTGCTGACAGAATCGTGAATAAGGGGAGAGTTAGATGAAAAAAAGAATTCTTACCCGATTTACAGTGATTATGTTTGTAATCGGCTTAATGACTGCTATGCAATACAACACGATCAATGAACCTGATGCCCGAGATACGCGAGATGTATGGGAAGTAAGACAAGAACTGTCGAGAGAAAAGCAACTTCACTCACAACTGCTATCAGAAATCAGCACGTTAGATGAGACGTTGAACAAATATGATGTGGACACAAACGCCAGCCCCGAACAAGCTTTGCGGGAAACTGCAGGGGAATTGAGAAATGCAGCTGGTTTAACGGAGACTACAGGACCGGGAATAGAAATTCTCGTTGAACCTTCAATGGAAGCGGTTGCGTTGGGCTTCGAAATAGAAGGGATCTCTCCGGATTTGCTTATCCGGCTGGTCAATGAAATTAATCGTTACAACGGTTTGTATGTTTCAATCGACGATAAGCGAATTATTAATACGACAGCAATACGAGATATAAATGGTCAAACGACGGTTAACGCAAAACCGGTAGAAATGCCTCCGTTTTCCATAAAAATAATTTCTGAGTCTATGGAAGACTCAGAAAAGCTGTATAATCATTTATTGTCTTCACGTATTTTAGATGATTTTTATATCGATAATCTAACATTGACCGTTTCGGCTCCTAAAAAAGATCTAATCATCGAAGCGTATGATGAAGTGATAGACACCAAATATTTACAGTCAACAGAGGAGGAATAGCGATGTGGCTGTCCATTTTAGGTTTAATACTTGGTATATCGCTCGGGCTTTTGACAGATATCCATATTCCACTTGAATATGCTAACTATTTGTCGATTGCCGTACTGGCATCACTCGACACATTATTTGGTGGAATTCGTGCCCACTTGCAACAAGTGTACGATGACAAAGTATTTGTTTCAGGATTCTTTTTCAATATCGCCCTTGCAGCAGGTCTTGCTTTTCTTGGTGTTCATTTAGGTGTAGATTTGTACTTGGCTGCTATTTTTGCATTCGGTGTTCGACTATTTCAAAACATTGCGGTCATCCGCCGCATTATTTTAGCAAAATGGGCTGAAAAAAAGGCAGTTAGAGAAACAATTTAAGCAATTGAAGGAAATTTTTTTAAGTTTCGCGATTTTCTTAGACAAGGTGCACGATTTGCAATAGAATATAAGTACAGCAGTTTAATAAGGAGGTGCCACGAATTGAGTCAATCAGAATTATACGTTAGTCTAGATATCGGTTCGTCATCCATTAAAGTTTTAATTGGAGAAATGGCCAACAATTCACTGAATGTTATTGGCGTTGGAAATGTGAAATCTAATGGAATTAAAAAAGGTGCGATTGTTGACATAGATGCAACGGTGCAATCCATTAAAAAAGCGGTCGATCAAGCAGAACGCATGATCGGCAAGTCAATCCATGAAGTGGTATTAGGAATTCCGGCTAACAAAGCGGTGCTACAGCCTGTTAAAGGAATTGTGGCAGTAAACAGTGAGAATCGGGAAATTACCGATGACGACCTAGATCGTGTATTGGAAGCGGCTCAAGTTATGTCGATTCCACCAGAGCGGGAACTAGTAAACATCATTCCTGAACAATACATCGTTGATCATTTGGGTGAAATCAAAGATCCTCGAGGCATGATTGGTATCCGCCTTGAAATGGATGGTACAATGGTGACAACTTCAAAAACAATTTTACACAATGTACTTCGTTGTGTAGAAAGAGCGGGACTTGAAATCCGCGATATTTATGTACAACCACTTGCAGCAGGAAATTATGCATTGACTGAAGACGAGAAAAATCATGGCACAGCATGTATTGACATCGGTGGAGGATCTACTTCTATTTCCATCTTCCAAGACGGCCACTTGACCGCTTCTTCTGTTATTCCAGTTGGAGGCGACCACGTAACAAAAGATTTGTCCATTATTTTGAAGACACCGACAGATCAAGCTGAAAAAATTAAACTTGAGTATGGCCATGCATTTTTTGAAGATGCTTCAGAAGACGAAGTATTTGAGGTTCCTGTTATTGGATCGGATTCAACAGAACAATATAACCAAAAATACATATCTGAAATAATCGGAGTTCGCCTGGAAGAGCTTTTCGAACTGATTTTAGATGAATTTTATCGTTTGGGCGTTCAAGACCTGCCAGGAGGAGTTGTTTTAACTGGTGGTATGGCTAAATTGGATGGACTTCCAGAACTCGCTCGAAATATTTTGCAAACTCGAGTTCGTCTATTCACACCAGAATTTATCGGCGTACGTGAACCACAGTACACGACAGCAGTTGGTCTAATTCAATATGCATACATGGAAGATGTCTTTTATGGCCGTATTGGAAATGGTGGAGCTGTTGCGGGAACTGCGAAAGTTGAGCACCAAGAAGTGCAGCAACCTAAAAAACAAAAGCAGCCAAAGCAAAATTCTGAAGGTGTCGTAACCAAAGCTAAAAAGATGTTTGATCGATTCTTTGAATAAAATCAATGTTGCATCTAGCTTGCAACTATAAAAGCTAAGCAATTTTAGGAGGAAAAAGAATGTTGGAATTTGATACAAATATTGATGCACTGGCCGTAATTAAAGTTATTGGTGTTGGTGGCGGAGGAAACAACGCTGTAAACCGCATGATCGAACATGGAGTACAAGGTGTAGAATTTATTGCAGTAAATACAGATGCTCAAGCTTTGAACCTTTCAAAAGCAGAAGTACGTCTTCAAATCGGGGGGAAATTGACACGCGGACTTGGTGCCGGTGCTAACCCTGATGTGGGGAAAAAAGCTGCAGAAGAAAGCAAAGAGCAAATCGAAGAAGCTTTGCGCGGAGCGGATATGGTATTCGTAACAGCAGGAATGGGCGGCGGAACAGGTACTGGAGCAGCACCAGTTATTGCTGGAATTGCTAAAGAACTTGGCGCTTTAACAGTTGGTGTTGTTACTCGTCCATTTACTTTTGAAGGCCGCAAGCGTTCTACTCAAGCAATCGGCGGTATTTCTTCTATGAAAGAATCTGTTGATACCTTAATCGTTATCCCGAATGACCGCTTACTTGAAATCGTTGACAAAAACACACCAATGCTGGAAGCATTCCGTGAAGCGGATAATGTTCTTCGTCAAGGTGTATCGGGTATTTCTGATTTGATCGCCGTTCCTGGATTGATCAACTTAGATTTCGCCGATGTTAAAACAATTATGTCGAATAAAGGTTCTGCATTAATGGGAATCGGTGTATCTTCAGGGGAAAACCGTGCTTCTGAAGCAGCTAAAAAAGCTGTCTCAAGTCCGTTACTTGAAGTTTCAGTTGACGGTGCTAAAGGTGTCTTGATGAATATTACAGGTGGATCTAATCTTAGCCTTTATGAAGTTCAAGAAGCAGCTGATATTGTTGCATCAGCTTCTGATGAAGAAGTAAACATGATTTTCGGTTCTGTTATTAACGATAACTTAAAAGATGAAATCATCGTGACAGTTATTGCGACTGGATTTAACGAAGAGCAACTTCAACCAAGAACACCAAGAGGATCTGGATTGAATTCAAGCCGTGTGCAGTCGATTCAACAACAAACTCCAGCGCCTTCAATTCGTGATGCGCGTCGCGAAGATCAACGCCGTGACGAGCAACGTCGTGAAGAACAACCACCTTACTACAACCAAGAGCCTCAAAGACAAGAAAAACAAAGCGACGATGCACTAGACATCCCGACTTTCTTACGCAATCGTCAAAAGAGACGTTAATCCAAACAGCTGCCGTTGAGCAGCTGTTTTTTTTAGGAAAGAGCTTAATTGATAAATCAGCTGAAACTTGGTACAATGTAGGGGACTTCTATAGAAAAGTTGTGAATATATGAAACCTATTGAACCCGTCTTTAAAGAAATTACCGGACAGTTAAATGCTATTAAAGATAATATACAAATTATTGCTGTGACTAAACAAGTGGATGTGAAACGTACGAAAGAAGCAGTTCACGCTGGAATCCGCCATTTGGGTGAAAATCGCCCAGAAGGATTGGCATCGAAACTTGAAGCAATTGAAGAAGATGTATCTTGGCATTATATCGGCAATTTGCAAACACGAAAAGTAAAAGATGTTATTAACGAAATTGATTATTTGCATTCTTTGGACCGCTCTAGTTTAGCGAAAGAAATCCAAAAACGTGCAAGTCGCCAAGTGAAATGTTTTGTCCAAATTAACGTATCTGGTGAAGAGTCAAAAAGTGGAATTGATCCTGCAAACGCAATTGATTTTATTGAATCTCTAAAAGATTTCGATAAAATTCAAGTAGTTGGATTGATGACAATGGCGCCAAACACTACAGACGAACAAATTATTCGCGAAGCATTTAAAGGACTAAAATTACTCCAACTCCAAGTATCAGAGAAACACTGGGCCCATGCACCGTGTACAGAATGTTCCATGGGAATGTCCAATGATTACTTAATCGCTGCTCAAGAAGGAGCAACTTTTGTCCGAATTGGAACAGCGTTAGTCGGGTCGGAAAGTGAGGCAAAGCGATGAGTATGAAAAACAAATTTAAAAATTTCTTTTACTTAGATGAGTATGAAGAAGAGCAAGTGCACGAACAACCTATGACACAGCAAAAGTCAGCTCCACGTTATGAAAAACCAGCTGCGATGCAAGAACCGAAAAAAGCACCGAAAGAGCGGCGCCAGAAAGTAGAGGAGACCATTGTGCCTAATTTAGTTAGTTTACAAAGTGCTTCAAAATCTTCAAAAGTTAGCTTGGCAGAACCTAGAGTTTATGCAGAAGCACAAGATATAGCGGAAAGTCTAAAAAACAAACAGGCTGTCGTTGTTAATCTTCAACGCATTGAAAAAGATCAAGGCCTACGAATCATCGACTTTTTGAGTGGGACAGTTTACGCTCTTGGTGGAGATATTCAACGTATTGGAACGGATATTTTCTTATGCGTACCAGACACTGTAGAAGTGGATGGCGCTATTTCAGATTATTACTACGACGAGCAACAATAAGAAAGGTGCCTTAAAATAATATGATAATTTTTGTTAATTTATTACTTTCGGCGATTAATATCTACTTCTATATTCTAATTGTTAGTGTATTCATGAGTTGGGTACCGAGCATAAAAGAATCTAGTTTTGGACAAATGATTTCTAAAATTACGGATCCTTATTTGGACATATTCAGACGCTTTATCCCACCAATCGGTATGATCGACATCTCACCAATTGTTGCGATATTCACTTTGAGTTTAGCTAGTCAAGGCATTATCGTATTATTTAATTATTTAGCCTAACCCAAAACCTCACGTGATGTGAGGTTTTTTTCTTAAAAACCAATCACATGTGAAGGAGCATTCGTATGGAAGAGATATTTCAACATTTTAGAAAAGAAGAACAGCAGTTTATCGAACAAGCTTCAGGCTGGCTACGGGAAGTTGAAGACCGCTATTCACCAAGATTGACTGATTTTCTCGATCCGCGACAGCGCTTTATTGTTGAAGCAGTCATCGGATCGAGCGACGTGAAAATGATGACGTCTGGCGTTTTTAAAAATGCAGAAAGACAACGAGTGTTGCTGTATCCTTCTTATTTTGAACCACAACAGGAAGATTTTAATATTACTGTTTTTGAATTGAAGTATCCATCGAAATTTGTCAGCTTGCGTCATCCTGATATATTAGGATCATTAATGTCATTGGGGCTTGACCGCAGTAAATTCGGAGACATTCGCATAGACAACGAACGTGTTCAACTTGCAGTTATGAATGAAATCAGTCCTTATATGCAAAGTAATTTTGTTAGTGCAGCAAAAGTGAAAGTTCAGTTAAACGAAATAACAAACGAAAAAGAATTAATCGAGACGAGTGAAGAATGGATTGAAGAATCGTATACGGTCAGTTCCATGAGGTTGGATACGGTAATGAGTTCGGTTTATCACATTTCTCGCCAGAAAGCATCGGCGTTAATCCACGGTGGAAAAGTGAAAGTCAACTGGACTTTGCAAGAGCAGCCGTCATTTGAACTGCACGAATCGGACATGATCTCTTCAAGAGGCTTTGGTCGCGTTCGGTTGATTATGATCGAAGGCCGCACCAAGAAGGATAAAGTTCGACTACAGATTGGCCGCTTAGAAGCAAAAAACTAGACGGTTCGGAAAAAATACGAAATAATACTGAAATTTAGCGCCATGAACTGTATAATAGGAAGATAACATGACAAGTTAAGGAGAGGTTTACTCAATGCCATTATCCCCGTTAGATATACATAACAAAGAATTCAGCCGGGCGTTCCGTGGATATCAAGAAGACGAAGTAAATGAATTCTTGGAACAAATTATGAGAGATTATGAAATTTTGTTAAAAGATAAGGCAACTTTAGAAGAACGGTTACGCACAACCGACGAACGAGTTGGCCATTTCAATACAATCGAGTCAACCTTACAAAAATCAATTTTCGTCGCTCAAGAAGCTTCGGAAGAAGTTCGACGCAACTCGCAGAAAGAAGCAGAGTTGATTGTCAAGGAAGCTGAGAAAAATGCTGATCGTATTGTTAACGAGTCGTTGACAAAAGCACGTCGCATTGCTACTGAAATTGAAGAATTGAAAAAACAATCTCGTATTTTCAAAAATCGTTTCAAAATGCTCGTTGAAGCTCAATTAGATTTAATTGAAACAGATGATTGGGAAACCTTATTAGAATACGATATCGACACACAGAATTTAGAGAAGATTGAGAAGGATAAAGAAGAGTCGAACTCTTGACTCTGAGACTTTCTACTTCTATAATTACGACATACAAAAAAACGCGCTGATAGAGACAGTAGGCTATGTAGGATGATTTAGCGAGTCAGGGACAGTGAGAGCCTGATACGACCTCATAGATGAAAATCACTCTTGAGCAGAATTGGTGAAAAACAGTACCCAATTCCGTCTACGCCACGTTACGGTGATCGAGTGGCAGCTATCTAGCTGCAACAAGGGTGGTACCGCGAGTTTAAGCTTCTCGTCCCTTTACCAGGGATGGGGGGCTTTTTATTATGCCTATAGGAGGAATGGAAATGGAATACAAAGATACGTTATTAATGCCGAAAACAGATTTTCCGATGCGTGGTAATTTGCCAAACCGGGAACCGGAGATGCAACAAAAATGGGAAGAGATGGACATTTACAAGAAAGTGCTAGACCGCACAAAAGGTCGTCCATTCTTCATTCTTCATGACGGACCTCCGTACGCGAACGGCGATTTGCATATGGGTCACGCATTAAACAAAGTACTAAAAGATATGGTCGTTCGTTCTCGTTCAATGATGGGCTTTCATGCACCATACGTTCCGGGCTGGGATACGCACGGATTACCGATCGAACAAGCTTTAACAAACAAAGGCGTTAATCGGAAAGAAATGTCGTTAGCGGAATTCCGCAAGCTATGTGAAGAATATGCTTACCAACAAATCGATAACCAGCGCTCTCAATTCAAACGCATCGGTGTTCGTGGCGATTGGGAAAATCCATATGTCACATTAAAACCAGCATACGAAGCACGTCAAATTGAAGTGTTTGGTAAAATGGCCAATAAAGGGTATATCTATAAAGGATTGAAACCGGTTTATTGGTCTCCATCAAGTGAATCGTCACTTGCTGAAGCAGAAATCGAGTATCATGATAAAAAATCTCCTTCAATCTATGTATCTTTCCCAGTCACTGACGGTAAAGGTGTATTGGCTGAGGGCACAAACTTCGTAATCTGGACGACAACTCCTTGGACAATCCCAGCTAACCTTGGTATTTCTGTACACGCTAAGTTGGATTACGCGGAAGTTTCCGTAAATGGTTCTCTTTATATTGTGGCACAAGAGTTATTAAAAGAAGTGGCTGAGGAATTGGAATGGGTAGACTACGAAGTTGTTCGCTTAGTGCAGGGAGCTGAACTAGAGCATATCCTAACAAAACACCCATTATATGACCGTACTTCTTTGGTTATGCTCGGAGAACACGTTACGACAGATTCAGGTACTGGTTGCGTTCACACAGCTCCTGGTCACGGTGAAGATGACTTCTTAATCGGCAAGAAATACGGATTGGATGTTCTTTGTCCAGTTGATGAACGCGGAGTCATGACAGACGAAGCGCCTGGGTTTGAAGGCGAGTTTTATGAAAAAGCGAATAAGTCGATCACAGAAGCACTTGATCATGCAGGCGCTCTTGAAAAAATTTCGTTTATTACACACTCGTATCCGCATGACTGGCGGACGAAAAAGCCAGTAATTTACCGGGCGACAGCTCAGTGGTTCGTATCGATCGATGCATTCCGTGACCAAATCTTAAAAGCGATCAAAGAAACTTCGTTCACTCCAGCATGGGGCGAAACGCGTCTTTACAATATGCTACGTGACCGTGGAGATTGGAATATCTCACGTCAACGCGTATGGGGCGTTCCAATTCCTGTGTTTTACGCTGAAAATGGAGATCCCATCATTACAGAAGAAACAATTGCCCACGTGGCTAAGTTGTTCCGCGAAAACGGATCGAACATTTGGTTTGAGCGTTCAGCAGCAGAGTTATTGCCGTCAGGATTCACGCATCCAAGTAGCCCGAATGGCTTGTTTACTAGAGAAACGGATATTATGGATGTTTGGTTTGATTCTGGATCTTCTCACCAAGGTGTTCTTGTTGAGCGAGAAGACTTGCATTACCCGGCTGATCTTTACCTAGAAGGATCTGACCAATACCGCGGTTGGTTCAACTCTTCACTAACAACGAGTGTTGCGATCAATGGTATCGCACCATACAAAGGTATCTTGAGCCACGGCTTTACGCTTGATGGCAACGGCCGCAAAATGAGTAAGTCGCTCGGGAATGTTATTGTCCCTGCAAAAGTTATGAACCAAATGGGAGCGGATATTCTGCGCCTTTGGGTGGCTTCTGTAGATTATACGGCGGACGTTCGTGTTTCCGATGAAAACTTTAAGCAAGTATCGGAAGTATACCGGAAAATCCGTAATACACTGAAATTCCTTCATGGAAATTTAGTTGATTTTAATGAAAAAGAGCATCGTGTCGCATTTGAAGATATGCGTGAAATGGATCAATACATGGTAATGAAATTGCAGAAAATGGTAGAAACGGTACGGAAGTCATATGAAACGTATGAATTCTCAACAATCTATCATGCATTGAACAATTACTGTGCGAACGATTTAAGCTCGTTTTACTTAGATGTAGCGAAAGATGTTGTTTATATCGAACGTGCAGATCATCCTCATCGTCGTGCGATGCAGACAGTTATGTTTGATTCGCTGATGGCGATTTTGAAACTGTCTTCACCAATCATTCCACATACGGCAGATGAATTATGGTCTTACCTAAGCTTTGTAGAAGAAGAAAGTGTTCAATTAACTGACTTCCCAGAAGCTGTTTCCAATCCAGCATTTGAAGGATTGGATGAGAAATGGAGCCGTTTCATGGATGTTCGCGATGATGTCTTAAAAGCATTAGAAGAAGCGCGTGCAGCTAAAACAATCGGTAAATCATTAGAAGCAAAAGTGACAGTTTATGGTGATGAAGAACTTGCGAACTTATTAGCTTCTACTGATGAAAATCTTGCTCAATTATTTATTGTATCGAAATATGAATACGGTGGAACGCAAGAACAAGCACCAGAACATGCAGTGAAATTGAACGAAGTTTCTGTTACAGTTCAAAAAGCTGAAGGTGAAAAATGTGAACGTTGCTGGACAATTTCTGAGGAAATTGGTCAAAGTGAAGCACATCCAACCTTGTGTCTTCGCTGTGCAAGTGTTGTAGAAACGCAGTTTGCTTAATCGAAACTACCGCTAAAAAAGAAAGGGTTTAGAGAGCTGGGATTCGGCTTCTCTAGACCCTTTACTTTTTCCCCTTACATTGTGTTAAAATAGATTGACTGATGAATTGACGGAGGATATGGATGTTTATTTATTATGGAATCGCATTAGTAATCATTGCATTAGATCAATGGACAAAATGGTTGGTCCTTAAAAATATGGAATTGGGTGAAAGGATTTCAGTAATTGATCCTTATCTCGGCTGGTTGTCGCACCGTAATCGCGGCGCTGCTTGGGGCATGCTCGAGGGACAGATGTGGCTGTTTGCCGTCATTACCGTGGCAGTTGTTATCGGAATTCTTTACTATTTTCATAAACATGCAAAAGGGCAACCGTTGTTCCAGCTTAGTTTAATGGTTCTTTTGGGTGGAGCGATCGGTAATTTTATCGACCGCATGCTACGCGGGGAAGTTGTCGATTTTGTAGATGTGCTAATTCCCGTGGTCAATTATGATTTCCCGATATTTAATGTTGCAGATGCTGCTTTAACGATTGGTGTCGTATTGATGATTATTTTTATTATTTATGACGAAAAACAACAAAAGAAAAAGGTGTCTTAATGGAAGAATTAACGATTGAAATTACCGAAGAAATGACAGGCGAACGGGTAGACAAAGCTGTGTCATCAATAGATGAAGACTGGTCACGTTCACAGATTAGCAATTGGGTCAAAGAAGGAGCCGTAAAAGTTAACGGCATTAAAGTAAAACCGAATTACAAAGTTCGTTTGCAGGATGTTATCGTTGTCACACCGCCTGAACTTGAAGAATTAGATGTAGTTCCCGAAGATCTTAATTTGGAAATTGTCTATGAAGATGAAGACGTCCTCGTAGTTAACAAACCAAAAGGAATGGTTGTACATCCGGCTCCAGGACACGCTAAAGGCACATTGGTTAATGGCTTAATGCATCACTGTACAGATTTGTCAGGAATCAATGGTGTAGTGCGTCCGGGGATTGTCCATAGAATTGATAAAGATACATCTGGCTTATTGATGGTAGCCAAAAATGACGCTTCCCATACGTCATTAGTTGATCAATTAGTGAAAAAGACGGTTACGCGTAAATATGTAGCGCTCGTACATGGTCACATTCCTCACGATAAAGGAACGATTCAAGCACCAATTGCGCGTGATCCAAAAGAACGCCAAAACATGGCAATCGTTGATAAAGGAAAACATGCCGTAACACATTTCCGAGTTTTGGAACGTTTTGGTGATTTTACATTAGTAGAATGCCGCCTAGAAACAGGCAGAACGCACCAAATTCGTGTGCACATGAAATACATTGGCTACCCGCTTGTTGGAGATCCAAAGTACGGACCGAAGAAAACAATGGATGTTGGCGGTCAAGCACTTCACGCAGAAGTTATCGGTTTTGATCATCCAAAAACGAACGAATACATGGAGTTCTCTGTAGAGCCACCAGCTGAATTTGCAGAACTTCTAGAATCTCTTCGCGACAAGGATTGACAAAAGGGACCTTCTTTCTTTATACTTAAAAAAACGAATCGAATAATGAACACCTTTAAAAACAGTCCAGAGAGGCTGAAAAGGTATTTACGCAAGCCGGAAGTCTGTCTTCCGTGCTGAATTTTTCTGCGCATCTATCCTCTTGCCTCTCTGGCAAGAGGTTTTTTATTTGCAAAAAAGGAGCGGATCTTATGGTGGAAAAAGCAGATATTTTAGATGAACAGGCAATTAGCCGAGCAATTACACGCATTGCACATGAAATTATCGAACGCAATAAAGGCATCGATGATTGTATATTAGTTGGTATCAAAACGCGCGGTGCATTTATCGCAAAGCGACTGGCCGAAAAAATCGAAAAAATCGAAGGGCGTCCCATTATGAAAGGCGAACTTGATATTACGCTTTATCGAGATGACTTGAGCATCAAAACAAAAAACCAAGAACCATTAGTGCAACAAGTTGATATTAAACACAGCATACTCGATAAAAAAGTCATCTTAGTAGATGATGTGCTCTATACAGGACGCACTGTACGCGCAGCTATGGATGCCGTTATGGACCTAGGACGACCGGCACAAATTCAACTAGCAGTATTGATTGACCGAGGACATCGCGAATTGCCAATACGTGCTGACTTTGTCGGAAAAAACATTCCAACTTCAAGTGATGAACGAATCATTGTTCAAATGGTTGAAAGCGATCAAGTGGACCGCGTTGCCATTCACGAATAAAGAGTCGGAAACAAAGGAGAATGGAAATTGAGTGAAGCAATTTTAGACGTACAAGATAAACCAAAAACAGGACAATGGATCTCGCTAAGCTTGCAGCACATGTTCGCAATGTTTGGCGCAACAATATTGGTACCGCAATTGGTTGGTTTAAGTCCAGCTATCGCATTGTTAACAAGTGGAATTGCAACAATCATCTTTATCCTCATCACACAATTTAAAGTACCGGCATATCTCGGATCTTCATTCGCTTTTATCTTGCCGATTACCATTGCTACGAAAACTGGCGGGATTGGCTCAGCAATGATTGGCGCCATGTTTGTTTCATTGGTCTACGCAATCGTCGCGTTGATCATTTGGAAAACAGGCTATCACTGGTTGATGAAATTACTTCCACCGATTGTCGTAGGGCCGGTTATCATTGTCATCGGACTGGCTTTATCAGGAACAGCAGTAAATATGGCCATGACCATTCCAGTAGGGAATGCTTCAGAATATAGCTTGCTGCATTTTTCGGCAGCTATTGTTACGCTGCTAACCGCTATCATTTGTAACATTTATTTTAAGAATATCATTTCATTGATGCCAATTTTGATCGGTATTATCGTAGGGTATGGCTACTCAGCTGCCATTGGCATTATTGACTACGGCGTCATTGCTGACGCGAAATGGTTTGCAGTACCAGAATTCTTAATTCCTGGGGTGGATTACTCCTTTCAAGTAACACCAACCTTGTTGTTCGTCATGGTCCCAATTGCCATCGTCACGATTTCTGAACATATCGGTCATCAACTGGTACTAGGCAAGATTGTCAATCGAAATTACATAAAAGACCCAGGCTTACATCGGTCGATACTAGGTGATGGGATTGGAACCTTTATCTCTTCACTAGTTGGCGGCCCGCCAAAGACGACATACGGTGAGAATATTGGGGTACTCGCAATTACGAAAGTGTTTTCAGTCTATGTCATCTTTGGAGCGGCAGTGTTTGCCATCGTCTTTTCGTTCTTTGGCAAATTGATGGCCGTCATCGAGACAATTCCAACGGCTGTTCTAGGCGGAATTTCGATCTTATTGTTCGGTATTATCGCATCTTCTGGTTTGCGTATGCTAGTAGATAACAACATCGACTTTGGCAACAACCGAAATTTAGTGATTTCTTCAGTTATCTTGGTTATCGGGATTGGCGGAGCTAAAATTGAATTTAGTGAAACATTCTCAATCGAAGGAATGGCGCTCGCTGCCATTGTTGGTGTCATTTTGAACTTAGTGCTACCGGGAATGAACAAAGAAGAAGTAGACGACGGAACTAAATAATTACCTTTTAATGAATGTCCAGAGAGGCATGGAAAGGGTTGAAGAATGGGTAAACACTACCCTTTTTTCCTCACACCTTCCTGCCTCTGGGAAGGTGTTTTTTTGTCTGACGAATGAGAGGATGAGTCAATTTTGCCAAACTTACTATCTATGAACAACTTAGAAAATGACACGATTATGAGTTTGCTTAAGCGTGCTGGAGAATTTCAGCAAGGCAAGAGAGCGCCAATTGATGGCACGGTCGTCAACTTGTTTTTCGAACCAAGCACAAGAACAAAAATGAGTTTTGAAATGGCAGAGCATCATATGGGACTCGCTGTACTACCTTTTGAAACAGCTTTTTCTAGCATCTTAAAAGGTGAAACACTTTACGATACAGTAAAAACGATGGAAGCAATTGGCGTAGGTGCAGTCATTATACGTCATGAAGAAGAAGAGTATTATCAACAACTAGAAGGATGCGACGTTGCTGTCATCAATGGTGGAGATGGCTCAGGTCAACATCCAACACAATCTCTTTTAGACTTAATGACCATATATCAAGAGTTCGGACGGATCGAAGGCATTCAGGTCACCATCGTTGGAGACATTGCTCATAGCCGTGTCGCAAAATCAAATGCAGCGGCACTCAAACAATTAGGAGCAAAAGTGAGTTTTGTGTGCCCGGCGGACTGGAGCGGAGAGTACAAATCTTCCGAGCATTTGGATGACTTTATTGAAACCACAGATGTTGTCATGATGCTTCGCGTGCAGCATGAACGGCATGCAGTATCAGCTCTTTTCTCGAAAGAAAATTACCATGAGCAATACGGCTTAACGATCGAACGCGAAAAGAAAATGAAGGATGGTGCCATTATTATGCATCCTGCGCCAATCAACCGCGGCGTCGAAATTGCAGATTGCTTAGTCGAATGTGAACGTTCACGAATTTTTAAACAAATGGCAAACGGAGTTTTTATCCGGATGGCAGTACTTGAGTACGCATTGAAAGGGAGAGATTAACTTGAATTTATTCATTAAAAACGTAAACATGCTGCAAAATGGAGAATTAACCCCTACAACTATCCGGATTAAAGAAGGCAAAATTAAAGAAATCGGTAAAGAGTTACAAGTGGATAACGAGACCCAAATTGACGGCAAAGGCCGGATGATTGCACCAGGATTTGTTGATGTCCATGTTCATTTGCGTGAACCGGGTGGTGAGCAGAAAGAAACCATCGAAACTGGAACACATTCGGCAGCAAAAGGTGGCTACACCACAATTTGTGCGATGCCAAACACGCGTCCTGTTCCGGATACGAAAGAAAATCTGCAGCTGGTCAACGGATTGATTGAAAAAAATGCGCTTATCCGAGTTTTGCCGTACGCGTCAATCACCATCAGAGAAGCAGGAAAAGAACGTACAAACTTACAAGAACTAAAAGAAAACGGTGCTTTTGCTTTTACGGATGACGGTGTTGGCATTCAAGAAGCAGGCATGATGTACGAAACAATGCAAGACGCAGCAAAAATTGATATGGCAGTCGTTGCGCATTGTGAAGACAATAGCTTGATATATGACGGTGTCATGCACGAAGGCAAACGCAGTAGAGAACTTGGGCTTAAAGGGATTCCAGCAATTGCGGAATCGGTGCATATTGCACGCGACATTTTACTAGCAGAAGCAGCAGGCGCACATTATCACGTTTGCCACGTCAGCACAAAAGAATCAGTTCGCGTCATTCGCGACGCAAAGCGTGCAGGAGTGCGCGTAACAGCTGAAGTTACACCTCATCATTTGCTCTTAACAGAAGATGATATTCCAGCGGACGATGCCAATTACAAAATGAATCCACCGCTTCGTGCAAAAGAAGATTGGGAAGCGTTACACGAAGGCTTGCTTGATGGCACGCTAGACTTTATCGCGACAGACCATGCACCGCACACGGAAGCAGAAAAAACAAATGGCATGAATGGTTCGATGTTTGGAATCGTCGGTTTTGAAACAGCATTTCCACTGCTCTATAGCAACTTTGTCAAAACCGGCACATGGTCGTTACAACAATTAATCGACTGGTTAACCATCAAACCAAGCCAAACATTCAACTTGCCATATGGCACTTTAGAAATTGGACGAACAGCGGATCTCGTATTATTAGATCTTGAAAAAGAACAACCAATTCAAGTAGAAGAATTTTTATCAAAAGGTAAAAACACACCATTTAATGGTTGGAATTGTACAGGGTGGCCAGTAACAACCATCTTTGGTGGCGAAATCGTATGGCAGGAGGAGAAAAATTAATGAAACGTTATTTAATTTTAGAAGACGGTACGGTATTTGAAGGAACAGCATTCGGAAGCGATAGTGCTTCTGTTGGGGAAATCGTTTTTAATACGAGTATGACGGGTTATCAGGAAATTTTATCGGATCCTTCTTACTGCGGACAAATTGTCACGATGACTTACCCACTAATCGGCAACTATGGCATTAATAGCGACGATTTCGAATCGATTGAACCCGCAGTAAAAGGCATGGTCGTTCGTGAACTTGCTGAGTTCCCTTCCAATTTCAGAAACAATTCAACCTTGGACGAGTTATTTAAAACGAAAGATATTCCTGGAATTTCAGGTATTGATACACGAAAACTGACGCGTTTGATTCGCTCAAAAGGTGCCATCAAAGGTGTCTTAACAGCAGCAGGTGAAGAGGTTCAATTAGCAGCAGTCGTGAAGACGCTTCAAGAAACGATTTTGCCAAGCGACCAAGTGGCGCAAGTTTCAACAGCACGTCCTTATCCAAGCCCTGGCCGTGGCAAACGCGTTGTATTAATTGACTACGGCATGAAGCATGGCATTTTGCGTGAGCTTAATAACCGCGATTGCGACGTCATTGTCGTTCCTTATAACACGGCATCAAAAGAAATTCTTGCTTGGGGACCTGACGGCGTTATGTTATCAAACGGCCCTGGAGATCCAAAAGATGTAGAGGAATGTGTAGAAGTGGTACGTGAACTACTTGGTCAAGTTCCAATCTTCGGCATCTGCCTAGGACACCAATTATTCGCAAGAGCTTGCGGTGCGGACACCTTTAAATTGAAATTCGGTCATCGCGGAGGAAATCATCCAGTACGCGACTTAGTTACAGGGAAAATCGAAATCACATCACAAAACCACGGTTACGCTGTGGATGAAGATACCTTGCAAGGAACTCGCCTAAAAGTAACGCATAGCGCATTAAACGATGGTACGAACGAAGGCTTGGCACACTTAGATTACCCAGCATTCACAGTTCAATACCACCCAGAATCATCACCCGGACCAGAAGACTCCAACTACTTATTTGATCGCTTTATTGATGTTATGAACGCAACTCGAAAGGAGCAACAACATGCCTAAAAGACAAGATATTCAAAGTATACTCGTAATCGGATCAGGACCCATCGTAATCGGACAAGCAGCAGAGTTTGACTATGCAGGAACACAAGCGTGTCTTGCGTTAAAAGAAGAAGGATACCGCGTAATTCTAATTAACTCAAACCCAGCAACTATCATGACAGACACAGAAATTGCAGATAAAGTGTATATCGAACCGATCACACTGGAATTCGTTAGCCGCATCTTGCGTAAAGAGCGTCCGGATGCACTGCTTCCGACACTTGGAGGCCAAACAGGACTGAACATGGCGATTGAACTGGATGAGTCAGGTATTTTAGATGAGTTGAATATTGAAATTTTAGGTACCAAGCTTGAAGCCATCCATAAAGCAGAAGACCGTGACTTGTTCCGAACGTTGATGAACGAACTTGGCGAACCGGTTCCAGATTCAGATATTATTCACAACATGACAGAAGCTGAAAATTTCGTTGACCGTGTGGGTTATCCAGTGATCGTTCGTCCAGCCTTTACACTAGGTGGAACGGGCGGAGGCATTTGCGAGAATTATGATCAACTGAAAGAAATTGTAGCAAGTGGTTTGAAATATAGCCCGGTTACACAATGTTTACTAGAAAAATCAATTGCAGGTTTTAAAGAAATTGAATACGAAGTGATGCGCGATAAAAACGATACGGCGATAGTCGTTTGTAACATGGAAAACATTGATCCAGTTGGCATCCATACTGGAGACTCGATTGTGGTCGCACCTAGCCAAACTTTGTCAGACCGTGAATACCAAATGCTACGAAATGTGTCGCTGAAAATTATTCGCGCCTTGAAAATTGAAGGAGGCTGTAACGTACAGCTGGCATTAGATCCATTTAGCTTTAACTACTACATCATTGAAGTAAATCCGCGGGTTAGTCGCTCTTCTGCACTAGCATCAAAAGCAACAGGTTATCCAATAGCGAAACTAGCTGCAAAAATTGCTGTCGGTTTAACTTTGGATGAAATGATGAACCCCGTTACTGGACGCACATATGCTGCATTTGAGCCGGCACTTGATTATGTGGTAACGAAAATTCCACGCTGGCCGTTTGATAAATTCGAATCTGCTAAACGTAATTTAGGAACGCAAATGAAAGCAACCGGCGAAGTGATGGCGATGGGTCGTACATTTGAAGAGTCTATTTTAAAAGCTGTCCGTTCATTAGAAACAGGGCAATTCCACTTAGAGCTAAAAAATGCGGATAGCATGAGTGATGAATGGATTCAAAAACGCATTTGTCGAGCGGGAGATGAGCGTTTGTTCTTTATCGGCGAAGCACTTCGCCGCGGTGTAACAATCGAAACCATTAACGAATGGAGCCAAATCGATTTATTCTTCCTGAAGAAATTCGAAAACATCGTAAAATACGAAGAAGATTTGAAAAATGCCGCGTTTGACTACGACGTAGCAAAACGTGCCAAACGTTTAGGCTTTGCAGACCGGACAATTGCGAAACTTTGGAATACCACTGAACAGCAAGTATACAACTGGCGCAAAGAACAAAAATTAATGCCGGTTTACAAAATGGTCGATACATGTGCGGCAGAGTTTGAATCGGAAACGCCTTATTTTTACGGCACGTATGAAGATGAAAATGAATCAGTAAAAACAGACAAAGAGTCGGTCATCGTTCTCGGTTCAGGCCCAATCCGTATCGGTCAAGGCGTTGAATTCGACTATGCGACGGTACACTCTGTATGGGCGATTAAAGAAGCGGGTTACGAAGCGATAATCGTCAACAATAATCCGGAAACCGTTTCAACCGATTTCTCGATTTCCGATAAATTGTATTTTGAACCGCTGACAATCGAAGATGTTATGCACATTGTCGATCTGGAGCAGCCAAAAGGAGTTGTCGTTCAATTCGGCGGACAGACGGCCATTAACTTAGCTGAAAAACTTGAGCAAAACGGTGTTAAAATTTTAGGAACTTCACTAGAAGATACAGACAGAGCAGAAAATCGCAATAAATTCGAAGCAGCTTTGCACGAAATCGGCATTCCACAACCTTTAGGAAAAACGGCTGTCAATGCAGACGAAGCCATCATTATCGCTGCGGACATCGGTTATCCGGTACTCGTTCGTCCTTCGTATGTACTTGGAGGACGCGCAATGGAAATCGTCTACAACGAAGAAGACCTGAAATATTACATGGAACACGCAGTAGAAGCAAGTCCAGAACATCCGGTACTCGTTGATCGTTACTTAACAGGAATCGAAATTGAAGTCGATGCCATTTCAGACGGTGAACATGTCTTAATTCCAGGGATTATGGAACATATTGAACGTGCAGGCGTTCACTCGGGTGACTCGATCGCAGTTTACCCAACACAAAACATTTCAACAGAATTACTTGATACACTCGTTGATTACACCACACGATTAGCAAAAGGATTGAACATCATCGGCTTATTGAACATCCAGTATGTTATCTCGAAAGGCGAAGTCTTTGTGATTGAAGTCAATCCAAGATCAAGTCGTACAGTGCCATTCATGAGTAAAATTACATCAATTCCAATGGCTAATATTGCGACAAAAGCAATTTTAGGGCAAAGCATCGTTGACCAAGGCTTTACACCAGGACTTGCACCAATTTCAAAAGGAGTATTCGTCAAAGTACCGGTCTTCTCTTTTGCCAAGCTACGCCGTGTTGACATTACACTCGGGCCAGAAATGAAATCTACCGGAGAAGTCATGGGCAAAGACACAACACTTGAAAAAGCCTTGTATAAAGGACTAGCAGCAGCAGGTATGGAAGTGAAAGATCACGGCACAGTGCTACTAACCGTCGCAGATAAAGACAAAGAAGAAGCGATTGGGTTAGCCAAACGCTTTAAAGCAATCGGTTATCAAATTATGGCGACTGGCGGAACGGCAAAAGCTTTTGAAGAAGCAGGAATTATGGTAGTACCTGTTGGGAAGATCGGTTCAGAAGGGAAAACCTTACTCGATGCGATTCAAAACGGCGATACGCAAATTGTCATCAATACATTGACGAGAGGCAAACAGCCAGAACGTGACGGCTTCCGCATTCGTCGTGAATCGGTTGAAAACGGCATTCCTTGCTTAACTTCACTAGACACAGCAGAAGCGATGCTACGTGTCATCGAATCAATGACCTTCTCAGCGGAGGAAATGGGGGCAGGTATATGATCAAACAAGAACGTATGCAAATTATCAAGCAGCAGCAAATCGCCCATCATATTTTTGAACTAACTGTAAAAGGGGTTCTTGCCAATGAAATGGCAGAGCCCGGACAATTTGTCCATATTCGTGTGGCCGATAGTTTTGAACCCTTGTTGCGGCGCCCAATTTCAGTGGCTTCGATCGATCTAGAAGCTTCGCAATTTACAATGATTTACCGAGCAGAAGGACGCGGTACACAGTTATTGGCTGAAAAAAGAGCCGGTGATACCTTAGACGTGCTCGGACCACTCGGACATGGCTTTCCAGTAGAAGAAGCTGTGAAAAAAGCGTATTTGATTGGCGGAGGAATCGGTGTTCCACCGCTATATGAACTCGCCAAACAGTTAAACGCACGCGGTATCGAAACTGTCCATATCCTCGGATTTGAAAGCAAACAAGCCGTTTTCTACGAAGAAAAATTTCGTGGACTTGGAGATACGCATATTGCAACGGTTGATGGATCACATGGTACACAAGGATTCGTGACGCATATCCTTAATGAGTTGCCAGCAGATTTTGATACTTATTACAGCTGTGGTCCAACTGCGATGCTTGAAGCGGTGCAATGGGCTTATCCACAGAAAAAAGGGTTTTTGTCTTATGAACAGCGCATGGGTTGTGGCATTGGAGCTTGCTTCGCTTGCGTTTGCCGAACAACGAAAAGTGAAACGGATTACATCAAAGTATGTTCAGATGGGCCGGTTTTTCCAGCAGGAGTGGTGATTTCATGATTGATTTAACAGTTAAACTTCCAGGACTCAACTTAAAAAACCCAATCATGCCAGCTTCTGGCTGTTTCGGTTTTGGTAAAGAGTATGCGCAATTATATGATTTGTCGCAGCTTGGCGCTATCATGATTAAAGCAACGACCGTTGAAATGCGTCTTGGTAATCCGACTCCGCGAGTTGCAGAAACAGCATCGGGTATGCTAAACGCTATCGGTTTACAAAATCCTGGCCTTGAAAAAGTAGCCGGTCAAGAATTACCATGGTTAGAAAAGTACGACGTGCCGATCATTGCCAATGTAGCGGGAACGACGACAGAAGACTATGTCGAAGTCGCGAAAGCTATTTCACAAGCACCAAATGTTCATGCACTGGAAATCAATATTTCGTGTCCAAACGTTAAGCAAGGCGGCATCACGTTCGGTACCGATCCAGACGTAGCCCGTGAGTTAACACGTGCTGTAAAAGAAGTGTCTGCTGTGCCGGTTTATATTAAATTGTCGCCGAACGTGACGAATATCGTGTCAATCGCCAAAGCAGTCGAAGAAGGTGGTGCGGATGGCATTACGATGATTAATACATTACTCGGCATGCGCATGGATACGAAAACTGGACGTCCGATTATCGCCAATATTACAGGTGGCTTGTCAGGCCCAGCTATTAAACCGGTCGCTTTACGGATGATTTATGAAGTTAGTCAGCATACTAAGCTGCCAATTATCGGTATGGGTGGGGTAACAAATGTGGACGATGTCATCGACTTTTTATCAGCCGGCGCGAGCGCTGTAGCGGTCGGAACAGCTAATTTCGTCAATCCGTTTGTGTGCCCAGAAATCATCGCTCAACTACCCGAACGCTTGCATGAACTTGGATTTGATTCAGTAGAACAACTTGTCGGAAGGAGCCACCGTCTGTGAGTAAACCCATTATTGCTTTAGATTTTGCATCAAAACAACAAGTAGAAGAATTTTTAATGCAGTTTTCTAAGCCGCTTTTTGTCAAAGTAGGCATGGAGCTTTATTACCAAGAAGGGCCTGAGCTAATTCGTTACATCAAATCGCTCGGTCATGAAATTTTCTTAGACTTGAAACTACACGATATTCCAAATACCGTTGAATCTGCTATGCGTGGCTTGTCTAAACTTGGGGTGGACATGGTCAATGTTCATGCTGCAGGAGGATTTGAAATGATGAAAGCAGCTAAACGTGGACTAGCGGGTAGTGATACAAAACTGATTGCTGTGACACAATTGACTTCAACTAGTGAAGAACAGATGCACGAAGATCAATTGATTTATGTCAGCCTGGAAGAATCCGTATTGCATTACGCAAAACGTGCGATGCAAGCAGGATTAGACGGTGTGGTTTGTTCCGTACTAGAAGCACAAGCTATAGGAGATGCATGCGGACAAGAATTTTTGCGTGTCACACCAGGCATTCGACCGGCAGGCGTTTTAGCAGACGATCAAAAACGCATCGCGACTCCAGCGCAAGCGCGTGAAAAAGGTTCTAGTCATATTGTGGTCGGTCGAGCCATTACAAAAGCTGACAACCCATCAGAAAGTTACAGCCAGATTGCAACAGAATGGAGTGGACACCAATGAAGTTAAAAGTAGCAAATCATTTACTATCTATTGGCGCAGTCGAATTGCGTCCGCAAGATCCCTTTACTTGGGCGTCAGGCGTTAAGTCACCGATTTACTGTGATAACCGATTGACAATGTCTTACCCAAAAGTACGCAAAGACATTGCTGCCAGTCTAGCAGAAACCATTAACGAATATTATCCTGACTGTGAAGTGGTCGCAGGAACTGCCACTGCAGGTATTCCGCATGCGGCTTGGGTTAGTGATTTACTTGAACTGCCAATGGTTTACGTCCGTTCGAAAGCGAAAGAACACGGTCAAACAAATATGATTGAAGGCAAAATCGAAAAAGGTCAAAAAGTAGTGGTCGTAGAAGATTTGATTTCTAAAGGTGGTTCTGTTTTGCAAGCAGCACAAGCGTTAGAAGCAGCAGGCTTTGACGTACTTGGAATCGTGGCGATTTTCACTTACGATTTACCGCAATCCATCGAGGCCATCACAGGTGCAGGTTACACGTTCCACACGTTAACGGATTTCCCAGCGCTTGTTGAACAGGCGTTGAGTACGGGTGCTATTAGTGAAGACGAACTGCCGATGCTTGCAGATTGGCATGAAAAGTTAAAAGCAGGAACCTTGTAAAGCCGGCCAATTGGTCGGTTTTTTTCTATGTTGAAATTGTTGACATAAATGAGTAAACTGATTACACTATAAACAACTAATTGGTAATGCAAGGTAGTTATTTTTTTGGAACACTATCTTGTATTGCCGAGTACCGAAGGGAGAGACTGATATGGCTCTTAGAAGCCAATTGCTAAAAGGGGTTTTAGAAGCTTGTGTAATGGCTGTAGTGGAAGAGCAACCGATCTATGGCTATGAACTTTCGCAAAAGCTACAAAGAATTGGGTTGCCGGACATTAGTGATGGCACTATTTATCCCGTGTTACTTCGGCTACAGAAAAATGGCTTTATCCGCGGTGAAATGAGACCTTCTGCAACCGGGCCGAATCGCAAGTATTATTTTTTGACCGAGGAAGGAAAAGTGGAGCTAGAGCAAATGGCTTTTGAGTGGCTGCAAATTGCCGAGCCGGTCAGTCAATTACTGAAAAGGGGTGGACACGATGAGAGGAACGATTAAACTGATTAAGGAGAATAACGATAAAAGAGAGCTTTTAACTTCTGAAAACGAGAAAGTCTATGAAGATTTATTGCTGTATATACGAACAGATCTTCGAGTTGATGAGCGTGCAGCAGAAGAGCTGTTGATGGATTTATTAGATCATATAATTGAAGGTCAGGAGAATGGCAAAAATGCTGCGGATTTGTTTGGTGATTCTCCAGAAGCTTATGCAGATGAACTCATTGCCAATATACCGAAAGAGGATAAACGAAATATTATGTTGCTTGCGACATCATTCATGCTTGGGTTGGCAGGTTGGTTTGCACTTTCATATGGAATCCTAAATGGTGTGATTTCGATTTTTATTCCTGTAGATAATGATTTTGCATTAGGAAGTGTGTTGCTAATTTTACTGGCATTGTTTCTGGTTGGTATTCTAGGTGTATTTATTGTTTTTCGAATTATTCGTTCTTCTGTTTTTAAAAAGGAAATTCAAAACTGGAAAATTTATGTTCAATCCGGATTGTTTGGTATGGCCGGAGTTGCTTTTATAATGGGAGTTGGCTATGTCTTTGAAGGAATTGGTCCAGTCATTCAAATTCAGTGGTGGGTATTTCTATTGATTGGACTGGCTTTATTAGGAGTAACGAAAGGGATGAGTCACCTTTCAACAAGTTGATGAAAAATTAGCAAGGATGAAATTCTTTAGTGGCTCCTTTATAATGTAATTACTAGACTATTCGAATGAAAGGAGATTTCAAGTCCATGCAACAACAACAAATCAACAGCTGGATCGAACAATATCCAATGCTGAAAAATATGATTAATTTAGAGACAGTTTTTTGGTTAAATTCAAAACGTAAAAAAATGGCGGACATATCTGGGCTTGCCGTGAATTTAGCAGATATGCAACGAGCAGAGCAGCTTTGGCAACGATTTGCGCCGTATTTAGCAACAGAGTTTCCAGATACTGCGGCAGCTAACGGCATTGTAGAATCACCGCTACGTGAAATTCCTATGATGAAACAGCAACTCGATAATCATTACGACGGGGAAATTGAAGGAAAGTTATTTTTGAAATGCGATAATGAATTACCAATTGCTGGATCCATTAAAGCACGTGGCGGTGTTTATGAAGTGCTGCATCATGCAGAGAAATTAGCCATAGCTGCAGGACTACTGGCAACGGAACAAAGTTATGAGCAGTTCTCATCTCAACAGTTCAAGCAGTTTTTTAGCCACTATTCGATTGGCGTAGGTTCTACCGGGAATCTCGGTCTTAGTATTGGTATTATCAGCGCCAAACTCGGATTCCAAGTTTCCGTCTATATGTCTTCAGACGCGAAACAATGGAAAAAAGACTTACTGCGTGAAAAAGGAGCAACTGTCGTAGAATTTGAAGGAGATTTTAGTGAAGCCATAGCTGCAGGACGACAGAGAACGCTCGCCAAGTCCGATGCTTATTTTGTTGATGATGAAAAATCTGAACATTTATTTTTAGGGTACAGTGTTGCCGCTTTTCGTCTTAAGCAACAATTAGATGCTGCAGCTATTCAAGTGGATGCTGACCATCCACTTTTTGTCTATTTACCATGTGGAGTAGGCGGGGCACCTGGTGGCATTGCATTTGGAATGCGCCAAATTTTCGGAGATGCGGTTCATTGCTTTTTCGTGGAACCAACGCATTCTCCTGCCGTGTTGGTCGGATTAATGACAGGTGAAAAAGAAAAGCTCTGCGTCCAAGATTTTGGCATCGATAACGTCACAGAAGGAGACGGACTGGCAGTTGGAAGGCCGTCGAGCTTTGCTTCTGGTATTAGTGAAAAAACCATTAGTGGCATCTATACGATTGAAGATCAGGAGCTATTTAAATTATTGACTCTTCTAGCAGATAGTGAAGAAATCTTCATTGAACCATCTGCTACAGCCGGATTGTTGGGTCCACTGAAAATCAGGGCTTCGGGTTACGCAAAAACCAACCAAGTTTCGATGACTGCAGCTACTCACATTGTTTGGTCAACTGGCGGCGCGTTAGTGCCACAAGAAGAAATGAACGGATTTTATCAACGCGGAAAAGCTTATTTAGGAGGCTGAAAATGGATTTAACGTGGATCAGTATTGTAGTCGGAACAATTCTTATAGCCGGTTATATTGTATATAGCGCGGTAGAGAAACACATTGAAACACTTGAAAACAGAGTCAGTAAAGTTGAGAAACTGCTTAAACAAACAATGCCAGAGATGGCATCGGTAGAACAAAAGGTCAATGAAGAACTTCGCGAACTTTTACAACAAGGTAAAACAATTGAAGCGGTAAAACGCACGCGACAGGAATTCGGCTGGTCGCTGTTAGAAGCAAAACAATATGTAGATGAGCTTAAGGCGGATACCTAATGCAGAAATGCGAAATCTGCCGTACTTCATTTACTTGGAAACAAGTTAGTAAATCTTTGTGGCTTGCTTATAAGCCGGTTGCTTGCCAAAATTGTGTAAAGCTTTATAAAGTCCAATTTCTGTCACGCATTTTAGCTTCCTTACTAGTGATAGGACTAATTTTTGCTTTCAATCTTTTATCTTATCCAACTAGCACATAAACATTTATACTGGCTGTGTTAATTATCATTCCTGTAAATAGTCTCATGCTGCCTTATTTGGTGCGATATCGGCTAGCTTAAAAGATCCTTTCTGAGGATCTTTTTTTCTTTGCAGGAAGAACAGAAGGCTACAGCGAATAACTAATGTTAAAAAGAAAAAGGGAGGCAACAGCATGAGTATCCAATCGAGTCACATCTTCGTCAATTTGCCGGTGAAAAACTTAGAGAAGTCGGTCTCTTTTTTCAAGCAACTCGGATTTGAATTTGAAAACAACATGACCAATGATGATGGTGCAGCTTTGATTATTGGGCCCACTAGTTATGTGATGCTCTTGACTGAGGCATATTTTAAAGGGTTCACAAAAAAAGAAATTGCAGATACCTCTAGCCAAAGAGAAGTTATTCTTACTATTTCAGCTCCTAGCAAAGAAAAAGTAGACGAGTTAATCAGTCTGGCATTAACAGCAGGAGCTCAACTGGCAAATGAAAACGTAGACGACGAATTTATGTATTATGGCAGCTTTATAGACTTGGATGGCCATATGTGGGAAGTTCTCTATATGCAAGAAATGTAAATGCGATCAATCGAAAGAAGCATCCGGAAGAACACTCTCCGGATGCTTCTTAAATGTAATCGGCGTAACGTTTTTCAAGGTAGTTTTGCAAAATCGTCATAACCGAACAAATTGCCCAGTAAATGAGCGCCACTAAAATCAACATCGTCAGTAAATCGTATTCGCGTGCACCGACAATTCGTGCTTTCTGAAAAATTTCTGGAACGGTAATCATCGCAGCTAATGAAGAAGCTTTGATCAAGTCTAGATAAACATTCGATAAAGGAGGTATCGCAATACGAATAGATTGCGGAAGAATAATACGTCGCATCGATTGCCAGTAGGTCAACCCCAGTGCGGTCGAGGATTCCCATTGCCCTTTATCAACCGATGCCAATGAAGAACGGAAAACTTCCGCAATATAAGCGGCACTGTTAATCGTGAAGCCAATTAAAGCGGCTTGTACAGCTGTAAATTCGATGCCGACGACCGGCAAAGCGAAATACAGCAGAAACAAGATGACGAGTATCGGTACGCCTCTCATAAAGGAAATATAAAGGCGTGCCGGAAATTGCAAGACGAATAATCTAGACGTTCTAGCAAGTGATAAGAAAAAGCCAATGATCATACCGACAATCATACTAACAACGGAAATCAGCAATGTATAACCGATGCCTTCAAGCACATAGGGCAAAGATTCAATCGCTAAAGCGGGATCGAATAGCAATCCCCATTCAATGTCATTCATCAAATGACCTCCTGTTTAATTTTCTTCAATATCAGGTTTAATAGAGACATCTGCACCACCGAAAAATTCTTTAGAAATTTCCGTAATTGTACCATCTTTCAACATTTCTTCTAGAGCAGTGTCGACATGGTCAGCAAGTTCTGTATTGTCTTTGTTCATGACAAGACCCACTTCTGATGGTGCGTATTTAATATCCGGATGAATGGTGATATTTAGTTCAGGAAAAGCCGCTACTCCAAATGTCGACAAATAATAATCGTTTAAAATAACATCTGTCCGACCGATGGACACGTCTCTTAAGTACACCTCGTTTGAAGCGTTATCATAAGTAACTTCTTCGGCCCCATAATCACGTGCAATTTCCATGTAAATTGAAGTAGAAGCTCCAGCTGCTTTTTTACCCGGTAAATCTTCTAAACTTGAAATGTCCGATAAATCATCTTTTCGAACAACAGCTGTGCCGTATGAATGTTTAATCGGCGTCGAAAAAATAAATTCTTCGGCACGGCCTTCTGTAATTTCGATATCATTTGCGGCAAGATCTATTTGGCCTGTATTTACGCTCGTCAACATCTCATCAAATCCAAGTTCTTTAAATTCGATATCAAGTTCTAAACGATTACCGAGTTCACGTACAACTTCCACTTCAAAACCGGTTAATTCATCAGATTCAGAATCACGAAAAGATGTTGCTAACAATGTGCCAGAAGTAGCGACTGTTAAAGAACCTTTGTCTTGAATTTCATCCCAAGCTGATGTTTCTTTCGTGGTTGAACTTTCCTCATCACTACATCCAACCAATAACAATGCAGCAAGTACACCGGTTGTTAAAAACGTCTTTTTTTTCAAGAAATATGTATTCATGTAATAAAGCCCCCTTAAATTTTAATCCTTTAAGAACATAGCATTTACTCTAAACTAGGGCAATGTTTTAACTCCAAATTGAATTTATTTTTGTGTTAACGATATTTTAATTATGTAAACTAAATAGCTGATTGCTCTTAAAGAGAGAGTACGTACTTTCAAATTATTAAACTCCGGCTAATTGCGAGAGCGATGCGCAAAGCTAGTGTTTAGACAAACCTCTTAATTTTTACAAAAAAACCAGAAAGCAAAGAGCTTTCCGGCACATAAACTATTTTTTTAACTTAATAACCAGTTCTTCATCAGGCGTTACAAACACGGTTTTTTGTTCAAAATAAATAACAAAACCTGGTTTTGAGCCATTCGGTTTTTTTACTTGTCGTGCCTCGGTGTAATCGACAGGAACAGAAGACGACTCTCTTGCTTTACTGAAATATGCGGCGATTGTGGCTGCTTCAAGTATCGTCGTTTCATCCGGATTGTTATCATGGATAATGACGTGAGACCCTGGAATGTCTTTCGTATGCAGCCATACATCAGACTTGGCTGCTACTTTAAATGTCACGTAATCGTTTTGCTTATTGTTTTTACCGACAGAAATGGGTATTCCCGCAGAAGACACATAAGACTCCACAGAAGGCTTAGTAGGTTTTTTCTTTTTCTTTGATTTCTGTGCTTTCATAAAGCCTTGTTCAGCTAGTTCTTCGCGAATTTCTTCAATATCTGAAATGCCAGCTTGTTGAACTTGAGACATTAAGGTTTCGAAATACTCGACATCTTCTTCTGTCTTACTTATTTGTTCTTGCGTTTTGACAACGGCTGTTTTAGCTTTTTGGTAGCGCGAATAGTAACGCTGTGAATTATCAATTGGTGTTTTACGCGGATCTAACGTAATGGTCACTTTTTCATCATTGTAATAATTATCAACTTCGATTTCCTTCATGCCTTTAGTCATACGGTGAAGATTGGCCATAATTAATTCGCCATTTAACTGAAGAACATCGCGTTTTTCAGCTTGATCTTGCTCTTTTTTTAGTTTTTTCAGCTTGAGTTTTAGTTTGGAAATCTCATTTTGTAGCCATCTTTCCAAATCACCGGCTTGTTGTTTTACACGATCACGTTCGGCTTTGGCATAATACATTCGGTCGAGTAGTTCACCGAGTGTGCTAAATTCAAGACCGTTTTCTGTGATATGGGTTAACGGGCTGGCAGAAAAGAAGCTTTTGCCTTGGTGTTCGATATAATAGCCGGTCGGATTAGCTTTTGAGAAGTCAGCAAGAAACGCTTTAGTCGTTTCAGTCTTATCCGCAGAACTTTCTAGACGAAACGCAAGTTCACGTGCATTGAGTGGCGAAAAGCCAGAAAACTGACCGACAATTTCAGAGGGTTCAGCTTTGTTCAATTCATCAATGGCTTCAAATGGATCCTTTTTCTCCTGAGCAGGTGGAAAGATATACGGCTGTCCGGGAAGAATGGTCCGAAACGAATTGACGCTCGGCGGCAAGTGCTTCAAGCTGTCGAGAATCATGGTTCGCTCAGCGTCGATTAAAATAACGTTGGAATGTCGCCCCATCATTTCAACGTGTAGCTCACGTTCAATGTCATCGCCGATTTCATTTTTTGCTTTGATTTTCAGCATGATGAGACGGTCCATTCCGTATTGAGAAATTTCTGTAATGACGCCGCCTTCGATATGCTTGCGTAGCAACATGCAAAACATCGGTGGTTCAGAAGGGTTGACGTTCGCTGCTGCTGTCAAGTGAATCCGTGAATACGATGGGTGAATCGAAATGAGCAATTTATGATTTTTTCCTTGAGCCCGTATATGTAAAAGTAGTTCAAGCTGGTTGGGCTGATGAACTTTTGAAATCCTGCCGGTGACCAGTTGTTGAAGTTCGCCAGTCATCGATTTTGTGAATAATCCATCAAATGCCATTAAATATCCCTCTTTCAAATCGTTTTGTTCCATCTTATCATTTTCACGGTGTATTATGATATAATAAGACAGTTAGTAAGAAAACGAAGAACAACGATTGGTCGTAAATGGCGGCGAAGAGTTTGGTGAGAAACGCAACATTTCTTTTTGTTGATAATTGAAAGCATCTCCGGTCAGCCGAATGGTTTCCATTATCACACTAGACTCACACGTCGGCAAACTAACTGATCTGGGAATCGCGTAGCAAATAGCTATGGATGGGTTTCTATGGTGTTTGCCAAGACCGCGTTCCTGCGTTTAAGTAGAAAATGATGACGAGGTAAATGAGGGATAAAATGAGAAACCAACGTGGACTGCTGATCGTCCTATCAGGGCCTTCGGGTGTTGGCAAAGGCACGGTACGAAAAGAGCTGTTCTCACAGCCGGATACAAATTATGAATACTCTATCTCGATGACGACTAGGTCGCCTCGTGAAGGAGAAGTTGACGAAGAAGATTATTTCTTCAAGACAAAACGTGAATTTGAAAGATTGATTGAGCAAGATGAGTTGCTAGAGTACGCAGAATTTGTTGGGAACTATTACGGTACACCGCTTGCGTATGTTAACAAAATGCGCGATGCTGGCCGCGATGTGTTCCTAGAAATTGAAGTTCAAGGTGCAGCACAAGTACGCTCGAAAGTTCCAGATGGCTTGTTTATTTTCTTAGCACCACCAAGTTTATCAGAATTAGAAGAGCGACTTGTCGGACGTGGTACTGAATCGGATGAAGTGATTGCTTCTCGGTTGCAAGCCGCTCGTCAAGAGTTGGAAATGATGAACTTGTACGATTATGTTGTAGAAAACGATGAAGTTGAAAATGCCTGTGATCGAATCAATGCCATCATTATTGCAGAACATTGCAAGCGTGAGCGTGTTGAAAGAAGATACTTTGATATGCTAAAGGAGAATGTCTGATGTTATACCCATCCGTTGATAAACTAAAAAGCCGCATTGATTCAAAATACTCATTGGTGGCACTTGCTTCAAAACGTGCACGTCAATTGCACGAAAACGGTGATGAAAAACTAGATTCATACGTTTCAGTTAAATCGGTTGGAAAAGCGCTTGAAGAAGTAGCAGCTGGCGTTTTAACACAAGAAAAACAAGATGAATTCGCAATATATGAAGATGAAATTTAACCATTAATCGCAACAGACGACTCCCAGAGCAAATTTGTTCTTTGGGAGTTTGTTGTTTAGAAAGGGTGTTTCAGTTGGTGGAGAATCGTAAAATTCTATTATGTGTCAGCGGAGGAATCGCCGTTTATAAAGCGGTGGCACTTGTTAGTAAACTGTCTCAAGCCGGCGCTTCTGTAAAAGTGATGATGACAGAGTCAGCGCAGCAATTTGTGCAACCGCTAACTTTTCAGGTCATGTCGAGAAACGATGTCTACACGGATACGTTTGATGAAAAGGATTCTTCTGTCATTGCGCATATCGATCTTGCGGATTGGGCAGACCTGATTATTGTAGCGCCTGGCACTGCCAATGTTATCGGGAAATTGGCAAATGGCATCGGTGATGATATGGTGACAACGACTTTACTTGCTGCAACTGCACCTATTTGGATTGCACCAGCAATGAATGTCCATATGTATGACCATCCGGCAGTCAAACGCAATATCCAGCAGCTTCATGAAGACGGCATCCGTTTTATCGAGCCATCTGAAGGGTTTCTTGCCTGTGGATATGTTGGGAAAGGTCGTTTAGAAGAACCAGAAAAAATTACAGCATTGATCAACGATTATTTTTCAAGTGAATATATACTGGCTGGTAAAAAAGTAGTTGTAACAGCGGGACCAACTCGTGAACGAATTGATCCGGTTCGTTTTTTGACTAATTTCTCCAGCGGAAAAATGGGCTATGCTATGGCTGCAGCAGCAGCTGAGATGGGTGCTGAAACAATCTTGATTAGTGGTCCGGTTTCATTACCAGTACCGAGTGGCGTAACAAGAATTCTAGTGGAAAGCGCTGAAGACATGTTGCAGGCAGTAGCAGCTCAATACGAGACGGCAAATTATGTCGTTAAAACAGCAGCAGTTGCCGATTATAGACCACAAGCAATTGCCAATCAAAAAATAAAAAAACAACAAGGCAATTCAACCCTTGTTCTAGAACGAACAGTTGATATTCTTCAACATCTTGGTCAGCATAAAACCAATCAAATATTGATTGGTTTTGCAGCTGAAACCAATAATGTAAGTCAATATGCTAAAGACAAGCTAGCGCGTAAAAATGCAGATTACATGATCGCCAATGATGTAACAGAAGTCCAAGCAGGGTTTGAATCGGATACGAATCGAGTTACGATTTATGGGAAAAATGACTTTGAGCAAATTTTTGATATGATGCCCAAGCAGCAATTGGCACGCCAATTGTTTAAGCTGATTACGGATAGAGAAGAATCGCATGATAGCTGAAGTTATCGTAGACGTTGCTGCACATCCAATCGACCGGCCTTTTGACTATGCCATCCCAACCGAAGTGGAAGTTTTGGCAGAGCCAGGGATGCGTGTGAAAGTACCGTTCGGCAACCGTAAAGTGCTAGGATTCATTACGAAAATTAAGTCGTCCTCAGAATTTGATCCGAAACGTCTAAAACCCATCCATGAGCTAATGGACGTAGTACCTGTATTAAATGAAGAATTATTAAAAATGGCACAGTGGATGAAGCAACAAACGGTATGTTTTGAAATTGATGCGCTGCAAGTTATGGTACCGGCAGCCTTGCGTGCAAAATACGAAAAACGCTTTGTGCTGAATGCAGCGCTTGAAGAAATTGCGCCTCCTTTACGCCCTTATTTTGAAAGCCGACCATTCATTCGATTGCAAGATGCAGTCGATGTCTACGGACTGTTAAAAAAAGAAATGGAAAAAGGGACCATTATAGCCGATACGGACATTCAGCAGCAAACTGCTGTAAAAAAGGTGCGAATGGTTCATATCTCAAGTAGTTTAGAAGCATTAGAAGCTTTAAACATTCGCGCAAATGCAAAACAACAAGTAAAGCTAATGGAGTATTTCCTGAAAAATGCAGGACGGGCCATCGAATCTTCTCAACTGCAAAAAGAAGCCGGGGTTACCTTGCCAACTATTTATAGTTTGGTTGAAAAAGGCGCAGCTCAGATTTCCAATATGGAATCTTACCGCGATCCAATGCTGTTAACGGCAATTGAACAGAAATCTTTCTTGAAATTGACTCGAGCGCAGCAAGCTGCTTTTGATCTGATTGATAGCGCATTGAATACACCCAAAACCTTCCTATTGCACGGTATTACGGGAAGTGGGAAAACAGAGATTTACTTACAGACAATTGACAAAGTGCTTAAGCAAGGCAAAGAAGCAATTATGCTCGTACCAGAAATTTCACTGACGCCTCAAATGACCATTCGTTTTAAAGAACGATTTGGCGATCAAGTTGCAGTTCTTCATAGTGGCTTGTCGGCTGGTGAAAAATACGACGAATGGCGTAAAATCCAACGAGCTGAAGTGAAAGTAGTTGTCGGGGCGCGTTCGGCTATTTTTGCGCCGTTTCAGAACTTGGGTCTAATTATCCTCGATGAAGAGCACGAATCAAGCTATAAGCAAGACGATTCCCCGCGCTATCATGCAAGAGACATGGCAATTTGGCGCAGTGAGTATCATAATTGTCCGGTTATTTTGGGCAGTGCGACACCTTCACTCGAATCATACGCGCGCGCACAAAAAGGCGTCTATGAATTATTAGTGCTGGAAAAACGTGCAAAAAATCAACCTTTGCCTGAAGTTCATATTGTCGACATGCGTGAAGAATTGCGGAATGGCAATCGTTCCATGTTCTCTGTACAATTGGCGGACGCTATTCGTGATCGTTTAGAGAAAAAACAGCAAACTGTGCTGTTTCTTAACAAACGCGGCTATTCATCGTTCGTACTATGCCGTGATTGTGGTACGGTCATGCAATGTCCAAATTGCGATATTTCACTAACGTATCATCGGTCAAGCGAAACGATGAGGTGCCATTATTGCGGCTATGACGAACGTGTACCGAAAACCTGTCCGGAATGTGAAAGTGAGCATATCCGGTTTTTTGGAACCGGTACACAGAAAGTCGAAGAAGAGTTAGCAAAAGTAGTGCCGCAAGCTCGAGTTTTACGAATGGACGTTGATACGACACGTACGAAAGGCGCACATGAAAAAATTCTTTCAGCATTTGGCGAAGGCAAAGCAGATATTTTGCTTGGCACTCAAATGATTGCCAAAGGACTGGACTTTCCCAACATCACATTAGTCGGTGTACTGTCAGCGGATACGACACTTCATTTGCCTGACTTTCGTGCGGCAGAAAAGACCTATCAATTATTAACGCAAGTTAGTGGTCGAGCAGGTCGTGACGTTCTTCCAGGTACTGTTTTTGTTCAGTCGTACACGCCAGAACATTACGCAATTACGTTAGCAAAAGATCAATTGTACGAACCTTTTTACGAGCAAGAAATGGCGATGCGCAGAACAAGCGGTTACCCGCCGTATTATTATGTTGTCAATATCCAGTTTACGCATGAGGATTTAATGACAGTCGCCGAATATGCAGAACAAGCAGTCCGTTATTTGAAGAGTCAGTTGTCCCCTGGAACCTTGATCATCGGACCTTCAGCTTCGCTAATTGCTCGTGTCAACAATAGATATCGCTATCAATGTTTGATAAAATACAAAAAAGAACCGAAACTGACCGATACGATGCAGCAGTTGATCAAAATGCACCGCGCGGAGTGGCTAAAAAAAGGTGCTACTTTGTCGATTGATATGAACCCGACATCGGTCATGTAAGAGAAAAGAGGAAATGAATATGTCAATCAGACCTGTTATAAAACACCCTAACGAAGTATTAGAGAAAAAATGTATAGCTGTAACTACTTTTGATAAGAACTTAGCGATTCTTTTAGATGACATGCACGACACAATGGTTGAATCAGATGGCGTCGGAATCGCTGCTCCTCAAGTAGGCATCGCAGTCCGAGCGGCCATTGTCGATTTTCGTGAAGGTCAAGAACCGATTGAAATGATTAACCCAGAATTGGTGCTGTTTGAAGGCGCTGAAACGGATATCGAAGGATGCTTAAGTTTTCCAGGGATTTTCGGAGAAGTGGAACGCTACGACCACATAAAAATTAAAGCACAAGAACGTGACGGCTCTTGGTACGAATTAGAGGCAGAAGGCTACGAAGCTCGTGCAATTCAACACGAAATGGATCATTTAGATGGTATCTTGTTTACTAACAAAATCACCAAATATGTTACACAAGAAGAATTAGATGAAATGATTCGTCAGCAAGAAGCAGAGGAGGAACAGGTTTGACCAAAATTGTCTTTATGGGAACTCCGGCTTTTTCAGCACCAATATTACGTATGCTGGTCGAAGAAGGCTACGATGTAATTTCAGTAGTCACGCAACCTGATCGACCAGTGGGACGTAAAAAAATAATGACACCAACACCTGTAAAAGAAGAGGCGTTGCGTCTTGGCTTACCCGTATATCAACCAGAAAAACTGAAAAACAAAGATGAACTGCAACAGGTGTTAGATTTACAAGCAGACTTAATCGTCACCGCAGCATTTGGACAAATTTTACCAAGTGAACTATTAGAAGCCCCAAAGTATGGCGCAATCAATGTGCATGCTTCTTTACTGCCAGCATACCGTGGTGGTGCTCCGATTCATCAAGCCATTATAGATGGTCAGTCTGAAACGGGTGTGACAATCATGTATATGGTTGACCGACTAGATGCAGGCGACATCATCTCGCAAGTAACTGTGTCAATCGAAGAACAAGATCATACCGGTAGTATGTTCGATAAATTGAGTGTTGCAGGGCGTGACTTGTTACAACAAACGTTACCATCGATAATTGCTGGGACCAATAATCGTATTCCACAAGATGATCAGGCCGTTACTTATGCACGCAATATTTCGCGCGAACAAGAACAAATCGATTGGTCGAAATCGGCTACAGCGATTTACAACCAAGTACGCGGTTTACACCCGTGGCCGGTCGCGTATACAAGTGTTAATGGAGCTACTATGAAAATCTGGTGGACAGAAAAAACTTCGTCAAACGCAAAAGGCCGTACGGGTCAAGTAGTCGGCTTAACCGAAGATTCGATTTTGGTGCAGACGGGTGAAGGTGTTTTGGCAATTACTGAGTTGCAACCAGCTGGAAAAAAACGCATGACAGCAAAAGATTATTTAAAAGGACTTAACATCCAGGTAGGAGATTTATTCCAATGAAAAATAAAAAACTTCAAGGCAATGTCCGAGATGCTGCGTTTTCGATTCTTTGGGCTGTTGAAAACAAGCAAGCTTACAGTAACCTATTGCTTCATCAAACTATCGAAAGCTACGGCATCGCAGCTAAAAATAGGGGCTTACTGACAGAAATTACGTACGGTACGTTGCAACACCAAATGACATTGGACTATTATTTAGAGCCTTACTTAAAAGGAAAAATTGAGCCATGGGTCAAAACTTTGTTGAGACTGTCTTTGTATCAAATTGTTTATTTAGATCGAATTCCTGCACACGCCGTCGTTCACGAAGCAGTTGAAATTGCTAAACGTCGCGGGCACGGGGGAGTTGCGTCTGTCATCAACGGCGTATTGCGCTCAGTGCAGCGAAACGGAGTTCGCTCATTCAATACAATCAGCGACCCATTCGAAAAAATCTCCATCGAAACAAGTCATCCCGAATGGATGATTAGACGCTGGGCAGAGCAATTCGGTTTAGAAAAAACACGTGAAATGGCGTTAGAGAATAACAAAACACCAGCACAAACAGTGCGTGTTAACACAGCTCGTGCTTCGGTTGACGAAGTGATTGAAATGCTTCAGTCAGAAGAATTAGAAGCTGTACCGAGCAAACTGATTCCGGAATGTTTAATCGTTACAAATGGCCAACCTGCGAGAACGGCAACATTTGAAAAAGGTTTTATTACGATTCAAGATGAAAGTTCTATGCTTCCAGCTTACGCCTTGCAAGTTGAACCAGGTATGACAGTTCTAGATATGTGTGCAGCACCGGGTGGGAAAACGACTCATATCGCTGAAAAAATGAACAATAGCGGGACTTTGTACGCGCTTGATTTGCATCAGCACAAAGTAAAGCTAATTGATGAAAATGCTACAAGACTGGGTCACACTGTTATTGAAACAATAGTAGGTGATGGCAAGCAAAGTGTCGAACGTTTTGGCGAAGAGCAATTTGACCGTGTTCTCGTGGATGCACCTTGTAGTGGATTAGGTGTTATTAAGCGCAAACCTGATATTAAGTACACAAAAAAAGAAGCGGACTTTGCGCGGTTACAAGAAATTCAACTCGAATTGCTGGACCAAGCAGCTCGTTTATTAAAAGAGAATGGCATTTTGGTTTATAGCACCTGCACAGTAGATGCTGTTGAAAACAGAGGGACAGCTGAACGGTTTTTGAAAGAACATCCTGAAATGGAGAAGGTTCAGGCAGCTTTGCCAGCAACAATGGGCATTAAACATACAGGTTTTGTTCAAGTGTTTCCGCAGGATTATGGAAGCGATGGTTTTTTCATTGCAGCTTTCAAAAAGACACAAAAGACAGCAATAGCTTAAAGAGAATCGGGGTGTCGTAATTTGTTTCAGTATGTGGTTGAGAGCGATACAGGTAAAATTCGCGTCGTGAACGAAGACAGTGTTGCAGTACTTAAGCGACCAAGTGGACTAATGTTGGCGATCGTAGCAGACGGTATGGGCGGTCACAAGGCTGGTGACGTTGCTAGTCAAATGACTGTCGATCAGTTGAGTCACTACTTTTTAGAAGATGACGACACAGCGTTTTTGACACTAGATAGCAAAAAGGAATGGCTTTCAGGAAGAATCGATACGATTAATCGTGTGGTGTTTGACCACTCGGTAGCGAATCAAGAATGTAAAGGCATGGGCACGACATTAATCGCCGCGCTAATTGAAGGCGATGAAGGTGTTTTATGTCATATTGGTGACAGCCGTGCGTATCTAATTAACGAGACGATACAGCAAATTACAAGAGATCACTCTTACGTTAACGTACTTGTAGACAGCGGTGAAATTACTCAAGAAGAAGCGGAAGCGCATCCAAAGAAAAATTGGATCGTTCGGGCACTTGGTACTGAATCGGGGATTGAAAGAGAGTTAATCGATTTTTCATTTGCAGATGCTTCGTACCTATTAATTTGTTCAGACGGCTTGAGCAATAAAATTCCGAAAGAAGAACTTGCCTCCATCGTTCGTGCTACGGCTCCTTTATCCCAAAAGGGCCAGGAGCTAGTAAATTTGGCCAACGATCTAGGAGGAGAAGATAATATTTCGTTAATTCTTCTGTCCTCTGTGGATGAGGAGGTGTAACTATGTTGATTGGAAAAAGTATCAACGGCCGCTATAAGATCAAGGAATTGATCGGTGGCGGTGGGATGTCCAATGTATATTTAGCACATGACATGATTTTGGATCGGGATATCGCCATCAAGATTTTGCGTTATGATTTCTCTAATGAAGAAGAATTACGTCGGCGCTTTCAAAGAGAAGCCTTGTCTACGACTAGTTTGGCACATCCCAATATCGTGAACATTTTTGATGTGGGCGAAGATGAGTCAATTCATTACTTAGTCATGGAATACGTTCCAGGAAAAACCTTGAAAGAATACATAATCGAACATTCACCAGTAGCTCCTGAGCGTGCTGTTGAGATTATGAGGCAATTGGCGTCGGCTTTGGCGCATGCCCACCACAACCAAATCGTCCATCGGGACATTAAGCCGCAAAATATTTTGATGGACGCAGAAGGCAATGTAAAAATATCCGATTTCGGAATTGCAATGGCGTTAAGTGCAACATCCTATACGCAAACAAATTCGGTACTAGGAACCGTCCATTATTTGTCGCCAGAACAGGCACGAGGTGGTACAGCCAATAAGAAATCCGATATCTATTCACTCGGAATTGTGATGTACGAATTAATTACTGGTAAGTTACCATTTTCAGGCGAGTCAGCTGTTTCTATTGCATTAAAGCATCTACAAACAGAAACACCTTCACTGCGTGACACGGTTCCTTCTTTGCCACAAAGCTTGGAAAATGTCGTCTTAAAAGCAACTGCTAAAAATGTGCAACATCGTTATCAATCTGCTGACGAAATGGAAGCAGATCTCGCGACTGTATTGTTGCCAGAGCGACTAAACGAACCAACATTCGTCGTGCCAGTGGACCAAGATGAAACACGTGCCATGCCAGCAATTAAAGACCCGGCAGCTTATGGTAGCGAGGCAAACACAAAAACAATGCCGCTACCTATTAAAGAAGTAGAAGAACAACAAAAAGCTCCTATCAAAAAGAAGAAAAAGAAATGGCCGTGGATTATTGGGGTGTTGTCTTTCTTATTACTAGCTGGTCTGGTGCAAGCAATCGCATTTCCTGGACTGTTTGAGCCGCGACAAGTAGCAGTACCTGATGTTTCAGAAATGGAACGCACCGAAGCGGTAGAAGAGCTACAAGCAGCTGGCTTTGTTATAGGCGATGAAACCGAAGGGTATTCAGAAGAAATAGCAGAAAATCATGTGATTCGAACAATTCCAGAAGCTGGGAAAATGAGGGACCGTGAAACCAAAGTTCAGTTATTTGTTAGTATTGGGAAAGAAAAAGTTGAAATGGCCGATTTTATCGGCAACACGCTAGAAGAAGCCACAAAAGCTCTAAACGACAAAGAGTTTGCTTCAGTAAAACCTACTGAAGAATTTTCTGAAGAACCGGTTGGGACCATTTTGAGTCAACAACCAGCAGCTGGTGAAGAAGTGATTGTCAGTGAAACGGATGTTGAGTTTATAGTGAGTAAAGGTGAAGACCTTCGAAATGTAGAAGATTTAGCTGGATTTACAGAAGCAAATTTGAACGACTATGCTCGGTCTTCAGGGTTTAATATCCGTATTGTTTCAGAACAAGCATCAGATGCAGTAGAAGCTGGGAAAGTCATGTCTCAAAGCCCAGCAGCTGGAGGACAACTCGTAGCGGGTGGGACGATTGAAGTGACATTATCAGCAGGCGAAGCAGAACAGCCACTGAAGACTTACATTCACACGGCAGAAATTCCGTATGAACCGGCCCAGCCTGCTGCTGAAGGTGAAGACCCGGTCAAACAGACCATTCAAGTTTATATTCAAGACAATACACATACAATGGTAGAGCCATTTGAGGAGTTTACCATTACTGAAGATCAATCTCATCGCATTGAGTTGCAAATTGCAGAAGGTCAAAGTGCCTCTTACCGAATTGTTCGTGATTCCACAATTATTTTAGAAGAAACCTTTGATTATTCAACTGTAGAATAGCCAATGAAAGGAGTGAAACAATGCCGAAAGGTCAAATCAGAAAAGCATTAAGCGGATTTTATTATGTATTAGACGAGGATGGTGAACGTTACACTCAATGCCGTGGACGAGGAGTTTTTCGCAATCGCCAAATAACACCTTTAGTTGGAGATTACGTCGACTATAAAGCAGATAATGAGTTGGAAGGCACAATTTTACATGTCCATGAACGGAAAAATGAATTGGTACGTCCACCAATTACCAATGTTGACCAAGCAATCTTGGTATTTTCAGCAAAACAACCTGATTTTCATCCATTACTGTTAGATCGCTTTTTAACCGCTATTGAATCACATTCGATTCAACCCATTATTTGTTTAACGAAAATGGATTTGTTAAAGCCAGAAGAACACGCAAAAATCCAATCTTATATTGAAGATTACGAAAAAATCGGTTATGAAGTGATTCCGACGTTCATAGACGATCCGCATTTAAAAGACCGGTTGATGCCGGTTCTTGAAGGCAAAATTAGTGTGTTAGCAGGACAATCTGGAGTTGGAAAATCAACGATGCTCAATACGATTTTGCCGTCGCTAGAATTAAAGACGGACGATATTTCCAAAGCGTTAAACCGAGGCAAACATACAACGCGCCACGTGGAGTTGATCGCCGTTAATAATGGTTTACTAGCTGATACGCCTGGTTTTAGTTCGTTTGACTTTGAAACGATGGAGCGGGAAGAATTGTCTGCGTGCTTCCCTGAATTTGCGGTACGTTCTAACGCATGCAAGTTCCGAGAATGCTTACACATGAATGAACCGAAGTGTGCGATTAAAGCGGCAGTTGAAGCGAAAGAAATTCCAGCATATCGCTACAAGCATTACTTGAAGTTTTTAGAAGAAATTATGAGTCGAAAGCCGAGGTATTCAAATGATTAAAATTGCACCGTCTATTTTAGCAGCAGATTTCGCAAAACTTGGAGAAGAAGTGTTAGAAGTAGAAAAAGCAGGAGCAGATTGGATTCATGTGGATGTTATGGATGGTCATTTTGTGCCGAACATTTCATTTGGAGCAGTCGTCTTAAATGCTATTAAGCCGTTGACTAAATTACCAATGGATGTTCATTTGATGATTGAAAATCCAGATCTTTATATTGAAGAATTTGCAAAAGCGGGAGCTGACTATATTACGGTACATGTAGAAGCATGCCCTCACTTGCACCGGACAATTCAGTTGATTCGCTCGTTTGGTGTTAAACCGGGAGTCGTGTTAAATCCACATACGCCGGTTGAAACCATTCAACACATTCTTGAAGACATCGATCTCGTGTTGTTTATGACAGTCAATCCTGGATTTGGTGGTCAAAAATTCATTCATTCGGTAGTGCCAAAAGTTAAACAATTGGCTGATATAATCAAAGAAAAAGGCTTATCCATCGACATTGAAATTGATGGAGGCATCAATGAAGAAACAATCGTGCCTTGTGCACAAGCAGGTGCAACTGTCTTTGTGGCAGGTTCCGCTATTTATAGCAAAAATGACCGCACACAAGCTCTTCAAGCAATCAAGAAAGCAGGAGAAGAGGCGATTTCTTGAACATCGTTTTAATCGCAGGAGGTCCGGCAGATGAACTGCCGGATTTTTCTTTATTTCCAGAAGCTTTGTATATAGGCGTCGATTCAGGAACACTTACATTGCTCGCCAAAAAAATTCAACCCATTTCGGCTGTCGGTGATTTCGACTCGGTAAGCGTTAAAGAGTACGAACAAATACGGATCGCTTTGCCTGAGTTGTCACGTTCTCCGTCTGAAAAAGATCAGTCTGATACAGAACTCGGACTTGAGGCGGCAATGGGCTATCATCCAAATCTTGTCATAATTTCGGGAGTAACAGGAGGCCGACTCGATCATTACATGAGCGTTTTGCACGTTTTGTTCAAGTATCAACAGCAATTTCCGAAAACTCGCTTTGTGTTGTTGAACAATCAAAACCGGCTCCGTTTTTTAAGTCCTGGGACTCATCGCATTGAAAAAGATCAGCGTTTCCGTTACGTGTCGTTTTATCCGTTTGCAGAGGAAGTTAAAGGCTTGACGTTAACGGGTTTTAAATATCCTGTAACGGATGAAGACATTTCTTTTGGAACGACACGCTTCGTCAGCAATGAACTTTTTAATGTTGGAAGTGTAACAATCAACAGCGGTTATTGTCTGATGATAGAAAGTTCAGATGCTTAGGGATGGAGTAAACTTTCGACAGAACTACTTATACAGTTTCTCAAATAAAATAGACGGAGAAAAGAATATACCTTTTCTCCGTCTATTTTACTGCTAGTGTAAAGGTGTTTTACCTATGGTAGAAAACGAAAAAATGCCAGGCTGATTAGATCAGCCTGGCATTATCCATGAGCGATTATACGCGCTCAACTTTACCTGATTTCATTGCTCTCGCAGAAACCCATACACGTTTCGGTTTACCGTTTACAAGGATACGAACTTTTTGAAGGTTTGCTCCCCATGTACGTTTTGTCGAATTCATTGCGTGCGAACGGGCATTTCCCGCGCGAGCTTTACGTCCACTAACTGCACATACTTTAGGCATGTAAGTCCCTCCTCACAAGTGAAGCTGAAAATTATGATAGAATTTCAGTTCGTTTTTCGTTTCACATACTTTAATAATTTAACACAGAAATATGGGGTTTGCAACTATATTTGAAGGTCTTTAAAGAAAAAAACCTTTACACCTTAAACGGCGGCTTTTCATCTATAAAGGTTTGAGGTAGAATGGGAAGAGTGAAATAGGACTCAAGGAGGAATTTCAATGTCGATTGAATTAAAGAATGAATATGGTCAAATCGATATTTCCAATGATGTAATTGCTCAAATAGCAGGCGGCGCAGCAATCGAATGCTATGGCATTGTAGGCATGGCAACGAAACACCAAATACGCGATGGCTTGACAGATATACTCCGCAAAGAAAATTTTGCCAAAGGAGTTCTTGTGCGCCAAGAAGATGAAAATTTGGTTATTGATATGTATGTCATCATTAGCTATGGAACGAAAATTTCTGAAGTAGCTTATCAAGTTCAGTCCAAAGTGAAGTACACCATTACTAAAACATTAGGTATGTCTGTAAAAGCAGTCAATATTTTTGTCCAGGGAGTTCGTGTAACGAACCCGTAGGAGGAGGAAGAATCAGTTATGAAGTCATTAAATGGAGTAAAGTTCGCAGAAATGGTACAGATGGGATCTCACCATCTTTTTCAAAATGCGGATTATGTTGATGCATTAAATGTTTTCCCTGTTCCTGATGGAGACACGGGGACCAATATGAATTTGTCAATGACTTCTGGAGCAAAAGAAACAACAGCTCAAGCAGAAGCGCATATTGGCAAGACAGCAGGTGCCTTATCTAAAGGTTTATTGATGGGAGCACGTGGAAATTCGGGTGTTATTCTTTCGCAACTTTTCAGAGGTTTTGGTAAATACATTGCTTCAGAATCAGAATTGACAGCGCTTAAGTTTGCAGAAGCTCTTCAACACGGTGTTGAAACAGCGTATAAAGCGGTTATGAAACCAGTTGAAGGAACGATCTTGACAGTCGCAAAAGATGCGGCTGCTAAAGGCATGGAAGCAGCAAAAACAGAAGAAGACCTCATTGTTTGGTTCGAGGCTGTAGTGATCGAAGCAAAAGCTTCTTTGGAACGGACACCTGACTTACTTCCCGTATTAAAAGAAGTCGGCGTTGTTGATAGCGGCGGACAAGGTCTTGTATATGTTTACGAAGGCTTTCTTGCTTCGCTAAAAGGGGAAGAATTACCTGAAAAACACGCACATCATTCAATGAACGATTTGGTCAGTGCAGAGCACCATAAAAACATTGCTGGCTTTATGGATACCGCCGATATTGAGTTTGGCTACTGCACAGAATTTATGGTGAAGTTCGAAACAGGCAAAAAAGAATTTAATGAGGCTTTATTTCGTTCTGACTTGAGTAGTTACGGGGATTCGCTATTGGTCATCGCAGATGAGGAAGTGGCGAAAATTCATATTCATTCGGAAGAACCTGGAAAAGTTCTTACATATGGTCAGGATTACGGCAGCTTGATCAGTATGAAAATCGAGAATATGCGTCAACAGCATATCGATATTGTTGGCGAAGGCTTCCAAAAAAATGCACCTAAACAACAAGCGACACATCCTTATGCGGTTGTAACAGTTGCCATGGGTGAAGGAATTTCAGAACTGTTGCGTAGTATTGGAGCTTCGTATGTCATTGAAGGCGGGCAGACCATGAATCCATCGACAGAGGATATCGTTAATGCTGTCAAATCGATTGGTGCAGAGCGTGTTTTGATTTTGCCGAATAACAAAAACATTATTATGGCAGCCGAACAAGCGGCTGAACTTTTAGCTATTGAAGCGGCTGTAGTGCCTACTAAAGATGTACCTCAAGGAATGGCAGCATTACTCGCTTTCAACCCGGAAGCAACCGTAGAAACCAACCAACTAGCAATGGCAAGTGCTTCAAAACATGTGAAATCAGGTTCTGTCACATTTGCTGTTCGGGATACATCGATTGATGGCATTGCCATTAAGAAAGATGATTTCATGGGTATTTCCGAAGGGAAAATCATTGTTTCTGATAGCAATCTAGAACGTGTCACTGAAGAGTTGGCTAAAAAGCTAGTAGACAACGAAGCGGAAATTGTCACAATTCTTTATGGAGAAGATGCGACAGCGGCAGATGCTCAGAAATTGGGCGAATTTATTGAGTCTTTAAATAGCGCGGTTGAAGTTGAAATTCATAATGGTAAACAGCCATTGTATCCTTTCATACTTGCTGTAGAATAATTTTTCTTTTTGTTTTTTCAATATAGTCAAATGGCTAAGGCGCATACGAATGTATGCGCTTTTTATTTTTGTTAAATAAGTCGAAATCATGTACACTAACAGTATACGTAAATTGAAAGTGAGGGGTTTGAGCCATGAAGTTCAAATCTGTTTTTGATATAATCGGTCCAGTCATGATTGGGCCTTCTTCTTCGCATACTGCGGGAGCAGCCCGCATCGGAAGAGTAGCGAGGGATTTGTTCGGGAGACAACCGGATTGGGCAAAAGTGCACCTTTACGGTTCGTTTGCAGAAACTTATAAAGGGCACAGTACAGACGTTGCCATCATCGGTGGATTATTAGACTATGATACTTTTGATGAACGCATTAAAACGTCGTTTGAAGAAGCGCAAAAAGCAGGGATGACCTATGAGTTTATTCCTGAAACGGGTCATGTTGATCATCCGAATACAGCACGCATCGTCATTGGAGATGAAAAATCTGAAATGTCGATGATGGGCATTTCAATTGGTGGCGGAAAAATCGAAATCACTGAGTTAAATGGCTTCCCGCTTCGTTTATCAGGGAACCATCCGGCAATTTTAGTTGTCCATGAAGATCGTTCAGGGTGTATCGCCAATGTTGCGAATTGCCTCTACAAATACGATATTAACATCGGTCACATGGAAGTTTCTCGGAAAGAAAAAGGACATATGGCATTGATGGTCATCGAAGTAGATCAAAATGTTGATAAAGAAGTGATGGATGAATTGAAAAAACTTCCGAATATCACGCAGGTGACACGAATCGCCGATTAAATTGGAGGCTATGATAATGGAAGCTTTATTCCGTAATGTAAGAGAGTTAGTTGAACGGGCTGAAAAAGAACAGAAATTAATTTCTGAAATTATGATTGAACAAGAAATACTGATGACCAATCGATCGCGTGAAGACATCATGATTCAAATGGATCGTAACTTGACGGTCATGGAAGAAGCTGTAGAAAAAGGGTTAAAAGGAGTTCACTCGGTTTCAGGATTGACGGGTGGAGATGCTGTATTGTTGCAAGCTTATCGCGAAAAAGGCAATACGCTTTCTGGAGATTTGCTGCTTGACGCAGTTAGTAAAGCGGTTGCGACTAACGAAGTCAATGCAGCGATGGGCACTATTTGTGCGACACCAACAGCGGGATCTGCTGGCGTGGTACCAGGTACGTTATTTGCTGTGCAAAATAAATTAAATCCAACACGCGAGCAAATGATCCGTTATTTATTTACAGCAGGCGCTTTTGGCTTTGTTGTGGCCAATAATGCATCGATTTCAGGTGCAGCAGGTGGCTGTCAAGCAGAAGTCGGATCAGCCGCTGGTATGGCATCAGCTGCTATTATTGAAATGGCTGGTGGTACGCCTCAGCAAAGCTCAGAAGCATTTGCCATTACGATGAAGAATATGCTCGGTCTAGTCTGCGATCCAGTGGCGGGATTGGTAGAAGTGCCTTGTGTAAAACGTAATGCAATGGGAGCTGCCAATGCAGTAGTAGCGGCAGACATGGCGTTAGCTGGTGTGACTAGCCGTATTCCGTGTGACGAAGTTATTGGTGCGATGTTCGAAATCGGCCAATCGATGCCGAGTGCGCTAAGAGAAACCGCAAAAGGCGGACTTGCCGCAACGCCTACTGGAAAATGGCTTGAATCCAAAATTTTTGGAGGAGCAGTTGTCGGAAGTGGGCAGTAAAGAGTCAGTCGCCACATTAAAAGGAGTAGGGAAGCAAGCAACCGAAACCTTACAGGAAATGAAAATTGAGACATTGCATGACTTGATCATGACATTTCCGTATCGCCATGAGGATTTTCAATTAAAAGATCTGGCCGATACACCTCATAATGAACGCGTAACAGTGGAGGGAAGGGTCGAAAGCGAACCTTCCGTCCTTTTTTTAGGTAAAAATAAATCGCGAACGCAAGTCCGGGTGTTAGTAGGGCGCCATCTGATAAAGGCTATATTTTTCAATCAGCCTTATGTTAAAGCGAAATTGCAGTTGGGAGAAATTATTACACTAACGGGTAAATGGGATCGTGGGCGTCAAGTCATTACGGTATCAAGTCACACGATTGGGCCGAGGACAAATGGAGCGGATTTCGAACCGGTCTACAGCTTAAAAGGCAGCATTCACCAAAAAACATTTCGCAAGCTGATGCGCCAAGCATTGGATTTAGTAAAAGAAGACATGGAAGATTGTTTGCCAAAAAGGTTTGTTGATGCCTATCAATTAGCGCCGGTACAAGATGCTTTAGAATGGGTTCATTTTCCTCCAGATGGTGAAAAAGTCAAACAAGCGCGTCGGCGTTTTGTTTACGAAGAATTATTAGTATTTCAATTAAAGATGCAAGCGCTTCGTAAAAAAAATCGTGAGGAAGAAGGCGGCTCTTTTATCGATTACGATCTCGAACGGTTGAAGGGATTTATTGACTCATTGCCTTTCAATTTGACTGCTGCACAAAAACGAGTGGTCAATGAAATTTGCAAAGATATGAAAGAGCCGTTCCGTATGAATCGACTCCTGCAGGGGGATGTGGGGTCAGGTAAAACAGTAGTAGCGGCAATTGCGTTATATGCAGCTCATACAGCAGGGCTACAAGGTGCGTTAATGGCGCCTACTGAAATTTTGGCGGAACAACATGCTAACACATTGGTGCAGTGGTTCAGTCCGTTTTCAGTGAACATTGCTCTTTTAACAGGCTCAGTAAAAGGAAAGAAACGACAATTGATTTTGGAACAGTTAGCAAATGGGGAAATCGATCTGTTAATTGGAACGCATGCGTTGATTCAGCCAGAAGTACGATTCCACAAGCTCGGTCTTGTTATTACCGATGAGCAGCACCGGTTTGGCGTGGATCAGCGACGTGTGTTAAAGGATAAAGGCTATAATCCTGATGTTCTATTTATGACGGCTACACCAATTCCACGAACGTTGGCGATTTCTGCTTTTGGAGAAATGGATGTATCCGTTATCGATGAAATGCCAGCTGGTCGTAAAGAAATTGAAACCTATTGGATGAAAAAGGAGATGTTCGGCAAAATTGTCGGGCGGATGGAAAAAGAGTTGGCTGCAGGACGGCAAGCCTATGTCATCTGTCCACTGATCGAGGAATCCGATAAACTGGATTATCAAAATGCCGTTGATTTGTTTCAGCAGTTATCGATGTATTTCAATGAGCGTTTTACAGTTGGATTGATGCACGGGCGCTTGCACTCAGATGAAAAAGAACAGACAATGCGCGAATTTTCAGAAGGACAAATTGCTGTATTAGTGTCGACAACGGTTGTAGAGGTTGGCGTTAATGTACCAAACGCGTCGTTTATGCTTATTTACGACGCCGAACGTTTCGGTTTGTCTCAGTTACACCAATTACGAGGCCGTGTTGGACGTGGCAGTGAACAGTCTTATTGCATCTTGTTGGCAGACCCGAAGACAGAAATTGGTAAAGAGCGTATGACGACAATGACTGAAACCAACGATGGTTTTGTGCTAGCAGAAAAAGATTTGCAGTTAAGAGGTCCGGGTGACTTTTTCGGCCGTAAACAAAGCGGGATTCCAGAATTTAAAATGGCCGATTTGATTCATGATTACCGAGCGCTTGAAGCAGCTAGAAAAGATGCTGAAAAACTAATCAGCAGCGACGAATTTTGGCAAGCGGATGATATGCGTTGTTTACGTCAACAGATAGAACAGTCAGGAATATTAACAGGTGGCGGGTTAGATTGAGAATGCAGGAATCATTATTTTCCTTGCATTCTTTTTTTGTTATTTATATACTCATATTAGTACCAAGTGCTAATAGCGGGCGGTGACACAGTGAAAAGACCAAAAAAACAACGGCAACAAGCGTTAAAAGACTCAATCAAAGAAAATCCTTTCGTCACCGATGAAGAATTGTCGGTAGCATTTGACGTTAGTGTGCAAACCATTCGATTAGATCGAATGGAGCTTGCTATTCCAGAGCTGCGCGAACGCATTAAACACGTAGCCGTGAAAACCTTCGAAGATGAAGTGAAATCTTTGCCAATCGACGAAGTGATTGGTGAGATTATTGACATTGAACTAGACAAAAGAGCGATTTCGATTTTTGATGTAAAGCCAGAACATGTTTTTCAACGTAATCAGATTGCCAGAGGTCATCATTTATTTGCACAAGCCAATTCGTTGGCCGTGGCAGTAATGAACGAAGAACTGGCATTAACGGTAAAGTCGGAACTGCAATTTTTGCGACCGGTAACTGCCGGGCAACGGATTGTTGCAAAAGCAGAAGTAATCGACAGCCACCCTGAAAAAAACAGGGCGTTTGTTAAAGTAGTTTCATCGGTAGAACAGCAGACGGTTTTTATTGGCACTTTTGAAATGTACCGTATGACAGAACAAAGTGAAGGTGACATAGAATGAAAATAGCAGTAGATGCAATGGGTGGAGATCATGCGCCAAAAGAAATTATTGCAGGTGTCTATAAAGCATTAGCAGAATTTACAGATGTTGAAATTCAATTATTTGGTCATCAGGAAAAGATGCAAGAATTTTTGACGGAACATGACCGGTTAACAATCGTCCATTGTGAAGAAGTAATCACTTCAGAAGATGATCCTGTGCGATCGGTTAAACGAAAAAAAGATGCCTCGATGGTTCGGATGGCACAAGCTGTAAAAGATGGCGAAGCCGACGCTTGCGTATCTGCAGGAAATACAGGGGCTCTTATGTCGGCAGGTTTATTTGTTGTTGGCCGCATTGATGGGGTGGATCGTCCAGCATTAGCCCCAACTTTGCCAACTATTGATGGCAAAGGGTTTGTCATGCTTGATATGGGTGCCAATGCAGAAGCTAAACCGGAACATCTTGTGCAATATGCGATTATGGGCAGCATTTATGCTGAAAAAGTTCGCGGCATTAACAATCCAACAGTGGGTCTTTTGAATATCGGAACCGAAGAGAAAAAAGGCAATGACTTAACAAAAGCCGCTTTTCCATTATTAAAAGAAGCGCCAGTCCATTTTATTGGCAACGTTGAGTCACGTGATTTATTAAATGGTGTGGCTGATGTTGTGGTGACCGACGGCTTTACTGGCAATATGGTGTTGAAGACCATCGAAGGAACGGCAATGAATGTTTTTGCGATGATGAAAGATGTCTTTATGAGCTCAGTTAAAACAAAAGTTGCGGCTTTTCTTGTGAAAGATGATTTAAAAGGGTTGAAAGGCATGTTGGATTATAGCGAATATGGCGGCGCCGGATTATTCGGTTTAAAAGCACCCGTTATAAAAGCGCATGGTTCGTCAAATGCTAATGCCTTATTCAATGCGATACGCCAAACACGTACGATGGTTGAATTTGATGTAACGGGAACAATTTACAGTACGCTGAAAAAGGAGACTTTACATGAAGACTAAGATTGCATTTATCTATCCAGGCCAAGGGTCGCAAATGGTTGGAATGGGCGAAAGCTTTTTAACAGACGATACGAGCCGTAATTTCTTTGAAAGTGCCAACCAAACACTTGATTTAGATTTATCTAAGTTGATGCTAGAAGGCCCACAAGAAGAATTGACGTTAACCTATCATGCGCAACCAGCTCTTTTAACAGTTAGTTCAATGATTACAGAACGATTGATTCGAGCAGGGATTAGACCGGATTATACAGCGGGTCATAGCCTTGGCGAATATAGCGCGCTCGTAACTTCGAATGTGTTAGAATTTCCAACAGCGGTTAACATTGTACATAAGCGTGGATTGTTTATGAATACAGCTTTCCCAGCAGGAGAAGGGACAATGGCTGCTATTCTTGGTATGGAAAGTGAAGAACTTGAAAAAGTAACAAATGAAGTGACGGACACGACAGGTGTTGTGCAACTTGCTAACTTGAATTGCCCAGGACAAATCGTTATTTCGGGTACAAAAGCTGGAGTTGAGCAAGCGTGTATCGTCGCTAAAGAGCGTGGAGCTAAGCGTGCCATTCCACTTGATGTCAGCGGACCGTTCCACTCGGAATTGATGCGTTCGGCATCCCAAGATTTAGCGAAAGAACTGAGCGTTTCTTTCTTGTTAGATGCGAAAGTACCAGTCGTTTCAAACGTCACAGCAAAAGCGGAAACAAATGCGACACAAATTCAAGATCTTCTTGTTCGTCAATTGTATTCACCAGTTCTTTGGGAACAATCGGTGCGCGAAATGATTGATCTTGGTGTAACCGTATTTATCGAAATTGGCCCTGGGAAAGTATTGAGTGGATTAGTGAAAAAAATTGATCGCTCAGTTAAAACTTTGCCAGTTTATGACTTAGCGTCATTTGAAAAAGCGGTAGAGGAGTTGGCAAAATGAGTAAACTTGCAGGGAAAACAGCCATTATTACTGGTGGATCTCGTGGAATTGGAGCAGAAATAGCGCGTAAATTTGCAGCAGACGGTGCAAAAGTAGTTGTCAATTATAGCGGTAGCCAAGAAAAAGCAGAAGCAGTAGTTGCGGATATTGAGGCTAATGGTGGTACTGCAATTGCAGTGAAAGCCAATGTTTCAGATGCCGAATCAGTTAAAGCGATGGTCGATGAAACGATGAAAACGTTTGGATCTGTTGATATTTTAGTGAATAACGCGGGTATCACACGTGATAATTTGATGATGCGTATGAAAGATGACGAATGGGACGATGTCATCAATATTAACTTAAAAGGCGTATTTATTTGCACAAAAGCAGTAACACGCCAAATGATGAAACAGCGCTCTGGCCGAATCGTCAATATTGCCTCAATCGTAGGCGTGATGGGCAACGCTGGACAAGCAAATTATGTTGCAGCAAAAGCGGGTGTCATTGGCTTGACGAAAACGACAGCGCGTGAACTAGCAAGTCGTGGAATTACAGCCAATGCTGTCGCTCCTGGCTTTATCACGACCGATATGACCGAAAAATTGAGTGAAGACGTTCAAAAAGCGATGATGGGACAAATTCCATTAGGCCGTTTTGGTGCACCAGAAGACGTTGCAAAAGCTGCGCTATTCTTAGCTTCGGATGATGCATCCTATATGACGGGCCAAACGCTTCATCTTGACGGCGGCATGGTCATGTAGGTAATTTTTTTGTATACTGATTTGAGGGGAGGTGACGACATTGTCAACAGTATTAGATAGAGTAACGAAAGTAATCGTGGATCGTCTAGGTGTAGAAGAGAACGAAGTGAAACTTGAAGCTTCATTCACAGGTGACCTAGGTGCAGATTCATTGGACGTAGTAGAACTTGTTATGGAACTTGAAGATGAGTTCGATATGGAGATTTCTGACGAAGACGCTGAAAACATGAACACAGTAGGCGACGCAGTAACGTATATCGAGAAAAAACAAGCGTAACCAAGAAAAGCGAAAGCGCCCGTGTAGACTCGACGGGCATAAGACGCTCCGGCGAAGCGGCGCACTTTGCCGCATAGCTGGAGAGACTTATGACCCTAGAGTCTGGGTGCTAAACGTTCTACCAGAAAATTATACTTAAAACCATTGACGCACAATTGCTGTTACACTAAGCGATTGTGCGTCAATTCTCTTTTGCACAATCGCTGAAAAAAAGGTAAAATTGAAAGAAGTACACAAAGGAAGGCAGATAAAAATGGCCATGAATAAAAAAGTAAATCACCAAAAGACCAGTACCATAAAAGAAAGTGTCAAAGCGTCATTTGAACAACTGCAAAAAGAACTCAATGTTTCATTTAATAAACCTGCCTTATTGCATCAAGCTTTTACCCATTCATCCTATGTGAATGAGCATCGAAGAAAACAATTTACCGACAACGAACGTTTGGAATTTCTAGGGGATGCGGTATTGGAATTATCCGTTTCGCATTACCTGTATACGAAATACCCACAAATGAGCGAAGGCGAGTTGACAAAGTTGCGTGCAGCAATCGTTTGTGAACCTTCTCTGGTTTTATTTGCCAATGAACTAAATTTCGGTAAATATATCCTTTTAGGTAAAGGAGAAGAGTTAACAGGTGGAAGAACACGTCCAGCTTTATTGGCAGATGTTTTCGAATCGTATATTGGCGCTCTTTACCTAGACCAAGGATTAGATCCTGTTGTCGCATTTTTGGAAACGGTATTATTTCCAAAAGTGGAAATCGGTGCTTTTTCGCATGTGATGGATTATAAGAGCCAATTACAAGAATTGGTTCAACAAAAAAATACCGGAGCATTGAATTACGAAATTATTGATGAAATCGGACCAGCGCATAGCCGTGTATTTGTGACTCGTGTATCTCTTGCGGATAAGGAACTTGGCGTCGGTAATGGTCGATCGAAAAAAGAAGCGGAACAGCAGGCAGCTCAGCTGGCAATCCGTAAATTGCAAGAATTGGCGGAGGAGTAGTCGTAATGTTTTTGAAGAGATTGGAAATCATGGGGTTCAAATCATTTGCTGATCGTATCGGCATCGACTTTGTACCTGGAGTAACCGCCGTTGTCGGACCAAATGGTAGCGGCAAAAGCAATGTTACCGATGCTATCCGTTGGGTGCTCGGAGAACAATCAGCAAAATCACTACGCGGTGCAAAAATGGAGGACGTTATTTTTGCTGGCAGTGATTCAAGAAAACCGTTAAATTTTGCAGAAGTTACGTTGATTTTAGATAATACGGACGGGCGTGTCCCTCTCGATTACAGCGAAGTCAGCGTAACGAGAAGGGTTTTTCGCAGTGGTGAAAGTGCCTATTTGCTGAATAAGCAAAATTGTCGATTGAAAGATATTACAGACTTGTTTATGGATTCTGGATTGGGTAAAGAAGCCTTTTCCATTATTTCGCAGGGACGAGTAGATGAAATTCTGAATTCAAAAGCAGAAGAACGTCGATCTATATTTGAAGAAGCTGCAGGTGTGTTGAAATACAAGCAGCGGAAGAAAAAAGCTGAAATGAAACTAAATGAAACCGATGAAAACCTTAATCGTGTATTGGATATTTTACATGAATTGGATGGTCGTATGGAGCCGCTTCAAATTCAAGCCTCCACTGCACGCGATTTTTTGGATATGAACGAACAATTAAAAGATGCCGATATCGCCTTGTTGGCTCATGATGCCAGCAACTTGGAGCAGGAACTCAATCAACTAGCGCAAGAAGCAGCAGTTCATTCAGAAAAAGAGCAGCAAATAGCTGCAGAAATTACGACGAAAGAGCGTGCAGTCGCTGAAATTCGTCAAGCGCTCGCAGAGTTGGATCGCAAAATAGATCAAGCGCAAAATGCTTTAGTTGAAGCGAGTGCCGAAACGGAGAAATGGCAAGGACGCAAACTGTTGATGTCCGAGAAAAAAAGCAATGCTCATCGCCAAGCGCAGCAATTACAAAGTAATTTAGATGCGGAAAAACTAGAAAATGTTTTGCTTCAGAAAAAACACAATGAGCAGTTGGTGTTATTAGAAGAACGCAAAATACAGCGTCAAAAAATACGGACGACGATTAAACAACTTGAAGAGCAGTTGAACCGAACTCCGGCCGATATCGACAACGAAATTGAAAATTGCAAGTCGGTCTATATCGATTTGATGAACGAGCAGGCAACAGTCAAAAACGAGCTTAAAAATATTGGTTTGCAAGAACAACAACTGTCAGAATCAACCGGACGAATTACTTCGCAACGGGCTGACTTTGAGTTGGAACTATCGAAATTGAAAAGCCAAAAAACGTATGCAGAAAAAAATGTTGCAGACATTCGTACCTTGTTAGAAGACAAGCGTCAGCAATATAAAAACGCGGAAGCTTCTTATCAACTGCAAAAGCAATCATTTGATCAAAAGCAAGCGATGCTGTTTCAAGCCTATCAGTCTGAAAAACAGCTTGCGGCTCGCGTTGGTACCTTACAGGAACTTGAAGCCGATTTCTCAGGGTTTTTTCAAGGTGTCCGTGAAGTATTAATGGCACGTGAAAAAGGCCAGCTAGCAGGCATTAGAGGAGCAGTTGCTGAAATTGCGCAAGTAGAGAAAACTTATGCTAAGGCCATTGAAACGGCATTAGGTGCTTCAAGTCAGCACATTGTTACAGAAAACGAGCAGCATGCTAGAGAAGCCATTGATTTTCTTCGTAAAAAGAGGGCGGGACGTTCTACTTTCTTACCAATGACTGTCATGAAATCGCGGAAGATCCCAGAACATACATTGGCTACTGTGCGGGAGCACCCAGCCTATGTGAATATGGCATGCGAATTAATCGATTACGATGCACAGTATGCGATGATTATTGAAAATTTAGTAGGCAATGTCATTATCGCTGAAGACTTGAAAGGCGCGACAGCGATTGCTAAAGCAACCGGCAATCGCTTCCGTGTCGTAACCTTAGATGGCGATATCGTGAACGCCGGTGGATCGATGACAGGCGGTTCTAACAAAACCCAAGCTTCATTCTTCACGCGAAAAGCTGAACTTGAGCAATTGCTTGTGCAATCAGCAGAGTTAAAAGAGACCATCATAAACGCTGAAAAAACAGTAATCAAAGAACAGGCAGAAGTGAAGGTGGCAGAGGAATCCATTCAAGCCTTGAAAAATGAAGGGGAGAAATACCGGGATTCAGAAGCGGAAAGTTCGACCATTCTTCGTGAAATTGAAGCTGTTTTAAAGACAACGTTAGAGCGTTTCCATCTTTTTGAAGCAGAACAAAAAAACAAAGAATATGATTTGACAGCCATTACTGGACGAAAAGAAGTAGCATCTATACGCCGTGAGAGCATCGTAAAAGAATTGGCTGCTATTACCGTGGAAATTGACGAACTCACGCTGTTTAAGCAGCAAAACCAATCAGCACGTGATCAAGTTTTGGAGAAATTAGCAGAACAAAAGTCGTTAGATGCTGTAACAAAAGAACGCCTCAATCAATTAACAGTGAGTGAAGCGGAGCTTTTTGAGCGACTCGAGAAAAGCAATTACAAACTGCAAGAAAATCAAAAAGAGTTGCAATGGATTCAGTCAGAAGAAGCAGTAAAAGTGTATTCAGACAAGGAAATTCTGCAAGAAATTGAGACCTGGTCAACGAAAAAAATGCACATGTTGCAAACGGTTGAGCAGACAAAAAAACAACGCTTAGGACAGCAAGATACCTTAACTGGTTTGGAAGAAGATTTAAAAGAACACCAACGTATTTATAAAGGCTATGTGGAAGCGATTCGAATTTATGAAGTCAAATCAACACGGTTAGAAGTTCAAATTCAAAGTTTTATTACCCAGCTTGACACCAATTATCAGCTGACACTAGAGCAAGCAAAACAGTTTGAAATGATTGATGAAGAAGCCGTTGTTCGTAGAAAAGTTAAATTGCTGAAACAATCTATTGAAGAATTAGGGCCTGTCCATATTGGTGCAATCGAAGAATTTGAACATGTCTCTGACCGCCATGCCTTTTTAACAGAGCAACGTAACGATTTAAACGAAGCGAAAGAAACATTGCGAACATTAATTCGGGAAATGGACGGAGAAATGACTAGTCGTTTTGACGATACTTTTCATGCCATTCGCAAGCAGTTCCAACGGGTCTTTAAAGAGTTGTTTGGTGGGGGCTCTGCTGACTTAGTATTGACAGATCCGCAAGATATGTTGAGAACAGGTGTAGAGATTATTGCTCAGCCACCTGGTAAAAAGTTGCAAAATTTGAGTTTGCTATCTGGTGGAGAACGTGCACTTACAGCGATCGCTTTATTATTTGCGATTTTGAATGTGCGTCCTGTACCCTTCTGTGTGCTTGATGAAGTCGAGGCGGCGCTTGATGAATCGAATGTCGTGCGTTACAGTCAATACCTGAAGAAATTCAGCGAAGATACGCAGTTTATCGTCATTACACATCGTAAAGGGACAATGGAAGGTGCCGACGTTTTATATGGCATCACCATGCAAGAATCTGGGATATCGAAACTGGTTTCGGTCAGGCTCGAAGAAAAAACCTGAAAAAGGAGTGGATACACATGAGTTTCTTCAAAAAACTAAAAGATAAATTTGCTGGCAATACTGAAGCTGAAGAATCAACTGAAAAATACAAAGAAGGATTAGCCAAAACCCGTATTGGTTTTACATCAAAAATCAATGATTTGGTAGCGAAATACCGAAAAGTCGATGAAGACTTTTTTGAGGAACTAGAAGAAATTTTGTTGCAAGCGGATGTCGGTTTCGAAACGGTTATTGAGTTAATGGACGACTTGCGTTTTGAAGTGCAACGGAAAAACGTAAAAGATACGTCAAATGTCCAATCCGTTATTTCGGAAAAACTGGTGGAAATCTATGAAGCTGGTGAAGCAGAAATCAATGAAATCAATTTTGTTGAAGGATTGACGGTCATTTTGATGGTTGGAGTTAACGGTGTTGGCAAAACTACCACTATCGGAAAACTCGCTCATCGTTTCAAAAATGAAGGCAAGACCGTTATGCTTGCGGCAGGTGATACATTCCGTGCCGGTGCAATCGAGCAATTGGATGTCTGGGGCAAGCGAGTTGGCGTAGATGTGATTAAACAAAGTGAAGGGTCAGACCCGGCAGCGGTTATGTATGACGCTGTACGTTCCGCTAAATCCCGCGGAGTGGACGTGCTTATTTGCGATACGGCAGGACGTCTGCAAAACAAAGTCAATTTGATGAACGAACTGCAAAAAGTTCATCGTGTTATTTCGCGTGAAATTCCCGGTGCGCCTCATGAAGTATTACTGGCACTTGATGCTACGACTGGTCAAAATGCTATGCTCCAGGCGCAGACATTCAAAGAAGTTACCGATGTTACAGGCATTGTGCTAACAAAACTAGATGGGACAGCAAAAGGCGGAATTGTCTTGGCGATTCGCAATAAATTAAAAATTCCTGTGAAATTTGTAGGCCTTGGTGAAAAACTAGATGACCTGCAACCTTTCGATGCGCAAAAATACGTTTACGGCTTGTTTGCTGAAGGATTGGATAAAGAGCAAGAATTGGAAGATGCTAAAGCAGACAAGTAAAATTACTTGACAGCTTTGTCGATTTTCAGTATTCTAAGCATTAGAATGAATGGGGTGAGCGTCAATGATGGGACTAGAAAAAACAACACGTATGAACTATTTGTTTGATTTCTATCAGGAGTTACTGACGCCAAAACAGCGTAGCTATATGATGCTGTACTATTTAGACGACCATTCACTGGGCGAAATTGCCGAAGAATACCATATCACCCGTCAGGCAGTTTACGATAACATTCGCCGGACAGAAGCAATGCTAGAAGAATATGAACGCAAGTTGCAGCTATTTGAAAAGTTTCAGAAACGTCAGCAACTGGTTTCGTCATTTGAAAAACAGCCATTCACAGAAGAGCGCGTCCAGCAATTTTTGGGCGAACTAAAGGAATGGGATTAGGAGGCGGAAAGAATGGCATTTGAAGGTTTATCCGAACGCCTGCAAGGGACGATGACTAAGATAAAAGGTAAAGGTAAAGTCAACGAAGCAGACGTTAAGGAAATGATGCGTGAAGTTCGTTTCGCCTTGATCGAAGCGGATGTCAACTTAAAAGTAGTGAAAGAATTCGTCAAGAAAATCAGTGAACGAGCGATTGGACAAGATGTCATGGACAGCCTAACACCAGGACAACAAGTCGTTAAAATCGTTAAAGATGAACTGACAGAATTGATGGGTGGCGAAGAGCGGAAAATCGAGTTTTCTACAAAACAACCGACCGTCATTATGATGGTTGGTTTGCAAGGTGCCGGTAAAACGACAACCACGGGAAAACTCGCTAATTTGTTGCGCAGAAAACACAATCGTAAACCGCTACTCGTAGCGGCCGATGTTTATCGTCCGGCCGCGATTCAGCAGTTAGAGACGATTGGTAAGCAGTTATCGCTTCCGGTTTTTTCTAAAGGGACAGACATGTCTCCTGTGGAAATTGCGCGTCAGGCAATTGAACATGCGAAGGCAGAGCATTTGGATACGGTCATTATTGATACAGCAGGGCGTTTGCATGTCGATGAGGCGTTGATGCAGGAATTGAAAGATATTCGTGCGCTTAAAGAGCCAGATGAAATTTTCTTGGTCGTCGATTCTATGACAGGGCAAGATGCTGTCAACGTGGCTCAAAATTTTGATGCAGCCATTGGCATCACTGGCGTCGTTTTAACGAAGCTTGATGGTGATACACGAGGCGGTGCGGCATTATCCATTCGTTCTGTCACTCAAAAACCGATTAAATTTGTCGGGATGGGTGAAAAAATGGATGCGCTTGAAGCTTTCCACCCCGAACGTATGGCGTCACGAATACTTGGCATGGGCGATATGCTGTCGCTCATTGAAAAGGCGCAGTCAAATGTTGATGAAGTAAAAGCAAAAGAGTTAGAAGAAAAGTTCAGAACTTCTACTTTTACTTTTGATGATTTTCTTGAACAAATGACACAAGTCAAACAAATGGGACCATTGGACGAGATACTGAAAATGTTGCCAGGTGCCAATAAAATCAAAGGGTTAGAAAACGCAAAAGTCGATGAAGGCCAAATGGATCGCGTAGAAGCGATTATCTATTCGATGACAAAAAAAGAGAAAACCACTCCCGAAATCATTAATGCCAATCGAAAAAAACGAATTGCTAAAGGGTCGGGGACCAATATTCAAGATGTCAACAGACTGCTAAAACAGTTTGAAGACATGAAGAAAATGATGAAGCAAATGTCTGGTATGAACACGAAAAAAGGAAGAAAAAAAATGGGAATGCCGGGCCTAGACTCACTTTTCAAGTAAAAATTTCAAGGTGTTAAGAAAAAATACTTTACAAACTATTTAAAGCTTGCTAATATAATATCTTGTGTGAAACTATTCGGAGGTGCTTTAAGAAATGGCAGTAAAAATTCGCTTGAAACGTATGGGAGCTAAAAAATCTCCTTTTTACCGTATTGTAGTAGCTGACTCACGTGCTCCACGTGACGGCCGTCAAATCCAGACAGTAGGTACTTACAACCCACTGACAGTTCCAGCTGAAGTTAAGATCGACGAAGAGCAAGTATTGAAATGGCTTCATGATGGTGCAAAACCATCTGATACTGTACGTAACTTGTTTTCTCAAAAAGGCATTATGGAGAAATTCCATAACGAAAAACTAAACAAATAAGGGAGAGTTTTTTATGAGGCAGCTGATTGAGAGCATTGTCAAACCGTTAGTTGATTATCCGGAAGAAGTTCGCGTCGTTACTGACGAAAACGCAAGCCGAATTGTCTACAAGCTTTCTGTGCATCCAGAGGATACAGGGAAAGTGATCGGGAAGCAGGGGCGTGTAGCGAAAGCTGTTCGTTCAATTGTGTACTCAGCAGCAGGTGGTTATCATAAGAAAAAAACGTATCTCGATATTGTTGATTAAGAAGAAGGAGCCCAGGTTCCTTCTTTTTTTTTCAGAAAAATAAAAGTGAAAGGATGTTTGCTTATGCAATGGTTTAATGTAGGAAAGATTGTCAATACACACGGAATTCGTGGCGAAGTACGTGTTTTATCGCGTACGGATTTTCCAGAAGAACGCTTTGCAGTTGGGACGAAGCTCGGGCTTTTCATGCCGGATGCAAAAAAACCAATCATGGTAAAAATCGCCAGTCAGCGCCGACATAAAAACTTTGAGTTACTAACTTTTGAGGGTTATCCATATATCAATGACGTAGAGCCGTTTAAAGAATCTTATTTGCGAATTTCTGAACATGATTTGACTGAACTAGAAGATAATGCGTATTACCATCATGAAATTTTGGGGTGCACAGTGTTTTCAACCGAAGGGCAAGAACTCGGAAAGATCAGTGAAATTTTGGAAACTGGTGCCAACGACGTTTGGGAAGTTACACCTGAGTCGGGGAAGAAGCATTATATTCCTTACACTGAAGAAATCGTCCAAGAAATTGATATTGACCAAAAGAAAGTCGTGATCGAAGTAATAGAAGGGTTATTGTCTTGATGAACATAAATGTTCTATCGTTATTTCCGCCGATGTTTGAAGGGGTCTTTCAACATTCAATTATGAAAAAAGCGCAGGATAAAAATGCAGTTAGTTTAAACGTTGTGGACATTCGTGAATTTGCCGATAACAAACGCCAAGTTGATGATTACCCATTTGGTGGCGGAGCAGGAATGGTTCTAAAACCAGAACCGATTTTCAATGCGGTTGAAAGTCTCGCGCCAAACAGCAAACCACGCGTTATTTTAATGTGTCCACAAGGTGAGCGCTTTACGCAGCAAAAAGCTGAAGAGTTAGCAAACGAACAGGAACTAGTATTTATTTGCGGACATTACGAGGGCTATGATGAACGAATTCGAGAACATTTGGTCACAGATGAAATTTCAATTGGAGACTTTGTGCTAACCGGAGGAGAACTTGCAGCCATGACGGTCATTGATAGTGTCGTTAGACTGCTTCCTGGGGTGCTAGGTAACGCCGATTCGCCAATTCGCGACTCATTCTCTACAGGACTTCTAGAGCACCCGCAATACACCCGTCCTGCCGATTTCAGAGGCTGGAAAGTACCAGATGTCTTAACTTCCGGTAATCACGGTAAAGTTGATCAATGGCGCGAAGAACAAACCTTAAAACGGACGCTTGAAAGACGGCCAGATCTGCTCGAACACATCGAGTTGGATGACAAACAGAAAAAAATAATCGCCCAATTAAAGAAATGAAAATAGAGTGCAGCTTGCTCTTGCGCTGTCAGGTTATCAGTGGTATTATGGACACTGTACTTTTATGTGAAGTACAGGATCACGATGTTCCGCTGCAACAGCTGATTTGGTGTAAGAACATCTGTAGAAGGAGAGAAAAATAATGCAAAACATTATTACAGAAATCACTAAAGAACAAATTCGTACGGATCTTCCAACGTTCCGTCCTGGAGACACTGTTCGCGTCCACGTTAAAGTTGTTGAGGGTACACGCGAACGTATTCAGGTATACGAAGGAGTCGTAATTGGCCGTCGCGGAGGCGGAATCAGTGAGTCATTCACTGTTCGCAAAATCTCTTACGGTGTTGGTGTTGAGCGTACATTCCCTGTACACACACCAAAAATTGCACAACTTGAAGTTACCCGTCGTGGTAAAGTTCGTCGTGCTAAATTGTATTACTTGCGTGACCTACGCGGTAAAGCAGCTCGTATCAAAGAAATTCGATAAGCTTGTATTAATGAAAGAGGGCGCTTGCGCCCTCTTTCTTTTTGCTAAAAAGTTTAATTCCTTGTACAATTAAAACAGTAAGTTTGGGGAGGAACGCGCATGGAGACTGAAGTGAAGAAGAAAAATGAAATGTGGGAATGGTCCAAAGCTCTGTTGATCGCCTTCGGTTTGGCAGCAATTATCCGTTTCTTTTTATTCACACCGATTGTAGTAGATGGAGAGTCAATGATGCCGACTTTAGAGCACGGAGATCGCATGATTGTCAACAAGATTGGTTATTCAGTTGGGGAACCTGACCGTTTCGATATTATCGTTTTTCATGCCCCTGAACAAAAAGATTATATTAAGCGTATAATCGGTTTGCCAGGTGATCACATTGCCTATGAAGATGACCAATTATATATAAATGGAGAAGCAGTAGAAGAACCTTATCTAGACATTTATAAGCAAGGAATTACCGGTACACTGACAGAAGATTTTGTCTTAGAAGATGTTACCGAAGGACAAAGTACCATACCTGAAGGATCTATCTTTGTGATGGGGGATAATCGCCGTGCAAGCAAAGATAGCCGCCATATTGGATTGGTCTCGACCGATGAAGTGATCGGGGACACGAATTTTGTTTTCTGGCCATTGGCTGAAGCGGGAATTGTAAAATAAGGAGTGGTTTTATGACGATACAATGGTTTCCTGGACACATGGCGAAAGCGCGAAGACAAGTTACTGAAAAACTAAAGTTAGTGGATATTATTTTCGAACTTGTGGATGCCAGATTGCCTTTATCTTCACGAAATCCAATGATCGATCAAGTGATTCAGCAAAAACCACGTCTTATTATCTTGAACAAAATGGACATGGCCGATGAAGTTGAAACGAAAAAATGGATTCGTTATTTCGAAGATCAAGGTACTCGTGCAGTTGCCATCAACTCGCTTGAAGGCAGAGGGTTGCAATTAGTTACGAAAGCATCAAAAGAAATACTTGAAGAAAAATGGGATCGGATGATTTCAAAAGGTATTAAGCCTCGTGCCATTCGAGCGATGATTGTTGGAATTCCAAATGTCGGTAAATCGACACTCATCAACCGTTTATCGAAAAAAAGCTTAGCGAAAACTGGAAATATGCCAGGTGTTACGAAAGCTCAGCAGTGGATTAAAGTCGGGAAAGAAATTGAACTATTGGATACACCGGGTATTTTATGGCCGAAGTTTGAAGATCCTGAGACTGGATTGAAACTGGCCGTTACGGGAGCAATCAAAGATTCAGTTATTCAAATGCAGGAACTGGCTATTTATTCTCTGAAATTTCTAGCAGAACGCTATCCAGAACGCATGATGGAGCGTTACGGAATTGACCATGTGGATGAAGAAATCGTCAATACCTTTGATCATATCGGAAAAAAGCGTCGTTGTTTAGATCAGCATGGCGAAATCGACTATGAAACAACCGCTGAAATAATTGTTCGCGATATTCGGAACCAGCATTTGGGCAAAGTAACGTTCGATTATAGAGATGAAATGATTGAAGAAGAGTGAGGGTTTCCTCTATTCGATTACCGGCTGTTCCTCGATTTTGAGGAACAGCTTTTTTGATAAGTGACACAAGCGTTGTGGCTTTAACCGTAGCATTGGAATTGAAAAAGCGACGGTGTAGTGAAACAGCATGAATAATTTAGAAAAAATTAAATGGCGAGAGAAGTTGAATCGATGCAAACAACTACGGAAATAAAAGAAAAATTGAATGGCATAACGGAATGGCAACCGTGGATGGAGGAGCTTGAAAAGGACACGCGTAAAAGTGTTCAAACTTTATTAGCATCTTGGCTACGCAAGCAAATGCATCGAAAAAAATTGTTGGAAAATCATAATTCTAAATTAGTATTCGACGATGTATTCAGAAAATCCAAAGCTGATTTAGTGGCAGGAATTGATGAAGCCGGAAGAGGTCCGCTAGCTGGTCCTGTGGTAACAGCTGCCGTCATTTTGCCTGAGGACTGCTCGAGCCTTGTGGGTTTAGATGATTCTAAGCAGTTGAGTAAAGTTAAGCGCGATCAGTTTGCAGAAATTATTAAAACGATTGCCATTAGCTATTCGGTTCATGTCCAGTCCCCTGAAGAAATTGATCGGCTTAATATTTATCAGGCAACGAAAAGCTCGATGACCCAAGCAGCACTGGCGCTTTCCCCTTCTCCTCATATCGTACTGGCGGATGCGATGATGCTCAAACTGCCAATGCCTTGTGAATCCATCATCAAAGGTGATGCTAAGAGCTTAAGCATTGCAGCAGCTTCTATTTTAGCGAAAACAGGAAGAGATGCCCTTATGGCGGAATACGCTCTTCAATATCCACAGTACGGATTTGAAAAACATTCCGGTTATGGCACGAAAGATCATATCGCAGCGCTTGAAAAATATGGTCCATGTAAAATTCACCGATCAACATTCGAACCGATAAAATCTCTTTTGACAAAAAATTCACTGTTTTAAATAGATGAAGTTTTGTCGGAATAACGAACAACGGTGGACTTTTTGTGACAACTTTAATACAATGGTAAAGGCAATAAAATTACGATAAAGATGTTTGATTGGAGGATGACAGATGAATATCCATGAATATCAAGGAAAAGAACTCCTCAGACAATACGGCGTAGCAGTTTCTTACGGCACTGTTGCTTTTTCTCCGGAAGAAGCAGTAAAAGCGGCGAAAGAACTGAGTACGGATGTTGTCGTGGTTAAAGCGCAAATCCACGCAGGTGGACGAGGCAAAGCTGGCGGTGTTAAAATCGCTAAAAATCTGGATGAAGTCCGTACATATGCAAAAGAACTTTTAGGTAAAGTTCTTGTGACTCACCAGACAGGTCCAGAAGGCAAAGAAATTAAACGCCTGTTGATCGAAGAAGGATCTGACATTAAGAAGGAGTATTACATCGGATTGGTGCTTGACCGCCAAACTGCTCGTGTTACTCTTATGGGCTCTGAAGAGGGCGGAGTTGATATCGAAGAAGTTTCTGAAAACACTCCTGAAAAAATCTTTAAAGAAGTTATCGATCCAGTAATCGGTTTGACTGGTTTCCAGGCACGCCGCATGGCTTTCAACATGAATATTCCGCCAAAGCTTGTAAACAAAGCAGCGAAATTCATGCTTGGCCTATACACTGTATTTATCGAAAAAGATGCATCTATCGTTGAAATTAACCCGTTAGTTGAAACTGGCGACGGCAATATTTTAGCGCTTGATGCGAAATTTGATTTCGATGAAAACGCTCTTTACCGCCACAAAGACATTGTAGAACTTCGCGATTTCGACGAAGAAGATGCAAAAGAAATCGAAGCCTCTAAGTATGACTTAAGCTACATTTCTTTAGATGGGAACATCGGCTGTATGGTTAACGGCGCCGGACTTGCTATGGCAACAATGGACACGATCAACTATTACGGCGGAACACCCGCTAACTTCCTTGACGTTGGGGGCGGTGCGACCGCTGAAAAAGTAACGGAAGCTTTCAAAATCATTCTTTCAGATAAGAATGTAAAAGGAATTTTCGTTAACATTTTTGGCGGTATCATGAAGTGTGACATCATTGCAGAAGGCGTTATTCAAGCTGCCAAAGAAGTAAGCCTTGAAGTGCCATTAGTAGTCCGTCTTGAAGGAACAAACGTAGAAATCGGTAAAAAACTGCTTAATGAATCAGGTCTTAATATCGTAGCTGCTGGAACAATGGCAGACGGCGCTAAACAGATCGTAGAACTTGTAGGCTAAAGAAGGGCAGGGACAAAAATGAGTGTATACATTAACAAAGACACAAAAGTGCTTGTACAAGGAATTACAGGGTCAACTGCCCTTTTCCATACAAAGCAAATGCTTGAATACGGAACGAAAATCGTTGCGGGTGTAACACCAGGTAAAGGCGGAACTGAAGCTGAAGGCGTACCTGTCTTCAATACTGTTGAAGAAGCAGTAAAAGCTACAGGCGCTAACGTATCTGTAATTTACGTACCGGCACCTTTCGCAGCAGACGCAATTCTTGAGGCTGTTGAAGCTGAACTTGACATGGCAATTTGTATCACTGAGCACATTCCTGTATTGGATATGGTGAAAGTGAACCGTTACATGGAAGGCAAGAAAACACGTCTTGTTGGACCAAACTGCCCGGGCGTTATTACTCCGGACGAATGTAAAATCGGCATCATGCCTGGATACATTCACAAAAAAGGACATGTTGGCGTTGTTTCACGTTCAGGTACATTGACGTATGAAGCGACTCACCAATTGTCTGAAGAGGGAATTGGCCAATCGACAGCTGTCGGTATCGGTGGAGACCCTGTAAACGGTACAAACTTTATCGATGTGTTGAAAGAATTCAACGAAGATGAAGATACGTACGCAGTTGTTATGATCGGTGAAATCGGCGGAACAGCTGAAGAAGAAGCTGCTGAGTGGGTTAAAGCGAATATGACAAAACCTGTTGTCGGATTTATCGGCGGGCAAACTGCACCTGAAGGAAAACGTATGGGCCATGCCGGTGCGATTATTTCTGGCGGTAAAGGAACAGCTGCTGATAAAATCAAAGCAATGAACGAAGCTGGAATCGAAGTTGCAGACACTCCATCCGTAATTGGAGAAACGTTGATCAAAGTGATTAAAGAAAAAGGTTTATACGACAAGTGTAAAACTCATTGATCTATAAGGAAGGCTCAAAATGCTGTGTTATCAGTATTTTGAGCCTTTTTTTGCATTGTGAAAATCCGGTGAAAGCAAACTGGCAACAACTGAATTAATTATAGAATTCCTGATTTTATCAAAACCGATACAGTACTGACTGTTTTATCTTAGCTTTTGATAATCCATTAAAAGGATTCTGTCCGAACGGTCATATGGTTAGTACAAAACTTTACTATTCATTTTCCTTTATTTACAGCAAGTGTAAAACCTATTAATATGGACTATAAGTGCATGCGAAGATATGCATTTTTACCTTAAAAAAGAACAGGAGGAATAACATGAACAAAGAATTTACAGAACGGTTACTAGCGCTGCATTACGTATATCCAAAAAGCTTGAACAAATTACTGCCACTACTGGCGGATGATCCAGATTTATCAGCACTTGAACAAAAATCACCAAATGAATTAATGTCACTACTGAACATTAAATTAGAACAAGCAATCAAACTAAAAGCCTCTTACAGACAATCCCTGACATATCCCTTACGTGAAGCCTACGACAAATATAAGATCCTCCCCATGTCTTATCAACATCCTTTCTATCCCGAAAGTTTATTTGAATTAATCGATCCACCGGCTGTACTTTATGCGAAAGGAGACATTGCTTTACTCGCAAATTCTCAAAAAATAGCCATCATCGGTTCCCGAAAAGCCTCTTCATACACACAAAAAGCTCTTGAAAAAATCGTACCTCCGCTTGTTGAAAGCGGTTTTGTTATTGTCAGTGGGCTAGCAAGAGGCGCAGATGCGATGGCCCATCAAAAAACGATTGACTTAGGTGGTCGAACGATTGCTGTTACAGGTAGTGGTTTTTTGCATCCTTACCCAAAAGAAAACAACGCATTAAATGATATAATAGAAGAAAAACAGTTGGTTTTGACTGAGTATCCCCCTTATATGAAACCCTTAAAATGGAATTTTCCGATGAGAAATCGCATCATTAGTGGATTGTCTAAAGGAATTGTTGTAACGGAAGCTCTAGTGAAAAGTGGTACTTTGAGTACAATTGAACATGCGCTAGATCACGGAAAAGATATTTTTGCAGTTCCTGGAGATATTGGTTCGCTATTATCTGAAGGACCGCACAAATTAATTTTAGAAGGCGCAAAACCCGTGTGGAATGGCTGGCAAGTACTCGAAGAATACCAACAAATGACAGCTGAAAAACAATGAAAAAAATGAAAAGCCTTGCATTAAGCTAAAATCTGTTATACATTTTGCAACAGGTAATTCTTTTAAGCATTTTGAGAAACCTCTATGAGGAGGAAATAGTTATGGCGGATTTTTTAGTGATTGTTGAGTCGCCTGCAAAGGCTAAGACGATCGAACGGTATTTGGGTAAGAAATATAAAGTCCGTGCTTCACTTGGACATTTACGCGATTTGCCCCGGAGTCAAATGGGTGTAGACGTGGAAAACAATTATGAACCTCGATATATTACGATAAGAGGTAAAGGACCAATCTTACAAGATCTTAAAAAAGAAGCGAAAAAAGCGAAAAAAGTCTTTCTCGCGGCTGACCCCGACAGAGAAGGAGAAGCAATTGCATGGCATTTGGCGACGGCACTCGGTATTGATCAAACTTCAGATTGCCGTGTCGTTTTTAATGAAATTACCAAAGATGCGATCAAGGAATCATTTAAGCATCCGCGTAAAATTGATATGGACTTAGTCGATGCGCAACAAGCACGACGGATATTAGATCGACTTGTCGGCTACAGCATCAGCCCATTACTTTGGAAAAAAGTAAAAAAAGGCTTATCAGCTGGACGCGTACAATCTGTCGCGTTGCGTTTAGTTATCGATCGAGAAAATGAAATCAAGAGCTTCGAACCAGAGGAATACTGGTCAATCACTGGACAGTTCGAAAAAGCGAAGAAAAACTTCGAAGCGCAATTTTATGGCAACACAAAAGAAAAAATGAAATTGCATAATGAGGCTGACGTTAAAGCGGTCATGTCTTCCATGTCAGGAAAAAACTTTACCGTAAATCGCGTAGTGAAAAAAGAAAGAAAAAGAAACCCTTCGCCTTCTTTTACAACTTCTTCACTTCAGCAAGAAGCTGCTCGTAAATTAAACTTCCGAGCTAAAAAGACCATGATGCTTGCACAACAGCTGTATGAAGGTATTTCAGTAGGGAAAGAAGGCATCACGGGTTTGATTACGTATATGAGAACGGACTCTACCCGAATCTCGGATACGGCAAAAAAAGACACAATGGACTTTATCGTCGAGAACTACGGCGAGGAATACGTAACACAAAAAGCGCCAGCTAAGCAGTCAGCAAAATCACAAGACGCCCATGAAGCGGTTCGACCGACAAGCGTGATGAGAACGCCAGAATCGATGAAGAGCATTTTATCACGTGATCTTTACCGTCTATATAAATTGATTTGGGATCGATTTGTAGCGAGCCAAATGTCATCGGCTGTTCTAGATACAGTTATGGCAGAGTTGCAAAACGGTGAAGCAGTGTTCCGTGCAAATGGTTCACAGGTTAAGTTTCCCGGTTTTATGAAGCTTTATATTGAAGGCACCGATGACCAAAAAGAAGAAAAAGATAATATACTGCCGGAAATGGCTGAAGGCGATATCGTGAAAGCGGTCGACGTTACACCAAATCAGCATTTTACGCAGCCACCTCCGCGTTTTACAGAGGCTCGCTTAGTACGAGCACTTGAAGAACTAGGAATTGGACGTCCATCAACTTATGCACCAACTTTGGATACCATTCAAAAACGCGGCTATGTTACATTAGACGCTAAACGCTTTATTCCAACGGAGTTAGGTGAAATTGTTCATCAGCTAGTGCTCGAGTTTTTCCCGGACATTTTAAATATCGAATTTACGGCTAAAATGGAGCATGATTTGGATACAGTGGAAGATGGCGAAATTGAATGGCGCACCATTATCGATGCTTTTTACCAGAAATTCGAAAAAAATGTCGAAGTGGCAGAAAATGAAATGGAAAAAGTACAGATTAAAGATGAACCAGCTGGTGAAGATTGCGAACTGTGTGGTTCGGCAATGGTTTATAAATTGGGACGTTATGGTAAGTTCATGGCTTGTAGCAATTTCCCTGAATGCCGAAATACAAAAGCCATCGTCAAGCATATTGGCGTGAAATGCCCAACATGTAAAGAAGGCGAAATTGTTGAAAGAAAAAGTAAGAAGCGCCGGATATTCTACGGCTGCGAACGTTACCCAGAATGTGAATTCGTATCATGGGATAAACCAATTGAACGCCCATGTCCGAAATGTAACGAGTTGCTGGTAGAGAAAAAAGTGAAAAAAGGCGTTCAAATCAATTGCACAAGCTGTGATTATAAAGAAGAAGTTCAATAATACTATAGAGGTGTTTAAAAATGACGAAATATGTAAACGTAATTGGGGCAGGATTAGCTGGTAGTGAAGCAGCGTGGCAAATCGCAAAACGCGGGATTAATGTCCGTTTATACGAAATGCGCCCTGTTAAACAGACAGCAGCCCATCATACAGACAAATTTGCCGAGTTGGTGTGCAGCAATTCACTACGTGCTAACTCTTTAACTAATGCAGTTGGAGTTATTAAAGAAGAAATGCGTAAACTGGATTCAGTGATTATCGAATCAGCAGACGGTGCGTCTGTACCGGCTGGAGGGGCACTTGCGGTGGATCGCCATGAATTTGCGGCGGCCGTTACTGACAAAGTAAAAAACCATCCGTTAGTAGAAGTAATCAACGAAGAAGTAACAGAGATTCCAGAAGGCATTACGATTATCGCGACAGGCCCATTAACATCTCCTGCGCTTGCTGAAAAAATACGTGGCTTGACTGGCGAAGAATATTTATACTTCTATGATGCAGCAGCGCCAATCGTTGAAAAAGACAGTATTGATATGGATAAGGTTTATTTGAAGTCCCGTTACGATAAAGGCGAAGCGGCTTACCTGAACTGTCCGATGACAGAAGAAGAATTTAAACGTTTCCACACCGCGCTTGTCGAAGCAGAAGTTGTGCCTCTGAAAGAATTTGAAAAAGAGATTTATTTTGAAGGCTGTATGCCTGTCGAAGTGATGGCGGCTAGAGGTGAAAAAACCTTAACGTTTGGTCCGATGAAACCAGTAGGACTAGAAGATCCGAAAACAGGCGAGCGTCCGTATGCGGTCGTTCAACTTCGTCAAGACGACGCTGCTGGAACACTTTACAATATTGTTGGATTCCAGACGCATTTAAAATGGGGACCTCAAAAAGAGGTATTGAAATTAATTCCTGGTTTAGAGAATGTGGAAATTGTGCGTTATGGTGTGATGCACCGTAACACGTTCATCAATTCACCACGCGTACTGAAACCGACGTATCAGCTGAAAGCAGATGCCAATATCTTCTTCGCAGGTCAAATGACTGGAGTCGAAGGGTATGTAGAATCTGCAGGAAGTGGGTTACTAGCAGGAATCAATGCAGCGAAATTAGCGTTGGGCGAAGAATTGCTAGTGTTCCCAGCGGACACAGCGTTAGGTAGCATGGCACGTTACATTACTGAAGCAGACAGCAAGAATTTTCAGCCGATGAATGTTAACTTTGGGTTATTCCCGGAGCTAGGTGAACGGATTCGTTCGAAACAAGAACGTGCTGAAAGACACGCAAACCGTGCACTCGAATCAATTCAACATTATATGAATACAGTAACGGTTTAATTGATAAAAGCCTCTAAATGTTGTTATAATTTAGAGGCTTTTCTATTTGGTGAAAGGTGGAGCACATATGGAGAAAGAAAAGATGCTTGAATCCTTTATGACCTATATTCAATTAGAGAAAAATTATTCAGAACACACTGTCCACCATTATGAACATGATTTGGCGGATTTTTTTCTGTTTTTGAATGCTGAAGGCGTACCTAACATTAGAGAAGTTGAGTATATACATGCCCGAAACTATATGACAAAGCTATATGATGCCAAGTTGTCTAGAACGACGGTTTCTAGGAAAATTTCTGCGATTCGATCATTTTTCCGTTACGGCAATCGTGAGTTTGGACTAGATGAAGCTGCATTTAGATCTCTCTACCATCCAAAAAAAGAAGAACGTCTCCCACAATTTTTTTATGAAGAAGAGCTTGCGCAGCTTTTTAAGTCCGTTCTAGGTGAAGACAAATTATCAGTACGCAATACCGCGCTCTTAGAATTGTTGTACGCGACAGGAATGCGAGTCAGCGAGTGCGTCTCTATTCGCTTAGGTGATTTAGACCAAGCCATACAGATTGTCAAGGTGATGGGCAAAGGCAGAAAAGAACGTTACATCCCTTATGGGCAATTCGCACAAGACGCGTTGGAACATTATATGGAAGATGTGCGTCCTAAACTGATGAAGAATCAAAAACACGATTACTTATTTGTAAATAGCCGGGGAGAGGCAGTAACCGATCGTGGAGTTCGCCACATTTTGAGCGAGTGCATGAAAAAGGCTTCTGTCAATTCTTCAATCTATCCGCACATGATTCGCCACAGTTTTGCAACTCACTTAATAAACAACGGAGCCGACATTCGGACCGTCCAAGAACTGCTTGGGCATTCCCACTTGAGTTCTACACAAGTTTATACGCATGTGACGAAAGAACATTTGCGCAATACGTATTTAAATTCACACCCGCGAGCTTAGAGAGGAGAATTTCACAATGCAAGAATTCCATGCAACTACGATATTCGCTGTTCGCCACAATGGCCAATGCGCCATGTCAGGCGACGGTCAAGTAACATTTGGTAATGCTGTTGTCATGAAGCACACAGCCAGAAAGGTACGGAAACTTTATAACGGACAAGTTCTGACTGGATTTGCAGGGTCAGTCGCAGACGCTTTTACTCTCTTCGAAATGTTCGAAGGAAAACTGACTGAGTACAACGGCAACTTGCAACGAGCAGCTGTCGAATTAGCAAAACAATGGCGCGGAGACAAAATGCTTCGTCAATTAGAAGCAATGCTCATCATTATGAACAAAGATGAATTGTTGCTCGTTTCAGGTACTGGAGAAGTAATTGAACCTGACGATGGAATTTTAGCAATCGGTTCGGGCGGCAACTACGCACTAGCAGCAGGGCGGGCGTTAAAGAAATATGCAGGTGATCATTTTACAGCTGCAGAAATTGCGAAATCGGCTTTAGAAACAGCCGCAGATATTTGTGTTTATACAAATCATCAAATTGTTGTGGAGGAATTGTCCGAATGAAAAATCAATCAGATTTAACGCCAAGACAAATTACTGACCACTTAGATCGTTATATCGTTGGTCAAAAAGACGCAAAGCGTTCCATAGCAATCGCTTTGCGTAATCGCTACAGAAGAAGCCGTTTGGACGAAGAAATGCGTGGAGAAGTTATTCCGAAAAACATTTTAATGATCGGACCTACAGGCGTCGGAAAAACAGAAATTGCTCGCAGAATTGCTAAATTGACCGGGGCACCATTTATCAAAGTCGAAGCAACCAAGTTTACAGAAGTTGGCTATGTGGGTCGGGATGTCGAGTCGATGGTTCGTGACTTGGTCGAGGCAGCTGTTCGTATTGTCAAAGAGGAAAAGTTTGAAGCAGTTCAATTTCAAGCAGAGTCGGCGGCTAATGAACGAATTGTAAAATTGTTAGCTCCCTCGATGCGTAAAAAACAAGCAAACCAAAATCCGTTAGAAATGCTATTTGGTCAGAAGCTTGAACAAGAAGAAGAAGAAGAACCGACTGCAGAAGTTGAAGTTCGTGTGAAAAGAAGAGAAATCGCTGCGGACTTAAAAGCAGGTAAGTTAGAAGATGAGTGGATAACCGTAGAAGTAGTTGAAAATTCAAATTCTATGTTTGATGCATTGCAAGGTTCGGGCATGGAGCAAATGGGTGCGAGTATGCAAGATGCATTTTCTTCCCTTATGCCAAAGAAAAAGAAAAAACGTCGTTTGCAGGTAAAAGAAGCTCGTCGTATTTTAACAACTGAAGAGGCGGCAAAATTGGTAGATGATGAAGAAGTGGCATCAGAAGCAATTGAGCGTGCAGAACAGCATGGCATCATCTTCATTGATGAAATGGACAAGATTGCTAGCAAGAATGGTTCTTCATCTGTAGATGTGTCACGAGAAGGTGTGCAGCGTGATATTTTGCCAATCGTTGAAGGCTCTACTGTGTCCACAAAATATGGTGCGGTTAAAACGGATTATATGTTATTCGTTGCTGCTGGAGCTTTCCATATGTCTAAACCGTCTGATTTGATTCCTGAATTACAGGGGCGTTTTCCGATTCGTGTTGAATTACAGAAGCTAGAAGTGGGAGATTTTGTTAAAATTTTAACGGAACCAAAACATTCTTTAATAAATCAGTATAAAGCTCTTCTCGAAACAGAGGGAGTTGTGGTACAATTTAATGATGCCTCAATAGTCAGACTTGCAGAAATTGCATATGAAGTAAATCAGGACACAGATAACATCGGCGCACGCAGACTGCATACCATACTCGAGCGTCTGTTGGAAGATTTGTCTTTCGAAGCTTCCGAGATTTCACCGGCACAAATTGACATTACCCCTCAATATGTGAACGAAAAACTCGAGAATGTGGCGAAAAACAAAGACTTGTCACAATTTATTCTGTAAAACAAGGCGAAATAGTTTCAATAAAGAGTAAAAACCTTTAGAATATTGAATAAACAGAGCAAGAATTTATGTAGGAGGTTCATTTAAATGAATTTATTAGGGAAAACAAGACGAATTAACTCAATGCTGGAAGCAGCAGGCGGGAAAAAAGTAAACTTTAAAGATATGGCTGAGACTTTAAGCGAAGTAATCGAATGCAACGCATTCGTAGTTAGCCGTAAAGGTAAAGTATTAGGCTATGCAATTAACCAACAGATCGAGAATGATCGTATGAAAGGTATGCTTGAGGATCGTCAATTCCCAGTTGAGTATACACAAAAGCTTTCAAACATCACTGAAACGACTGAAAACTTGGATGTTAACAGTGAGCACACAATCTTCCCTGTAGAAGAACGCGAATTGTTTAAAAATGGTTTAACAACGATCGTGCCAATTAATGGTGGCGGCGAACGTCTTGGAACTTTGCTTCTTGGACGTGTGGATGCAGAATTCCATGACGACGATTTAATTCTTGGTGAATATGGCGCTACTGTAGTAGGGATGGAAATCCTTCGCGAAAAAGGTGACCGTATCGAAGAAGAAGCACGCAGCAAAGCAGTTGTACAAATGGCGATTTCTTCACTTTCTTACAGTGAACTTGAAGCTATCGAGCATATCTTTGAAGAACTTGATGGCAACGAAGGATTGTTAGTTGCTTCTAAAATCGCTGACCGCGTAGGAATTACACGTTCAGTAATCGTTAACGCACTTCGCAAACTTGAAAGTGCTGGTGTTATCGAATCACGTTCTCTAGGAATGAAAGGGACATACATCAAAGTATTGAACGCAAAATTCCTTGCAGAACTAGAACAATTAAAAATGAACTAAACGAATTTTAAGATGTCAGGAATTTATCCTGACATCTTTTCTTCTGTCTATTTAACCTTATTTAAGATAAAAGTGTTGCGCTTTAAAGCGTTAGCGTGATATAATTTCAAATGGTGTTAAATACACACGCATTTCGATTTGAGTCGTAGGTGCCCAACTTGGGTAACGGTTCAGAGAAGAAAAATGCGGAGGGAAAAAATAACCTATCAGGAGGAAACAAATCATGGCAGTAATCTCAATGAAACAATTGTTAGAAGCTGGTGTTCACTTCGGTCACCAGACTCGTCGTTGGAACCCGAAAATGAAAAAATATATTTTCGTGGAGCGTAACGGTATCTACATCATCGATCTACAAAAAACAGTTCGCAAACTGGAAGAAGCTTATAGCTTCATGAAACAAGTTGGCGAAGAAGGCGGGAAAGTGCTTTTCGTTGGTACGAAAAAACAAGCACAAGACGCAATTAAAGAAGAAGCAGAACGCTCTGGTAACTACTACATCAACCAACGCTGGTTGGGTGGAACACTTACTAACTTCGGTACAATCCAAAAACGTGTGAACCGTTTGAAACAAATCGAGCGCATGGAAGAAGATGGAACTTTTGAAGTTCTACCGAAAAAAGAAGTTGTTCAGTTGAAAAAACAACACGAACGTCTTGTTAAATTCTTAGGCGGTATCCGTGATATGAAAGCTCTACCGGACGTAATGTTCGTAGTTGATCCACGTAAAGAACGTATCGCTGTTGCAGAAGCAATGAAATTGAACATTCCAATCGTTGGTATCGTAGATACTAACTGTGACCCGGATGAAATCGATTATGTTATTCCTGCAAACGACGATGCAATTCGCGCAGTTAAATTACTAACTGGTAAAATGGCGGATGCTTTGCTTGAATCAAAACCGGAAGAAGATGAAGAAACTCAAGCTGAATCTGCTGAGTAATTCACGATTACACAGGTGATAAGCGGCCAACCCCTCTTATCACCTTTTTTTGAGAAAATAGCAACATATCATAAAGGAGGAAATTAATCATGGCAGTTACAGCACAAATGGTAAAAGAATTGCGCGAAAAAACAGGCGCAGGTATGATGGATTGCAAAAAAGCATTAGTCGAAACAAACGGAGATATGGAAGCAGCTTTAGATTTCTTGCGTGAAAAAGGTCTTTCAAGCGCATCTAAAAAAGCAGACCGTATTGCAGCAGAAGGAATCACTTCAATTCTTGTTCAAGAAAACGAAGCAATTATCTTCGAAGTAAACGCTGAAACTGACTTTGTTGCGAAAAACGACGGTTTCCAAACCTTAGTAAAAGAATTGGGCGAGCACCTGATTACAACCAAACCAGCTACTGTTGAAGAAGCAAATTCATCAACTATGTCTAATGGTTTATCAGTTGCAGACCACATTTCAAACGCAATCGCTAAAATTGGTGAAAAAATCACATTGCGTCGTTTTGAAATTCGTACAAAAACAGATGCAGATGCTTTCGGACCATACCTTCACATGGGTGGACGAATTTCAGTACTTGTAGTTCTTGAAAACTCTACAGATTCAGATGCTGCACGCGACATCGCTATGCACATTGCTGCATTAAACCCTAAATACATCTCACGTGACGAAGTTTCTGCTGACGAAGTAGAACACGAACGTAAAGTGTTGACTGAGCAAGCGTTAAACGAAGGCAAACCAGAAAAAATCGTTGCGAAAATGGTTGAAGGCCGCCTTGGTAAATATTTCGAAGACATTTGCTTGCTTGACCAAGCATTTGTTAAAAACTCTGATCAAAAAGTTCGTGATTTCGCTACTTCTACTGGTGGATCGATTAAAGAATTCATCCGTTACGAAGTTGGAGAAGGCATCGAAAAACGTGAAGACAACTTTGCTGATGAAGTTATGAGCCAAGTTAACAAAAAATAAGATTTTTTATCATATGTTTTATCTTGGGGAACACAAGAATGTGTTCCCTATTTTTCAATAAAAGTGTAACGGAGGGTACCGATGAGTGTTCAGCAATATAAACGCATTGTATTAAAACTAAGTGGTGAAGCAATGGCAGGTGGACAGGGGTTCGGATTGTCCCCTGAAATCATCAAATCAGTCGCAAGCCAAGTAAAAGAAGTGGTGGAACTCGGAGTGGAAGTCGCAGTAGTAGTAGGCGGCGGCAATATTTGGAGAGGCAAAGTTGGTTCTGAAATGGGAATGGACCGTGCCACAGCCGATTATATGGGCATGCTGGCAACCGTAATGAACTCATTGGCGTTACAGGATTCATTAGAAAAGCAAGATGTAGAAACGCGTGTCCTGTCATCTATTGAAATGCGCCAAGTAGCTGAACCTTATATCCGCAGAAGAGCCATCCGTCATTTAGAGAAAAAACGAGTTGTCATTTTTGCGGCAGGTACAGGAAATCCATACTTCTCAACTGATACAACAGCAGCATTACGTGCGGCAGAAATTGAAGCCGATGTCATTTTAATGGCGAAAAACAATGTTGATGGCGTGTATTCAGCTGATCCGAAGACGGATTCTACAGCAGTAAAATATGAAGAACTTTCTTATTTCGATGTGATTCAACAAGGCTTGCAAGTGATGGATTCAACAGCTTCAACACTATGTATGGACAATGATATTCCACTCGTAGTATTCTCAATTATGGAAAATGGAAATATAAAAAGAGCTGTACTCGGAGAGAAAATCGGGACAGTAGTGAGGAGAACAATCTAATGCCGAAATCAGTAATGAATGAAACTACATCTAAAATGACTAATGCAATTCAAGCTTTTTCGCGTGATTTGGCCTCTATCCGTGCGGGGCGTGCAACTCCATCAATTCTTGATAAGTTAACAATTGACTACTATGGTTCTCCGACTCCAGTCAACCAAGTGGCAGGAATTTCGATTCCTGAAGCACGGTTGATCATGATTCAGCCGTATGACAAATCAGTTCTTGGTGATATCGAAAAAGCAATCCTTAAGTCTGACTTAGGGCTGAGCCCATCAAACGATGGTTCGGTAATTCGTTTAGCCGTACCTGCACTGACAGAAGAACGCCGCAAAGATCTTGTGAAACAAGTGAAAAAAGAAGCGGAAGAAGCAAAAGTTGGAATTCGTAATATTCGTCGAGATGCGAATGACGAGTTCAAAAAACTGGAAAAGAAAAGTGAAATCACAGTTGATGACTTGCGTGGTTATTCTGACGACGTCCAAAAGCTAACGGACGATAACATTACGAAAATTGATGAAATGGTTAAAGGTAAAGAAAAAGAGATTATGGAAGTTTAAATCGAACTTCATTTCATGTCGAGCGTCCTGTTAAACAGGACGCTTTTTCATGCAAAAAATAGGTGCTGTCTCTTTAAAGAAGCGCACAATGCTGTTTTTTTTGATATGATAAGCAATAGACATGCCGATTTGTACTAGGTGGAGGATTAAATATGTTCAATAAACTATTAAAACGAAATACTGATCAGTCTTTGGGAACCGGAGATCGCTCAGTTTTGATTTCAACTGAAAAGGTTCCGGCTCATATTGCAATTATCATGGATGGTAATGGACGCTGGGCAAAAAAACGTGCACTGCCCAGAGTTGCAGGTCATCACGAAGGGATGAAGACTGTTCGCAAAGTGACTAAGCTTGCCAACGAACTGGGTGTGGATGTGTTAACTTTATACGCATTTTCTACTGAGAATTGGAAGCGACCAAAAATTGAAGTGGATTTCTTGATGCGGTTACCTGAAGAGTTTTTAACAACTTTTCTACCGGAACTGATTGAAGAAAATGTGCGAGTAGAAATGATGGGTTATCGTCATAATTTGCCAGGGCACACATTACGGGCAATTGAGAAAGCGAAAGAAGCTACAAAAGATAATACCGGACTGGTCTTAAACTTCGCTTTAAACTATGGCAGCCGTGCAGAGATTGTGGATGCTGTAAAAGATATCGCAGCGCAAGTAGCTGCTGGGACTTTAGATATCAATGATATAAGCGAAGATCTTATTTCTGGGGGGTTGATGACAAAAGGGTTGCCAGAACCGGATTTATTAATCCGCACAAGTGGCGAAGTCCGTTTAAGTAATTTTATGCTTTGGCAATTGGCCTATACTGAGTTTTGGTTCACGGAAACCTTGTGGCCCGATTTTAATGAAGATTCCTTGTTGGAAGCAATTGGGAATTACCAAAAACGCAATCGGCGTTACGGAGGGTTGAAAGGAGACGAAGTGAAATGAAACAACGGATTATAACAGGTGTCATTGCGGCAGCTCTTTTCATTCCTTTTGTTATTTATGGAGGCGTTCCGTTTGTCCTGCTGGTTTATTTGCTAGGGACAGTAGCGTTGCAGGAACTTTTGAAAATGAAAGGCCGGAGTCTACGGAGTATTCCCGGTCTTATTTCTTTGCTAGCACTTTATGCGTTTATGCTCCCTGATCGTTGGGCAGACCAAGTATTTGAATGGACAGGTTATGAAAAAGTCGAATTTGCCTTTTTAGCCGTTATTCTTCTATTAATACATACAGTTGTCGTGAAAAATAGTTTTACTTTCGATGATGCCGCTTTTGCTGTTTTAGGAACTTTATATGTAGGAATCGGCTTCTTCTATTTTATCGAAACACGCGAAGCAAGCTTGAGTTACTTAATTTTTGCATTATTGGTAGTCTGGTTTACCGATTCAGGTGCATATTTTACAGGGCGCAAAATTGGAAAGCGGAAACTCTGGCCAGAAATTTCACCGAACAAAACGATTGAAGGATTTGTAGGGGGTATTGTTTGGGCAATTGGGATTGCATTGATATTTAACTACTTTATTCCGTTAAATCACTCAATCATCCTGATTGTCATCGTCACAATTATCGCTTCGATTTTCGGACAAATGGGTGATTTGGTAGAATCTGCGCTAAAACGCCATTTCAATGTAAAAGATTCAGGTTCGATTTTGCCAGGGCACGGCGGAATATTGGATCGTTTTGATAGTATTTTATTTGTTATGCCTTTGCTTCATTTTTTACATTTTATCTAAGAGAGGAACTTGCTGAATGGTTAAGAAAATTGTTTTATTGGGAGCTACCGGTTCAATCGGTGTACAAACAGCTGATATCATCCGAGAACATCCGCATGAATTTTCGTTGATTGGATTTTCTGCCGGAAAAAACATGGATGTTACGCGTAAATTGATCGTTGAATTCAATCCGGAAATTGTCTGTATTCAGCAAGCGGAAGATGCTAAAACACTGACAGCAGAATTCCCAGCGACGGCATTCGTTTCAGGTGCGAAAGGATTAATCGAAATTGCTGTTTGGGATGCTGACATCTTAGTTAATGCAGTTCTTGGCAGTGTGGGCCTTGAGCCGACGTTAGAAGCGATTAAGCTGGGGCGTACCATTGCAATCGCTAACAAAGAAACGCTCGTTACAGCAGGCCATTTAGTTATGAATAGTGCCAAACAGTTTGGGGCAGTGATCCTTCCGGTCGACAGTGAACATTCCGCATTGTTCCAAGCGCTCAATGGAGAGAAAAAAGATCAAGCTAGTCGGTTGATTTTGACCGCTTCTGGCGGTAGCTTTCGCGATTTGACTCGTGACCAGCTAAAAAATGTTACGGTACAGGATGCCTTGAATCATCCGAATTGGTCAATGGGATCAAAAATCACCATTGATTCGGCGACTATGGTTAATAAAGGTTTGGAAGTCATTGAAGCTCATGTGCTATTTGGTTTTGCATATGCCGATATAGATGTGGTGCTTCACCGAGAAAGTATTATTCATTCGATGGTCGAATTTCAAGATACGAGCGTAATCGCACAACTTGGAACTCCTGATATGAGAGTGCCAATTCAGTATGCATTGTCCTATCCTAATCGACTTCCACGACCGACAGCAAAACGATTGGATTTAGCTGAAATTAGTCAATTGAATTTTAAAAAGATGGACTATAAACGTTTTCATGCTTTGCAGTTAGCCTTTGATGCTGGAAATGCAGGCGGTACGATGACTACTGTTTTAAATGCAGCAAATGAACAGGCTGTCGCTCTGTTTCTTGACGAAAAAATCAAGTTCTTGCAAATTGAAGAAATGATTGAACGTGCAATGGATCACCATGAAGTTTTAAGCAATCCAGATCTTGAAACCATTCTGCACGTAGATGCTGAAACAAGAAAATCTGTAAAAAACATGCTAAAATGACTAAAGATCAAAACCGAATAAATTTATAAGGATGGGTTTAAAATGGAGACAGTTATCTCGTTTATAATAATTTTCGGTGCTTTAGTATTTTTTCATGAATTTGGTCATTTCCTTTTTGCAAAGCGAGCCGGTATTTTAGTCCGTGAATTTGCGATTGGTATGGGCCCGAAAATTTTGGGTATTACTAAAGGAGAAACGCTTTATACGTTGCGTTTGTTACCAATTGGTGGCTATGTACGTATGGCAGGCGAAGATATGGACACAATCCATCTTCAAGCAGGTCATCGTATTGGTGTTCTTTTAAACAAAGAAGGCCAAGCTAAAAAAATCATCATGAATCAGAAGCATGTTTACCCTGAAATTTTATTTCTTGAAGTAGAAGAAGCAGACCTTGAAAAAGAACTGTGGATCAAAGGCTATGATGAAGATGAAAAGCTAATACGCATTGAAGTTGCGCGTGACGCGGTTGTTGAGGAAAATGGCAGAGAAACCATTTTGGCCCCTTACGACCGACAATTTGATTCGAAATCAGTGGGCAAACGATTCATGACAATTTTTGCAGGACCGCTTTTCAATTTCATTTTGGCATTTCTTATTTTTACAGCAATTGGCATGATGCAGGGTGTCCCAACTTTTGAACCTGTTATTACCGAAGTAACGGAAGCAAGTCCAGCGGCAGAAGCTGGAATGCAAAATGGTGACTTGGTAACTGAAATTGAAGGAAAACAAATTGGCACTTGGGATGAACTAGTTGAATCGGTTCAGACGAATGCGGGGAATCCGCTTGCTTTTAGTGTTGAACGAGACGGTGAGCTGTTAGACTTTACCATTACACCTGAAATTTCAGGTCAATCCGCTGAAGAAATCGGTGTAATCGGTGTACTTTACGAAAGTCCGGTAGAAAAAGATTTCTTTGGATCTTTTGCCTACGGCGCAGAACAAACCATCTTTTGGTTTAAAGAAATTTTCCGTTTGCTTGGTATGCTCGTAACGGGCCAGTTTACAATTGATGCACTTTCTGGTCCAGTGGGCATTTACAAAACGACTGAAGAAGTAGCTAAATACGGATTCTTTACTTTGATGAGTTGGGCAGGTATGCTCAGCATTAATCTCGGCATCATGAATCTACTGCCATTACCAGCACTTGACGGTGGACGTTTAATGTTCTTTATTCTTGAAGCGGTGCGGGGCAAACCGGTGGATCGGCAAAAAGAAGGAATGGTCCATTTTGTTGGAATTATGCTTCTCATGCTGTTAATGATTGTCGTCACTTGGAATGACATTCAAAAGTATTTCTTTTAAATAATAGCAAGTGGGCAGTACTGGACAGGCATATAGTTGCCTGTCCAAAGCTTTTCGTTTTAAAAATTTTATAGTCAGTTGAGGTGTATTTTGGAATGAAACAAACAGCAACTTTTATCCCGACATTACGTGAAACGCCAGCAGATGCAGAAGTGAAATCGCATCAATTATTATTGCGTGCCGGATTTATTCGACAAAATACGAGTGGTATTTATTCGTTCTTGCCACTCGGTAAACGTGTACTTCAAAAAGTTGAAACGGTAATTCGCGAAGAAATGGAAGCAGCGAACAGCGTCGAGATTTTCATGCCTGCACTTCAGCAAGCCGAATTATGGCAAGAATCAGGCCGGTGGTATACCTACGGGGACGAATTGATGCGTTTGAAAGATCGTAACGACCGCGAATTTGCCCTAGGCGCAACGCATGAAGAAGTGATCACAAGCTTATTGCGTGATGAAATTAAATCTTACAAGAAATTGCCATTGAACTTATTCCAAATTCAATCAAAATTTAGAGATGAGAAACGTCCTCGCTTTGGCTTGTTACGTGGTCGTGAATTTTTAATGAAAGATGCTTATTCGTTTCATGCGACGACTGAAAGTTTAGATGAAACGTATGACGTAATGATGCAAGCATATACGAATATCTTTACACGTCTTGGACTAAATTTCCGCGCAGTTATTGCGGATTCAGGTGCGATTGGTGGAAAAGACAACCATGAGTTTATGGTGTTGTCGGAAATTGGTGAAGATACAATTGCTTATTCGGACACTTCTTCATATGCAGCGAATATCGAAATGGCTGCAGTTAACGTAAATTATCCAGTTTCAGACGAAACTCCTGAAACGTTGGAAAAAGTTGCAACGCCAGGTAAGAATACAATTACAGACGTTGCAGAATTTTTTGGAACTACTGCTGATAAATGCATTAAAACAATGGTCTTTAAAGCGGATGAGGAATTGGTTATCGTTTTAGCAAGAGGCGATCATGAAGTGAACGATGTTAAAGTTAAACATGCTACCGGTGCTACTGTTATCGAAATGGCTACACCAGAAGAGGTACAGCAATTATTAGGCTGTGATATCGGTTCGTTAGGGCCTATCAATTTGCCTGAAGATATTCGTTTGTTTGCTGATCACGCAGTGGAAAACATCGTTAATGGAATTGCTGGAGCTAACGAAAGCGGCTATCATTATAAAAATGTAACACCAGGAAAAGACTTTACAGTTCCTGCTTTCCACGACCTGCGCTTTATCCAAGAAGGAGATGCCTCTCCAGACGGACAAGGAACAATTCAATTTGCTAAAGGCATTGAAGTAGGTCACATTTTCAAATTGGGCACAACATACAGTATTCCGTTAAAAGGTACGTTCTTAAACGATCAAGGCAAAGCGATGCCTTACATTATGGGATGTTACGGAATTGGTGTATCTCGTGTATTGGCTGCAGTTGCAGAACAATTCCAAGACGAAAATGGTTTTACCTGGCCAGATGTTGTTGCTCCTTATGAAGTTCATTTAGTACCGGTTAATGTTAAAGACGATACGCAGCGTGAACTTGGCGAAGAACTGTATTCGTTATTAAAAGAAAACCGTTACGAAGTATTACTTGATGACCGCAAAGAACGAGCAGGTGTGAAATTTGCAGATGCAGACTTGATCGGCTTACCAATCCGTATCACCATTGGTAAAAAAGCAGCAGAAGGCATTTTAGAAGTTAAAATACGTCGTACAGGTGAAACATTTGAATGGACGCGTGACGAAGTACTTGAGAAAATACAGCAGTTTTTTAAAAAATAATAACGAAATCTGATATGATGAAAGGAAAGTACACATTGTACTTTCCTTTCTTTTTCTGCCCGCTTCAGAATCTACAGGGATGTCTCAAATGAGCTATCAAAACTTAATGAACGGGTATAGCTACTTTCCTGATTAGGAAAAGAATCACTTACCTTCCTGTTTATTAATTTCTATATTTTTAGGGTTTTAGTTACTTCTATACACATAGCATTTAAAGGAAGAGTGGAAAGCGTCCGCCTAAAGCAATTTTTTACAATTCGCTTTTCTCAAATCACTACCATGAAGGGGATCATTATGACAAACGAGCAAGACTCCAAAATGCGATTCAACTTGCTGCTTCAGCATCTCGACTTAACGGACGATGTGCACATGCCTTTTTTTGAAGAGGCTGAATTGACACGGATGACGGTCCATAAAAAAGAGCGGTCGTGGAAATTTCTTGTGAAATTGAAGAATATCCTGCCGATTGATTTGTACTTATTAGTTAAAGAGCGACTTTATAGTACCTTTTCTCCGATTGCTTCCGTTCAATTAACTATTGAAACAACGCAAGAAACAGCACAAGAGAATCTTGTGTTGTCTTACTGGAAATACGCGGTTGAAGAATTAGCAGACATGGCACCTCCACTGCGTGATCGCTTATTGTCGCAAGTACCTGTATGGAATGGCAATAAACTATTATTACAATGCAATCATCAACATGAAATGATGGCGTTAAAATCAAAATACAGCGAAAAACTAGCAGCAGTATACCGTCAGTTTGGATTTCCACATGTCGCGATCGATTTCCAACTGTCTGACGAAAATCAGGAAGCTGCCCACGAAGCATTTATGGCAGAGCGTCTACGTGAAGAAGAAGAAATGGCTAGAAAAGCACTATCAGATATGAAAAAACGAGAAACCAACCAGAGAGAAAATGGAGCTCCTTCAGGACCATTCCAGATGGGTACTGCTATCAAGCCAGATGAAAATATTGTAGAGATTAAATCCATCACTGATGAAGAGCGCCGAGTGACAGTTGAAGGTTACGTCTTTGATGCAGAAGTGAGAGAACTTCGAAGTGGACGTTCGCTGTTAACAGTTAAAATAACGGATTATACTGATTCAATTCTTATCAAGATGTTCTCGCGTGATAAAGAAGATGCTGAACTCATGGCTAATGCGAAAAAAGGCATGTGGTTAAAAGCGCGCGGCTCGATCCAAACGGACACTTTTGTTCGTGATTTAGTCATGATGGCGCAAGATATGGTTGAGATCAAACCGGAACTTCGCCGGGATACAGCAGAAGAAAAGCGTGTCGAATTGCATTTGCATACACCGATGAGTCAAATGGATGCTGTGTCTTCTGTCGATTCACTCGTCAGTCAAGCGGCTAAATGGGGACATCCAGCAATCGCAATTACCGATCATGCTGGAGTGCAATCATTTCCGGATGCCTATGCTGCCAGTAAAAAACATGGCATTAAAGCAATATTTGGTTTAGAAGCAAATTTAGTAGACGACGGGGTACCGATTGCTTATGAAGAGCGTCATGCGTTATTAGAAGAAGAAACGTTTGTGGTATTTGACTTAGAGACAACAGGGTTGTCTGCTGTATACGACACCATTATTGAACTAGCTGCTGTAAAAATTAAGGGCGGCCAAATTATTGATAAGTTCGAAAGCTTTGCCAACCCTCATCATGAGCTGTCATCGACGACAATTGAGTTGACGGGCATTACAGACGACATGGTCAAGAACGCACCAGAAGTGGAAGAAGTGATTCGCAAATACCATGAATGGGCAGGCGATCATATTATGGTTGCCCATAATGCTTCATTCGATATGGGCTTTTTATACGTATGCTATAAAAAATACGGTATCGATAAAAAGCATGCCACCATTGATACGTTAGAACTGGCCCGCATGCTCCATCCAGAGTTGAAAAGTCACCGGTTAAACACCTTGGCTAAGAAATTTGGCATTGAGCTGACACAACATCACCGAGCCATCTATGATACAGAAGCGACTTCGTATTTATTGACGCATCTGTTAAAAGAAGCAGATCAAAAAGGGATTCTTTATCACGATCAAATCAATGACTATGTCGGTAGTGGGGATGCGTACAAACGTGCACGTCCAACTCACTGTACGTTACTTGCGCAAAACCAAGAAGGATTAAAAAACCTATTCAAGCTGGTGTCTGCTTCACATATCGATTATTTCTACCGAGTGCCGCGTATTCCGCGTTCACTATTGCAAAAACATCGAAATGGGCTGTTAGTCGGTTCAGGTTGTGATAAAGGTGAAGTATTTGAAGCGGTCATGCAAAAATCAATGGAAGAAGTTGAAAAAGCAGCGCAATTTTATGATTATTTGGAAGTTCATCCAAAAGAGGTTTACTCGCATTTAATCGAACGAGAAATGATCCGTGATGAATGGAACTTGGAAGACATTATCCGGAAATTAGTGAAAATCAGCCGTAAATTAGAGATTCCTCTGGTTGCTACTGGCAATGTCCATTATTTAGACGAGACAGATGCTATTTTCCGACAAGTGTTGATTGGGTCTCAAGGTGGAGCCAATCCACTGAATCGAACCAAATTACCAAAAGTACATTTTAGAACGACAAATGAAATGCTAGATGCTTTTGAATTTCTTGGAAGTGAAACAGCGCACGAACTAGTTGTAGCAAATTCCTTGAAAATTTCAGACATGATTGATGTTGTGAAACCCATTAAGGATGAATTGTATACACCGAAGATTGAAGGAGCCGATGAAGAGATCCGTGAGTTGAGCTACAACATGGCAAAACAGATTTATGGATTGCCTTTACCAGAAATCGTAGAGGCGCGTATTGAAAAAGAACTAAAGTCCATTATCGGTCACGGATTTGCGGTTATTTACTTGATTTCACATAAGCTTGTTAAAAAGTCATTGGACGATGGCTATCTAGTAGGTTCTCGTGGGTCGGTTGGTTCTTCGCTCGTCGCAACATTAACAGAGATTACGGAAGTAAATCCGTTGCCGCCACATTACATTTGTAGAAAATGCAAAAAATCAGAGTTCTTTGATGACGGTTCGGTAAGCTCTGGGTTTGACTTAAAAGACAAAAATTGTCCGGATTGCGACGTGCCATATCAAAAAGAAGGTCAAGATATTCCGTTTGAAACCTTCTTAGGATTTAAAGGGGATAAAGTTCCCGATATTGATCTGAACTTTAGCGGTGAATATCAATCAAAAGCCCACAACTATACAAAGGAATTATTCGGTGAAGACAATGTATTCCGTGCAGGAACGATCGGTACGGTTGCGGAAAAAACAGCCTATGGGTACGTGCGGGGATATGCAAATGATCGTGATATGACGTTGCGCGGAGCAGAAATCGATCGTCTGGTGCAAGGATGTTCGGGCGTTAAACGAAGTACCGGACAGCATCCAGGAGGAATTATTGTCGTACCTGATTATATGGACATCTATGATTTTTCGCCGATACAGTTTCCGGCAGATGCGCAAGACTCTGAATGGAAAACAACGCATTTTGATTTCCATTCGATTCACGATAATTTATTGAAGCTTGATATACTTGGTCACGATGACCCGACAGTTATTCGCATGCTACAAGATTTATCAGGAATCGATCCGAAAACCATCCCGACCGATGATCCTGAAGTGATGAAAATATTCGCTGGACCAGAATCGCTCGGTGTAACGAAAGAACAAATTGGTTGCAAAACGGGGACACTTGGCATTCCTGAATTTGGTACGCGATTTGTGCGCCAGATGTTAGAAGAAACAAAGCCAAATACATTCTCGGAACTGGTTCAGATTTCAGGACTTTCTCACGGGACAGACGTTTGGTTAAGTAACGCGCAAGAATTGATTCAAAATGGTACTTGTCAGCTGTCAGATGTAATTGGTTGTCGAGATGACATTATGGTTTACTTGATTTATCAAGGACTCGAGTCTTCACTAGCATTTAAAATTATGGAATCCGTTCGAAAAGGGAAAGGGTTAACGCCTGAATTTGAGGAAGCGATGAAAAAAGAGGGTGTGCCGAACTGGTACATCGAGTCATGCAAAAAGATTAAGTATATGTTCCCGAAAGCCCATGCGGCTGCTTATGTATTGATGGCGGTAAGAATTGCTTATTTCAAAGTACATTTCCCGGTTCTTTATTACGCGGCTTACTTTACGGTTCGTGCGGAAGATTTCGATGTCAATGCTATGGCCAAAGGATCACAAGCGATTCGGACTGTAGTTAGCGAAATTAATGCCAAAGGATTGGAGGCTTCGACAAAAGAGAAAAACTTATTAACGGTTATGGAACTGACACTCGAAATGGTGGAGCGTGGCTATACTTTCCAAAAAGTCGATTTGTATAAATCCTCTGCAGATGAATTTATTATTGAAGGAAATAGCCTGATTCCTCCTTTTAATGCCATTCCAGGACTCGGGACCAATGCGGCAAAATCAATCGTTGCTGCACGCGAGCATGGAGAGTTTTTATCAAAAGAAGATTTGCAGCAACGTGGTCGTGTTTCAAAAACAATCATCGAATACATGGATGATCACGGTTGCCTTGAAGGCATGCCTGAGGCGAATCAGCTATCCTTGTTCTAGCCGGTTGCACCGCGGTGCCGGTTGTGGTATTATTGTAGTAACATTTATTGATAGCTCTGTCGCAGAAGAGTGGGTTCTCCCGCTCTTTTCTGTTTGTTTGGCATAAAATTGGCGGGAGGCTTATATGAGCAAAATTACAGAACAAATCGAGAAAATAGTACAACCCATTACCAGTGAATTAGCATTGGAACTTGTAGACGTGGAATTTTTAAAAGAAGGTCGCGACTGGTTTTTACGAGTATATGTGGATAATCCAGAAGCACCTATCGATATTGACCAATGCGCTTTAGTAAGCGAAAAGTTGAGCGAAATTTTGGATCAATTAGATCCGATTGAACAAAACTATTTCTTGGAAGTTTCATCTCCAGGTGCTGAACGTCCATTGAAGAAAGAAAAAGACTTTGAAAAAGCCCTTACTAAATTTATCTACATCAAAACCTATGAACCGGTTGAAGATGCTAAAGAGTTTGAAGGTTATTTAAAGTCCTACGATGATGAACAAGTAGAAATTGAAATTAAAATCAAAACACGCAGAAAAATAATTAATATCGCAAAAGACAAGATCGCAGTGATCCGTTTAGCCATTGATTTTTCTGTAAAACCTGATTGAAGAACCTGGGAGTGAATAAAATGAGCAGTGAGTTATTGGATGCTTTTGAAGTACTAGAGAAACAAAAAGGGATTTCACGTGAAGTCTTGATTGAAGCGATTGAAGCGGCATTAGTAACAGCATACAAACGGAATTTTAACCAAGCGCAGAATGTTCGTGTAGACTTGAACTTGAACACAGGAACAATGCTGGTTTATTCACGTAAAGATGTTGTAGAAGAAGTAGAAGATGAACGTCTTCACATCTCATTAGAAGATGCTAAAGTTATTAATCCAGCTTATGAACTAGGAGATATCGTGGAACAAGAAGTAACACCACGAAACTTCGGTCGTATTGCTGCACAGACAGCCAAACAAGTTGTTACTCAGCGCGTTCGTGAGGCTGAGCGTGGCTTAATCTTTGAAGAGTTTGTTGATCGTGCAGATGATATCGTAAACGGTATCGTTGAGCGTATGGACGCTCGTAATTTATACGTTGGACTTGGCAAGGTTGAAGCTGTGTTACCGCAGACAGAACAAATGCCAAATGAACATTACAAACCGCATGACCGCATTAAAGTGTACATCACGAAAGTAGAACGCACGACACGCGGACCACAAGTGTTTGTATCACGTACACATCCAGGACTACTGCGCCGTTTATTCGAAAACGAAGTGCCTGAAATTTATGATGGCATTGTTGAAATCAAATCAATTGCACGCGAAGCAGGAGATCGCTCGAAAATTTCCGTTTTTGCCCACCGTGATGATATTGATCCAGTAGGTTCGTGCGTTGGATCTAAAGGTGGTCGTGTTCAGACAATCGTTAACGAATTAAGTGGAGAAAAAATCGATATTGTAGAATGGTCAGAAGAACCGGTCGTTTTTGTAGCAAATGCGCTTAGCCCATCTAAAGTATTAGATGTACAAGTAAACGAAGAAGCAAAATCCACAACCGTTGTTGTGCCTGACTATCAACTATCTCTTGCTATCGGTAAACGTGGACAAAATGCCCGTTTAGCAGCGAAGTTAACAGGTTGGAAAATCGATATTAAAAGTGAAACAGATGCACGCGAACTAGGAATTTATCCAAACGAAAATTCTAGCATTGAACTAGTTGAATCTGGCGAAGAACTAGACGATTTTGATTTTTACGAAGAAAAAGAATAACGTAGAAAAGGTGATGTCCGTTGGCTCTGCAAAAGAAAATTCCATTACGGAAGTGTGTAGCTACAGGCGAGATGCATCCTAAAAAAGAAATGACCCGCGTTGTCCGTTCGAAAGAAGGCGAAGTATCCGTCGATTTGACAGGCAAAAAATCAGGACGCGGCGCATATCTTTCGAAATCGGAAGATGCCATCGCGACTGCCCGCAAAAAGAAAGTACTGGACAAGCAACTAGAAGTTAAAGTTCCAGACGAAATTTATGATGAGTTAATTCGCGTCGTTCTTAGAGAGCAGTTGAAATAATGAACAAACAAAAAATCCTTCAATTACTTGGATTAGCCACACGTGCAAGAATGACTATTTCAGGTGAAGAGATGTCCGTGAGTGAAGTTCGAAAAGGGAAAGCGAAATTAGTAATTATTTCTGAAGACGCTTCTGATAATACACACAAGAAGTTGCACGATAAATGTAAATCCAATGGAGTAGAACTCCGTGTTTTTGGATCCCGGTATGAATTGGGACATGCGATAGGTAAGGAAGAGCGAGTAGTAATTGCAATCACAGATTCTGGATTTGCAAAAAAACTAATCAGCTTAATTGAAGAAATTAATCGGGGGCGAGCAGATGACCAAAATTCGAGTACATGAATACGCGAAAAAAGTAGATAAGCCAAGTAAAGAAATTATCAATGAATTGTCAAAGCTTAATGTTAAAGTGCCAAACCATATGGCGACATTAGAAGATACAGATGTGACAAAGTTGGACGGCATTTACAAAAACGCTTCAGCTGGACAGCGCACACAAGCACCATCAAGCCCGTCACGTCCATCATCACAAGCACCATCAAGCCCGTCACGTCCATCATCACAAGGCCCGTCACGTCCATCGGGAAGTCAATCCCGTCCGTCACAAGGCCAATCACGCCCATCACAAGGTGGACAATCCCGTCCGTCACAAGGCGGACAGTCACGCCCATCAGGACAAAGTCAATCCCGTCCGGCAGCAGCTCCTAGTCAAGGACAATCCCGTTCACAAGGGAATGGCCAACGACCAACAGCACCAGCCAAAACAGGATCAAACTTTACGCCAAAGGCAGCTAAACCAACAGCAGGTCCGGGTCAACGTTCTTCAGGTCGTCCTGGTGGTGGAAACCGTAACGGCTTCCAAAACCGTAACCGTAAAGGCAAACAGCAACAACCGGTAAATCCGTTGCCACCAATGCCTAAAAAAGAAAAAGAGTTACCAGCTAAAATTACTTTCAGTGAGTCATTGACAGTAGCTGAGCTGGCAAAAAAATTAGGACGCGAGCCGTCTGAAATTATTAAAAAATTATTCATGCTTGGTGCAATGGCTACCATTAACCAAGAATTGGATAAAGATACAATTGAATTAATTTGTGCTGAATATGAGGTTGAAGTAGAAGAAGAGATCTTGGTGGATAAAACCGATCTTGAAGTTTATTTTGAACCAGAAGATGAAAATCTTAATGAAGAGCGTCCACCAGTTGTCACAATTATGGGGCACGTTGACCATGGTAAAACAACTTTGCTGGATTCAATCCGCAACACGAAAGTGACTGCTGGAGAAGCAGGTGGAATTACGCAACATATTGGTGCTTACCAAGTAGTTGACAACGGCAAAAAAATCACGTTCCTGGACACTCCTGGACACGCAGCGTTTACAACAATGCGTGCGCGCGGAGCAAAAGTGACTGACATTGCGATTATCGTTGTAGCGGCTGATGATGGCGTTATGCCACAAACGGTAGAGGCGATTAACCATGCCAAAGCTGCAGAAGTTCCAATTATTATCGCAGTCAACAAAATGGATAAGCCAAGTGCAAATCCTGATCGTGTCATGCAAGAATTGACTGAACATGGACTAGTGGCAGAGGCTTGGGGTGGCGAAACAATCTTCGTTCCAATTTCTGCTTTAACTGGAGACGGCATCGATTCATTACTTGAAATGATCTTACTAGTTTCAGAAGTTGGCGAACTAAAAGCAAATCCCGCACGTCGTGCAATTGGTACAGTGATTGAAGCAGAGCTTGATAAAGGTCGCGGTTCTGTTGCAACTCTTCTAGTACAAGATGGAACATTAAAAGTTGGAGATCCGATTGTTGTCGGAAATACATTTGGTCGCGTTCGGGCAATGGTGTCTGATATTGGCCGCCGCGTAAAAGAAGCGGGACCATCAACACCAGTTGAAATTACCGGTTTGAATGATGTACCTCAAGCGGGTGACCGTTTTGTTGTCTTCGAAGATGAGAAAACTGCTCGTCAAGTGGGAGAAACACGTGCAACTTCAGCGCTTCAAGTTCAGCGTTCTGAGAAAACACGCGTTACACTTGATAACTTGTTTGATCAATTGAAACAAGGCGAAATGAAGGAGTTAAACTTGATCGTCAAAGCTGACGTTCAAGGAGCCGTTGAAGCAATGGCTGCATCTCTTCTTAAACTTGATGTAGAAGGCGTCAATGTGAAAATTATCCACACGGGTGCTGGTGCGATTACAGAATCTGATGTTTCATTGGCAGCTGCTTCAAACGCTATCGTTATTGGTTTTAACGTTCGTCCAGATGCAAACGCAAAACGTGCTGCTGATGCTGAAGGCGTGGACATCCGTTTACACCGCATTATCTATAAAGTAATTGAAGAAATCGAATTTGCTATGAAAGGATTGCTTGATCCTGAATTTGAAGAAAAAATTATCGGACAAGCAGAAATCCGTAGTACATTCAAAGTTTCTAAAGTCGGAACAATTGCCGGAAGCTATGTAACTGAAGGCAAGATCACGCGTGATAGCGGCGTCCGTGTCATTCGTGAAGGAATCGTTGTATTTGAAGGCGAAATCGATACGTTGAAACGTTTTAAAGACGACGCGAAAGAAGTAGCAAAAGGATACGAATGTGGGATCACAATTAAAAACTTCAATGATGTTAAAGAGTTAGACATTATCGAAGCGTATATTATGGAAGAAATCGTACGCAAATGATCCTCTATATGGAATGTGAATTTTTCATTCCAACTGCACATTCGTTAAAAGATAAACGGGCAGTAGTGAAGAGTATGCTGACCCGTAGCAAGCAAAAATTCAATGTTTCTACAGCAGAGATTGATCACCAAAATGTATGGCAGCGAACCCGCCTTGCTTTTGTTATTGTTTCTTCATCAAAAGAAGTGGCAGATAATGAAATGGCACAAGTTCTTTACTATTTGGAAAGCAATCCTGCATGGGAATGCTTGGAGTTTGAAAAAGAATATTTGTAAGAACGAGGTGGACCATCAATGACAATGCGCGCGAATCGTGTAGCTGAGCAGATGAAAAAAGAGCTTAGTGATATCATCAGTCGAAAACTGAAAGATCCACGTATCGGATTTGTCACTGTAACAGATGTTGAAGTTACAGGAGATCTCCAGCAGGCAACTGTATACATCAGCGTATTAGGCGAAGACCATGCAAAAGAACAGACATTGCTTGGGTTGACGAAGTCAAAAGGATTTATTCGCTCCGAAATTGGACAGCGGATCCGTCTCCGTAAAACTCCTGAATTGTCTTTTGAAATCGATTCATCGGTTGCGTACGGCAATCGAATTGATACGTTATTGCGTGGTATTCAAGAACCAAAAGAAGATTGAAATCAAAGCCTGCTGTCTATTGTAGATAGCAGGCTTTTTTTGGCATCAAGCAAAGGAGATCAACAAAATGGCGCTAAATGGAATTTTACCATTATGGAAAGAAAAAGGAATGACTTCCCATGATTGTGTTTTTAAACTCAGAAAAATTCTTCAAACAAAAAAAGTAGGACATACCGGCACACTAGACCCTGAAGTGGATGGGGTATTGCCGATTTGTATCGGAAACACGACCAAAGTGGCTGAATATATTACGGACCAAGGCAAGACCTATGAAGCTGAAGTGACAATTGGCTACTCAACAGATACAGAAGATGCTACAGGTGAAACAGTTGAGACAGATGCTTCTGAAAAAGTGATTACGCGAGCGCAAGTGGCAGAAGTTTTGCTGCAGCTGACCGGTAACATTAAACAAATTCCACCGATGTATTCAGCAGTCAAAGTAAATGGCAAAAAATTATACGAATATGCCCGTCAAGGAATTCCGGTTGAGCGACCTGAACGAATTGTGAGCATTGATTCGATTGAATTGCTTGATGACGATCAGCGATGGATCGGTGAAAAAATTAGCTTTAATATTCGCATCCGTTGTGGCAAAGGAACTTATATTCGGACATTGGCCGTGCAAATTGGGGAAGCGCTAGGTTATCCTGCGCATATGTCGAGACTAACACGCACAGAATCAGGGAAATTTAGTGAAAAAGATTGTGTAACACTTGCTGAAGTGGCTGAACTTGCTCAAAATGGGCATATGGATGATATTTTAAAACCGTTGAGTTATGGCCTAAGTGCGTTTCCGTTTTTGGAAATTGAACAGCAACAAGTTTTTGCTGTGAAAAATGGTCAAGTGTTAGCGCGCCACGCCATACTAGATGAAATGGGTTTTGTAGCTTTAACCTACAAGGGGCAGCCAGTGGCACTCTATAAAAATCACCCTGAAAAAGCGGATAAAATGAAACCTGAAAAAATGTTCGGTTTTCCGACAGCAGACGAGGTGTAATATGGAAATTATTCATTTGAATTACCCGAACCATGTAAAACCAGATAGTGAAACTGGACCAATCTCCCTGGCGTTAGGTTTTTTTGATGGTGTACATAAAGGACATCAACGCGTCATAGGAGAAGCCATCAAACAAGCTCACCAAAAAAATATAAAGTCAGCAGTCATGACTTTTGATCCTCATCCATCGCTTGTATTGGGCGGAAGAAAAGAAGAAGTCTTTTATATTACACCTATGCAGCAAAAAATGGATATCTTAGAGGAGATGGACGTGGATTATTGTTTTATCGTCCGCTTTACTTCTGAATTTGCTAAATTGACGCCACAGGAATTTATCGAAATTTTCGTTAAAAACCTTCAAGTAAAACACGTGACAGCTGGATTCGATTTTTCTTTTGGTAGCAAAGGAAAAGGCGATATGGCATTGATGAAACTAATGAGCAAGGGTCATTATGACGTAACCGTTGCGGAGAAGTTAGAAGAAAGTGACGAGAAAATCAGTTCGACCCGTATTCGTGAATTATTAAAGCAAGGCGAAACCGGAAAAGTATGCCAGTTGCTTGGTCGACCGTTCAGAGTTCTGGGTACTGTAGTTAATGGCGACAAGCGAGGCCGTACGATTGGATTTCCGACAGCTAACGTGGAGCCAGAGCTTGGTGCAATCGTACCGAGCCGCGGGGTCTATGCGGTGAAAATTCAGGTGCAAGGACAGCTATATAATGGTGTCTGCAATATTGGTTACAAGCCTACCTTCAATGATCCAGATGTAAAAAAACAAGTAATCGAGGTCCATATTCTTCATTTCGATAAATCCATTTACGGGGAAATGGTAGAAGTCGAGTGGTATGAACGGATCCGGGATGAGCAAAAATTTTCAGGGATTGACGAATTGAAAGCACAGATTCAATCGGATAAATTAACAGCTGAACAGTTTTTTGCAGGGACAAATTAACTCGTACGGTTGATTTTGAAAAAGTCTTATGCTATTATTTATGAGTACTGAAAGTACAAACCGTTGCTTGGCAATTCGAATCACCAACGTTTGCTCGGTAATAGGGGATATCAGAAATTAGGAGGTGGAAACAGTATGGCAATCACTCAAGAACGCAAAAATGAATTGATTAGCGAATACAAAGTGCACGACACAGATACTGGGTCTGCAGATATTCAAATCGCTATTCTTACAGAAGACATCAACAACTTGAATGAGCACTTACGTACTCACAAAAAAGATCATCACTCACGTCGTGGTCTATTCAAAATGGTTGGACGCCGTCGTAACTTGCTAAAATACTTACGTGAAAACGAAGTAGCTCGCTACCGCGAGTTAATCGCAAGACTTGGCCTACGCCGTTAATAGTAAACAGTAAAAGCGGGATTCGTCCCGCTTTTTCTTTATGGATTAAACTTTAATTTATCGCATCGCACATTGGATGCCTTTTTGATACACTACTAGTAGATACATACAGTATATAGATATACGGTAAGAGAGAGGAGCTCGATAATATGGAGCAAACAAAAAAAGTTTACACACTTGATTGGGCTGGCCGCGAGTTGCAAGTTGAGGTCGGTCAATTAGCAAAACAAGCAAACGGAGCAGCATTAATCCGTTATGGCGATACAGCAGTTTTATCTACGGCAACTGCATCAAAAACGCCGAAACCTTTAGATTTTTTCCCGTTGACTGTTAACTACGAAGAACGTCTTTACGCTGTCGGTAAAATTCCTGGTGGTTTCATTAAACGTGAAGGCCGTCCATCTGAAAAAGCGACGTTAACAAGTCGTTTAATCGATCGTCCGATCCGTCCACTATTCCCGGATGGTTTCCGTAACGAAGTCCAAGTGATTTCAATGGTTATGTCTGTCGATCAGGATTGCCCGTCAGAAATGGCTGCAATGTTCGGTTCTTCACTTGCATTAATGATCTCAGATATTCCTTTTGGTGGACCGATTGCTGGAGTCATTGTTGGGTTAATCGACGGACAATACATCATCAACCCAACAAATGAACAACTTGAGCAAAGCTCGATTAACTTGATCGTAGCTGGTACAAAAGATGCGATCAACATGGTTGAAGCAGGAGCAAAAGAAGTTTCTGAAGAAATCATTTTAGAAGCTATTATGTTCGGTCACGAAGAAATCAAGAAATTGATCGCTTTCCAAGAACAGATTGCTGCAGAAGTTGGTAAAGCAAAAACAGATATCAAATTGTATGAATTAGATGCAGAATTGACATCTTCTATTAAAGAAGCTGTGGAAACTGACTTAAACGCTGCTGTTCAAATTAACGAAAAACAAGCGCGCAACGAAGCAATAGATGAAGTTAAAGCACGTGCAATGGCTGCATATGAAGAGTCAGAAGATGCAGTTAAGAAGCAAGCTGGCCAAATTCTTGATAAAATGGTCAAAGAAGAAGTTCGCCGCCTAATTACAGACGAAAAAATTCGTCCGGATGGCCGTGGACCTTCTGAAATTCGTCCATTGTCTTCTGAAGTCGGTGTTCTTAACCGCACACACGGCTCAGGATTATTTACTCGTGGACAAACGCAAGCGATGAGTATTTGTACACTAGGTGCATTAGGCGATGTTCAAATTATTGATGGCCTTGGCATTGAAGATACAAAACGCTTTATGCATCATTACAACTTCCCGTTGTTCTCGGTTGGTGAAACTGGATTCCTTCGTGGACCAGGACGCCGCGAAATCGGTCACGGGGCACTTGGTGAACGTGCATTAGAAGCGGTTATTCCAAACGAAAAAGATTTCCCTTACACAATTCGTCTTGTTGCAGAAGTACTTGAATCGAATGGTTCAACTTCACAAGCAAGTATTTGTGCGTCAACACTTGCGATGATGGATGCAGGTGTACCTTTAACTGCTCCAGTTGCAGGTATTGCAATGGGTCTAGTGAAAAAAGGCGAAAACTATACCGTTCTTTCTGACATTCAAGGAATGGAAGATTATCTTGGCGATATGGACTTTAAAGTAGCGGGTACTGCAAAAGGCATTACTGCTCTTCAAATGGACATTAAAATCGATGGTCTTTCTCGTGAAATTCTGGAAGAGGCATTGGCACAAGCTCAAATCGGTCGTATTCATATTCTGGAATCCATGCTTGCGACGATTGCTGAACCAAGAACAACTCTTTCTAAATATGCACCGAAAATTATCATGGTGAAGATCAACCCAGACAAGATCCGCGATGTTATTGGACCTGGTGGTAAAGTGATCAACAAAATCATTGATGAAACGGGCGTTAAGATTGATACCGAACAAAACGGTACAATCTTCATTTCATCTGTTGATGAAGAAATGAACGCGAAAGCGAAAGCAATGATTGAAAACATCGTTCGCGAGGCGAAAGTCGGCGAATATTACGAAGGCAAAGTGAAGCGAATTGAGAAGTTCGGTGCATTTGTTGAATTGTTCCCTGGCAAAGACGGTCTTCTTCATATTTCTGAAATCCAAGAAGAACGGACCAAAGAAGTAGAAGACGTTTTGAAAATGGATCAAATCATTCAAGTCAAAGTAATTGAAATTGACCGTCAAGGCCGTGTAAACTTGTCACGTAAGATTGTTTTAAAAGAACAAAAAGAAGCTGCTGAAAAACAAGACCAAGAATAAAGTTAACCATACGGAAATTGCCGACTTTGTCGGCAATTTTTTACTATGAGGAGGAACATGCACATGGTGACTACACAGACTTGCAAAAATGGATTGCGCATTGTTTCCGAACATATCCCGCATTTTCATTCTGTCGCAATGGGTGTCTTTGTGAACAACGGATCCCGAGACGAATTGCCAGAAGAAAATGGCATTACCCATTTTATCGAACATATGCTGTTTAAAGGTACGGAGTCACGAACAGCTAAAGAAATTGCTCGTGAATTTGATCGTATTGGCGGCGACATCAACGCTTATACCTCAAAAGAATATACATGCTACTATGCCAAAGTATTAGATCATCATGCAGAACACGCAGTAACCGTGCTAGCAGATATGTTTTTCCACTCACAAATGGACCCTGAAGAGTTTGATAAAGAACGTCAAGTTATTCTTGAAGAAATCAGCATGACAGAAGATATGCCTGACGATGATGTTCATGAGCAACTTTGGCGTGTGATGTATCCCGAAAATTCCATTGGTGCACCCATACTTGGAACTGCTGAAACATTAGCAAAATTTACACCAGAGAAAATTCGCGATTATATGGACCGCCACTACACACCAGCGAATACTGTAGTGTCAGTAGCAGGTAATATTACTCCGGCCTTAATTGAGAAGATTGAAACGTTATTTGGGCTTTTTGAAAAAGAAGAAAGCCCTAAAAAGTATGAACTTCCTAATTTCACGTCTGGCTATTCCTTAAAAAATAAAGAAACGGAACAAGGTCATTTATGCCTTGGTTATCCGGGCTTATCTTTAAACGATCCAGATATTTATAACATTACAGTGTTAAACAATATTATCGGGGGATCTATGTCTTCGAGACTGTTCCAAGAAATTAGAGAACAACGGGGTTTAGCTTACTCTATTTTCTCTTATCATTCGGCATATTCCGACCACGGAACTTTGGCGATTTACGGAGGAACTTCAGATGAGCAAATGGCTGAAATGCAACAAGTCATTTTAAGCTTACTTAAAGAATTAAAAAATGGTGGTATTACAGAACAAGAGGTCACAGACTCTAAAGAACAGTTAAAAGGCAGTTTGATGCTTGGGCTTGAAAGTACGAGCGCACGCATGAGCCGCAATGGCAGACATGAATTGCTGCTAGGAAAACATCAAACTTACGAAGAAGTGTTAACACAAATTGACCAAGTATCACTCGAAAAAGTAGTGGACCTGTTAGAAATTCTGATAGAAGCACCCGCTGTTTCTATTATTCGTCCGAAAGAAGCTTCCTTAGTTTAAGTAAGCTTCAGCTTGTAGACAAAAGAATAGTTACTCATTTTTTGTATGCATGTGGGATTCTCCGCACCTAGTGGACGCTTTCCGCGGACTCCGCGCTGAGCCTCCTCGTCGCAAGCTCCTGCGGGGTCTCATCCCTTCGTTTTTCCGCAGGAAAGTCAGTGACCGAAGGGACTTCGGGCAGTGGCTTTGCGACGAAGCTAGCGCAGCGATGCAGGAGCATATCTTTGCCCTTCGTCACTAGGTGCTCCGAATCCTAGAGTGAGTAGGCAAAAAGCTTTTAACACGTTATTTATACGGTGAAGCGCACTAAAGAATCTCACCTTGTTCGTAGTAAGAAGCCTTCAACTGGGCTGGTCCACGAAGACTCCTGTGGGACAGCGAAAGCTGAAGACCCCGCAGGAACGTCAGTGACGAGGAGGCTGAAGCTGAGCCCACGGAAAGCGAAGTGGCCAGCCCAGTTGGAAATTATGCATTACTATTCAGTTTAATAAGACTTTGTCTACAGTCTGAAGCTTCTTTAGTTTAAGGAAGCTTTTTTGTGTTTTCTATTCCTTTAGCAGACTAAATTATGTTACAATAATTCAAATCATCATTGAAGGAGCGAATATTGTGAAAACGTATAACGTAGCAATTATGGGAGCAACTGGAGCAGTTGGCCAGCAAATGAAAGAGCAATTGGAAAAACGGGATTTCCCGATAAAAGATATTGTCTTTTTGTCTTCGAGCCGTTCTGCCGGAAAAGAAATTGAGTTTAAAGGGAAAACTTTTACAGTTCAAGAAGCGAAACCTGAATCGTTTAAAGGGATAGACATTGCATTGTTCAGCGCAGGTGGCAGTATTTCAGAGAAATTTGCACCTGAAGCCGTTAAACGAGGAGCGATTGTTATTGATAACACCAGCGCATTCCGAATGGACAAAGACGTGCCATTAGTTGTGCCAGAGGTAAACAAAAGCGATCTGGGTCTTCACAAAGGAATCATTGCCAATCCAAACTGTTCAACGATCCAAATGGTTTGTGCGTTGCAACCGTTAAAAGAACAGTTTGGAATGACCAAAGTTGTAGTTTCGACTTATCAAGCTGTTTCTGGAGCAGGCATCGGTGCAATTAACGAATTAAAAGCACAGGCAGCTGATTTTGACCACGCAAAAGATGCACAAGCCGAAATGCTACCAGTTAAATCGGCAAAAAATCATTACCCGATTGCCTTTAATGTGATTCCCCAGATTGATCAATTTGCTGATAATGGTTATACATTAGAAGAAATGAAAATGATCAATGAAACTAAAAAAATTATGCATGACGATTCTTTAGCCGTAGCAGCCACATGCGTACGTCTGCCAGTAGTCACAGGCCACTCCGAATCAGTGTATGTAGAACTATCGCGTGCAGCGACTATCGCACAGGTTAAACAAGCGATTAAAGACGCACCAGGTGTTGAATTGATGGATGACCCATCAAATCAAATTTATCCCATGCCATTAATGGCTGCGGGCCTAGACGAAGTGTTTGTCGGACGTATTCGTCAGGATTTAGACAATCCAAATGGCTTTCATTTGTGGATAGTTGCAGACAATCTAGTTAAAGGGGCAGCCTTGAATTCTGTTCAGATTGCTGAAGCGCTAATCGAAGAAAATGTTATTTGATAGAAGTTACAGACCCCTAAAACAAGCCGATCATCCTCGGTTTGTTTTTTTCTTTGGACTGTTTCCGGTCATTCCCGTATAATGAAGTCTATGGATGCGTACGGGTGAATTTTAGGAGGAAATAAATTGAGTAAAATTAAAAATGAAGTAATAAGAGTTATCCCTTTAGGCGGCGTCGGCGAAATCGGCAAAGCAATGTATGTAATAGAAATTGATGAAGATTTATTTGTTGTAGATAGCGGATTGATGTTCCCAGAAGATGAGATGCTGGGTGTTGACATCGTCATTCCGGATATGACATTCCTAGAAGAGAACAAAGACCGTGTAAAGGGAGTTTTTCTGACTCACGGTCATGAAGATGCGATTGGATCAATCGCTTATCTAATGAAAAAGATTCAAGCACCAGTTTATGGATCGAAATTAACAATTGCGTTAGCTAAAGAACATATTAAAGAACAAGGCTCTTTAAAACATGTGAAGTTTTTTGAAGTGACCAATAAAAGCCGGATGAACTTTGATAAAACACATGTAACGTTTTTCCATACGACACATAGTATTCCTGATGCACTTGGAATCGTCTTCCACACATCAGAAGGTGCCATTGTGCATACGGGTGAATTTAAATTTGATCAGTCGGCTAAAGGAAGTTACAAGCCAGATATCGCAAAAATGGCGAAACTTGGAGAAGACGGCGTTTTAATGCTGTTGTCTGATTCAACTGAAGCTGAGCGTCCAGGGTACACAACTTCTGAAATCGTGGTTGCTGATCATATTTTATCAGCATTCCTAGCTGCAGAAGGGCGTGTACTGGTATCTCTGTATTCATCAAACTTTATTCGTATTCAGCAAGTATTTGATAGCGCAGCAACTACAGGTAAAAAAGTAGCGGTAGCTGGTAGAAGTCTTGAAAATAGTTATGAAGTTGGATTGCGTCTTGGCTATTTGACCGTTCATGAAGATGTTGTAATCTCCTTAAAAGATTTGGAAAACTACCGTGATGACGAAGTTGTGATTATCGTTACAGGTAACCAAGGCGAACCACTGGAAGCCTTGGACAAAATGGTTCGTAAACAACACAAAGACGTTAAAATTAAAGAAACCGACACAGTATTAATTACATTCACACCATCACCCGGTATGGAAGTTCCTATGTTCCAAACAATGAACAAACTGGCAAAAGCCGGTGCAAACGTATTAACTGCAAGTAAGAAAGTCCACGTCTCAGGACATGGTAGTCAAGAAGACTTGAAAATGATGCTCAATATGATGAAGCCTAAGTATTTCATTCCGATTCAAGGTGAATACAAAATGCTAATCGCGCACTCTAAATTAGCTCAACAAGTTGGGTTGCATAAGTCTGAGATCTTTATTGCTGACAAAGGGGACATCGTCGAATACAAAGGCGGCAAAGTTCGGATGAGTGGACGTGTTACTGCTGGAAACGTCTTAATCGATGGAATCGGCATTGGCGACGTAGGAAACATCGTTCTACGTGATCGTAAATTATTGTCGCAAGATGGTATTTTTATCGTCGTGGTTACGTTAAACCGCAAAGAAAAGAAAATTGCATCGGGTCCGGAAATGATTTCACGCGGCTTTGTCTATGTTCGTGAATCAGAGGAATTGATGGAAGAATCGACAAGACTTGTTCGAAAAGTCGTTGAAAAATACGTTACGAGAGACGCATTCGAGTGGAACAATATTAAACAAGAAATTCGTGATACATTGAATTCTTACTTGTTCCAACAAACAAAACGTCGTCCAATGATTATCCCAATTATTATGGAATACTAAGAAAAAAGTAGAAGGATTTCCATACCGATTTAATCGGCGGAAATCCTTTTTCGATTATGAAAGAAATGAGGGATTGCAATGAACAGGGCTCGTGCAACGACGAAAGCGAAATCCAAAGCGAGAGCAAAAGTAAAACCTAAAACAAAGTCTAAAAATAGAAAGAGACAGCCCATGCCAATGATTGCTTATGAAGTGATTGGCTTAGTATTAGTAGGGGTTGCGATATTGATGACATTCCAGCTCGGGGTTATTGGCAAAATGTTTTACAATATGGCCGAGTTTTTAGTGGGCTATATGGCCTTTCTACTACCGTTAGTGCTTATCTATCTGGCGATTTATGTGATGGTCAAGCGGAAATGGCCAAAGCCAAGAATGAAAGTGGCATTTGGTTCTGCATTTGTCTTAATTGGTATTTTGCTAATCTGTCATTTAATCTGGGCAGCTGGCACTATTTTGCCGATTACTTCATCAAATGTCATCGATGAAACAATTCGTACAACAAAAATGACGGGCACTATTTGGAATAGTTATTTGGCAACTGGAGGTGGCCTCATTGGTGCGCTGTTGTACGCACTCTTGCATGTGTTAGTTGATACAGCTGGCACATGGATTGTCGCAATTATTTTACTGTCGATCGGGGCGATTATTTTAACGGGAAAAGCAGCCGCACCGTTTATTGCAGAAAAAATACCGAGTGCGCGTCCGGCTATCGATGCGTTAATGAATCGTTTCCAACAGGCCAAACCCAAAAAAGTACGCACTCCGCGTAAAAAGTCGGAGCCTGAACAAGTAGTAGAAATCAATGAATCATTGGCTTATGAAGAAGAGGATGAACAAGAAGATCTTCTATACCGACCAAAACAACAAGAGCCGATTATTTCAGCCTTTACCGAAAATGTGAAACCGAGACAGACCGAGGCACCACAACAGCCTGCTAAGGAAATGAAAACAGAAGACGTTCAGTTACTATCGACGGCAGAAGAACTAGAAAATGAAGAATATCAGCTGCCGCCTCTTAGCTTGTTGACCCTGCCGCCGCATCACGACCAAAGCGGAGAATATTCAGGCATACAAAAAAATGCTAAAAAACTCGAAAAAACGTTCCAAAGTTTTGGTGTGCGGGCAAAAGTGACACAAGTGCATTTAGGACCAGCAGTGACAAAATATGAGGTGTTGCCGGATACCGGTGTGAAAGTAAGTAAAATAGTTAGTTTGCATGATGATTTGGCGTTAGCTTTAGCTGCACGTGATATTCGAATTGAAGCACCCATTCCAGGTAAATCAGCAATCGGTATCGAAGTGCCAAACTCGGAAGTTTCAATAGTTAGCTTGCGTGAAGTATTAGAATCAGAAGAGAACAACAAGCCGGATGCCAAACTATTATTCGCTTTAGGCAGAGATGTGACAGGACAAGCGGTGATGACCGAATTAAATAAAATGCCACATCTACTAGTTGCTGGTTCGACGGGTAGCGGGAAATCGGTGTGCATTAACGGCATTATCACAAGTATTATTATGCGCGCTAAGCCCCATGAAGTGAAAATGATGATGATCGATCCGAAAATGGTCGAATTGAACGTTTATAATGGGATTCCGCATCTGTTAGCGCCTGTGGTAACGGATCCACGAAAAGCAGCACAAGCGTTAAAGAAAATCGTCTCGGAAATGGAAAGAAGATATGAACTCTTTTCACATACAGGGACACGTAATATTGAAGGCTATAACGAATATGTTCGTGTTTTCAATGAGGAAAATGAAGACAAGCATCCGAAATTACCCTTTATTGTAGTCATCGTCGACGAATTAGCGGATTTGATGATGGTTGCTTCAAATGAAGTAGAAGATGCGATTACACGTCTAGCACAGATGGCGCGCGCTGCTGGGATTCACTTAATCATAGCGACACAGCGTCCAAGTGTTAACGTCATTACAGGCGTTATTAAGGCGAATATTCCGTCGCGTATTGCTTTTGCGGTGTCCTCATCTATTGATTCGCGAACAATTCTCGATATGGGTGGAGCTGAGAAATTACTTGGACGTGGAGATATGCTCTTTCTTGGAGCGGGTCAATCAAAACCTGTGCGCGTTCAAGGGGCATTTTTATCGGATTCAGAAGTTGAAAAAATTGTTGACTTTGTTATTGAACAGCAAAAGGCCCAATACCAAGAAGATATGATTCCGAGTGAAATCGATGAAACGAAAATAGATGAAGAAACAGATGAAATTTATGATGATGCCGTGCAACTCGTTACAGAAATGCAGACAGCATCCGTGTCAATGTTGCAGCGCCGCTTCCGTGTCGGCTATTCTCGAGCCGCTAGAATTATAGACCAAATGGAGCAGCGTGGTGTGGTTGGACCTTATGAAGGTAGTAAGCCACGGACTGTATTAGTTCCAAAGCAGGAAGAATATTGAAGTATTCGAAGGTTTTTGTGATAAAATGATCACTATTTAAGATGGCTGTGATGCGAAAATTCGCTGAATTCGACAAATTGCTATTTATTTCGTATCTAATAAGTGGTATAGTAATTTTGATTAGTAGGAATGTTTTACATCAGATGTCTGATCTCTATCATAGGTGGTGAATCGGATGACCATTAAATCAGATCATCGTGCATTGTATCTTCAAGTGATTGATCGAATGAAGCAGGATATTGCTGCAGGCGTCTACAAAGAAAAAGAGAAGTTGCCGTCGGAATTTGAATTGTCAAAAACACTTGGAGTCAGCCGTGCGACTTTGCGAGAAGCGCTACGGTTGTTGGAAGAAGATAATATTATCATCAGACGCCACGGAGTTGGAACATTTGTCAATTCAAAACCCCTATTTTCTTCAGGGATTGAACAATTGACAAGTGTTTCCGATATGATCCGTCAGGCAGGAATGGAACCCGGCGCAATCTACTTGAGCACGTCGGAGAACCTTTCTTCTGAAGAAGATATGAAGCGCTTTCACTGCACCGCCGACGATACTGTTATTACGATTGAACGCGTTCGTACGGCAAATGGAGATCCAGTCGTCTATTGCATAGACAAGGTTCCTGCTGCGTATTTGCCTACAGATTTTTTAGGACGTACTGAAAGTTCCATTTTTAAGGCGATTGAAGAAACAGGGGACATTCATATTTCCTATGCGGTAACGTTTATCGATCCGACTGGTTATCATGAAGAGGCTTCGCCAATTTTAGAATGTGAACCGGAAACAGCATTACTTGTTTTAAAACAGCTCCACTACGATGAGGACGATCGATTGGTGCTTTATTCAAAGAATTACTTTAGAGCTGATAAATTCAGTTTCCATGTAGTTCGAAAACGTGTGTAAAACAGCAAATTCCTGCTAATATCAAAAAAACCTTGGGGGTTATTACATTGACGAAACGTAAATTTGGTTTAGGTTTATCATTAATGCTAGCTGCTGGTACAATGCTAGCTGCTTGCGGAAGCGACGAAGACACAACAGCTGACAAGACTGATGAAGGAAAAGGCGGAGAAGAAACAGCTGATTTCTCAGTAGCGATGGTTACAGATGTTGGTGGAGTAGATGATAAATCCTTTAACCAATCTGCTTGGGAAGGGCTACAACAATTTGGCGAAGAAAATGGTCTTAAAAAAGGCGATGGCGGTTTTGACTATCTTCAATCTGCATCTGATGCAGATTACAACACCAACTTGAACAACTTAATCCGTCGTGATTTTGACGTCGTGTACGGTATTGGTTTCCTAATGGAAGGTGCTGTAAAAGAAATTGCTGAACAGCAGCCAGAAGCTCAAATTGCAATCGTTGATGCAGTAGTAGACGCTCCAAACGTTGCAAGTGTCTTGTTTAAAGAACAAGAAGGCGCATTCCTTGCGGGTGTAGCAGCAGCTCTAATGTCAGAAACGAAAAAAATCGGTTTTGTCGGTGGAATGGAAATTCCAGTAATCGAGCGTTTTGAGGCAGGATTCCTTGAAGGCGTTGCAGCAGTAGACGATTCAATTAAAGTCGATGTTCAATACACAGGAGCTTTTGATAAAGCGGAATTAGGTAAAACAACTGCTAACCGTATGTACTCTGCTGGTGCAGATATCATTTTCCACGCAGCTGGCGGTACAGGAAATGGCGTATTCACTGAAGCAAAAGAACGTAAAGAAGCAAATCCTGATGACAATATTTGGGTTATTGGCGTAGATGCTGACCAATACGATGAAGGTCAAACTGGTGACGCTAACGTTACTTTAACTTCAGTATTAAAACGTGTGGATACAGCCGTTATCAACATTTCTGAACAAGCGATGGCAGGCGAATTCCCAGGTGGCGAAACAGTTACTTATGGTTTAGCTGATGAAGGTGTAGGTCTTGCTGATTCACGTGGAGCAATCCCTGAAGATGTAATGAAGAAAATTGAAGAATTCCAAAAACAAGTAATCGATGGTGACATTGAAGTTCCAGAAACAGTAAAGTAATAGCTATTTTGTAGCACGGTCATCATAAAGACCGGTTTGACCGGTCTTTATGATTTTTTTTGTCTACAAGCTAGAAATTAATAGATGAAAGGCTTTTTGCAACAGAAGCCTTTCATGTATTAATTAATTAATGAATTTAAAAGAAGTCAGCGATTTTGAGGGAGTGACAACAGTGGAATATGTAATCGAAATGCTGAATATCCGTAAAGAGTTCGGTACATTTGTCGCCAATGACAACATTACGCTGCAACTGGAAAAGGGAGAAATTCATGCATTATTAGGAGAAAATGGTGCGGGTAAATCGACTTTGATGAACGTCTTATTCGGTCTGTATCAGCCAGAAGGTGGAGAAATTCGGGTTCATGGTAAAAAAGTCGATATTTCTAATCCGAATATAGCTAACGATCTCGGAATTGGCATGGTCCACCAGCATTTTATGCTAGTCGAAAATTTTTCTGTTACCGAAAACATTATTTTGGGAAGCGAACCAACTAAATACGGAATTACCAATAAAAAAGACGCCGCTAAAAAAGTTCAAGCCTTATCAGAGCAATACAGTTTGAATGTAGATCCAAACGCTATCATTGAAGACATATCGGTGGGAATGCAGCAACGTGTAGAAATACTGAAAACGCTTTATCGTGGAGCCGAGATTTTGATTTTTGATGAGCCAACAGCTTCATTAACACCTCAGGAAATTCTTGAATTGATTCAAATTATGAAACGATTAGTAGCTGAGGGCAAGTCGATTATTTTGATTACGCATAAACTAAAAGAAATTATGGATGTTTCTGATCGTGTAACGGTTATTCGAAAAGGTAAGGGAATTGGCACAGTTACTACATCAGAAACCAATCCGAACGACCTTGCCTCATTAATGGTCGGTCGCGCAGTGGAATTTACCACGGTAAAAGGAGAAGCTTTCCCGGGTGAAGAAATTTTGGATATTAAAAATTTAGTTGTTCAAGATTACCGCGGAATTGATAAAGTTAAAAGTTTGAATCTGAACGTTCGCAAAGGTGAAATTATGGGGATTGCCGGAATTGATGGCAACGGACAATCTGAACTGATCGAGGCAATTACGGGTCTTCGTAAAGTGAAAAGCGGGACGATTTCTCTCAATGGCAAAGATGTTACCAATATGAAACCGCGAAAAGTAACAGAATCGGGCGTTGGACATATTCCTCAAGATCGCCATAAGCACGGACTAATATTGGATTTTCCGATAGGGCATAATATTTCACTTCAAACCTATTATAAAAAACCTATTTCCAAGTCGGGCATTATTGACTACGACAAGATTAATGAAAAAGCCTTGCAAATTATAAAAGATTTTGATGTCCGCACTCAAGGGCCGTCGGAATTGGCAAGATCCTTATCCGGAGGAAATCAACAAAAAGCTATTATTGGCCGAGAAGTTGATCGTGACCCTGATTTACTGATTGCGGCATTACCGACCAGGGGATTGGACGTAGGTGCAATTGAATTTATTCATAGTCGGTTGATTGAACAACGTGATAACGGTAAGGCAGTTTTGTTGATTTCGTTCGAGTTGGATGAAGTGATGAACGTTTCAGATCGTATTGCGGTTATTCACGACGGTGAAATCGTGGATATTGTAATACCAGAAAGTACTACTGAGCAAGAACTAGGCTTGTTAATGGCGGGTCATACAGTCGATAAAAAGCAACAGGATTTGACGAAGAAAGGTGAGAATCAGCATGTCGAATAGAGCGACGAATATTCTGGTCCCCGTCATTTCCGTTATTTTAGGCCTCTTGGTCGGAGCGGTGATTATGCTAGTAAGTGGTTACGATCCACTTGAAGGCTATGCTGCTCTGTGGAACGGGATTTTTGGAGACTTGTATACAATAGGTGAAACGGTTCGACAAATCACTCCTTATCTACTAGCAGGTCTTGCGGTAGCATTTGCGTTTCGTTCAGGGCTTTTTAATATTGGTGTTGAAGGACAATTGATTGTTGGCTGGTTTGCAGCAGCATATGTAGGCGTAGCAGTAGAATTGCCAAAAATTATTCATTTGCCTCTAGCCATTTTAGCTGCAGCGGTAGCTGGCGCATTATGGGGATTTGTACCGGGACTGTTAAAAGCAAAATTCCATGTTCATGAAGTAATCGTCACAATTATGATGAACTATATTGCTTTACACGTATCCAATGCATTAATTCGTACAGTTTCTGATGGTGGTGACCGTACGGAAAATATTTTTGCAAGTGCTTCTTTACGTTCTGATTTTTTAGAAGAACTGACGGATTTCTCTCGTTTACATTACGGAATCATTATTGCCTTGGCGATGGTGGGTGTCATGTGGTTTATTTTAGAAAAAACTACACTGGGCTTTGAACTAAAAGCAGTTGGTTTTAACCAAAACGCTTCTCAATATGCAGGGATGAATGTCAATAAAAACATCATTTTGGCTATGGTTATTTCCGGTGCGTTTGCTGGACTTGCAGGTGCAATGGAAGCCCTTGGAACATTTGAGTATGTGTCATCAAAAGGTGGCTTTACCGGCATTGGATTTGACGGGATTGCCGTAGCATTACTTGGTTTGAATACGCCACTGGGTGTGGTATTTGGTGCTACGTTGTTTGGCTCGCTAAAATACGGAGCGTTAAACATGCCAAATGCGGCCGGTATTCCAATTGAAATTGTTGAAATTGTCATTGCAGTGATTATCTTCTTTGTAGCATCTGGTTACATTATTCGTTTGCTGTTGCTCCGTGCAGCAGCTAAGAAGAAGGAGGCGAAGTAATATGAGTTTCCTTGACGTTCTATATTTCATCGTTCCTTCAGCGATTTTCTATGCTGCGCCACTTATTTTAGTGGCGATTGGCGGCGTCTTTTCGGAAAAATCAGGGGTTGTGAACATCGGTCTCGAAGGATTGATGGTCATCGGCGCTTTTGTCGGAATCTTATTTAACTTATTGTTCGCGGATACATTTGGCGGAGCGACACCGTGGCTTGCGTTGGTCGCGGCAATGCTAGCGGCATTACTCTTGTCACTCTTGCACGCGGTTGCATCAATTTCGTTCCGCGCGGACCAAGTAGTCTCTGGGGTTGCTATTAACTTGTTAGCAGCAGCATTGTCAATTTACTTAGTGAAAAGTATTTTTGGAAAAGGACAAACCGATTTCATCACAGAACGTTTTTCACGATATAACGTACCGTTTTTATCAGATATTCCAGTTATTGGACCTTTATTCTTTAAATCGGTATACAATACCTCATTCTTTGCGATTGCGGTAGCGTTTGTGGCATGGTTTGTCATTTACAAAACACCTTTTGGCTTGCGCCTTCGCGCAGTTGGGGAACATCCGATGGCCGCAGATACCATGGGGATCAACGTTACAAGAATGCGTTATGTGGCCGTTATGATTTCTGGAGCTTTAGCAGGTATCGGTGGTGCCATTTATTCGCAAACCATTACAAATGATTTTGGACATGCAACGATTAACGGACAAGGATTTATGGCGTTAGCTGCGATGATTTTTGGGAAATGGCATCCACTTGGGGCTATGGGAGCTGCTTTGTTCTTTGGGTTTGCTCAATCATTAAGTATTGTCGGTTCGCGCATTCCGTATATTTCAGAAATTCCAAACGTCTTCTTGTTAATCTTGCCGTATGTCTTAACAATTATCGCGTTAGCTGGCTTTATTGGCCGTGCCAATGCACCGTTAGCCAATGGTAAACCTTACATTAAAGGACAACGATAAGACTTTCAAAAGAGCCGTCAGTTGCGACGGCTCTTTTTTTATGCACATAAATACGGTTAGTATTTAGTACCTGCGCTTTTCTTTATTTGCAATTAACGGAAAAAGTTCGGTATAGTTAAGATATGAACGACGAGAGGGGATTCTACATGTTTGAAACCATTAATATCGCTAAAGGCGTGAATGTACACGTTAATGAAACGACACAGTTTAAAACAATTAATTTTTCAATCAAATTTAAAGATAAACTGACGGAGGAAAAAGCGTCTGCCCGCTCGATTTTGGCAAATGTTTTGCAGCATAGTAACGAGGTTTATCCTTCGCACACTGCACTTCGTATGGTATTGGATGATCTTTACGGAACTTCTCTTTACATAGATTCCTCAAAACGAGGCAACGAACATGTAGTAACCTTGAATGTTGAAACGGTTAATGATCAATACCTTTCTGAAAAAGGTGTACTTGAGAAAGTACTGAACTTGATGTACATCGTTCTATTCAAACCTAATGTTGAAAATGATTTATTTAAAGAGTCTATTTTTATACGGGAAAAACATTCGATTGTTCAACGCATTGAATCGGTGTTTGATGACAAGACACGCTATGCACAGCAGCGCATGATGGAGCTCGCTTTGCCGAACCACCCTGCTTCGATTACATCAAACGGCACGATTCAAGCAGTAGAAGCTGTTACGAACGAACAATTAGTTGCTGAATACCAAGAAATGCTCACTCAAAATGAAATTGAAATTTATGCGGTAGGCGATGTAAAGCCGGCAATGATCGCGTCATACATCCGTGAATTTTTCCATTTTAAAGATCGCGAAAAAGCAATTGCTGTGGCTCCAATGGAATTGGTTAAGCCTGAGCAGTCACGTGTCCTTGAACACGAAGACATGAAGCAAGGCAAACTGCATATGGCATTCTTTACACCCATTACATTCCGTCACGAAAAATTCCCGGTTATGCAATTGATGAATGGTGTTTTTGGCGGCTATGCGCACTCAAAACTATTTGTAAATATTCGTGAAAAAGAAAGTATGGCGTATTACGTATCCAGTTCTTTTGCTTCACAATTTGGGTTGATGTTCGTTTTAGCAGGCATTGATTCCAAATTAGAAGAAAAAGCTGTGAACTTGGTTTTGGAACAATTAGAAGAAGTCAAAAAAGGCAATATTTCAGATGTTGAACTTGATCAGACAAAAGCGCTGCTCATCAATCAATTAAAAGAAGCACTAGATTCTGCACGTGGACAAATTGAAATATACGATCAGTACATGGAATTGACAGAGTCTTTCGAACCTGAATACATGATTAATAAATGGAAAAACGTAACGAAAGAAGATATTGCAGAAGTCGCTGAGGAATTGTCTTTAGAAATGACTTACTTCCTATCTGGTAAGGAGGATGACACAAATGCATAAAGTTGAATTTGATCAACTAGGTGAAACACTTTTTCATGAAACGCTCGATAACGGTTTAACCGTTTATATTTTGCCGAAAAAAGGATTTTCGAAAACGTTTGCTACATTCACTACAAAATACGGTTCAATTGATAATCATTTTGTACCTCAAGGTGAGACGGAAGCTATTAAAGTACCAGATGGCATCGCGCACTTTTTAGAACATAAAATGTTCGAAAAAGAAGCAGGCGACGTGTTCCAAGAGTTTAGCAAACAAGGCGCTTCAGCAAACGCCTTTACGTCGTTTACGCGCACGGCTTATTTATTCTCCGCAACAGGTGAAATTGACAAAAACGTAAAAACGTTATTGGATTTTGTGCAAAGCCCGTACTTTACAGAAAAAACGGTAGAAAAAGAAAAAGGCATTATTGCACAAGAAATCACAATGTACGACGATCAGCCAGATTGGCGTCTTTATTTTGGGATTATCGAAAACTTGTACAAAAATCACCCAGTTAAAATTGACATTGCAGGAACAGTGGAATCGATTCAAGACATCACAGCAGAACATTTGTATACATGCTACAACACGTTTTACCATCCATCAAATATGATTTTATTTATCGTTGGAAATGTGGATGCAGAACAAATGATGACTTTAGTAAAAGAAGACCAAGCACAAAAAACGTTTGCAGAACCAACTGAAATCGAACGTATGTATCCACAAGAGCCAAAAGAAGTAGCGATTAAAGAACGTGTGTTAGAAATGAGCGTTCAGAAGCCAAAAGTTTTCTATGGTTTGAAGCCAGAGAAACTCGATATGATTGGACCTGAGATGTTGAAGCACGAACTAGCTGCTCAACTTGCGTATGAATTGTTGTTTGGACGCACATCGGATTTTTATCACGAAGCGTATGAAAATGATTGGATTGATGAATCCTATTCGTTTGATTATTCGTTAGAAAGCGGCTTTGGTTATGCCTTGATTGGTTCCGATACTCATAAACCCGAAACGTTCATTAAAGAAGTTAAACACACGCTTCAAAATGCTGTTGAAAAATGGCCTTTTGGACAAGATGATCTGGATCGTGTTCGCCGCAAAAAAATCGGCTTTTTCTTAAGAGCATTAAACTCACCAGAATACATTGCGAATCAATTCACGAATTACGCATTTAATGAAATGAACTTGTTTGATGTAGTTCCTGTACTTGAAGAGTTAGAAGTTGCTGATCTTCAACAGGCATTTGCTTTGGTTAGCCACGAGTCTCAGCATTCTGTTTTCACGATTATGCCTTCGAAAAAGGATACAGAGTGAAAAAGTTTGCTGTGCTGTTAGGGGCATCTGGTGAAATTGGTGAAAGCATTGCGCAGCAGTTGGCAGAGAGTGGTTGGTCTTTATACTTGCACTGGAATACCAATTCGACGGCTCCACTCGCCCAGCACTTGGCAACACGTTACCCTGCGCAGGAATTTATAACAGTGCAGGCTGACTTCGCTAGTGAAGAAGGTGCGCAGCAGCTTACTGACAACGTCTTTGATGCGTCGTGTGTTATTGTTGCGAGCGGTCAATCGCTGATGAAGATGTTGATTGATACATCGGACCAAGACATGAATTCACTATGGCAAGTCCATGTGAAAAATCCAATCGCAGCGATTCGTTCAATTTCTTCATTTTTTCATCGCTACGATCGATCTTACGTTGTCTTTATTTCTTCCATTTGGGGGGAGATAGGTGCTTCCATGGAAACCATGTATTCATCTGTAAAAGGTGCGCAACTCTCCTTTGTGAAAGCGTACGCCAAAGAAATGGCACCATCAGGAACACGTGTTAATGCCGTGTCACCTGGATTTATCCAGACGAAAATGAATGCTGTATTTTCTGTAGAAGAGTTGCGAGAAATTGAGGAAGAAATTCCACTTGGTCTCGGTGCTCCGCAGGACATAGCGAATGCGGTAGATTTTTTAGTTAATGGGAAAGCGGATTATATGACAGGTCAAACGTTGCGAGTGAATGGTGGCTGGTTAATATAATGGCCTTTTCAGGCTTTTTCGTAACTATATGCTCTTTTTTGTTAAAGACAATTCAGCTAGTATAATAACTGAGGATGTCAAGCGTAAGAAAGTGGTTTTCAACTATAGGTGTTGAATGAAAAAAGCCGACTTTTTTACACCGCTTCGGCCACTTTGGGCATAGCTTCTTACTTAGCACTGGCACGTGGACGTGCCAGTGCTAAGTAACTCGTTAAGTAAGAAGGTAGTAATTTTTTTCGTTGTTGCCTAGAAGATATGGCGCGAGCCCTTGGCAACTGGCACCGCGATGTTCTGTCATGCCAGTTGCATGTCCCATATCCTCTGATCCCGAAAGTACAGCTGTTTTGCGGAACATCAACAAGTGAAAATCATTCGTTCAACCTACGTAGCCAAACACTCTATCTATTGCAGCATACTTTTCGCTAGAGAGCAGCAATTTAACGCGTATAGCTTTTAGGAAGTTCTATATGGAGAAAGGACGGATAGTGCATGAAAGAATGGTATTTTGAATATGAAATCCAAGTTAACCGTCCCGGTCTGCTTGGCGACATCGCTTCTCTACTGGGAATGTTGCGAGTAAATATCGTGACGATAAATGGTGTAGATCAGGGTCGTCGCGGCATGCTGTTACGTGCAGAACATGACGTACAGTTAGAGCGCTTTGAACAAATTTTATCAACTATCGATACGATTGCTGTAACAAAGTTCCGTGAACCGAAGCTACGCGATATATTGGCGGTGCGACACGGCAGATATATTCAGCGAGATGCTGACGATCGCAAAACGTTTCGCTTTGTGCGTGACGAATTAGGGTTGCTGGTGGATTTTATGGCAGAAATTTTTAAGCAAGAAGGTCACAAATTAGTTGGACTCAGAGGCATGCCTCGTGTGGGGAAAACGGAGTCAATCGTGGCTGCGAGCGTTAGCGCCAATAAAAAATGGATTTTCTTATCTTCTACCATGATCAAGCAAACGGTTCGAAATCAGTTGATGGGTGATGAGCATAACGACAACAATATCTTCATCTTAGACGGTATTGTTACACGCCGCTCAGCTGATGAACGTCACATGCAATTGGTTCGGGAAATGATGCGTATGCCAACGATTAAAGTAGTAGAGCACCCGGATAAGTTTGTCGAGCAATCAGAATATAGCATTGATGATTTTGATTATATTATTGAACTACGTCACCATCCGGAAGAAAAAATTACGTATGAAGTATTGGAAAAAAATACGTTCATGGATGAGAAATCACAAGGAAATATGTTTGGCGATGGATTCAACTTTTAAGTAGGTAGGTGATTGTTTTGAGTGACTTGGGTACTCGGCTGAAACAAGCCAGAATCGCCAAAGGGTTTAGTTTAGAAGATTTACAGGACTTGACCAAGATACAAAAGCGTTACTTGGCGGGCATAGAAGATGGGAATCACAGCATGATGCCGGGTACGTTTTATGTGCGTGCTTTTATCAAGCAGTACGCGGCAGCAGTCGGGCTAAGTGGAGAAGAACTGCTTGAACAGCATAAAGAGGAACTGTCTGCAAATGAACCTGTTGCTCCAAAAGAAATGCCTGATACCTTTACTTCTAGAAGGCGCGCAATTACGCGGACAGCTCCGAGTGAAGCGTATGCTGAAATTATTCCTAAAGTTCTTGTTGCGCTGTTTATTGTTTTGATTCTTGCCGTCGTCTGGTATTTTTATAGTGCTTCGACAAATAGCGATTCAACAAATATGCCGACAGAGAGCGATGGCGGTGTTCCCTATGAAGAATCTGTGGCTCCTGTACCGGAAGAAACAGAAAAGGCGACTGCAGAAAAAGAAGAAAAAGAGCCTGAAGTGTCGAAAGCGGTTCTTTCTAGTGGAGAAATTGAAGGAGATACAACCACATACTCATGGCAGGGCCCGTCAAATCCTCAGTTAGAAATAGTGGCTGATGGACCATCTTGGGTTACGGCCACTGATCAAAACCAGAAAGAATTAAGTTCGAGAGCACGAGTGATGCAATCTGGTGAAACAGAAGCAATCGATTTGTCGGAAGTGGATGTTGTTCGGTTACGCTTAGGTGACTATTCGAATATTACATTGACGTTGAACGGCGAAGAGATTGAGTACAAGCAGCAACTACAAACCCAAAATATCGTTATTCAATTTACAGGCGCCGAATAGCCATCTTTAGAGTGGCTATTTTTTACGAAAGTTCGAGAGGAGAAACACTAATGAACATACCAAATCAAATTACCATCTCGAGGATTTTATTGATTCCCGTCTTCATGGTGGTTATGTTGGCCGGTTTTGATTGGGGCACAATGACACTTTTTGGAGCTGAAATGCCCGTTACTCATTTTGTCGGAGGACTTATTTTTATCTTTGCATCGTTAACCGATTGGGTGGATGGCTTTTATGCACGTAAATATAACCTAGTCACAACTTTCGGGAAATTTTTAGATCCTTTAGCTGATAAACTGTTAGTTTCAGCTGCTTTGATTATTTTAGTTGAACTTGGATTTGCAGCTTCATGGATTGTGATTGTTATCATTAGCCGTGAATTTGCCGTTACAGGATTACGTTTAGTATTGGCAGGCGAAGGTGAAGTTGTCGCAGCTGGCGGTTTAGGAAAAATCAAAACCACAGCTCAAATTTTAGCAATTTCTGCTTTGTTGCTACATGATACGATTTTTGTTTTAGTCGGCTTGCCATTCGGTCAAATCATGCTTTATATCGCGTTGATTTTCACAGTTTGGTCTGGATGGGATTATTTTTACGCCAACCGCCGCGCCTTAATGACTTCAAAATAAATGAATCCAAAGGGGATTGAATAGATGAACGCAGAAATTATTGCTGTCGGTTCAGAATTGTTATTAGGTCAAATCACCAATACAAATGCTCGTTTTCTATCCAATCATTTAGCAGAACTCGGTATTAATGTGTATTACCACACGGTAGTCGGCGACAATGCCGCTCGTTTGGAAGATGCCATTACTATAGCGGAAAACCGCGCCGACCTTATTTTATTCACAGGTGGGCTTGGTCCAACTAAAGACGATTTGACAAAAGAGTCTATCGCTAAACACCTAGACACAACGCTCGAAATGAATGGAGAAGCTCTCGACTCAATCGTTGCTTTTTTTGAACGTGCAGGGCGTCCAATGACCGAAAACAATAAAAAACAAGCATTGGTTTTAAAAGATAGTGAAGTTCTCGTCAATTATAATGGAATGGCACCAGGTATGATGTACAAAAAAGAAGACCGTGTTTATATCTTATTGCCTGGTCCACCAAAAGAGATGGAGCCCATGTTCCAATTCGAAGCAAAGCCAAAGCTCGCGCATTTATTGAACAAAGCAGATGTCATTTTATCGCATGTATTGCGTTTTTACGGCATCGGTGAAGCTGAACTAGAAGATCGATTGCATTCTATTCTTGATAAGCAAACAAACCCAACGATCGCACCATTGGCAGCAGATGGAGAAGTAACGCTGCGCATTACAGTTAAGACCAATACGACAGAAGAAGCTTGGCAATTGATCAATGGCGCTAGAGATGAAATTTTAGATGTAGTGGGCGATTACCTTTATGGCTACGATAACGATTCGCTAGCTTCCAAAGCAATCGAGCTACTAACTGAACAAGGGAAGACAATTTCAGCAGCAGAAAGTTTAACTGCTGGGCTCTTCCAGTCTGAATTGGCTTCAGTACCAGGTGCGAGTGCAGTGCTATCCGGCGGCGTTATTACCTATAATGAAGAAATGAAAGTTCACCAGCTTGGACTGTCAGCTGAATTGCTTGCTGAATATGGAGTCGTTAGTGAACAAACGGCATTGGCTATGGCAGAAGCTGTACGAGAAAAATTCAAAACGGATATTAGCGTTTCACTGACTGGTGCAGCAGGACCAGATGCACACGGGGATCAGCCAGCAGGTACTGTATGGATAGGCATTGCCACTAAACAAGGTTCTCAGTCATACCGTCTTCAGTTGTCCGGTATGCGCAATACCAATCGTTTGCGGGCTGTTAAATTGGCACTCCATTATGTAATTCGTATATTAACTGAAGAAGACGCACGCAAAATTTAATTTTGCGTGTTTTTTTCTAGTCAAAAATGGGAAATGCTCTATATAAGACATTTAAAAATAAAATTCTGAAAAACAAACACGAATAAACGTTCGCTTTTTTCTTGTGTATTTCTCAATAAGCTAGTATAATAGAGACAGATAGAAAATAGGTTTTCATTTAGAGGAGGATTTCTTTTGAGCGATCGTAAAGCAGCATTAGATATGGCGTTAAAACAAATAGAAAAGCAATTCGGTAAAGGTTCTGTCATGAAATTAGGAGAAAAAACCGACCGTAATATATCATCCGTTTCAAGTGGTTCTTTGGCATTGGATACAGCGTTAGGAATAGGCGGATATCCACGTGGGCGTGTCATTGAAATATACGGCCCGGAAAGTTCAGGTAAAACAACAGTTTCTCTTCATGCTATTGCCGAAGTTCAAGCGACAGGCGGAACAGCAGCGTTTATTGATGCAGAGCATGCATTAGATCCTGTTTACGCAAAAAATTTAGGTGTTAACATTGATGAATTATTGCTTTCTCAACCGGATACTGGCGAGCAAGCACTTGAAATTGCCGAAGCACTTGTTCGAAGTGGAGCAGTTGATATCGTCGTTGTCGATTCAGTAGCAGCATTAGTACCAAAAGCTGAAATTGAAGGCGAAATGGGCGATTCTCATATGGGGTTACAGGCACGTTTAATGTCTCAAGCTCTTCGTAAATTGTCTGGTGTCATCAACAAATCAAATACAATCGTTATTTTCATTAACCAAATTCGCGAAAAAATTGGTGTGATGTTCGGTAACCCAGAAACCACTCCTGGTGGTCGTGCGTTGAAATTCTATTCATCTGTCCGTCTAGAAGTCCGTCGTGCAGAAGCATTGAAATCGGGAACTGAAATTATCGGTAACAGAACAAAAATAAAAGTAGTAAAAAACAAAGTAGCTCCACCGTTCCGTACAGCTGAGGTTGATATTATGTACGGAAAAGGAATTTCACGAGAAGGTGAAATTGTCGATATCGGTTCTGACATGGAAATTATTCAAAAGAGCGGTTCATGGTATTCTTATAATGAAGAAAGAATCGGTCAAGGTCGTGAAAATGTTAAGCAATTCTTGCTTAAAAATCCAGAAATTCGCAATGAAATTTCTAATAAAATTCGTGAATCTTCTGGAATGGAAGCAGCAACTTATACAATTGCTGGAAACAAAGATACAGCAGAAGATTTTAACTTGTTGATGGATGAAGACGACTCATCAGGCAAGTAGAATAAGAAAGAAAAAGCCGCAAGCTATGCTTGGCGGCTTTTCTATTGTGTAGCTCCATCGACCAACTCTTCGGTTCGTAAGCTGCTTAAGGTCATACAAAAGTTGGGCAGCTTAAACCTAAACTGCTCCTGCAGCCTCTTGTGCTTTGTCGCAAAGTGATGGCCCAAACTACCTTTGAGCCATCACTTGCCTGTCAGAGCTGAACGACCGCTTCCGCTTTTCCTGGGTTGACACGACATAAGTCCAGCTATACAATTAAAATTGTATAATTTACTAATTTTTAAATTGTTGCAGTGATAAGAAAAGTTTCATTATTATTCTTTAAAACGAAAAAAATTAATAGCAAGAGGAGGTGTCCGAATGGATAACGCGATCATCTTCGCTTTGCTTGGTATCATCGTCGGTGTAGTTGTTGGTTATTTTGTAATGAAAAAATCAAATGAGTCCAAAATGGCAGGTGCGAGAAACTCTGCAGAGCAGATCATCGAAGATGCAAAGAGAGAAGCCGAAGCGCAGAAAAAAGAAGCCCTTTTGGAAGCAAAAGACGAAAATCACAAATTGCGTACTGAAACAGAATCTGATATTCGGGAACGCCGATCTGAACTTCAAAAACAAGAAAATCGGTTGTTGCAGAGAGAAGAAAATTTAGATCGCAAAGATGATGCATTAAACAAAAGAGAAGCGAGTCTAGAGCGTAAAGATGAAGCACTCGTAGAAAAACAACAGCATATTGAACAGATGGAGAGCAAAGCTGAAGAGTTAGTTCATCAGCAGCAAGTTGAAATGGAACGTATTTCCTCTTTGACACGCGAAGAAGCCAAGTCGATCATCTTACAGGATGTTGAAAAAGAACTTTCAACAGATATTGCGGTAATGATGAAAGAAGCCGAAGCTCGCGCCAAAGAAGAATCAGACAAAAAAGCAAAAAATATTTTGTCCTTGGCGATGCAGCGTTTTGCAGCAGACCATGTAGCAGAAACGACTGTCTCAGTAGTGAACTTGCCAAACGACGAGATGAAAGGGCGTATCATTGGGCGTGAAGGACGTAACATCCGTACGCTTGAAACTCTTACGGGAATCGATTTAATCATCGATGATACACCAGAAGCGGTTATTCTATCAGGATTTGATCCAATTCGCCGTGAAACGGCGCGATTGGCTCTAGAAAAACTGGTATCAGATGGCCGTATCCATCCGGCGCGTATCGAAGAAATGGTTGAGAAGTCAAGACGTGAAGTGGATGAGCAAATTCGTGAAATTGGTGAACAAACGACATTTGACGTAGGCGTGCACAACTTGCATCCTGACTTGATCAAAATTCTTGGACGCCTTCGCTACCGTACAAGTTATGGACAAAATGTGCTGAAGCACTCTGTGGAAGTAGCATTCTTGTCAGGCTTAATGGCAGCTGAACTTGGAGAAGATGTTACCCTCGCTCGTCGTGCTGGACTTCTACATGACATTGGTAAAGCCATCGATCATGAAGTAGAAGGTAGCCACGTTGAAATCGGTGTAGAACTTGGAACGAAGTACAAAGAGCATCCTGTAGTGATTAACAGTATTGCTTCCCATCACGGTGACACAGAAGCGACTTCCATCATTTCGGTCATCGTCGCAGCAGCAGATGCATTGTCTGCCGCTCGTCCAGGTGCAAGAAGTGAAACATTGGAAAACTACATTCGTCGCCTAGAAAAACTTGAAGAAATTTCCGAGTCGTATGAAGGCGTGGAGAAATCATTCGCGATTCAAGCAGGACGTGAAATTCGCATCATGGTTCGTCCGGAACAAATTGATGACATGACGGCACATCGTCTTGCTCGTGACATTCGGAAACGGATTGAAGAAGAGTTAGACTATCCAGGTCACATCAAAGTAACGGTTATTAGAGAAACAAGAGCAGTTGAATACGCAAAATAATAAGGGTGAGGCTTCGATGAATGTCTATTCAAAGAAGCCTTTTTCTTATGGAAAAAGGTGAGTTTGTGAAAATTTTATTTATTGGAGATATTGTTGGATCCATTGGAAGAGATGCACTTGAATCGTATTTACCGAGACTGAAAAGAAAGTATTCACCAGACGTTATCATTGCGAATGGCGAGAACGCAGCAGCTGGACGCGGCATTACCAAGGCTATTTACCAGGATCTTTTGTTTATGGGAGTAGATATGGTAACCATGGGCAATCATACATGGGATCAAAAAGAAATTTTTGATTTTATTGATGAAGTCGATTACTTGATCCGTCCAGCTAACTTCTCAGACGAAGCACCGGGACGTGGCATGGCGACTGTTACAAAAAATGGCCAAACTTTATCGGTCATCAATTTGCATGGTCGTGTGTTCTTGCCGCCGCATGAAGATCCATTTCAAAAAGTGGATGAGCTAATGGCTGAAGCTAAAGCCATTTCACCGCTCGTATTTGTAGATTTTCACGCTGAAGCAACAAGTGAAAAAATCGCGATGGGTTGGCATTTAGATGGCCGCGCTTCAGTTGTTGTTGGGACGCATACCCATGTTCAAACTGCCGATGCACGCATTTTGCCAAACGGTACTGCCTATATCTCAGATGTGGGGATGACAGGACCGTATGATGAAATTTTGGGAATGAATAAAGAAGCTGTACTTTATCGTTTCAAGACCAATATGCCAACACGTTTCGAAGTACCAAAGCGTGGACGTTCAGTAGTCAGTGGCTTTTTCACTGAAGTTGACGACCAAACAGGGAAAGCGATTAGTTTTGAACGCATATATATCAATGAAGATTATCCATTCCAAGGCTAAACCTTCAACTTCTTGACGAAACTCCGACAATTCAAGCAGACACCTTGAAGTGCGTGCCTGGTTTTCAGTATAATGAGGTAGCGTTTAAAACAAGTTTCGTTATGAAATCTGTTGCAAATTCTTTAAATCGATTAAACTGCTCGCAAAAGGGAAAAATCCGGTTCGATGTATTTAGACGTCGAGGTAGGTTTTGTGCCTAAAAAATAAAGTGACTGACTGAAACTAAAACATGGTCGTTGAGCGATGACAGTATAGAAGTCGTGTCAGACCAGGAAATGGGTGTCTTAAAATGACGTATACAAAACAAGAAATCGTCGCAAAAGCGCGCGAAGTAGCAGATATGATTGCGGCAACAGAAGAAGTGGATTTCTTTAAACGTGCAGAAGCACAAATTAATGAAAACCAGCAAATTCGTGAAAAAATTGCCAGCCTGAAAAGTTTGCAGAAACAAGCAGTCAATTTCCAGGCGTATGGTAAAGAGCGCGCGTTGACATTGATCGAAGGAAAAATCACGAAAATTGAAGAAGAAATCGACGCTGTGCCGATTGTTCAAGAATTCAAACAATCACAGAGCGACGTCAATTCTTTATTGCAGATGGTTTCAACCGCCATTGCCAACCAAGTAACAAATAACATCATTACTGAAACAGGCGGCGACTTGCTGCGCGGCGAAACCGGATCAAAAGTCCGCAACGACAAACCAGGAAGCTGCGGGTAACAAGAAAAGCATAAACGACCGTTTAGTCCCGACGGCATAAGACGCTCTGAAGAAGTGGCGTACTTTGCCACGTAGTCAGAGTGGCTTATGACCCGAGGGACTGGTCGCTTGAGCTGGACAAAGAAAAGCATAAGTGCCCGTTTAGTCCCGACAGGCTTAAGACAGACAGGGCATGTGGCGTGTTTGTGCCACTTGACCGGGCTGTCTTAAGACCCCGAGGGACTGGGCACTGGAGCTGGACAAAGAAAAGCATAAACGACCGTTTAGTCCCGACGGCATAAAACATTCCGACCGATAGAGCTAAATGCAAGCCCGAATTAAAACGTAGGTAAACAGAAGTAAACTGAAAGAGCCAAAGCTCTTTCAGTTTTTTCTTTTCCAGCTGTATTTTTGGTATAATAGAAAAACGACAATCGATTTGAAAGAGGTTTTAATATGGCACCGACACCGATGATGCAACAATATTTTCAAGTGAAATCTGAATACTTGGATGCTTTTTTATTTTTCCGTTTGGGCGATTTTTATGAGTTGTTCTACGATGACGCGATTAAAGCGTCGCAAATACTAGAAATTACCTTAACTAGCCGTGGTGGAACTGGGGATGACCGAATTCCGATGTGCGGGGTTCCTCATCATGCAGCAAAAAACTATATCGACCAATTGATTTTAAAAGGTCATAAAGTGGCCATCTGTGAACAAGTAGAAGATCCAAAACTAACAAAAGGTGTTGTGAAGCGTGAAGTTGTCCGGTTAATTACACCGGGTACTCATACAGAAGGAAAAAGCGTTGACTCTAAATCGAACGTCTTTTTAGCTGCAGCTGACGAACTTGCTGATGGATTTGGTTTGTCCTATGTCGATATCAGCACAGGTGAAGCAACAGCTACGTACATAATGGGGACGGAAAAAGCTTTGTTGCAGGAATTGCAATCTTTGAATATTCGCGAGCTGGTCGTTTCAGAGCAATTATTCGTTTTGCTGACTGAAGAAGAACAAGGACTGGTATTATCCATTGAGACGATGGAAAATGCCTATCCGCTATCACCAGAACAAGTCGCTGACTGTCCGGAAGATTTGCGGATGAGCAGTCATCGGTTACTGACATATATTTCTCGCACGCAAAAACAATCACTTGATCACATCCAAGCGTTTTCCTATAAAGAAAATAATCAATTACTAAGTATCGATTTTCATTCAAAGCGGAATTTGGAATTATTGCAATCGATTCGGGGCAGCGAAACAAAAGGGACCTTGCTTTGGCTCCTAGATGAAACCATGACGGCGATGGGGAGCCGAAAGCTAAAGCAGTGGTTGCATCAGCCACTAGCAAACAAAAGAATGATTGAAGAGCGTCAGCAAATGGTAGCGGCATTGATTGACCAGTATTTCGTGCGTGTAGAGCTTCAGGGGCTATTAAAAGAAGTTTATGACCTGGAACGCCTATCCGGTCGAATTGCCTTTGGTAGCGCCAGTGGACGTGATTTAGCACAGCTTAGAAGTTCCCTTGAGAAAGTTCCTGTGCTCATTGAAGAATTAGCGAATTCCGGCAATTTAGCGTTGCAGGACTTTAGTGGCAAACTAGACCGCTGCATAGAAGTTTGTGAACTATTGCAAGCGATTAGCGAAAGTCCCCCATTGTCTTCAAAAGAAGGCGGCGTTATACGCGACGGCTTTCATCAACAGCTTGATGAATACCGAGATGCTTCGCGTAACGGCAAAGATTGGATTGCCGCGCTTGAACAAAGAGAACGCAAATTAACGGGCATTAAATCGTTAAAAATTGGCTATAACCGCATTTTCGGCTATTATATTGAAATTTCTAAAGCCAATATGCATTTAGCTGATTTAGAACGCTACGATCGCAAACAAACGCTCGCTAACGCAGAACGTTATACGACTCCTGAACTGAAAGAAAAAGAAGCGTTAATCTTAACGGCTGAAGAAGAAAGTTTGTCACTTGAATATGAGTTGTTTGTGGCGATTCGAGAGGAAGTCAAACAATACATTTCACGTATTCAACGACTTGCTTCTTCTCTCAGTGGACTGGATGTCTTTTTGAGTTTTGCTAATGTGGCAGAAAAATACCGTTTCGTCAAACCTGAATTTAATGAATCGACAGAAATATCGATTATAGAAGGGCGTCACCCGGTTGTGGAAAAAATGCTCAATAAGCAACATTATGTACCGAATGATTGTGTCCTTGCGGAAGATAAAAATATGTTGTTGATTACAGGGCCCAACATGTCGGGGAAAAGTACGTATATGCGACAAGTAGCGCTAACGATTGTGCTTGCGCAAATTGGCAGTTACGTTCCTGCTGAATCTGCAAATTTGCCAATTGTTGATCAAATTTTTACGCGTATTGGAGCAGCCGATGACTTAGTGTCAGGCCAAAGTACTTTTATGGTCGAAATGCTCGAGTCGCAATATGCGATTACACATGCGACAAAAAACAGCTTATTGCTGTTTGATGAAATCGGTCGCGGTACATCAACATACGATGGCATGGCATTAGCGCAGTCGATGATTGAATACATTCATAGAGAAATTGGTGCCAATACACTTTTCTCTACGCATTACCACGAGTTGACGGCATTGGAAAATTCGCTGGACAAGCTTCATAATGTCCATGTCGCGGCAATGGAGCAATCGGGTAAAGTCGTGTTTCTTCATAAAGTGAAAAAAGGGCCAGCAGACAAGAGTTACGGGATTCATGTTGCTGAACTGGCGAATCTACCAGAACCCATTCTTGCCCGTGCACGTGAATTGCTCAAAACCTTTGAAGAAGATAAAAAGAAGCAGCCTACAACAATCGAGCAATTATCATTTTTTGATGATGCAGATACAGAAAAAGACGAAATTTTACAGACCATTAAGGACGTTCAAGTATCCGCAATGACACCTCTTCAAGCTTTGCAGATGCTTAACGATTTGCAACAAAAGTTAACGGCTAAGGAGTGAGAAAATGGGCATCATTCGATTGATGGACGAACCTCTATCCAATAAAATATCCGCGGGTGAAGTCGTCGAACGGCCGACTTCGGTCGTTAAGGAATTAGTGGAAAATGCCATCGATGCTGGAAGCACAGCCATCGAAGTGTTACTCATCGAAGCAGGGCTAACCTCTATTCAAATTATTGATAACGGTGCAGGTATGGATGCTGATGATGCATTGTTGTCATTTTCCAGACACGCCACAAGTAAAATTGCCAATGAGCATGATTTATTCCGGATTCGGACACTTGGGTTTCGAGGTGAGGCACTAGCGAGTATCGCTTCAGTTTCGAAAGTAACTTTGCATACATCAAATGGTGCGAGTGGAACTTTTGTGCAAATGGAAGGCGGACGTTTAACCGAGCAACGCGCGGGGTCTCTTAGAAAAGGAACGGATATGAAAATCGATCAATTGTTTTTTAATACACCTGCACGGCTAAAATACATGAAAACATTGCAGACAGAATTGGGTCATACCATCGATTTGTTGAACCGTTTTGCGCTGAGCTATCCAGGTGTTGCTTTTAAGCTGATGCATGACGGCAGAGTGATTCTGCAAACCTCAGGCAGTGGAGAAATCAAGCGCGTATTAGCCGACATTTACGGTGTTGCGATTGCTAAGAAAATGATTCCGTTCGAGGGACAGTCACATGACTATAAAGTATCGGGCTATGCGTCACTTCCTGAAATCACCCGTGCCAATAAAAACTATATTTCATTGTTTGTAAACGGACGCTGGGTCAAGCATTATGCGATTGCCAACACGGTTCATAAGGCGTATCATACGTTCTTGCCGCTTGAGCGGCAGCCAATTGTCGTATTAAATATTGAAGGGGATCCTTATTTGACAGATGTCAATGTCCACCCATCAAAACAACAAATTCGTTTGAGTAAAGAAAAAGAATTGATGGAATTGATCCATGAAACGATTCGACGCACGATTAGTTCAGTTGTGCGTGCACCGATTATCGATCAACCAAAACCCGTCAAACAAGCGCCGACTAAACAATTAGATCTCTGGAAAAGTTCGTTTACAGTTCAAGAAACAAAACAGTTACCCGCACAAGAATGGTCAGAGCTACCCGTTGAACACGAAACGGAAGTTGTTCAACGACAAGAAGAGCCACTTCAAGGTGGAACGCCATTTATTGAAGAATTGCCACCATTAGCAGAACACGAGGAACAACAAGAAAGCCCTCAATTTCCCGAATTGGAAGTAGTGGGCCAAATTCATGGCACTTATATTGTGGCGCAAAGCCATGATGGTTTTTATTTGATTGATCAGCATGCAGCACAAGAACGCATCAAATACGAATACTTTCGTGAAAAAGTAGGGGATATTGACAGCAATGAACGACAAACTTTACTGTTGCCGTTAACATTCCATTACAGTCGAGATGAAGCGTTGAGGTTAAAAGACCATTTAGCTGTTTTGGCTGATAGTGGCGTATTTTTAGAAGTGTTTGGCGATACATCGTTTATTGTTCGGGAATACCCCACTTGGTTTCCGAAAGGATTTGAACAGGAAGTTATTGAAGATTTGATCGAACAGATTTTGAACGAGCGAAAAGTAGATATTAAGAAATTGCGGGAAGATGCAGCCATTATGATGAGTTGCAAACGCTCGATTAAAGCAAATCATTTTTTGCAGAAACACGATATGGAACGGTTACTGGTAGATTTGAAACAAGCAGAACAACCCTTTACTTGTCCGCACGGTCGTCCTGTCATTATCCATTTCAGGACATACGATGTGGAGAAAATGTTCAAACGTGTAATGAATTAAAAGTTGGCGTCTAATTTGCCAGCGTTTCGGGTATGAATAGAGAATACGTGTAGTGAGGAAGGGTGTAAACGATGCAGGTAACCAAAAATTACATGAATGCTTCTGATGGACATGAACTTTTTTATGCGCGTTACGAACCACCAAATCCGATTGGCCATATCCATATTATCCACGGGATGGCTGAACATATCGGTCGCTACGAAGAGTTCGCGGAATACTTAATGTCTCGCGGCTTTGTGGTATCTGCACATGATCAACGTGGACACGGGAAAACGGCAGAACAGAACGGGATTCAAGGTTACTTTGCAGATGATAGCGGCTTTGAACGAGTAGTGGAAGATGCGCATACCGTCATTGCTGAAATCCAGCAGGCAACGGGAAATCTGCCATTGCTGCTATTCGGTCATAGTATGGGGTCCTTTGTGGCTCGTCGTTACATGCAATTGCACAGTGAAGAAATCAGTCGTATCGTATTATCCGGTACTGGTGGAAATCCTGGCATTTCCGGTAAAGTCGGAATGGCTGTAGCGGTCGCATCGGCAAAATTACAAGGAAAGCAAGAACCTAGCAAAGCGCTTGGGAAATTGACTTTTGGCAATTTTAATAAACCTTTCGCAGAAGAAGGTTCGTCTTACGCTTGGTTGAGTCGAGATAAAGAGGCTGTTGCGAAATACGAAGCAGATCCTTGGTGTGGTTTTGAATCAACTAATCAGTTTTACATTGATTTATTTTCCGGGCTTGCAACATTGAATAAGTCTGAAGAAATCGCCAAAATTCGAAAAGACTTGCCGGTTTTGTTTATTAGCGGTGCGATGGACCCTGTCGGAAATAACGGTGAGGGTGTTTTCAGTTCAGCCAAACAATTCAACAAAGCAGGGATGACTAACGTTAAAGTTTACCTAGCAGAACAAGGTCGGCATGAATTGCTCAACGAACTTAATCGAAAAGATTATTTTGAGTTAATTGGAGATTGGATGTGCGGAAATGATTGATGTGGTGGCCATTGTTGGACCTACGGCATCTGGGAAAACTGCGCTGAGCCTTGAATTAGCTAAGCGGTTACACGGAGAAATTATCAACGGGGACTCGATGCAGATTTACCGAGATATGACGATTGGGACAGCGAAAATTTTACCTGAAGAAATGGCAGGAATTCCTCATCACTTGCTGGATATTAAAGAGCCGGACGAGAGTTTTTCAGTTGCAGAATACCAATTCTTAGTGCGGGAGAAAATTGCTGAAATTCGCTCGCGTGGAAAGCTGCCGATTATTGTCGGGGGAACAGGGATGTATGTGCAGGCCGTACTCTTTGATTACCGATTTTCAGAACAGCCTGTCGACCAACAACTACGAGATGAGTTAAACAAGGAACTAGAACAAACGGGTCCTGAACAACTGTATGCCAAATTGTTAAAGTTGGATCCGCAGTCAGACATTCACCCGAACAACACGCGGCGTGTCATACGGGCGGTTGAAATTTTGATGAGTGGTCAGCAAAAAGGAGACCGGAATTTGGCGTTGTCGCCGATGTACAATGAAGTCATCATTGGATTAGACATGCCAAGAGACATCCTGTATGAACGTATTAATCAACGAGTGGAGACGATGTTGCAACGCGGCTTGATCGAAGAAGTGCAAGCCTTACGGCAACGCGGCATACGCGACGTTCAGTCTATTCAAGCCATTGGCTATAGAGAAATTTACGCTTATTTGGATGAACAAGAAAGTTTTGAACGAGCAATCGAAAAACTCAAGCAAAACTCACGCAAATACGCAAAAAGGCAATTTACTTATTTTAAAAACAAACTACCGATTTTCTGGATCGATGCACTGGCTGATCTCGAAAAAAATCTCCATGAAATAACAGTGGTTATGCAGGAAACTGACAGAAACTGTCGAATTGATAAACTGATGGCCAATCAAACACAAACAGAGAAATAGGGGGATTTACATGAAACCAGTTAATATTCAGGATGTCTATTTAAATCAACTGCGTAAAAATAATATTTATGTAACGGTCTTCTTACTTAATGGCTTCCAATTAAAAGGGACCATTAAATCTTATGATAATTTTACGGTGCTGGTCGAAACAGATGGCAAACAACAGTTAATTTACAAACATGCAATTTCGACGTTTTCTCCGTCAAAAGCTGTAGCGATTGAACACGAAGAGTAAAAAAGTCAGACTGTAGGTGCGGGCCGGTTTTTTGATTTATGTCTGACAGAGCTAAACGAGCACCTACGCTTTTCGGGTTGTCTAGCTCCAGCAGCCAGATTCTAGGGTCTTAATCCACTCTGGCTGTGCGGCAAAAGACGCCGCTTCACCAGTGTGTCTTAAGCCCGTCGAATCTACAAGGCTGCCTACGCTTTTCGGGTTGTCTAGCTCCGGTGCCCAGCTCTTCGGGTCATAAGCCAGCCCAACTGTGTGGCAAAAGACGCACACTGCTGTTCTGTCTTATGCCTGTCAGAGCTAAACGGGCACCTACGCTTTTCGGGTTGACAGTTATGTTGTTGAGGTATAGCATTTTGAAGTGAATTCGATTTAAATTTCGGGAGGTGTCTTTATGAAGACTATTACAGCAGATGAATTGCAAAAACGAGTTGAAGCTGGAGAAGAGTTACACATCATCGACGTTCGTGAAGCAGACGAGGTGGCTTTTGGAATGATTCCAGGGGCTAAACACATTCCGCTCGGTGAAGTGGAAGAGCGTAGCGGAGAGCTAGATGCAACCAAAGACTATCATCTGGTTTGTCGTGCGGGTCGTCGGAGTGAAATGGCTTGTGACATTTTGGAATCAAAAAATATGAAGACCATCAACGTTGAAGGTGGCATGACTGCCTGGAACGGCGAGACAATCGCATAACAAATACAAACAAACCACACAGCGTTTTTGCTAATCTGTTCAGTTTTAAATCGCAAAAATCGAATTAACCATCTTAACAGACTACCTCTTAGCACCTATTTAGATGGGTTTTAAAACAATGAGTAACACCTAAATTCGACAGGTTATTGAACCTACGAAATTAGGTGTTTTTTAATAGGTGAAACCTCTATAAAAACCCAAACTTATAAGTTGTACCGAATTTACTAAAACGACCCAAGGAGTGATACTTTGTTTTCTAAAGTTGTTCTTTACCAAAATAATTGATTTTTGAATGTGAGGAGTAAATTAATGAAGAAAAGTGTAATCATATTTGAAATTTTTATGTTTGTATTGGTATTGATATCTTTGTTCTTCGCTTTTTCGGAAAATGAAAATTTTATGAAATTAGATTGGGGTATTTGGTTCGTTTTTGTACTCGACTATACTATTCGATTAATAAGATCAGAAAACAAATGGACTTATATTAAACAACATCCCTTTGAACTGGTTGCAATTGTTCCTTTCGATTCTATTTTTAGAGCAGCGCGTATTGTACGTTTGTTCCGTGTGATTCGTTTAATCGGAATAGGTTCACGATATCTAACTCCTGTTTATAAATTGTTGAGGACGAATGGCTTGGACAAAGTATTGATTATTTCGATGGTTCTTTTATTCTTAATCCCTATTCCAATTGTGTTACTTGAACCTTCAATAAATACTTTTGGTGATGCACTCTGGTGGGCTGTTGTAACTACTACGACTGTCGGATATGGAGATATCTCTCCGGAGACACCAATTGGACGAGTATTAGCCGTTGTATTGATGTTAGTTGGTATCGGAATTATTGGTACATTAACTTCTGCAATTACAAGCTTTTTCAGTAATAAAAATGAAGTGAACCACGATAAACAAATCCTAGGTATAATTCAGTCTATCGAAGAAATTGAAAATCTGACTAAAGAAGATATAGAATTTGTTCGAATGTACTTAAAGAGAAAAGAACTTAAATAGCATCAATTGGAAGCATCTTAAGCCAATGCTTCTTTTTTCGTCCTTTTTCTAGCTTTCTCCGCCTTTTTAATTATGATTAATCAAAGTTGCTCAGCTTTTAATTATTGATGTTGGGAGATGGACAAAAAATATTATTGAAGGTTTGGAATCAAAAAATATGAAGACCATCAACGTTGAAGGCGGCATGACTGCCTGGAACGGCGAGACAATCGCATAACAAATACAAACAAACCACACAGCGTTTTTGCTGTGTGGTTTGTTTGTATTTGAAAAGTATGGAGTTTCAGCTCTTCATTTTACAGTCAAGCTCCACTATCTTGATTTTAATGATCCAGCATTTGTACATCCCTCTACGAGATTTGAATTTTACGAGCGGGTAATCTCCATTTAAAAGTATAGGACAAAATTCGCAGGATTGTGATCAGCACAAATAACGAATAAAGCATAAGGTCAGAAGATGCTGAATTAAAGCTGATGAACAATCCGCACAATGCAGCCCAAACCGCATAGATTTCAGATTTTAACACAAGTGGTTTTCTTCCTGCTAGTAAATCACGAATGATTCCTCCGCCAGAACCTGTAAGTACGGCTGCTACAACAACTGCAAATAGTGGCAATTCTAGTTCAACAGCATAAATGGCTCCTTGAACAGCAAACGCTGACAATCCGATAGCATCAAAAAAATTGCCCCAGCGATTCCAGTGGCCAAGCAGTTTATGCGGAAACAAAAAGACAATCGTGATCGATGCAAAGGCCAGTTGGAACATGAATTCTTGTTCCCATAGCGCCGAAACAGGCACGCCGATCAATAAATTTCGAATGGCACCGCCACCAAAGGCTGTGACAACGCCGAGAAGATAGACACCAAAAATATCGTATTCTTCTTCCATGGCAATAATTGCGCCGGATATTGCAAAAGCAATCGTACCGAAGGCGCTCAGTACTTCCCAAGCCATAGAGCTATTCCTCCTCAACATGCAACTCTATGAATTGTAGCAGAATTTGACGCTATTTCAAGTCATGCCGCATAATAGAAAAGAGAAATTCAAGAGAATGGAGAATTACATGTTTACTACAATTACTAAAATAGAAAAAATTATCAAGAGACAGCTCGAACTGGCTGACGAAACAGCTTACATAAACCAAAAGAAAGTATTGACGGCTTTTCATAACCAGCGCGTTAGTGACCATCATTTTAATCCATCTACCGGTTACGGGTACGACGATGAAGGACGAGATACACTTGAGCGAGTCTATGCGGATGTTTTTGGAGCGGAAGCGGCTCTCGTTCGGCCGCAAATTATTTCTGGAACCCATGCCATTACCATTTCGTTATTCGGTATATTGCGACCAGGAGACGAACTGCTTTATCTAACAGGTAAGCCTTACGATACATTAGATTCTATTGTCTCAGGCGGTGACAAGGATACGGGATCGCTAAAAGACTTCGGTATTAGTTACCAGCATACTGATCTGGACGCTAACAATAAAATTGATTGGCTAGCAGCTGAAAAAGCAATAAATGACAAGACCAAAGTCATCGCCATTCAACGTTCGCGAGGCTATGACACACGACCTTCCTTTACGATAGAAGAAATCGAAGACATGATTGCGGGTATTCGTCGCATAAAGCCACAAGCCATTGTTTTTGTTGATAATTGCTATGGCGAGTTTGTGGAAACGCGTGAGCCGATTGAAGTAGGCGCGGATTTGATTGCGGGCTCTCTGATTAAAAATCCTGGAGGTGGACTCGCTAAAATTGGTGGCTACATCGCCGGTAGAGCCGATCTGGTTGAAAAATGTGGTTACCGCATGACATCGCCGGGTATAGGGGGAGAGGCAGGCGCGTCACTCAATGCACTACCCGATATGTATCAAGGGTTTTTCATGGCGCCACATATTGTTTCTCAAGCATTAAAAGGGGCAATTTTCACTTCAGCACTTTTAGAAGACGCAGGAATGATTACCGCGCCTCATTGGAGTGACAAGCGGACAGACTTGATTCAATCGGTATCGTTTCAAACGGCTGAGCAGATGATTGCTTTTTGCCAAACGATTCAAGCGAGTTCGCCAGTCAATGCGCAATTCAAACCGGAACCGGCTTATATGCCAGGTTATGAAGACGATGTCATTATGGCAGCAGGAACGTTTGTGCAAGGTTCCAGCATTGAACTGACAGCTGATGGTCCCATTCGGCCACCGTACACGGCGTTTGTACAAGGTGGACTTACCTATGAACACGTTAAAATTGCCGTTTTAAACTCGGTTGACGTATTGAAAAAAGCTAACTTAATCTAATCGATTCCTCGCATATTGCATGCGGGGAATTTTAATGTAAGGAAACTTAACGTATGTTTGACAAATAATCTAACATGATATATGCTGTAAAAGTAATAACTACTTGAAATGAGTGAAACTTATGACGAACCGGGTTCGACGGACGATGCCGCTTCTTCCAATCAGTATAGTTATGCAGCTGACGGAACTTACTGCGAGACAAATCCGTTATTACGAAGAGCACAAGTTAATTAGCCCTGCCCGTACCGATGGGAATAAGCGTATGTTTTCGTTAAACGACGTCGATGCTTTACTTGAAATCAAGGACTACTTGGATCAAGGACTTAATATCGCCGGCATTAAGAAATTATACGAGTTAAAAAACTCGCCTGAAAACAATCAGGTAGAGTCAAAAAATCTAAGTGACGCGGAGTTGCGAAATTTGCTGCGTGAACAATTGAAACATCAAGCTCGACCCTTCGAACTTGGTGGCTTTAGACAAGGTGATTTATCCCGTTTCTTCCATTAAAGAAATGGGCTTACATAAAACATTCATAGGAGAGTGAAGAGAACATGGGCAAGTATTCAAAAGAAGACATTCACCGATTAGTAAAAGAAGAGAACGTTAATTTTATTCGTCTGCAATTTACAGATATTCTTGGAGTCATCAAAAACGTTGAAATACCGACATCCCAATTGGACAAAGCACTCGATAACAAAATGATGTTTGATGGATCTTCTATCGATGGATTTGTACGCATCGAAGAATCGGATATGTATTTATTCCCAGACCTTGATACTTGGGCAGTGTTCCCATGGATTACAGGCAAAGGGAAAGTAGCGCGCTTAATCTGTGACATTTATAGCCCAGACGGTACGCCATTTGCTGGAGATCCGCGCACCAATTTAAAACGCGTATTAAAAGAAATGGAAGAGCTAGGATTTACGCATTTTAACCTAGGACCAGAGCCGGAATTTTTCTTGTTCAAACTTGATGAACGAGGCGAACCGTCACTAGAACTAAATGACCACGGCGGCTATTTTGACTTAGCACCGATGGACCTTGGCGAAAACTGCCGACGCGATATCGTTCTAGAACTTGAAGAGATGGGCTTTGAAATTGAAGCTTCTCACCACGAAGTAGCACCAGGACAACATGAAATTGACTTTAAATACGCAGATGCAATAAAAGCCTGTGACGACATTCAAACCTTTAAGTTAGTTGTTAAAACAATTGCGCGTAAACACGGATTGCATGCAACCTTTATGCCGAAGCCATTGTACGGTGTAAGTGGTTCAGGAATGCACATGAACGTTTCATTATTTGACGGAGACCGCAACACATTCCTTGATGAAGCGGGCGACTTGAAACTAAGTGAAACAGCTTACCAGTTTATCGCAGGTATTATTGAGCACGCTAAAGGCTATACAGCTATAACAAATCCACTTGTAAACTCGTACAAACGTCTAGTTCCAGGTTACGAAGCACCTTGTTATATCGCTTGGTCTGGCCAAAACCGTAGCCCGTTAGTACGTATCCCATCATCACGCGGTTTGTCTACACGTGTTGAAGTACGTTCAGTTGATCCAGCAGCAAACCCGTACCTAGCAATGGCGGTACTATTAGGTGCAGGTCTTGATGGCATCAGAAGAAAACTAACGCCACCAAAAGCAGTAGACCGCAACATTTACATGATGAACCAAAAAGAGCGTGAAGCAGTCGGTATTGAAGATCTGCCAAGCACTTTGTATAACGCACTACAAGAGCTACAAAAAAATGAAATTATGACAAAAGCATTAGGCGAACACATTTTAAATAATTTCGTTGAAGCGAAAGAAATTGAATGGGACATGTTCCGCACAAGTGTACATCCTTGGGAACGTGAGCAATACTTGAAAATGTATTAAGTTGAAAACCGTTGGGGCTCTATGGCTCCAACGGTTTTTTCTTTTCTTCTAAAAGTCGCCAGTTGGGCAACTTTTTTTATTTGCCCAATTTTTGCCCAACTTTATTTAAAAAGTACTCATATAGTCGTCGAATTTCTCGATTGAGCGTTCTTCCATCTTCTTCGAAACATGGCTATAAACATCTGCCGTGATTTGATAATTTTGGTGGCCTAGTCGTTCCTGGACATATTTCATGTCGGCGCCAGCTTCCAGCAACATGACCGCATGTGTATGCCGAGTCGAGTGAATCGGAAGGGGTGGGGCATCAATTTTAGCTAAGCAGGATTTAAAGACATTATACAAAGTTGACTTCGGAAGAGGAGAACCATCTTCCCGACAAAAGATCAAATTCAAATCATGACGATAAGCTTCCCCTAAATGAAATTTTCGTTGGTTCTGGTACTTCAGATGCTCCTGCAGCTCTTTCATAAAAACTTTTCGCATCTTCAGTGCGCGGACAGATCCTTCTTTTTTAGTTGGTCCGAATAACTCGTCTGGATGATCAGGCTGAAAGTCGAGGGTTTCTTCTATATAGATAATATCGTTTTTCAATCTACTCTTGGCCACTTCAATGCGGCAGCTTCTCCTTTGCGTGCGCCACTTTCAAACAGGAACTTAAAGAAAACACCATAGACTTGACCACGCTTGTAAATCTCCGGATATAAAGCGTTTAAATAGGTAGGCTCGAGGTATTTCAACTTTTGAACCTGTTTCTTCCAAATCTGCACATTCTCGGCTGGATTCTTTTCGATGTAGTTATTGATCATCGCTCTTTTTAACGCTTGGTAACAAACATTATGGATGCGCCTGGCTGATTCTGTCGATAGGTTTTTCTCGCTCAAGCTATCAATGAACTTCTGATACATCATCGGCTTGATTTCATGAATGCCTATTCTCCAAAAATAGGGAATCGCATGATTTTCTAAAGCGGTCCGGTATGTTTTGTATGTGTTGGGCCGAAGCTTCTCTTTTACATATTGCTCTAACCACTCGCGGACATAAATGGCAAAAGCAAAATCGCCTTTCCCTTAACCTTACAGCACGCTTTTTTCTTTTTTTGCAGCCGCCAATTGCGCTTCTTTTTTGGTAGTAAATCCACTCTCGGTATATTCCCTTTTCTTTTCAGAGTATGGATTTATCACAATAACTCGATACTGCCACGTTTTACCTCGTTTACGATAGGATGCTACTGCAATCCCTCCCTCTAAATAGCTTTAATGAATTCTTTGTATATTTCAAGGCATTACGGAATACAAATTATCCGTAGATTAAGTTCTGCATGTATTGTCGCAGCCGTTTCTCGGCAAACCAGTGTTCTACGCCAAACGTCTCCATGATTAGCCAGATGGCTTCTTTTTCGTTATTTGGCAGTGTCATGTTATGGAGCATGAAAGATGGGATGCAGGCGTACTGAGCGAAGTTATTTGACTTGTTTTCTTGATAGACCTGATACGGTATAGGCATGGTGATTTGATTGCCAGAGTGCCAGGGCGCATGACAAAGTTCATGTCCAAACTCTTGCCATTGCTCAGTAGTCGTAACTCTTTCATCCATCACAATTGCATTTTTTCATTCATAGATTCTGTAGGTAAATAAAGAACTGATAGTCCATTTCTATAAGCAAACTCTTCTAGGTTTAATTGATGTGGGTAATGAATTCCAATTCTCGATGGCGATAAAGTCCGTAAGGCGACTTCCACAGATGATTATATTCTAGGCATCGTTTCTGTTAACCCTTCTGTCGTTGGCGATAGATACCAAGATCAATGGGCGAATATGTATGTGACGAATGAGTGGGGTGAGGTGAAAAAAGAAACAGTTCACATTCCTGCGTTATTAAATGCAGAAAGAAAAGAGATAACTCCCGAACGAGACGAAACACGCCCTGTACTAAATCCAAATTACGATAGTAATGAAGAGTATACGTCACGAGAAAAGCGCCCAGAATGGTCACCAATTGGCATGATGGGGAAATTGCTAGTGCGTGATTATGGCACATCATCGGTGAATGGGTATTGCAAGCCCAATGATAACGGTGTCGCGACATCGTTAGTGGAGGGTTATCGCGTGATGGAACGCATATCAGAAACCATCATTCGCGTACTAATTAAATAAAAGGAGGCAGCACAATGGCAGAAATCAAAAATACTCAATTAATACGCGATGCACTAGGATCTCCTGTTCTACAGTATTGGGACGAGACAAGTCAAACGTATATTGTAATCACACTGGATGGCAGTATTGCGGACGTAGATTTCAAGAAGACGAAAGAAACTGTTACGTGATAAGTTAGGAAGTCCAATACCGCAAGTGTGGGATGTTGAAACAGCAAGATTTGTTCCTGGAAAACCGTCTACAGGTGATGACGTAAGTCAGTCGGATTTGGATGCGCTTAGTAAACAGTTGGCAGATATGCCTGCAGACATCGTGAAGGATGAAACAAATTTAATTTACTTGGTAAAAGAAGACGGTAGCAAGCTTGGTGATGGAGTAATTTTACCTGGTGGCGCGGATGGCTGGTCTGCTTACCAAATTGCTGTAGGAAATGGTTTCGCCGGAAGCGAAGTTGATTGGATTGCTAGTTTAAAAGGTGAACAGGGGATTCAAGGATCATCGGGTACTGCAGCATTAGCAATCAACGACAGTGTCAAGAACACCTCACAAACGTGGTCAAGTTCGAAAATAGATAGCACAAAGGCTAATAAGGTGCAAGATGCATGGATTACACCAACAGCGTTAAGTGGATGGACTAGTTCATTAGGATTCTTAGGGTTCTATAAAGATTCATTGGGGATTGTTCGTGTGCAAGGATCTATAGCAACGACTTCGCTGGTTCTAAATTCCATTATCTTTATTTTGCCCGAAGGTTATAGACCAAGTAGTACTTTGATATTTACTTCAGCGCGAACGGATATCCAGGATGTAATTATATATGTGGAAACTGGTGGAAGTGTTCGCTACGTCAAAGGGGGGGCTAGTGGAATACCGATAACTTGGGCAAGCCTAAGTTCCGTATCATTTAGAGCGATTAATTAGGAGGTATTATATGATATTTCGAAAAATAAATACTAAAACAGGGTTATTTATTGAAGATGTACTTCGCAATACCATACCAACGAATGAAGATGGTAAAACAGATCCGCAATACGTCGATATGCCGGTCCCACAAGGCTTCTACTGGCCGAAATGGACGGGGACCGAATGGGTGGAAGGCGGAAAATCTCCAGAATCTCAACCGACAGAGCCAACAGAAACCGAGGTTCTTCAAGCGCAACTGAAAGCTTCCAACGACTACATGGACTTCTTGGAAGAAGTAATCGTCGAAATGGCGCAGAAGATCTGCGAATGATATTCAGGCTACTAGTATATTTGATGGGAGGTGAAATCATGATGGCAATGTTAATGGCGCAACGTGTAATTCTCGAGAAAATGACATTTACAGAAGTACCTTCATCCCTTCAACCGCAAGTAAAAGAAATTTTGATTGATAGCGGTATGGGATTTTTGGCAGAATAAAGGAATATTTCTCCCATCTGTAGAATGTTAGGTATAAAAGGGAGGGATTTACATTGGAAGGTAATATTGAAAAAAAGATATATTGTGCTTCTTGCAATAAAAGAACAAATCATGGGTACATTTTAAAACACGTGGATTCTAGCGAGCATCCTTTTGATATTCAATGGATTGAAAGTTTTTTTATCACCCAATGTTTAGGTTGTGATACTAAGGGGTTTCTAAGGGAATATGGTGATGAGCAAATGTTCGATTATGATGAATACGGAGATATGGTTCGGGTTACTGATTATTATGTTTATCCAGAAGAGCCCAAAAATGAAAAAGGAGAAAAAGTACCAATACGCGATGTAAAGACTTTTACTCATGTTCCTGAGTTAATAGAAATTCTTTATGTTCAGGTAGTTTCTTCATTTAATTCAAGTCATTATCTTCTGTGTGCAGTCGGGCTAAGGATGATAGTTGAAGGTGTGTGTAAGGAATTAAATGTATCAAATGGATTTCTATTGAATGAAGATGGTACAAAAAAAGTAAATAAGTCGGGAAAAGAAATTGAATCAGGTAGTCTAGAAGGTAAGATAAATGGTCTGAAAGATAAAGAAATTATTGTACAGAATCAAGCAAAAATTCTTCAACAAATTCGACTATTGGGTAATGTTTCAGCGCACGAACTAAAAATACCTAGAAAGAAAACAATTGGCTCAGGTATTGATATTATCGAAAATATACTTCACAACATATTCGACTTAGATAAATACGACCTAAAGAAATAGGCGTTCCCACTTAATTGCTGAGAAATTAGAAAATTTTTTCTGTATAGAGGCAGATTATTGTTGATTTATAAAGAAGTATTATTGATAGAATAATACGGAGGGGTAGGAGTGATCGGTAAAATTTATACAATTCATCATCAGCTGCTTATTTTGAAGCATACAAGGCCAAACGGAAATGTAGGAACTTATTGGTACAAATTGTTGACTAAATAAAATAACAACTACTCTTAATTAAGTAGTTGTTATTGGTATTATGAAGTTGTGCAAGCATTAACAAATTTTTCTCCAAACTCTGTCCTTGAAAAAGAGTATTTTTGAATATCTGCTTTTCTTGAAGGATCTTGAACCGTAGAAACTAAATTTACTGCTACTGGATGGTTTATTGAATCTGAATAAAAGAATTCTTCTTGGATATGAGTACCAGTATCGATTGATATTAATCCTAAACGATCTAAATTTTCAATGTAAGACGATGTCATTTCGGGATACAAACAACCTAAATTATAAGGTAGACTTGTGAAGTTCTTTTTTAAATCATTAAATCCATTTGAACCATCTTGTAGCAGAGATCTTATACTTATTAAAGGAAAGAGCCCGTTATGTTTGATATTAGAAATAATTTTCGCTTCATCTGTAGATAGTTGTTTTATTATTTCTACAAATGAAGGATGAGCTTGTACAGCTGTTTCTCTATTCATTGCAGTGGCTAGTAGTTCTGAAAACATTTCTCGAATATTTTCATTCTCTCCTGAAAATCGCAAGGCTTCAATGGCTGGTCCTGCTACAGAAGGGTCGGGGGAAATAATATTTTCTTCTGGGACACCTTCCAATTTTTTTGCTATGCTTGAATCTAGGTAGTTGGAAATTTTGTCGTAACCCCAAACAAGTGCAGATAGCGGTGCTAAAGCCATATTTACTGTTTTTGCAACTACAACAAAACCTTTACTCAATTCTTGAGTAGCGGGTTGGAGCATATCTTCATAGACTGGTACGGCTTCAGCAATACCTTTTATAGCTTCTGCTGTGTCTTTAATATTACTCATTATTTCACCTCCTTTAAAAGGAGTTTACTAGATTTCTCAATAAAAAACGATAAAAAACTTTTAGGAGGGTTATAATTGAAAATTTTTAAACTCTTATGGCGCTACTGTCTGGTCAGTCTGTACATCAGTAAAGCGCAAAAATATAATGAGCAACCAAGCGTAAGTAGTTTTTATTATGGAAAAGCTCGATATTATGGAAGTAAAGGTTAGTGGCAATTTATTAAAGGATTACTTGCTTTCCCTGTCGAATAATATTGACGAAAGGTAGTGAATAGTTAATGAGTGAGAATGTTTTGGAGTATAAAGGGACTTGTACCTTTTGCGGTAAGAGAATAAGTGTAGACGATTATTGGGAAGCTTTCGACGGTTATGGTATGCATGAAATATTCTGTTCTCGCAAATGTAGCAATAATGAGAGAGAAAAAAATCCGATTAATCATCAGGCTTGGAAATAAAATCATAAGTATTTATATGAGAGTGTCCAATCGGGCGCTCTTTTTTATATGTCAAAATTCAGATGGAAAAGGGGGAAGACGATGCCAAGTGGAAGAGACGAGTTGGGTGTGTTCCGAACAGTCGAACTGAACACAAAAGACATAGTAGTCATCAAACAAACACTGGAAGATCACGCAGAACAAATGGAAGAAATGAAGAATAACGCCATCAAGCTTGAAACGACAGTAACACTTGAAAACAGGGAAACGCGCGCCATAGCTACACAACAAGTGGAAAAGCTGTATGTTCTGGTGGAGAAAGCTATGGGATTTAGAACAGAAAGTGCCTCACAAGAACATGAACTGAAGATGTTGCGGTGAAATACGATGTCTACTGTCTTTTTAAAGATAGCAGGTTCCTTAGCAGCGTTAGCCAGTTCAGGTGGCGTGATTTACTACTTAATCGTAGAAGCACCTAAATAAGAGGGGGAATTTAAAATGGCAGCAGTATTAATATTTGCAGCAATTCTCGCACCCATCATCACAGCACTGGTAGAAATGATTAAAAAGGCAGTGAATATCCCCCTTAACTTTATTCCGGTCATTGCGTTACTAGTGGGACTACTAATTGGTTTTGCAGCTGCACCGTTCACGGACTTAGATTATGTCAATCGTTTCTGGGCTGGTGGACTTGCAGGGCTTGCCAGTGTAGGGCTATTCGAAGTAGTTAAACAGCGCGATGGACAGTCGAAGGAAGGGGAGTTTTAAGATGACGAGAGTATCTGTATTTACATTAATCGAACGCTCCATTAAAAATATGGGCGCAATCAATCCGAAAATTAAAGACTTAGCGATTGAGTTAGTTATTCGCTCGTATCATATCGGCATTAACATTCAAATCACGTCTGGTTTACGTACATTCGCTGAACAAACGAAACTATATAATCAAGGACGTACAACACCTGGCAACATCGTGACCAATGCGAAAGAAGGCGAATCGATTCACAACTTTGGTTACGCGCTGGATTACGTTCTAGTTTCAGAGGATGGAGATAAAGCTTTTTGGGATATCAGCCGAAACATGAACGGTAACCAAGTACGTGACTGGTTTGAAGTTGCTGCCATCGGTAAACAACTAGGATTTTCCTGGGGCGGCGATTGGAAGTGGAAAGACTATCCTCATCTCGATATAACAAAAGGTATTTCTCTCGCTTCATTTAGAGCTGGTAAACGTCCAAGTGTTCCTAACATTCCGAGTCGCGGCTACTACGGACCGGGAGACATAGGCAAAGGTGTAGGTGATATTCAATCAGATCTAATCAAAGCAGGGTATAAACTTACGAAAGATAATATCTATGGGAAAGCAATGGAGGACGCTGTACAAGCGTTCCAACGCGGAAGCAACCTATCAGCCGATGGTATTTGGGGAACCGCGTCACAGGCTGTCATGGATGCATTACTCGTTAATATGAATAAACCCAAACCAGAAGCTGGCACATCTGAAAAACCAAAGGAGGAAATTTACATGGCAGACTTATTGAAAATGACGACCGGTGAAGGCAAGAACGCGTTGCTTCGGGTATTAAAAAGATTCGAAAAGAAAGAGGCAGCTTTGTCGGATTCGTGGCGCAAAAAGGTTAAAGAGGGCACACTAACTAAGGATGAAGGTCTTGAAATTATTTACGTTGCAATTGATCGTGGATATATTACAGGGTTAGTGGACACCAACGCCTTGCAAGATCGAGTAGCAGCATTAGAAGAAGCAGTAAAAGTAAAGTAAGAATAAAATAAGAGCTGAGTACTAAATAGAATTACTTCGATAAAAGCCTAACGATTGACGGGAGTCGGTCGTTAGGCTTTTTTTATTTGTCCGAAACCGGATTGAACAACTATTTTTCGTGGTATTATAAGAACGTATGTTCTCTATTGATTATGAAAGGGGTGATCGCTATGAAGGTAAATAAACACTTTAAACAAGTCGGAGATATTAAGGACCGGGGAATTATCAAGTGGCAGGGAATGATGCTGACGGAACATGTTGAAATGATTCGTGCCTGGTATGAAGAGGACAAGCACGATGCAAAGCCGGATTTGGATGAATACGACCTGCAGCTGCTGCAGGAAGAACTAGTTTTGGCCGCACAGCGAAAATGCCAGGTGAAAATGAAGTCATGGAAGGATAAGAAATTTCACTATCATCTCGGTATCATTCAACAATTAGATGCGTACAGTCGCTCTATTGTCTACGAAGATCTAGAAGGAATGCATAGGCTACCAATGGATGAACTGGTTGGGGTTTTGATTATTGATTGAGTTAGAATTCTAAAAAAAGATTAGAATCGCTAATATGAACTTTTGGTTTGAAAGCGATTTAACTGTACAGTAGAGACACTTGTAAGATAGAATGATGACACACATATATTTTGCTACGTTAATTAATTAATAAACTGTAATGAAAAAAGCCATTATTTTTGTCTGAAATAGACTGAGATAATGGCTTAAATTCAACTACATTAAAATATACATAATAGAATTAGAAAATAGGGGGTGTAATAATGTCTGTTATTACTTACCAAACCGAGCAAAGATATAATCAACTATTAATGGTTGATTACAAAGAGCTTGTGAAGTCTTTTGAAGTCTTAAAATCCAGTGCGAAAAAAATGTATGATGTTGGTATTGAAGAAAAGTGGAATCATATTGATGAGTTAGATGATATTTCAATAACTATTAATAGTAAAGAAAATCATATATTCATTAAATACAATACTAGCAAAAGAAAACAGATAGACATTAAACTTCAACAAAATCAGTCTTTAAAGGAAGAGAAGATAAAAAAACTCTTCGAAATTAAATCTAAAAGAATAAAGCGCCATTTAGACTGCTTAGGTGAAAATAGTTTGGGGACAACATTAAACTTATTAGAAGAATTTTATAATAACGTTTATAAAGATATTGAAAGAAATTCTATAAAAGCTAGCGAGTTTGAGCTTAGTTTCAATAGAATTTCAACTTACAAATTAAATACAGAGATATTAAAATTTGATGATAACACAGAGAAAAAAATAAATATAAAAGATCCGTACATGATTCGATAGGAGCCTATGTAAAAATGGTATTTAATATTATGGATGTTAAAAATTCTAGATTAAATTATTTATGTGAATTAGCAGAAGAATTACAAGATAGTATAACAGTAAATATGCATTTCAATGTTAATATAAGTGAGCATATTGAGGATAAAGAACTTAAAACAGCATTAATTAGTTTTAAATTATTCCTTTTCAAAGGGAAACCTGAAGAAACAAAGTTCGAAGACGAAGACAAAGAGGATGAGTTTAGTAGCGAAGTTGAAGATAGAGAAAAAAATGATGGCTACTATATCGCAGATTATAAGATTTGGTTTAGAACAGATTTAGAAGATCGGGATAAATTAGAAACTGAATTACTCCGTCATCTTGAACCATACATTAAAAAGGGGATTTTAGATTTTTCAGTACAAGTGGGATTACCTACTTTTAGTTTGCCTTATGAGTTCTGGAAAAATGTCAAAAAGCTTTAGTAAAAAATTTTCCAACTTGCGATTTAAAAATAAAAATCCCCTCAGTTACAAAGTTTTAAAACGCAAACCTCCTTTTAATTACATAAAAAAACATGAACCATACTTTCCAACTTTGATGGAAGGAATTGTTGCTTTCTTGCAAGAACTTAATTTAGCCACTGCTATATCAGAGAACTTCTTTAAGGAAGAACTAGACTCTTTTATAGAAGAAGCTGAAATTAATTCAAGTGTAGTAGTAGAGTTAAGAATTAAAAATCTTATTATAAAAGAAACCTATAATATTTATAATCTTGGACTAGACAATTTTTTTGAATTTCGAGGAGAGATTCTTGAATTTCTTGTAGTAAATCTGGAAAAAGAAAAGACTAATAAAATTTATCACGAGCCGATTTTTAATCACAAGAGAACAAAGTTGATTCAACATCAATTTTCAGGAGAGGGTTGCCTGGTCGACGTAGTCAACGTTCACACGAAAGGGTTAGAAATAACTTTAATTGAGTGTAAAGCAACATTAGACAATAATATATTAGCTCTCAAAAACGGTAATCCTAAAAGTAAAAAAGGTATTAGTTTCTTAAACAAGATTACATATATGGATACGGTATACAATATAATTAAAGATTATGAATATGAGGAAAATGAAAAGATTAAAGTAACGAAAGTTTTCGCATCCTTAAAAGATCCAAAACGAGATTTACCCTTACAATACCAAAATTTTAAAATAGTAAATGTGTTAACTTTACTACAGGATAAAATCGATAAAGGTAATTTTAAATTTCATGAAGATTTAATAAACGCATAGTACGAAACTCTCTTTTATATTAGAAGAGGGTTTTTTCTTTACAATGATTTAATCTCATAAAGAATAGAATGGCGAATTTAAGAAAATCCTATTATCATGCAATATTTTATAGCCAAACTCTTCATAAGTTATTCTGCCCACCGAGAACTTTAGAAATTGCCCAACTGCCCAACTTCAGATATACGCAAATAAACAAAACAGATTTATAAGAACGCTATTCTAGCAAGGATTCAGAATGAGTGAAATCGGATAAAAACACCAGGTATATAATCCGCACAAGTGTACACCCGTGGGAACGTGAGCAATACTTGAAAATGTATTAAGTTGAAAACCGTTGGGGCTCTATGACTCCAACGGTTTTTTTGCAGAAAACAACTTCTTCTCCAAATATGTTTGCCAGTGAATCAAAAAAATGCGAAGTGTAAAATCCTAAAGGTTTAAAGCACCTGCAAAAAGGTTATACTAAAATGCAGCCTAAATATTTAGTAACTCGTACTGAATTTTCCTTTGGGTAACCGAAAGGAGGATTTTGTGGGAGGGGATTAAATTGAGGAAAGTACAAGGGCTTTCAAATTTGGTTAATTATTTGGAGTCGGTAAATTATCCGTTGGCTGCAGAGCAGATTACAGACTTAATGTCGAAAAGAAAGATTCCGCATCGCAAAGCCTACAAAGATGTCATTATATTTAATTTAGAACATATTGATTGGTGGATTGCTGAGCAGCGGAAACGATGATTAATTAATGAATATGCGAATAAGAGAGGTAGCCTTAATTTTGGTTCTGTAGAGAATCACTATTAAGGTTTTTCTTTTTTGGTAACTTTATACACTTCTATCCGTCTACTGTTATAATAAACTAAAACGGAGGAGAGGGACGGCTATGCGTTTTTTAATGACAATTATCATTTTTTTAATATTTTTTTCAGTTGCAGGCATCGGTGCTTATGTCATAGGACCAGACTTTTCGGCAGATCGTATGGTTGCAGAAGTAACCAAAGAAATGCGGAATAATGGTCAGATGGAAAAAGTAATCGAGTATGTGGAAAGTGATCCGAAAATGCTCGAATACATAGAACAAGTGGAAGTTGCAGAACAACAGGACCAGCCCTTACCATTTCAAACAGCTGGAGATGCTGCGGGTACAGTCATTAAAAAAGTTGGGATAACAGATTTGGCTAAGATGAAGTCTGGAATTGAAGACGGCACGATGTCTGTTGATGAAGTGATTCAAACCTTAGAACAAGATCTAAACGAAGAAGAACTACTAGCTCTCAAAGTGATCGCTTATAAAGAATTATACAAGCAGCAATAACTTTAGATGTGGTAGACTGGTTCACGAAGACAAAGTAACTAGATTAGAGGAGGCCATCATATGAAGACGTTTCGTGTAGAGTTCAACTTTGACCAAGGAAACACCATCGTTCATAAGGTTCAGGCTGTGGATAAAGAGTCGGCATTAAGCAAAATTCCATCCAATGGCACTTACGAAATTTCTAATATGGAAACAGGTAATATTCATCGCATTACAATTAATTTAGTTAAACATATAACAGTCAGCGAAGCTTAAAAGATGTCTTTTTAAACTAGCTGCAGAGAAGGTGCTGCTCCGGTAGCCTCTTTTTTTTGAACAAAACGTTAACTTGAGGAGGAGTAAGATGAACTTTAAAGGACCAAGTGCTTACGAAGAAAAGGACTTTTTAGCAAATTTTCTACTAAGAAGAAATCGTGTAGGTAGTCCAAATAATAGCATTGAAAAGCCAGTCATCTATGAGCTGCTTGGAACGGTGCAGAACAAACGGATATTGGATTTGGGATGTGGAGATGCTTTGTTTGGGCAAGAGCTGCTGCAAGCAGGTGCGCAATTTTATCACGGAGTAGAAGGTTCTGAAGAGATGTATAAACTCGCACAACAAAATATTGAGGGCTTACATGCTGAAATGACATTCGCAACGATGGAGTCGTTCGATTTTCCAAAAGAACATTATGATCATGTGACCTCACGCTTGGCAATTCATTACTTGCCAGAGATAGATGAATTGTTTCGTAATGTTCATGCCTCTTTAAAAGAGGATGGAAAGTTTGTCTTTAGCGTACAACATCCGCTAACCACATCCTCGTTTGCGAGTAAAAAAATAGGAGAAAAAAGAGGGAACTGGATCGTTGACGATTACTTCGTAGAAGGTGAGCGGCAAGAACCTTGGATTGATAAAATAGTAGTCAAGTATCACCGCACTACTGAAAGTTATTTTAAAGCGCTGAGAAAAGCGGGATTTAGCATCACGGATCTTCAAGAAGGAATGCCCAATCGACAATACTTTGAAGACCAAGAAGAGTACGAGAGAAGAAAGCGGATTCCGGTTATTTTAGCTTTCAGTTGCAGCAAACAATAAAGTTGTTTACATAATAATAATATAAAAAACACCGAGAACATATTCTCGGTGTTTTTTATATTATTGAATTTGACGATAAACGCCGACAACTTTGCCGAGAATAGAAACTTGATCAACGATAATTGGATCCATCGAAGAGTTTTCAGGTTGCAGTCGGAAAAAATTCTCTTCACGGAAAAAACGTTTAACGGTTGCTTCGTCTTCAGCTGTCATGGCAACAACAATGTCCCCATTGTTAGCTGTTTGTTGTTGTTTAACAATGACGTAATCCCCATTTAAAATTCCTGCTTCAATCATACTTTCACCCATAATTTCGAGCATAAAGATATGATCATCTTCTGTGCCATAGCTTTGGGGAAGAGGGAAATACTCTTCAACATTTTCAATAGCCGTAATTGGAATACCGGCAGTTACTTTACCTATCAACGGTACGTGTAACACTGGACTTTTATCAATAAGTGCTTCATCGGTACTGATTACTTCAATTGCTCTCGGTTTTGTTGGATCTCGTCTAATCAAACCTTTACTTTCAAGGCGTGCCAAATGGCCATGTACAGTCGAACTAGATGCCAGACCAACTGCCTCACCAATTTCACGAACGGACGGTGGATAGCCTTTCAAGCGAACTTCATCTTTTATGAACGTCAGAATATCTTCTTGGCGTTTAGATACTTTTTTCAACAGTTTCACCTCATTTGAGTAATTCTACTTGATTTCTACCAATAGTATACCAACTCGGGCTATGAAATGCAAACATAGGTTCGAATTTTATTGTTGACAAAAACACTTGTTCGCATTAATATGAGAACATATATTCCGAACACACATTCCTAGGAGGCGTTTCAATTGACAACCATCCGACAAAATTCTTTTCTAGTTGCATTTTTTGTTTTAATCATTGTATTTACTTTTTACGCGATTGTGTCTCATAATACAAACAGTGCACAAATGAGCCAAGTTGAAATAGAAGAAGGCGACACACTTTGGACATTAGCTGAATCCTTCAGCGGCAAGACCCCTCATCATGAGTGGATAGAAGATATTATGAAAGAAAATAATCTTTCAACTTCTAAAATTATTGCAGGGCAATCTCTTAAAATTCCCAGTGATCAATTGAAGTTTGCTCCTGATGAAACCATTAAATTTGCAGGTGATGCTGAATGAAAAAAAACGCGTTAATTTACTGTCGTGTTAGCACAACTAAAGACACGCAGGAGTCTTCACTAGAAAGACAAGAAGAAGAACTGACGAAATTCGCATATGAACAATCCTATAAAGTTGAAGCTGTATTTTCGGATCAACATAGTGGGTATGAAATGGATCGTGATGGACTGCTAGAAATGTTAAATAGCATCAAGACACAACCAGTTGATGCTGTCTTCATTCAGGACGAAACACGTTTAGGCAGGGGACACGCGCGAATTGCGCTTTTACATGTTATGAAAAAGTACGAAGTTGAGGTTTATACCTTATCAGATCAAGGACCGATTGCATTAAATGATATGGATGACATGGTGCTTGAAATCCTAGCAATCGTAGAAGAATATCAGCGCAAGATACATAATGCCAAAATTAAACGGGGCATGAAACGCGCTGTGGATAATGGCTATAAGCCGGAAAAGAATCTAAAGGGAAAAGGAAATCCTGAAGGCCGCGAACGTCTTGATTTGCCTATTGACCAAATTGTAAGTTTGAAGTCTAACGGCCTGACGTTCAGTGAAATTGCTGTTACGCTACAGGGGTTTGGTTATCAAGCCAGCAAGGCAACGGTTCATCGTCGCTTTAAAGAATACGAGCGACTAATGGAAGACTAAAACATTGCAGAAATCTTACTTTTTTTGTACGATATGAAAAGAAGAAAGGTGGATGTCTATGTTATCACCAGAAAAATTAGCACGTATTAACCAATTGTCTCGCAAGTCTAAAACAGAAGGTTTGTCTAAAGAAGAAGCAAAAGAACAATCTTCTTTGCGCCAAGAGTATTTGCAAACATTTCGCAAAACCATGCGCGGTACAATTGAAAACGTAAAAGTAATTGATCCTGAAGGAAATGATGTAACTCCTGAAAAGGTCAAAAATATTCGAGAGAATAAGTATTTGAATTAAATACTTATTCTCTTTTTCATTGTATTCTTTCCTATTGTTGACTAAACTAGAATAGGATTAAATTTTTGTTTGAGAGAGGATGTTACTATGTCAACCCACGCAGATCAACTTGCAGTAACAACAATTCGTACACTTTCTATTGATGCTATTGAAAAAGCTAATTCTGGTCATCCAGGATTGCCAATGGGCGCAGCTCCAATGGCGTATACATTGTGGACTAAACACATGAACCATAACCCGAAAAATCCGGATTGGTTTAACCGTGACCGTTTTGTGTTATCGGCAGGACATGGTTCTATGCTTTTATATAGCTTGCTTCATCTAAGCGGCTATGGTTTAGAAATGGATGAAATCAAAAACTTCCGTCAGTGGGATTCGAAAACTCCTGGACACCCGGAATTTGGTCACACTGTAGGCGTTGAAGCGACAACCGGACCACTAGGCCAAGGAATTGGTATGGCAGTTGGTATGGCAATGGCTGAGCGTCATTTGGCGGCTACATACAATAAAGAAAACTTAGAAATCATTGATCACAACACATTCGCTCTATGCGGAGACGGTGATTTAATGGAAGGCGTTGCCGGAGAAGCAATTTCTCTTGCAGGTCACTTGAAACTGAATAAATTGGTCGTACTTTATGATAGTAATGATATTTCGTTAGACGGACCCCTTGGAAAAAGTTTCTCTGAAAACGTTCAAAAGCGCTTTGAATCTTACGGCTGGAATTATTTGCGCGTAGATGACGGCAACGAACTGGACGATCTATCTGAAAAAATTGCCCTAGCCAAAGGTTCTTCAGACAAACCAACTTTAATCGAAGTTAAAACGGTTATCGGTTACGGTTCTCCAAACAAATCGGGTAAAGCAGATTCACACGGAGCGCCACTTGGTGAAGATGAAATGAAATTGACGAAAGAGCATTACGAGTGGACATTTGAAGAGGATTTCCATGTGCCAACAGAAGTATACGAAACGTTTGAGCAAGCAACGAAAGAGTTGGGCGCTAAAGCTGAAGCTAACTGGAACGACATGTACAGCCAGTATGAATCAGCACATCCAGAACTAGCAGAACAATTACAAATGGCGATTCGCGGCGAACTTCCGGAGAACTTTGATGCGGAATTCCCGACATATGACTTCGGTAAGAAACAAGCAACTCGTGCTTCTTCTGGAGACATGATTAACGCAATCGCTAAAACAGTGCCTTCATTCTTTGGTGGGAGTGCTGACCTTGCTGGGTCTAACAAAACAAACATCAAAGGCGGCGGTGACTTTGACGCTGACCATCCTGAAGGTCGTAATATCTGGTTTGGTGTTCGCGAATTCGCAATGGGTGCTGCTTTAAACGGCATGGCTCTTCACGGCGGACTTCATGTCTTTGGTGGAACGTTCTTCGTCTTTAGCGACTATGTTCGTCCAGCGATTCGCCTAGCTGCTTTAATGGGACTTCCTGTAACATACGTCTTCACACATGACAGTGTGGCAGTGGGAGAAGATGGCCCAACTCACGAACCCGTTGAACATTTAGCTTCTCTTCGTGCAATGCCGAACTTGAGCGTTGTTCGTCCAGCAGATGCGAATGAAACAAAAGCAGCGTGGCGTTTAGCATTAACGGCTAAAACGACACCGACTTTACTGGTGCTGTCTCGTCAAGACTTGCCGATTCTAGAAAACAGCGGCGAACTTGCTGAAGCTGGAGTTGAAAAAGGTGCTTATGTTGTGTCACCTGTTGAAAATCCGCAAGCATTGCTATTAGCAACTGGCTCTGAAGTTAGTTTAGCTGTAGCTGCACAAAAGCAATTGGCTGAAGAGGGTATCAACGTATCTGTTGTTTCAATGCCTTCTTGGGATCGTTTTGAAAAACAGGGCAAGGAATACAAGCAATCTGTTATTCCAAAAACGGTTAAAAAGCGTCTTGCAATAGAAGTGGGAACTTCATTTGGTTGGGACCGTTACACAGGCGATGAAGGCGAAATTCTAGCAATCGACCGTTTTGGTGCAAGTGCACCAGGCGAGCGCATTATGGAAGAGTTCGGATTCACTGTTGAAAACGTAGCAAGCAAAGTGAAAAACCTAATTAACGAACAGTAAGATAAAAAATGGAAGCATTTGTTGCTTCCATTTTTTAATTATTTAGCTACTTATAGTCACGATTCTTTTTTTATAGTATAATCCAATGTGGTGTACTACTTATTTACGCAACACGAAGGAGGTAACAAGAATGGATACATGGATCTGGATCGTAATCGTTATCGTGGCTTTGCTCGCAGGTGTTGCACTTGGATTCTTTATCGCACGTCGCTATATGATGAAGTATTTGCAAGATAATCCACCAATCAACGAAGAAATGCTACGAATCATGATGATGCAAATGGGACAAAAACCGTCTCAGAAAAAAATCAATCAAATGATGTCTCAAATGAATAAAGCGTCAACGAAACCTGGCAAACCAGCTAAAAAATAAAAAGTACTCTCCGGAGTGCTTTTTTTATTTGTCTTCATTTGTTCATTAACTTGAAGAGAAACGGGTATTGTAGGTAGAAGACACCATGTCTACTGCAGCCTAGAGATTAAAAATAGAGGAGGCGTTGCAAGTGGATGAACGTGAAGAGTTGATGTTTTACTTGCCGGTTATTGAAGAAGATGATAAGGAGGCTGGGAAGTTTCATCTGGAAAGCGCCAATATAAAAAAAGCGTTTCCGCTGTCATTGGATAAGATACAGGAGTTAGTGAAGGATATGACGGATTATGAACTGGCTACGATTGAGCTGCATGTTACCGGTATTGTGAAAAGTGGCCCCATTACCGAATTGTTCATCGGCGTAGAAGGGGAAGCTGGCATGAAGCTCATCCTGAACAAAAAGAAAGAAATCTAATAAAAAGCACTCCGCGGAGTGCTTTTTATTAGATTTCGAAAGAGGGGGCAGTATCCTCTGGTATTGGCTACGCTTCATTATATGTGGGTGTTAGCAAGTCGTATTTCATTAGAAATTTGGCGACTGTTTCTTCGTATTCCTCAGGATTTTTATTGAAAGACTGTGCATGCGCCCCTTCTGAAAACAGTTTTAATTGTTTTGGTCCCTGCTTTAATGCAAAAAGTTCTTCACTCATTTTCGGCAAAACAAAATCATCGTGAATGCTATGGATAAAAAGAATAGGTTTTTTTATGTTCTTAATGGTTTCCCGCGGTGACACACTAGCGATGGAATAGCCATCACGTATTTTTAAAAAAAGACTTGCAAGCCGCAAAGCTAATGTCGTACGAAGCGGTGTTGTTGTTCTCATAACATGGAGCACCTGTTCATAAATATCGGAATACGCACAATCTGAAATATAAAAATCTGCAGTATCTTCCAAACCTCCGTAAAGAAGTGTTGTTGCGGCTCCCATGGATTCACCGTGTATCCCGAAAAACAAATCTTCACCTACATGCAGCTTTAATGCATCTACGACAGCCTTTAAATCGATTTTTTCAAAATGCCCGAAACTAGTCGTTTTTCCTCCAGAGTCACCATGGCGCCGATGATCATAGACAACCGAGTTAAACCCTAATCGCTCGAACATCCGTGCAAATCTGAAAGAATTGACTTTTGATTCAGTGACACCATGACAGATGATAACAAAGCGGTTGGTATCATGTGGTTCCAAGAAAATAGCTTTGATGGGATAGCCATTTTTGGATTCGATCCATCGCTCACTTTTTGGTACATTAGCGTACCAAACTTCGTCGTAACGTTTTGCGGTCGTTTCTCTTTCTAAAATTTGCTGATCATCTTTTTTCTTTACATACATTAAGCGGTTGCTGGCAATTAATCCGGCAGTGGTAGCCGAAGCAGTCAAAATACTGGAAATGATAGCAGAAGTCCAAAGCAATCTTTTTTTCATCGCAGAAACCCCTTATCCCTTATTTTTATACAATGTATACATACCAGTCGTTACGGGATTCGATACGTGTGGCTCAATTTTTTCAATAGCTTTGCACAGAAGATCCAAATCAATTCCAGTGTGAATAGCCATTTGATGAAGCATATTCACAACATCTTCTGTTGCGACATTGCCAGTAGCTCCTGGTGCGAAAGGGCAACCGCCTAAACCACCTGCAGAAGAGTCAAAGCGGGTTACCCCTGCTTGAATAGCCGCTGTGATATTAGCTAATGCCATTCTACGAGTATCGTGAAAATGCGCAGTCATTAAAACATTCGGAAAAGCTTCCACTAATTGAGTGAACAAAGCATAGCTTTCCTTTGGCGTTGCCATGCCGATAGTATCGGCAACACTTAGTTCGTCGACTCCCCATTCCACGAACTGACGGCAAAGCGATAAAGTAGCTTCTGGAGCAACAGCCCCTTCAAATGGACAATAGAAGGCAGTTGAAATACAAGCGCGTACAAAAATCCCTTGTTTTTTTAAGTCGTAAATTAATGGCTGTAACGCTGCCATACTTTCTGCTGTTGTCTTATTAATATTTTTCTTATTAAATGTATTGGAAACACCTACAAAAACAGCAAGAGACGTTGCGCCTGATTCAAGTGCAGCAGTGACGCCTCGCTCATTGGGTGTTAGTACAAACTGACGACCGACTTTTTTTGTCTGAGCGACTATTTCTTTGGCGTCTGCCATTTGAGGTACCCATTTTGGTGACACAAATGAAGTGAGCTCCATTTCTTGAATTCCAGCATTTTGCAGAGCGGTTATAAACTCGAGCTTATTTTCAGTCGAAACAAGTTTCCCTTCGTTTTGGAGACCGTCTCGCGGCCCAACCTCGATAATCGTTGCGTTATTTGGTAAACTGAACATAGTATCCCCCCTACTTTCCATTGTATAGAGGAGAGGGATAAAAGAGCAACTAGCAAACAATCAAACAAGGGGGAAAAGTAAATGTCACAGGAAATTGTTATTGTAAGCGCTGTCCGAACAGCGGTAGGTTCGTTTCAAGGGGCGCTCAAAGACATTCCAGCTACACAATTAGGGGCAATTGTGATTAAAGAAGCGATTGAACGCGCAGGAATTCAATCAGATCAGGTTTCTGAAGTCATTATGGGGAATGTACTACAGGCAGGACTAGGTCAAAATCCAGCAAGACAAGCATCCATTCATGCAGGGCTACCGGAAAATGTACCAGCTATGACCATTAATAAAGTGTGCGGATCTGGATTAAAGTCGATTCAATTGGCTTTTCAAGCAATTTATGCTGGAGACGCAGAAATCGTTGTAGCAGGTGGCATGGAGAACATGAGTCGTGCACCCTATTTGATGGAAAACGCTCGCAGTGGTTTCCGTATGGGCGATCAGAAGTTAGTTGATAGTATGCTCGTAGATGGGTTGACTTGTGCATTCAATAATTATCATATGGGTGTTACGGCAGAAAATTTGTGCGATCGCTATGAAATTACACGTGAAGAACAGGATAAATTTGCAGCTCGTTCACAAGCGCGTGCTACTGCAGCGATCGAATCAGGACGATTCGACGATGAAATCGTGCCAGTAGAAATTCCGCAACGTAAAGGAGAGCCAGTCATCTTTAAAACAGATGAATACGTCAAGAGCTCTTCTGATGAAGAAAAACTAGCGAAGTTACGTCCGGCATTTAAAAAAGAGGGCAGTGTAACAGCTGGTAACTCATCAGGTATCAATGACGGAGCAGCAGCAGTTGTAGTTATGTCAAAAGCAAAAGCAGAAGAATTAGGATTAACACCACTTGCAACAATCGTAGCAAGTGGCACTGCGGGAGTTGATCCATCTGTTATGGGGATTGGTCCTGTTCAAGCTGTGAAAAATGCTTTAAGTAAAGCGGACATGTCTCTAGGGGATATCGAGTTAATTGAAGCAAATGAAGCATTTGCGGCCCAGTCGATTTCAGTCGATCGCGAATTGGCATTTAACCATGATATTCTAAATGTTAACGGGGGAGCAATTGCGATTGGTCATCCGATTGGTGCAAGTGGTACACGTATTTTCGTCACACTGTTACATGAAATGATCAAGCGCGATGCCAAGACGGGTCTTGCGACGCTTTGCATCGGTGGCGGTCAGGGAATCGCGACGATTATTAAACGCGCATAAGGAGAGAAGATCGATGGCGAAACGAAAAGAAGAATCTAACAGTATGTTTTCAGAAGACATGTTGTCAAGGCTAAAAGAAACAAAAAAAGAACTGCTTAAAGAAGAGCAGGCGCTAGAAGAAGAAAAAGAAGCACGGCGCTTATTTGAGCGGAAGGAACGCGAGAAAAACCTGTCGTTTGCCGAATTGTTAGAACGTCACGGAGACAAAGGAAACAAGTTTTAATTTAACTAGCTAACCCACTTGTTATAGGATTGGCTAGTTAGATTTACAGGGTATTTTGTGAAGATACCAATAAGCGCTGCTTAAATAAAGTTACTAAAAATGCAAGTTTTTAAAAGAAAAATAGCACACTCGCATAGTTGCTCTTAATGACAAGAGCAACTAGCGGGTGTGCTATTTCAGTTTTGAGCAATAAACTAGCGTCTTATATACGCGACCTAATCCTCTAGATGATTAACGTTGTAAAGGAAAATCGCAAATTCTCCACGCTTCAGCGAACTTTCTGTCCCAAACTTAGTTGCTGTTAGGCCTTTAGTAATTTCATATTCTACTAGAGCAGCAACGGATTTCTCATACCTGTCAGATACATCAGTAAAATGTGTCCCGTTTTTACTGGCTTCTAACTCATAGGCGTTTTTCAATATTATGGCTGTTTCGCCTCGCGTGATGTCTAAATCTGAACCGAACGTAGTTTCCGATTTACCATTAATAATCGAAGCTGCTTTCAAAGCATCTATATATTTTGCAGCTCGTTCAGGAACATCTGTAAATTTAGATTTTTTTATGTCCGTTGTCTTAAGATTTAATGCTTTAGCTAACATGACGGCTGCATCAACGCGTTTAATCGTCATGTCTGTGCCGAATTTGGTCGGTGTTAATCCTTTTGTGATGCCTTTTGATAGAAGGTAGTTTACTGATAGTGAATATCGATCTGGTACATCTGTAAATCCAGTTGGATCTGGATTAGGTGTTGGGTCTGGATTAGGTGTTGGGTCTGGATTAGGTGTTGGGTCTGGATTAGGTGTTGGGTCTGGATTAGGTGTTGGGTCTGGATTAGGCGTTGGATCCGGATTAGGACTAGGATCTTTAGCGCCTGTTGTAAATTGATAAATCGTTGAATTTTCGCTTTCTCCATTGCTGTTAGTCATGTTCATATACCATTGATAGTTTGTGTTCTTGCTAAGGTTTTTCCATTCGACAGAAGCTTTCTCGCCTGATTTCAACTCTTTGTCTTGCCCAATTGATTGATTGGTGAAGATATTAACAGCCAAGTAATCTGTTTCAATTTGTCTTGGATTTTCTTTAGCTTTTACATCGGCCAAATCAAAATTCGCCGTAAAGCTTTCTTTAGCAGAATCAAATTGATCGAAATTAGTATCGTCAAGATAAGGAGAATACGAAACGAAGTCAAGTGATTCATCAGTCGGATCAAATGTCAGTAAACGTAAATAACCATCTCCACGATCTGGAGCGAGATTCCCTTGGTAGTTACCTAATACTTCCAATAGTTCGCGACTCGTACCATCTTCATTCGGTACTTTTTTCACACGGTAATTTGACCCGTGGTGGTGGCCGCTAAGAACCATTTTAACGTTTTTGTTGGGATTAACTACTTCTCGGTTAATAATCCTTGCAGACTCGGTTGCATACTGTGCCACGGAGTTGATATTTTCGTGCATACCAAGAATGGCGTTTCGATTAGCGTATTGCTTAAGTACTTTGTTAGCCCAATTGACAGTTTCAGTTGTTCCATCTTTTCCGTACCCGAGATAGAGCATGATGAAGTCATGATCTCCGAATGAAAATAAATCATAATGATTTTGATTTTGTTCGTTCATTGCTTCACCAAACCAAGCATTGTCTTTAAAGCGATTTACACCAGCATATTCACCAAAGCGCGTATAATCATAAATTTTTTGTGTTCGATCAGGCATAACATCTCGGTTTCCAGCGAGTACGCCATAGGGAATGTTGGCAGCATCCATTCGGTTTAAGTTGGTTTTCGCTACTTCCCATTGTTCGATTTTATCGTATTGGTTAACAAGATCTCCAGTATGCATTGCATATTCAAACGTTCCTTTATTAAATTCTTTAATCATCCAATCAGTCATGGAAGTCCAGACTTTAGGATAATCTTCTGCATAGTACTGAGTATCTGTAAACCACAACATCGTAAAGTCTTCTTCTTTAGAATTTGTCACAGTCCCAGAGTCGTGGACCATAGCTTGAACTTTGCCATCTTTTACGAATCGTTCTTTATCAATTTCAGCTGATAGGATAATTTCTTGTCCTTTGGAATTTCCTTGTGCTTGATTTAAAGCAATCCAGGTGCCGGCTTTATAGTCCCATGCAGATAAGTTGGCCAAACCACTTGATAATGTTTTACCTTCCCAGTAGAGCTCTATTGCATTGCCTGTTGCTAAATCTTTGGATACATCAACGACAAAGCGTTGTGAAGGAAAGCCTTTGCTACTTTTTGTAACGGTTGTTTTGCCATCATTAGCTGCGATGGCATCAATTTGTCCTTTCGTTAAAGGTATTGCACCGGTTTGAATGCCAACAGAAATTGGATTGTCAGCGGTATCGTTTGTGAAGCCCGACATCGTCTTACTGTTGGCAAAGTCATATTTATATCCTTTTTTAAAATCAACCGTTTTAATGCCAGCACCGGTAGAATCTTTAACGATTGCTTCCAAAGTGGGATTTAAGCTGACATCTGTTGCGTAGTCAGACGGTTTAACATTCGTTGGTTCTTCCAAGCTAGTTGCTGCTAATGTTGCTAATGGAGCATTTGTTAAAATTAAAGCTAAAACGGCTGTAGTAGTGAAAATCTTTTTTATCATATTTCATCCTCCTTAATTGGTGTTGTCCTTGCTATATAAACTTTTCAAGTTTCCTTGAAAAATGAGTATAAAGTACTTTGATTATAGGAATAACTATTCTTTTTAACTATGATTAGTGAACCTATTTATTCATAATAACAAAAAAAAAAATAAAAACAACTTAATTTTCCGTATATTTAGAAAATTTAATAAACAAGTCAAAGCTATTCATTAAAAAGAGGATTAGGATTTTTAAAAAATGTTTTTATAAAATTGGGGATTGCTATATAAAGTCGTACTAAAACCTAGTGTTTTTACAGGAGTATAGCTTTACGCGATAAAGAACAAAAAGTGTTATGGAGTTTTTCCCGCTTAAAAAATTGAAATAACGCAAAAAGGCATAGATTGCTCTTTTGCAAGGGCAATTTACGCCTAATTTTTTTGAATTTTTTTCTAAGTATTTGTATAGTGGCAATATCATAAAATTTTGAAGTCTTCAATTGTAAAAAACTAACTATTTTCTATGTTCTTGGTAAATATCTTGCCGTGTCAATGTTTTTGCTTGTGAAATTTGCTCGGGGGAAACCAAAGTTTCGTATGCGTTGATGGTTGCTTTAATCTGGTCTGCTGAACTAGCGCCTACCACTACTGAACTGATCGTGTCGTGCTGCAATATGCTATGCAGCGCTAAAGCGTGGAGATTGTCATGAACTGCCAGCAGATTTTCTAAAGTGTCTTTCAATTCGGTTGCATTATAGCTCAAATAGCCGTCCATTTTACCCGCCCGTTGGAGTCCTTCGCCAGTCAACAAGCCTTTTGCTAAAGTGCCGCGAGTAACGACTGATGTTCCAACTTGACCAATGCTGTCCAGCAATTCTTCAGGGCGACGATCTAGTAAACTATATTGCATCATGATGGAGGCAATGTCGCTTTTCTCAAGAAATTGGTTGATTACATTTGGACGTATCGAAGAAATACCATAAGCGCGAATCAACCCTTCTTTTTTTAATTCTTCAAAAGCTTCAATGGTTTCTTCAACGTCATCGGTGATCATGCCACCGTGTAATTGATACACATCAATATAATCTGTCTGCAAGCGCTTCAGACTCGTGTGAATTTGTTTTTTAAGATAAGACTTGGTGGGGTTCCATTTAACCTCACCTGTATGGTTGTTCCACTCGTTCCCGACCTTAGTAGCTAAGACGATTTCTTTTCGGTGATGCGTTAATACGCTGCCCACAATTTCTTCGTTGACTCCTTTGTCATATAAATCCGCAGTATCAAAATAATTAATACCTTGAGCAATCGCTTCATCAACGATCAGGCTTGCTTTTTTCACGTCTGTTGGCAAGGACATACAGCCGAATCCAATTTCACTTGTTCTAATCCCGCTCGTACCTAATAAATTTTTCTTCATCTCTCCACCTCGTTTAGTCTGTCGTATCTAATATGGTATACTTTCTTTCAGAGAAACCACAAATGAAAAGAGGATTCCCATGAAAAAATTTGAAGAAAAAACGATCCATTCTAATCGGTTATACGAAGGGAAAATTATTAATTTAAAAGTTGATGATGTGTCACTTCCGAATGGTCACACCTCAAAAAGAGAACTGATTGAACATCCTGGTGCTGTCGCTATTATCGCAATTACAACGGACAAAAAAATCATTATGGTTGAACAATACCGAAAAGCGTTGGAACGGTCTCTTGTGGAAATTCCAGCAGGTAAGTTAGAACCAGGAGAAGCTCCTGAAACTACCGCAATGCGCGAATTGGAAGAAGAAACAGGCTACACGGCTGAAAAGTTGGTGAAAATACAAACTTTCGCCACTTCTCCAGGATTTGCCGACGAAGTTATTCATTTGTTTGCAGCCGAAGGATTGAGTAAAGCAACAAATGGAGCGGTTTTGGATGACGATGAATTTGTGGAACTAATGGCAATAACGATCGAAGAAGCAGAACAAATGGTTGCGGACGAACGAATTTATGATGCTAAAACAGCATTCGCGGTCTTATGGGCAAAGCAACATTTGTTAATTGAGAATTGAAACCATTATCTCTTTATAACGATTATAATTAAAGGGTGAATAGTATTGTTGTAATTGAGAACTCCCTTTTGATATAATAGAGGCAGTTTGAGGGAGGGCGTCGCATGGAAACCAGAATTGATCGGATAAAAAAACAACTACACGCTGCGAGTTACAAATTGACGCCACAGCGGGAAGCGACAGTTCGAGTTTTGTTGGATCATGAAGAAGACCACTTAAGTGCAGAAGACGTCTATCTTTTAGTGAAAGACATTGCACCGGAAATCGGATTGGCAACTGTATACCGGACATTAGAACTTTTAACAGAACTGAAAATTGTCGACAAAATAAACTTTGGCGATGGCGTGTCGCGTTATGACCTGCGTCAAGAAGGCGCAGCGCATTTCCATCATCACCTTGTCTGTCTAGAATGTGGAGCAGTAGATGAGATACAGGAAGATCTCCTAGAAGATGTGGAGAACATAGTAGAGAAACGTTGGAATTTCCAAATTAAAGACCACCGTCTTACTTTCCATGGCATCTGCTGGCGCTGCAATGACAGCAACTCTCAAAATCCATCAGAATAACAGATGCCTAGAGGACGGCCCATGTAGGCCGTCCTTTTTGTATGGAAAAACGGGACTGATTGCCTTAAATACAAAACATAAAGGAGGCAGACGGATGAATTTTGGTAAAGATGCACTCGACGATTACGTGCATTTTCTGCGAGTTGAAAGACAACTAGCAGATAATACATTAACATCTTATAGGAGAGATCTTAACGTCTATCTTCAGTATTTGAAAGAAGTAGAGCAGTTACAATCCTTAAGCAACATTGAACGAGTACATATAGTGAATCATTTACGTCATTTGAAAGAAACAACCAAAATGCCGCGAACAGTAGCGCGCCATATTTCGTCTATTCGTTCTTTCCACCAATTCTTAATTCGTGAACGAATTGTCGAAACCGATCCAACTGTTCACCTAGAGATGCCCCAAATGGATAAGAAACTGCCGAATATCCTGTCTGTTGAAGAAGTGGATGCCCTCATACAGGCACCTGCAACAAATAAAGCAAATGGATTACGGGACCAAGCGATGTTGGAATTATTATACGCCAGTGGAATGCGTATTAGTGAATGCATCAATTTAGATGTAGAAGATATTCACCTGACGATGGGATTTGTTCGCTGTACTGGAAAAGGCGGCAAAGAACGGATTATTCCTTTAGGGAAATCTGCTTTAACATCTTGTCAGACGTATTTGGAAACAGGTCGCCTCGACTTACTGAAAAGTGGAGAAAAGACCGATGCTATGTTTATTAACCAACGAGGTAAACGCTTAACTCGTCAAGGGTTTTGGAAACTATTAAAGCAGCATGCACAAAAAGCGGGTATACAAAAAGAGTTAACGCCGCATACGTTGCGCCACTCTTTTGCTACGCATTTATTGGAAAATGGAGCAGATATTCGTGCAGTTCAAGAAATGCTTGGACACGCAGATATTTCTACCACTCAAATTTATACACACGTTAGTAAGACGCGATTGAAAGACGTTTATTCTCAATTCCATCCACGCGCATAAAATAGGTCTGACTTCCGACGAGGAGGTAGAGTGTGGTAAACTAAAAGCAAAATAAGGAGGAATACTTATGACGACCCAACCATTTAAACGCGTTCACTTAGTAGTATTAGATTCGGTAGGCATTGGAGAAGCGCATGACGCTGAAGCATACGGTGATAAAGGATCAGACACACTCGGCCACATTGCGGAAACTGTAGGCGGATTAACAATGCCGAACATGGAAAAGTTAGGTCTCGGCAACATCGTGCCCGTGAAAGGGCTTGCACACGTAGATTCGCCAGCTGCTTATTATGGCAAATTACAAGAAGCTTCTGTTGGAAAAGATACAATGACAGGACATTGGGAAATCATGGGATTGAACATTGATACCCCGTTTAAAGTATATCCGAACGGTTTCCCAGAAGAGTTAATTCAGCAACTTGAAGAAAAGACAGGTCGTAAAGTAATCGGCAACAAACCAGCAAGTGGCACTGAAATTTTAGACGAGCTGGGTCAACAGCATATGGAAACAGGCGCAATTATTGTTTACACATCTGCAGATCCTGTATTGCAAATCGCAGCTCACGAAGAAATTGTTCCTTTAGAAGAACTGTATCAGATTTGTGAAATTGCACGTGAATTGACATTAGCACCCGAATATTTAGTAGGTCGTATTATTGCGCGCCCATTTCTTGGAGAGCCTGGAGCATTTAAACGAACATCAAATCGCCATGACTATGCTCTAGCACCATTTGACCGTACGGTGATGAACGAATTAAAAGATGGTGGCAAAGATGTTATTGCTATCGGCAAAATCGATGATATTTACAACGGTGCAGGTGTCACAAAAGCAATTCGCACAAAAGACAATATGGACGGCATGGATAAACTAGTGAAAGTCGTTAAAGAAGATTTTCATGGATTAAGCTTTTTAAATCTTGTGGATTTTGACGCACTTTATGGACATAGAAGAAATCCTCAAGGTTACGGGGAGGCGTTAGAAGCTTTTGATGTGCGTCTTCCAGAAGTGTTGGAAAACATGCAGCAAGATGATTTGTTAATCCTTACGGCAGATCACGGCAACGACCCAACATTCCCTGGTACAGATCATACGCGTGAGTATGTGCCGCTTTTAGCTTATTCACCACGTTTTAGCGGTGGTCAAGAGCTTGAAACAGGAAAGACATTTGCAGACATTGGCGCAACCATTGCGGAGAACTTTTCGGTGGATATGCCTAAATTCGGAAAAAGTTTTTTGTCTCGTTTAAATGGTTAAGTATGTTTTATTTGAAATGAAAACTAAATGGAGAAGGCGGTAATATTCATGAGAATGGTAGACCTGATTGAAAAAAAACGAGACGGCAGCGAATTATCGACTGAAGAAATTACGTTCATCATCACTGGCTATACAAATGGAGACATCGCTGATTACCAAATGAGCGCTTTTCTAATGGCAGTTTATTTTCAAAACATGACAGAGCGTGAACGCGCAGATTTAACAATGGCGATGGCAGAGTCAGGCGACCAAATCGATTTATCAGCAATCGAAGGCATTAAAGTGGATAAGCACTCTACCGGCGGAGTGGGAGACACGACAACATTGGTTCTTGGACCTTTAGTTGCGGCATGTGGCGTTCCAGTTGCAAAAATGAGTGGTCGTGGTCTAGGTCATACGGGTGGAACGATAGATAAGCTAGAAGCAATCGATGGTTTTCATGTTGAACTTTCAACAGAAGATTTTATCAAACAAGTAAATGACCATAAACTAGCGGTAATTGGACAAAGTGGTAACTTGACTCCAGCAGATAAAAAAATGTACGCACTGCGTGATGTAACGGGAACCGTTAACAGCATACCGCTAATAGCAAGCTCGATTATGAGTAAGAAAATTGCAGCAGGAGCAGATGCGATCGTTTTAGACGTTAAAACGGGCGAAGGTGCGTTCATGAAAACGCCTGAAGACGCTAAAGAACTAGCGCATGCGATGGTTGGAATTGGCAATGCAACAGGCAGAAAAACAATGGCGATTATTTCTGATATGAGCCAACCTCTTGGATTTGCGATTGGTAATGCGTTAGAAGTTAAAGAAGCAATCGAAACATTACAAGGTAAAGGTCCGGAAGATTTAACCGAACTGTGTATGGTACTAGGCAGTCAAATGGTTGTCGTTGGTGGTAAAGCCGCAACCTTAGAAGAAGCACGTGCGATGCTGGAAAAAGTAATTGAGAACGGACAAGCTTTGGAAGTTCTCAAGCAATTTATTGAGGATCAAGGCGGAAATCCAGCGGTGGTGGATGATGTCACATTATTGCCACAAGCTAAATTTATAACAGAAGTTCCCTCTAAAGAAGAAGGTTATATTTCATTTATGGAAGCGGACGAAATCGGCACAGCGGCTATGGTGTTAGGTGCAGGCAGAGCAACAAAAGAATCGGTTATCGATTTAGCTGTTGGCATTGTTCTTCATAAGAAAGTTGGAGACTTTGTAAAAACTGGCGAGGCCATTGCTACAATTTATTCAAATACAGAAGAGCTCGCAGAATGTTCTAAAATGATATATAATAGTATCGAATATACAAGTAGACCGGTTGAAAAAATCAAACTGATTTCAGCTTTGATAACCGATTGACAAAATCTTGCTGGGTAATTGCTCAGCAAGATTTTTCATATACATAAGTGAAACTAGAAGAGAGGCTTTTTTAGTGAATAGTAGGGGATAATTCTGCTCTTTCTTCTTAAACTCTTTGAATAACACATCATAAGGAGGCGCTTTTTTTGCATTTATATGGCACACAAACAATTAATGAGCAAGGTCATTTGACGATCGGTGGGACCGATTCAGTGGCGTTAGCTGAGAATTACGGCACACCACTTTATGTTTACGACATTCAATTATTCCGTAAACGCGCTAGAGCGTTCCAACAAACCTTTATAGATGCCGGAATTGGCTATCAAGTCGCTTACGCCAGTAAAGCTTTTTCGACGGTTGCAATCTATCAAGTGGCAGCAGAAGAAAATCTGTCGCTAGACGTGGTTTCTGCTGGAGAATTATACACAGCGGTCAAGGCGGGATTTCCGGTTGAGAAAATTCATTTTCACGGCAACAACAAAAGCCTGGAAGAATTGCAGATGGCGTTTCAAGTAGGAATCGGTTGCATCGTAGTCGATAACTTTTACGAAATCGACTTACTAAAAAAACTTTCCGAGCAAACCAAGCAATCAATGAATATTTTGTTGCGTGTCACCCCGGGCATTGAAGCTCACACACATGACTACATCACGACCGGACAAGAAGACTCGAAATTCGGTTTTGATTTGAAAAATGGTCAGGCTGACGAGGCATTCGAGCAAACCTATAATCACCAATATTTGAATCTAATGGGTCTACATTGTCATATTGGTTCACAAATTTTTGATACGAGTGCATTTCAGTTAGCTTCTGAAAAATTACTGCGAAAAATGGCTGGATGGCAACAGCAATTCGGTTATACATGTGCCGTATTAAATTTAGGTGGCGGCTTTGGTATTCGCTATACTGCAGAAGATCAACCCCTTGAACCAGCTGTCTATGTCAGTAAAATGATTGAAACCGTGAAACAAACTTCTGAAGCATTGGGTTATCCGATTCCTGAAATTTGGATTGAACCAGGCCGTTCCTTGATTGGAGATGCCGGAACGACGCTTTATACGATTGGATCAACAAAAGAAGTTCCAGGAACGCGGAAGTATGCTGCGGTTGACGGAGGAATGTCCGATAATATTCGTCCTGCTTTGTACGGAGCGAAATACAGTTCGCTCCTTGCCAATAAAGCAAATGCAGCTATGACCGAGCAATACACAATTGCTGGAAAATGTTGTGAGTCAGGAGATAAACTTATCGAACAGGCTGAATTGCCACTAGTAGAAGCAGGAGATCTTTTAAGTGTTTTCTGCACAGGAGCTTATGGTTATTCAATGGCAAGCAATTACAATCGCATTGCACGACCAGCTGTTGTATTTGTTGAAAACGGCAATCATCAACTCGTTGTAAAACGTGAAACGAATGATGATTTGATCAAACAAGACTTACCTTATTCTCAAAAGGCTGTCCAAAGATGAAAAAAGGGAACCTGATCTTACTGCTTTTTATTCTAGCGATGGCGATGGCGTGGGGGATTATTTACTGGATCTTTTTTGCAGAAAATGTCATTAGCGGATAAAGAAGGCTCTCTTGAGTTATCAAGAGATCTATAGTAATATGGTAAAAGCCGCTTTTAGACGAAAATGAGGGATTTAATTATGTTATTCAGATATAAGAAATCATTCGAAAAAATTGCTATGGGGCTTATGTCGTTCATGCCGAAAGAACGAGAGTTAAAAAAGCTTCAACAAACGATGCATATTTACGAGGAAAACCCCGATTGGCAATTATTCCTTTGGAAAAAAGAGGATGATTTTGTCGGGCTATTAGGTGTGGAAGTTAGCGAAGAAACTTTCACCATCCATCACATATCTGTGAACCCTTCTCATCGCGGAGAAGGAATCGGTCGTGAAATGATAGGCAAAATTCAGCGTATAATGCAAGATCGAGAAATGCTTTCAACGGAAGAAACAGATGCGTTTCTCAAAAAATGTCCAGAAAAAAAAGGCGACCTTTAATTTAAAGGTTTCGCCTTTTTTTTTGTTCGCGTAAACTAATGATTGAAGATCGGTCACGAAGTCTATGCTTATGCATGAGGAAATAAGGATCTTGCAGCGTTAGCGGATTTTCTAAACGATAGGATTCTACTGCTTGTTTTAGATTTTCTGAAACAATAGGAATGTCTTGTGCGACAAAAGGCTTGCGTTCTGTGACAGCTTTAATCGAATCGGTTAAAATACCGATTAGCTTTTCATGATCAACTCCGTCAACCCAAACTCCTCCTGCTGAAAGCTTTACCTTGGCGCGGATAAACGACCGCAGTGCACCGGGATAATTGCTTCTTCGCCAATGGTACATGCCGACTGCTAATTGAATCCAGCCAGTCAAGGGATGTAATTTGTCTTTCGGGGCAACAGACTTCCAATAGTCTTCTCCGACTTCATGGCATTCGAAAAAATCTTTTTCTTGATTAAAATTAATAATGTACTGAATAAACAGCGGATGGTGAAGTGGATGCATTTTGATCCCCTTTCTACTATAATAAAGAATAATTGCCCATTAACTGGGATAGATGAGTATTTAAACAGTCAGGTGGTATAGTAATGTCTTACGAAGTGAAAGTGGAGGCCTTTGAAGGTCCTCTTGATTTATTATTGCATTTAATCCACCGTTTGGAAATTGATATTTACGATATTCCTGTTTCACAGATTACTTCACAGTATATGGAACACATACGTGCGATGCAAGTTCTAGAATTGAATGAAGCGAGTGAGTATCTTGTTATGGCGGCAACTTTGATTGCGATTAAGAGTAAAACCTTACTGCCAGTGCATGAAGGAGAGCTCGATGAAGTAGAGTATGACTTTGATGAGCAGGACCCACGAGAAGAATTGGTATCGCGACTTGTAGAATACCGTAAATTCAAAGATGCTTCCTCGAATTTAAGAGAGTTAGAAAGTAATCGTTCCGCCATCTATACGAAAGCCCCAATGGATTTATCGGAAATCCAAGCATCTATTCCCGGTGAGCAAGTTGATCTTGATGTGAATGCATATGATATGCTCGGGGCTTTTCAGAAGATGCTGCGTCGGAAACAGTTAAAATCGCCTTTGTCTGCGCGCATCACTCGTCAGGAAATTTCCATCAAACAACAAATGACAGCTATTGTCGACCAATTAAAATTGTCAAAAGGTCGTACGTCTTTTAGTGATTTATTTCCATCAAATGATAAGACTGTATTGGTGGTATCGTTCTTATCAATTTTAGAGTTGATGAAACGTCAAGTCATTGCAGTAGAGCAACAAATGAATTTCACGGATTTGATGGTGGAGCTCAGAAAGGACAAGTGGGAATATGAAGACGAATCTTTCGAGTAAAATAGAGGCGCTGCTTTTTGTGGCAGGAGATGATGGCCTAACATTAAAACAGCTTCAATTTTTAACAGAAGTGAGCAATGAAGAGTTGCAAGCGGGTATTAGTGAATTGCATTCACGCTATGACGCTTCTGTCAGTGGCATTGCCCTTAAGGAATTAGCAGGTGTCTTTCAACTTGTCACTAAACCAGAAGTAGCTGAGACAATTCAAAAGTTAGTGGAAAATCCGACCGTCCAAGCATTGTCTCAAGCTTCGTTAGAAGTATTAGCGATAATTGCTTATAAGCAACCCATTACGCGAGTTGAAGTAGAAGACTTACGCGGAGTGAAAAGCGAAAAAGCTCTTCAAACGTTAACCGCTAAAGGACTTGTTCAAGAAGCAGGACGTGTAGAAGGAACCGGTCGTGCCATTTTATACGGGACGACAAGCGAGTTTTTAAATTATTTTGGATTAAAAAGTTTAGACGAACTTCCACCATTACCTGAAGAAGCAGCAAATGATTTGGATGAAGATACGGATCTTTTTATGACGAATTTTCAAGAAGCCTTTAAAGAAGAAGTAAAAGTGTAAGGTTGTTCTAGAAGGCTGTGTTATTGACAGTCTTCTTTTCTTTTGAGCTTAGCGCTTCCGCTTTTACAGAAAATGTGACATAATTCCGAGAGGAACGAACGGCATATCGAGTTATTGTAATACATTTGCAGTGCTTGGCTCGGTTAAACAAGAAACGAGACACATTTCCGTTTTCGCTTGTTTGGCTGCAGCACCTGTGTTCATCAGGCGCGTACGCTTTTCGAAAAAAATACTAATGAGGTGAACTTATTTATGGAAAGATTACAGAAAGTACTTGCACACGCAGGTGTAGCATCAAGACGTAAATCAGAACAATTGATTTTGGACGGCAAAGTAAGAGTCAATGGAAAAACAATTAAAGAACTTGGCGTAAAAGTTTCAAGTTCAGATAAGATCGAAGTAGAAGGCGTTCAGCTTGAAAAAGAGCAGAAGGTCTATTATTTGCTGTATAAGCCACGTGGTGTCATTTCCGCTGTTTCTGATGATAAAAATCGGAAAGTTGTCACGGATTTTTTCACAGATATTGAAAAACGGATATACCCAGTCGGGCGTTTAGATTATGATACATCTGGTTTACTGATCATGACGAACGATGGCGAATTTGCCAACATGCTGACACATCCAAAGTTCGAAATTGATAAAACGTATGTAGCTCGCTTAAAAGGGATTCCAGAAAGAGACGATTTGAAAAAACTAGAACGTGGCATCAAACTAGAAGATGGCATGACAGCACCTGCTAGAGTAAAGCTACTGTCTGGTGATAAAAAGACAGGTAAGGCAATCGTGCAAATTACCATCCATGAAGGAAGAAACCGCCAAGTCCGTAGAATGTTTGAAGCAATTGGCTTCCCAGTTCAGAAATTGAGTCGTGAGCAGTTTGCTTTTCTAACTCTACACGGCTTGAATGCTGGTGAATCACGTGAACTTTCTTCGCATGAAGTCAAATTATTGCGTGTATTAGCGGATACAGGCAAACGCGTCTAACGTTCACAAACCCTTCAAAACTCCAGACTTGTGACTGTTTAAACTTTGTTATAATTAGGTTTGTCTAATATACCTCGAAGGAGGAACAAGCATGGATGAGCAAGGAAAGAAGAAAAACAACAACAAGAAGCAAAGACGAGCTGTGATGAGAACGGCAATTTTGGCGATTTTAATAGCTGCTATAGGTTATACCATCTACAACAGTGCAACAGCTGAAGATGTCAGTGTACTTAAAGTCGGTGATAAAGCTCCTGATTTTGCTTTAGTAGATCTTGAAGGCAATAATCACAAATTATCAGATTATGAAGGTCAAGGTGTCTTTTTGAATTTCTGGGGTACGTGGTGCAAACCGTGTGCGAAAGAAATGCCAGCTATGGATCGGCAATTTGATGTCTTTTCAGACCAAGGCGTTCAAGTGCTTGCAGTAAACATTGCTCAATCGGATTTTGAAGTCCAATCTTTTGCGGATCAATACGGCTTGTCTTTTCCAGTAGTGATTGATAAAACAAAAAGTGTGATGACGGCCTATAACATCAGGCCATTGCCAACTACAGTGCTTGTTAATCCGGAAGGAAATATTCAGCGCATCATTACAGGTGAAATGACCGAACAGGATATTGAAGGGTTTATGGAAGAAATTAAACCTGACTAAGGAGATTTTTGGGATGGAGAATTTGCAATGTCAATGCGGTCATGTAAATCCGCCGGGTACGAAACTTTGTGAATCGTGCGGGCGGTCTTTGACTGAAAAAGATCAAAAGAGCAAACTGGTGGACATGCGTTATGAAGGAACGGCAAGACGTTCACAAACGTATAACAAATCTATTATTGATAAAATTTGGAACTTCTTTTCAAGTGTTAAAGTGGGCGTCAGTATTATTGTTATCTTGCTGGTAGCAGCAGCAATTGGTACGATTCTTCCGCAGCAAGCGTTTGTTCCGGCAAATACGGAAGCAACAATAAAGGATTATTACGCAGATACTTATGGCAGTATAGGGCGGGTTTATCATGCTCTTGGATTTCATGACTTATACAGTTCTTATTGGTTTATCGCCTTAGTGGGCATGCTTGCTATTTCTTTAGTAATTGCTAGCTTAGATCGTTTTGTCCCGCTTTACAAATCACTAAAAAAACAGCGTGTTCTGCGTCATCCAAGTTTTATGGAAAAACAGCGTATTTACGCTGAGGGACCTGGTTCAGAAGACACGCTACAAAAAGCTGAAACAAAGTTAAAAGAGTTAAAGTACAATGTTCGTACGGATAAAAATGGATTGCTGGCTGAAAAAGGCCGTTATTCCAGATGGGGTCCGTACGTCAATCACATTGGACTAATTATCTTTTTGTTTGGTGTTATGTTGCGCATGATTCCTGGTTTTTATATCGATGAGAGTTTATGGCTGCGTGAAGGTGAAACTAGAGCCATTCCTGAAGTGCCAGGCTATTACCTAGAAAGCGAAAACTTCGAACTTGAAACTTATTCAGGTGAAGGCGAAGAAGAAATTTTCGGTGAAGCCTTAGATCGTGTAGGTACGGTAGCGAAAAACTATCAAACGGATGTTATTTTGTATCAGAAGAAAGAAGATGCATTGCCTGGAGCAGCTGATAGTCAGGAGGTTGTTAAAGAATTTCCGATTCGTGTCAACCAGCCTTTAAAATTCGATGGCTATGCGATTTACCAAATGGATTACCGTTTGGATGAATTGAAAACAATGACATTTGCTTTGACTAACAAAAAAACAGAAGAATCGCTTGGTGAACTGACCATTGATTTGATTGATCCGGAAAAAAATTACGAACTTGAAGGTGGTTCGACTGTTGAACTACTTGGTTACTACCCAGATTTTTCAGGCTTTGAAAACGGTGAACCACAAACGGCAACACCATTGCCGAACAATCCTGGCTTCTTGGTGAAATTGACTACTCCTGAAACACCAGAAGGAGAAACAAGTTTCATTACGATTCAAAATACAGTAGAACCATTAGGTGAAAATGACTTTAAACTGACTTTCCAAAGTGTTGAAACGCGTGATGTATCGGGTCTTACAGTTCGGAAAGATAGCACTTTGCCGATTCTTGGTCTTGGCGGTTTGATCTTCATGATTGGTGTGGCACAGGGGATGTACTTTAACCATCGACGTTTCTGGATTCAACAGAAAGCGGATGGCACGATCTTGCTTGCGGGTCATACCAATAAAAACTGGTTCGGCTTAAAGAAAGATCTTGATCAAGTTGCTGAGTATGCATCATTGCCTGCTTACACAGATCAGCAAGATGAAATCGACAAAACAGAGAAAGCAGAAAAGGAAGGTGAAATATTGTCATGACATTAGCTGATATAAGTTCAAACCTATTATATGTAGCATTTATTGCTTATCTAATTGCAACATTCGTTTTTGGTGGAGCAGTTAAAGGCAATAAAGAGGGAACATTTAAATCGGAAAAACGATGGGGCAATGTTGCAATTATTATTACCCTTATCGGTTTTGCTGCCAATCTAGGCTATTTCTTTACTAGATGGGGCGCAACTGGCCATGCACCGCTAAGCAATATGTTTGAATTTACAACAGCTTTCGGTATGACGTTAGTTGGTGGATTTGTCATTTTGTACTTCCTCTACAGAACGCCGGTTCTTGGTATGATCGTACTGCCTGTTGCTTTACTGATCATCGCATTTGCTAGTATGTTCCCGAGTGAAGTTAGTCCACTTATTCCAGCCCTGCAAACAAACTGGTTGGCAATTCATGTCAGCACGGTTGTTATTGCAGAAGGAATTTTAGCTATTAGTGCCGCGGCAGGTCTAATTTACCTATTAAAGGTAGTAGACCTTACGAAGAAATCTAAGCAACGCTTTTGGCTTGAAGCGATTATGTACTCACTAGTATTAGTACTTGGTTTTGTATTAGCTAGTTCGTTCTTTTCTGTTACAGGCTATGAAGCAGAATTTAATTATGTCGATAAAGAAGCTAAAGAAGCCGCGATCACATATACAATGCCACCCATTTTTGGTATGAATGAATACGAAGCGTTAACAGACGCTGCGATGACACCACTAGTCGAAACGCCCGCCATTGTTGATGCTGCAAAACTGACGACTGTTCTTTGGTCAGTGATGGTCGGGACAGTTCTTTATTGGTTGATTCGTCTGGTTTTCAGAAAGCGTATTGCTGCAATTCTGAAACCATTCGTTAAAAATGTTAATCTGCAGCTGATGGATGAAATTGGTTACCGCGCCGTAATTATCGGATTTCCAGTCTTCACCCTAGGTGCCTTAATATTCGCCATGATTTGGGCACAAATTGCTTGGTCGCGTTTCTGGGGCTGGGACCCGAAAGAAGTATGGGCATTGATCACCTGGTTATTCTATGCAGCATACTTGCACTTGCGTTTAGGTAAAGGATGGCAAGGTGAGAAGTCTGCATGGCTGGCTGTTATTGGCTTTGTGATCATCATGTTCAACTTGGTAGCAGTCAACTTAATAATTGCCGGGTTACATTCTTACGCATAAACAGATAAGCCTTTTCCGGAAACGGAAAAGGCTTTTTATTTATTAGGTAAATTAGAGCGTTCTGAGTTGATACATGCTGGTGCTTTTCTTTATTTTTTACAGAGTTATCGTTACAATGATACATATATAGAAGAAAGTTGGAGGGGTTAGCATGTCTGAAGAGATTACGATTTTAGTGGTAGATGATGAAGAGCGGATTCGACGATTGCTGAAAATGTATTTAGAACGTGAAGGGTACTTAGTAGAAGAAGCTGAAGATGGTGTTCAAGCATTAGAAATGGCTTTGGAAAAAGATTATCATTGCATCTTGCTCGATCTAATGATGCCTGAAAAAAACGGTGTAGAAGTTGCTACAGAATTGCGTGAAACAAAAATGACACCGATTATCATGCTTACCGCTAAAGGAGAAGAAGCTAACCGAGTAGAAGGCTTTGAAGCTGGAGCGGATGATTACATTGTTAAACCGTTTAGTCCTAGAGAAGTAGTATTGCGTGTTAAGGCAATTTTACGCCGTTCATCTGCCTATTCACCGATATCCAATTCAACTGCTTCAAAAGACTTGGTAGTTTTCCCTCATCTTACGATCGACCACGATGCGCATCGTGTCACGGCTGATGGTGTGGAAGTAAATTTAACGCCAAAGGAATATGAATTATTGTACTTTTTAGCAAAAGCACCAGACAAAGTTTTTGACCGTGAGCATTTGCTGAAAGAAGTTTGGCATTACGACTTTTTTGGTGATTTGAGAACAGTCGATACACACGTTAAACGGTTACGCGAAAAATTGAATCGCGTGTCTGAATCGGCTGCGAAGATGATTGTTACTGTGTGGGGCGTCGGCTATAAATTTGAGGTCGGCAATGAATAGAATATGGAATAGTGTTGTCGGGAAGCTGTGGATTACGATCCTGCTTCTCGTTTCCTTTGTCCTTTTTATTGTGACAGTTCTACTTTTAGAGTTTTTGGGAAACTATCACAGTGAAACAGTGGAAGAAGCGTTGAACAGTGAAGCCAATATGATTGCGAATATTTTTAATGATCATGAAGAAGTGACCAGTTCGTTAGAAATTATAGAGGATATTATTGGGCAAGAAACCAATGCTGTAATTGCTGAAGAGCCTTTCGATAGTAGCTATTACATTCATGACGGATTGAATGGCGCTGAAACCCGAGAAAAAATATTAAATGAACCCTCTTTTCAAAAAGTGTTTGAGACAAGTGAAACAGTGATGAAAGAAATGCTCCTGCCTTCACTAACAGAACAAAATCGTCTGGAATCGTATATTGTCATGGCTAGTCCGTTAAAGACTGGTGAAGACCGCCATGGTGTCGTATTTATCTATCAATCGTTGGAAGTGATGGACCGCACTGCAGAACGAACTACTAATATTGTATTTCTATCAGCGTTTATCGCACTTTTATTGACAACATTTTTTGCTTTCTTTTTATCCTCACGGATTACCTCTCCTCTCCGCAAAATGCGAGAAGGTGCTTTTGAGTTAGCGAAAGGAAATTTTGATACAAAAGTCAAGGCAACTTCTAGTGATGAAATTGGTCAATTGGCTACAGCGTTCAATCAAATGGGCCGTCAATTAAAGCATCATGTTGAAGTGATCAATCAGGAAAAAGAACAATTATCAAGTATTCTGACATCAATGGCCGATGCGGTCATTACTTTTAACCAAGATAAAACCATCTTGTTGAGCAATCCACCGGCTGAAAAATTACTGCAGCAATGGATTTTCAAAAATGGTTCGACTAAAGCGCAGCCATTGCCGCCTGAAATGCTTCATATGCTTGACCATGTACTAGGTCTAGAAGAAGAAATTGAAGAAGAACTCGAAATTGAAGGTGCTTATTACGCCATTAGTTTCAGTCCTTTATATAGTGGCGAATCGATACGGGGAGCTGTCGCTGTTTTGCACAATATGACAGAGCAGCATCGCCTAGAGAAGCTGAGAGAAGACTTTATTGCTAATGTATCACATGAGTTGCGAACACCGATTGCGATGCTTCAAGGCTATAGTGAAGCGATTTTAGATGATGTTGGGGCATCGGAAGAAGAACGACGTGAAATGACCAGAATTATTTACGAAGAATCGCAGCGGATGGGTCGATTGATTACTGACTTGCTGAATTTGGCGCGTTTGGAATCAGGCCACATGCGACTTTATAAAGAAATTGTTCAGTTGAACAGTGCAATCGAGCGGATGACATTGAAGTTTTCTCAAATTGCCAAAGAAAACGACGTTCAATTAAGGTTTGAAACGACAATCGATGATTGGGCAGCTAGTGAGATGGATCAAGACCGAATTGAACAAGTCATGACAAATTTGATAGATAACGCTATACGACATACACCTGCAAACGGACAAGTCGTAGTTCGTGTCGAACAACAGCAGGAGTACGCAAAAATTTCAATTAATGATAACGGGATAGGTATTTCAAAAAAAGATTTAGAATTTGTCTTTGAGCGTTTTTACAAAGCAGACAAAGCGAGAACACTTGGAAAAGGTGGCACAGGACTAGGTTTAGCCATCGCTAGTAACATTATCCAAGCCCATGAAGGTAAAATATACGCAGAAAGCTTAGAAGGGCATGGAACTTCTTTTGCCTTCCTACTGCCTTTGAAAAATATGTAACTTTCTAAAGACGAAGACGACTAATCTTAAGAACGGAGGGAGTATATTGAATGACTCCGTTTTCCATCGACTGTACGATGAATTTCATCAGGATGTCTTTCAGTTTTTGATTTATCTGGTGAAAAATAGGCATGTGTCAGAAGACTTGATGCAAGAAGTGTATATTCGTGCCTTTCGAGCATACGATCGCTTTGAAGGAAGAAGTTCAGAAAAGACATGGCTTTTTTCGATTGCAAAAAACGTGGCAATCGATCATTTTCGGAAAACAGCAGTACGCACAAAACATTCGATGGCGTATTTTGATTGGGAAACACAACAATTGGTGTCGTCTGAAAAACTCCCAGAAGAAGTTTCCTTATTGAATGAAGATAAAATATTTCTTTATAAAGCATTGGATACGTGTACAGGAGATCAGAAAATGGTCGTCATAATGCGGTTTTTTCAAGACTTGTCGATCGCAGAAACTGCAGAAGTTTTAGGCTGGACTGAAGGAAAAGTGAAGACAACACAACATCGTGCAATAAAAGCATTACGTGAAAAATTAATAGCTAGGGAAGGGGGAGACGACAATGTCAAATGACAAATGGACCGATAAATCCATCGAAGATTTGTTAAATGATTTCCCTTCAATAAAAGACAATCGATCAAAAGAAAAAATTTACAGTCAGTTGGTTGATCAAAAGAAAGGTCAAAAGCATCCGAAAAAATGGTTGCCCTTGCTTGTAGCGGCATTGGCATTTATTGCCTTTGGTATGCTGGTCTCCTCCATTATCGGTCAAAATGGCTTGGATGCTGCTCAAAATAAGGACAGTTCAAATGAAGAATCAGTAGCAACATCAACTGACAATTCAGAGCAAGCTGATAGTTCGTCTGAAGCTGAAAGATCCGGCACTGAAGAATCAAATCAATTTTCTGTAGCGCAAGCAGATGAAGTGTTGCGAACTTCAGTTTACGAAGAAACGATTGGAAACCAGACATTAATGACGATCGGCTTAACTGAGAATGCTAACGTGGTGCCCGTTTCTTTTCTTGTTCCAGAAAATCAGATAACAGCAGCATTTGGAGATTTAATACCATCATCGCTTGAATTGTATCAGCAATATGCAGACGATATTGACGAAACGCAATTAGGCTTTGATGAGTACCACCCCTATCTAGGTAATTTAGAAAAAACGGTGAAAGGAATACGCCACATCTTGCCGCAGGATCACCAATACGATTTGGCTTCTGCAAGTATAGGCGTGTATTTCAATACACTTTCGGCGACTTTTCCAGACGTCGCTGAAATTACAGTAGTCAACGAAGATGGTTCTGCAGCAGAATTTTCCCAGGTAGGATCTGTAGAAGCAATCAGTCCAAAACAGAGAGAAGTCGCTTATTATTCATTTACAACGACAAATGGCGAAATTTATCTCGCTCCAGGGTACGATAGACTTTTCGCTTCAGCGACTGAAGCAATCGAAGCGCTTGCGCAAAGCCCAAACGACTTTTATCGTGCTACAATTCCACGGAATGTGGATTTCCAACTATCAGAAACTGGAGATTTGGTGCAAATTGATTTTGAGGGCTCAGTCGATTTAGAAACAATGGATCGTTTAGAAGCAGTTCGAATGATTGAAAGTTTGGCGTTGACTGCAGCTTCTTTTGATAAAAAAATAGCAGTAAAAGGGTTGCAGTCTGATAGTTGGAACGGGTTTGATTTTACTCAGCCATTACCCGTTCCACTAGCGCCTAATTTATTAGAATGGCCAATACAATAAGGAAAAGAAGCGTTGTAAACAAATTTGTTTACAACGCTTCTTTTTTATACTACGATTAGGCTATAACAAAATATCGATTCATCTTCGGGGCAGGGTGAAAGTCCCTACCGGCGGTAATTGAACTCTGTTCATAAGCCCGCGAGCCGTAAAACGCAGGATTTGGTGAAATTCCAAAGCCGACAGTATAGTCTGGATGGGAGAAGGTGAAGGTGCGGACGTTTGTCGTTTACATGTAGACGGAACGCTTATTAAGTGTGCCTTTTCTCCCTTAAGTACTAGTGCTTAAGGGATTTTATATGTAAATGTTGGGTCCAAGCTTTTCTTCTGGTGAATCACGACAAGGAGAGAGGAATATGAAGAACAAAAAGTTACAAACGATGATTGTGATTGGGATGTTAAGCAGTATTTCATTTATATTGATGCTTTTTAACTTTCCGTTACCTGCATTACCGGCTTTTTTGAAAGTGGATTTTAGTGACGTACCGGCATTAATTGCAGCCATCACGATGGGGCCAGTTGCAGGGATTTTAGTAGCATTCTTCAAAAACGTGTTGGATTGGCTTTTTGCAGGAAGTCCGACAGGTGTACCTGTTGGTCATATGGCTAACTTTATAACAAGTTTGCTGTTTATCCTTCCGGTTTATGCTATCTACCACAAAGTAGCGAATAAAAAAGGCATGATTTTTGGCTTAGCTGTGGGAACATTAACTATGGCGATTGGTATGAGTGTTTTAAACTATTTTGTGTTTTTGCCAATGTATACGTACTTTTTAAATGTGCCTGCTGAAACGGGCAATGCGTTATTTGGCACAATTGTCTTAGGGATATTACCATTTAACTTAATCAAAGGTCTATTGTTAACTTCGGTCGTCCTGCTAGTATTCAGCAGCATGCACACATGGATCGAAAAGCAAAGATCCTATTATTTATCATAGATATAGAAAAGCGAAAACAGCCGTGTAGATTTGACGGGCACAAGATGCACTGGCGAAGCGGCATTTTTTCAGCCGCATAGCCAGTGTGGCTTGTGACCCTAAAATCTGGCTGGTTGAGTCTGGATAAAGAAAAGCGAAAACAGCCGTGTAGATTTGACGGAATTCGAATTAGCACAAATTAAAAGAAGGCGTACTGGAGGGATTCTCCAGTACGCCTTCTTTTTTGATTCAGTCTTCGTATTTTAACGGATCGCCTTCGAAAGATGTATTTGCAACTTTGATCGAATCTGTTGGACAGCCTTCAAATGCATCTTCCATGTCTTCTTCGAGTTCATCTGGAACTTGTTCTGTTCCCATGTTATTATCTAAAATAACAAAAGCGATTCCTTCGTCATCATAATCATAAATGTCAGGTGCAGCAGCACCACAAGCACCACAAGCGATGCAAGTATCCTTGTCGACAATGGTATACTTAGCCATATTGTTTTCCACTCCTTTATCTCCGAACAAGTTCAGTTATACTATCGTATTTATTCTAAAGGTGTTTGAACAGTTTTTCAACCTAAAACCGTTAGGGGGAGCAAGCTTGTTAGTTACTGAACTCATTTTAGCCATTATGAAGACTGTCGATCGGCAGCGAACCGTCTCTTCTCCCTATCATTTGATAAAAGGAAAGAAGTCTGGGCAGACGATACAGGATATTGGTTATTTCGGCCTTTATCCTTATTTTGGCGTGTTGCCAAAACTGGATAAGAAAGCTTACGATCAAGTAGTTCAAGGCTTGTTTTCGCAAGGTTATTTACTAGCAAATGAACAAGTTATTGAACTATCCGAAAAAGCGTTAAAGTTAAGTGTTGCCCCGTCGTCGTTGAATGGTTGGAAATACCGAGGGAACGAAAATTTGTTTTTTAGTCGCTTGTCACTAATTGTTCAAACTTTGTCCCACGTCAGTCAACGCGTAAAAAGCTTTGACCCCGTTGTCAGTAATGAAGAAGTGCAAAATTGGGTGAAAAGATACCTGCAACGGATTCAGTTTCGTGATTTAGCTGTAGTTCAAGCGTTTAAAAAAGAACTCTTTACTACATTAGCCGAAACGGACATTTCTGAAACACATAAAATGATTTTGATCGAGCGTTTAACGGGTTTTGCGATAAGTGGCTTAACGTGGCAGCAAATTGCCGATTCTAAAAAACTATCCTTACTGGATGTTCAATTGATGACTGTAGAAGCTTTGCATGGTTGGATGGCAGTGATCGAACAGTCCAAGCCTCAATTGATAGTAGGTCTCATGGAAGGCATTATTCAGCAGTCTTCCTTGACCGAAACAGCGCAGCGCACAGAAAAGTTGTTCGAAAGAGGATTTAGCTTGGAACAAATTGCGTCACTACGCCAATTAAAAACCAGTACGATCGAAGATCATGTGGTCGAATTGGCAATGAACGATCCTTATTTTAACTATATCCCATTTGTGGGTCATGAACAGTACGAGGCAATTATTGCCGAAAGCCGACGTCAAAAAACGAAAAGATTACGTGAAATCAAAGAATTTTTACCTGAAGTCAGTTATTTTCAAATACGTCTTGCGCTAGCGATTAGGAGGGAACGAAGATGAATCTCGACGAATTATTGTATTCAAGCTATGGTTTTTCTTCATTTCGTCCTGGTCAGCGCGAAATTATCGAGCGAGTAGTCGCAGGTGAGGATGTTATTGCGCTACTGCCAACTGGAATGGGCAAATCTATTTGTTATCAATTGCCTGCTAAAGTTTTACCAGGAAGTATCTTAATCGTTTCACCTTTATTGTCTCTCATGCAAGATCAAGTGGTTCAATTAAAAAAAATGGGAGAGAAATCCGTAGTAGCCATCAACTCATTTTTAAAGCCAGAAGACAAAGAAAAAATTATGTCTAAGCTCGGCTCTTATAAATTCATTTTTATATCCCCAGAAATGCTTGTACAACCGTTTATTAAACAAAAATTAAAGCAGATACAAATTTCGCTGCTAGTTGCTGATGAAGCACATTGTATTTCGCAGTGGGGGTTTGATTTTAGACCAGATTACTTGCGGATTTCAGAAATTTTGCCTTTTTTGAATTCCCCTCAAGTATTGGCACTGACGGCAACTGCTACGGACAAAGTCACCAAAGAAATAAAAGAGTATTTAGCTTTGAAAAAGCCGTTTGTGTATTGTCATCCGATGGATCGAAAAAACATTGTGTATGATTTGAAAAAATTTGATGACAGTCGTGAAAAAGTAGATTTTTTGAAAAAATTTGTTCAGAAGTTTAATGGTCCCGGTATTATCTATGCAGGAACTAGAAAAAAGTCCCAGCAACTGTCTATGCTTTTAACAGAGCAAGGAATTTCTTCAGCTTTTTACCATGGGGGTATGGAGCACCAAGATCGCATTTTTGTCCAGCAACAATTTCAAAACGGAGAAGTGCAATGGATTTGCTCCACAAATGCATTTGGCATGGGTGTTCATATTCCGAACATTCGTCACGTCATCCACTTTCAACTGCCGACTTCTATCGAAGGATATGTGCAAGAGGTTGGAAGAGCTGGTAGAGATGATAAACCGGCTTTAGCTACTTTACTGTATGCACAAGGGGACGAGGTATTGCTCGAAAGTTTAGTGATGGATGATTTGCCAACACAGCACGAGATAGAAGCAGTTTATAGCAAAGGAGCTACTGCGACTTATTTAATCGATCAAGGAATCGTTCGGGAGACAGCTTTTCGAGTAATCGCTTATTGGATAACAAAGTTGCCTTTAGATGGTGTTATCAAGCAAATGGAATTGCTGAGAAAAGGAAAAAGGCAACAAGCGGTAAAAATTCGTGAATTGATTTCGCGCGAAACTTGTCTGCGGAGTTATATCATCGAATGCTTTGATCAACAGCTAATAGATAAACCGACCAACTGCTGCGTTAACGACGGAATTGATTATCAGATTTTTGAAGCCTTTTCTTCACCGAAAGAAAAGCGATTGCCACTTGAATGGCAAGACCGTTTAAGTGTAATATTACCTATGTAAGAATCTTATTAACTGTCATTTACAAATGAGCCTTTTTTCGTCATAATAGATATATTAGTACAGATAGGGGTAGTCATGTATGGGGAATCAAAGTTATCATGAGTCGATTGAAAAGAATCGACAGGAAATATCGGTGGACAAAAATTCGGCATTGTCGAGAGCGGGTCAGAGACAGGCACAAAAACCCAAAACTAAAAAAACTAAAAATCTTTTGATGCCTGCATTATTTTTTATATTTATCTTAATTCCGGTTTCTTTGCTGATTTATGTAGCTTTCGTATTTGAACCCGACGATTCATTGACAGCCAAACCTGCAGAAAATGAAGTGAGTTTTGAGATGAATGCCCAACCATCCCAATCTTCTGTTGCTGCAGCTGATGAAGAAAAAGAAAAAGCTGAGAAAGCCAAAGTAGAAGAAGCCAAAGCTGAGAAAGCCAAGGCGGAAAAAGCACAGGCCGACGCTGAAAAAGAAAAAGTAGAAAAAGCGGAAGCGGAAGCTAAAGCACAAGCTGAAGTAAAGGCTAAAGCTGCTGCAGAAGTAGCCGCCAAAGAAAAAGCTGATGTAGAAGCCAAAGCTGTAGCTGAAGCACAGGCGAAAAAAGAAGCGGAAGCTAATGCACAAGCTGAAGCACAGGCGAAAAAAGAAACACAAGCTGAAGCAGATAAAAAAGAGGAAATACCAAGTGCTAATGGTAAGACTTACGTAGTACAATCTAGCGAAACGCTTTACCGTATTGCAGTAAATAATTACGGAGCGGCAGGAGCAGCAGCAGCGGTAGAAAAAATCAAACAAGCTAATGGCTTGAGTTCGAATAGCATTAGTCCGGGTCAAACTTTGGTTTTACCTTAAGCCATTCGACGGATTAACAAGTAGGTAATTAGGGAATAACAGTAACATCATAGAAAGTGGGGCGAGCAAATGTTTGTTAAAAGTGTAATGGTTGAAAGAGAAAAATGTTATGCAGTTAAAATGGACGATTCGGTACAAGTAGGCTTTGATTTACTAGAAAAACACACAATTGATGCTTTGCCTGTAGTTGAAGGCACTGAGTACAAAGGAATCTTCACTTGGTATCATGCTTATCGTGCGTTTTTCTATTCAGGAAAAACAAAAGAAGATTTTATTAGCTCAACTAAGGTCAGCGATGTAATCGTGAATGAAGACACTTATTTGAGCATCAATGATGTCTATGAAAAAGCATTAATGGAATTAAATGACTTTCCAATTATTGCAGTAGTTGAAAAACATCAATTTTTAGGAATTGTTACTCGCTTTGATATTGTCAATCAATTACAAAGTGCCTTTGGGATGAACCAGTCAGGCTATCGTATTACGTTCACTTCAGTAGAATCAGAAGGGCGTATTGGACGATTGGGAGAGATTATCGAGAAATACAAAGAGTCGGTTATTTCACTTGTTACTTTTGATGAAACCAATAAAATGGTTCGTCGCATCGTTCTAAAGATTAAAAAGAAAGACAATATCGATCGTTTTGTCAAAGAGCTTGAGAAATCTGGTTTCCGAGTATTGGACATCGCAGAAGACAAATAGCAAAATAAGATAAAAAAACATAAGCCTTGCTTATGTTTTTTTGTTCTTTGTGAAAGGAATCATTACATGAAATATTTAATGAAAATCGCTTTGGCAGCGCTCGCTTTTCTGCTAGTGATGGTGCGCAATGCCTTTGCAGAAAAGCTCATCCAGCAAACGGTTAAATTACCCACAGACAAAGCATTCGAACCGTTCAAGCTTCTTTTTATTGCTGATATCCATAGGAGAGTCATTAAAGCAGACTTGATCAAGTTTCCTGTCGATGTGATTGTAATCGGCGGCGATTTAGTAGAAAAAGGCGTACCGCTTGAACGGGTTCAAGAAAACATAAAAAACTTACGTGCTTGTGCACCTGTGTATTTTGTGTGGGGCAATAACGACCGGGAAGTAGATGAAAATAAACTCAGAGAAATTTTCAATCAATTTGATGTAATTGTGCTAGAGGATGAGTCGGTAGCTTTGTTTGGCAATGAACAGTTGAGGTTGGTCGGACTTGATCATTTTGCCTATAAACCGAACGGATTCAAAAATGCTTTCGAAAATGTTAAAGAAAACGATACTGTGTTGTTTGTCTCACATACACCTTTTGACTTTTGGAAAGTAAAAGGACCATATTCAGCCAATTTGTTGCTGGCTGGTCATACGCACGGCGGTCAAATTCGGATTGGTCCATTCGGTTTATTCGATAAGGGCTCAATGAAAATAAAGAAGGACCGAATTGAATTAATCAGTAATGGTTTTGGTACGACGACTCTGCATTTGAGACTGGGTGCACAGGCAGAATATCATGTGCTAACAATCACGCCTGCAGTTAGAAAAGATAAAAAATTGTCATAAAGTAGCAGAGTCCTTTATTCTTAATTAAGAATAAAGTACAGGAGATGGTTTGAAATGGAATATGTAGATGCGCTTATTATTGGCGGTGGACCTTGTGGGTTATCGACCGCAATCGAATTGAAGAAACGTGGATTGGAAACAGTAGTTATTGAAAAAGGCAATATCGTCAACGCGATTTTCAATTACCCAACACACCAAACTTTTTTCAGTACGAGTGAAAAACTAGCGATTGGCGATGTGCCCTTTATTATAGAAGGACGGAAACCAAAACGAAATCAAGCTTTGGTTTATTACCGGGAAGTGGTTAAAAGAAGTGGTATTAAAGTGCGGCCGTTCGAAATCGTGGAACGTGTTGAAAAAGATGAACTATTTACTGTGGTCACTTCAAAAGCTCAATACGAGGCGAAATATGTAATAGCAGCAACAGGCTATTACGATCAGCCAAATAAGCTTGAAGTTGAAGGGGCAGAACTGCCAAAAGTGATGCATTATTTCAAAGAGGGGCATCCCTATTTTGATCAAGATGTGTTAGTAATCGGCGGTAAAAATTCGGCTGTAGACGCGGCTCTAGCTTTACATAAAGCTGGTAGTAGAGTGACAGTATCTTATCACGGCACGAGTTACTCCAAAAGTATCAAGCCGTGGATTTTGCCGGAATTTGATGGTTTAGTGAGAAAAGGTGAAATTACGATGCTGTTCGATTCAATGGTGGATCGCATTACAAACAGCACGGTAGAACTGACAGTCAATGACCAAAAAGAAACACTTTCTAACCAATTTGTTTTTGCTATGATTGGCTATCATCCAGATCATCAGTTTTTAAAATCAATGGGCATTTCCATCGATTCGATTTCAGGTCGACCGACTTTTGATGAACAAACAATGGAAACAGATATAGACAATCTATATATTGCCGGTGTAATAGCTGCAGGCAACAATGCCAACGAAATTTTTATAGAAAATGGACGTTTTCATGGGCAACAAATTGCAGAAGCGATTGCTGAAAAAGAACATAGACCTTAAATAGACCTTTTTTAAAAATAGATTTTAAAGAACAGTAAACACTGCAAACGTGAAAGGGAGTTTCAAGATGAAGAAAAAAGTATCATTAATTACAACGGGTGGTACCATTGCAAGTCGGGAAATTTCTGATGGGCTTTTGGAGTCTGGTGCAATTTCAGGGAAAGAATTGGCGGAACTTTGCCAACTCCCAGAAGAAATTGAAGTAAAAGTAGTCGATGTATTCCAATTGCCAAGCATGCATATTGGTTTTGAACAGATGTTGACAGTTAGAGAAGCGATTCTACAAGAATTTCAAGATCCTGAAGTTGAAGGAATCGTTGTCACACACGGAACAGATACTTTGGAAGAGACTTCTTACTTTCTGGATCTGACAATCGATGATGATCGGACTGTGGTCATTACAGGGTCACAGAGATCTCCTGAAGAAGTTGGCACCGATGTCTATTCAAACTTACGCAATTCAATTTATGTAGCAGTAAATCCTAATCTGAGAGGAATTGGAGCTGTTGTGGTCTTTAACGAACGAATTTACAGTGCGAAATATGTGAAGAAAGTGCACTCCAGTAATTTACAAGGCTTTGATTCGTTTGGGCATGGCTATCTCGGCATTATTGATAACGATATGGTACGTGTTTACCAAAAACCAATTATCCATGAGGTGCATGCTGTAACAAAGTCGTTGCCTCGGGTCGATATTATTAAATGTTATTCAGGTCAAGATGGTTTTGTTATTGATCAGCTAGTGGCAGGGCCGTCAAAAGGGATTGTTTTGGAAGCAGCAGGTAGAGGGCAGGTATCTCCGCACATGGTAGATGCAATTGATCGAGCTGTAAGACAAGGAATACCGGTCGTTTTGACAACGAGTGCTGAAGAAGGCAATACTTATCCGGTTTATAGTTATCCAGGTAGTGCTCATGATTTGTTAAATCGTGGCGTTATTTTAGGGAGTGATTACGATAGTAAAAAAGCGCGCATCAAGCTCGCTGTTTTATTGTCAGTCGAAGAACATGTGAAAGCAGATGCTTTTAATCGGTAGCGGTAATTCGTTAAAAGAGAGCTGAAAATGATGTAGGTAAACATGTTACAATGAGGGGAATCTGAATAAAGGGGTACGCGTATGATCATTTTATTAACTGTAGCAATAGCCCCGGGTCTGGCGCTTTTCAGTTATTTGTATTTGCGCGATCAATTTGCGGGTGAACCGTCAAAACTGATATTTCAAAGTTTTGTGTACGGAGCCGTATTGACGTTCCCGATTCTTTTTGTTCAATATGTATTCAATGCTGAAGGTGTCTTTACGAATAGCTTTATGCAAAATGTTTTGTTTTCGAGTGTAATTGAAGAGTTTTTTAAATGGTTGGTCCTGTTAATTGCAGTCTATCGTCACGTCGATTTCGAGGATCCTTACGATGGAATTTTGTATGGGGCGAGTGTTTCTCTTGGATTCGCTACAATTGAGAATATTTTGTACTTACTTGAGTTCGGATTAGAGACTGCTTTTATACGAGCATTCTTGCCGGTATCGAGCCACGCGTTATTTGGTGTTGTCATGGGCTATTATTTTGGGAAAGCCAAATTTAGTAAAAGCCATAAGCGCAGACGGTGGATTGGTTGGGCACTTGTCAGTTCGGTAATTCTTCACTTGGCATATAATAGTAGCCTGTATGTTTATGATAATATTATATACGGAGCTATTCCATTTATGTTGTTCTTATGGTGGTTTGGTCTTCGGAAAGTTAAACAAGCTCACCAACTGTCCATGTCGCATTATGGTGAAGATCCTTCTTCTATACCGTCAGAAGAGTAAAGTAAATACCGAGGAAAAGTCTTATACATAAAGACTTTTTTTTTATGTTAAAATATGATGAATACATAGGATGAGGTGACTATTTTGGTGAAACCGATACAAATAGCAATCGATGGACCAGCAGCTGCGGGAAAAAGCACAATTGCAAAAATCGTAGCAGAAAAACTGGGCTATGTTTACATCGATACCGGTGCCATGTACCGAGCTATTACATTAAAAGCATTAACAGAGAAGATTAATTTGGCTAGTAATGAAGAAGCCGGTAAATTACTACAGAAAACTGAAATTGATTTGCAACCGTCAGAAGACGGACAGCTCGTATTTCTTGATAAAAAAGATGTGACTGAGGCAATTCGTTCTCAACATGTCACAAAAGCTGTGTCTCAAATGGCCGCTCATGAACTGGTTCGTCTTCGGATGGTTGAATTGCAGCAGCAATTAGCAGAAGGGCGCGGAGTCGTCATGGATGGTCGAGATATCGGCACGCATGTCCTTCCAAGTGCTGCTTTAAAAGTATTTATGTCGGCATCGGTTGAAGAACGTGCAAGAAGAAGATTCGAAGAAAACAAAAATAGAGATATTTTGACTCCGCTTGAGGAGCTTCAGGCGGAAATAGCTATGCGGGATAAAATGGACAGTGAACGCAAAGTAGCGCCTTTGCGAAAAGCGGAAGATGCTATTTTTCTTGATACAACTAACCTGACAATTGATCAGGCAGCCGGAGAAATATTGAAATTGGCTGAAGAAAGGTTGATGTAAAGTGAACTTATATGCAGTTGGAAAAGGACTTGTAAAAACAGTATTAAGCCCATTGTATCGTTTCGAAGTAATCGGAATTGAGAATTTCCCGAAAGAAGGCGGCATTCTTCTTTGTTCGAATCATATCAATGCACTCGATCCGCCTGTTGTTGGAATGACCGCTCCTAGAACGGTTCATTTCATGGCAAAAGAAGAATTATTCAATGCGCCGATACTCAAATCAATTTTGCCGAAAGTAAATGCTTTTCCCGTAAAACGTGGAATGAGCGACCGAGAAGCTCTTCGGACGGCATTAAAAATATTGAAAAGTGGAGAAGTTGTCGGTTTGTTTCCAGAAGGAACACGCTCGACAGATGGAGTATTACAAAAAGGCCTTAGCGGAGCAGGTTTTTTTGCACTTCGTGGCAATGCAGACGTTATGCCTTGTGCAATTATCGGACCGTATAAAGCGTTTCGAAAAGTGCGCGTAGTTTATGGCGAGCCAATCCGCATGGCACCTTTTCGTGAACGAAAAGCTTCAGTCGACGAGGTAACTGAAGCCATTATGTCGAGTATCCAGAATATTCTTAATGACTATGCGAGTAATAAGTGATAATTTTTGTTTTTATTAGAGAATTCGCATAAAATAGAAGGTGGATAGTTTGTGAAGGAGGGCTACTTATGTCAGAGGAAACGAATATGATGGAAAACCGTGACTTCCAAACAGGAGATCGCGTCAAAGGGGTAGTAGCAAAAATAGAAGAAAAAGCAGTCACGGTAACAATTGAAGGTGCACCATTTGATGGTATTATTCCAATCAGTGAGTTATCAAGTCTGCATATTGAAAAAGCATCAGATTCGGTAGAAGTTGGAGATGAACTGGATTTGATCATTACAAAAATTGAAGATGAGAATTTCGTTTTATCCAAGCGTAAAGTGGATGCCGAACTGGCATGGGGCGAATTGGAGAAGAAATTTGAGTCTGGTGAAATTATTGAAGCTGAAGTTAAAGACGTTGTAAAAGGCGGTTTAGTGGTCGACTTAGGTGTCCGTGGATTTGTCCCGGCTTCTTTAGTGGAAGATTACTTTGTTGAGTCTTTTGAAGACTATAAAGGAAAAGAATTGACGTTTAAAATTGTAGAAATGGAAAAAGAAAATAATCGGTTGATTCTTTCGCATCGTGCCGTTATCGAAAAAGAAAAAGAGTCGCAAAAAGAAAAAGTGATGGAAAAAATCCATGCTGGAGATGAGCTGAAAGGCAAAGTGCAACGTATTGCTTCTTTCGGTGCTTTTGTTGACATCGGTGGTGTAGATGGTTTGGTCCATATTTCACAGTTGTCTCATGAACATGTGGAAAAAGTTTCTGATGTCGTAACCGAAGGTCAAGAAGTTACGGTCAAAGTACTATCTGTCGATCGGGATTCAGAACGTATTTCGTTGTCTATTAAAGACACGCTTCCTGGACCATGGGACACGATTGATGAAAAAGCACCAAAAGGTTCTGTTCATACTGGAACGGTTAAGCGTCTTGTTAGTTATGGGGCGTTTGTAGAAGTTCTACCGGGTGTAGAAGGTCTTGTTCATATTTCACAAATTGCACACAAACACATCGCAACGCCGAATGAAGAATTGTCAGAAGGTCAAGAAGTGCAAGTTAAAGTACTTGAAGTCAATAAAGCGGACAAGCGGTTGTCTCTTAGTATTAAAGAATTACAAGAAAAACAGGGTGACCAAGATTTCTCGAATTACGAAATGCCTGAAGAGTCCTCTGGTTTTTCAATTAGTGATGTGATCGGCGATAAACTAAAAGGTTTTAAACCTGAATAATATGTCAAGAGCTGAGCGTAAAATGGATCATATACAATTTGCTTTATCGACAGGGCAAAGTAAAAAAAATATGTTTAACGATATTCGATTTGTTCACCAAGCTTTACCGAACTCAGCGGTTTCTAATAGGTGCATAAAGCCAAAAACAGGTGATTTGAATTTAGAATCACCTGTTTTTATTAATGCGATGACAGGCGGTGGCGGACGGGCTACTCAACAATTGAATAGTCTGTTGGCAAGAGTTGCTCGGGAAACCGGGATGGCTATGGCTGTGGGATCTCAAATGGCTGCGCTTAAAGATTCGAATGAGCGGCAGTCTTATACGGTTGTTAGAAGAGAAAATCCGAATGGTATCTTATTTGGTAACCTTGGTAGCGAAGCGACCGTGCAACAAGCGCAAGATGCAGTCGAGATGATAGAAGCGAATGCACTACAGATTCATTTAAATGTTGTGCAAGAGCTGACGATGCCAGAAGGAGATCGTGACTTCCGCGGAGCTCTTGAACGCATACAAGCGATTGCTGAGAAGCTTGATGTTCCGGTAATTGTTAAAGAAACAGGATTTGGTATATCTCGTGAAACTGCGGAGAAACTGAAGGGAAGTGCAGTTTCAGTAATTGATGTCAGTGGCTTTGGCGGCACAAACTTTTCATTGATCGAAAATGAACGTCGCAGGATAAAAATGGCTTATTTTGACGACTGGGGTATTCCGACAGCAGCAGCAATTGTAGAAGTAAAGAGTGTTTTTGATAAAACAGTTTTTGCTTCAGGCGGCATTCAAAATGCACAGGATATGATTAAAGCATTTATGCTGGGAGCTGATGCGGTAGGTCTTGCAGGTGCTTTTTTAAAAACGGCGATGCAAGAAGGCGAAAAACAGCTAATCGATGATATACATGCGCTCTATGAAGACTTGGCAATGATGATGACAGCTCTTGGAGCAAATAACTTGGTAGATTTGCAAAAATGTCCAGCAGTTATCACGGGAGAATTAGCGCAATATCTCATCGCTAGAGGCTTTAATCCGGCATCCTATGCAAATGTGAAGAAAAACTGAATATTGCACATATAAGGGGGATGGACATTTAACAGATGCCATCGCCTTTTTCGTGTATAATAGGCATATCAGAAGTGGAAGGATGAAGTGATTATGTCAAAACCGGTAGTAGCAATAGTTGGCCGGCCGAACGTTGGTAAGTCCACGATATTCAATCGCGTGGTAGGAGAACGGGTTTCAATTGTGGAAGATATTCCAGGAGTAACGCGTGACCGTATTTACAGCTCGGCAGATTGGTTAACACATGAATTCAATATTATAGACACAGGCGGTATCGATCTTCGAGACGAGCCGTTTCTTGAACAAATCCGTCAGCAGGCAGAAATTGCTATGGATGAAGCAGACGTTATTATTTTTCTTGTAAATGGACGCGATGGCGTGACTAATCAAGACGAACAAGTAGCAAAAATTTTATATAAGACGAAAAAACCAGTTATTTTAGCAGTTAACAAGATTGACAATCCTGACATGCGCCATATGATTTATGACTTTTATACGTTGGGAATGGGCGAACCTTTCCCTCTTTCAGGATCCCATGGTTTAGGCCTAGGAGATTTACTGGACGAAGTAGCTAAAAACTTCCCTCAAGACGATGATGAGGAATATCCAGATGATGTTATTAAATTCTCATTAATTGGTCGTCCTAACGTCGGCAAATCTTCTCTCGTAAATTCATTTCTTGGAGAAGAACGTGTCATCGTCAGCGAAGTGGCGGGTACGACGCGCGACGCTATTGATACACAGTACGTCTACAATGAGCAGCCTTATGTCATCATTGACACAGCTGGAATGCGTAAAAAAGGGAAAGTTTACGAAACAACAGAAAAATACAGTGTTCTACGTGCATTGCGTGCGATTGAACGCTCAGATGTTGTTTTAGTGGTTTTGAACGCCGAAGAAGGTATTCAGGAACAAGATAAGAAAATTGCTGGATATGCTCACGAGGCAGGTAAAGCAGTAATTATTATTGTTAATAAATGGGATGCTATCGAAAAAGATGAAAAAACAATGAATGTTTTTTCTCGTAAAATCCGTGAGCATTTCTTATTCCTTGACTATGCTCCTATTATGTTTGTATCCGCAATTAGTGGCAAACGAGTGCATAGTATTTTAGAAATCGTTAACAAAGTAAATGATAATCATTCAAGAAGAATTCAATCGAGCATTCTAAATGAAGTTATAGAAGATGCAGTTGCTATGAATCCAGCACCATCGGACAATGGCCGTCGTTTGCGTGTTTATTACGCAACACAAGTCGCCATTAAGCCACCGACATTTGTAGTGTTTGTAAATGAGCCTGAAATAATGCATTTTAGTTATGAACGCTTCTTGCAAAACCGGATTCGCGAAAGTTTCGACTTTGAAGGAACTCCTCTTCGTCTTATAACGAGAGCTCGTACTTAAGATAAAAAGGTGGGTTTAACTTATGGAAAAAGTTTCTGTTTTTGGGGCAGGGAGCTGGGGAACTGCATTGAGCTATGTACTTGCTCAAAACGGCCATGATTTACTGCTTTGGACACATCGTCAGGAACAAGCTGATGAAATTAATCAGCATACAAATAAACGCTATTTAAAAGAGATACAACTACCAGACAGTTTAAAGGCGACAAGCAATTTGCCACAGGCTGTAGCACATGGGAATGTCTTCGTTTTGGCTGTACCCACAAAAGCAATCCGAGAAGTTTGCCAGGATATCAAAGAAAATCTTGATCGCAAAGTCTTATTCGTTCACGTTTCTAAAGGCATTGAACCGGATTCTTTAAAGCGAATCAGCGAAATGATCCGTGAAGAAATTCCGGAGCAATGGATTGAAGATGTTGTTGTACTGTCCGGACCAAGTCATGCTGAAGAAGTGGTTCAAGAGCATCCAACGACTGTTACGGCAGCTTGTGAGAATACGGAAGCGGCCATTCGAATTCAAGACTTGTTCATGAATGGGTATTTCCGCGTTTATACGAATACGGATGTAATTGGTGTAGAAATTGGTGGTGCTTTAAAAAATATTATCGCATTAGCAGTTGGAATCACTGATGGATTAGGGTTTGGGGATAACGCAAAAGCGGCTATTATGACACGCGGGTTAGCGGAAATTGCACGGCTCGGTGTGAAAATGGGAGCAACACCTTTAACTTTCTCTGGTTTGACCGGGGTGGGAGATTTGATTGTTACTTGCACGAGTGTCCATTCGCGTAATTGGCGAGCAGGCAATATGCTAGGTAAAGGAAAGTCTTTAGATGAAGTGCTAGAAGAAATGGGCATGGTTGTTGAAGGGATCCGGACTACTAAAGCGGCTTATCAATTGTCGAAAGCATATGATGTACCAATGCCAATTACTGCTGCACTTTACGCGGTTCTTTTTGACAATGTGTCAACAGATGACGCAGTTGGAAAGTTGATGGGGCGCATGAAAAAGAACGAAATGGAAGATTTGATAGACTTGCTTTAATTGTCACAAAAGAAGAGGATGCTTAAGGCTGACTCTTCTTTTTTTGTGCTATACTATTGACTGAAACACTACGAAAGGCGGGCAATTATGAGTGCTTTAGATAAAATGTGGGTGTCATTTGCTGGAATTGCTTTTTTGATGATTTCTATGGGTATGATTTACTTGAGCAGATATAAACTGAAGAACGGAATTCTTAAATTTACTTTTGCGTTAATTGCTTATATCTTGCTAATACTAGGATTTTTCATCATGGTATTCACAGTATTTAGTGGCCCAACAGGCGGCGCGTGAGGTGAGAAAAATGAAAAAAACGGCAATGATTATGATGCTCTTGCTAGTGGGTGGATTTTTAACAGCTTGCGGATATCCGCAAAATGAGCGAGCTGAAAACCAAATTCCTTATGAAGATCAATTAATCACTGTGCAAAATGCAGTAAATCAGTATAGAGACGCTACGGGTGGCTTATTACCAATAAAAACGCGTGATATGGATATAGATCAATACATCAAATACCCGGTGGATTTCTCGAAACTTGTTCCTACGTATACTGCAGAAATACCAACAAATGCATTTGAAACGGGTGGTGTTTTTCAGTATGTTCTAATGGACGTTGAAGAAAATCCAACGGTAAAATTGGTTGATTTACAGGCTGCGGAAGCGATAAGATCTGTGAACGTGCGAAAAAGTGCTAACGGTGGACAAGCTCCGATTGCTGAAATTCTTTCAGACAATGTCTATAAATTTAATCATGAAGCCATGGGTTTTTCTGAGGAACCGACTGTCGTCAGCCCTTATAGTGGAAGAAATTTGCCAATGGTAATTACTGGTAATGGAGATGTCTATATCGATTATGCCATGGATCTTTTTACAGCACTCCAAGAATACAAGGGTGAGTTAAAACCAGGTCAGGATATTCGTTTTATTCTTTATGAAGACAATCCTGTCGTCCCTGCCTATTCACTTCCTTACACCGTAGATGAAAATAATGAACCGATATTCTTAACAGAATAAAACATTGATTTGCCGCGTTTTAATAGAAATAGCCGCTTTTTAGAAAATTTTGTTAGTATTTGGTGGTTTTATTCGGTAAGTGGGCTGTTTGTTGTTGCTATGCGATTTTCGATGTGATACTCTTTTTACAGGATTGATGGTTGCATCCCCTTTGAGAGGAGGTGAATAGCATGAACAAAACAGAATTAGTGAACTCTGTTGCTGAAGCAGCTGAGCTTTCTCGTAAAGACGCTGCCAAAGCAGTTGACGCTGCATTTGAGACGATTCAAGACGCTTTAACTAAAGGTGAAAAAGTACAGTTGATCGGATTCGGTAACTTTGAAGTACGCGAACGCGCGGCCCGCAAAGGACGTAACCCGCAAACTGGTGCTGAAATCGAGATCGCTGCAAGCAAAGTTCCTGCATTTAAGCCAGGTAAAGCGCTTAAAGACGCAGTGAAGTAAGCTTTAGCCTCTGTACATAGGATGACTTTTGCGAGACACAATCTTGCAAAAGTCATCCTTTTTTTGAGCCAAGATTTTGCGAAACACCTGTGCGTGTGCTACGATTCATGTGAGAAAAGCGCAGGAAGCCGTCAAGACCCGACAAGCATAAGACGCCTTGGCGAAGCGGCGGTGTTCAGCCGCACATTAAGGCATCTTAACAAACCGATAAAGCGCATTGCTTAATCTTAATGGGTAAAGCCCTTAAGGCTGAATAGTGAACTGCTAACGCATATAAAAATAATAGCAGCAGCCATCCTGCTGCCAAAACAAATAACCGATTCGTTTTCAACAGGGGGAAGTAAAATGATAGATGTCAAAGCCCAAAAAGTAGACCTTGCTAAAATAGAAAAAGCGGTCTCGATGATTTTAGAGGCAGTTGGGGAAGACGTAGACCGAGAAGGATTAGCGGATACGCCTAAAAGGGTAGCTAAGATGTATGCAGAAGTATTTTCTGGATTGAAAGAAGATCCAAAAGAATATTTTAAAACGGTGTTTCATGAAGGTCATGAAGAATTGGTGCTGGTCAAAGATATTCCTTTTTACTCAATGTGCGAACATCACCTTGTTCCTTTTTTTGGTAAAGCACATATTGCCTATATTCCTCGTGACGGAATTGTGACAGGCTTAAGTAAATTAGCTCGTGCTGTAGAAACGGTGTCAAAACGACCTCAGCTTCAAGAACGAATTACTTCGACAATTGCAGATTCACTAATGGAAACATTAAATCCACATGGTGTATATGTAATGGTCGAAGCGGAACATATGTGCATGACCATGAGAGGCATCAAGAAGCCAGGCGCAAAAACGGTAACAGCTGTTTCGCGTGGAGTTCTCGAAACCGATACGATCAAGCGTTCTGAAGTAATCACATATATCAATATGAACTAATACTAAAAAAGTGGGTGTTAAAATGGCTCAGACAGAATACATTGTTATTCGCGCTCAAGAAGACGGCGTGAATGTAATAGGATTAACTCGAGGTAACGACACAAAATTTCACCATACTGAAAAATTAGATAAAGGCGAAGTAATGATTGCACAATTTACCGAGCATACTTCAGCTATGAAAATTCGTGGCAAAGCGGAGATTCATTCTGCTCACGGTATCGTTGAAAGTGAAGCTAAAAAATAAACGATATTGCTGAAGGCAAGGCTTTGCCTGTGATATACTAGTATAGTATGGCTAAATCATGAATGGAGCAAGCAGTATGAAGGGACACCAAATACAATCGAAAATTATTTCTATGGAAATCGAGGTCTTAGATGCTGTTCGGCAACGGACACTCGATCAGTTTACAGAAGGTCCCTCTGTCAAAGAGTCCCGTTTGTTTTTTTTACTGTTGCCTTTTTTCAGTGGAAAAACATGGTCGGCAGAAATTGAATCCTCTGCAAAAACGGTTTCCATCGTCTATGCGGCTTTGCATGCACACGATCAAGTAAGAGAAGATAACCCAATTAGCAAAGAGCAACAATTGACCGTGTTGGCTGGTGATTTATATAGCGGAATTTATTACCAAATGTTGGTCAATAGCAAGAATATTGCTATGGTCCAGAAATTGGCAACGGCTATCATTCAAGTGAGCGAACGGAAAACCTCTTTTTTTGAAGGGATGGACCGGTCTATTGCAGAGGTAGAAGAAGCCATCACCATTATTGAAACCGAACTTCTAATTTCTTTTTATAAATTCTACGGCTACACTGAATATGAATCACTTGCAAAACAGGCGTTGCTTTATATACGTTACGCCGATGAATTGGAGCGATTGCAGTCTAAAAACTACTCCAACTTTCTACGTGAATTAACTAGTAACTTGAATCATAAAAATTATGTAGAACACTGGCTAGTGGAAAAACTTGATAACTTACACGAGAAGATAGTGAAATCTATTGATGAGTGTTCATTGGATTACGAACTTGCACAATTCTTGCTCCATCAAATAACCCCGCACCAGCATAGAGCTGAGCAGCTGACCCGAGAAGGATGACTGATATGCCTAAAACGAAAGAACAAAGAGTCCACGAAGTATTTGAGAAAATATCCGAGAATTACGATCAAATGAATTCAGTTATTAGTTTTCAACAGCATAACAAGTGGCGTGAAGATACGATGTACAAAATGCAAGTTCCAAAAGGAGCTGCAGCTATTGATGTTTGCTGTGGCACCGCTGATTGGACCATTGCGCTTGGCGAAGCAGTAGGTGAAACAGGACGTGTAGTTGGACTAGACTTTAGTCAAAACATGCTAAATGTTGGCCACGACAAGACGAAAGATATGCCTCAAATCAAACTGATCCAAGGCAATGCAATGTCACTGCCGTACCCGGATAATTCTTTTGATTTTGCGACCATCGGATTTGGGTTGCGCAATGTGCCGGATTACCGTCAAGCCCTTTCTGAAATGCATCGTGTTTTAAAGCCAGGTGGAATGATTGCTTGTCTAGAAACGTCACAACCCGAAAATATCGTATTCAAGCCATTTTTTAGAATGTATTTCCGTTTCATAATGCCGGTATTTGGTAAGCTTTTTGCTAAAAGTTACAAAGAATACTCATGGCTACAGGAATCGGCAAAATCGTTCCCTGGCATGAAACAATTAGCCAAACTGTTTGCGGAAGTCGGATTTGAAAAAGTAAAATACAAGCCTTATACAGGAGGCGCCGCCGCCCTCCATTTAGGAATAAAAAAAGTAAACTAGCGGGAGAAGGATTTTAAGTGGAAAAGATGAAGTTGAAATTGCTCTATTCCGACCTTAGACCGGAACTAGAAATGATCGAGAAGGAATTGGAACAGGCAGTGGATTCCGAGTCTCTCCTTTTAAATGATGCGTCTCTTCATTTATTACAGGCCGGAGGGAAAAGAATCCGACCTGTTTTTGTTTTGCTTGCTGGAAAATTTGGTGATTACAATATTGATGTGATGAAGCAAGTGGCAGTGCCGCTTGAATTGATTCACATGGCTTCACTGGTGCACGACGATGTCATTGACGATTCAGAAATTCGTAGAGGCCGACCGACAGTCAAAGCACAATGGAATAACAGCGTAGCGATGTATACAGGTGATTTTATTTTGGCGCGAGCGTTAGAACGCATTACTGAAATTACAGCTCCGCGAGTTCATGAAATATTATCTAAAACGTTGATAGAAGTGTGCAGAGGCGAAATTATTCAAATTCAAGACAAGTATAAATTAGATCAAAATTTGCGAGATTATTTCCGTCGCATCAAGCGCAAGACTGCGTTGTTGATTTCATCAAGCTGTGAATTGGGTGCGCTTGTTTCAGGTACCGATGAGAAAACTGCGGCGCATTTACGTCGTTTTGGGTATTTTATCGGCATGTCATTTCAAATTATTGACGATATTCTTGATTTTACCTCTACCGATGAAGAACTTGGAAAACCAGCGGGCAGCGATTTCATTCAAGGGAATATCACCTTGCCTATTTTATGTGCGCGGAAAGATCCCGAAATCTATCAACTGTTAAAAGCCAATTTGAATAAGGAACTATCCGACCATGAACGATTGGAAATTGTCGGAATCATTCGCAATAGTTCCGGAATCGAAGAAGCGAAAGCAATGAGTGAACGATACTTACAGAAGGCGTTACGCGAACTTTCTTTCTTGCCAAAAGGACCAGGAGTAAAAACGATGCGAAAAATTGCATTCTTTATCGGTAAACGAAATTTTTAAGTTGTTGGTTGACAAATGACTCGACAATGATAGTATTTTTTAAGGTGGGCAAAATGCCCGAGCTTTTAATAGAGGAGTGTTTACATTGGAAAAAACATTTTTAATGGTTAAACCAGATGGCGTTCAACGCAACGTAATCGGAGAAATCGTCGCACGTTTCGAGAAAAAAGGATATCATTTAGTAGGTGCTAAATTGATGCAAATTCCTACTGAGTTGGCTGAAGAGCATTACGGCGAGCACAAAGAGCGTCCTTTCTTCGGTGAATTGGTTGAATTTATCACTTCAGGTCCTGTATTCGCAATGGTTTGGGAAGGCGAAAACGTTATTTTGACTGCACGTCAAATGATGGGCGCGACAAACCCGAAAGATGCAGCTTCAGGAACTATCCGCGGCGACTTCGCAGTTACTGTCGGCAAAAACATGATTCACGGTTCGGATTCTGCTGAAAGTGCAGAACGCGAGATCGGCTTGTTCTTCAAAGAAGAAGAATTGGTTTCATATGAAAAAACAATGAACAACTGGGTTAACTAATCCAATTTTTAAAAAAGCAGCCTAGCTGCTTTTTTTTATTTATCTTGAGAGTCTGCCAAGAAATGTGGCTGCTCTTTTTTTAGGTTGGAAGTGCTTAAGTGATGAAGGAAAAAAATCTCAATTGATTGAAGTTTCACTTTATCTAATTTTCATATAGAATTGAAGAAATACCTTGTGGTATAGTGGTACATAAATACTTTAGCACGTTGAAGGGAGAAAGTGTAAATGCGTTATTTAACAGCAGGAGAATCACATGGTCCGCAATTGACTGCCATCATCGAGGGATTGCCGGCGCAGTTGCCTTTAACGGCAGAAATGGTTAATAAAGAATTAAAAAGAAGACAAGGCGGCCATGGTCGTGGTAGAAGAATGCAAATCGAAAAAGATACAGTTGAAATTGTGTCAGGTGTTCGACATGGTAAAACTTTAGGTTCACCTGTCGCTTTAGTTGTGAAAAATGACGATTGGAAACATTGGACATCGATTATGGGGATTGAGCCGATAGAGGATACAGAAGAAGTAAAGCGTCAGTTATCGCGTCCACGTCCTGGTCATGCTGATTTAAATGGCGGTATGAAATATGGTCACCGTGATCTTCGAAACGTCTTAGAACGTTCTTCAGCACGTGAAACAACGGTACGCGTAGCAGTTGGTGCAGTAGCAAAGCAGTTACTTGCTGAACTCGGCATCAAAATTGTTTCACATGTGACTGAAATAGGTGGAATTAAAGTAAATCCAGAAAGTTACCTTGGAAAGTCTGTAGATGAAATTCGAGAAATTGTTGAAAATGATGCTGTTTATTGCGCTGATCCAACGGTGACTCAGGAAATGATGGATTTAATAGATAAAACCAAGAAAAACGGTGATTCTATCGGTGGAACAGTAGAAGTGATCGTGGAAGGCATGCCTGCTGGAATTGGTAGCTATGTCCATTACGACCGGAAACTGGACGCTAAATTAGCAGCTGCCATTATGAGCATAAACGCCTTCAAAGGGGTTGAATTTGGTCTAGGGTTTGAAATGGCTAGAAAACCAGGCAGTGAAGTTCATGATGAAATTCTTTGGGATCAAGAAAATGGCTACACACGCAAAACGAATAATCTCGGAGGTTTCGAGGGCGGAATGACGACTGGAATGCCTATTATCGTTAGAGGTGTAATGAAGCCGATTCCGACTTTGTATAAGCCGCTTAATAGTGTGGATATTGAAACGAAAGAACCTTTTCAAGCAAGTATTGAGCGTTCTGACAGCTGTGCCGTTCCGGCAGCTTCGATTGTTGCTGAGCACGTAGTCGCATGGGAAGTCGCAAACGCATTGTTGGATCAGTTCGACGCAGATCAAATGCCTCGCTTAGTAGATAATCTAAAAAATTACCTGGAATACACGAAGGAGTTTTAAGAATGAAGCAATTGCGAGTCGAGGCAAATCATCCTTATATGGTTCATATCGGTGCGGGAGCTTTCGATTTGTTCGCAAATGCTTATCGCCCTTTGCTAGATAATGCCGATCGAATTGTGGTTATCGTCGACAAACAAGTGGCAGAGCTTCATTTACCGTATTTATTAGCTCATTTAACAGATTGGGACGTTCGTGTGTTAACAATTCCGGCTGGAGAAAGTGCAAAGTCCGTGGAAACCTTTATGGCGTGTCACAGCTTTCTGCTTTCCGAAAATTGCTCAAGAGCTTCTTTGCTACTCGCTTTTGGTGGAGGCGCGACAGGAGATGTAGCCGGATTTGTTGCTTCGACTTTCATGCGGGGCATCTCGTTTATCCAGCTTCCAACGACGATTTTGGCTCATGATAGTGCAGTCGGCGGTAAAACAGCCATCAATCATAAGTTAGGAAAAAATATGATCGGTACATTTTATCAACCAAAAGCCGTTTTGTATGATAGTAAATTGCTGGCAACTTTACCTGTTCAAGAAGTACGTTCAGGTATGGCTGAAGTGATCAAGCACGCCTTTATATCTAATGAAGAGTGGTTGAATGAATTATTGGCTATTGAGAACTTTAAAGACATGACAGAAGACGATTTGAATCGCCATTTGGAAAAAGGCATTGCTGTAAAAGCGGCGATTGTTGAAGAAGACGAATTTGAAGGCGGCATTCGTAAATACTTGAATTTTGGTCATACGTTGGCACACGCATTAGAAGGACATCTGGGTTATGGCAAACTTACACACGGAGAAGCCGTCGTGCTTGGAATGTCTTATGCTCTTCTCTTGTCAGAGCATAGTAAATTAGCTGGATTTATCAGGTGGTCTAGTACAAATGGCTATCCCCTTCATTTACTACAGGAAATTCATTTTGAGGCATTGTTGCCTTATATGAAAAAAGATAAAAAATCTTCAAGAGGAACACTGAATTTTGTTTTACTTGAACGCACAGGCAAACCGTTTGTAGAACAAATTGAAGAGCAGCACGCACGTGCAACCTATGAAAAATTAGTCTTACAGATAGGAGAAGTGATTAGATGATACGTGGAGTACGAGGTGCAATTACAGTTTCTGTAGACCAGCCAGAAGAAGTATTAAAAGAAACACAACGGCTAGTGTTAGAAATGGCTAAAGAAAACAATATTGAACCAGATGATGTTGCGTCAGTCATCATTTCGACGACGACTGATATTTCATCTGCTTTTCCAGCGAAAGCTGTTCGGACAATTGCGGAATGGACATATGTACCCGTCATGTGCACACATGAAATGGACGTTCCTGGGAGTATGCCTCTATGTATCCGTGTCATGATGCACGTTAATACCGTGCTGGGTCAGCAAGACATTCACCATATTTATTTGAACGAAGCGATTAAGCTGCGTCCGGATTTATCTGCTAAAAGCCAGGTGAGTTCGACGTGACAACTCATATTTTAATTATTGGATTAGGCCTGATTGGCGGGTCGCTCGCAAAAGCGCTTCAGCGTAATCAGGATGTCCATGTGGCAGGGTACGATGCCGATCCATTGACCGCTAGAAAAGCTTTTAAAATGGGGATCATACATAGTTCGCCGCCATCACTTGAACAAGCAGCATCAGAAGCTGATGTTATCGTCTTTGCTACACCCGTAGGGGCTACAATCAAATTAATGGAACAAAGTAAATATTGGCAGTTGAAAGATGATGTCATCTTGACAGATACGGGTAGCACTAAAATACAAATAATGGAATCTTCGAAAAGCTTGAACCATCTTTTTATAGGCGGTCATCCAATGGCGGGATCGCATAAGAGTGGGGTAGAAGCAGCAAAAGAAGTGTTATTTGAAAATGCCTATTATATTTTAACACCTGATAACGCGACGGACGATGAACGTTTACACTTTTTAAAAGAATTATTGGCAGTTACTAAAGCGAAAATTAAGATATTGCCAGCAGAAGAGCATGATCATATGACAGCGATAGTGAGTCATTTCCCACATTTGATTGCAGCATCACTGGTTCATCAATTAGATCAAGAGGATAAATTTCCTTTTGCTCGACAACTAGCGGCTGGTGGTTTTCGGGATACGACACGTATCGCTTCGGCAAATCCCGAAATGTGGAGAGATATTACCACTCAAAATAATACAATGATTGTTCAGCAGTTGGATAATTGGATGGAGCAAATGGAACAATTAAAACAGATGCTTAAAAAAAATGATCCAGAACCGATTCAACAATTTTTCTCGCATGCTAAGACAGTAAGGGACGAGTTGCCGATTTCTGGGCATGGTGCGATGTTCTCGGTATTCGATTTGTATATCGATGTACCCGATATACCGGGTATTATCTCGGAGTTAACTGGCTATCTAGCAGAAGAAGAAATCAGTATTGTCAATCTTCGGATTTTGGAAACGCGTGAAGACGTATTTGGTATTCTTGTTATCAGTTTCCAAACAACGGAAGATCGTGCGCGCGCACAAAAATGCATGATGACTCGAACTGTATACGATACATATATTTCCTGAAAGGACGGATAAGCCCGTGGTATTATCTTTAGCGTTTAAAAAACCAGCCTTAAAAGGCACCATTCAAGTTCCAGGGGACAAATCAATTTCTCACAGAGCTATTATGTTTGGATCTATGGCAACAGGGACAACGACAGTAGAAGGTTTTCTTATGGGAGACGATTGCCTAAGTACTATCTCCTGTTTTAAAAAGCTGGGTGTAAAAATTAATATTACAGAAGACTTAGTGACCATTCAAAGTAGAGGAGAAGATTCTTGGAAAGAGCCTTCTGAAGTTTTGGATACCGGGAACTCGGGAACGACAACAAGATTAATGCTTGGATTATTGGCGGGAACTTCTTTTCATTCAATTTTAGTTGGAGATGAGTCTATTGCAAAGCGTCCTATGAGACGCATCATCGATCCGCTTCGCGAAATGGGTGCAGATATTCGAGGGCGAGAAGACGGACAATACACACCTTTAGCAGTTCAAGGAACACAGTTAAAGGCGATTGACTATACATTGCCAGTTGCCAGTGCTCAAGTAAAATCCGCCATTTTATTGGCTGCATTAAAAGCAAATGGCAAAACGATTATTCATGAGCCAATCGCTTCGCGCGACCATACAGAAATCATGCTAGAACATTTTGGCGCTACGATTACACGTGAAGACTACCAGATTAAGTTAGAAGGTGGTCAAAAGCTAACGGCTGCACATGTGAAGGTGCCGGGTGACATTTCGTCTGCGGCCTTTATGATAGGTGCTGCGTTAATTACTGAAGGGAGCACAGTGACGCTAGAAAATGTAGGAATTAATCCGACGCGGACAGGTATTTTAGATGTGATTGAACAAATGGGCGCTAATTTTGAATTGGAAGAACATGATACGCAAGGAGAACGTTCCGCAGATGTAACCATTCATTCGAGTAAATTGAAAGGAATTGAAATTGGCGGAGAGTTGATTCCACGATTGATTGACGAAATTCCTTTGATTGCACTTATCGCTACACAGGCTGAAGGGACGACAGTGATCAGAGATGCTGAAGAGCTTCGCGTGAAAGAAACAGATCGTATTTCTGCTGTTGTCAAAGAATTGACGAAAATGGGCGCAGACATTGAAGCGACTGAAGACGGCATGATCATTCATGGACCAACGGCTTTAACCGGTGCTGAAATGACTTCTTACGGCGATCACCGCCTTGGGATGATGGCGGCAATTGCTGCGTTAATAGCATCTAGCGAAGTTGTCATTGATGACGCTGAATGCATTTCAATTTCCTACCCAAACTTTTTTGAACAACTTAATTTACTGACAACTAGACTCTCCTGATGGGGAGTTTTTTTAGTATGATAATAACAAGATTTCGTGTAGGATGAGAGTGAGAATGTGAAGGAATAGGTGATAGTATGGCTAACATAGAACAGATACAAAAAGCAGTCGAACAAGGAGATCCCAAACTTCTAAATACATTACTGGATGACTACTTGCTACAGGGAGATCCTGATGAGCAATACGGGTTGTCGGAATGGCTGGCAGAAATCGGTTTTGTAGAAGAAGCGATTAAAGTACTTGAGCATTTGCAATATATTTTTCCGGAAGAAGCGCAATTGGTTATCGATCGAGCAAACTTGCTGATTGATGCTGATCGCGAAGATGATGCGTTAAATGCGTTAATGGAAGTGTCTAAAGACGACGAATTATATGCCCAAGCGCTCGTAACTTTAGCGGACTTGTTCCAACTTCAAGGCTTGCTAGAAGCTGCTGAAAGTCGCTTAAATGAAGCGATTGAATTGATGCCTGATGAACCGCTTCTGCAACAAGCGAGAGCAGAACTACTTCTCGACTCGGGCCGTTATCTGGAATCGGCAAAAATTTATCAAGAACTGGAGTCAAAACAAATTGTCATTGAAGGAGTCAATCTTTCAGAGAGACTTGCTGAAGTTTACAGTGCAGGAGCTGCTTATGAAGAGGCATTACCATACTACGAAAAGGCGTTGGAAGATCAAGCTACGCCAGACGTTTTATTTGGAGTAGCATTTGCAGCTTTTCAAACACGCCAGTATGACATGGCTGTACGTCGGCTTGACGAATTGATTGGCATTGATCCGGATTATTTTTCTGCTTACTTATTAAAAGCACAAAGCTTGAATATGGCAGAAGATTATCAGGCAGCCTATCAGGCGATAAACGAAGGAATTACTAGAGATGAATTTGACAAGGAATTGTATTTGTTTGCAGGTAAACTTGCCATGAAACTTGGTAAATCAGCAGAAGGTGTTGGCCATTTACGCCAGGCAATCGCATTAGATCCAGAATATATGGAAGCGATCTATACGCTGGTGTCTTACTTCCATGCCGAAGAGATGGATGAAGAAGTTCTTGAACTTGCGCAGATGGTAATTGAAAGTGGAGATGATTGGGCTGGTCTTTATCCGATGATTGCTGAAACTTACGAACGCAGTGAAGACTATGAGCAGGCGACCGTGTATTATGAAAAAGCTTATCCAGCTTTTAAAGATGATGTTATTTTCCTTAAGAAATACGCATTATTTTTAATAGAAGAAGGAAAAAGAGCTGCTGCTCTCGAAATGATTAAAGAGCTACAGGCATTAGAACCAGAAAATCCAGAATGGTTTGATTGGCAACAGTCGTTTGACTGAAAGGAGGAAGTTTCATGACCGCTTCAGTGTCGATAGGTGAAAAAAAGCAATTTGTCCGTTGGTTTCTGCAATCATACAAAATGAAAAGACGTGAATGTATTTGGATTCTCAATTATATGTTGAGCAACGAAGATTTGCTTGAGAAAACCCATTTTGTTGAAGAAGCGCATTACTGTCCGCGCGCAATGGTCATGTCTTCAACCGATTCCAAAGAAATTCCGTTTCGTTTCTACAAAGGCAACTTGATGACGGCGGATGCTGAGAAATCGTTTCACGATTTACGTCTCAATCCGGACGAACATTTATATATTCAATTGAATTTCCCGAACATTCCTCCACCTACCATGTATTTATCGGTGTTGGAAGAAAATCCATATATCCCTAAGGATGCTTCTGTTAACGAGCAAGATCGTCAAATTGCTGAAAAAATTCTTGAGGAAAGCATGTCCGTGTTCCATGAAGAAACGATTTACAAACAAATTGATGAAGCCTTGGACGCTGATGATCGTGACCGCTTTTTTGAATTGTCCGCGATGTTGAAAGCGTTCAAAGCGATAAAAAAAGATGGAGAGTGAAAAAGCGCTATGCATTTTATCGGAAAAGAGATAGATCAATACTTGAGCCAACAAGATTATATAGATACAGCAGTCGTGCCACTTCTTCAGTTAGATTTAAGTGAAGCAGGCATGAAATCGAGTGCAGGAGCTTCTGAGTACTTACAAAACTTGACTGCTTTATTAGAGAAACAATTTAAAGGGCGGATCCTTTTGTTCCCGCCCATTTCTTATGGCAAAGGAGCAAATCGTCAACGAATTGCTGAAGAACTGTCGCAAGAATTGGGACATACGAAATTCAAACACGTTTTTTATTTGACGACAGATTCAGAGTGGCGAACCATTGACAGTCTAAAAAATGTGTTATGGCTACCTGCGATTCCAATTGAAGATATGGATCAATCTTTTAAAAATTCGGTGATGGAAGACCAGTTAAGGCAGGTATTGCCGCTATTTACAAAAGAATGGTCACATCATTCATGAAATGTTCACAAACTGCATGATTAGGCTGAATGCGATATTGACCTAAAGATTTGATTGATATATCATTAGGTTGTCCTAGTAATTATATTTGAATGAGTATGTCCATTGGACTGACCTTGAATGTTAGAGGGGGGAAAAGGATGAGTAATAATCGTGTATCACGACGTCAATTTTTAGGCTACACATTAACAGGTGTAGGTGGTTTCATGGCAGCAGGAATGTTGATGCCAATGGTTCGTTTTGCGGTAGACCCGATACTTCAGCAACATGAAGGCGGAGACTACGTTTTAACTGATCAAGCTGTAGCTGATATCACGGCAGAACCAGTACGTGTCGACTTTACGTTTGAACAAACAGACGCTTGGTATGTATCTGAAGTGACGAATTCAGCTTGGGTGTATAAAGAAGGCGATAAGTTAATCGCGCTTTCACCTGTTTGCAAACATTTAGGATGTACAGTGAACTGGGCGGGTTCTCCGGAACACCCGACACAATTTTTCTGTCCATGCCACGCAGGCCGTTATGAGAAAAACGGACAAAACATTGCAGGAACACCGCCGCTTGGACCACTCGATGAGTACCAAGTGAAAGAACAAGATGGCTTTGTAGCTATCGGTGCAGTAAGAGAAAACACACTAGTTTAATAGTTAGGGGGTACGACACCAGTGCTAAACAAGTTATATGATTGGGTTGATGAGCGATTAGACATCACGCCTATCTGGCGTGATATTGCTGACCATGAAGTACCTGAGCACGTAAACCCCGCACACCACTTTTCAGCATTTGTTTATTGTTTTGGGGGACTTACATTTTTCATTACAGTAATCCAGATCTTATCCGGTATGTTCTTAACAATGTATTATGTGCCAGATATTGAAAATGCTTGGCAGTCGGTTTATTATCTTCAAAATGAAGTTGCTTTTGGAGAAATTGTGCGTGGGATGCATCACTGGGGAGCTTCGCTTGTAGTGGTCATGATTTTCCTTCATACATTACGAGTATTCTTTACAGGTTCTTATAAGAAACCTCGTGAATTGAACTGGGTAGTTGGCGTTTTGTTATTCGGCGTCATTCTTGGATTAAGTTTCACAGGCTACTTGCTTCCATGGGATATGAAAGCTTTATTTGCAACAAAAGTTGGAATTGAAATTGCGGCATCTGTACCCGTGCTCGGTGAATCGATCAAAATTCTATTGGCTGGGGATTCAACAATCCTTGGTGCACAGACTTTGACACGATTCTTCGCTATCCACGTCTTCTTCTTGCCTGCAGCTTTGCTTGGGTTGCTAGCTGCTCACTTTATCATGATCAGAAGACAGGGTATTTCAGGACCGCTATAAATCATTCCGTAACAAGGATTTTTTAAGGAGGGAACACTATGCATCGCGGAAAAGGGATGAAATTTGTAGGAGATTCGCGTGTTCCAGGTTTGGAATTCCGTCAGCCGAATGTTCCTAAAGATTACTCCGAATACCCTGGTAAAACAGAAGCTTTCTGGCCGAACTTCCTTTTGAAAGAATGGATGATTGGTTCAGTCTTCTTAATCGGTTATTTGTTGTTAACTGTCGCTCATCCGTCACCTCTTGAAGGACAGGCAGATCCGACGAATACAGCTTATATTCCATTGCCAGACTGGTATTTCTTGTTCTTATACCAATTACTGAAATACCAATTTGCTTCCGGACCATTTAACGTGGTTGGTGCTATCATCATTCCAGGTCTTGCTTTTGGTGCACTTATGTTGGCGCCATTCCTAGACCGTGGACCGGAAAGACGTCCTTCGAAACGCCCATTGCCTACAGGATTTATGATTCTTGCAATCGCATCAATTATTTTCCTTACATGGGAATCAGTAGCCAACCACGACTGGGAAGCTGCTGAAGCGCAAGGTAAAATTACGGAAGAAGTCGAAATTGATACAACGGATCCAGGATATGAAGTTTATGCTGGTGCAGCATGTATCAGTTGTCATGGCGATAACTTAGAAGGAGCAGTTGGTCCAACACTTGTTGGAACTGGTCTGACTCCTGAAGAAATCGCTGAAATTGCTGTCAATGGTATCGAAAAAGATGGAGCTCAAGTGATGCCTCCATCTTGGGATGGAACAGATGAAGATCTGCAAGTCTTAGCTGAATTTATTTCAGGCCTTGAAGCAGAATAATCAATAATAAAAAAAGAGCCGGGAAACCGGCTCTTTTTTTCTACCTTAGAAAGGAAGAAAAACAATGCTTTCCTTCGCGATTAAAATTTCAGCTTGGTTGATGTACCGGCCATTTTTGATTTTGCTATTTCTGGTCAATCTAGCTGGTACAATTTATGGATACATATGGTATGGCTGGCAATTGAAAATAACAGAGCCACGTTTTTTGATTTTTGTTCCTGATAGCCCGACCGCGAGTTTGTTTTTTACCATTGTTCTGGGACTATGGATTTTTGGTAAACGAAGCCGTTTGTTTGAAGCGCTGGCATTTATTACATTAATCAAATACGGGTTGTGGGCAGTGGCGATGAATTTACTAACGCTCTGGGAAGTTGGTTCCATCGGCTGGATTGGGTGGATGTTGATTGGCTCCCATTTCGCTATGGCGCTTCAAGCGGTGCTGTATATTGAGCATTATCGCTTTGGCTGGCTATCGGCGACGCTGGCTGCTGTGTGGACGCTGCACAATGACGTTATTGATTATGTTTTCGGCCAAATGCCAATTTATAGCACCTTGAGTGAGTACACGAGTCAAATTGGCTATTTTACTTTCTGGCTATCAATCGTTTGTGTCGGCTTCGCCTTTTATGTCGTTCGTTTGAATAAAAAGCAGTCCATTTCAGTTGACCAATATTGACTAATCCAAGTAAAATAAACGTATCAAGTAGAAAGAAAGAGGTGTTGATTTATACATGGGAATGGGCGGATATATCTTCTATTTTATCCTATTGCTAATCATCCCGATTTGGGCGCAATTCAAATTAAAAAGAACATACAAAAAATACTCAAAAGTTCGGTCGACTTCTGGTCATAGTGGCGCACAAGTAGCGCGGATCATTTTGGATGCTAATAATCTTCAAGACGTTAAAGTCATAGAAAGTCGTGGCCTGCTTAGTGACCATTATAATCCGCTGACAAAAACAGTAGCACTCAGCAGTCATAATTATCACGAAGCATCGGTTGCAGGAACAGCGGTTGCGGCTCACGAAGTTGGACATGCAATTCAAGATGCGGAGGATTATTCGTTCTTGCGTCTGCGTCATCGTCTTGTGCCAATTGTTAATGTATCATCTAATATGTCTTGGATCTTTATTATGATTGGTTTCTTTTCTGCGTGGAGCGGGGCGTTACTGATTGGAATCGTCTTGCTAGCTGCTGGAGTCGTCTTTCAGTTAGTGACCTTACCGGTTGAGTTTAATGCTTCTAGCCGAGCGATGGATCAATTGCTGTCGCATAACATCATTCGCAATGAAGAAGAACGTCACGCAAAAAAAGTATTGAGTGCAGCAGCGATGACTTATGTCGCAGCTACTGCAGTTGCAGTTCTTGAACTTGCCAGATTAATTTTGATTTACACCAATATGAATCGCTCATAAAAAAACGGCCCGCGTTTGGGCCGTTTTTTAATATAGAAAAATTAATCAATCGGTCTTTTTTCTTCGTCAAGTGTAAATCCTTCACCCATCACATCGTGAACATCCATTAAGGACACAAATGCATGAGGGTCAACAGAGTTGATAATGCTCTTCAATCGAACAATTTCATTTCTTGCGATAACGCAATACAGAACTTCACGTTCTTCTTTTGTAAAGTGCCCATACCCTCGAAGAATTGTGATGCCGCGGTCCATCTCAATGGCTATACGACTGGCGATTTCTTCTTGGGAATTTGAAATGATCAAAGCGCCACGACCTGAATAAGCGCCTTCTTGAACAAAGTCGATAACTCGTGCACCAATAAAAACAGCAACGAGTGTATACATCATGGAGCGATGATCGAGGAATGTCAACCAAGACAGCATAATGACGCCGGCATCAAACAAAAACATTGTTTTGCCCATGCTCCAGCCTATGTATTTTTGGGCCAAGCGTGCAATAATGTCTACGCCTCCCGTAGTTCCTCCAAATCTGAAAATAATGCCAAGTCCAATGCCCACAAAAACACCGGCAAACAAGGCTGCTAAAAACAAATCATCTTGTAAGTTGATTTGAATTTCATAGATTAAAAAGATTTTTAAAAATACAGAAACAGCTACTGTTCCAATAATGGTATACAGGAAAACTTTTCTGCCAAGGAGCTTCCATCCGATAAAGAATAGAGGAATATTCAACAATAAGTTCATCAATGCAGGATCCCAATGGAAGATAAAGTACAAAATCAATGTAATTCCAGCGAAACCGCCTTCTCCCAATTCGTTTTGGATATTAAAGTGAACAAATCCAAAACTGTAAATAGCGGCACCGAGAACGATGAAAAAGATATTTTTAATTTTTAGTTCTTTCAATTCATCCAAGCCCCTTTCAAGAATGTCAACTTCTGTATTATCGTTGAAAAGATGAGTTTTGACAACATCTCTAGTTTTCTTTACGATTGACTGAGGAGCGTGATGAAATGAACAGTGAAAAAACGATGAAACAGCTGCAACAAGACGTTGATACATATATTGGACAATTTAAAGAAGGTTATTTTCAACCGATGGAAATGATGGCGCGAATGACAGAGGAACTCGGCGAACTTTCAAGAGAAGTGATGCATCAATACGGTCCAAAGAAAAAGAAGAGTTCAGAAGCTGCTAACAGCATGGAAGAAGAAATGGGCGATGTCTTATTTGTTTTAATTTGTATGGCAAACTCGATGGACATTGATTTGGCAAAGGCTCATGACCGCGTTATGGAGAAATTTTCTAGTAGAGATAAAGATCGTTGGACAAGAAAGGATGAAGTCAAATGACAATTCGCGTGGCAATTGCAGGAGCAAGAGGTAAAATGGGCAAAGAAGCTGTACATACGGTTATGAACAACGACGAAATGGAACTAGTTGCTGTTTTAGACTATAAAGAAATTGGTCGCACGTTAGCAGATACTAATTTATTTCCTTCTCATTATACGGCACCGGTTTTTATCGATCTTCAAGAGCTGTACACTATTACCAAACCGGATGTGCTGCTCGATTTAACGACACCTGAATTTGTCTTTGAACATACAAAGCAAGCACTAGAATTAAACATACGTGCTGTTGTTGGGACGACCGGTTTCTCAGATGAACAACTTGAAGAGCTGAAAACGATCTCTAAAGCTTCGAAAATAGGCTGCATCATCGCACCCAATTTTGCTATTGGAGCTGTATTAATGATGAAATTTGCTGAACAAGCTGCTAAGTATTTACCAGATATTGAGATTATCGAAATGCATCATGACCAAAAACTAGACGCGCCTTCTGGAACTGCGATGAAGACCGCTCATTTGATTTCACAACAACGCCCAATCTATCAACAAGGACATATTCGTGAGAAAGAAACTCTGCCAGGTGCTCGTGGCGCTAATTATGACGGCATGCGCATACATAGCGTGCGGTTACCGGGGTTGGTTGCTCATCAGCAAGTGTTGCTTGGAGGAGAGGGACAATTGCTAACGCTGCGTCACGATTCGTTTAATCGAGGTTCGTTTATGTCAGGCGTTGTGTTATCTATCAAAACCGTAATGGAAAAAGAAGAGCTTATTTATGGCTTGGAACATATAATCGACTAAAGGGGAAGATGACATGAAAATTGCATTAATTGCCCATGACCGAAAAAAAGATGATTTGATCCAATTTGCTACAGCTTACGAGTCAATTTTGTCTCAGCACACACTGTATGCGACTGGAACGACGGGTCAGCGAGTAATAGACGAAACAGACTTATCGGTTATTCGTTTTCAGTCAGGACCGCTTGGAGGGGATCAGCAGATTGGTGCAATGATCGCGCAAAATGAAATGGATATGATTATTTTTTTCCGTGATCCATTAACTGCCCAACCCCATGAACCTGATGTAACAGCGTTAATTCGTCTATGTGATGTCTACAGCATTCCACTGGCTACGAATATGGGAACGGCTGAAGTTTTACTTAAAGGATTGCAACATGGTTTTATTGATTGGCGATTGCTCGGAGAAAGAAGAGGATAGGAGAGGGAACTGTGCGAAAAATGAAAATCGGCATTACTTGCTATCCAACAGTTGGAGGGTCTGGGGTTATTGCTACAGAATTAGGAAAGATGCTGGCGGAAAAAGGGCACGAGGTTCATTTTATAACATCCAGTACTCCTTTTCGGCTAAATAAAACCTATGCAAATATCTTTAATCATCAAGTTGATATTAATACGTATTCCGTATTTCAATATGCGCCTTATGATATTGCGCTGGCTACCAAAATTTCTGAAGTCATTAAAAACGAAAACTTAGATCTTTTGCATGTTCATTATGCGATTCCACACGCCGTCTGCGCCATTCTTGGGCGAGACATGGCGGGCTCAAATATCGGGATTGTAACGACCTTACACGGCACAGACATCACAGTACTAGGTTCTGATTCATCATTGAAAGAAGCAATTCGCTACGGGATTGAAAAATCAGATATTGTTACAGCCGTATCAGATTCATTAAAAGAACAGACCTATGATCTTATTAAACCGAATAAAAAAATAGAGACAGTTTATAATTTTGTTGACGAAAGAGAATATTTCCCGCAAGATGCTACGAAACTAAAAGAGCAATTAGGCATCGGTGCTAATGAAAAAGTAATGATTCACGTTTCGAATTTCCGTAAAGTGAAACGTGTTCAAGATGTTGTCGAGACGTTTTCTTTGGTGCGCCAACAACTGGATTGCAAGCTATTATTAGTAGGAGACGGACCCGAAATGAGCCGAATTATTCAGCAAGTAAGGGATTTGGAGTTGGGAGATCACGTATTATTTCTTGGCAAGCGCGAAGGCCTTGCTGAATTTTATAGTATTAGTGACATTAAACTGTTGTTGTCTGAAAAAGAGGCATTTGGCTTAGTTCTACTCGAAGCGATGGCGTGCGGTGTTCCTGTAATTGGCTCCAATATCGGCGGGATGCCTGAAATTATTGATCCAGAAAATAATGGCTACCTTGTTAAACTAGGAGATACACAACAAGCTGCGCAATATGCGATCCGTATGTTAAGTGACGATGAGCATTTACAAAATTTGCGACAAGGTGCTTTGGAGACTGTAACTGAGCATTTTCATTCATCAAAAATTTTGGAACAGTACGAAGGCTTATATGAACAGTTGATGATGAAGGCTGAGCAACAATGAATACGGCCATAAAAGTAATTGACACGCTAAAAAATGCTGGATTTGAGGGCTATATAGTCGGTGGAGCTGTCCGTGATTTGTTGTTAGGAAAAGCACCACAAGATGTCGATGTGGCATCTTCTGCATTACCACAACAGGTAAAGGCGCTGTTTAAACGAACGGTGGATACAGGCATCGACCATGGCACGGTATTGGTACTGCTAGACGGAGAAGGTATTGAAGTGACAACATTTCGAACAGAAAGCGGTTATTCTGATAATCGTAGACCGGATTCCGTCGAATTTGTCTTATCACTCAAAGAAGATTTACGACGTCGCGATTTTACGATCAATGCGATGGCAATGACTGAAAATCAGGAGATTATCGATCCTTTTGGCGGACAAGAAGATCTGCAAAATCAAATCATTCGGGCAGTTGGCAATCCGGATGAGCGTTTTGAAGAAGATGCCTTACGTATGCTGAGAGCAATTCGTTTTACAGGACAATTAGATTTCATAATCGATATGAAGACTTTACATTCGATCCGTCGCCATGCACGCTTAATCAAAGCAATTGCAGTCGAGCGATTAAAGTCAGAAATCGATAAAATATTCGTCAATCCCAGAACACAAAAAAGCATGGCTTATTTATGGGATTCGGTATTAACAAAATTTTTGCCAGCAGGCGAACTTTTTCAAGTAGACTGGATACCCTATAAATCGAATGGTAGGTCTACGTTTGGTTGGTTTTATCTGCTACATCAGCAAAATCGTCAGTTTTCAGCTGTTAAAGAATACCGGTTCTCCAATGAAGAAAAGAAACTCATTGAAAAAAGTTTGGAATTAACAAAGCTCGAAACTTGGGACCAATGGACGTATTACCACTATTCAATCGAACAATTGGAGATGGCCGCTTTAGTAACTGACAATGTAGAAAACTTAGCAGCTGCTAAGCAGCAATTGCCGATTCAATCGAAGTCTGATATCGCAGCAAACGGTCTGGACTTAATGCAATGGAGCGGTGACAAATCAGGTCCTTGGCTAAAAGTATGGATTGAAAAAATGGAAAAGCTCATTGTCTATGGTGAATTGGAGAATGACAAAGAACTCATAAAGGACTGGTTTAAAAATGAATATCACCGTCACGCTTAAGATAGCAAAACGATTGATTGAGTCGAATGGTGAAGCTGTATCAGGTCAACATTTAGCGGATGAATTGGGTATTTCGAGAACGGCAATTTGGAAGCACATAAAAGAACTTGAAGAAAAAGGGTACGGCATTGAATCTGTCAAGAAAAAAGGCTATCGGATTGTGATGTTGCCAGATACATTAGAACCACTCGGCATACAAACGGGCTTGAAAACAAAGAGCATTGGTCGAGAAATAGAATATGTCGAAAGTTGCGCATCAACTCAAATCATTGCGCATCAACTCGCGCAAGAAGGTGCTCCTGATGGCACAGTAGTGCTTACAGAAACGCAAACAGCTGGACGCGGTAGATTGGCTCGGAAATGGGACTCTGCGGCTAACAAGGGTGCTTGGATGAGTATTATTTTGCGTCCTGATGTGGCACCGCAAAAAGCACCTCAATTTACGCTCGTAACTGCCGTAGCAGTCGTTCGGGCAATCGAAGAAGTGACAGGGCTGCAACCGCAAATTAAATGGCCAAATGATATTTTACTGAATGGCAAAAAATGTACCGGCATTCTGACTGAATTACAGTCGGACGCAGATGGGATTCAAGCTTTGATTATTGGTATCGGTTTAAACATCAATCAAGAAAAAGACGATTTTGATGCCGAGGTACAAGATATCGCGACTTCACTGAAAATGGAAAGTGGAGAAGCGGTAAATCGTCAAAAATTAGTTCAGTCTTTGCTGTTTTACATGGAGCTCTATACGCACATGTATATCGAAGAAGGTTTCGCTATGCTGAAGATCTTATGGGAGAGCTATTCGACGACAATTGGTCAGCCGGTACGAGCTCGAATGACCAATCAGACACTTGAAGGCATCGCAGAAGGCATTACCGATGAAGGCGTCTTGCAATTACGGACCGCTGACGGTAAACTTCATGGTATTTATTCAGCTGATATTGAAATGACTAACGAATCTAGGAAGACGCCATAATAGAGATACGTCGGTTTTTCACTAGTCTCTTTAAATAATTTAATCGCGAAGCATACAATATGCTTTTTTTAAAAATTCTGGTATAGTATTTTCAACGGGCAGTATCACTCGTGAACTGCACCGAACAACCGCAAGACACCCAAAATTCTTTATAAATATGTTCTGCCTTGATCAGATTCACGACAGGGACGGAGGAAACCAAGTGTACATTTACTGTCCTTCTGTCTTTTTTTAGCAGAAGGGCTTTTTATATGGTTTTCTTCCCGAGAGGAGAGAAAAAATGTTGATTTTACAGACGGTAATCGAACTAAAAGAATGGGTTCGTGATACCAAAAAAGCTGGCAAAACAATTGGTCTTGTGCCAACAATGGGTTTTCTGCATGAAGGCCATCTTTCGCTAGTCGAAAAAGCAAAAGCGGAAAACGACAAAGTGGTCATGAGTATTTTTGTGAATCCCGCTCAATTTGGACCAAACGAAGATTTTAATCGGTATCCAAGAGACTTAAAGCGAGACCAAGAGCTTGCTGAAGGAGCCGGTACTGACGTTATTTTTGCGCCAAGCGTTGACGAAATGTATCCGCGCGAAAGCCAAATTCAACTATCTGCAGGCGCTCAAGCTGATGTGCTTTGCGGTGCGAAAAGACCTGGGCATTTTGATGGGGTTTTAAAAGTAGTTACCAAGTTATTTCATTTAACAGAAGCTGACTTGGCTTATTTTGGTCAAAAAGATGCCCAACAATTAGCGGTTATTGAATCGTTTGTGACAGATTTTAATTTTCCAATGGCCATAAGACGTGGAGAGACGGTTCGCGAAAAAGATGGCCTCGCGAAAAGTTCTCGTAATGTTTACTTGAGTGATGCGGAGCGGAACGAAGCGCCTCACTTGAGAAAAGCATTGGAAATGGGCAAGGCCACATTTCTAAAGGGACAGGATCCAATCGAATCTATGACTGCCTACTTAACTGAACATACATCTGGAAAAATCGATTACATCGAATTACTTGATTACCCAACATTAACGACTCCTATTCAGCAGGATGCCATTCTAGCTTTAGCGGTACAGTTTGAAAAGGCGCGTTTAATTGATAACATTATTTTTAATCCAAAGGAGAACTGACCCATGCTTAGAATGATGCTCAATTCAAAAATTCACCGTGCGACGGTGACAGAAGCTGATTTAAACTATGTTGGTAGTATTACCATCGATCAAGATTTGCTGGATGCTGTTGGCATGTTAGCCAATGAAAAAGTGCATATTGTCAACAACAATAACGGTGCACGATTTGAAACCTATATCATTGCAGGAGAGCGCGGTAGTGGTGTGATCTGCGTCAACGGAGCAGCAGCGCGTCTTGTGCAACGAGGAGATATCGTGATTATCTTGTCGTATGCATATGTGATGAACGACAATGCTCGTGATCATAAACCGACTGTTGCTATTATGGATGCCAACAATCAAATCAAAGAAATCATTCACTATGAACCTGAAGCGACCGTCATGTAAAAAAACAGCCTCCGAAAAAATTCGGGGCTGTTTTTCTTTTGCCTGAGAGTGCAGCGAAGAAGATTGAATTTTCATCTTGAAAGCGGAAAGCGGTAGGATATGTTACAATTTTTTTAGGCAATCACCTAAGAAAGAGGGGCTAAGATGAACACGCAAAAGTATGTCGTTGTCGATATTGAAACAACGGGCCATTCCCCTGCAAAAGGTGACCGGATCATCCAACTGGCAATGGTAACGATTGAAAACGGTGAAATTACCGATACATATACAAAATTTATTAATCCTAGGCGCACAATTCCGTTATTTATACAGGATTTAACAAATATTACAGAGGAAGATGTAGCAGATGCCATGACGTTTGAGCATTATGCAGAAACCATCTATGAAAAAATGCAAGATGCTATTTTTGTCGCACACAATACCAATTTTGATTTACCCTTTTTGCAAGCCGAGCTAAAACGTAGTGGATTGTCAAAATGGCAAGGATTGACGATGGATACAGTCGAACTAGTCAGACTTATGTACCCGACAGCTTTTAGCTTTAAGCTGCAGGACATTACTTCTGAACTTGGCATTCCACTCGAGAGTGCTCATCGTGCAGACGATGATGCGATGGCAACGGCTTTATTGTTTTTACGTGCAAAAAATGACTTGGAATCGTTGCCTTATGACACGTTGGCATTTCTTCACAAACGTTCTTTCCAGTTAAAGTCCGATTTGTCGAGGCTATTCTTTGAGCTGACACAGAAAAAAAGAAGCGCTCAATCAGATGATTTTGATCGGTTCCAAGGCGTACCATTAAAAGCCAGAACAATATTTGAGAAAGATAGGATCGACAGCCCCATCCCACGCGATTGGCGTGAAGGTCTTGAAACGGTCTTTCCGAATTTTGAAAAGCGACCAAGCCAATATGACATGATGGCGACGATTGAAAATGCGTTAAATGAAAAAAAAGAAGTTGTGATTGAAGCATCCACCGGTATGGGCAAAACAATTGCGTACCTGTTACCAGCTGTCAATTATGCACTCGATACCGGTAAGCAAGTTTTAATTAGCACGTATACGACACATCTACAAGATCAGTTGGTGTCAAAAGAAGGTCGAATGATCGAAGCCTTTATTGGTTCGCCGGTGCGTATTTCTTTAATTAAAGGATTATCTCATTATATCGACTTGACCAGATTTGTTGAATTGCTGCAAAGTGATGACGAATCTTACGATGAAACGTTTACGATTATGCAAGTACTAGTCTGGTTGACAGCCACAAAAACAGGTGACTTAAATGAAATTAACGTATCCAGTGGCGGCCAATTTGTCGTTGATAAAATTCGTCGTTCACATATACGCAAATTGTCAAAGCAAGAAAGAAAAGCTGATTTCTACGAGTTTGCGTTAAATCAGGCGAGACACGCACACATCATTGTCACAAATCATGCATTTTTACTGAATCAGCATTTGAGTAAAAAAACAATTTTGACCAATGTAGGTGCTTATATTTGGGATGAAGCGCATCAAGTGGTCCAAGCGGCAGTGTCGCAGCACGAGAAAACGTTTGTGTACACGCAGTGGAAATATATTTTTGGTCAAATTGGCAGTTTCGACGACAAACAATTAGCGTCAGCCCTTTTTGAAACCGCAGAGCGGACTGGATTTTCAACAGTTCCAGAAATGTTGAAACTAGAGTCACTGTTTTTAAAATTCACAGCCCTTTTCGATGAGGTTTCAGGCTTGATAGCTACTGAATTTACTGCTAGATTTGCCCACAGTCGACACAAAAAGAATTCTGCATTATTGAGTGAACTGTCGCTTTCAGACAGTCGCTTCACAGAAATGTTGTATTATTTAAACGAATGGATCGATTTGTCGCAGCTTATTTTACAAAAAGCGGAACGGTTGTCCGAAAAAACCATGAAAGATCAACTGACGATAGCAGACTGGCGCTATTGGACTGAAGAAATGATGGTTAAAGCAGTGGAGTTTAGTGAAATTTTTGTTTTTCCAGTCATTGAAGAAGTCAGTTGGATTGAAGGGGATTTGAGAAGTTTGCCGACTAGTTTGTCCTTGTACAAGAGACCATTTGCTGTAGCTTCCTTAGTCGACAAAGTAGTGGCTCCTGCGCGTGAAGGCAAAGCTGTTATTTGGTTATCTGGAACGATGACTGTTCCGGCAAATGAACGCTTTATCGTCAATCAAATTGGCATACCTCAGCATGTGCCAATCCTAAAATTCGAACCTCCAAAAGATTTTTATCAAGGCGCACATGTTTATATTGTGGAAGATATGCCCGATATCCAGCATGTTTCTCAGCACGAGTACATCGAATCGGTTGCAGATGCTGTTATTCAAACCGTAATTGTGACAGAAGGTCGCTGTTTTGTCTTGTTTACGTCACAGGATATGCTCCGCAAAACAGTGGATTTAATTCAAGACACCGGCTTACTCGATGATTACATGTTATTTGCGCAAGGAATTTCTTCAGGTAGTCGGATGAAACTATTGAAATCTTTCCAGCGTTTCCAGAAGTCTGTGCTGTTTGGGACGAATAGTTTTTGGGAAGGTGTCGACGTGCCGGGAGATGCACTTCGCGCGGTAGTTGTAGTCCGTTTGCCATTTACGTCTCCAGATGAGCCGATTTTCAAAGCGCGTTCTGCGATTATCACGCGTGAAGGCATCAATCCATTTTTACAATATGCTTTGCCGGAGGCGGTACTTCGTTTACGGCAGGGCTTCGGTAGATTGATTCGTTCAAAAAATGACAAAGGTTTGTTTATTGTGCTGGACCGAAGAATTGAGACGAAATCCTATGGTCGTGAATTTATAAGTGCATTGCCAAAAGTCAAAGTATCCAAAGTGTCTTTAGAAAAGATGGTAACCGATATTGAAGCTTGGTATAATAAGCAATGATATAATGAAAGGATGGGCGCAAACATGGAATCAAAAATTGAAGTAATCTCCACAGTGGAACTTACGTATCAAGCAGATTTATATAAAGTGGTAGACGCCTTGAACCGAACGTTAAAAGACAGGAACTTAATGTTCGGACTAGCGCTCGACAAAGAAAATAATGACAAAGCAATTTTTACAATATATAAAACATAGGTGATTACATGAGACAATGGATTACATTCATACTCGGTTTTCTTTCTTTTTTGGCAGTTGCCATCATCATTCTTGTTTTATTTCTCGGCAATAAGCCGTATTCAGAAACAGAGCAACTAGCCATTGATCGCGCAAAAAGCGAGCAATTGATTGAAGATGTGGAGCGTGCTTACGTCTATACGAATACTGAAGCATCCGTCACCGTACTTGGCACAAACAGTAAGGGTGAATTAACCGCTGTATTTGTTCCAAAAGACGGAGGTAAAATGCAGGCAGCTCTTCTTAAAGACGAAATTACTGCTCAGCAAGCACGTGAAATTGTCGTGGATGAAATGGCTGTCAAAAAAATATTGCACACTAAGCTAGGAATGGAAAAAGATGGACCGGTATGGGAAGTTGCTTTTTTAGATGAAAAAGACAGTTTAAACTATGTCTATTTGTCAGCAAGTGATGGGACTTGGTGGAAACGCATATTGAATTTGTGAAAGGGCTGAAAAAATTGATCAACTTAGCGAATCGTGTACAAACGTTAACACCTTCAACAACTTTGGCAATTACTGCAAAAGCAAATGAATTAAAAGCACAAGGAGTCGATGTCATTGGACTTGGCGCCGGCGAACCGGATTACAATACACCCGCAAATATTCTTGAAGCTGCTTATCAGTCTATGCTAGCTGGAAAAACAAAATACACGCCAGCAGGCGGACTTCCGGCGCTTAAAGAAGCCATCATCCATAAATTGCAAAGAGATCAAGGGTTGAGCTACTGTCAAAAAGAAGTGATGGTTGGCATTGGTGCAAAGCACGTGCTTTATACATTGTTTCAAGTTCTGCTGAACAAAGGCGATGAAGTGATTATTCCGATTCCGTATTGGGTTAGCTATCCTGAGCAAGTCAAGTTGGCACAGGGCGTTCCGGTGTACATAGAGGCGACAGCTAGTCAGGAATACAAAATTTCACCACAGCAGTTACGAGAAGCGATCACAGAACGGACAAAGGCGATCATACTTAATACACCAAGCAATCCGACAGGAATGATTTATTCTAAAGAAGAATTAACAGCGTTAGCGGAAGTTTGCCGTGAATTTGATATTTTAATCGTTTCAGATGAAATCTATGAAAAATTAGTTTACGGAGATATCGTTCACATATCTATCGCGACTCTTTCAGAAGATGCAAAAAATCGCACCGTAGTAATCAACGGCGTATCGAAATCGCATTCGATGACGGGATGGCGAATCGGTTATGCAGCGGGTGACGCTAAATTGATCAAAGCAATGACAGATTTGGCGAGTCATTCTACATCAAACCCAGTAACAACTTCGCAATATGCGGCCATTGAAGCTTATAATGGACCACAAGATGCAGTAGAGGAAATGCGCCAGGCTTTTGAAGGGCGTTTAAATGCGATTTATCCGAAACTACAGGCAATTCCAGGGTTTACAGTATTGCGACCTCAAGGTGCTTTTTATCTGTTGCCAGACGTTTCAGAAGCGGCTAAAAAAACGGGCTATTCGTCAGTTGATGATTTTGTAACGGCGTTATTGACAGAAGCGAACGTGGCGGTTATTCCAGGATCTGGATTTGGCGCGCATGCAACGATTCGCTTGTCCTACGCCACGTCACTCGAAACTTTGACAGAAGCGGTAGAGCGGATTCATCATTTCGTAACATCAAAATGGAAAGACTAAGACAACATTATTCTTTGGAGGCTATTGCTGGATGAAAAAAATTACGATTGCCGAAATGGCTAAATATAACGGACAAACAGTTAAATTAGGAGCTTGGATCGCTAACAAACGTTCAAGTGGTAAAATTGCATTTTTACAGTTGCGTGACGGATCAGGATTCGTACAAGGCGTGGTTGTAAAAGCTGAAGTAGGCGATGAGCTATTTGCTACAGCGAAAGCGTTGACGCAAGAAACGTCTGTTTATGTTACTGGTGAAGTAAAAGAAGATACGCGCTCTGCCTTTGGTTATGAGCTAGCTGTTACAGACGTTGAAGTTATCCATGAAGCGAAAGATTTCCCGATTACACCAAAAGAACATGGTACAGAATTTTTAATGGATAACCGTCATTTGTGGTTGCGTTCACGTAGACAGCACGCAATTATGAAAATCCGCAACGAAATTATTCGTGCGACCTATGAATTTTTTAATGACAATGGCTTTGTCAAAGTAGATCCCCCAATTTTGACTGGCTCATCTCCAGAAGGAACGTCTGAATTATTTGCTACTAAATATTTTGACGAAGATGCGTATTTATCGCAGTCTGGCCAGTTGTATATGGAAGCAGCAGCGATGGCACTTGGAAAAGTATTCTCGTTTGGACCAACTTTCAGGGCAGAAAAATCGAAGACGCGTCGTCACTTAATCGAATTTTGGATGATCGAACCGGAAATGGCATTTATAGAGCATGCAGAGAGCCTTGAAGTACAAGAGCAATATGTTTCTCATATCGTACAAGCGGTATTGACCAACTGCAAATTGGAATTGGAGCGTCTTGAAAGAGACGTATCGAAACTTGAAAAAATAAAAGCACCATTCCCGCGCGTTTCTTACGACGATGCGATTAAATGGCTAAATGATAATGGCTTTGATGACATCAAATGGGGCGAAGATTTTGGAGCGCCACATGAAACGGCGTTAGCAGAAAGCTATGATATGCCAATATTTATCACGCATTACCCAATCGGCATTAAGCCATTCTACATGCAGCCGCATCCAGAACGTGATGATGTAGTGTTATGTGCAGATATGATTGCGCCAGAAGGCTATGGAGAAATTATTGGAGGATCAGAACGGATCCATGACTACGAGCTAATGAAGCAACGGATTAAAGAGCATAATTTAGATGAAGAAGCTTATGCTTGGTATTTGGATTTAAGCAAATACGGAGCGGTTCCGCATTCTGGATTTGGCTTAGGTCTTGAACGGACAGTAGCTTGGATTAGCGGCGTTGAACACATTAGAGAATCTATTCCGTTCCCTCGTCTTCTAAACCGGTTATACCCATAAAATCGAATAAACAGAAAGGTGGTTGGGATATGAAACAACCTAATCGACTACAAACGTGGATTGAGCAGGGGAATGTTACCATTTCCCAGCTTTTTTTTCAGTTTTATAAAGAACTGAAGATTACAGATGAAGAAGCTATGTTGCTTATGCATATACAAGCATTTCAGCAACTTGGAAACCCATTTCCAACACCAGATGAAATCGGTGCGCGCATGATGACTTCTCAAAAAAGTGTAACGACGATGCTACAAAAATTGATGCAACAAGGCTATTTAGCCATTCAACAAACGACGGAAAGCGATGTGTTAACAGAAGTCATTTCGTTGCAGCCTTTATGGGATCGGTTACTAGATTGTGTCTATAAAGAACAGCATGAAATCAAAGAAAATACGCAAAAAGAGCTAGAAGGAGAAATTTTCCAACTGTTTGAACAAGAATTTGGTCGTTTCTTATCACCGATGGAAATTGAAACCATCTCTATGTGGATGGATCATGATGGTCATACACCAGACGTAATCCGTATGGCGCTAAAAGAAGCGGTTATTTCACAAAAAATCAGTTTGCGTTATGTCGACCGTATTTTGTTCGAGTGGAAAAAGAAAAATATCAAAACTTCTTCTCAAGTTACGAAGCACGCAAGTTCTTTCAGGGAGAAAAATATCCGGATTCAGCCGACAGAGAACGTTGTGAAAAAAGTTCAGTTTTACAATTGGCTGGAAGACCGCAGTTAGAAGGTGAAGTAGATGATGTCAAAAAAAGAATGGCTAGCCTGTCTAGAAGAAATGGACCTTATGTTTCCAGAGGCACATTGTGAATTGGTGCACCGCAATCCTTTTGATTTATTGATTGCGACACTGTTATCTGCACAATGTACAGACAAGCTAGTAAACCGTGTGACTGCTACTTTATTTCAGAAATACCACGTACCAAAAGATTATGTTTCGGTTTCTTTGGAGGAACTGCAACAAGATATTCGTTCAATTGGGTTGTTTCGCAATAAAGCTAAAAATATACAAGCACTTAGTGAAATTTTGATCGCCGATTATGATAGCATTGTACCGGCTGATCGAGACCTGCTGATGACACTTCCAGGAGTCGGACGGAAAACAGCAAACGTCGTTGTTTCTGTAGCGTTTGGTATTCCAGCTTTAGCAGTAGATACGCACGTTGAACGGGTTGCCAAACGCCTGGGATTAAACCGTTGGAAAGACAATCCGCTTCAGGTAGAAGAAACCATTATGAAAAAAACACCTGCAGACGATTGGTCTAAAACACATCATCAAATTATTTTCTTTGGTCGGTATCACTGCAAATCACAAAATCCAGGATGTCCTATTTGTCCACTTTTTGACCGTTGCCGTGAAGGCCAAAAACGCCAAAAAAAAGGACTTGTTAAACGTGAAATCGTCACAGAAATTAACTAAAGAGCAGCTGGAACCGTATTTTTTGGAATGGCTCCGAATCACGACGGAACTGGCCAATTTGCATGAGCAGCGCAGTAAGCAGACTAAGGTCACCATCCAAGAAGGTCTTGAATTGTATCAGCGTCTACTATCTCACTGTCGCGATGCCTTACAGGATGATGGGTTTGAGCCGTTAAACGGTTTGGAACGCCTGAACTTTATCAAGACGTCTTCTAGAACGTATGCGGCTTATCGTCAATTGGATGAACTGTTTACTGAACTGAAGAAGATATTGGCAAGAAAACGGATTGAACTAAAACGCTTGAATGACTAAAACAACCCCCCCTCAAATGCATTTGAGGGGGGGTTGTTTTAGTTGGAGTCGTCTTTATCTTTATCTTTATCTTTATCTTGGTCTTTATTATTGTCATTGCCATTAGTAGCATTGTTGTTTTCACTATTATTGGCAGCCGGTTTTTCGCTTTCTTCTTCTTCAGTCGGATCTTCTGGAACATCAATTGGATCTTCTTCAACGGCTGGTTCCTCTTCCTCGACTGGTTCTTCTTCAGCGGGTTCTTCCTCGACTGGTTCTTCTTCGACCGGTTCTTCTTCAACCGGTTCTTCCTCAACTGGCTCTTCTTCAACCGGTTCTTCGACTGGCTCTTCTTCAGGTTCTTCAGGTGCAGCAGCAACTTCAACTACAGTCGATGCAGGATCGCTTCGTTGCGTGCTGTTAACGGCTACAACGCTAAAGGTATAGCTTTTCCCTTCTTCAAGGCCATTAAATGTATAAGACTGGCTTGATGAGGTGCTAAGAACTGAGCGAGAACCATCAACTTCAACGGACACTTCAAATGATACATCGTCATCTCCGTAATTCCAAGACAGTTCAGCTGATTGATCTTTGACTTTAGCGCGTAATCGAGTGGGGGTATCTAAATCTTCCACGACATAGCGTTGTGATACTGAATTTGGTTCCGTACCACGTGCAAACAGTTCAGAACTTCTTAAGTTATACGGTGTAAAAGCACTGGCCAATTTTAATGGATCCGAGCCTATTTCAACGACTTGTTCTGTAACCGAATCCGGCTGTTCAAAACGAGCTGTTTCAGGTGATGAAATTTGTGACATTACATTTTTGAATAAACGTTGAGATAATAGTCGTTCATTTGATGCGGTATCGATAGGTGTTTTCTTTGAAGGATAGCCGCTCCAAACAGAAATGGAGTAGTCTGTCGTATAGCCTGCAAACCAAACATCTGGTGCCGAACTAGAGTCTAAACCGTACTCTCCAAGTTCTTTAGCAGAATAGTTAGTTGTTCCAGTTTTACCGGCCATGTCCAGACCGTTAATCGCCACTTCTTTACCGGTAGAGCCCGGCACATTCAAATCGACAACATCTCTAAGCATATCCGTTACCATGTATGCAGTACTGTCTTTCATGGCTTGTACCGGTTCGGGTGCAACGACTTGTTCGGTTGAGCCGTCACGGAATACAATTTTCTTAATCGTATGAGGCTTAATAAAAGAACCATCATTACCAAAGGCAGCAAACGCTCCTGCCATTTCTACTGTTGAAAATTCAGCTGAACCCAGTGCAGAAGACTCAAAAATATTATCCATTTCAAGTCCTACATTTTTCATGAATTTTCCAGCATCTTCTGTTCCAACTTCTTGTAACGTTTTAATAGCAGGGATATTACGCGAACGGTAAAGTGCTTCGCGGATAGTCATAGTTCCAAGAAATTGACCATCAACATTGCGGATTTCTTGACCATCTTCATAAGAAGAAGGTTCATCTACAATTGTTTGGCCAGTAGACCAGTCCAAGTATTCGATAGCAGGACCGTAATCCAATACTGGTTTAATAGTAGATCCGACTTGACGGTCTTTCGCAATCGCGAAATTATGTCGCACATCGCCTGAGTATTCACGTGCTGCGCCGACCGCGCTGATACCACCTGTTTTGGTATCTACGACCGTCATAGCAGATTGAACTTTATCATCGAAAAACAAATCAGATGCCATTGTTTCGTTTACTTTAGTTTGAACGTAAGGTTCTAAAGTGGTGTAAATTGTCAATCCATCACCAAGTGAATAATCGCCTTCTAATGCTTCGAGTTCATCCTCGACCATTTCCATAAAGGCCGTATATTCAGTGTTTGCCGTTTGAGGCTGGCGTTGATCTTCAGGGACCAATGAGTCTGCCAGAACTGCCGTTTGAGCTTGTTCTTTTTCTTCTGTGGTAATTTTCCCGTGCTGTTCCATTAGGCTTAAAACGACATTCCGTCGTTCTTCAGCACGTTCAGGATTTTTGAATGGGTTGTAACCATTCGGACTTTGCGGCATTCCTGCAAGTAACGCAGATTCAGCAAGTGTTAACTCGTTAAGGGGTTTGCCGTAAAACGTTTCAGCAGCTGTGCCAAAACCGTAAATATTACCAGACATCAGAATTTTGTTGAAATACATCTCAAATATCTCTTCTTTTTCATATTCTTGCTCTAGTTTATAAGCAAGATATGCTTCTTGTGCTTTTCGTTTCAAGGTTTTGTCATTCGTTAAAAAAGAGTTTTTAATAACTTGTTGAGTGATGGTACTAGCTCCCTGTGAGCCGAAACCACCAGTGATGTTGGCGATGACTGCACCACCCAGGCGAATGACATCAATTCCCGAATGTTTATAGAAGCGATTGTCTTCAGTTGCTAAAATAGCAGCTTCCATCGTTTTTGGAATGTCTTCATAATTGACATATTCACGGTTTTCAGCAGTAATATAAGGGATTTCTGTTTCGCCATCGGCTGCATAGAATGTCGGGCTAATAGGATCACGCAATAATTCTTCATCAAGTTCAGGTGCGCTGCTTGCGTAGAACGCAAAGAGAGAGGCGCCGAACACAAGTCCTGCTAATCCTATGACAACGATCGCCAGTAGAATACGTTTTATCCATGTTATTGCGGGAGATTTCTTTTTCTTTTTGTTATTGGTCTTTTTTTGGCGTTCGATTGCTTTTCGGCGTTCTTCACGCGAAATTTGTTTATCACTCAAAATCGGTTCCTCACTTTCATATAAGTAGTACTAGTTAGAATTTTTTTAGAAGAGGCAAATAATTAATGCGTGGAAATGCTCCAGGTATTATTTCAAATGAAGTTTCTTCTATTTCCTGCAAAGTAACCGATTTTCTTCCACCTGTGATCATCCGATTCCAAAAAAATTCAAGTTCTTTAAAAGGCATGATAAAATATCGTTGCCAAGAAGAAAATCGGATGATCATAAATGCAGTTCCATCTTGTTTAACGACTTGAGACATGTGATGAATTTGATGATCATGAATATTCTTCAACGGGAAAGAAGTTTTGTTTTCGGTTTCTTTTGCTTCAAAGTCAATATATCGTCCATTCCAAACGCCATTGTAATCTGTCGTAGACGGAGCTTGGAAATAAGCTTCTCGAATGACAGCGGCACTTCTGGATGGATATTCTACTTTGACAATCTGAAGCGGTACTGGTTTTTTATGGATGACCGCTAACCCCAGCTGAAGATAATAATCATTGGTTTCATTTAATTCATCTTCTAATGTTTTACCACGGTTACTAAAGGAAAAATCTTTTTTCTTTTTGGGGGTCCCGGTTTCTTTAGCAGCTGAATTTTTTGACGGAACAAATTTTTTTCCGTTCGGGTAATTGATTGCCATTGTGATACACCTCGCTTACTCTATCATATCACAAGCGTTTAGACGACTGATATGATGAAAGGTTTCACCAAGTCGAAATCTACCACTTCAGGTTATGTGAAGCAGTAAAGAGACGCGAAGAATAGGATTAAGCGAATGACGCCAAAGTGAAAATTCCAGAAATGGATTCGCAAAAAAGCAACAAGTGAAAACAAATGGTTAACTTATTCTATTCTATCAATACCAGATTTTTTGACTGGATTCAACAGGAAAGAATGTCTGTTCGATAAAAGTCGTGTCGTTTCAGTGAATATGATAAACTAATGGCAATGGAGGGATTGCAAAATGACAGTTAGAGAACTCTCTTCTACATTATTTGATGAATGTGGAAAATGCCTAGACCGCTTTTATGAAATGCGTGAGATGGATGCGGTTCCTGATTTTTACGAAGACGTTAAACCCTATGCCGATTTCTGGCACGGAAAAATAAATGAGTGGCAAAAAGAATCGTTGCTATATATTCAGCAGGAGCGACCAAAATATGTTCATAAGCCTCAAATTGATACAGCGGCAGAAGGCATGACACAGTTTTTCGTTCAAAGCTTTTATAAAGAAACAAGTAAGAAACGCTTTATCCAAACCATTCAAGCGGCACAGTATACGCTGCAGACTTTTATATTAGCCATTGACGAAAAGAGCACTAAACATGATTAAGCGAAAAACGTTACCTGTCTTAATGGAAGAGTGGAAAACACAACCGGACATGATGGAACGTATTGTCCATTGGCATACGAGACAAGAAAAACCAGCTCGATATGCCGACTTTCCACTGGAGATGCACGCTAGCTTGAAAGCGGCTCTTCGGAAGAAAGGCATTGAGCAATTGTATACGCATCAGCGACAAGCATTCGATTTGGCGACGGCAGGCAAGTCGTTTACGGCTGTTACCCCGACAGCTTCAGGCAAGTCTTATTGTTATCATTTGCCGGTGCTGCATAAAATTTTAAATGATCCGGGTGCGCGAGCGTTGTACTTGTTTCCAACAAAAGCATTAGCGCAGGATCAGAAAAGCGATTTGCATGATTTAATTGAGAAAACAGAAGAAGCGATTTTGTCCTATACGTACGATGGAGACACTTCACCAGCGATTCGAACAAAGGTCCGAAAAGCCGGGCAAATCGTGATGACGAACCCAGACATGCTGCATTCCGCTATTTTGCCGCATCACACAAAATGGGTATCACTTTTTGAAAACCTTCATTATATAGTGATTGATGAACTGCACACGTACAAAGGCATTTTTGGGACACATGTAGCACATGTTATTCGGAGGCTAAAACGGATCTGTGAGTTTTATGGCAGCAATCCGGTTTTTATTTGTACATCTGCTACAATTGCCAACCCAAAAGAGCTAGCGGAAAATTTGACGAACAGTTCACATGAGCTGATTGACCAAAACGGTGCACCTTCTGGAAAAAAACATATTGTTTTTTATAACCCGCCGATTATCCACCCAACTTTTGGTGTCCGCAGAAGTGCCATACTAGAAGTACGAGATCTAGCTACTCATTTGATCAAAAATGGCATTCAAACCATTGTCTTTGCGAAAAGTCGTGTACGTGTAGAGATGCTGGTTACTTATTTACAAGCCGTGACCAAAATGAAACTGCAAGATGATTCAATCAAAGGTTACCGGGGGGGCTATTTGCCGACAGAGCGGCGGGCGATTGAAAAAGGATTGCGTGACGGATCCATTCAATGTGTCGTGTCTACTAATGCATTGGAACTTGGCGTGGATATTGGTCAGTTGCAAGCGTGTATCATGACAGGCTATCCGGGCAATATTGCTAGTGCGTGGCAACAAGCGGGACGAGCGGGACGTCGTCAAGATGAGTCGCTCGTTATTTATGTCGCACAGTCGACTGCACTTGATCAATACATCATTAATCATCCAGAATATTTACTCGATCAGTCACCAGAAGAAGCGCGTATCCATCCAGAAAATATGATTATCTTAATGGATCATTTAAAATGCGCTTCTTTTGAATTGCCATTTCGAATCGACGACCAGTACGGAGAATTTGAAGTTCAAGAGCTGCTCGAATATTTGCAGGAAGAAGGTGTACTCTTCCGTACATCAAATCGTTGGCACTGGATGAGTGATCGTTTCCCAGCGCACGATATATCGCTGCGCTCTGCTTCACAGGAAAATGTCGTCATCATCGATCAGTCTGTTCCTGCAGATACACGTGTAATTGGAGAAATGGACCGTTTTAGTGCGATGACATTATTGCACGAAGAAGCCATTTATCTGCATCAAGGTACTCAATTTCAAGTAGAAATTTTAGACTGGGAAGAAAAGAAAGCCTATGTCAGAGAAGTCGACGTCGATTATTTCACAGATGCCAATTTAGCAGTAGAGTTAAAAGTGATGAGTGAAGATAAAGACAAGGAAATGAACGGTTCAGAAGTGTTTTATGGGGATATTGCGGTACTTGCAATGCCAACGATTTTTAAAAAGATCCGTTTTGATTCGCATGATAACATTGGTTCTGGACCAATTTCCTTGCCGCCAGAAGAACTTCACACGTCGTCAACGTGGTTGAGTTTTGCGAAACCCGAAGACTTCACAGAAGCAGAGTTATCGGACACAATGACCGGAGCAGCCTATGCGATCGAGTCATTTATTCCTATATTCGTTCAATGCGACCGCCGCGATGTCCATGTTGTGCCCCAAGTAAAGTCACCACATAACGATAGACCGTCTTTTTTTATACACGATTCTTATCCGGGTGGTATTGGGATCAGTGAACGAATTTACGATCTGTGGCAGCCGTTGCTTGATAAAGCCCAGCAACATGTCTCAGAATGTCCATGTCTTGACGGATGTCCATCGTGCATCGGTGCACAAGATGCAGCCGTCAGTATGAAAGGCCATGTGATTCGACTGTTGAATGAGCTTCGCAAAGAGAGGTGAAGACAAATGTCGTTTGAAAACAAACTTCTCCAAATGAAAGGCATGCTAAAAAAGAAGCCTGTAAAAAAACAGACGGATAAAGCAGCAGAACGGCCGCTCAATGAAGATAAGTGGAATGGAATTGGACTAGAACTTGTAGAAAACAAATTTGGATTTGTCTTTCGTAAGAAGATTATTTATCCGTTTGACACCAAGCACGGTTCAGTAATTTTGAATGAACTTGAGCTCGTCTTAAAGGCATGGGAGAATACAGATTTTGATCATCCTTTTAAGTTGAGCAAACAGGATCCGCTTGTCTTTTTTGATACAGAAACGACAGGCCTTAGTGGGACCGGTGCTTATATTTTTTTAATTGGTTTGTTAGTTAAGCGCAGTGATCATTTTGAAATGATGCAATACATTATGCCAGATCCTTCCCACGAAGCGGCGTTTCTCTATGAAACAGGGTTGTGGAAAACGGATGATCCGATTATCTTTTCCTATAACGGCAAAAGCTTTGATTGGCCGCAGCTGACGTCTCGTTGGACCATGCACAGACAAATTTTGCCGAAGTTGCCGGTGCCACGTCAAATTGATTTGTTTCACGGTACAAAACGAATCTGGAAAAATGAACTGGCCCGCATGAAGCTGAGCACGATTGAAGAAGAAAAACTGGGCTTTACTCGACAAGGCGATGTGCCTGGCTATTTAATTCCGGCTATTTACTTGGATGCCGTCAAAAGTGGATTTCCGGACGGTTTAGCAAAAGTTCTTTATCATAATGAATTGGATATTTTATCGCTGGTGTCGTTATATGTTGTGTCTTCTAATTTATTAATGGAAGATTTGGAGTCGGAAACAAGTGGCGCTTATACAAATATTGGTAAATGGTATGCGGACTTAAAGCAATTTGATCAAAGTGCCGCATACCTCGAGCATGTCACCGCTGAAAGAGGGGCATCTACAGCTTTAGCCCGTTATCTTCTAGCAATACAGAAAAAACGAGCGGGTCAGTACGAAGAGGCGGTCCAACTTTTTAAAGAAGCAGCACCTCATTTGCGTGGCAGTATCGAAGTAGAAGCGTGGATTCATACGGCAAAACTGTATGAACATCAATTACGCGATTTAGAGCAGGCCATCATCATGGCAGGATTTGCAAAACAAGCAAGTGAACATACGCATGTGCGACAATCACTCGTTATGGATATTGTCAAAAGACAGTCACGTTTAGAAGAGAAAAAGAGAAAAAAGAATCCAAAAAATGAAGAAGACTGAGCACGAAAAAACTACCTTATGCTATACTTAGCATAAGGTAGTTTTTTTATGGAAGGGCGATTAAAATGGAAAATAAATTTACGTCTAAGGACATACTAGAAAAAGATTTTAAAACAGCTATGCGTGGCTACAATCAAGACGAAGTCGATCATTTCTTGGATGAAGTCATTCAGGACTATGAAGCTTTCTCAAAACGAATCGAACAACTTCAAAATGAAAACAAACGTTTACGGACGGAATTGGAAAATACTCCAAGAAAACAAGCGACACCGGCACCAGGGACTACAAATTTTGATATTCTACGACGCTTGTCTCATCTAGAAAATCATGTATTTGGCAACAAATTAGACAATAACTAAAACAATTGTTTTATTGTGCTGAGTAGCGTATACTTAGTAAGCCATTTGAAATTCTGGCAATCGCTCTAGCGTTTTCGCTGGAGAGGAAAGTCCATGCTCGCACGGTTCTGAGATGACCGTAGTGATCGCGCTCAGTGAAACAATAAGCTGAGGCAGCTAGCAATAGCTGACGGCGGGTAGAACGCCTAAGTCTTCGGATACGGCCTAAATACCCTGAAGGTGCCACAGTGACGGAGCTGTATAAGAAATTATACAGGTGGAACGAGGTAAACCCCGTGAGCGAGAAACCCAAATTATGGTAGGGGCACTTTTCTGAAGGAAATGAACTGATGAAGAGGCAGACGTAAGTTTGCAGATAGATGGTTGCTGTCCACTAGTACGAGGTGCAAACCGCTTGAGTACGTGGAAACAAAACATGGCTTATAGAATTTCACATGGTCTTAAAATGCTTATTAAAGGCTCTCCTGTCAGGGGAGCCTTTCTTCATATTATGAGATGAATGCTTAGTAGAAATTTATAGATTTTCTGCTGTTTAATTTGATGCCTATCGAAAGGCGCTTATTATTAAATGGTATGACATAGTACAATTTAAGATTTTACAAACACTGTATAAATCGATAACGCTGTAATGGTAAACAAAACAAACACTGAAATAGTGAACAACTGGAGAGGGAGTCATTATGACAACATTTAAATTGCTCGCAACAGCTGCAATGGGCCTTGAGTCTATCGTAGCTAACGAAGTAAAAGAATTAGGCTATGAAACAGAAACCGAGAACGGCAAAGTATTTTTTGAAGGAAATGAGCGAGATATCGCCAAAACCAATTTATGGTTGCGTACGGCTGACCGTGTGAAAATTATTGCCGGTGAATTTAATGCTTACACGTTTGATGAGTTGTTTGAACGCACAAAAGAAATCGAGTGGGAGAAATTTCTGCCACTCGATGCTGAATTTCCAGTTCAAGGGAAATCAGTAAAATCTACTTTGCACAGTGTGCCAAACTGTCAGTCAATCGTTAAAAAAGCAATTGTTGAGCGCTTGAAAAAAGCTTATCATCACAATTCATTTTTAGATGAAACAGGGCCTCGTTTTAAAATTGAAGTATCGATTTTAAAAGATAAAGTTCAATTATCGATTGATACGAGCGGAGCTGGTTTGCATAAACGCGGCTATCGTTTAGATCAAGGTGAAGCGCCTCTAAAAGAAACATTGGCTGCAGCACTTGTGAAATTGTCAAGATGGACGCCTGATCGTCCTTTCGTAGATCCATTTTGTGGTTCAGGTACGATTGCTATTGAAGCAGCGATGATTGGTCAAAATCTAGCGCCTGGTTACAACCGTGACTTTGATAGCGAAGAATGGCCATGGATTGGACAAGAAATTTGGGATGAAGTCCGTGCAGAAGCAGAAGAGTTGGCAAATTATGATCAACCCTTGAACATTACAGGGACAGATATCGATCACCGCATGCTGACAATTGCAGAAGAAAATGCTCGCGAAGCTGGATTTGCAGACTTGATTCACTTTGAACAGCGACAGGTCAAAGACTTTGTTGCAACAGAAGAAAATGGCGTTGTTGTAGGGAATCCACCGTACGGAGAGCGTATTGGTGAAATTGAAATTATTGAAGAAATGATTGCAGACATGGGACGTGTCTTTGCAAAACACACAACTTGGTCTGTTTATATGCTGTCATCGATGGGGCGTTTTGAAACACTTTACGGACAACCTGCAACGAAAAAACGTAAATTATTTAATGGATTTATCCGTACGGATCTTTTCCAATTTTGGGGAGAACGTTCTAAAAAATAAATGAGACGAAACGGAAGGGCATCGGCTCTTCCGTTTCTCTGTGAGGAGAGTTTATGAGACAACCACTACCATTCCCTTTAACTAAGGATAAAACGTTCTTTGAATCACTCAATGACTGGATTGGCGATATATTTTATGACATACTGCCTGAAAAAGGATACGATTTGCGTGATGAGCAAGTTTTTATGTCTTTCCAAATTGAACAAGCATTAAAAGAAAAATCAGTGCTGTTTGCAGAAGCAGGAGTTGGTACAGGTAAAACGATGGCTTATTTATTGCCAGCCATCGCCTACGCACGTTATACGGGCAAACCTGCACTTATTTCATGTGCAGATGAGACGTTAATCGAGCAATTGGTGAAAAAAGGCGGAGACGTTGATCGTTTAAATGATCTATTTGACTTGAATCTCGATGTCCGGTTAGCAAAATCACGTGATCAGTATTTATGTTTGCAGCGTTTAGAAGGTGCAAAAAAGCGTAGCGATGCTGATTTTCTTTATGACATCGAAGACAGTTTGCCAGAATTCGTTAATAAGACGTTTTCTATGCAAAATACCTATCCGTACGGAGAACGCTCAAGTTACCCAGAAGTGACGGATGAAGAATGGCAGCAAGTAAATTACCATCCGGTTCAAAACTGTAATGCGTGCGATATGCGCAATAAATGCGGGCAGACCATCCACCGCAATCATTACCGGCAGGCAACAGATTTGGTCATTTGTTCACATGATTTCTTAATGGAGCATATTTGGACAAAAGAAGCACGTAAACGCGAAGGACAGACGCCACTGCTTCCTGAATTCTCTCAAATTGTTTTAGATGAGGGTCATTTATTGGAATTCTCCGCGCAGCGTGCACTGACTTATGAAGTGCAAGAAAGCACTCTTCAAGACGTGACAGAAAGTATTCTTTCTGATGGAATGCGTGAAAAAACCTTGAACATGATTGAGCAAACAATCGATCTTCACAATGAATTTTTCCGTTTGCTACGCATTCACACAGTAAAAAGTGATGAAGACCGCAAAGCGATTACCAAAGATCCAGAACTAGTCAAAGTCGGGAACATGCTCGTTCGCCACATTGATTTAATGATGGAGGAATTCGTTTTTGAAGGAGAATTGTTTACAATTCCTGAATATGAACTGCGCTTAGCAGAAGAGTATTTTGAACAATATACGTTCTCGATGCGTTTGTTTGTAGAAGAAGGTGATGCTGTAACGTGGTTAGAAATAAAAGACGAGATCGAGACATTGATTATTATGCCGCGTCTTGTTACTGATATTTTGGACGAAAAATTGTTTGATGGAAAAACCCCAATTGTTTTTTCTTCCGCTACATTATCGATTCAAAAAGATTTTACTTATCTGTCAGATAGTCTCGGCATCGACAAATTCCAATCGTTTTCAGTATCGTCTCCATTTGATTACGAGGATGTTATGAAAATCTTTAAACATCCACTAGAGCAGCAACAGAAGTTTGAGCGTGTCTATGATTTATTTAGTACAGGAGACCAAACATTGGTATTGTTTACATCAAAATTCGATATGGACAATTTCAAAAAATCTCTGCCTTTAGATCATCACTATACAATCGAATTTGAAGGCGATCGTGAACTGTCGACGGTCGTTAAAGAATTCCAAGATGGCAAATTCCAAGTGTTGTGTTCCTATCATCTCTGGGAAGGACTCGACCTACCGGGTGAAGCATTAACGAAAGTGATTATGGTCGATTTGCCGTTCCCACCAAAAGACCCTGTTTTTGATGCAAAACGCAAATTCAGCCACAATCCGTTAGAAGAAATCGATTTACCTTTCATGCAGCTTCGTCTTCAACAAGGCATTGGTCGTTTGATCCGAACGTCTAAAGATCATGGCGAAATTCATTTACTGTTAAACGAAGATGAACTGCGTGTCGAACATTTATGGGAAACAATTTTGCCAGTTCCGGCTCAAAACTTTTAAGTTAGCAGTTTTCTTATGATACACTTATTTCAACAACCATTGGAGGGATTTGTTTGTCACTTGAAAAGCAGTTTACTGAACATTTTAGTAAGATAAAAGGCTACGAAGAAGCTATTGCGTTATTGCACTGGGATATGCGGACAGGTGCGCCCAAAAAAGGAACAAAGCTACGTTCTGAAAGCATTGGCACGTTATCAGCAGCCGCTTTTAGCCTATCGACTTCAGATGAATTCGGTGAGTTATTGTCTCTTTTGGAAGCAGAACAAGCAACATTAGATCCATTTATCCGTCGTTCAGTAGAAGAAGCGCGGAAAGAATTTGATTTAAGCAAAAAAATTCCTCCCGAGGAATACAAGAAATTTGTTGTATTAAAATCTGAAGCAGAATCGGTATGGGAAACAGCTAAGTCGGATTCGGATTTTTCGTTGTTTCTTCCCTATTTAGAAGAACTAGTTAGTACAACAAAAAAAATGATCGGTTACTGGGGAGAGAAAAACGGCAGTCCTTACAATACGCTACTCGATCAATACGAACCTGGTATGACGACTGAAATTCTAGATGAAGTGTTCGGCAAACTTCGTGAACGCATTGTGCCATTGCTGCAAAAAATTGCAGCCTCATCGAATAAACCGGAAACGGCGTTTTTATACGACTATTTTCCAAAACAAGCACAACAAGATTTTAGCCGTCAAATGCTCGAGCAGTTAGGCTATGATTTTGAAGCCGGTCGACTGGATGAGACGGTGCATCCATTTATGACTTCTATTAATCGCCAAGATATCCGGGTGACGACGAAGTATGACGAAAATGATTTCCGAACAGCTGTGTTCGGTACAATTCACGAAGGAGGCCACGCAATGTACGAGCAAAATCTCGGAGAAGCATTGGCAAGTCTTCCTATTGAAACTGGTGCATCTATGGGCATGCACGAATCACAGTCGTTGTTTTGCGAAAACTTTATCGGACGAAATGAATATTTTTGGCAGCAAAACTTTAATTTATTGAAAGAATATGCGCCAGACCAATTTAGCAAGGTTAATCTGACCGACTATGTTCGTGCAATCAATGAATCCAAACCGTCATTAATTCGCATTGAAGCAGACGAATTGTCATACGCACTGCATATTATGGTGCGTTACGAACTTGAAAAAGGCTTGTTTAATGGAGACCTTCAAGTAAGTGATTTGCCAGAACTGTGGAATGATAAATACGAAGAATATTTAGGTGTACGACCTACGAATGATGCAGAAGGCGTGTTGCAAGACGTTCACTGGGCGGGAGGAAGCTTTGGTTACTTCCCTTCTTATGCACTAGGGTATATGTATGCAGCACAGTTTAAAAACGCCATGCTAAAAGACTTGCCAAACTACGATGAATTATTGGCGCAGCAAAACATTGAGCCCATTCGTGAATGGCTAACTCGTCATATCCATCGTCATGGTGCCTTTAAAAAGCCAATGGATATTTTAAAAGACGTTACAGGGGAAGGCTTAAATGCAGATTATTTAGCGGAATACCTTGAAGAAAAATATTCAAAAATTTATCAACTCACTATGTAATCATCAACCGCCGCGAATTTTCGTGGCGGTTTTTGCTTTTTTTAATCATGATGACTGGCAATGCCTTCAATGTTTTTCTGCTCCACTGCTGATTGAAGTGGTTTGAAAACGCCAATTTCATATAGAACAGGACAAATAGCGAATGTTTTGATTATAATGAGAGCGGAGGCGATAAGCGATGTTAAAATCATTCAGTTTAGAAGGTAAGACAGCCGTTGTTACAGGTGCTGGTAAAGGAATCGGAAAAGCGATTGCCGTGGCACTTGCAGAAGCAGGCGCGAACGTCATGTTGGTCGCCCGGACAGCAACAGATTTGCAAAACACGCAGCAGGAGATTGGCAACGATCGTACGGCTTATACGATTGCTGATATTACAAAACGTACTGAGATTCAAGCGGCAGTTGAAAAAACAGTGCAGCAATTTGGAGCAATCGACGTTTTAGTGAATAATGCCGGAATGAATATCCGTTCTTCATTGTCTGATGCAACGGATGAGGAATGGCATAAAATCATGGATACTAACGCACAAAGTGTCTTTATGTTTTCACAAGAAGCTGTTAAAAAAATGAACAGCGGCAGTTCAATCATTAATATTAGCTCAGTCGGAGGCGACCGTGCTTTGAAGACTGGCGTTATATATGCAGCTTCAAAAGCTGCCATTATTCAGATGACCAAAGTCATGGCGATGGAATGGGGACCTCAAAATATTCGTGTCAACGCGATCGGACCTTGGTATTTTAAAACGCCGTTAACAGAAAAAATTCTAAGTGATCCTGAATACTTGGATTCCATCCTAGCAGTAACACCAATGAAACGTGTTGGAGAATTACCAGAAGTAGCGTCGCCAGTAGTATTTTTGGCTTCAGACGCAGCAAGTTATATTACTGGACAAACGCTTTTTGTCGATGGTGGCATGTCTATCCACGGATTTTCATAAGAAAACCAACAGCTTGTAGACAAAAGAATATTTACTCATTTTTTTATCTGCATGTGGGTCATGCAACTGGCGCGACAGGACGTCGCGCTAGTTGCCAAGGACTCCGCGCTGAGCCCACAAAAAGCAAAGTGGCCAGCACAGTTGGAGATTATACATCACTATTTAGTTTAATAAGACTTTGTCTGCAGTCTGCAACATCCTTCTCTAAATTGAGAAGGATGTTTTTCGTTCGCACGTAAAAATGATATGATAGATAATAGTATGCGGAGAAGGAGATTTCTAAATGACAGTTGTTGATCATCATAAAGAATTACTTGAAACGGCCCACCTTTATCAGATTTTTAAAGATAACGAAGATACCGAACGCGAGGCCAAAGCTCATTTATTTGCAAAAAAAATCTTGAAAAATAATTTTATCATTGGCTTTGCCGGACATTTTTCCTCTGGCAAGTCATCGATGATTAATGCATTAACGGGTGAGACTTTGTTGCCATCTAGTCCGATTCCGACCAGTGCTAACATCGTTAATGTCCAAAAAGCGGATACGGATTTTGCGATTGTGAATATGCGAAACGAAAAGCCGGTTTACTTTCCTGAGAATTACGATTTTAATGCGGTAAAGGAATTTTGTAAGAGCGGAGAAGTTACGCAAATTGACATTGGGCACCAGGCTTCTGTTTTGCCAAAAGGCATCACAGTTATGGATACACCAGGCGTTGACTCAACGGATGACGCTCACCGGTTATCAACAGAATCGGCTCTTCACGTGGCAGATATGGTCTTTTATGTGATGGACTATAACCATGTTCAATCCGAATTGAATTTTAATTTCACGAAAGAATTGCAGAAATACACGGAATTGTATTTAATCGTTAATCAAATTGATAAGCATCAGAACAGTGAAATGAGCTTTGTGGATTTTCAACAATCTGTTCACGATTCGTTTGCAGCTTGGGGAGTCGTTCCTAAAGGTATTTTCTTCACGTCTTTAAAAGATTTTGAGTTTCCGGGGAATGATTTTGAACAGGTCAAGTCTTTAGTGTCTTCAACTATGCAAAACTGGGAAGGTCATGTTGGCGAAGCTTCTGCTTCTGCTTTAAGTCAGCTAAAAGATGAGCACATTAAGTACTTAGAAGATGAAAAAGCAGAACGTCTGGATGCATTTTCAGCTGTTCTAGATCCACAAGAATGGGAAATGCGTGAGGATTTGAAAAAAGAACATGCATTAGTATCTCGTAGAATGTCTGTACAGGATTTTGAAAGCTGGCAGGCGACATTTGAAAAGAATCGCAAAGAACTACTGGAAAACTCGAATATCATGCCTTATGAACTACGTAATGCGCTAACGAGCTACTTGGAATCTGTTCAACCGAACTTCAAAGTTGGCATGCTGTTCAGTGGCAAAAAGACTGAAGAAGAACGCCAAAAAAGACAGCAAGACGTACAAGAGCGACTTGACTCGACGGTTTCGTCTCAAATTACCACTCACATAAAAAAGTTGATGAAGTCTTCGTTGAAAGATGCTAATTTATTGAGTGATAGTGAATCTTTAGCAATTGATGACATCGTCTTTACTGTGCCGTTTTCTGTTGTAAAAGAGCAAACGCCAGCAGGAGCTTCCGTAACAGGGGATGCCGTACTAAACTTTGCCAAAAGTATTTCAACGGCTGTTCAGCGTTGGTTCATTCGTGAAACGGATGGTTGGAAAAAAGCGCAAGAAGAAAAGTTTGAAGGTTTGACAGATGACGCTAACACGGAAATTGATATGAAATCACAAACACTTTCCAAAAAAATGTTGGCAATTCAAACACTTGAGGAAATGGATAGCAAAATCGATAAAGTGAAACGCTCTTATTCGGCAATGTTACCTAAACAAAAAACAGCGGCAGCAGAAAAAGTAGAACAATGGCTAGGTGAATTTGAAGTTTCCATTGAGGATATGACCGAATTCGATTCATCTATGCTTGAAAAAGACGATCAACAGCAACAGCAACAAGAACAGCAAACAAAAATGGCAGAAGTGGCAGAGTTTGACGAACAAGCTGTACTGGAGCGTGCTAATCGTACAGCAACAGTTATTGATCCAATCAAAGGTTTTGCTGAAACGGCGGCCTATTTAAAACGTAAAGCAGGTCGTTTAGAAGGTCAGGAATTCACGATTGCTTTGTTTGGCGCTTTTAGTGCTGGGAAGTCATCTTTTTCCAACGCTTTAATGGGAGAAACGGTATTGCCGGTGTCACCAAACCCCACAACCGCTACAATCAACCGTATTCGTCCAGTCTCAGAGCAACATCCACATGAAACAGCAGATGTGCGATTAAAAACGCATGCGCAAATGACTGAAGATGTTAAAAATTCTTTCCATGCATTAGGCGTACAAATCACCTCTCTTGATGATGCATATGCCAAGTCGTCAAAGTTACCGGAAGATACGCCGACTGAGCAACAAGTTCATAAATCCTTTATTAACGCGTTTAACAAAGGCTACCCGAATTTCAAAGATCGTTTAGGTGAGACGATCCGGACAGATCGTGAAGCCTTTGGATTGTATGTAGCAAAAGAAGAGAAAAGCTGTTTTGTTGATGAAATCGATTTTTATTATGATTGTGAACTAACACGAAATGGTGTTACGCTTGTCGATACACCAGGAGCGGATTCAATCAATGCGCGCCATACCAATGTTGCATTTGAATATATTCGTAATGCCGATGCCATTTTGTTTATCACCTATTACAACCATGCGTTTGCACGAGCAGATCGAGAATTCCTGATTCAACTTGGGCGAGTTAAAGACGCATTTGAAATGGATAAAATGTTCTTTGTCGTCAATGCTATCGATTTGGCTAATAACGTGGAAGAAAAAGACGCCGTTGTGACGTATGTACAGGACGAACTACAGCGTTTTGGCATTCGTTTCCCACGTCTGTTTGGGGTTTCTAGCCTACTGGCGCTACGTGACCGTGAGCATTCAGGAATGCCGCAATTTGAAGAAGCGTTTCAGTATTTCTTAAAAGAAGAACTAAAAGGCATGGCTGTCCAATCACTTGCAGAAGAAGAGCAAAAAGCAGTCAACCGATTCGGCAGTTTGATCGAAGATACGGAAAAGAATTTATTAAGAAAAGATGAGCGACTTAGTGAACTTAAGCATCTTGAGCAACAGTTGCGGAAACTGTTCTCGGCATCTATTGCAAAGCTATTAGAGCGCGAAGCCTTACAGGAATTAGACGAATTGCTGTATTACGTCAATCAACGAGTCTTTTACCGTTTTAATGATTTCTTTAAAGAGGCTTTTAACCCGTCCGTTTTTTCGAACAAATCAGCACAGCAAGCACTAGATACAGCGTTACTGGATATGAATGAAATGACAGGCTTTGATTTTCAGCAGGAGTTGCGTGTCACAAATTTCCGTCTGGGTCAGTTTATCGAAAAGAAACTAGAATCGCGGTTTAAAGAAGATACAGCGAAACTAAAAGAACAAAATTCTGGATTTTCGTTTACTCCATACGAAGTGCAAGAAGCGAATTCGCTAGATATGACCAAGCCGTTTACAAAAGCAGATTATTCATCGGTAAAATCATATTATAAAAACAATAAAAGCTTTTTTGAGAAAAACGAAAAAGAGAAATTACGTGATGCGCTGCAAGCTTTGATGGAACCTGATGCGTTAAGCTATTTAGATAAAGAGAAAAAAGCACTAAGCAACTGGGCAGAATTTTGGATTGAACAAGAAGCAGAGGGATTGCGTCAGCATATTTTACGCCAAGCCGTAGACCAAATCGACTCAGAGCGGACGTTACTGCAACAATCCGAAAAGCTGGCACAGTGGAAACAATTGTATTCAAATTTGATGGACGGAAGGGTGTAGACAATGTCAGTTTTTATTGAAACAATCGATACCGAAAACCATAGATGGATCGATGCAAGATTCGATTTGAAAAATTCATTAGCGGGCAAAAAAACGTATGAAGATGAGCATGTAGCAGGAGCTGTATTTTGGGATTTGGAAAATGATATGTCTGACATGTCATCTTCTGAAGGGCGACATCCAATGCCATCTGACCGGCAGCTGACCGAGCTAATCAAATCAACTGGCTTGAAACATAACGATTCAATTGTTATTTATGACCAAGGTGGTTCGCCATATGCGACACGCGCTTGGTGGTTGTTGAAATATGCAGGATTTGAAAAAGTTCATATTAGCAAAAAAGGCTTTAGTCAGCTCAAAGAGCAGGGAATTAAAGTCGCGCAAGATCAATCAACATACCAGCCAACGGAAATAGAGCCGGTATTTAACCGAGCTATTTTTGCCGATCAAGCTTACGTAAAAAGCATTATTAGTGGCGATGAATTAGGGGTCTTAGTTGATGCTCGTTCTGCAGAACGCTATGCAGGACTTGTTGAACCAATTGATCCGGTAGCTGGACGGATTCCGGGAGCACGAAACTTAGATTGGGCTCAATTTGTTGCTGAAGACGAATTTCATGTAGGCGACGACATTAGCCACATTGTTCAAAAACACGAACCTGCTGTTGTCTACTGTGGCAGCGGTGTTACTGCAGCTGCCTTGTATGCGATCATGACAGAAAAGGGCTATGATCAGTTACGATTGTATATGGGCAGTTTCTCAGACTGGATCACAGATGCAGAAAATGTCGTTGAATTTGACCGTGGCGAACACCCAGAAGCGGCAACAGATGAAACTAAAAAAATCTTAGCCACATTAATCGAAGAAGGCTATTCAGGCGAAATGCTTATGAAGAAATTCGAATACGAAAAAACGTTATTAAGTAATCTGGATAAGTAAATTTTTTGGCGATACTTTCTAGGGTGCTTCTAAAAGTGACCAGAACAGTTTCAGAACTACTCAATTAAAAAAATCCCCGATAGCATCCATGGCTATCGGGGATTTTTTTTATTCAGTTTCCAACATTTCGGTATTGCGCGTTAACAAGACACGAATGATTTGATGATTTTCCATTTCACGGACTGTGATGGTGTGACTCGGCATTTCTACCGATTCACCTTCACCAATATCGGTGTTTTTTAACTGGATCCAACCACCAATGGTATCAACATCTTCGCTATCATCAAATTCTATCGCAAAACGATCTTCTAAATCGGACAACAGCACACGGCCATTCAATAAATAATTATTGATGTCGACGGCTTTAATTTCGTCGCGTTCGTCTTCGTCAAACTCATCCCGAATTTCCCCGACAATTTCTTCTAAAATATCTTCCATCGTGATCACTCCGGCAGTTCCGCCGTATTCATCGACAACAATCGCCATATGGACATGTTCTTTCTGCATTTTCAATAACACGTCTTGAATCGGTGCCATGTCATGGACAAAGGGAATATCATGAACGACGATGCTGTCATTTAAATCTTGTAGGTACGTGTAATTGGTCAGCATTTCCTTGACGTTGATAAAACCGAGAATGTCGTCTTTATCCCCTTTTTCGGTAACAGGGTAACGCGTATACTGATGGTCTCGCACAATCTCCATCAAGTCGTTATGACTCATTTCAAGTGAAATGGTCTCCATTTGTGTTCGGGGTAGCATAATGTCTTTTGCTAACCGTTCATCGAAAGAAAAAATATTCTGCATATACGACAATTCCGTTTGATTGATTTCACCACTGTGATAACTTTTCGTCATGATGATTTTCAGTTCTTCTTCTGAATGGGCCTGCTCGTGTTCTGCGGGTTCAATGCCAAAAGCACGTAAAAGCAGACGGGCTGAGCCATTCATTAGCCAGATAAAAGGCGCTAAGATGACGCCAAACAGATAAAGGGGTCTGGCAAAAACAAAAGCCATTTTCTCCGCATATTGGATAGCTAGAGTTTTAGGCGCCAGTTCGCCAATTACCACATGAAGAAATGTAATCACCGTAAATGCGATGATAAAGGAGAAAATAGATGCAGTCGGTTCTTCGATCCCAAAGTTTTCAAAAACCGGATGCAAGAGCCTTTCTACAGTCGGTTCGCCAAGCCAACCAAGGCCAAGTGCCGTTACGGTAATCCCTAATTGACAAGCGGATAAATAATAATCCAAATTGCTAATGATTTTCTTCGTTAGAATGGCATTTTTATGGCCTTCTGAAACGAGTTGATCGATGCGGGACATCCTGACACGGATAATGGAAAACTCCGATCCAACAAATAAAGCGGTCAGCCCGATTAAAAGCGCAACCATAACCAAATTGAGAATGAGTATACTGTCCAATTCGTCCCTCCGACTTGGAGGGTTCACCTCTGCTTTCTATAAGTAAAAACAGTATAACATAAAAGAAAGAGCATTTGCTTTACGGACGAATCAATAAATAATCAGACTAAACGTATTGAATGCAGCAGCGAATAAACATATGATGAAGAGAGAGAAAAGGAGTGATTAGATGAACGTGTTATGGCATGGGGGAACAATCTATACAATGGAAGCAGAAGGCACTACAACAGAAGCTGTGTTAGTGTCTGACGATCGCATAGAGAAGATTGGGGCTTATGAAGAGTTAAAACCATTCGCTGATAAGGAAATTAATCTAGAAGGCGCGAGCATGTATCCAGGATTAGTTGATAGCCATATGCACATGATCGGCCACGGTGAAAAATTGATGCGCGTCGATTTGTCAAAAATCGAAAGCTCAGAAGAAATGCGTGAACAATTAATTGAGTCAACGAAAGAACTAAAAGAAGACGACTGGTTTATCGGGGAAGGCTGGAATGAAAATAATTTTGCAGACCGTAAAATATTCCATCGCCATGAGCTTGATGAAATTAGTAAGTCACCAATGCTGCTGAAACGAGTTTGCCGTCATGCAATTTTGGCGAACTCGAGTGCATTAGCACTTGCCGGAATTACAAAGGAAAGTCTAGACCCAGAAGGTGGACTCATCGTACGGGATGCAGATGGAGAGCCGACGGGTTACTTATTAGATGCAGCACAGGATTTAGTATCCAATCAAGTCCCGGAAGTCAGCGTTAATTATTTAACACGTGCTTTGCAAAAATCAGTAGATCATTTACTATCGCTCGGATTAACGGGCGCCCACACAGAAGACATGGGCTATTACGGTCATTATTCACGACCGCTCGAGGCTTTTAAAAATGTGATTGGAGACCATATGAAATTCCGTGCACATTTGTTAAGAGCGCACAGTGCATTTGAGGAAATGATGGAAAACGCTTCTTATGCTGAACCGTTTATTGACCCCGGCCCAATGAAAATTTTTGCTGATGGGTCGATTGGTGGGCGCACAGCTTTGTTAAGCAAACCCTATAATGATGATCCGTCTACTGTCGGTGTGGCAATTCAATCAGATGAGGAATTAAAACGGCTGGTGTCTGTTGCACGCAAACACGGAGAAGCTGTAGCGATTCATGTGATTGGAGACCTTGGGCTTGAAATGGCGTTAGACGCCATTGAAGCACATCCGGTATCTGCACACAAACGGGACCGTCTTATCCATGCGATGGTAGTCCGTGAAGATTTAGTAGCGCGCATGCAACAAATCGAAGTGGCGTTAGATCTTCAGCCAAGTTTCGTGACGTCTGATTTTCCTTGGGTAGTGGAACGGCTGGGTGAAGGCCGTTTAGAATGGTCATACGCTTGGAAAAAACTATTGGACCACGGCTTGATTTGTGCCGGGGGATCGGATGCACCAATTGAAGAGGCAGACCCGCGTCTTGGGATTTACGCTGCGGTAACACGTAGGAAGCCCTATGAAACGCATGCAGGTTACCAGCCAGAAGAAAAACTATCACGCTTTGAAGCCGTTCAGTTGTACACCAGCGGGAGTGCCGCGACGATTGGCAAGGAAAACGTACGAGGGATTATTCGTGAAGGATTTGACGCCGATTTCACGGTATTTGACCGAGATCTATTTGCGGGTAACGAAGAACAGATTTTAGAAGTTGAAACCGTAATGACCGTCGTAGCAGGAGAAATTATGTATCAACAAGGTGGACAAAAATAATGGCAAAAGAAGCATATATTATTACGGGCGCATCCAAAGGAATCGGTTTTGAATGGAGTCGACAACTTAATGAACAAGGTCACCAAGTCATTGGAATTGCGCGCACTAAACCAGAAAACTGGCCAGATGACAACTTTCTGGCGTTTGACCTAACAAAACTAGATGCTATTGAAGACATTATGGGGCAGGCATTAAAGTGGATTTCGAAAGATACGGAAACCATTGTGCTAGTAAATAACGCGGGGACGATTGAACCGATAGGATTTGCTCATACAAATGACACAGCACAAGTTAGCCAAAGCATTGTCCTTAATTTAACGGCGCCGATGCTATTGTGTGGTGCATTTATTGCACAGCTGAAAGACCGATCGAGTCACAAAAAAATCATTAATATTTCTTCAGGAGCGGGCCGCAAAGCTTATGAGGGATGGAGCGCTTATTGTGCTGGAAAAGCAGGGTTGGATCATTTTAGCTCTTGCTTGGACGCAGAAAATGCCGATGTAAAAGTAGTGTCAGTAGCACCTGGAATCATTGATACGGGCATGCAAGAAAAAATCCGCCAAAGCGAAGCGGCTGATTTTCCTTTACTGGAAAAGTTTCTTCATTACAAAGAAAATGGCCTGTTAAGCAGCCCAGAAGAAACAGCAGCGATGTTGATGGACATGACGCAAAGACCAGATTTTAATAAGTTGCCGACCATTTTAGACATTCGCAATTTGCCGGCAATCGGAGAGGGGCAACTAGAGTGAGCAGGACACCGGAACACATTTTGACAAAACTTACGGATGCCAACCAAGCAGGAATTGATATGACAAGTCCAAAGGCTGTCGTCACGTTCTTACTTGCACAAGGCGAAAAAGAATCGATCTTGTTTTTCTACAAACCCAATAGCGTCGAATTCGACTTCGACAAATTTAATGACGCTGTTTCAGAAATGAACGAACGTAAAAACTAATCCAGCGATTCGCTGGTTTAAGTCCATTATTAAAAATAGAAATTGACGTTCTTGGTGCCATGACGCCAATCATTGCAATAAAAGTATGATAATAGTGGTTGAAAGGGCAATTCGCTTCACGCGAATTGCCCTTTTTTTGAGGCGTTTTGGCGTTTGGACAGTAAAGTATATGATGCGGACAGTATCCTGTGAGATTTGGACAGTATTTGTTGAGAAATGGACAGTATTTCATTGTATTCGGACAGTATATCCAAATAATTGGAATAAACTCATAAGAATTTTCTTGAGCTTTTATTGCGAGGCGTAGCCATCAAAAATATTAATAGAAAAAGCCGCTCAATAGGCGGCTTTCCAACATTTCAAATGTATTTCGTACTTAATAAATGAACCACATGCATGTCTTTGGATTTTCCTAAGTTTTACATAGAGCCTCTACAGAAGCAGCTTAAAGACAAACTGCATCAAATAAAGCCGAGGAGTCAAATTTAACGAGCAGAATTTGCTATTTGAAACGTCTTATTTTCAGTAGCTAGGAGGAATTCTAAAACGGTAGAAAAAACGAAAAGAAGAAAAGAGACAGAAGCATACTCATTCCATAAGCTCCACCCATTCTGGAATTTTTAATGCACACAAGATGGAAAGTTCTTCTGCTCTTTTCTCTTGGTAGGAACTTATCGCTTTTAATGGATCGTCTACGATTGCGGGATGGGTCATTACTTCGACTGTTTTGCCTTTAAATTGCTGAAGGCTGTTGAAAATGTCTTCGCTGATCCCGTTGTCATAAAAATTCAGCCATAAAACTTCTGATAAAAGAACAGTCGGATGTTTTTTTAAAGAATCTACATACCGAACAGGAACGCAATATTCTTCAGCAAGTGTTAGTACGACATTTTTTAATGCTTCCCAGCCATGGACGTGATGATGACTATCTATGTGATGGAGCGGAATGCCGGTAGCGATAAAGGCATTTAGTTGAGTTCGCCATTCTTTTTCTACGTCTTCCAAACGCGGAGGATCCATCTCCTCAAAAGAACTTGTATATTTAAACAAGCCTTGCGCATTGATTAATGACGGTACTTCTTTACTTAAAGGCACTCCCCAAGTTAGCACAAGGTGGATTCCTACACGCAAAGAGGGAAACTGTTTCGCTTTTTCTACAGCATAGTCTTTTGCAAGTCCATTCATCATAAGTGTAGTGGATTGAACAACTCCATTGGTGTGAGCTTGGATGATTCCATCCGTCACACCTTCAGTTAATCCAAAGTCATCTGCATTAAATAGCACTCTCACTAATAAAGCCCCCTATACTTATTCGTCCATCAAGTAATTGCGACTGATGACAAAATTTGTTTTGTCTCCTCGAAAGTAAGAACGTGAATACTCAAATACATTGCCATTTATATCCTCTGCTACGGTCTCAATATAAAAGCAAGGCAATCCTTCTTTATACTGCAGATGCTGAGCAACTCGCTCATCTGGAAAGATAATTTCTACATGCTCAGTGGTCTTAGCAATTTGTAAATGATAAACCTTTTTTAGTGTTTCATACAAAGAAGATTCTGCATGTTGTTGCGTAATACCAGGTGCTAATGACCATGGAATATAAGAAATTTCGAATTGTGTTGGCTCTCCATTTGCTTTTCTAATTCTTTCTATGCACTGAATTGGATCGTCGATAGATACATTTAAAACTTGTTTTAATGATTCTGTAGCAGGAATTACTTGAATGCTGACAAGCGATATTTCTGCTTTTTTACCTTGAACTGCTATTTGATCACTATAGCGCTCAACAGTGTGGGAAAGTGTCTGTTTCACTTTTTGTTCTGCAACAAAAGTACCGTTGCCCTGTTTTCTGACGAGGTAACCTTCCATAGTAAGTTGTTTTAGTGCAGTTCGAACAGTCGTCCGACTAACATTAAAGTCTTTACACAATTCTAACTCGGTTGGAATTCTGTCACCTACTTTATAAGTCCCTAATTTTATCTGATTAAGTAAGTCTTCTTTAATGTAAGCATGAAGTGCCTGATTTTTATCCATTGCAATGCTCCTTCATTATTCATGTCTAAAGTGTACAAGATTAAAGATACAATAACAAACTTTTATCACATTAAAGTTAAATGTATTTTTGTTATATACAAATTTTTAAATGTATGATACATTACATTTGAGAAAAATAGTTATTATTAACAGAATAAATTGACTAATTAGGCGTGGCTTAAGAAGGTCTACATGTAGCTAGATCTACAGCTCTATTAGTATGTTTTGCACAATAGAGTGAGAGCGCATTCATCTTAACGGTAAAGGAGTTTTGTGAAATGAGTTTGAAGATAGTTGTTATCGGCGGTGGCTCAAGTTATACCCCTGAAATTATTGAAGGGATTATTCGAAGACATGATTCATTGCCTGTAACGGACATTGTATTGGTCGACATAGAAAATGGAAAGGACAAACTACAAGTAGTTGGAGAACTTTCAAAAAGAATGATTTTGAAATCCGGTAAGCCTATTAACCTGACATGGACACTGGATCGCAAACAAGCCTTAATAGGTGCTGATTTTGTATCTACACAAATCCGAGTCGGAGGATTAGAAGCAAGGGCGAAAGACGAACGTATTCCATTAAATCATGGATTTATCGGACAAGAAACAAATGGAGCTGGTGGAATTTTTAAAGCATTTAGAACGATTCCGGTCATGATGGAAATGGCAGAAGATATTCATCATATTTGTCCTGAAGCGTGGATGATCAATTTTACAAATCCAGCAGGAATTATTACAGAAACGCTATTAAAGCATTCAGCGCACGATAAAGTTATCGGCGTGTGCAATATTCCTTTTAATATGCGCCATTCTACAGCTGAGATTTTGGATGTTTCGCCAGAGGAAGTAGAAATTGAATTCATCGGAATAAATCACTTTGTTTTCGGAAAAAAAGTGACAGTGAATGGGCTGGATTATACAGAAGAAGTGCTAAACAAATTAAAACAAGGTTTGGATTACTCTCCCGCGAATATCGTGAATCTTGGCTGGTCAAGTACATTTATCGATGCAACAAAGCTTTTGCCTAATCCCTATCACCAATATTACTTCCAAACAAAAGAAGTATTAGCCAAGGACATTAAAGCGTTTAATGAAAACGGAACGCGTGCAGAAAATGTACAAGAACTAGAAAAATCATTATTTGAACTTTATCAAAATCCAAACTTAAATGATAAACCGAAAGAACTTGAAAAACGTGGAGGTGCATTTTATAGCGACGTGGCTTGCAGCTTAATGAATTCCATTTACAATAACAAAAAAGACGTACAAACAGTCAATACCTTCAACAATGGTGCTATTCCGGATTTGCCTTACGACGCAGTAATTGAAACCAATTGCATCATTTCTAAAAATGGGGCAAAGCCCATTTCGGTCGGTCCACTGCCTTCAGTGATTAAAGGAGTGGTTTACCAAATGAAGGCATTTGAAGAACTTGTTATTAAAGCCGGTCTCTCTGGCAATTACAATGATGCGTATAATGCAATGATTATGAATCCTCTAGTGAGTGATGAAAAGGGCAGTAAAATCTTGCTAGACGAACTGTTAAAAGCACACAAAGATTACTTACCACAATTCGAGGAGGAGACAGGATGAATGGTAAAGTTACCGAAAAGTTTATTGAGATTGCGGGTAGAATTGGTGCACAGCGTCACCTTGTAGCAGTTCGTGATGGTTTTGTTTCTATCATGCCGTTAATTATTGTAGGATCACTGGCTATTTTAATCAATAACTTTCCGCCATTAGGTTCTTTCAATTTTGTAGAATGGATGAATGGCGTATTAGGTGAAGGAAACTGGCAAGCGGTCGGGGGGAGTATTTGGAATGGAACATTCGCAGTTTTAGGACTTTTAGTTGCCTTTTCGATTGCTTACAATCTAGCAAAGTCCTATGAAATAGATGGTTTGTCTGCAGGTTTAATATCTGCTGCAGCTTACATTATGCTTGTCCCAGTAACAGAAGATTGGGGATTGAATTTTGCTTGGCTGGGAGCTCAAGGTTTGTTTGTTGCAATGATTCTTTCAATTGGTTTGACAGAGTTATTCCGAATTTTAGTAAAATCACGATGGACCATTAAAATGCCAGAAGGTGTTCCTGAAGGGGTTGCACGTTCATTCCAGGCTTTAATTCCAGCAACCATTATCTTGATTTTAGTAGGTTGCTTCCAGGCCCTTATGAGTATTTTTGCCGAGATAAGTGTATTTGAATTTATCTTTATCGTGATTCAACAACCGCTACAAGGACTCGGAAATACACTGCCAGCCGCAATTTTTATTGCCTTTTTGAATCACTTATTGTGGTTCTTCGGGTTACATGGAACCAATATTATTGGCTCTATTATTGAACCACTGTATGTGCCCTTGATTCAAGAAAACTTAGAACTCTTCAAAAGTGGGGTTTCCGCATTTGATGTGCCAAATACAGTAACTAAGCCATTTCTTGATTCGTATGTATTTATGGGGGGATCAGGTACAACAATTGCGTTAATCGCAGCGATTTTTATTGTCATCAGAAAAGAAAAAAATCATCCTTATCGCGAAGTTGGAAAACTTTCTTCTCCAGCCGCAATATTCAATATCAACGAACCTGTAATTTTTGGCTTACCGATTGTACTTAATCCGGCTATGTTAATCCCATTCATAATGGTGCCTGTAACCTTAACCGTCACTTCTTATCTAGCTCTGTCTAGCGGCTTGGTACCAAAGACTGTTGCCATAATTCCGTGGACTACACCACCCATTTTAAGTGGTTATTTAGTGACAGGTGGGAGTTGGCGAGGGGTTGCACTGCAAGTATTTAATCTGGTGCTCGCTACATTGATGTATATTCCATTTGTTATAGTAGGAGCAAGAGCTTTAAGAAAACAAGCGGGGAGAGAATAAAGATGCAAACAGTAGAAGAAATCCAAATGTTGTCATTCACGATCATTTTACATGCTGGAAACGCACGGTCTAGTTCAATGGAAGCGATTGCTTTGGCAAAAAACTATAAATTTGATGAATCTCGCAAAAAAATTGCAGAAGCCGAAGAGGAATTTACTATAGCCCATCAGCAGCAAACTAAGCTTTTGCAAGAAGAAGCGAACGGAGAAGTCAACCTAATTTCTGTGATTTTAGTTCATGCCCAAGATCATTTGATGACAGCAATAACAGTGAAAGACTTAACGAGTGAAATGATCGATATGTATGAAAAAATGCAAATGATTGAGGAGGCAAAAAAATGAAAATTATTTTGGTATGTTCGGCCGGAATGTCTACTTCTATGCTAGTGAACAAAATGAAAAAAGCGGCTGAAGAAAGACAGATGAACGTAGAAATTAGTGCAGTCGCAGAATCACAATTAAAAAATAATTTAGAAAAAATTGATGTCGTCTTGATTGGTCCACAAGTTAGATACCTTGAAAAAAAGATTAAACAACAAGTAGAACCACTGGGAATCAAAGTGGATATTATTAATCAGATGGCATATGGAATGATGCAAGGCGACAAAGTATTAGACCAGGCGATTGAGTTAAAGGGATAAGGTACTATAGCGGTATTCACCTATACTAAGCTATCGTTTGCTTTGGTAGCTTAGTTGATACTTATGAAAAAATGGGAAATATTGATGGAAAAATTTAGGAAACATAAATAGCGAAGGAGTTTGAAGAAGATGGTTAGTCAACAATTTACAATTACAGATGAATTGGGAATCCATGCGCGTCCTGCAACAATTTTAGTAAACGTAGCAAACAAGTTTGAAGCAGATGTCAAATTGGTTTATAACCAAAAAACGGTCAATTTAAAATCCATACTAGGGGTTATGTCTTTAGGAATTGCATTTGGTTCTGAGTTCGACATTAAAGCTGATGGCAGCGACGAACAAAAGGCATTAAATGAATTAGAAAAAACATTGCTAAACGAAAAACTAGCCAAAATAAGTGTTCGCAAATAAAAAATACATGTGGATAGTAGGGGGATGACGATAAAAGTAAAAATACAACTCTGTCACAGCGAGAGAAAAAGGTATGTTGTTAAACATATTAACAGCGGTAGAGATACTTTTAACTACGAACTAGACAAGTTTAAGCAATAATTTCACACTTCTAGGCACAAAAATACGTATTTAAGAAGACATGAAGTAAGTGAAGCGAAGTGTAAAATTTATTGCCCATGTTATTGTGAAGAGTGGAGTTCTTTTTTCTCCAATCCTCCTTTCAACATTTTTAAGGTGTCTAGAGGACAGCACAGAGATTATAGAATGACTGAAGCCTAGTATCGACTGTACCTCTTACAATCATCGTCTCGAACTTTTCTGCAAAAACTGTTTTAATGGGAGAGGCGAGTGTATTGGATTATTGCTTTTCCAACAAGAGTTCATAAAATATGCCATTTAAGTACAGAAAAAAGAAGATTGGCGATAGCACTTTGTAACCGAGCATTTATTTTGGGTTGCTCTATAGAAATTTTGCCATATAAAAACATCCCAAAAGTTAGATTTAAACTCCAACTTTTGGGATGCATCACCAAGTGCTTCTTTCAAAATGGTTACTCAACAATCGCACCCGTTTGTGAAAAACTCATTTCAAATACTTTTTCATATAGACCTTAGTTTCATCTTGATCGACAATAACCCACCCTCGTTTTTGATAAAATAATACATTTTCAGTGAATAAAACATGAGTAGCCAATTTCATCTCTGAATATCCTCTATTTCTTATCTCCTGTTCTGCAAAGTTTAGTAAAAACTTCCCTAAACCTTTAGCTTGAAAGCCAGGATCTATAGCAATATTAGCAAGTGATGCATAATCTTCTTCAAATACTAATACCAATCCAGCGATTAGTTGGTTATTAAACTCCACAACCCAAACTGGAAAAAAAGCTATTTCATCCTTATAATCTACATTCATTGGAGGTAGATTGTTAATGTTTATCCTATCCGAATACTTCAAATAAGCTGAATGCATGCATTTTTGAAGCTCATCAGCATCAGTTAAAGTTGCTTTTCTTATATTCCAACTAGTCATTCTTAAAGCTCTCCTTCACCTAATTATTTAACCCAACATGCCGATAAGCCGTAACATCAATAGCCCAATTTGTACTTTCTTTCTATAAATAGTTCACTTCTGTACAGGAAATAAAGGATTGTCGATCATATATTAAAAACTAGCTGGTCCACTGCGTACTAAGTAGTATTGGTAAATAAACATTGTTTATTTTTGTGGAGTAATTATAGCTGTTTGAACGAACTAGCATGTTTCCTCTAACTTTTGAATCTCTGAGCGGGAAATTACATAGACACTGCCAAGAATATCGATTTTACCTTCCTTTATACGTAGTGCGCAATCCTTATTCGATGCATAAATCTTCATTTCTTCTGAAAGGGAAGAGAGGTCGTTTAAAATCAAAGCCATATTATTTTCAAGATCAAAGTGAGACAAAACGGAAAAATCGTCAAGACCAATGCCGTCATAAACGATGTTTTCTTCAACTGGATAGCCAAAGTTTTTTGAGCATAACCAGTTAGCTGCCATATTAATCGCACCAGCGCTTGCGCCAATCACAATGGCGTTACTTTTTCGGATGCATTCCGACATTCCGTAGGCCATTAAAAATTCATTTTGTTTAAGCGTATCGCCACCTAACAAGAAAATGACGGAAGCGTTTTGAATGAGCGTCTGGGCAGCATCTTTCTGTACACAATAATCGATTAAATAGTAGTCATCAAATAAAATGTCCGCATGGTCAAGCCATGAGCATTCAATGGCACCATCTACTCGAGCGTCTAACGGATTCGAGCTAATCATAACGAGTGATTTTCTTTCCGTTATATCATCTCGTAACATTTGACTCAAACGCTCAGGAAAAAAATCGGTAAACCAACCTAAATAATAATGAGTGTTCATAAATACCTCCAGATCAATGTACAAGTAATTAACCATCTTACATTTTCTTTTCTAAAACGTTTATTCATTACTTGTGTTTAATTATGAAAAACCAAATAAGTGAGTAATTCGTCTGTTCTTGACTAGTAAAACCACCATTCTTTTAATTCAAAAATCATTTTTTCTGTTGAGCCAATTCTCTCTTGTTAACTTCATATGAATCGAATCAATCCAGTCGCCTTCGAACTGCAGGTCGTTTTTATCAATGCCAGATAGTACAAAGCCAACCTTTGCATAAACACGCTTGGCTCTTGGATTAAAGTCAAAAACACTTAAAGTTAGGTGGGTGAGTGTCGTATTTTCAAATACGTAAACGATGATCAGTTGAGTTGCTTCTGTTCCCAAACCTTGATTTCTTCCCCTCGGTCCAATGAGAATTCTGAAATTCATACTATGGTTTTCTTCATCGTATGCATTGATTACCACTTCTCCTACTAAGACATCTTTGGATGAGTCAACAATTGCAAGATCTAAGCGATCCGTTTGGCTATTTCTTGTCTTGTACCAATGGAGAGTCGCTTCCCGATCAAAATCCAAATGGCTTCCTGTCATTTTTAATACTTCTGGATCCCTTAAACATTCCTCTATAAACGGAAAATCCTCATTCTTAAACGGTCTAAGACTTACTTTATCTCCGATTAGTAGTGGCTTATCACCTAGATCGACCATTCCTTTTACACGTCCTTCCTTCATTTAATGTCGACTACGGCATGACTCCTGCGCGAAAGGGCGTAGCAACAAGTGTTTAGCAACCGGACAAGGGGATCATGTCAGCTGCTCCATATAAAGCTGATGAGTAGATTGTAAGGAATCTACTTCCCTTTTGAGGTGGCTCGCTTTTTAGTTGCTGTAAAATTATGTCACTTAAGTATAAGAAACCAGAGGATTATTTATAATTAAATGTATATTATAATTGTTAAAAAAATTCAAATGGTTTAAAGTTAGGAAAACACCTAAAGGAGAATAGATCATGTTAAATTCAGATTTAGATATACGCTTAGAACCACGCCTTAAAGAATTATATCAATTACATAAGGAACGTTCTGCAAATATTGATTGGAGCTATCACGAATTTATACCATGGGACAAGGCCATGTCCTTTAAACGAGTTCCTTGGGAGGAGAGTCAAGTAACTCTTCCAGAAGGTGTAGTTATTGCGGTAGAAACAGCGTTACTTACAGAAGTAAATTTACCTTGGTATACTTCGCATTTGGATTATACATTTAAAAATTCAATGGAAGTCATAAATGATTTCGTACGCACTTGGACGGCTGAAGAAGACCAGCACTCTAACTTACTGGAAACGTATTTATTGGTGACACGAAATGTAGATCCCGTAAGATTGCATCAATTAAGAAAACGAGTAGTTGAGAGTGGTTGGTTTCCAGATTTCACGAATCCTCTAGCAACAATGGCCTATACTACTTTGCAAGAGTTAGCTACACTCGTTTTTTATAATAATGTAGCTAAGGTAGCGGGTCTTTACGACAAAGATTTAGCAACATTACTTCGACGTGTAGCGAAAGACGAAGCACTTCATTATGCATTCTATCGCGACACAGTGAAAGCCCATCTTGAACTTGATCCGAATTTCATTGTTTTTTTTGAGAAAGTAATTATTAATTTTTCTATGCCAGGTGCCGTTATGCCAGACTTTAAGGATAGAATGAAAACCATTGCCATAGATACGAATTATGGACCACTCCAATACTTTGACCAAGTATTAGATGTCGTTATTAAATATTGGGATATTGCCAACTTGCAGCCTACTAGCGAAGATGCCAAACAATCACAAGCGAATATATTGAAATATCATGGGCGTTTAAAAAGAATCAAAGAGCGTCAGGAAAAAAATAAAAGGTAGTTGTATGAAAGGGTGTTTTTATCATGAAAATAACTTGCGAAATATGTGGAAAAGAAACGAAAGATCAAGTAAGTTATTTGGAACTTGAAACGTGGGAATTTAATTTTTTAAAGAAAGAGAATAAAGACTTTTACTCTATTTGTTTTAATTGTTTTGATAAACATACGAATAACTTTATTGACCAAGAAATGGATCTTGAATTGAGAAAAAAACGTTCTCGTTTGGTGAATCGAGAGGTCCAAGAAGAAATCGAGGCTATTCTTGAAATCGAAAATTAATTCCTCAGCTCTATTTATGAGCCTAAATTGAATCTCTTAAAACAGTATTACAAGTACGTAATGTAGTAAAGACGCATCACTTTAGTGAAATAGATGAAATGTGGATTGGTGAAAAGAAAATCCAACTAGGTTCTAATGATATTCACACGGCAAGAATAAATAATTGCATCCTTAAATATGAGGAACCGAGGAAATAGGCGTCGGAAAAAGGAAAGTCATCTTCTTTGGAGGATGGCTTTTTCAGTTGTCTAGCTTAATTTTACAATCGGCGTAGAGAAAACAGAGGATTGTCGATACTATTTTCATTTCTGAACAAAGAATCTCATTTGGTTTTATTTACTTCATATGAATTTATATGATGAGGTTAGTCTTTGCCTCAATTCTAAAACAAAGGCTATTCTTTTCTAAAAAGTTTACTCAACAATCGTATCCGATTATGGATATAGATAAATTGGTTAACCTTCCACAAGTCCGTAGTATTTAAGGAGTTTCCCCTCTGATTCTACGAGTAAAATTGGCCCTGCAACTTCATCCGATTCTTCAGCTGAATAAATTTTTGCACCAACAGGCAACTTGTTCGACATACCACCTTCAAAGTTTGTATCAGTATCATTTCTTGTTTTTATTTCTCCTACCTGTTCATCTGTGGTTAAAGACAGTTCTTCAACCCACTCAATTCCAGTCTGATAAATCATACCATCGAGTTGAAATATATCAGCCTTAGGGTCTAATGTTAAAATCTCTTTTGCGTCCGGATTTTGAGTTGTATAAGTTTCTGGTGTAATTGAAGAATTAGAACATTCAATAGTTGTTGATAAAATAAAAACAGACAAACTTAAAAATAATATTCGCATTCTCAGCTAATCCCTCCTTTTATCGTTAGACGGATAAAGGGTAAAGAAGTTACCTATATATTCTACAAAATGGTCCTTTTGTTAAAGGTCATGTTCTCTTAATGACATTATTATTTAACCGAACACACCGATAAGCCCTTGCATTAACATTAACAATGACTTTCCATAAAGACAGTCCCCATTTAACAGGAAATAAAAAACAACTCATTTAGAATTGTATTTAATTTAAGGGAAATCAGATAATTCTTTCATATACTCGGGTAATTTGATTGTACCTTATTTCAATAATATAGTTGATAGAGAACATTTCTCGTTTTAGCTAGTCCTCCTTGCAAAAAGAATTTTTAACATTAAAGTCGCATTTTTGACTAATATATTTGTCATTTTGAAACGTATCGTTTACACTTTAGTTATAAAGAGGTGAAGACATGAAAACAAAGTTAAAGGAGTTAAGGGCGAGTTTAGGTATAAATCAAACAGAATTGGCGAAACGTGCAAAGATTTCACGCCAAACCGTAAGTTTGATCGAACGCGAAGAGTTTATGCCTTCGTTGCTCATTGCAATGAAGATTGCGCGGGTCTTTGATAAACCGGTTCAAGAGATTTTTCAATTCAACGAGGAGGAGTTAGGATGAAGAAAATGTTGAAAACAAGTGGTCAGCTGATTATTGGCGCATTGGTTGGATTTTTCGGAATGCTAGTTTTACTTGAAGACGATTTTCGCATCGATTTGTCTGGCTATGCATTTATAGGCAATATTGCTCTTCTAGCAATCGCAGCACTACTAACTTTGCTTACGATATATTTCTATTTCAGCGTTTTGTCACTTACCAATCAAGAATTTACCGGAGATGATGAAGATGCTGCAGAAGGACGTATGTACAGAAGGTATTCAGACGCCAGTCTTTGTTCCAACGTTGCCATGTTGATCAGTTTAGCAGCTTTAAGTGTGACTGCTATAACAGGTCAAGCTTTTTGGATGCTTGTGACAGGTATTGCTTTAACGTTTGTCAGCGCTGCACTCTCTTTCATACTTTCTAGTCTCGTACAAAAAATGTATCCAGAGCGTGAACTTCCTTCAATCAATGACACAGATTATGCAAAAAAGTTACTAGAAGTTTCTGATGACGGAGAAAAACATGTCATGCTTGGTGGGTTATACAAAACTCATTATACGATGAATTCTCTTTTAGTCGGAGCGGTGATCCTATTGTTGTTATACTCGATTGCTTCAGATTCTTCACAGCTTTTTAGTATTTTTACGATCGTTATTATCTTAACGGTCACCAACATCCAGTATCTAATCCATGTACGAAATAAATAAATCTTTAATCAAAAGCACGGATTTCTGAATAAGAAATCCGTGCTTTTTGGTCGTTCATTATTTGCCACGTAGTGGTTCTAGTAATTGGTAAACGCCACATTTACGTTAGTTTTCTGTGGTGTTTGCCGTATACTGAGTCCCTGGGAAGGCCTTTTTTCTGTGAATTAGTTGTGGTGACTTAATTCCACAAGAAATGGTCTTCTTTTTTTCTATTTATTCATTTGCATAACATATTTTACTCGCTCTAAATAATTGTTAAATAGAAAATTTTTGAAAAAGGGTAGCTATACAAGTAGAGAGTCGTTATAATAAAAATTAAGTTCTTATTGATAATGATTTTCATTATCAATAAGAACTTAATTAAAGAAGGAAGAAGTGAAGAGATTTGTATTCGAATCAGAGTAAAAAGAGAACAATTTTTTTAAGTATAGCGTTAATATCCTTATCTTTAGTTATAGCAGGGTGTAGCAACTCGGCATCGTCTAATACAGAAGCAGAGTCGGCAAGTGATGCGGAGAGTCAAATAATCACACATGCGATGGGAACTACAGAAATTAAAGGAACGCCCCAGCGAGTGGTGACTCTTTATCAAGGCGCAAATGATGCAGCCGTCGCCCTTGGTGTAACGCCCGTTGGCATTGTGGAATCATGGGATGAACAACCCGTTTACAATTATTTAACAGAAGAGTTAGGTGAAGTTCCAATCGTCGGACAAGAAACACAGCCAAACTTAGAAGAAATCGCTAAGTTAAAGCCGGATTTAATTATTGCGTCTAAAATTCGACACGAAGAAGTGTATGAACAATTGTCAGCCATTGCGCCAACGATAGCCCATGAAACCGTATTTGTCTTTAAAGATACGGTCAATCTGATGGGGCAAGCCTTACATAAAGAAACTGAAGCTCAAGAAGTCATAGAGGATTGGGATAACCGAGTCATTGATTTTAAAGAAAAGCTAGAAGTGAAGATGGGTGATGAAGCTCCAGAGCACGTTGCGGTGTTAAATTTTAGAGCAGACCATTCACGTATTTACTACACTGGTTTTGCAGGATCCATTTTAGCTGAACTTGGATTTGAAGGACCCAAAAATATGCAAGATGACAGTCCAGATATCATCAAATTAACAGACAAAGAAAGCATTATAGAAATGAATGCGGATGCTTTTTATATTTTCATGGATAAAAACGATCCAGCGGTGGTTAAAACATACGAAGAGTGGACCAACCATCCGTTATGGGAAAATCTTGATGCTGTCAAATCAAATCAAGTTTATGAGGTAGACGAAATTGTATGGAATCTTGGTGGCGGGATCATTTCAGCGAATCTTATGTTGGATGATATGTACGATCGATTCGGATTAGAAAAATAAAACGGTAAGGGGTGGGGAAATCCCATCCCTTACTTTCTTTAATGGCTATGGAAAGCAGGGATAAATATGAGGAAGTTGTCAGCTCATAAACCTTTTAAATTAGTTGTTTTGTTTGCTTCTATTATGGTGATGATTTTTTCATTTGTTTTGAGTCTCTCATTAGGGCAAAATTCAATTCCATTTTGGACGACGATTGAAGCACTTCTTTACTTTGATGCAACGAATACCGAACACATTATTGTCACAACTTCTAGAATGACAAGAACCATTATCGCAACCTTTATAGGGGCTAACTTAGCTGTGGCAGGTGCATTAATGCAGGCGATGACGAGAAACCCATTAGCCTCTCCAGATATCTTAGGCGTTAATGCAGGAGCGTTATTTTTTATCGTCTTGTCAGCGACCTTTTTTTCTGTAGATTCCCTGCAGTCGTATATGTGGATTGCTTTTTTAGGTGCAGGAGTAGCGGGGGTCTCTGTCTACTTTCTGGGTTCACTAGGAAAAGACGGGTTATCGCCTATTAGATTGGTCTTAGCCGGAGCCGCCATTTCTGCCCTTTTTGTTTCGTTTACGCAAGGTTTGCTTGTGGTTGATGAACAACGACTGCAGAGCATTTTATTTTGGTTAGCAGGATCGGTGTCGGGAAGAAGTTTAGATATGATTATTCCCGTCTTACCCTATATGTTAATCGCCTTAATCATTGCTTTATTCTTAGGGAAACCCGTGACCATCTTACTTGCAGGAGAAGATGTAGCGAAGAGCTTAGGTCAACGAACGGCCTTACTGAAAGTGGTCATTGGTATAGTCGTTATTGTATTAGCTGGTGGCTCCGTAGCCGTAGCAGGTTCAATTGGATTTATTGGTTTGATTGTTCCTCATTTAGTCAAAGGAATCGTTGGACCTGATTACCGTTGGGTGATTATTTTGAGTGCTTTAATGGGGGCTAGCTTACTGTTACTGGCAGATGTGGTTGCTCGATTTATTATTGCTCCACAAGAAATGCCCATTGGTGTGATGACAGCGTTAATTGGCACACCGTTTTTCATTTATATTGCTCGGAAAGGCGTGGTGAAGAGTGGGTAGACACATTACGGTTAAAAATAAATCAGAAAATTTTTCTTTTCAAGTCGATAAAAAAACCATTACTACTGTAATAGCACTCGCTTTATTAGCTATCGCGATATTGATGATGAGTCTGTCGGTTGGAAGTAGTTTTATCAGTCCATGGGTCATCATTAAAAATTTAATGGGAATTGTAGAACCGGACTTTATACTGAACGAACTGAGATTGCCACGTGTGTTACTTGCCTTTATGGTCGGCGCAGCTTTAGGCGTGGCAGGATCTATTTTGCAAGCAATTATACGGAATCCTTTAGCCTCACCAGACATCATCGGCATCACAGCTGGAGCTTCTGCGGGCGCAATTATTTTTATTGTGGTTTTCTTAGGAACAGTTAGTGCAGTATTTATGCCAGTAGCTGCAATTTTAGGGGCAGTGATCGTCGCCTCAATCATCTATTTGCTGGCATGGAATAACGGGGTAACACCCATTCGTCTTGTATTAATCGGTATCGGAATCGCGGCTGCGATGAAAGCGATTGTCTTAATGATGATTGTGTTGAGCGATACAGCTGTAACCACCAAAGCCTATCTCTGGTTGACCGGCAGTTTATACGGTTCGAATTGGGGACATGTCTATTCGATGTTACCTTTTGTTCTCCTATTTATTCCGTTAACGGCTTTTCTGGCACGTTCTGTAAGTGTCAAGGAATTGGGAGATGATATTGCGACGGGGCTTGGTGTGAAAGTTCAATCTAGGCGTTTTTTGTTGCTACTGATTAGTGTTGTTCTTGCGGGAACAGCGGCAGCTTTCGCGGGAGGAATCGAATTTGTTGGCTTAATCGCGCCACACATTGGGCGTTTACTGATTGGTCGCTCGTTTGCTGCACTTATACCGGTATCGGCATTAATCGGCGGAATGATTGTGGTGTTAGCTGATTTTGTGGCGCGCACTGCATTTTTACCCTTAGATCTTCCGGCGGGCGTATTTACGGCTGCCATTGGCGCACCATTTTTCATTTATCTCCTATTTCGAAATCGAAATGGATAATGCGATAGAAAGGGGACGAGGAAATACGTATGTTAGAAGCACATTCTTTATCCTTAGGCTATGGTCAAACTAAAGTCATTGAAGATTTACAATTAACCATCCCAAAAGGAGAAATCACTGTTTTTGTTGGAGCCAATGGCTGTGGGAAATCGACCTTGTTGCGATCTTTAGCAAGGCTTATCAAACCACAAACTGGAGAGATTTTACTAAATGGGATGGGGTTAAAAAAACAGTCCACAAAAGAAGTAGCTAAGAAACTGGCTATTCTTCCTCAAACTCCGTTAGCTCCAGAAGGTCTAACGGTTTTACAACTAGTTAAACAGGGCAGGTATCCTCATCAGAGCTGGTTAAAGCAATGGTCGGAGGAAGATGAGTCTGTCGTCAATCGTGTGTTAGAACTAACCGATATGAAAGAATTTCAAGAAAAAACGGTGGATTCGTTATCAGGTGGCCAAAGACAGCGTGCCTGGATTGCGATGACACTCGCTCAAAAAACAGATGTTATTTTATTAGATGAACCAACAACCTATTTGGATTTAGCGCATCAAATCGAAATTTTAGATCTTCTGTTTGAGTTAAATGAAAAAGAAAACAGAACCATCGTGATGGTTCTTCACGATTTAAATTTAGCGTGCCGTTATGCGCATCACATTGTAGCCATTTGCGATAAGAATGTTTATTCACAAGGCAAACCAGAAGAAGTGATCACCCCTCAAATGGTCAACGATGTATTTTCCATGCGCTGTGAAATAGGGAAAGATCCCATATATGGGACCCCTGTATGCATTCCATATGGCAAGGGTAGAAAAATTTAAAGAAAGGAGTTTTTCGATGAAGCTTAAAGAGATTTTTGACGTGAGTATCATTGGTGGCGGACCGGCGGGGCTTTTTTCTACGTTTTATAGTGGGTGTCGTGAGATGAAAGTGAAATTAATCGAATACCATTCAGTGCTTGGAGGAAAACTAAATATTTATCCCGAAAAATTAGTTTGGGATGAAAGAAATTTTAACTAGCACGGTTTTGTAAATAACAATAAACGAAGTAAGGCACTTGAGCAGTTAGAGGTTCAACTAACTATTCAAGTGCCTTATCTATATTCTTTTTGTGTTATGAAGTTATTTCTAATAATAGAGGATTGTCTTTACTATTCCTCTATTATTATGTCTACACTTTCTACTATGAAGCCTTACTGTTGAAAGTATGATCAAATAAAAAAACCTCCTTACTGGAGGTTTCTTAAGATTATTTAGTCTTCTAGGTTTTTTAAGAAATCTGCAAGTCGGTTAGAAGCATCTTTAAATGCTGTATCTTCGTCTCGATCTCCTATACCAAGAATCATGACGATTTCTAACTCGTCCTCTGTTCTACCTGTAATTCGATAAATAACTCGAATGCCACTGCCTTTAAACTTCAATTCCTTACAACCATGCAATTTCATATTTCGCTTGTTTTCAAGTTCTTTTCCAAGTGTATCAGCCCGTGTTCGTAGCTTTGCTAATCCCTTATTCACATGTCCTTTTACGCTGCCATCTAGCTTATCGTATTCCCTTTGAGCCTTCTTATCGAACCGAATCTTAAACCGATCTTGGCTCATTTATTCGAATAACTCGTCATCTGCAACTTCATCGGGATCACTAGACATAATTTGAGCATAGCTAGTTTCCCCTACAGCTTCGCGTAGTGAGATAGAGTCTTCGGGATGCGCATCAGCGTATTCAGCACGACGGGCGATTTCGTCCATATAAAATAATTCGCGGTACGTTTCAAGCTCTTGATACATTTTGAGGTAGTGTGCGTAATCTAACACAACACTGTCGAGCTTGTTGTTGGCCAAAATATATTGGGGTGATTTTTTTGCAGCAGCTCGTACTTTGCCGAACGTTTTAGAAGCAACTCCAGCTGCTGTGATTTGTTCATCGCTGAACTTAGGTCTTTCTGGAATATGAATACCCATCGTGATCAACTCCTATTATTTCATTTGAATAAAGTATACTATAGAACATTATTCGAGTACAGAAAAAGTCTGTAGTATCGTACGTGTTTTCGTACGTACTATTTAATTCTATTTTTTTACATCTATTATTTTTAAATTTTTAGGAATCGCCATAACTAATATCGATTAGTTATGGAGATAGAGGATTGTCGTTACTTACTCCATGTAAATATACATACTGATTGCACCCTTCACCTTAATCCTAAAAAGGGGAAGGGAAGCAAAATAAAATAGAAAAAAGTAGACAAAGCTACTCTTTTCTAAAGAAATTTACTCAAGCATTGCGTTCTCATGCATTCAAGAATTTTTCAGGAATGTTAAGATTTCCTCCACGAATTCTTCTGTTTCTTCTAATTCAGGGAAGTGAGCGCTTCGATTAAATAATTTCCACTCACTATTTGGGAGTTCTCTACTAATTATTCTAGAAATAATCATGCCGGTATTTCTGTCATGAACGCCTGTTAAAATGAGCGATTGCTGTGTAATACTTGAGAGGCGCTCGTATAAAGGAACTTCTGGTGGATTCCTTTCCAAGGCAGCCATCATCAAACCTGAATTGGCGAAATTACTCTCCTGGACGAGTCGTCGATACTTTTTAGCGATATCTTGGTTTTCAAAAAATAAGCGATTTGTTGTGTTCTCATCAACTAATTCCCACGTTTGTTGATATTTTTTTTCAACAGTAGTTTCGGCAGCGAGAATTTCTTCCATCTGTTTTCGCAAATGTGAATCCGCAATGGAGACAAATCCAGTCATTTGAACAACGTATTGAGTTTTTAAGGCTAGTAAGCTGGGTCCCGATAGAATTATTTTATTAATACACTTTGGAAGCGCATAGGCTACTTCCAAAGCTAATTCCCCGCCAAATGAATACCCCAATAAATCCACTTTTGAGACCCCGAGCCATTTAACAATCTCTTTAAAGTCATTTACCAGGTCACTTATTTTATAGGCAGCATCTGAGTCTGGCTTTCCACTTCTTCCACTTCCTCGTTGTTCGTAATACACAACCGTTCGCTCCTTAGAAAGTAAGGGACCTACTGTTCTTTCGAAGACAAAAAGATTTCCTCCGGGTCCACCATGAAGAATAACTAAAGGAATCGTGTTGTATTCTTGTCCTTCGATTTTGATCCAATGACTGATGTCATTGAGTTCTACTTGAAATTCTCCATTTTTAAGGTTCATGTAGTCACCGTTCTCTCTATTTTTTCGCCTTCGACTTTTCAGATGTCTTGCTCTGTGTAACTGTTATGAGTAGAGGATTACCTACACATGTATTGGGAGTTTAGCTGTTCCAGAGCGTACCAAGTATCATGACTAAACAAGCGCATTTTATTTGGTTAGCGTAACTATAGCCATGCGAGAGAACTAGAATGTTTCCTCTAACTTTTGAATCTCTGATTGAGAAAGTACATATACATTGCCAAGAATATCGATTTTATCTCCCTTTATGCGCAACGCTCAATCCTTATTTGAGGCATAAACCTTCAGTTCTTCTGATAGGGAAGAGAGTTCACTTTGAACCAATGACATGTTATTTTCGAGATCAAAGTGAGACAGTATGGAAAAATTGCCAAGACCAATTCCGTCGTAAACAGTGTTTTCTTTAACTTGATAGCCAAAGTTTTTTGAGCATAACCATTTAGCTGACATATTAGTTGCACCAGCGCTTGCTCCAATCACAACGGCGTTACTTTTTCGGATGCATTCCGACAATCCATAGGCGAGTAAAAACTCATTTTGTTTGAGCGTATCGCCACCTAACAAGAAAATGACGGAAGCGCTTTGTATAAACGTTTGGGCAGCATCTTTCTGTACGGAATAATCGATTAAATAGTAATTATCAAATGTGATGCCAGCATGGTCAAGCCACGAGCGTTCAGCAGCACCGTCTACACTAATATCTAATGGATTCGAGCTAATCAGAACGAGTGATTTTCTTTCCGTTATATCCTTCCGTAACATTTGACTCAAACGCTCAGGAAAAAAATCGGTAAACCAACCTAAATAATAGTGAGTATTCATAAATACCTCCACATCCAAGTACCAACATTAGTAATTTACGATCTTACATTTTCTTTTCTAAAACGTTTACTCATCAATCGTTTCCGGCTTTTTAACTTAAATTCTAAGCGTCATTCTCAAGTCTACTTAATAACTTATAGGGACTTGTTTCCCAAGTTTCGTAAGGAATACTGGAAGTTGAGTTCATAGCATCAATTGTGCGAGAAAGCATATGAGGACGAGTAATATAAGAACTAATATCGACCTCAGTTGGAGCAACGAATTTTGCTTCCTTAATTTCTTCTATTTGTATTTTTAACTTCCCACTTATGTAATCAGCTTTGAAAACGACTGATAAGATTTCACTCGAGGCATTGTAGTAAATGCCAGTAATCCCAGTTGGTTTTATGACAATACCAGTCTCTTCAAAAATTTCTCGACAGACTGCTTTATCTAAAGGTTCACCTTCTTCAACTTGACCTCCTGGTAATTCCCAAGTATCTGCCCGCCAATGAGTTTTGACTAATAATATTTCATTATTTTCATTCTCAATACAAGCAGAAACAGCGACAATATGTTTCGGATAATTATTTACCAATTCTCCCATCCTTTCTTCTACTACCATATGGCATGTTGTTAGAGATTGATCTTTCTTAATCTCGTAATTGTTTAACCTAACATGCCCATAAGCCATCACATCAAAAGTCACATACGCACTTACTTCCATTAATGTACCATTTAAGTGTAGGAAATAGAGGATTACCTATACTAAAAATATAATCTTATGAACTAAATCCCAAATAAAGATATTTATTTAATATCTATTATTCGGACTTAGTTCATTTTTTATTTAAAATCTGTTTTTATGATTATAAATGGAATTCAACAACAAATATTACAATTTAAAGGTACTTTAATAGCTATTTGTGATAAATTAGTATTAGTTAATGATTTACTAAATAAGATAAAAGGCATGCATTCATTAAAAGTAGACAAATAGATTTTCTCTTTCTCAAAGTTAAAAAGGAGGTACTCGCCATGTTCGTTACTAAGAAGACCTATCAAGAAGCTCAGGATAGAATAGGAGCTTTGGAAAAAGAATTAGAAGAGAAAAATGTTCATTTATTACTGCAACAAAGTGAAAATAAACATTTCAAGCAAGATTTTCAAAACTTGCAAGGTGATTATAGCGCTTTGCAAAACCAACTGGAAGAGATGAGTACGACCATCGATAACTTAGAAGTATTAAAAAGACAAGTAAGTTCTTTCGAAGCGAAAGTCGAGGATAATAAATTAGAGATATTAGCACTCGAATCTCAAATAAATGAAAAAACTACTCATCTGAATTTCTTGAAAGAGAAAATTCAAGAAGATGAAACGTTTCTTAATAAAGTAACTAATGAGAGAACTCAAACATCACTTGAACTTTCGAATCTAATTGAAGAAGTCAATCGTACTGCTGAAGATAGATATCTCAAAGCTACAGAGATTGAGAGGGGACTTATTGAAGAGTTAGATCAGAAATTAGAATTTCAAAAAGAGCAAGTGAAGCAGCACCAAAACGACTTAGTAGAGTTAGAAGAGCAATTGATCAATAAAGAGAAGGTTCTTCATAACTATCGAGAATTGAAAGAATCATTTGTCATGGCTAGAGATGAACGGAACTTTCAATCAGTAGCGTTTTACAAAAAAGATTTCCCCTTTACGACAACCGAAAAATTTAAAGATGAACTTAATGATAACTATCAAAAGCAAAGAGAAATGATTAAACAAAAACGTGTGGTGATAGAAGGGACTTCCTGGACCGTAAATGGTAGCCTACGTGAAGGCCGAAAGATGACTGACTTAAATATCAAAGGCATGATTCGTTCTTATAATATTGAATGCGACAATGCTATTGCTTCTTTAAAGTATGCTAACTTTGACACTGTCGAATCAAGAATGGATAAATCACTGGCTTCAATAAACAAACTAAACGCAAAGAACGCGTTAGTGATTTGTGATGAATACCATCAATTGAAAATTGAAGAATTAAAGTTAGTGTATGAGTTGAAATTGTTCGAGCAAGAGGAAAAAGAAAAATTACGGGTCTTAAGAGAAGAAGAACGTGAAAGAAGAAAAGTGGAACGTGAAATCAAAGAAAAGACGGTGGAATATAATAAGCACCAAAAAGAGGTAGAGAAAGAGCTATCCGCATTGCACAAACAAAATATTGAGGCTAATGAAGATGACAGTGCAGTGCTTAATAGAATAAACGAGTTGTATGATTCTTTAGAATTAATTGAGAAGAAAAGAGAAGAATTAGAGTATATCCATTTAGTAGGCAAGTCGGGGTATGTCTATATTATCTCTAATATTGGGGCATTTGGTAAAGATGTTTATAAAATTGGGATGACGAGACGGCTAGAACCTGCTGATCGGATCAGAGAATTAAGTGGGGCAGCTGTTCCATTTGAGTATGACGTTCATGCCATGATTTTAACAGATGATGCACCTCATTTAGAAAGTCACCTGCACGCTGCTTTTAATACTGATCGAGTAAATCTCGTAAATAATAGAAAAGAATTTTTCAATGTAAAATTAGAGCAGATCAAACAAGAAGTATTTTCAATTGTTGGGAAGAACGTAGTTTTCGAAGATGAACCGACTGGAAAGAATTACTACGAATCTTTAGCTATAAAAAATGCGTTAACTAATCAAAATTCAGATTATGTCGGTCTTGTTCTCTTGAATTGAACGAAAAATGGTAATTTTAAAAATGAGAAAAGAGTTGGTAACATGGCTGGAGAAAAAGAATTCGATATTAGTTTACCACTCCAAACAATAGAAACTCTTAATTCTCTTAGTTCCTATTCAGATTTTGTAGAAACAAAATTAAGAAAAGAAGTTCAGCTATATAATGATTTAACAGCAAAATATAAAGCAGGAGATTTTTTCTCTTGTCCAAAAGAAATTTACGGAAAAGACTTTGTGAATTTATCAAGAATGACCTTGTTAAATAGTATTTATGCATTCACAGAATATATGTTAGTAGAAACGTGTCTTAATCATGCATCTTTAGTGGAGACAAAAATAGAAAAATTCAAAGATTGGAAAGGTAATAATGACATATGCAAAGCTCAATATTATCTTACTAGTGTTGACAGCACTCATTTTAAACAATTTAAAGCAGAGTTCGCCCTACTTAATGAGTGTCGATTGGTAAGGAATAAATTTGCCCATAAGGGCGGAAAAGCTTCTAATCTTAAAAATACTATTAAATATTTTCACAAGAAATTAGGAATAGATTCTATAAAAACAGAATCTGATTTTATAATTATAGGAGAAAAATTCTGTGATGGAGTCATAGAGAATAATATTAAACTAACGAAGGGCATAGCTGAATGGGCTTATACATTAGAAGTTAATGGACCAAGAAGAAAATAATGTCTTCATTATCAAAAACGATGGTTTTTAAGAGTCAGAGAAGAAGGCGCCACTTTCTTCTCTGGCTCTTTTGCTTTGTCCCATTACTTTTTTCAAAATCAATCTATCATAAATGTTGTTTCACAATGATTTTGAAAAGAAATGGAGAGGCAGAAAAATGACGAAATTCAAATTGGCAACTCACCAGGACACTCTGGAGACTGAGAAACGTTACCATAACAGAAAAGTTCATATTGAAAAGAAAATGGAGGAAATACCAAAATAATATGAAGGAGATATTCGAAGATACAAGAACTATTGCTGCAGCACAGCCCAAGTAATTGGCGCAGAGGCGATGCTTGATTATTTGTACATCTCACTGACTGAACAGCAAGTTAAGAAAACAACGTGGGAGCGCCGGCTGGCAGCTATCAGAAAGTACTTGAGTGTCATTCATAACATAGATCTCAAAGGCCAGGCTAGTGTGGCATACGAGCTTTCGGGGATACGGAAGATATACCAGGAAGATCAATACGCTCATTTGACACAAGTTCGAGGAAAGTCGGCCCTGAATAAGAAAGAGTTGATGGATATGCTCAATCGTCTTCCGATAAGAGTAAGGGCGATTTGTCTAGTCAATCTAGTAACCGCTAACAGACCTAGCGAAATGGTGCGGTTAAAAATGAGTGATTTCGATCTGGACAATAAATGCGTGCATGTATATCTGAAAAAGCAAAAAAGATGGCACACGAAACGGCTCACGTCGGAAGTTATCGATGCAGTCAACGTATATACACGCGAATACCACCTGAAACCAGGCAACTATTTTGTGGGGAGGGTGTATAAGAATGGACGTTATGAAAGCAAGGCCATCACTGAAATTGGGTACTATCATTTTTTGCAGCGTTGGACGGGACTTACCGGCTACAACTTCAGGAAAAGCCAAGTTGTAGCGATGCACGCCGCCGGTGCAGATGTATCAACTATCGCACAACAAACGGGCCATCAATCATTGGAAACGTTAATTCAACATTATCTTACGGTATCTGGAGGGACTATTGATAAGTATTTATGAATGCATCCTAAAAGTGAATTTAAGAAAGTGAAAATGGGAGAGGACTGTTACTTTTTGTGGCAGTCCTTTTCTATTTGGCAATGCAGATATTCATTTATTGAACTACCGGTAGTCATATATATATGAGAATTAATAAAGCTAATTCTCCACAAAAAAATATTGGCCCAAACTACTTGTCCTTTTTAAAAGTAAATAATTTATGTAATCAAAATTATTGGAAATTTAAGGTATAATAATTGTAAGTCAACGCAGAATTTGCTAAGAAAACAAGCAGAGAAGGGGAGAATATGAATTTTGCTATAAACAAAGGGGATAACACAGAGGAGTTTATCGATTCACTTAAAGAAATTTATTCGGTGGATCAGTTAAAGCAACTAGCAAAAAAGAACTTGTATGTTTGTCCATATTGCCAAGTATCTATGCGTGTCAGGTCAGGAGATGATAGAGGGACTTATTTCGCCCACCCTTCTAACTTGGCATGCTTAGAATCTAAGCAAGTAGAGCGTGCGTATCGCCAGTACAAAAAACAAATTCAGCGAGAATCCTTTCGCCATCCGGTACTGGTCAGTCTGATCAAAGACGAATTAGACACAGCAGCCGCTGGAAGAGATTTAGTCGAGATTACGGAAGGGTATCGCGTTCCGCGTTTTAAGAAACACTTTCCGGATTTATACGTTCAAATAGGCAGCAAAGAGTGGGCCATTACGGTATTAACAGATATGACAGAACATGAAAGCTTGGAACATAGTCGGAATTTCAAAGCACGACATCAGTACTTCATCGAAAACGGATTAATACCCCTTTGGCTGATTGATAAAGCGAATTTTGCATCCGAAACGATGAAGAGTAGTATTCTGCTGTGGGAAATTGAGTGGTTGAGTTCACATACCAGTAAAGAGGATCACGCCTGGAAGACTGAAATCGCAACTTATACAGACCGAGAAGAGTTGTTTAACGTGTCGGCGTATACTACTTCAGCGCTTAGTTCAAATCGGAAAATAGACCTGAAAAGCATTTACTACATTTCACAGATTGAAGATAAAAACTATATTCGTGTTTTTCGCTTTATTGATGACGCAAGAGGTGAAATCTACAGAGGATTTCTGATTGGTGAGACATCAAGAGTTCCGTTTAGCCAAGCACTTCATATCGAGAATGAGGCATTCATGCTACGAGATCCGAAACAAGAGCTTTCTTTCCGGAAGACGTTCAAAGAGAGTGTCTTGCAAGCTGTGGAAAGGAAAAAGGAAAGAGAGAGACTGATTCTTGAAGAGCAAGCGCAACAAAATGCACTTCTCCAAAGAATCAGAGAAGAAGAGAAAGAAGCTGCAGGTGCCCCAGGAGGGGGAGAGAAGATAGAAGAACTGCAAGAAGCTGTTCAACAGGTTGAACCGTCGGTGTCCTTACAGCGAGCAATTTCAGCATCTAACGTCATGAGTCCTCAAGAAAAAGAATTGGATGATCATTTTCGCCAATATTTTTATGAGTTAAATAGAGGGAAAGTCCAAAATTTATCCTCACACGTTCCTGAAAAGAAATATAAAGAGTTTCTGGAAAGAATGCGAACGACAAGAATAGAAGGCGCTAGTTATATCTTGTCTTCCAATCATGTTTGGAGACCGATTATTTTAACGTGGTTAGAAGAGAACTATTACTTGGAAAACTGGACGGTTTCTGTGCAAATAATAAGAGACGTTTTAAAAAATGCTCGAGTTGAATTTACAGAAAATCGTGAAGAGATTTTAAAAGTACCCATTAAAGATTTTCTTATGGTCTACCAAAAATCACTTAAAAAAGACTTGAAAGTAAAAAGTAGCTTCAGTATAAAAAGTTGAAAACTGAAATGTACAGGATGAAGGGAGACTGAAAATTGAAATGTTCTAAATGTGAGAAAGAAAATAATAGTTATATGAAAAAGTGTAAGTACTGCGGAAATAGGTTTGTTCCTTCAGAGCCATCTGATAATGCGCTTGGACGTTGTGAATGTGGTTGTCCAGTGCCATTAACCAACGGAAAAGGATATTGTATCAATTGCAAAGAGGAAGTCTACAGTTCCGAGTTAGGCTTTTACTAAGTAACAAATTCTTTGGCTTAATTGATAGTGTTCTATATTTCAGGCCATGAAATCATATGGACAAAAAAATAGAACTAGAGAGGATATGCTTCTATCTCTCCGGTTCTATTTGAGTTTCTTCTATTTTACATAGGTATCTACGAATGAATTAAATCCTTACCTTTAGGATTTTCCTTAAATTTAGGAGTCAAATCTTCGAGACCACCCAAAGCTACGAAAACCTTGTCGTATGTTTCAGATTTGATATTATCAGCACCACTTTCAATCTTCGATAGGGTCGCCTGTGTAAAGGTATCCCCATGATCCTTAATCATAGAAACAACCTCTTTTTGGGTCAAACCTAGTTCAAGGCGTCTCTTGAGTATTTTTTTCCCCATAATGACAGAAATTTTATTCAAGTGTTCATTTACTTTTGGCACTTGTCTTAAGATCCCCATTACATCGTTATAATTTTTATTTGCCATTTAAACCCTCTCCTTTTTTACTCAGGTTTAAAAAATTCAACCATCATTTTTTCACTCGCACTAATTGCGTGTTCAAAGTCTCGTGAATAGGTCGCCTGCTTGATTACAGCTTTTGTGAAGTAAATGGTTTGGTTGCCTTTGTCGTCCATTTCATAGAAAAAGATCGCTCGAAAAGCTCCTACGGGTCTCCAATTCGCTCGTGCTTCCATCAGTGGGGGATGGTGGTTCAGTTCTTTTACTACATCCACTAGTGTGATGGGATTTCCTACCGAGCTGATACCGTATAACGTACGTTTTTCTATAGGAGGAACTCCTATGTCCTTCATGTAATCAAGTAGCTGGGCTATACGAGCTGCAAGTTCTGCATAATCTTCATCTTTCATTGCTCTATTAGCAATAGAAGTGATTAAGTCTATGACTTGTTGGTTGCCATGTTCATCTGCTAAGAATTCAATTTCTATCATAATTATATCACATAAAATATAAATTTTCTAACAAATTATATTGTGTGTAATATATTCCCCTCCTTTTCATTTGAATACAGAGTTACACTATACGGATAGCTCTGATATAGGAAATTGAGTTTCTTCTATTATAATAGGTTACCTGTTTCTTCTTCGAGTGCTTTAACCAATTTATAAAAACTGGTCTTTTTCACTCCGGCTTCCTTCATGGCTTCAACTGCTGTTAACTCCGTAGCTTTCCATTTTCTATAAACCTCTTTTACCAATATCCGCGATAGAATCTGTAAAACTAAGTTCGCAATATATTTCTTTATACTGTCATTATATTGAGTCGTACCCAACAATGGCAAATCCAGTACGGCGATGTCGGCTTCAATATTTTAGTTAAATCACTTCACTACCGAATGATCTCTTCTTTGTTCCGGCCGAATCGATTGAGTGAATGGGCATGCAATAGAAAGGCAAAGCAAAAGTTTAAAAACACAACACAATAGCAATTATGTTGTGTTGTTGTTTTTGAGACCATATTTTCACTTGAAATTTACAGTTCTTTTTTACTTATATTTTACAATCGAAAATCCCATTGTTTTGCAACGGATAGTACGAACCCACAGTTATTTTACATGAATCCTACGCGGACAGGATATACAGGCTAAATTCAGGGATGAATTTGACTAAGCGGGGCTATCATGCCCATCTTTCCATGTAAAATCTTAAATACTTTTTGATGAAATGTTAATTAAATTATAGTACAAAAAATGGAATAGATTGTTAGTAATTTAATCATAAGGTATTATTATAGTAAAAGTTATATGATACAATTTTCATAAAATAACTTTTATAGAGTTTCAAACAATTTATAAGAGAGTGGTTTGGAATTTGTTTGTATTATTGCTCGTTTTTAAGGAGATATATAAATAATATAGAAAATTGCTAATATTTTTATTTAATGGAAGGAGAAGTTTAAATAATGAAAAGTCATCATTGGCTTAATAAAGAACAAAAAAAATTCCGGTTTATAATAGTGTTATTCCTTAGTTTTTTAAGCTTACTATCAGCATGCAGTCCTACTTCTGAGTCGCCAACTTCAGAAGTTAAGGTGCCTATGGAAAGCTTCGAGGAAAAGATTAAAAAATTAATTCAAGCCCGTGACTATGAGGGACTCCACCAATTTTTTACCGAGAACAGAGAGACCATAGCCAAAGAAGAACAGATCGAGATTATAGTCCAAGCTATAGCTGAAAGTGACAATCCTGATTTCTATGCTATGGTTAATGCTGTTTTTAGAGATTTAGTAGATACACAAAACTGGAATCTGATTCTGAAGTTGATAAAACATTGGGAGACTGATAACAATGCTTACACACTAAAAGAAATTGAATCAGATATAGAAAAATATCTAAAAACAGATTCGGATCTTCAAAGTATTGAAACCGATGAGGAAAATTTGCTAAAAGATATTGAACAATCAAAACAAATTTATCCTTACGAAATTGTCTGGACAGAGTCCTATTTACAGGAGTTTTCTGGTTATCTTGCTCAACAGATTAATGATCGAGAGTACCGAGTTATCGATTCTTACACAAATGAAGAGTTTGTTTTAGTTACTTTTGAAACGGAATTCACTTCCCCAGGAAATTTTAGTATTAATGTATTACCGGGAGAGACAAAGGAATATACAGTACAAAACGGTTTTTCCAAAACATATAAAGTACTTTATGAGGTTCCAGATAGTACTTTATCTCAAATAAACGATATCATGAAGAGTTACTCACGTTTAGAGCAATTGGCAGAGGAAAGAGTAAGGACACTAGAAGAACAAGAAGGACTAGTTGACCGTTTAAAGGGTTCATTTGATGATATTTTTTTATATTGAAAGGGGCGGAGGAAAGAGTCGAGGTTGCAGACTCCTCTGACAGTTCTTCAAGTATCCTTACTGTTGAAGACCATAAGTTCCACATTTATGGAATATCACTTGGTCATGAAAAAGAGCAAGTGTTGGAAAAATGGGGCAATCCTGCCGAAGAAAAAGTTGATGAAGAATATTCTTCAGATTATACAAATTTATATTATGATAAAAGGATTGTTCGTATATATGACAATAAAGTCGATTTGATTATTATGGATATGGAAGAACAACGGTTTGATGCAGAACTTTTACAACCTTATAAGGGAGAGAAGTACATTAATCAAAATGGCGACATATATCTTTACGAGCCTATTGCGAATCAGCTAATTATATTTAAAGAAGAAGACGGGAAAACTGCGTTTAGTGTATTGAATTCAGATGGTAACTTTGAGGCAAATGTAAATGATGGTTATATAACGAAAATAGAATAAGTCAGTTAAATTTAAATGGGAAAACCTTTCTACAACTTAGTATTAAAATTAGAGGTTTGTAAAAACAGTATATAAAGTCAGTAAAAGAAAACCATATAATTACTGATTAAGTTACTTCAAAATCATAAAAGCCGTAGAATGATTGCACTAGGAAGTCATTCTACGGCTTTTTAGTTATAGTTAATAGTACAAAAAATATAAGGAGGGGTGATAGTTTCTTCTATTATACAGTCTTAACTGGTGTTTCTTCGAGTGCTTTAACTAATTTATAGAAACTAGTCTTTTTAACCTCGGCTTCTTGCATGGCTTCTACAGCTGTTAGCTCTTTAGCTTTCCACTTTCTATACACCTCTTTGAACTCATCTGAAACAAGAACAGGGGACCTGCCAAACTGAATGCCATTTTGCAGTGCCAAGTCGATTCCTTCACGCTGCCGTTTCCGGATGCGTTCCCGTTCCTCTTCTGCCATCCAAGACAGAATCTGCAAAACCAAATCGGCAATAAAAGTCCCCATACTGTCTTTGTACTGTGTCGTATCCAACAACGGCATATCCAGCACCACAATATCGGCTTCAATGTTTTTCGTGAGGTCATTCCATTCCTGGAGGATTTCTTCTTTGTTTCGGCCGAACCGATCCAGGGAGTGGATATACAAAATGTCGCCCTTCCGAATGACTCGTTTTAATAATTGATAGTTCGCGCGTTCGAAGTTCTTTCCACTTTGTTTGTCTAAATATATATCTCGTCCATTGATGCCCATTTTTTTCATGGCTTCCAATTGACGTCCTTCATTTTGATCTTTGCTGCTGACACGTATGTAGCCAAATTTGCGATGTTCCATAATTCACCTCTATAAATGATTGTTTCCTCTCATTATACCTGAAAATCGTTCGTAAAAGTGGATGCAATTTCGCGAACGTTCGTAAAGTCATTTGACACATTTACGAACGCTCTTTTCGTCCGTTTTAAGCTGTTTTCAAAGCGTTCGTAAAAGTGTACTTTTACGAACACTTATTTTCTGATAAATTTTCTTTGAATATAATTTTAATATGATATTATTGGTGAAAAATGAAAAACAAAAATTTTCAAGGCTGATGAATTGTACTAAAAGAGGAGGATTACCTTGTGGAGTGGAATTGGAATAAAACTAGCATCGATCTCCCGTATTCATATGAAAATTTTAAGACTCTTTTAGATCCTAGATTGCAATATTAAATGCAACAAAACATGAAAACCCATTAAACCGTGTGTGGTTCAGGCGATGTGGGCGAGCTCTTCTAAGAAGCACGCTTCCGGTGTCCGGTAGCCGAGAATCTTTCGCGGG